>CACYHQ010000007.1 GCA_902774245.1 uncultured bacterium
CGACGGCGTCGACCTGGAGCCGAGCGGAAACCCGATCTTCACGGACGCCTGGACGTGCGACCCCGCCCCGCTGGTGGTCGGCGACCGCCTGTACGTCTATACCGGCGAAGACATCTACAAGGACGGCGAGAACATCGGCCTGCCCGGCAACTACAACATCGCCGACTGGCGCGTCTACTCCACGACCGACATGGTCCACTGGCGCAGCCACGGCGTGAAGCTCCGTCCGGAAGACTTCCCGAACGGCAAAAAGGGCATCGCCTGGGCGGCCCAGTGCATCCAGAAGGGCGACAAGTTCTACTGGTACGTGACCTACAACACCCCGACCGGCGGCCAGTGCATCGGCGTCGCTATCGGCGATACCCCCGTCGGACCGTTCGTGCCGCATCCGAAGCCGCTCGTTGAGGACAAGGATACCCCCGGCCGCGGCTGGAACGACATCGACCCGACCGTGCTGATCGACGATGACGGCACCGCCTGGCTCGCGTGGGGACAGAATTCCTACATCGCGAAACTGAAAGACAACATGACCGAGATCGACGGCGAGATCACCGACCTGAAGCTTCAGCGCTACATCGAAGGTCCGTGGCTCTATAAGCGCAACGGCCTCTACTACAACATCTATGCCGGTTCCGGCGGACGCGGCGGCGAATGCATCAACTACTCCACCGCCGAAAACCCGCGCGGCCCCTGGACGTTCCGCGGAATGGTCACCGGCGCTGCTGAAAACAGCTTCACCATTCACCCCGGCGTGGTCGATTACAAGGGACACACCTACCTCTTCTACCACAACGGCAAACTTGACCGCGACGGCCAGAGAGGCCAGAGCCTCCGCCGCTCCGTCTGCGTCGACGAACTCTTCTTCAACGAAGACGGCACGATCAAGGAAGTCAAGCAGACCAAGGAAGCCATCACGGAGCCGCTGAAATAAGGAGGACAAGTCCTCCACGGCAGTAGTGCTCTCAGCTTCGCTTGAGCACAAGGGCAAGCCCTTGACTGCAGAAGTGTCCGGCTACGCTCGGACACGGAAGACAATTCAGCCGTGCATCGTTCAGAACGGTGCACGGCTTTTTCACGCCCTCGAACGGGGCAGGGGGGATGATGAGTCTTTTGTTGCGAACTCAACGGGGGAAGGGTCCGGCGTTGGCGACGCCGCGCGCGGAGCATTCCCTGCCGTAGTCGAGCAGACCGTCCACGTACAGCTGGCCGTCGGATTCCCGGCGGTGGATGAGGCGTTCGGGTATCTCCTCGACCTGATAATCGCGGTAGAGCGATTCGATGAGCGAGGCGTGATTGCGCGCCATGGCGAGCGAACACGTGAAGACGGAAGGATCGGCGAGCTTCGCGATGACGTCGTCGAACATCGTGCCGTAGCAGTCGGTGTCGGGACCTCCCGCGAGTTCATTGCCGTCCGCGTCGTGCATCGACCAGTCGCCGTTCAGTTCCCAGTCGGCGCGCCCTGCCGTACACTGCACGATGATGTGCGGCTCGGTGGTGTTCTGGCAGGTGTGCGTGAGGAACGTCGAGACGGGGACGCCGCCCGCGTTGAAGTCGATCGCGCAGGTATCGAACGTCTCGATGGTGCGTCTGGCGCGGAAGAGACGCGCGGCCGTGATGACGGGTTTCGCCGTGGCTTCGAGTTTGTCCGACGCGAGGAAGAGCGCGATGTTCAGGTAGTGCGCGAAGGCGTTGTTCGCGGGGGAGTCGAGGATCAGCGCCCCGGTCGCTGGCGAGGCGATTTTTCCCGCCCAGTTGTTGCGTCCGTAGTAGGCGTCGCCGCGCGGCCAGAACCCGTGGAAGCGGATGGATTCGATCCTGCCGAGTTTGCCGGAGAGGATCGTCTCCTTGATGCGGCGGATGTTGCGGTCGGCCATGTGCTGGAATCCGACGGTCACGGAGAGGCCTGGGTGTGCGTTCGCGGCGGCGATCATGCGGTCGACGGATGCCGTGGTCGTGGAGACGGGTTTCTCCACCAGCACGTTCACGCCGTGCTCGAGCGCCTCGCAGGTCATGGGTTCGTGGAACTCGATTCCGACCGGGAGGCCGACGAGTGCGAGATCGGGGACGGCGTCGTACATGGACTTTGTGTCCGGGAAGATGCGCACGCCGCGCTGTCTGAGGAGGGCGACTTCCTCCGGGGCCTTGTCCGGGGAACGGACCACCGCGGCGGCCCAGTCGATCCTGCCCGCGTCCTGCAGGCGGATGTAATGGCGGATGTACATGCTGGCGAACCCGCGGGCGCCGACGACTGCGACTTTCGGAAGAGACATGTGGAAACTCCTTGTATGCATTATGTCCGATTTGAGTTCAGAAACGGATGATCGTGCCGTCGTCCGCGGCCTGGCGCGTCAGCAGGCACGCGCGGGTCAGGTCGAGCGACTGCCGTGTGTCAACGAGGCAGTCCCGGCGGCCCTCCAGTCCGAAGACGAAATCGGAGAAGATCTTCCGGTCGGGCACGTCGGGTTCGATGGTGCGTTGTCCGGCGGCGTCGATGAGGATGATGTGTCCGTCGCGTACTTCGATCACGCCGGAGGTCCCGGCGACGCGGACGCGGTCGTCGCCGTGGGAGGGCGCGGCGGCGGGGCGGAGGTATTCGATGCTTGCTTCTGCGAGCACGCCGGACTTCATCGTGAAAATCGCCTGCGCGGCGATCTCCATGGAGCCGTTGCCGAAATTATCCTCGCTGGTCTGCGTGGCGGCGACGGTCGCGAATCCGCTGTCCGCAAACCACATGATCCAGTCGAGCGCGTGGCTGCCGACCCACGGGATGGTCCCGCCGTAGGTTTCGCGTTTTTTGTAGAAGTCGGGGCGGGTGCCGAGCCGGTAGGATTTCTGAGCGTAGATGAGCTTGACTTTGCCGATCACGCCGTCCGAAACGAGGTGGTGCGCGTGGTACATGGCGGGATCGTAGCGGAGCCCGACCATGGAAACGAGCTTGCTTGAGCTGGTCTTCAGCGCATTTTCGATGGCGTCGAGCGAATCGAGCGTGAGGGCGATCGGTTTTTCGCAGAAGATATGGATGTTCCGGCGGGCGGCCTCCACGCACATCTCCGCGTGCAGGTCGTACTTGCCGTCGATGCAGACGATGTCCGGCTTCTCCTCGTCCAGCAGCCTGCGCCAGTCGTCGACGACGCGAGGACTGAATCCGCATTTCGCGGCGTTTTCGAGCAGGGGCGCGGGCGAATCCTCCGGGCATCCGGGGGAGACGGCCGCAAGCTCGATCCCGGGTGTTTCATTCAGGCTCTCGAAGACATAGCAGGAATGTCCCCGCATGCCGATCATGCACAATTTCATGGCGTCGCTCCGGATTTATATTCGTTGTTTCATTTCTTCAATGTATCACGCCGCAGGAAAAAGTCAACCCGTTTTTCGGGCATCGGAAAAGATTTTTGCGAAAAAAACGCTTGACAAGCATGGAAAACGGTGTTATAGTATTCACATTATGAAAAAGAACGCGTACATTAACTTCTTCGATTGGCGCTGGTGCTGACGGTGAATCCGCCCGGACCGGGTCTTTTACGTCGTTTTTTTCATAACACAACCGAAGGTCAAGGCGGATCGAACAGAACGTTTGGTCCGCTTTTTTTTAACCCGCGGCAGCCCGGAAAAACAGGCTGTCAAATTCAGGAGCAAGAACTATGAAACACGAAACCGTAAACACCGCCGGAAACGCCGTTAAGCCGAACTGCGACCACATCCCGTACAAGATTTATCTCTCCGAGGATGAACTCCCGAAGGCGTGGTACAACGTCCGGGCCGACATGAAGAACAAGCCCGCTCCTCTGCTGAATCCGGCGACGAAACAGCCCGTGACCGCCGAGGAGCTGGGGCATGTGTTCTGCGACGAACTCGTGAAACAGGAACTCGACGATACCACGCCGCTGATCCCGATCCCGGACGAAGTGTACGATTTCTATAAGATGTACCGCCCGTCGCCGCTGGTGCGCGCATACTTCCTGGAGAAGGCGCTGAACACGCCCGCGAAGATCTATTACAAGTTCGAGGGCAACAACACGTCCGGCAGCCACAAGCTGAACTCCGCAATCGCGCAGGCTTACTACGCGAAGAAGCAGGGACTGAAGGGCGTCACGACCGAGACCGGGGCAGGGCAGTGGGGCACGGCGCTCTCCATGGCCTGCGCGTTCTTCGGCCTCGACTGCCGCGTGTACATGGTGAAATGCTCCTACGAACAGAAGCCGTTCCGCCGCGAGGTCATGCGCACCTACGGCGCGGACGTCACGCCGTCGCCCTCGGACACGACCGAGGCCGGACGCCATATCCTGAAGATGTTCCCCGGCACCACGGGCAGCCTCGGCTGCGCGATCTCCGAGGCTGTGGAGGCTGCGGTCACGCACGAAGGCTACCGCTACGTGCTCGGCTCGGTCCTTTCGCAGGTCCTGCTCCATCAAAGCGTCATCGGCCTGGAAACGCAGACTGCGCTCCGCAAGTACGGCGTCAAGCCGGACATCATCATCGGCTGCGCGGGCGGCGGCTCCAACCTCGGCGGCCTGATCTCGCCGTTCATGGGCGAAAAGCTCCGCGGCGAGGCCGACTACCGCATCATCGCGGTCGAACCGGCGTCCTGCCCGAGCCTCACGCGCGGCAAGTTCGCGTACGATTTCTGCGATACCGGCCGGATCTGCCCGCTCGCGAAGATGTACACGCTCGGCTGCGGCTTCATTCCGTCCGCCAACCACGCAGGCGGCCTGCGCTACCACGGCATGAGCTCGATCCTGTCCCAGCTGTACCACGACGGCCTCATGGAAGCCGTTTCCGTGGAACAGACCTCCGTGTTCGCCGCCGCAAAGACGTTCGCGCGCACCGAAGGCATCCTGCCCGCGCCGGAGAGCAGCCACGCGATCCGCGCCGCCATCGACGAGGCGGAGAAATGCCGTGAGACCGGCGAAGCGAAGACCATCGTGTTCGGGCTGACCGGCACCGGTTATTTCGACATGGTTGCGTACCAGAAGTATAACGACGGCGAGATGGACGACTGCATCCCGACCGATCTCGAACTCGAAAAGAGCTTCGCCACGCTGCCTGAGATGTGATCGCGCCCTGCATCGGAACGGATCATTCATCGAGCTCATCCCTGTTCAGAAAAAGAGTCTGCGAAGGTTCCGGCTTTCGCGGGCGTTTTGTGTTTTCGATTCTGTATGATGCGGCAAAAGAAGACGGACAGCCCAAAAAGGTATAATCCTCTTTCCCGTTTAAGGTTAAAATATAGAAAATCATCAAAAAACACTCTGTTTTTTTCGGAAAAAGACTTGAAATGCGGTCAAAATGCGATATATTAGTGTATAAGACTCAATAAATCCCTGGTTTTTCTAAGAGGGGAACAACTCCTAACCGTCCGGTTTCAGGAGAGCCGGACAGAATAGAGACAGGAACCTATGAAACACATTCTTTCGCTTCTCGCAATTGCGCTTGCCTTTACGGCCACGACGGCATTTGCCGCCTTCAATTACGAAGTTATTACGACGCCTTATATCAATCAGTATCATCAAGGTACGGATTGGGAGTATTATAAGATCAGAGTTACCGAAGGAAGCGGCAATCTTTATATTGTAGACCTTCTCAACAATATTTATGATTCCAATCAAACTGATTCCATCCAGCAGCAGGGAATCACCCGTTACGGGTATTACGACGTCAATGATCCGAATCATGTTTTGCACGACAAGCCCGTGGAAGGCAACGCTGTTGTAATTGATTCCTATCAGGCCAGCCAGTGGCATAACCCGGCTACCCGTTACGGATATGAGCTTGGTACGTTCAAAGCCGGCGATGAGGTGGAGGTCTATCTTTCAAATGGGACCGCATCTGCCAGTTCGTACACTCCTGTTGAGGGCAAGAATACCAGCAGATATGATTCCGGTACGGTAGATGCATTGGTGATGTATCGAAACAACTGGAATTGGGAAGCCGCCAGGAAAGCCATGCCTATCGCTGAACTTACTCTTTATGAAAGTGATGGATCAAGCACGCAGATGCGGTTCGGCTTTTATGCCAAAGCATCGGAATATGACTCTACTTTCGGTGCTCCGCTCCCCGGCGGACTTCCGATCGCCCTTGCTTCCGGCCTCTTTGCGCTTGGTTTCCTTTACATTCGCCGCAGAAAAGCTGTTGCCGCTTGAACCGTTCTATGGTGAGTTTTTTTTGAAAGACCATATTCGCCCCGGTTGGAAAACCGACCGGGTTTTTTTTTGAAACACTGGCACCTGCGCACCGGGAAGACGGCTTCGCGATGCGACCTTGAAAAATGAAAAAGACCCAAATCATCCTGATTTTTATCACTGTACTGGTTGTCCTTCTTGCCTGTCTCGGCGCATTGGGGTATTTCGGTGCTAACACGATGCGCCGGACCTATCTGCGGATGTCGGCCAGAGAAGCTTTTGCCGCGGAGGAGTGGAAGAATGCGGAAAAGCTTTTGAAAAAATATGTTGAACAGGATATCAACAGCGAGGAGGATTTCGTCCGCCTTGCAATGGTCTACCGGCATTTCGGCAATACCGACGAGGAGATGCACTGCTGGTATCGTGCCTGCTCCCTGAATCCGCTCAAGCCTGAATACTGGGCTGCTTACACCAAGTGCGCGATGGATGCCCGCAACTTCCCGCATCTTTATACGTCTCTGGCCCGCAAGCTTGAGTTGAACGTAGAACTTGCTCCGAGGGACAAGATGCTGTACCTTATCTGCTCGGTCATGACAGACCGAGTCAAAGATGTGGAGCCATTCTATGAACTCATGCTTGAGGAGGATTCGGAGATTTTCCAGCAGGACGATCTCAGCCGGTTTGCGGAATTTCTTGTAACATACAGCACTTTTACCCCTGACGAGTGCTTGGATTTCCTGACCCGGAACATTGAGTCGGACGATTCATTTGTCCGGTTGGAGTCCATCCTGTTTTATCTTGTCTTCCTTGATTTTTCCGGCGAGGATCCGGATTATATTCTGGAACAGAAAGAAACGATGTTGCAGCAGGTGGTTGCCATGAACCGTTTCGCCGGAATTCCTCTTCAGGCGAGTTTCTTCTTTTCCCGCCTGAGATTCAATTCCGTCATCGAGATCGCCGAACCCTATCTGGCGGATATCGATCATATCTCTTTGGCCGTTCTTTATGCGGAGAGCTGCGTGTACGGCGCACAGCCTGAGAAGCTGAAACCTCTTGCCGAGCACTTCCGTTCTCTTGACCGGAAGTACAGAACACTGGTCTCCTATATTGAGGCGTTATACGATTTCAGTCAGGGGGCGGAGTACAATGAGGACCTCGCCAAAAAAATGCAGGAAGTCGGCGCCGCCGCACAGACGGATCTCGCGAATCTGATCAATCTCCAGGTTGCACTCAACCACGACAGCGTGGAGAAAATATGCAGTTCTCTTGAAGCAATCATGCTGAACCCGCCGTTCTACGATCTGCAGGAGAGAGCCCGTCCCGCGGTCCGTCACTATCTGTGGACTAAAATTGAGGAGAATCCGGAGCTCGCCGAGAATCCGGGGCGTCTTGCCAGACTCGCTCAACTCATTGCGGGCGCCGACAATACGGATCCTTTCCTGATGCGTATCATCATTGCCGACCTGTACAAACGGGGATTGCTGACACGGTCGATCCTTCAGGCAAACCTGAACGTGTTTTCTTTTGATCCGTATCTTCTGCAGGTGGCCGCCGAATTCGAGCTTTTCAACGGCAATCCGGAAAAGTGTCTGGAATATGCCGAACGGTACTATACCATGAAAGATGAGAAGCGTTCCATTGCCTTCGATTTGCTGCATGCAATCGCTTTGGAGCAAACAGGAAAAG
This sequence comes from uncultured bacterium, assembly GCA_902774245.1. Classification (GTDB taxonomy): domain Bacteria; phylum Verrucomicrobiota; class Lentisphaeria; order Victivallales; family UBA1829; genus UBA1732. Next base: position 7,803 of record CACYHQ010000007.1, read on the forward strand.
TCGATGAAGCCGCAAAGGAATACGCCGCCCTGGTCGACAATACCGAAATGGACCGTGGCATCCTCTATCGCTATTTCAGATTCTGCATCGATCATAAACGCGGGACGGAGCTGTCGGCGATGGCGAAACGTCTGAGCGACTCGACCGTTCCGGAACTGAAGGCGCTTGTCCCATTCTTCCAGTCGGAGGAATTGCTCCTTCAGGAGAAGAAGGAGGAAGCGTTTTCCCTTCTTGAAACGGCGGAAACGGATCATCCGGACTTCGCACTTCATGCGGCAAACAGGTTTTCTACATACGATATGCTGGATCTGGCGCTTTCCCGCTACCTCGCGCTGCTTGGCAAGCATCCTGATCAAAGGGTGGTTTTCGCCAACATCGCCGAGGTCTATCTGGCAAAAGGAATGAAGGAAGAGGCCCTTTCCTATGCACAACAATCATGGGAAACGAATCGGGACGACAGCCTCGGTCAGTTTGTCTATGCGAAAATGCTTGCGCTGAACGAGCGTTATCAGGACGCGGAAAGAGTCCTCAAGATCCCGTATCACGCGGTCGAGTTGCCGAAAGAGATCAAGGACCTTTGGACGGACATCATGCTTCATTGCGTCCGGGAGGATCTGGCAAACGGGCATTTCTCGTATGCGCTCGACCGGTCCAATCATTATCTGATCCTCTACCCCAAAGATTCCACGTTCCATGATTTCAAAATGCGTTCGGAGGAGGAACTCCAGAAGACGCCGGATTCTCTGATTCCCGGAATCCTTGGAGACTGGATGGATACGCCAACGTTCATCGAATTCAACCCCAAGGATGTCCAATCTGAAGAAGAACAGTAGCCCTTATCTTGAACTGGGACATCGTTCCATGCAATTAATCAAGCCGGATCCGGAATCAAATCCGAATCCGGTTTCGTTTTTCTTTCCCCGGTTTTCAAGGATATTCGAGTTCAATTCGAGCAAAAAACACCCGCGGAAATTTCGGCTTTCGCGGGTGTTCTGTATTCCGGTGCTGGACCGGAGGATTATTCGTAGCGGAGGGCTTCGATCGGGTCGAGACGGGAGGCTTTCCACGCGGGATAGAACCCGAAGAGAATGCCGACCGTGGCGGAGACGATGACCGCCGCGACGATAGCCTGCGGGCTGGCTTCGATGGGCCATCCGAGGACGGTCGCGATCATGAGGGACATGCCGTGTCCGAGCAGGATCCCCATGATGCCGCCGGAGATGCAGAGCACGACGGATTCGATGAGGAACTGGCGGAGGATGTCGCGGGAGCGTGCGCCGACCGCCATGCGGAGGCCGATCTCGCGCGTGCGTTCCGTGACGGACACGAGCATGATGTTCATGATGCCGACGCCTCCGACGACGAGGGAGATCAGCGCCACGCCGAGGAGCAGGTTGGTCATGAGCGTGGAGGTCTGGTTCAGCATGGACATGAATTCGGCGGAGTTGCGGACGGTGAAGTCGTCGTCCTGCTCGATGCCGAGGTTGTGGCGCTTGCGGAGGAGGTCAGAGACTTCCTGCACGGCCTGTTCGTTCTTCTCGATCGTGGAGGCCGTGACGATGATCTGGTCCAGCTGGGTGAAACGGCTGTAGAAAAGCTTGTCCTTCGTGATGCTGTTGTCCTGGTCGGGATAAAGTGCGCGTCCGCTGACGGCGAAGCGTTCGCCCGGTGAATCCGAGACAGTGCTGGAGGTGTTGGACGCGGTCCCGGTCTTGAGTCCGGTGACGCGCATGCGCATGGTGGTCCACGGGGTCAGGACCACGTCGTCCTCGTCCGATCCCATCATGTTCGCGCCCTTGGTCTTCAGGACGCCGATGACGGTGAACGTGACATCGCCGATTCGGAGTTCGCAGTCGAGGGGCGACATGCCGTTGAAGACCTCCTTCACGATGGTGGTGCCGACGACGCAGACGCGGGCGTTGGTGTCGACTTCCTCGTTGGTGAAGAGGCGGCCTTCCTGGATGTCCCAGTTGCGGATCTCGAAGTAGGCGGGGGCGACGCCGAACATGTTGCTGGGCACCCAGTTCACGTTGCCGAAGATGACCTGCACGTTGCCGCCGCGGACGACGGGGGAATAGAGGGCGACGCTGGGGCAGTATTCGCCGATGGCGTCGGCGTCTGCGGGGACGAGCGAGACGGCCGCGCCCGCGCCCTGACGCGCTCCGCCGGGGCCCATCATGCTGCCGGGCATGACCATGATCGAGTTCGCGCCCATGTTTTCGAGGGAGGTCTGGATGGCGCTCTTCGAGCCGTTGCCGATCTCCATCATGGTGATGACGGCGGCGATGCCGATAATGATGCCGAGTGTGGTGAGGAGCGTGCGCGTGGGGTTGCGGCGCAGGGATTTGAGGGAGGTGAGGATGGTGGAAATGATACGCATGATTACGCCTCCTTCGCTTCCGCCGCATGGCGTTTCGGATCGTCCACGATGCGCCCGTCCTTCAGCATGATCGTGCGCTTGGCGCAGTCCGCGATCTCGGTGGAGTGGGTGACGAGGATGACCGTGATGCCGGAGGCGTTGAGTTCGGAGAACATGTTCATCACCTCGACGCTGGTCTTCGAGTCGAGGTTGCCGGTGGGTTCGTCGGCGAAGAGGACCGGCGGGCGGTTGATGAGGGCGCGTGCGATGGCGACGCGCTGCTGCTGGCCGCCGGAGAGCTGGGACGGGAAGTGGTCGATGCGTTCGCCGAGGCCGACCTGCTTCAGCGCCTCGATGCCGCGGCGGCGGCATTCTGCGGCGGAGAGGCCCTGCGCCGTGTAGTTGAGCGGCATGATGACGTTGTCAAGTGCGCTCGTGCGCGGGAGCAGGTTGAAGCTCTGGAACACGAATCCGATCTTCTTGTTGCGGATCTTCGCGCGGCGGTCGCCGGAGATGCGCCCGACTTCCTCGCCGTCGAAGAAATAATCGCCTTCGGTCTGGCGGTCCAGACAGCCGAGGATGTTCATGAGGGTGCTTTTCCCGGAACCGGACGCGCCCATGAGGGCGACGTATTCGCCTTTGCCGATCTCCGCCTTTGCCGATCTCGAGCGAGATGCCCTTCAGGACGGGTACGGAGATTTCACCGAGGAAATACGTCTTGCCGATGTTGACGAGTTTGATGAGTTCTTGAGACATGGAGCGGACCTCGCGATCAGTTTCTCGGTGCTCCGGGGCGTCCGCCCATGCCGCCGGTTGCGCCTGCGCCGGGACGTCCGCCCGCGCCGGGAGCGGTGACTGCGCCGGAACCGCCCGCCGCAGCCTCGCGCTGGCTGGCGCGTTCGCGAGCGCCCGCGCTGCCGCGGCCGGAGAACCGGGGCATTCTGGGCATGAAGGGGTTGTTCTGCATGCCGGAATCCGCGCCGCCGGGGCGGGCCATGGCGGCGGAGGTGTCGACGCCGGTGATGATGACGTCGCCTTCCTTCAGGTCGTCGGTGATGATCTCGGCGACGGTGCCGTTGTTGAGGCCGACTTTGACCTTGACGGGGGAGAGGATGCCCTCGGTCTTTTCGATCCAGAGGAGAGCTTCATCCTGTCCGGCCAGAACGGGGTTCGCGAGGGCGGCGGGGTCGATGTTCTGCACGTCCGGGGTGTAGCGGAGCGCGGAGGACGGGACGGAGAGGACGCCGCGTTTTGCCTCGCGGATGAACTTGACGTTGGCGGTGAGGTAGGGTTTCAGCATGCCGCTGTCGTTGTCGGTGTTGACCTCGACGATGTAGGTGACGACGTTGGAGGAGAGCGTGGCGTTGAGGCGGATGCGGAAGACTTTGCCGTGGAACGTGACGCCGGGGAAGGCGTCGCAGGAGAACGTGACGTCCATGCCGGGCGTGATGCTGCCGATGTCGGCTTCGTTCACGGAGACCCACACCTGCATCTTCGCGAAATCCTTCGCGACGAGGAAGATGCTGGACGCGGCCTGGTTGGACACGACGGTCTGGCCGATGCTGACGCGGCGGTCGATCACGACGCCGTCCATCGGGGCGGTGATGGTGCAATAGTCGAGGTTGCGTTTCGCGCGGAGCAGGGAGGCTTCGGCGCTGGAGAGGGTGCCCTTCGCGCTGGAGAGGGAGGCTTTCGCTTCGGCGAGAGAGGCCTTCTTCACGGCGATCTCGGCCTGGGCGGTGTTGTAGTCGGACTGGTAGCTGTCGTAATCGCTCCTGGTCATGGTCTTGGACTGGAACAGCGTCTGCGCGCGATCCCAGTTCGCCTTGGCGAGGGCGAGACGCGTCTCGCTCTGCTTGAGGCTGGCCTCGGCGCTTTCGATGCCCGCTTCGGCCTGGACGATGCCCGCCTTGGCGCGTTCGTGCGTGGCTTCGGCGTCCTGAAGGTCGGCCTTGTACGGCACGTCGTCGATCTGCGCCAGCACCATGCCGGTCTTCACGCGGGAGCTGAAGTCGACCGGATTGCCGTCGACGTCCTTGCCGAAGCTCATGATCTTGCCGTTGACCTGCGCGCCGACGTTCACGAGCTCTTCGGGCTCGACGGTGCCGGTGGCGGAGATGGAGCGGATCACGTCGCCGCGGACGATCTCTTCGGTCTTGAAGACGACTTTTTCGTTGGCTTTGCCTCGGGAATAGCTGCGGACGACGACCCAGCCGACGGCGAGCGCGCCGATTATGATGACGAGAACGAGAAGTTTTTTCAGGAATTGTTTCATGTGGAAACTGCCTTTATGTTATGTTTTCTATTTGATGCTTTTTGTGGTAAGATGTCAGATGCCGTTCTGCTGGTCGGCGGGGACGGCGGCGGGCTGAGTGGAGCTCGACGCCGGAGCGGAGGAATCGGTGTTGTCCTGTCTCATCTCCTTGTCGATCTTTTCGCCCTTGGGAGCTGCGGCATCTTCTTCTTCCAGCTCTTCCATGTCGCGGTCGCTGAACGCATAGACGGCGGCCTCCAGCTGCGCCTTCGCGTTGGAGGCGTTGATGACGGCGGAGAGGAGTTCGTGCTGGGCGTTGATAACGGATCGTTCCGCTTCGTTGAGGCGGGTCACGAGCGCGGTCCCTGCCTTGTATTCGTTTTCGACGAGGTCGCGCGTGTCACGCGTGAGTTTGTAGATGTCGCGAGAGATGTGCGCCTTTTCGATGTTGGTCACGTAGTTGTCGTAGGCCGTGCGGACGTCCGTGATGACGGTGATCCAGGTCTGCGCGAGGGAGTAATCGGAATCGGCGAGGCTGGCGTAGGACTGAAGCGCGGCGAAGTAGTCGGAGAACCCGTTGAAGATGTTCCAGTTCGCGCTGATGCCGTAGTTGAAGCTCCAGGAGCCTGACCAGCTCGTGGTGGTGCGGTCCAGACGCGTCTGGTTCCGGCTCCAGCCGTAGCCGAGGTTGTAGGTCGCATTGACCTTCGGTCCGAATGCCGAGAGGGATTTCCAGAAGTTGTACTTCGCCGTTTCGAGGCTGTCGCGGAATTTCTGGAGGTCGGGACGGTTCGCGAGCGCGGAATCGAGGTAGACGGTCACGTCCGCGAGGACTTCCTTTTCGGGCATGGTCGCGTCTTCGAACGCAACGGTGTCCGGGATGGTGCCGTCGGTGATGCCGAGCGTGCCGGCGAGGACGTACTTGGCGGAACGGATGTTGTATTCGGAGCGGATCAGCTCAAGTTCACCGTTTTTGAGCGTGATCTGGAAGTTGAGGACGTCAGAGAGGAGCGCGGTCCCGGCGTCGTACTTGTCCTGCGTCTCCTTCAGCATCTTCTTGCTGTAGTCGATGGATGCTTCCGCGATGGCTTTCTGCGAGATCGCCGACTGGACGTCGTTGTAGGCGTATGCAACGGAACGGAGCAGGAGTCGTTTCGCGTCCTCCTGCGCGTCCTTCGCCTGGTTCAGACTGTATTTCTGCGCGAGGATGTTCATCTCGCGTCCGAGGCTGTCGAAGATGAGCCAGGTGCCGTTGAGGGACGGTCCGAGATTCGTGTTGTACGTCCACGGCTTTTCGCCGGAGCTGGACGAGGTCACCTTGGAGAAACTCTGGCTGACGGACATGCCGGCGTTCAGGGTCGGCGCGTAGCCCGAGAAGCTCTGGTAGTATCTGGCGCGCGCGGAGTCGATCGCGAACTTGACACGGAGGAAGTCCGGGTTGTTCGCCAGCGCGATCTCGCGCGCTTTTTCGAGCGTGAGTACCTTCATGTCTTCGGGGAAGAGGATTTTCTCTTCGTCCGGGATGTCGGTGTAGGTGGAGTGTTTGACGGCCATGGGGGGCTTGGTGTAGCTCTGGCAGCCGCCGAAAACGAGGGCGATCGGAACCGCGAGGAGGAGAAGTTTCTTATTCATGGTTGTTTTGGATACTCCGGAGGAAAAGTTGAACGACGGGCACGGGGTCGATGACCTCGTCCCGGAAATCACTGAGCATGCAGATGTTGTGGATGGCGCCGTTGAAGAGGATCATGGCCGCGGCGAGGTCGACGCTGCGGAACTCGCCCTCCTTCACGCCGTCGCGGATGACGCCTTCGATGATCGTCTGGCGGCGCATGTCGCCGACGATGACCGGGTGCGAGGAATCCTTGGGCGGAGGCACGTTCTCCATGATCGCGCGGTGGTACTTGCGCTTCTCGCGGAACGTGCGGATGATGAAGAGCGCCATTTCGGCGAGGCGTTCGGACGCCGGTTTGCCGTTCGCGGCGATCTCTTCAAGCTTGTCGCAGAGCGCGGCGATGGAGGCGCGGGCGATGGCATACAGGATGTCGTTTTTGTCCTTGAAATAATTATAAAGGACGCCGCGCGAGACATTGAGGCGCTTCGCGATGTTCTCCGTGGTGAAGGCTTCCCAGCCGCCCTCGCAGAGCAGGGCGATCCCGGCGGAACACACGTCGTGCCGGATGGATTCGGTCATCATTTCGCGCATTTTCTGCGTGTATCTTGGCATAATGAGAACGGATTTGATGTTGGGAATGCTGTATTTTGTACAATTTTGACAAGGTGATTTTATTGTGACACCGTGTCACGAACGGCATAAAAAATACACCGTTTCCGCCTGAAATCAAGAAGAAATTCAGGATAATAACTTGAATTTGATAAAAAATGCATTACATTTAGTAAAAAATTCATGCACCGAATAATCAGAGGAGAACGAATCTATGAGCGACAAACCACTGCCGGACCTGACCCAACCGAAAAGCAAATGGAGCGTCGGGACGTTGACGTACACCGCGGCGGGGCTTGCCGTGCTGTTCGCCCTGCTTCTGTGGGGCGACTTCGCATGGTCGATGAAGGACCGCGTGGTGTTCCCGATGACCGTGAAGCTGGCGAAGGAACGGTTCGAGCTGAACGACACGCTGTATTCCATCCTGATCATTTCGTTCCCGAACTTCACGAATATCTTCCTGATGCCGATCGTGAGCTATCTTTCCGACCGGCACCGCGGCCGCCTCGGCCGCCGCATCCCGTTCCTGCTGTTCACCACGCCGTTCATCGTGATCGGCCTGCTCGGTATCGGCATGAACGCGGAGATCGGCAGGGCGCTTGAACCGCTCCTGCCTTCGTACGTGAGCATCGGGGAGTGGGGTATTGATGCCGCTCACCTGTCGATCTTAGTTGCGTTTTGCTTCTTCTGGGTGCTGTTCGACTTCGGCAACACGCTGGCGTCGGCGATCTTCAACGCCCTGGTGAACGATGTGGTGCCGCAGCGGATCATCGGGCGGTTCTTCAGCCTCTTCCGCATCATCAGCCTGCTGGCGGGCATCCTGTACAACTATTACCTCTTCGAGCACGCGCTCGACTGGTTCAAGTGGATATTCCTCGTGCTCGGCGCGCTGTATGCCGCCGGCCTGTATTCCATGTGCTTCTTCGTGAAGGAAGGCAAATATCCGCCGCCCGAGGAGATCCCTGCAGACAAGAGTAAGTTCCAGCGTGTCTTCGGCGCGCTCATCGATTACTTCCGGCAGTGCTTCTCCGTGCCGTACTACCGCTGGATCATCGTCGCGCTCCTGCTGGCGAACATCAGCTTCCATCCCATCAACGACTTCTCCATCCAGTACGCCAAGGCGATTGACGTGCCGGACAGCACCTACGGGCAGCTGCTCGCGATCACATATTGTTTCTCCATCGTGCTGAGTTATCCGCTGGGCGCTCTGGCGGACCGGTTCCATCCGATCCGGACCAGCTTCGTTTCCCTCGCGGCGTACGCGGTCCTGATGCTTGTCGGATGGCTGGTGGTCGGCAATCCGTGGCAGAAGGAAATAACCTACCACATCCCGGGACTCATGTCCGGCTCGAAGACGCTCGTCCTGTCCTCGTTCGCGATCGTGTTCATCATCCACGGCGTGGTGTCCGGATGCTTCTTCACGCTGTCCAGCTCGCTGCCGCTGCGTCTCTTCCCCGGCTCGATCTTCGCGCAGTTCGCCTCGGCGAACGCCATGATCCTGGCGCTCGGCACCACGGTCATCGTTCCGGCGTTCGGGTACTTCCTGGACGTGCAGGACAGCAACTACCATCTGCTGTTCCTGCTCGGCGCTGCACTGTCGCTGATCTCCGCGGTCGCGTTCGTGAAGATCCATTTCTACTACAAGCGGTTCGGCGGCGACGAGAATTACATCGCGCCCGATGTGATGACGCGCGAGAATATCCAGAAGGCGGGCGACAAGTTCCGGACGTTCATCATTCCCGGCGCGGTCGCGGGCGTGGTCGCCGGTTGCCTGCTCGGATACTGGTTCGAAAGCCCGACGTTACGGGCGGAGTACAGCTGGGGCGAATTCTACGGGAATTTCTTTAAGGTCATTCAGCGTTCTGGGTATGAGATCGAGGAAAAATTCGAGATCATAGACTTGTCTGAAGCTCAACCCGCGGCGGAGATCGACACCTCCGATTCGGAAACGGTCGTCGCCGATGCGGTTGAAACCGGCGACGATGTGACCGGAGAGGTGATTAAATCTGAGATCAAAAAGAAAAAGGTCGCTGCCCCGCTGATGCCGTGGCTGCTTTCGGTCGTCACGTTCGGGCTGGTCGGCTTCTTCCTCGGCGCGCTGATCCCGAACAGACGCCGTCCGGTGAAACGCGCTCCGACCGAGGCGGAAAGCGCCTGACCTTTTTCCGCTGAAACAAGCTCGAAAACGACCGCTCCGGTCCCCGGTGAATGACCTTGGGCCGGAGCGTTTTCTTTTTTTGAAACGGAAAACCGCGTCAGAATATGCCGTTTTTTCCTGAAAAAAACTGGAAAAAAAGCGTTTCGCGTGCTACATTATCTTAATAGAGTTTTTCGTTTACCCCTGAACGCGGAGATTTTTGCACTTGAAAAAAAGCACGGAAGAACAGCAGGCGCGGCCGTATCTGGTGCGTCTGGTCAGCCTCGGTTGCCCGAAAAACACGGTGGACACGGGAGTGGCCGCCGGAGCTTTGCTCGTGGACGGATTCGGCCTGACCGCCGATGACGACGAGGCGGACGTGATGTGGATCAACACCTGCGCCTTCCTGCTCTCCGCCCGCAAGGAGGCGATGGAGGAGATACGCCGGGCATGCGCGTGGAAGAAACGCCGCGCGGGGCGTCTGGTCGTGGTCGCGGGGTGCCTGCCGCAATGGGACAAGGACGGCTCGGTCCGCGCCAAGTTCCCGCAGGTCGACGCCTGGGAGGGGATCGATTCGCCCGCCGGGATCGGCGCGGTGCTGAAACGCCTGATCGCCGACAAGCCGGTGCCCGAACGGAAAAACGTCAAGCCGTGCTCGTGGATCTACGACGAAACGACGCCGCGTCTGCCGATCGAATCCGCGCATTTCGCCTATCTGAAGATCGCGGACGGCTGCTGCAACTGCTGTACCTACTGCCTGATCCCGTCCATCCGCGGCGCGCTCCGCAGCCGCACCGTGCAATCGGTCGTTGCCGAGGCGAAGTCGCTGGCGGAGCAGGGGTACCGCGAACTCATCCTGATCGCGCAGGACACCGGGGCGTTCGGACGCGACCGGAGCAAAAACGGCAAATCCGAACTGCCGGAGCTGCTCGCCGCGCTCGACAAGCTCCCCGGCGAATTCCGCATCCGCCTGATGTACGTGCATCCGGCGTCCATCGACGACGCCATGATCCGCGCGTTCAAAAAGTGCCGTCGCCTGATCCCGCATATCGAAATGCCGGTCCAGCACGTCTCCGACGCGGTGATGACGGCGATGAACCGCCATATCACGGCGGAACGCCAAACTGAGGTGATCCGCAAGCTCCGCGAGGCGGGATTCACGATCCGCACCACGCTGATGACCGGATTCCCCGGCGAGACCGAGGCGGATTTCCAGCAGCTTCTCGACGCGGTGAAAACCCGCGTCTTCTCCCGTATCGGCGTGTTCGCGTTCTCGCCCGAGGACGGCACCCCGGCGGCTTCCATGAAGGGCCGCGTCCCGGCGAAGACCGCGGCCGCCCGCGCCGCCATGATCGCCGCCGAACAGGAAAAGATCTCGCGGGAAACGAACCGGGCGCTGGTCGGACAGACGATCGAGGTTATTTTGGATGAGGACGCCGGGCGCGGCCGCTGGCGCGGCCGTATGCTCATGGACGCCCCGGACATCGACCAGACGGTCCATGTATCCCAATGCCCGGCCGGACTCACGGCGGGGATGACCGTGCCCGTGACCGTCACGCGGTCGGCCGCATACGATTTGTACGGAACCTACGAACCTGAAGGGCGGACGCCCGGAGGAAAGGCAAAATGAAACATCTCCCGAACGCACTCACGATCAGCCGCATCATCCTGATCTTCTGTTTTGTGGTGCTGGCGAACTTCGACAGCGCGAACCCGACCTGCATCAAGGTCGGCGAACATACGGCTTATGTGTGCCACGCGATCGCCCTGATCGTGGCGCTGCTGGCTGGCATCACCGACCTGCTGGACGGCTATCTGGCGCGCAAATACCACGTGGAAAGCGATTTCGGACGTCTGATGGACCCGCTCGCCGACAAGATCTTCATCCTCGCGACGTTCATCATGATGCTGGATTACGGCATGATCCCCGGCTGGGTGCTGATCGTGATCCTGACCCGCGAATTCATGGTGACCGGACTGCGGACGCTGGCTTCCTCCAAGAACGTGATCATCGCCGCCGACCGCTGGGGCAAGATGAAGACCGCCACACAGATGTTCACGCTGGCGTTCGGCGGTGCGGCCTGGATCCACCTCTTCGGGCTTGACCTTGGTGTGTCGCCCGTGACGGTCATCTGGAAATGCCTTCAGGGCGCGGTCGTGCTCATCACGGTCGGGTCCGGCTTGCAGTATTTTGTGCGCTACCGTTCGCTTTTCAGCGACAGCATCTGATTTTTGAACTTATTTCCTTCAGGAGTTTTGACCGTATGCCCCAGACGATGACATACCGGACGGACGAGAACGAACGGAAGAACATCTTCCGCGCGTATCTGGTCGGCCCGTGCATCCATCCGGCGGACCCGGCGTCCACGGCGGACGACCTGAAGGAGCTTGCCGAACTGGTCCGCACATTGGAAGTCCCGGTCGCCGGGCAGATCGTCGCCGGACTGAAAGCGCCGAACCCGAAATACTACGTCGGGAGCGGCAAGGCGGAGGAGATACGCGACGCGGCGAAGGAGGCGGAAGCGAACATCGTGATCTTTGACGTCGCGCTCAGTCCGACCCAGCAGCGCAATCTCGAACAGCTCTTCGGCATGAAAGTGATCGACCGTCAGGAAGTCATTCTGGACATTTTTGCTTCGCGCGCGCGTACTCGCGAAGCCGTGCTTCAGGTCGAGCTCGCCCGCTGCCAGTATTTCCTGCCGCGCCTGACCGGAGCATGGACGCACCTGTCGCGTCAGCGCGGCGGCGTGACCGGAGCGCGCGGCGGCGGCGAAAAACAGATCGAATACGACCGCCGCGAACTCCGCCAGCGCATTTCCGATTTGAAGGCTGAACTTGCGGAGATTCGCAAGCACCGCGGCACCCAGCGGAAGAGCCGGATGCGCGCGAACCTGCCGAACGCTGCGATCGCGGGCTACACCAACGCCGGAAAATCCACGCTGCTGAACCTGCTGACCGGGGCGGAGGCATACGCCGCCGACCAGCTGTTCGCCACGCTCGACCCCACGACGCGCGCGCTGACTCTGCCGGACAAGACGCACCTGATCCTGACCGACACCGTCGGATTCGTGCGCAGACTGCCGCACTCGCTGATCGAGGCGTTCCGGTCCACGCTGGAGGAGGCCGTGCTCGCCGACTTCATCGTGCTGGTGCTCGACGCGTCCAATCCGAACGTCTTCAACCATGTGGAGACCACACTGTCCGTGCTGGGCGAACTCGGCGCGGAACGCAAGTCCATCCTCGTGGTCTGCAACAAATGCGATCTCATCACCGATCCGCTGACCCGGATCAAGCTCAAAAACTCGTTCCCCGACGCCGTGTTCATTTCCTGCCGGACACGCGAGGGAATCGACGCTCTGCTGGAGGCGCTGTCCGCGAAATGCGGCGGCCCCTCGAAAATATGCCGGGCGGAGATACCGCCGGAACGCGCCGACCTCGTGGCGCTTCTGCACGAAAAGGCGCGGATTCTGGAGAGCGCATACCGCGACGACGGGGTGTTCGTCGCGACGGTGTCCGTGTCCGGCCGCGAATCGGGCAAATTCGCGCCGTTCCTGACCCCGGACGAACCTCAACTGAATCAATCAAACATTTTGTGATAGCAAAACAGGAGAAACACTATGAATATCAAGCGTTCCCGTATTCTGACCGCGCTCGGTATGGCGTTGCTGGCCGGGACTCTGGCCGCGCCGCAGGAAGCCGCATCCCAGACTGCCGCGTCTTCCACGAGCGAGAACTGGGACATCTTCCGTTCCGGCGGAGACAATATCGAAAAAGGCGACAAACTCTTTGAAGCCGGGAAATACGAGGAGGCGCTCGATGCCTACACCAAGGCGCTGGCGACGTTCCAGAAACTCCGCACGACCGATCCGAACTGGAACCGTTCCGTCGTGAACTACCGCATCACCTCGGCCCAGAGCAAGGTCAGCTCCGCCGAACGCAAGGTCAACGAGGCGAAAGCCGCCGCTGCGGGCAAGACGCCGACTTCGACCGGCGGCGCCAAGCCGTCCAACGAGGCGATCAATCAGCAGGCGATCGCGGAGATCGTGAGCCTGCGCAAACAGGTCGACGACCTCAAGAAGCAGGTCGCCGCCAATCAGACCGCCGCGGATAAGGCCAAACAGTCCTCGGAACAGGCCGCTTCCCTCCTGAAGGAAAAGACCGCGCTCCAGAAGCAGGTGAAGGACCTGACCGCCGAACGCGACGCGCTGAAGGCTGCCGGAGACGCGGAAAAGGTCGCGGCACAGGCGAAAGCCGCCGAGGAACTGAAGACGAAACTCGCGCAGACCGAACAGAAGCTCGCCGATGCCGAGAAGGCTTCCGCCGACGCGAAGACGAAACTCGCCGCCGCCGAGAAGAACGCGGCGGATTCCAAGGCGAAACTTGATGCCGCCGAAAAGGTGTCCGTCGACGTGAAAGCCAAGCTCGCCGCCGCCGAAAAGGACGCGGCTGAAGCACGGGAGCAGCTCGCCGTCGCGGCGGGCGTCGCCGGTGCCGCCGACGCCAGCGTCAAGGCTCTGGCCGACGCGAACGCGAAGGTGAAGACGCTGACCGACGCCAATGCGAAACTGACCGCCGACCTCGCCGCGCAGAAGACAGCTTCGGACAAGGCCGCCGCCGATCTCGCTGCCGCGCAGAAGTCCGCCGCCGACCGCAAGGCCGCGCTCGATACGCTCCAGGCCTCCTACAACCAGACGAAGAAATCCGAATCCGAGCTGAAGCTGAAGGTCGAGGAAAATGCAAAGGCCGCCGCCGAGCTCGCCGGGATGAAGAGCACGGCGAACCAGCTCGAAAAGAAGCTGGCCGAAGAACAGAAGAAATCCGCTTCGGTCGAGGCGGAACGCAGGAAACTCGAGGCCGATCTCGCGCAGGCGCGTTCCGCTCAGCCGGAAGCCGTCAAAAAGCTCGAGGCCGACATTGCCGCGCTCAGGAAGCAGAAAGAGACCGCCGCCGCGAAATCCGCCGAACTGACGAAGAAGAACGCATCCCTCACGGAAGACGTCACGAAGCTGAACGCGAAAAACGGTGCGCTCACCAATGAAAACAAGGCGTTGAAGGACGCCGTCGCCGAGGCGAGAAAAGCCGCGACTGCCGCCGGAGCCGCCGCGGGCGCCGCCGGTGCAACCGCGGCCGATGCCAAGGCGCTGGCCGACGCGAACGCGAAGGTGAAAACTTTGACCGATGAAAACACGAAGCTGAAAGCCGATCTGGATGCCGCGAAAAAAGGCAGTCTGCCCGCGGCCGTCCCGGTCCGTTCCGAAGCGGACGCCAAGGCGCTTGCCGATGCCGACGCGAAGGTGAAGAGCCTGACGGACGCGAACACAAAGCTGACCGCCGACCTTGCTGCTGCGAAGAAGGCCGCTTCCGCCGATGCAAACGTGAAGGCTCTGGCCGACGCGAGCGCGAAGGTGAAGACGCTGACCGATACGAATTCGAAGCTGACCGCCGACCTCGCCGCGCAGAAGGCCGCCGCTCAGAAAGCGTCCGAAGACGCCGCGAAGGCCACCGGGTCTCTGAATGAGGCGAATGCGAAGATGAAGGTCCTGATGGACGAGAATGCGAAACTGACGGTCGATTTGAACGAGCAGAAGGCCGCCGCGGAAAAGAACGCTGCCGAGCTCGTTGCCGCACAGCAGGCCGCCGCGGAAGCCGCCGCCAAGCCCGTCCCGTCCGACGCCGCCGCGAAGATCGCGTCCCTGACGCAGGAAAAAGCAAAGCTTCAGGACGATCTGGTCGCGACGAAGGCCGAGCTTGACGCCGCGAAAGCCAAAGCAGACAAGGCCGGCGTCGCCGCCGCTTCCGCGACTGCGCTTGCCGCTTCCGAAAAACGCGCGACCGCGCTCGAATCCGACGTGGCGAAACTCAGCGCCGAGGTGAAGGATCTGACCGAGCAGAACAAGAAGCTCGCGGCTGGCGAAGCCGTCCGGAAGACTCTCGAAGCAGAGAATAAGACGCTGACCGATTCGAAGGCAGCCTCCGATAAGCAGATTGCCGAACTCAAGGCGCAGATCGCCAAGTTTTCCGCTCCCGCTTCGTCCGATGCGCCTGAACTCGCGAAACAGAAGGAGCTGAACGCCTCGCTCACGGCCGCCAACGAAAAACTGACCGCCGAGAAGACGGCCTCCTCCGAGGCTCTCGCGAAGGCGAACAAGGACCTCGTAGCGACGCAGGCCCAGCTCGAAAAGCTCAAGATCGACCAGGCGTCCAACGCGGATGTCCGCAAGCTGACGGAATCGCTTGAGGACAAGGAAATGCTCCTGAAGAAGAGCAACGCCGAAAAGGCGGCGCTTGAAAAGGACGCCGCCGAGTACCGGGAAAGATGCGAAGCGCTCCAAAACACGCTTTCCAGTCTGCTGACCACGCAGACCGAGCTGAACGCCAAGCTTCAGCGCCTTGAGAAGGAAGTCGAGCTCCGCCGTAGAGACCCGAAGGCCGCCAGTTCCGCCGAGCTCCAGGAGAAAAACGATTCCATTTCCACGCTCCTGAAGGAACGCGCCGAGGTCGACACGGAAGTGGCGAGACTGAAAGCCGAGCTTGACGACGAACGCGCGCAGTCCTCCCGTTACAAGAAGACCATGAACGCCGCGCGCAACGTGGCCGAGGCCGCGATGGCCGAATCCCGTACGCTCCGCGCCGAGCTCAATACCTACCGCCGCAACGATCCGAACGCGAAACCCGAGATCAGTAAGACGGAGGATTCCATCCCCGACGACCTGAAACCGATGTTCGAGGATATCCTCGCCGGAAATGAAGTCAAGCCGACGGTCTCCGTCGACAGGGGGAAATTCGAGGAGGCGATGAAGGAAGCGCAGAAGGCAGAGAACGCGAAGGATTTCTCGACCGCGCTGTGGCATTACCTGATCGCCGCGGACACCGATCCGACGAGCTCCGTTGCCCAGCTCTCCCTTGCGCGCGTCCACTACGCGATGAAGCACGCCGACAACGCCCGGAAGGCATACGAAAAGGCGCTCCAGCTGGGCGCGAAACGCGACCTGAATCTGGAAGAGATGCTGAAGTCTGCCCAGGGCAATTCCGGCAAAAAGTGATCCCCGCTGACAGGAGATAAAACATGGCCATGTCGTTCGGCGCAATCGCGGTTGTCGTGGTGGTGATCATACTCGCCGCCGTCTGCCTGGGGATATTCCGCCATTGAAACACTGAATAATAAACCTGAAAGGTATTTACTATGTCTATGTTCGGTTCATTCGGACAGCTCGCCGGAATGATGAAGGATTTCCAGGAGCTGAAAAAGAAAATAGAAGTCATGAAACAGGAGCTCGCCCAGATGGAGTTCCGCGGCGTGAGCCAGGACGGCACCGTGACCGCCATCGTGAGCGGCGACTGCTTCGTGCGTTCCATCGTGAGCACGACGTCCAGCCCGAGCCCGCAGGCGACCGCCGAGGCCGTCAATCAGGGCATCGCGCAGGCGAAGAACGCGATCTCGCAGAAGATCTCCGAGGCGACCGGCGGCCTGCCCGTGCCGGGGCTTTTCTGAGCTTGTCCGACGGAGTCCGAGGATGTTTGCGCAGCCGTGGCCGGAACCTCTGGCCGAACTGATCGAAATGCTGAAGAACCTGCCGGGCGTGGGGAAACGCTCCGCCGAACGCATGGCGCTGTCGCTGTACCTGTGGGACCCGGCGAAACTTGAGGCGCTGGCGGGAAATCTCGCCTCGCTTCACACGCGCATCCACGCCTGTCCGGAATGCGGCAACCTGTCCGACGCGCCCGACAACGGCCCGTGCGGAATCTGCTCGTCGCCGATACGGGACAAGTCCATCATCTGCGTGGTGGAGGACGTGGCGCAGATTCATTCGCTGGAGTCCGCCGGCGTCTTCAAGGGCGTTTATCACGTGCTCGGCGGACGCATCGCCCCGCTGGAGGGGAAGTTCCCCGAATCGCTCTCCATCCCACGCCTCGAAGCGCGCGCCGCCGCGGGCGGCATCCGCGAAATGATCCTGGCTCTGAGTCAGGACATCGAAGGGCAGGCGACCGCCGTCTATCTCGCCAACCGGTTCCAGGGACGCGGATTCGCCATCACGCGTCCGGCACGCGGTCTGCCCGCCGGCTCCGACCTGACCTACGCCGACTCCGCCACGATCGCGCTGGCGCTCGACGCCCGCACGAGCCTGAACCGTCCGAACGAACAGGAGGATGTTTCCCGATGAGTGCAAACGAGATCAAAAAAGTCCGCGTGGCGCTGGTGCAGGATTTCGCGTCCGCCTCCATCGAAGAAGCCCGCGAACGTTTCGCCGCGAAAGTCGCGGAGGCCGCGGGGCAGGGGGCGAACATCGTCTGCACGCAGGAGCTGTTCCAAACGGAGTATTTCTGCTGGAAACAGGACCCCGATTTCTTCGAGCTCGCCGAGCCGATCCCGGGGAAGGGGACGGATTTCTACGCCGCCCTCGCGAAACGGTACGGCGTGGTGATCGTCGCGTCGTTCTTCGAGAAGCGCGCGCCGGGACTCTGCCACAACACCGCCGTCATTTTCGATGTCGACGGGAGCATCGCCGGAACCTACCGCAAGATGCATATCCCGCAGGACCCCGGATTTGAGGAGAAATTCTATTTCGCGCCCGGCGACGGGCCGTTCCGCGCCTGGGATACGGCGTTCGGCAGGATCGGCGTGGTGATCTGCTGGGATCAGTGGTATCCGGAATCCGCCCGTCTGACCGCGCTCGACGGCGCATCCGTCATCTTCTGCCCGACCGCGATCGGCACGATCGAATCCGAGCCGGACGACCTGATGCTGAAACAGCGCCACGCCTGGCTCACGGTCCAGCACGGACACGCCGTGGCGAACGGGTGTTTCTTCGCGGCTGTGAACCGCGTCGGCACGGAGCACGGCACGCGGTTCTGGGGATCGTCGTTCGTGTCGGATTTCTACGGCGAGGACCTCGCGATTGCGTCCCGCGACAAGGCCGAGATCGTGTATGCCGACTGCGACCTCGCGGCGATGGAGGAACACCGCCGCATGTGGCCGTTCTTCCGCGACCGCCGCATCGACGCCTACGCGCCGATCCTGAAGCGGTTCGGAGACTGAGCCATGCCGGAGCCGACCTGCGCCGCGGTACGCGGCTTCACGATGCCCGCGGAGTGGGAGACCCAGTGCGCGATATTGCTGTCGTGGCCGCTGAATCCCGTAACGTGGGAGGACCGCAGAGCTGAAATCGAGGCGACATACGCCGGATTCGCTGCGGCCGTCTCGCGTTTCGAGGACTTGAAGATCAACTGCGTGCGCGCCGAACAATCGCGCATCCTGAAACTGCTTTCCGAGGTCGGAGCCGACGTCGCCCGCGTCGAACTGCTGGACGTGCCGACGAACGATGCCTGGTGCCGCGACCACGGACCCGTGTGCCTCGTGAACCGCGCGACCGGGGCGCGTCTGCTGGACCATTTCCGGTACAACGCCTGGGGCGGGAAGTTTCCGCCGTGGAACCTCGACGCCGCCGTGCCGGAACACGCCGCCGCGCTGCTCGGCTACGAACGGAATGCCGTCCCGATGATCTGCGAGGGCGGTGCGCTGGAATCGAACGGCGCGGGCCTCCTCATGACGACCGAATCCGTGATGCTGAACCCGAACCGGAATCCTTCCATGACGCGGGCGCGGATCGGCGACATGCTGATGTG
The DNA here is from genome assembly GCA_902774245.1 of uncultured bacterium. Lineage (GTDB taxonomy): Bacteria > Verrucomicrobiota > Lentisphaeria > Victivallales > UBA1829 > UBA1732. The sequence continues at coordinate 26,398 of CACYHQ010000007.1, forward strand.
TTCGCTCGGCATGGACGAGATCCTGTGGCTGAAAGGCGGCCTCTTCTGCGACGATACGGACGGCCATATCGACACGCTCGCGCGCTTCGTGCGGCCCGATGCCGTGATCGCCTGCGTCGCGCCCGAAGGCTCGACGAACGCCCCGATGCTGGATGAAAATCTGCGCCGTCTGCGCGAATACCGTACGCGCCTCGGAAAGCCGCTCGATGTGATCCCGCTGCCGCTGCCCGACCCCGTGGCGCCGCCCGACGGCTGGCGCGAGGAGACGCTTCCCGCGTCCTATGCGAATTACCTGCTCGTGAACGGCGCCGTGCTGGTGCCGAGCTACCGTCAGCCGCGCAACGACGCCCGCGCCGCCGCGATCATCGGCGAGGCGTTCCCCGGTCGCGAAGTCGTTTCCATCGACTGCGCGGACATCATCCTGGAGGGCGGTGCGCTGCACTGCCTCTCTCAGAATCTTTTTTGACCTTCATTCCGCCTCAATTTACGCGATAAAGAACGCCTCCGCCGCAGAAATGCGAACGGAGGCGATTGTATTTTGCTTGATTGTCAGGCGAAGATCACTTCTTCTCAGGCGGAGTGAGGATGGCGGCGTGGTAGACGGAGCCGATGCCGCCGCGTTCGCCCGCGGGCTGGTGACGGATCACGATGTGGTCCTTGCCCTTCGTGATGGATTCCGGGATCTCGTATTCGACCTCGAAGAACTGGTTCGGATGCGCCGCGGAGAGCTTCTGCACGGCGATCTGCTGACCATCGGCGAGGATCGCGGTCTCGGTCCAGTTGTCGCCGCCCCAGTAGGTGCATGCGAGGATGTTCTTCTTGTCCGGGCTGACCTTCATGCGGAATTCGATCCAGCCGCCCTGATGCGCGCCGCGGTAGCCGCGTCCGTTGAAGCGTCCGGAATGGGTGTTCTGGTATTTCACGGCGTGGTCGGTCTCGGGCTGCTGTTCGCCGAAGTTCATCTCGTCGACGGTGCGCGCGGAGCGTTCGCGCTGGCGGGCTTCCTCGGCCTCGATCCGAGCCTTTTCGGCTGCCCACTGCGCCTCGTTCATGTTCTTCCAGTAAACGTTGTAATGCTGGTACGGCATCTGGTTGAACGGGCGGATGAGGACGGTGGAACCGTCGGTCGCGGGCAGATTGTATGCTCGGTCGGAACCGGAGACGGGTTTCGCGGCGGCGACGAGCTGCGCGGCGTTCTCGCCGAGGAGGATCGGCACGGGCTTGCAGGCGGCGTTCTGGAGGTCGAGCTGGTCGCGCAGATAGATGCGCTTCTGGTAGTTTTCGACTTCGCCGAGGTCGCCAGCGAGGAGCGTCGGGCCGTAGAAGAACGCATTCTGCTCGGTGTGGCCGCCGTGGAGGTGTTCCGTGCGGAGCGACATCGGGATGTCGATCTCGACCTTGTCGCCGGTCTTCCAGTCGGCGTTCAGGACGGCGTTTTCACCGGGCTTCCCGGTCGCGATCTGCCTGCCGTTGAGCGAGAACGTCACGGGCTTGTCGGCCCAGCCGGGGCAGCGCACGTTCAACGCGAGCTTCTTGTCCGGGGCCTTGTCGAACGTGAGCGTGACCTTGCCGTTCTTCGGGTACTCGGTGTTCATGGTGAGCTCGAGGCCGCGTTCCGCCCATTTCAGTTTCGACGGGGTGAAGAGCGTGACGAAGATGTTGTCGTCGTCGTGGAAATAAATGGCGTGGTTGTACTTCGTGTGGTTCTCGATGCCGGTGCCGAAGCAGCACCAGAAGGAGACGTCCGGCGAGCTGTACACGCGGAACTGGCCCGGCTTCAGCGAGACGAAGTAGGTGAACATGGAGCGCTCGGGGTCCTGCGACGGCAGGATCTGGTTCAGCAGCGCGCGTTCGCGGTAGTCGCCGAAGACCGTGTTCGTCGGCTCCTGCATCTGGAGATGCTCGGCGAGGCGGATCATGTTGTAGACGTTGCAGCACTCGACGGACGCCGGGGAGAGGTGCCGGTCGGCCTCGTTCGGGCGGTAGAAATGCTCGCGGTCGCTGTTGCCGCCGGTGACGTAGGTGTGGTTCTTTACGACGATGTCGAAGAAGTTCTTGCTGACCTTTCGCGCGAACTCGTCGCCGGTGATCTCGTAGTTGACCGCCTCGGCGATCACTTTCGGCACCTGCGTGTTCGCGTGCTTGCCGGCGAGATTGTCCTTGCCCGCCGCGAGGTCGTCCACGAGCCAGTGGTGACGGAACCGCTGGGCGAGCGCCTTGTGCGTCTCGTCCTTCGTCTCCGCGTAGAGTTTCCAGAAGACTTCGCCGATGCCGCCGAACTCCATGTCGAGCATGCGCTGGCATTTCTTCTCGTCCAGGCCTTTCGTGAGGCCGTCCACCCAGCGCGCGAAGTTCACGAGCACGTCCTTCGCCTGTTCGTTCCCGGCGATCTTCCACGCGTCGTAAAGCCCCTCGGCGATCTTGTGCTGCGTATACCACGGCGCCCACGTGTGGTTGATCGTCTCCACGTCGCCGTCCTTCAGCACCTCGAGCGCGCGACGTGCGTTCCGCGACATGCAGCCGATGTAGCCGGACTCGCCGTAGAGCTTCTGGCAGCGCGCCATTTCGCCGATGATGTAGTCCACGCGCTCCTTGAACCGCGTGTCGCCCGTGCTGGCGTATTCCAGCGAAAGCGCCGTCAGGTAGTGCCCGAGCGTGTGGCCGGAAAGGTCGCTGCTTTCCCAGCCGCCGTAGACCGGGGCTTTCGGCGTCTCGCCGCAATACTCGTACATGCGCGCCATCAGGCGGTCCGGGCTCAGCGAGAGCAGGAAATCCGCGTTGCGTTTCTTGTTCGCGAGGAACGGGCTTTCGAGGAGCTCGACCTCGTTGAGCTTGAACGGGACGGCCGGGGGCGCGCCGAACGTGAACGGGATGGCGGACGCGAGCGCGGTCGAAATGCAGAGGCAGTGTTTCAGAGCGGTTGTCATGTCGGGAGTCCTGTGTCTTTTGTGGTGTTTTTCGGGGCGGGGGGATGTCCCGTTGCCCGTGCAAAACTTTATGGTTTGAACTGAATTAAATATTAATCACGAAACAATATAGCCTTTCACATTGGAAAAAGCAAGTCGTTTCTTACAAAAAAACAGGAAAAAAAGGCGGAAAAGCGGTGTGCGGCGCTGAACGTCCGGAGATGATACAAACAATATTACCAGGTTGCATTCAGGAGGGGGAATCCCCACCGGCGGCCATTGTAATTCCACAGGCCGATTTGAAGGGAAAAGGTCTTTTCCGTCCCGGCAGCGGATCGTTCCTCTTTTGCGTTGTCGGCAAGATTGATCAGGCCGAACTGCAGATACGGATCGCTTTTCACCTTGTCTCCTTCCCGCCTGCTGTCGTTGAAAACACCGATCTGAAAACGGTTTGTTTCAAGCGCTCTGTTGAAAACGCCGATTTGCGCGATACCGTTGTCCTTCTGACCGGAATACCCCCAGGCTCCGCGCCAGTTCACGACGCCGAGTTGAACGCCGTTCCCGTCTAAACATCCATTGGCCGGCGCGACGCTCAAACCGTTCAGATACTCCGAGAAGAATAACAGAGGGGAAAGCACGAGACCGTTGAATTTCGCACCGGCGCAGACCGGAGCGACTGCAACCCCGTTTACGCCGCCGCTGACGTCATGAACGGATAAAAGAAGACCGTTTACACCGCCATCGCGACCGGGCGATTCCGAGTCGCCGAAATCCACCCAGAAGGGGAAACCGATTCGCAGCCATGGCCGATTCTCCCTTTCTCTCGACTTATGTTCCCCGAGATATTCAGCGTACCCCCAGCAACACCCGATTTGGGCATATTTCGTGTCAATCGCAAGGCGAAACTCCGGCTCCTCTGTCGAGCCGCACCCGGTGAAGGAACCAACGGCCAGCAATCCCGCGGCGACCGCGAGGAAGATGTTTCTGCTCATTTTCGTATTCGGCATGGCTCAGGTCCTTTCGCGTATTGCTGAAAAATGGAGGGATTTGTCAAGTTGTTACTAACTATACACCGTCACCGGAGATATTGCAAGCGGGGATGGAAAAGATTCGGAGGGGTCGACATCATGTACATTCCGTTGTCCTTCCATGGGCATCCGAAACCACGGGGGCAAAAAAAATGAAAAAATTTGATTTTGGGGGCTTGATATCGCGTGTGTGCGTGCTATATTTAGAGTAAGAATTTAACAGTATTAAACTTTTTCAACCATTTCTCCTCAAAAACGGGGAAAGCGAGGTCAATATGGAATCATTCCTGAGCGTAGACGGACTCGGCGGACTGGGCGGACTTGACTATCTGTTCAGCGGGCTCGGGTCGCTGTTCGGCGGCGATTACGGCTACTACGACGACTATGGCTACAATGACTACAGCTATTACGACGACTACGATTCGAGCTTCAGCGTGGGCGGGCTGGACTACCTGTTCGGCGGCGATCTCTTCGGCGGGCTCTTCGATGACCTCGGCTATCTCTTTGGGGATTATGACTATGGCTACTACGATTACAGCGACTACTCCTACAACGATTATTCCTACGACGACTACGAGATCAGCGGCAACGTTGACAACGTGATCGAGGTCGGAGCCGATATCTTGAATGGCTTGGACGATGAGATCGATGTTGATGGACTGATTTCCGGTCTTTTGAACGGGGAAGGCGATCTCTCCGGTCTGAGCGAGATTCTTTCCGGTCTGCTCGGCGGCGATACTGCCCTGAGCGTGGACGGCGAGCTTGGCGACCTGTCTGGCCTCTCCGAATTGCTTTCCGGCCTGCTCGGCGGTGACACGGCTCTGAGCGTCGACGGCGAACTTGGCGACCTGTCCGGCCTGAGCGATATTCTCGCAGGGCTGCTCGGCGGCGAAACGAATCTGAGCGTGGACGGTGAGCTTGGCGATCTGTCTGGCCTCTCCGAATTGCTTTCCGGCCTGCTCGGCGGTGACACGACATTGAGCGTGGACGGCGAGCTTGGCGACCTGTCCGGTCTTTCCGATCTTCTCGCTGGACTCCTCGGCGGGGACATGACGTTGAGCGTTGACGGCGAGCTTGGCGATATTTCCGGCCTGAGTGACATTCTTGCTGGTCTGCTTGGCGGCGACACGACATTGAGTGTTGACGGCGAACTTGGCGACCTGTCCGGTCTTTCTGATCTTCTCGCGGGCCTGCTCGGAAGCGATACGACGTTGAGTGTTGACGGGACCTCCGATCTTCTGTCCGGCCTGCTGGGCGGCAACGGTCTTGACCTCAGTTCTCTGCTCTCCGGTCTGCTCGGAAGCGATACGACGTTGAGTGTTGACGGGACCTCCGATCTTCTGTCCGGCCTGAGCGGGCTTTCCGGTCTCGGAAATCTGTTCGGCGGCCTGACGGGCATTCTGGGCGGGATCGGCAGCGGCGACCTCGACGGTTTCGAGCTGCTGGATTCCCTCACGAATCTTTACAACGGCGCGGGGATTAGCGTGGACGGCACCACTGCCTCCACTGGTTCTGCCGATCTTTTGTCCGGTCTTCTCGGCGGCAACGGCCTCAGCTCGCTGCTTTCCGGTCTCCTCGGCGGTTCGACTCTGAGCGTGGATGGCACGACCGCGTCCTCCGGCGGCCTTGACCTGTCCGCCCTGAGCGGATTGCTGGGCGGCCTGACCGGCGGCACGACCTCGACCAGCGGCCTTGACCTATCCGCCCTGAGCGGATTGCTGGGCGGCCTGACCGGCGGCACGACCTCTACCAGCGGCCTTGATCTGAGTTCGCTTTTGAGCGGCCTTCTCGGCGGTACGACTCTGAGCGTGGACGGCAGCACGGCTTCCTCCGGCTCGACCAATATCCTCTCCGCCCTCGGCAATCTCGGCAATCTCGGAACCCTGTTCAGCGGATATGCCAGCATCCTGGGCGGGATTGGCAACGGCGACCTCGACGGTTTCGAACTGCTGGATTCCCTGACGAATCTTTACAACGGCGCGGGGATCAGCGTGGACGGCAGCACCGCCTCCACCGGCTCGACCGATCTTCTGTCCGGTCTGAGCGGCCTCCTCGGCGGCAACGGCCTCAGTTCGCTCCTCAGCGGCCTCCTCGGCGGCGGCACGGCCTCCACAAGCGGTTTTGACCTCTCCGCGCTCAGTTCGCTCCTCGGCGGCCTGACCGGCGGAACGACCTCGACTTCCACTTCCGTTTCGGACACGACGGCCTCGAATTCCGCCTACAACATCATCGGACTCGTCAACCTCATTTCCGAGGCGGCGGCGCTGAACGGCGGACAGGACGTGTCGAGCACGACCGGCACCGTGATCCAGATCAGCGACGATACATGGAACATGATGCGGACCACGTCCGTGCTGAACTCCATCCTGCCGGGCGAGGACATCTTCGTGAACGCGGACGGAACGCAGGGCATCGTGCTCAGCACCGACACCGATTCCCTCCAGGCCGCGCTCAAGCCGTACAATGATTATCTCGTTGTGGAAGATCTGACGATCGGCCTCGCGATCACGATCGACGATTACGCCGGTATTCAGAAGGCCGTCGCGCTGGCGAAGGAAGACCCTTTCTTCGGAGTGAAGAGGATCGACGACCCCGGAACGCTGATCGTGCCGCCCGTCTCTTCCATCGACGTCGCGTCGCCCTATCCGGCACTCCACGCCGCGTCCTACGAATCCCAGTTGGATTCGATCCATCCATATGCCGATGCGAATGTCGAGGATTTCCCGGCGCTCCTGATCCCCGCCTGTGATGTGTTCCAGGTGGAACTGGATTCCCTGCGCGAGGTCGGGTTCTGGCTGGACGACGCGTCGATGGACATGGGCGCGCAGAACTGGGACGGCTGGGACATCCGCGCGATCGGCGACTTCCAGGGCGACGGCGTGGACGATCTGCTGCTCTCCCATTCGCAGACCGGCATCATGGTCCTGCTGGGGGACAGCGATCTGAGCAAATGGGATTCGCTGGATCAGTTTGTGACGGACAGTCAGGCCTCCGCTCTGCGCAGCGCCCCCGCGATCCCTGCTGGTTCCTGCATGGTCGGCGACGTTTCGCAGTGGCTGGAATCCGGCGGCGCATCCGCGAATTGGATTATCCTCGCGTAATACATTATCGGTAATAGGGCTTCAGGCCCATGAAGGATCCCGCTGCGACGGCCACCGATCCGTCAAAGCGGGATCGTTTTGTATCCTGAATAAAACAGGACTATGTATCATTGTATTCTTCTTTTTGGTGAAACGTTTTTATTTTTCTTTGTATCATGTTTGTAATCAATGAAATGTTTTTATAAATGATTAAATATAACTCTTTGATTCTTTGTGTAAGTGTTGAAAAATACCATGTTTTCTTTGTTTTTGATCCGAAAAATCCCCTATATATGAAGAGATGTTTTTTCTTTCCGCCACAGACTTCCACATAGACGTTGACCGGGCGGGCCGGAAAAACATTCTTCCATCCATGCGATGACTTACCATGCATTTGTGGAATGCATCAACCATACAAAGGAAGAACATGAAAAGAACCGCAAAATCTTTTGCACCGTCTGCCATGCCCGCCTTCAAGGTGACAATCACGACCGCCTCGGAAACTCCGGTCGCGATGCCCGTCCTCGCCCAGGCGCCCGCCGTCGCGGAAAAGACTCCGTCCGCTCCGCGCCGGAAATCCGTGATCCGTCCGGTGAAGAAGTCCGTCCTGAAAGTCGCGATCGATGTGCCGGCTTCCAACCTCAAGGTGAAGGAAGCGGCCGCCGCTCAGGAGGACGAGGAGGACGTTTCCGCGATCGACCTCAGCAAGTACATGACCGGGGAGACCCGCGATCCGAAGCTCGACAAGAAGAACGCCAAAGCCGCCGCGAAACAGGGATTCATCGCGAAGACCGACTCCATGAAGCTGTATATGAACGAAGTCGGACAGATTCCGCTGATCTCGCCGGAACAGGAAAAAGTTCTGGCGGCGCAGATTCACGGCGAAAACCGTGCTCTGCACGACGAAGCCTGCGCCACGCTCATCAAGGCGAACCTGCGCCTGGTCGTGAAGATCGCGCACGATTTCAAGGGATTCGGCCTCCCGCTCTGCGACCTGATCTCCGAAGGCAACCTCGGACTTGTGCGCGCGGTCGAAAAGTTCGACCCGGCGAAGGGCGCGAAGTTCAGTTCCTACGCCGCGTGGTGGATCAAGCAGTCCATGCGCCGAGCTCTGGCCAACCAGGCGAGCGTGATCCGCATCCCGGTCCAGTCCGCGGGCAAGATCAACAAGATCAAGCTCGCCAATATGAAGCTGACCGAACAGCTCGGCCGCGCTCCCACGGACAACGAACTTGCCGACAATCTTTCCCTCAGCGAACGCACCGTCGCCGCGCTCCGTCTTTCCGACCTCAAGACGATCTCGCTCCACGCTCCCATCCAGCAGGGCGAAGACGGCAGTTTCGAGGACGTCATCTCCGACCGGAACGCCATGATGCCCGACCGCATCGTCGGCGACGAGGAATCCGTCCAGCGCCTCTTCTCGCTCCTCGGCGAACTCGACACGCGCGAACGCCAGATCATTCAGCTGCGGTTCGGGCTCGACGGCCGCCGTCCGAAGACGCTGGAGGAGGTCAGCCAGATGATCCACCGTACGCGCGAACGCGTCCGCCAGCTTCAGAATCAGGCTCTCGCGAAACTCCGCGCGAAACTCGCCGACGAAGTCGAAGCGATGGACCACTGAGTCCGATCCGTCTGTAAAAACAAAGCCTCGGAAGCTCTCTCGCTTTCGGGGCTTTTTTCGTGTCCGGACCCTTAGAGAATAAAAAATCACAAAAAATTAGTCGAAACTAACTTGTAATCTCCCAAATGTGTGATATAGTATATACCGGACAATCAATAGTCCCGGAACTATCCGGCGGCGTGTCAGTGCAGGCGCGCCGTTTCTCCAAAAGGGAGAGTGTGGAAAGGGGCCGGTGCGGCGTTCGTACATGCGTCAGCGGAAAACGAGCGGAAACGCCGGTTAGGGTAATGCAGGTTCGGATCCGGTTTTCGGCCAGGTCCGGGGGATGGTTCCGGGACTTGTCTTTCGCTCGATTCTCAATCCGAATCAAACAGGGAATTGCTTGGTTCTAAAAAGTTAGGTATAACAAAGTTTGAAAGCTATAACCGCATATCAAACAACAAACAGAAAAGAGGATTCCGGGGCGGCGTGAACTCAGCGCACGGGCGTTCCGGGCTTCGAAAGAAAGGGGTACTGCAATGTCTGAGAAAAAATGTTCCTGCGGATGCGGATGCGACGCCTCGAAGACGCCGGATTACCGCGTTCCGGTCGCGGGCGAGGAAATGACGCTCGACGAGCTTCCGGTCGGGATGACCGCGACCATCGTGAAGGTCATGCCGAAGGCGCGCGGGCGCAAGAAATTCGCCGATGTCGGGCTGGTCCCCGGCACCGAGCTGCTCATGGAGGCGCATGCGCCGTTCGGCGGCCTGATCCGCGTGAAGATCATGGAAACGAGCATGGCGCTGCACAGCAGCGACGCCGCGAACATCGTGCTGAAAAAGGAGGCGTGAGCGATGAAACAGCATTACAGAGTCGCGCTCGCTGGCAATCCGAATTGTGGCAAGACCTGCATTTTCAATGCGCTGACCGGCGCGCGCCAGCATGTCGGCAACTACCCCGGCGTAACCGTTGAGAGCAAGAGCGGCAAGTTCACTCTGAACGGCATGGAGATCGAGTTGATCGACCTGCCGGGGGTGTATTCGCTGTCCTCGTCCTCGCCGGAAGAGGACGTCGTGTTCCAGGAGCTCACCAAGCCTGGCATCGATCTCATCATTGACGTGGTGGACTCATCCATCCCGCGCCGCAGTCTCTACCTCACCACCCAGCTTGCCGAGCTCCATATCCCGATGATCCTGGCGTTCAACATGAGCGACGATGCCCGCCGCAAGGGGTTCAAGTTCGACATCCCGAAACTGGAGAAGTATTTCGGCTCCCCGATCGCGCAGACCGTCGGCAGCAAGATCGGCGGCGTGAAGCCTCTGCTCGACCAGCTCGCGAAGACGCTGACCGAGCTTGAGGACCACGGCGTGCCCATGCTGACCTACGGCGAAGACATCGACGACGCGATCAAGGCGGTCGCGGACAGGATCGATTCCCTCAAGGTCGAACGTTTCGCTCACATCCCATCGCGGTTCTTTGCAATCAAGCTGCTGGAACACGACACCGCTGCCATGCGCATCGAGGACTTCAAGCCCGCGATGGACGAGGTGGAAAAACAGATCGCCCACCTTTGGGAAAAACACGCCATCGAGGCGGATACCTTCATGGCGGACCGCCGTTATGCCATGCTCGCGGGCGCCTGCCGTGACGCCATTTCCATGACGCATGAACGCCGCCGCGAGATCTCCGACAAGATTGATGCCGTGATGACCAACAAATACCTCGGTCTTCCGCTGTTCTTCCTCATCATCTACCTCACGTTCTGGTTCACGTTCACGCTCGCGGACCCGCTTATGGGCATCATCGAGGACGACATCTTCGGCAACCTGAATGACGCCGTGAAAAATGCCTGGAACCCCGAAACGCTTCCGTTCCTGCGTTCGCTCCTCACCGACGGCGTCATCAGCGGCGTCGGCGGCGTGCTGGTCTTCCTGCCGAACATCCTCTTCCTCTTCTTCGCGATCGCGATCCTGGAGGATTCCGGCTACATGGCGCGCGCGGCGTTCGTCATGGACGGCATCATGCGCAAGTTCGGGCTTCAGGGACGCTCGTTCGTCCCGCTGGTGCTCGGATTCGGCTGCTCCGTGCCCGCGATCATGGCCACGCGCACGATCGAATCCGAACGCGACCGCAAGACCACGATCATGGTCCTGCCGCTGATGAGCTGCGGCGCGCGCCTGCCGATCTACGCGCTCATCATCCCGGCGTTCTTCGTACAGAAATACCAGGCGTTCGTGATGTGGCTCATGTACTTCATCGGCGTCGTCATCGCGCTCATCGCCGCCCGCATCATGAAATCCACGCTGTTCAAAGGCGACGGCGAAGTCTACCTCATGGAACTCCCGCCGTACCGCGTCCCGACTCTCCGCAGTCTGCTGCTCCACATGTGGGACCGCGGCCGCATGTACCTTCAGAAAGCCGGTACCATCATCCTCGCCACCAGCGTGATTCTGTACATCTGCAACACGTATCCCGAGAAGAAAGAGTTCTCGAAGGATTACGAGGGCGAGATCGCGAAGATCGAGGAGTCGCAGCTCCTGACCGACGCCCAGGTCGCCGTGCTCGAGGCCGCCGCACAGACCGAAGCGCTCGCGGAGATTTTCGGAGAGGATGTCATGAAGGAAGTCAAGGAGAACAAGATCGTCCCGGACGAGGCGCTCGAGGCGCTCGGCGAAATGGAAGACCTGGAACTCGCCGAAGATGTGCAGGCGGTCATCGACGCCGCGCAGGAACGCGCCGACGCCATCGCCGCGCTCGAAAACGAGCAGATGGCCGAGGCCATGGAATACACCGTTTCCGGTCGCGTCGGGCACGCGCTCGAACCGCTGTTCCGGCCCATCGGATTCGACTGGAAGCTGACGACCGCGTCCATCGGCGCGCTCGCCGCCAAGGAAGTCTTCGTGGCGCAGCTCGGCATCTTGTATTCCGAGGGCGAGGCGGACGAGGAATCCGTGCCGCTTCGCGAACAACTCGTGAAGAACTACACGCCGCTGCAGGGATTCTGCATCATGCTCTTCTGCCTGCTGTCGATCCCGTGCCTCGCTACGCTCGCGATCATCCGCCGCGAACTCAATTCCTGGGCGATGCCGTTCGTCGAGGCGGGCGGCCTGCTCGCGCTGGCGTACATCCTGACCATGATCGTGTATCAGGTCGGATCCGCACTTCACATTGGCACGACGATGCTCTGATTTTACAGAACTCAAAAGACTGAAAGGATTCAAAAAAGGGAAGGAAAAAAGGGAGGGAGTGTGTAGGGAGAGGCCGGACCCGTGCGATCACATCAATCGGGCTCCGGCCTCGCTTTTTATATTCTTTTTCGAGGGGGGGGAAAGTGACGGAATATGTGTGTCAGATGCTCTGCGGGCGGCACCAGATGTTTTCCGCCTGCCGGATCGGGATGTCGAGCGATTTGCCGCCGACCGTGACGCGCACGCTGGAACGGTCCAGCGAGAAGCCCTCGACGGTCACGGCGTCGCCGGGGTTCAGTCCCGTGACGGCATCCGGTGCGAGATTGCGCCCGAACTTCTCCACGACGGCTTTTCCGCCGGGCTTGCAGTCGGAGAGGACCGCGAGGTCGGGCTGCGCCATCGCCTCAGTCAGATAGGTCTGCAACGCGCGCGCGTCGGAGCGCTTTGCGATGGCCTCCGAGAACAGGATGAACCGGCTGATGGTGTCGCAGTCGATGAGGTGTTCCAGGCGGCACGCGGTCTCCGACGCCTTTTCCAGCGGCAGCCCGAGGATTTCGGAGAAGAACTTCTGGAGCGTCTCGTGATGGTGCATCACGTCCTCCGCGATGAGGCGCCCCTTCTCCGTGAGCTGCACAGGATAATGCGTGTTGTACACGATGCAGCCCATCTTCTCAAGCTGACGGAGCGCCCCGGTCACGGACGGCATCTTCACGTTCAGCTTCGCCGCGATTTCCTTGGCGTGGGCGTGCCCCTCGACCGCGATCAGTTCTGCGATCGCTTCGAGGTAGTCTTCCAGACTTTCGGTCAGTTGCGGTATCTCGTTCATGGCTGCTGTAACAAACTTCTTATTGATACACTACTATACTACGACTGCCTCATTTTTCAAGGCTGCGACCTGCACTTTTTACAAAAAAGGCTGCTTGCGCTGCTTATTCGGGAGAAGGGCAGACCTTCCCGCCATATCTTACCTCATTTTCTTTTTACCCTCTTCCCCCTTTAGAGAAAAACTGTTCCCTTATGTTAGATTTGATGGTATAGGACGCCATACTTGTATCATAAGCGTGAAGGGCTGAACGAAGACACCGTCATCTTCGGAGTTTGTCTCAAGCTTGCAATTTGAAAAAACACGCTTATATTATTTTACAAAACGAAAGACTCAGGACTATGTACACGACCAGGAAAACACTGCTCCAAAAGCTCCAGGAGAACGATGATATATCATGGAACGAATTCTACAGCCTGTATGCGCCGTTAGTCTTCGCTATCGGCAGTAGACTCGGCATGTCGCAGGAGGACTGTAAGGACCTGATGCAGGAGATCATGCTCGCGTTGTTCAATGGAAAGGAAATTCTGCATTATGACGAATCGAAAGGAAAATTCCGGACCTATTTCGGTCAGATCGTCTGCCATAAAGCATTGAAGATGATCCAGCGTTCCGCCAGATATTCCCTTTCCGCTTCGGCTCAAAACTCGTCCGATGAATCTCGTCTTCCGCTCAGGAGTTCGCCGGATCATCAAAGACAGGATGATCCGTTCCAGAAGATTTTTAATGAAGAATTCAACAGTTATCTTCTCACTCTGGCCCTGAATGAACTTCGCGCCAGAATCGAGCCGGAGACCTACGATATCTTTGAAATGGTCGTCCTGCAGGAGCGTCCCCCGAAAGAGGTCGCAAAATATCTTGGTGTCAGTCGGGCCGTTATTGATGTTTACTGTTCGCGCTGCCGGAAACGGCTTCAAAAGATCATTTCCGATATCCGCGTCGATAATCCCGATTTCAATCCGGAGCTTCCGTTATGAGCTTTCTGATCCCGTTTGAATTTCATAAAGACGACCGCCTTGCCGACTTTACTGTTGTCAAACCTGTTTCGCGCGGAGGCAACGGAGACTTGTATCTGGTCCGCGATGACACTGAAAAACTGCTGGTCATGAAAATCGTCAGAAAAGTGGACAACGACAGCGAACTTAGCGGAATTGAGCAGAGCCGGGCTGTTTCCTCGCATATTCCGGATCTGGTTCCCATCCTGAAAACAGGAAAACTTGCCGATGGCCGCGTCTACTGCATTATGCCGCCTGCGGACAATGTGGCGCAATGGCCGGAGTACAAACCCGATACGCTTGCGGAACGCATCCGTAAGAATGGCAGAATCCCTCCGGACGAGGTGCTGGAAATAATGGGCAGGATGCTGAATGCGATCAAGCTGCTTCACGATGTCGGGCTTGCCCACTGCGATATCAAGCCGGAAAACATCCTTTTCATCGGCGGGAACCCGAAACTGACCGACTACAGTCTGCTTTCCGAAATGGCGGAACACTCTGCCGAAGTTCAAAACGGGACAGCAGGGACCATCGGGTTCATTCCGCCGGAGATGATTGACAACCCGGCTTGTTATAATCCCCGGGGAGCGGATTTGTATGCCGTCGGAAAGATTCTCTATTGCGCATGGACCGGAAACGATGTCATTTCGTTTCCGTCTGTTCCGCGGGACATTCCGCTTCAGGAAATCGGGATCATTCGTCCTCTTTATATGCGAGCGTGCAGCGTTGCTCTCGCCAAACGATACCGGAATGCCGACGAGTTTATCTCCGCCGTCGAAGATGCGCGTTTCCGGCTGGATCATGCGGTGTCTGCACATGTCCGGAGCAACTTCAGAAAGAATCTGCCTGTTCTGCTTCTCTTCTTTCTGGCCCTTTTGTGTGTCATCGGCATCGCAAACATCGTTTTGCTTCTCAAAAACCAATCCGGGAAGGAAAAACATAATCAGGACACGACTGCGTCCGGCCTCTTTTACGCGGTGATCGATGAAGATGACAATGAAGAAAACGACGGGAAACAGACTGCTCAGCCGTTCGATCCGCTCATTATCACGACAGGGTTGGATGTCGTGGACGCGAATGACGATGTGAACAGTCTGCGCGAGGCGCTTGTTTACGCACAGAGACACGGTGCAGGCGCGACGCTTTCCTTCACCGGCGACTTCGAAATAAGGCTGTCTTCAACGCTTGCCGTTACGCAGAATGTCATCATTGACGCGGGGACGAACAAGGTTACGCTGATCGGTCCGGAAACGGAACCGATGTTCCAGGTCGCGGATTCCAGACTGACGCTGAAAAACATGTCCCTGATCTCCGACTGTACGGGCGATGGCGGCGGCATTCTGGATGTCAGGGAATTCGGTCGGATGGATCTGTATTCCGTGAAGGACGGCGGCAATGCAAAACTCCTGTGGGCTGTCTCGCACGGATTCGATATCAACCTGAATGACGGTACCCATCTGCATCGCATGCAGGTCAGCCCGCCTGTGTCGGGAGACGGATCCCATATCAGGATCAATGCCGGAACATTATTGGAAGACACGACTCTCGCCGGATGCGCCGGACGGCGAGGCGGAGACTACGTTGTTTCCGGAACATTGAAAAATGCCTCTGTGACGGAATACGGCGATATCTACGTCACAGATGGCGGCGTCTGCGAAAATATCACGGTCAAATGCACCTCATTCGAGCTATATATGGATACTATGAGTGCTGTGGGCGGTTTTGTCATCAACAGTCCCGGAGGTAAGATCAACGGGATGAAAATCGAATACGGAGGCGTTTTGGGATATGAAAAGGACAGTGTTTTGACTGGGACTATTTCCATCGGCGGTGCCGTGATCGCTCCGGTGCGGACGGAGAAGTCGGTCATTGACCGCGAAACCGACCTGATGTTCGATTTGACGGAACGCACAGGAAAAAACAATTTCAGTTTTAATTATATGACGAATCGCTTTATCTACTATGTCACCGGCAATGAATTCGATACGATGATCGATAATATGAAAGCGTTCTGCGGAGCGCGCAGTTATGCGGTCAAAATCAGAGATGACCAGGCTCCGGGGACATACCGGCTCGCGGCCAATGCATCAGGTTTTTCTTCTCCCATATCGCTTGTGATCGGAGAAGAAGTTTACTCGGATGTCCTCTCCGTCGGGAAAAACTATTCGATCGGGGACACCGTTTATTCCCTCGGTCTGGACAATGTAAGCGAAACGGGCAAATCCAGTGCCATTTTCTTCAAGGAATATAACGTGTTGACGCTGACGATAGCCGCTCGCGGCTCGGAAACGAATCAATAGCAGACGCAAGCCTCTTTATGGGGAAGGAGCGGGGCAGCTTACCCCTTTTTTGAGCTTGAAAATGGTGCCGGAGGAGGGACAGCCCCACCATTTCGTACTTGCTCAAAAAAGTTATTACCCCTTTACTACCTCGCTATTACCCAAAACATTACAACACCGCATACCTACTTCCTACAATTACTCGGAAATAGAAGAATACGGGCTTTTTCGCCCTTTTCAACATGGAAAATGGGGAAAAAATCAGGCAACTCTTCGCGAGATTCAAGGTGCTATTAAGGAGCAAGCCAGTCCACCATGACTGGCTTTGTGAACCACTTAACACTGCTTAATATACCACGACTACGCCTTATTTCAAGATTGCGACCAGCTTTTTTACGAAAAAACACTGCTCATTCATTGAACGGGGATGAACAGACCTCCACCACGTCCACGACTACAAAAGCCTATACGAGCTAAATGACCGAAAAAAGGAGCCGTTTCCAGCTCCTCAAGGTTTTGTCGGCACAAGGCCGGATTACAGAATCATCCAATCATATCTCGATTTGCCAGAGGTAAGACCGACGATGCCAATTGCAACAATTGCCACAAGGGCGACTCTTTCGATATTAGGAGCGGGAAATAACGGTGGGATAAACATAGATACATTTCCTCCTTGCTCAGATTTTGAGGTCGTCGGGCAATTTAACGCCGAACTGACTGAGGATGATTCCAGCAGCAATTGTTATAACAATCCTTCCGATCCATTTCCAGGTATCGGACTCCTCGGGCGAAATGAAGCGGTTTGTGGTGTTGAACACGATTGGTTTCCCTCCTATAGATTTGTGTTTGTTTTGGGATGTGGCGGCAGCTCCATGCTGCCGTCACGGTTGAGTTGTTTTTGTTCAGATTGAGTTTGTTTCAGGCGAAAAGTGCGGCTTGACGACCGTCCAGACCAAAGGCTCTGTTCAAAGCGAGATAGCTGTGATCCACCCGTTGAGGCGAGTATTTCTTCACGGTTTCAGTAAACGCGTTCAGAAGACTCCAACGTGTCGGTTCTCTGAACGCCTCATGCGAGGGCTTCTTGAACTCACGATAGACCGGAAGGATATCACAGGAATTGATGACGCCGAGCTCTGCAGCTCTGACGATACAGCTTCGGGCTTCATCATCGTCCCTGAGCTGGATGTCCTTCAGGTCTTCAGCGACAGTTTCCACGGTCAGGAAATCGTCTTCGAGTGAGGCCACTGCTCGGTCAATCAGCTCGGTCAGGTCAATACCGCTGGTGTGGCGACGTTTGATTACGGTCGTACCTCCAAATGCCATGTTCGTGCAGACACAGACGACGATTCCAGCAGACAAGCCAACGGCGAAGGATTTGTCGTGGCTGTTGCGAATGCCGATGCAACGATGCCATTCGGGAGAAGATGAGCGGGAAATCTCCATTACGCCGAACATCTTCTGGCCCTCACGGGCAAGGCCGAACTTTTCGCCCCCGATGTCCCAATCGTGAGCACGAACAACCTCGGTCACAGCCTCGATCACGTCGATGTGTGGAACAGGTCTCCATGTGTCGGTTGAACAGGGCGTGTCAATACGTGCGACTTCATCACGACTGACAAACTTGCCTTCTTGCATAATCAGTCCCATACGTCACACTGCCTTCCTGTGAGCCGCTTTACAACGGCTACTGTAAGCACACTCGGTGCAATTCATGCTGGATTCGACCGGGAGGAAGATACCCGTATTGACGGCTTTCTCGATTTGCCCTGCGAGGTAAGTGAAACGGTCGAAATCGTCCTGCGTTCTGAGCGTGTAGAACTGGTGATGTGCTGGCGTTTTTGCCTTGGTGAAAACATCGAACCTGAATGACGGGTTTAAGCCGTACTTCTGCATGAAAGCGTAACAGAACACGGTCGCTTGAAGATCGCGGTCAGCTTTTCCCGCAGGCCATTTCATAGAAGCCGTTTTCCAGTCGCAGATAGTATCGTCTCCTCCGTCAATGGTAACGAGGTCAAATTCCCCGACCAACGGTTTACTGAGACCAGGAACGTTCACACTGAACGCTTCTGCCACCGATTTGACCGTGTAGTCGTCAGGCCACTCAGCAAGGGCAACGTTCAGCATGTCGCAGCCACGCTGATTCCAGAACAAGTAGTCCTCATCCGGCTTGTACATCAGATTCTCGCTAACCTCGGTTTCGCCCTTGAAGTATACGGCGAAATCATCCTTGGCTTCCTCAATGGTGTAGCTGGAGCCTTTCCTTGCTCGTTCACTGAGAACAGCATGAAACGCACGTCCAAACGGCATGTTGACTGAAGTTCGCTCTACCTCGGCATGTTCGATATACCGGAAGTAGTAACGCATGGGGCATGTGAGGTAGGTATTGAATGCCGAGTATGACCAGTGAGGTGCATCACGCATGGATTCAATTTCGCGTTCCATGGTTAAGCCGCCTTTCCACTGAGCTCGTCGATTGCACGACTGCACTGCGTTTTGGTGAGGTTTTCGACCGAGGGGACGTTGAACTTGGCTTTGATCTGATCGGGGGAGACACCGTACTGTCTGGCGAGATCGAGGAGATATTTGATCTGCTTCGGACTTGCGGGAGCATCGGAGGTTGTGCCGTTCCTCTTGCCGTATGCAGGCTTGTTCTGCTGCGGCTGTGCAGGAACCATCTGCGGATTGTTCGATGCATTCTCCAAGGGGAGAAGTGCCGGCTGTTGAGGAGCCGTATTTCCGTGGAGTTCGGCTTCAACGGATTCACGGACGAGATCAAAGGTCTCGTGGATCTTCGCGTTCAGCTGTTCCTGTGTGAGACCATCGGGGAGTTCGACCTCGACCGAGGCGTGGAAAGACTGGCTGCTGTATTGGGAATCAGCCGGGACTTTCTTCGAATAGGATGCGTTGAGTTTGAGCATGGCGGTTTTCCTTTCGTTTTGTGTTTGCAAAAGGCGCATCTCTGGCAGATTCCTGCCAGAGACGCTGTTGACGGTTTTGGGTTATTGGGGATTGTTTGCGGAAGAGAGTTCTACTTTCATAAGCAGGCCATTATTTCAGTTTTTCGATAAGAGCACGAGCGTCATCGTTTGACAGCTGATTCAAGGACGTGACGTGATTTTGATTGCAGAATTGTGTCTCGGTTATTTTATTCTGCTTAAGCAGATCCCGAAGATAGATGACCTGTTTCTTCGAGATCATTTTGGGGTTTTCAGGAGAACTGTCAGGATCATTGCCCGAAACCATAGGTAAACTCTGAACCTGAATTGGGGCTGACAGACCCTTTGGATAAAAATCCATGATAACGTTTTTCATCATCCGGATTTTTTCTTCGTTCCTGGTGTCCATCTGTTCCGTCACTTTGACGCTGACGCTTTTACCATTTTGTTCATATGCGGTTTTAACTTCAATTTCCATGATAACCTCCTTTGGTTATGGTTTATTTTAGGAAATGGTCTTTTCCGGCATATCATATACAATAAGTACAATTTTTTTACCTGAAATAACTGGAACAGCCTTTTTTAAGTTCAAATCTCTCGTTTGCGGGAAATCACGCGGCTCCGGTTGCGATACGGATACGATCAAGAGTGCGTTTTGTCTGCTGGTACTCTCGATCCTTCTGCCGCTGCGAGATTGCGACTTCACGGATTTTGCGTGCCATGGCGACGGATTCATCCGAAAGCGCTTTCAGCTTCGATTTGAAGGCTTCGATGTTCGCCGTAAGTTCATCCAGCGGATTTGCGGGTTCGATGTTCGTGGTGAAAGTCTGCACAGGGGCAGACACGGTACGGATGGTGGTGTTTTCGGACATGGTGTGTTTCTCCTTGTTTGAGGGGGTATTGATGATGGTTGTTGTGGGTTTGTCTTCCTGCGGGAGAGGAGGATTCTGCACGGAGACAGATTCCGTGGCATCAGAAACTGGTTGAGGTGCGTCCTGCTCCGACTGAACAGTGGGCTTTACGTTCGTTTGATCAGATGCGACCTGTTCCTGATTCTGTTCGTTTTGAGCTTGCGGCTTTTTGATATACAGGGGCATGGCGATGTATTGGCCGATACCGCCTGTTCCGACAAACGGTCCAAGATTGTCGCTGAACCAAAGTTTAGTGTGCCCTCCGTTCAACAGGTTCAGAAGTATTTCCTTACGGATGATGATGCTGAACATGTCCCAGCTCGAATCAAACTCCGCCGGAACACTGAAATCATGTCCTTCCATGTCCCGAAGCGTGAATTGCCCTGCTGAATTGCGGTAGAGCGTGATGCCGTTCGGCGTCCTGGTATTCGAAACGCTTTTCAGGAAGGTCTTCAGGCTGTTGGCCTGTTCCTCAGTGAAGCTGACGGAATTCTTCAGTGTGCTGGTTTTCGGTACAACTCGCTTCCATTCAGGATACGCCCCAGGAAGAGCCTTCGCCGTCCAGCTCCATTTGTCGAACCTGACCGAGAAGAACTCGTTGAAGTCGTTCTTCCACGTTTTCAACTCGCCAATGCCGCTTGCCTTCGTTGCCATCAGCGCAAGTGGAAACGGAATCGTCAGGTCATCAAGTTTGAAGGGATACGGACTGTTGAAGAGTTCCTTGCCGTTCGTGGCGGTGATGCCATCCTGACTGAGATTGATCCCGTGAAGGATCTTTCGTGGTTCTTTCAGGTCGATCAGAGGAGCTGCGGCAGACAGGATATGGACGAAGTCCCACGGCAACGGCATTGTCTCCACGGAATTATCCTGCGGGATCCGGGTGACAGGCCAGTCGCCTTCCACAGGGACGATTGCCGTGCCATCGATGCTGAGTCTACCATCGGAGAACTCAAATTTGATGGTCTTGGTGCGGCTGTTTCTTACGATAGCACGGAAAAGGTCGAACTCCACGGCGAGTTGGAAGGTATCCAGCCCCTGGGCATCCATTTGGAACTCAATTTCCTCGTCTGTGTTATGCGTACGGAAAAAGAGCGTGTTGTTGATTGATTCGATCTGTACGGCATGGTACACCGGAATCGGTGACGTGCGACAGACAAGTTTCCCCAGAGCAGGCAGAGCTCCGGCCAATTCTGATTTGTTTAGGTGGATTTCCATATATTCCTCCATTGTTTGGTTGGTGATAAAGTGTCAGTTATGACGTCCGGAGAAGGAATATATACCCATTTTTCTATGAGTGGCATATTTGAGGCTAAAATAGGCGATTTCTATGCCATTTTTACTGAAATTCATCATTTCTTACTGAATTTTGTGTAAAAAACCTGTTTTATGCACAAAAATGGCATTAATTCACTCTGGAACAAGAGAATGCACGTTGATGAAAACGATTTAACCTTTGTGGTTGCTTAGGAAAGAAGGAAGACGAGAATAAAGTATTAAGAACTCTTTCTTTATCACTTTGTAGTGTATCTGTTGTAACGGGCATATCCGCAATAAACTCTATTGTTTCAACGGATAAGTTCTGCCAAATTCGTTGTGCCGTTTCTGTAATATCCTGCACATCATTACGGAAATAGCCGTTGACAACAAGAATTAGATTGTAACAGTCTCTGTTTGAATCAAAAGACCATGAATATACAGGTCTCAAATCCGCACGGCGTAGCAAAGACATGAAGGAATTGATAAACCTTGCAAAAATCGTGTGGTCATGTACATTAGGGAAGCAATAGATGGCTACCCTGGCAGAACCGAATGCTATTGCAAAGGCATCAATCATTGAACTGATTCTTTCGACTTGGGCTGTTTCATTGGTCATAGGCAATTATCTCCTTTTGGTTGTGGTTGTTCTATATTATAAATATCTAATCCAATAAAATTATTTTTTTTATATTTGTTATCTCGCGCATTATATTATGAGTTAATTCAAGCTCGTTGTATAATCGCATGTTACATATATGCTTGATTCTTTTCTATTTGTCTATATCGGATTATGTATTGGTATTATTAATGTATATAGATAGTGAATACCTCTCTATGCACAAGAGTATGCTGATATGCGAAGAGACAGACAGAAAGAATCTATTTCATAATCTATTATGATAAAACTTACTACTTACCTTTATAGGAGAAATGTCAAAATGACAAAACTATTAAATCAGAATTCCATTCTTGATGAACCAATCAAACAAGAGATTTTTGAAAGAGGAGACGCTCTTTTATGTCAGATGTTAGAAAAACACAGTCAAGTCTTTGCTGCAAGGCTTGATATACATAGTTCAGATGAGAATATAACCAAAATCCTTCATAGACTTTCCGAGAAGGAAAAACGTAAGGGTTTAGACCCTGCTTATCTTGCTGTTCGTGAGGTGGGAGAATCAGGACACAATCACTTCCATACGATCTTTTTCTTGAATGGGAATAAGACGAGGAGCATATGGCCTTTGTTTGAGGATGCCAATAGGGTCATGAACAATGTCCTGGGAGAGAAATCAGACAAGAAGAGCGGATTGATCGATCTATGCAATCATGAGTTCAACAATGGCATCATGATCAGGAGGAACACCTATGACAAAGACGCTATCGAAGCATTAAGCAAGAAAGTCAGCTATCTGGCCAAGGAAGACCAGAAGGAAACCGTAAAAGGAAAATCCTATTTCTCCTCTCAGATTAAAAAGTAATATTTCATTCTTATAATGTATAGGACTTTATATAACCTCTATATATCTGATTATTTTGATCTCTATTTCTCATTTGTTCTCAACAAATAAAGCTATAGTCAATACAGGTAAAAGCGATATTTGTTCTTCATTTGAAATAAAAAGCGATATTTTACATCCTGTTCTATAAAGTCCTATATGAACCATTCAGCAGGATATCTCTATTTATATTACTTTGAATACAAATATAGACGATATTCCGAAGACTATTTCAATCTATTCTTATCTACTATCAATACTTCATGATTTCTGAATTATATCGCTATCATGTAAGATTTCTTTCCATAGCTTGATTATTGACTGAAACTTTTTAACTTTGTCTGAAGGCAGACCTCCTCCATGCAGAAGTTCCATCAACCGGAGAGTAACAACGTGACCGAATTCTGGCCTGTTTGCAGAGGAAAAACGAAAACCTCGCATATCCGGTGAAACTCCCCTGGACATTATGTCCCAGGGGAGAGTCATAAGAGGCTTGTTTTTACTCGCCGAGACCTTTGATGATGATCTTGAGGATTTTGAAGGCTAAGACTCCGATGAACACGCCGATGGCAGTCTCAGCTACTCTGCTCGGATCAATTTCGTCTTCCATTTCGGTTCCTCCTGAATTTTAAGGTTGATGTGGTATGGGAACAATACGGCAGACATCATGACCGCAAGCGACAGCTTGATCGTCTACCATTTTTGTTATATATACTTTCAAACAAAAGATCGACATTCTGAATCTGTCCTGGTCTGTTGGTTGCATGGGGGCGTTCTCCTCCTGAAAAATATTTTTTTGTATCGAATGACATGTAATACAGGAAATAACTCCTGAATTATTTCATTAACCCTTAATAGAGGAGGCAGAAACATGCCTAACAAGAAACCTAAACATTTTGAAGACCAAAACAATTACAGGATGTCTCATTTGTCCGAAGACGAAAAAGAGTTGGCTGTGACACTCTACAAAGCTGGAATAGACTTCAACGCATGTAGTCCAAGAGAAGCGGTTGAATGGCATCAAGAAGTTGCCTGTAAGGGGTGGGCTCCGGCTCAGTATAACCTTGCTTGCTGCTATGCCAATGGTAACGGCATTCAAAGAGACATGACGGAGGCAGCTAAGTGGTTTGAAGAAGCGGCAAAACAAGGACATCCGGAGGCACAGTGCAGATTAGGTTTTTGCTATGACGTTGGCGATGGTGTCAAGCAAGACAAGAAAGAAGCGGTCTATTGGTATCGCAAATCTGCTGCTCAAGGGGAAAACCATGCCCAGTTTAATCTTGGTTGCTGCTATGAGGATGGAGACGGCGTGAAAAAAGACAAGCTTAAAGCCGCAAAGTATTTTTATAAATCCGCGAGACAGGGGAATTCTGATGCAAAACGCGCATTGAAAAGAGTTCTCGATAACGATGAAAATTGATCGCAAAACCAACAAGCTATTACAAGGGGTGCAAAAGTATGTCTGACGTGAAAACTTAAAAAACGGTGGAGAGAGTACAAGGTCCCCTGTCTGAAGATGATAGTATCTAGACAGGGGAAGTAGGTGAACCATGAAGGCATCGAGCCATCCTCATCTCGATGCCTTCATGTGTTTGCTGATGGTACAACATATGTTTTCCGATATAATTTTGTTGTAGAAATGAAGGGATATCTTTTGGATATATGTAAAAGACATCTATTTAGAGTTGGTATTCTCTGCTCAAAATAGAACAAATAAAACAGAACAATAGAGAAACATAATAGGAACATGCAATAAAAATCCGCATGTTTCTTGGAAATAATATATCGTTTCATGGCGGATTAATATAATTTTCTGCTCTTTTTGTTGGAAAAAATGGACAATTTGTCTCATGTTTTCTTTTTTGCGGAGGACGAATCATTTAATGCCTTTGTCTTATTTTTTAATTTGTATTTGAAATCATTCAAAAACTCTTGGGTTTCTTCCTCTGAGCCATCTGTCCAAATCCCTTCGATTGTTTTGCGGGATACCCCTAAGAGACGACCGATGTCGGTGTTCGAATACGGATCCAATCGATAGTGCTTGTATTCGCGGATGATAAGCTTCTGAATCATTTTTGGGGGCAAATTGGAATCGTTCGTCACAACGAAGTGCTCGCCATCCAACTTAATCTCAAACGGAACAATATCGATACCTGATTGCTCGCTGCTGTGCTTGACAACATTGATTGTCAACGGGACTTCGAGATCATCCAACACACTGCTGCTGTCTCGCTTCATCTCAATGATGACGTGCGGCATGTCGAAAAGAATCCCGTCAGGTTTGCAATCCTTGGTGTTGTGATGGACCACCAGTATGGCCAGTCCAGGCAACTCATCCTTCAGTCGGACAAGTTCCTCAAACGCAGAAAAGATCTTTGTCGGGTTTGGATTTTTTGCGAAAGAAACCAGCGAGTCGATAATAAGGAAATCTACGGGGTGTTTGGACGTCCCCTTGGACGTGTATTTCCCTAACTCCTCTTTCAGACTGTTGCAATCACGCTTCCTGATGAGTTGAGCAGCAGGTTCGATAAACAGATTTCCAGCCTGATCGTTATTCAGCCCCTTTGCAAAAAAATTGCGTTGAAGAAGGATATCATCCGGATTAATATCGTTGAAAATCCAATATAACACCTTATAACCGCCTTTATCTCCATCGGAAGATAAGCATCGCGTCCAAAAACGATCCTTCAGGAACTCTGACTTGCTGCCTGCGACTTGCGCTGCCAGGGATATTGCAAATTGGCGTTTTTCGATTTCCGGATTGCCAGTAAGGACAGTCGTGCATCCTCTTCGAATAAAAGGTCTCAGCAAAGTTTTTTCTGCGGTAAGGTTTTGGTGTTTTGGTCTCCCGGAATGTTTTTGAAGCGTTTTTTCAATGGGAGACGTTTCGTCCTTTGTCGAGGATTCCTCTATCTTTGATGCAGAATCTTTCCGAGATGCGTCTTCGTCATTTTTCTCTGGTTTTGGCATGGAATGGGCCTCACCATTGGGACTGGCGAGAAGATTCAGAAATTCTGTCTCGCTGTAGGTTTTCATAGAAACGACTTTCGATCTTTGCTTCCAATATGCATTATAATAATCTGTTAGGCTATGCAAATGATCTGACGGATACTGAACAACTCTTTCCCTGAAATAGAATTCCTTGATTCGGGGTCTTTGTAATCCCTTTAAATATAGGTATAAGCTGTGGATTCTCCGTCTTTCCGCCTCAATTTCCCATCCACTATGATTTGATATGAGGAGTTCAACCCGTTTCCCTTTCAGAGGCGAAAAGTCGACCTGACTCCAGTCTTTATATACCCATTGTAATAGATCGCAGACAAAAGCGACATAAGCATATTTATGGTTCCGTACATCATATCGTTGCATTGCATCCGCGTCTTCAATTGTCCCACAGATTACAATACATTCCGCTTTCTCTATCCGTTCAATCCCATAAGTGTTGTATAGGGGGAGTTTTTTTCCATCTTTTCCTGGAAGGCCGGCAAATACACTGTATACCTCATTGAATTTGCTATCTCGAAGAAAAATCACGGGAAGATACTGTTTGTTCGGATCAAGTTCTTTTTTAGGGTCAGAAAAGAATATATTTTTGGCAACCAACATTGATTCTTCTGGTTTTTTCCCACGGAAAAGGAATTGCATCCTAAAATCTGGTAGATTAAGGATTGGGAATTGGCAATACTTCCCCAAAACAGAACGATTCGGAAAGCCCTTGATTTGACCAAGACATCTAATATAATCATCCAGATTCAGAGCCGTATAAAAAAGCCCACTCATATTGGTGTAAAAAGATTGCGGATTAAGGGGAATAATCCTGTACGTTCTGGGAAGTCTATAGCTGGAGAACGCGGTTGGTTTCATCCCAAGGGCATCAAAACGATCCGTATCGGAGATATAATCGTCGTTAAAAAATACACCACGAGCAAAATTTGAATAAAGGAAATCACTACTCGTGATGTAGAATTTACATCTTTCATAAATATGGGACATTGCATTATTAACATTATGGGCACTGAAACAATCACTGTAATTGCCTGCCAATCGAAATGGCAACACTGTTCCTGTGAGATTATTCGCACTATTGAATGCAGAACCAATGTCGTAGACATCTACGCCGCCGTTTTGCTTATATGGATTGACCATTTCATAGACCTGAGACGAGCCGGAAGATGCACCAACGGTGATGGAATCCGGTGATTTCATGGGCAGAGTGATCAGATTTGGTTTTTTTCGAAGCAATCTGGCTATATTATCTCTATCATTTCTTAAAAACAGGGCATAAAGAAGCATTGACATCTTGTCTTGCGTAACATAGGGGGTTGCCCAAAACTCCTTGACATTGTCGGCACCAACCACGTCCCAAACACTATTAATCGTCGCGTATGACGGAGAAGGGGGTGGTGTTGATGGTGCTGGGGGTGCCTGAACGCTGGATCCGGAAACTAAAAAAACTATCTTCCCTCTTGATACGTTTTTTGTAACAGGCATTTAATCTATCCTTTCTTCATAAAGGATCATTATGGTGCAATGGGGGCGAGCATCGGTGGCTTATGCGATTAATCCATAATCTAACGCCTGTATGCGCCTTTTTCAAGATGACACACGTATTTTTCACCAAGTTTTTTGTTAGAAGGCAAAGAAACCGGCTTGATTTTTCTTTAAATCGGGGTATATTACCTGTTGGAGCGGATTTCTGGGTATACTGGAATCTGATTCCGAGCTCATTGTATCGGTTATTTCAGCAAAAGCATATGTAAATCCTCCAAGTTTTAACGTTCACTCTTTTGCTCCCAGACAACGAAATGCCAGCAAGGACCATTGTGTCTCCGTGTCTTGCTGGGCGTTTCTCTGTCGTTCTGGGAGCAGGTTCTTGGAGGAACCTACATATGCAGGCATGGGGAGGCGTCCGGCTTTTTTTGCCCTCGGATGTCATCCTTCCTCATCTTCGGCGTATCATTTCTCTTTGATAAAAAACGAATAAAAAAAGGTGCTTTCATCATGGCCTACTACATCATCTCCAGTGGCGTAACCAGCAATGGCAATGTCTTAAGCAGTGATTCCATGACCGTGCTTGACGGCGGAGTCGCCAACAATACGACACTCAATTCCCTTGGCCGCATGTTTGTTTCTAACGGAGGCACAGCGAAAAATACCACCGTCAACTCCGGTGGATACATGTTGATTTACTCCGGTGGTACAGCTACGAATATCAAATGGACTCCTTGTATAGGTCGTATTTACGTTCGCGAAGGCGGATATGCAACATTTGCCAACCAGTATTCTGGGGTTTATTATGGAGAGTATGACCAGCTACTTTCCCACACTACGAATATGGATGGTAAAACGCTTTCTCCCTCCTGCGAAATGCATGTGATGTCCGGAGGCGTCGCAAATAATACAATGGTCGATTCCGGCGGAATCATGCATGTCCACTCCTCTGGCGTAGCGAACAGTACAACACTCCGTGGGGTCAATGGTCCAACGGGAGTGCTGTATGTCTCCAATGGAGGCGTAGCGAACGACACTACTATCAACTCATTTGGTCAACTCTTTGTCTTCTCTAGTGGCGTTGTGATTAAAACCACGGTCAATTCCGATGGCTACCTTTATATTTATTCAGGCGGTTTAGCAACACAAACCACGGTCAATTACTATGGAAGAACCGAAATATCTGGTGGAACAGCAGATAATCTTACTGTTAATTCCAATGGGTTAGCTGTAATCTCATCTGGTGGTACGGTCTGTAATGCAACCCTCTTCCAAGCAGGTGGAATTCATGTTTCTGAAGGCGGCATAGCAAAAAGTACTACAGTTCGTGGCGGATCACTTATGGTCCTTTCCGGTGGCATAGGCATGGATACTGAGGTCGTTAGCGGATCTTTGGATGTATTTTCAAGTGGGATAGCAAATCAGGCTAAGATTAATTTTGGTGGAAGTCTTATTGTTCTTTCTGGTGGTAAAACTACAGATGTAATAGAAAATGGAGGCAAAGTATACATTGAGGAAGGTGGAGAGGTTGTTTTCAGAAGTCATTCTTTCTCTGATCTAACTCTTTCTGACAAGGATTCTGCCACGGTTCATTCTGGAACAACTGCAAATGATATAACTATTTCAAAAGGCGGAAAGTTTACTGTATTTTCTAAAGGAATAACAAATAATACTGTAATTAGTTCTGGTGGGTGGTTATATATATCCGGTGGTACAGCAAATAACACTACGGTTAATTTCAAGGGGTTTGTTGATGTTTACTCCGGTGGTACAGCAAATGGTGTAAATATAAGTTCCGGAGGAAGTCTTCTTGTTTATTCTGGTGGAAAGCTTACAGGGAAAATGCTTTTTGCAAGTGGTGCCGTTGTCTCCTTTTATTCCCAAGATACTCCTTTTGATTTCAATCTCTGCGGTCTGACCCCAGATGCAACAGCTCGTGTCAACAATCTTTCTATTGTACGAGGGAATCCGTTTTATACGCTTACGGTTTCAAAAAACCAAAGGGATGGCACCTATGTTTTGGCAAATGGTGCGGACGGATTCAACAAGACTATTACAGTCCTAAGTGATTCTGGCACCCAGCTCTGTATGCTCCCCGTTGGGGGGAATCAGTATGTTCGTGGGACGGATTATACCTTGAATCTTGACAACGGAGTCCTTACTCTGCGAGTTGAAAACAAAGATTTTGTTGCACCGACCGATCCAACCGGGCTTAGGGCATTTGTGGACAAACAAGACGTAGGCTTGGTTTGGAACGTGAGCACGGATGATCTCTCCGGGGTCATGGAATATGCCGTGAGGTATTCGCACGATGGACAGGAGTTCACGGTCAGAACAAGTGGAACAAGCTATGTATTGAACAACGCTGACTTCGGTTCTTACAGCTGGAGTGTGCAGGCGGTGGACTTCGCAGGTAATGAATCGGCGATAATCGCTGGAGGTGCGTTCACTGTTTCTGGCTTCAAACCGTACACCGTTGAATACAGTGCGGACAACTTCGAGCACGTAATCACATTCGCAGTTACGACACCCTCGCTTGATGCCTTCCGTATGCCGACCGGTACATATCAAATGCGTGTTAAGCAGGAGGGCAGCAGTGAATGGCTGACGGGTGATTCCATCATCGCTCCTGAGAGTGACATTGAACCGCAACTCATCAACTCCGATGCAGACGGTAATGCGGATGTGTTCTTCGCCCATACAGTCGGCACTTGGGAATCTGGTTATTTGGCGCAGCATGTCGGCACTATCAATGATTGGACTGGAACAAACGAGTATGCCGCTGTTTATGGCAAGAACAAACTCGCGGACATCATCGAAGGCTCGACCGATGCAAACATCCTGCTCATGACGGACGATGACAACGGCGACACGTTATTCGTGGACGATATTTACACGGCGTTTCCAGGGGGTGTTGCGGAGAAACAGTCGCGTATCGCTCAAATTGACGAAATCAGGGCTGGCGCAGGTGCCGACATTGTGGATATGACCAGTCAGCGGTTCGAATACATCGGTGAAGGCCTCACGATTCGAGGCGGTGAAGGCAACGATACCATTTGGGCGAACAAGGGCGACAACTTCCTGTTCGGTGATGCAGGGAACGACCGCATTGTCGGTGCATCCGGCAATGATGTGATCGCTGGTGGCATTGGAAATGACCGCTTGCACGGTGGCGGTGGTGAGGATATCTTCACCTTCTGTGACAACTGGGGTTCAGACAATGTGGAACAGCTCTCTGGCGGTTCAGTTACGCTGTGGTTTACATCCGGCAGTGAAGCGAACTGGAATACAGAAATGCTGACCTACACTGATGGAGAAAACAGCGTCAAGGTCTCCGGCGTTACAGCCGATAAGGTCACTCTGAAATTCGGTGATGATGCTTCCGACCAGTTTGCAAAGCTGTCCAGCATGGGCGCGTTCTTCGACGCCACCACGGAACGAATCTTCGAAGAATCCGGTAAAGGCATCCTTGCAAGCCTGTAAAAAAGCAACACACAAAGCTTCTCCTCACTATTCTGGACGAGCAGTGAGGATTATTGCTTTCTGCACACGGTTCAAAAAAGCATCTCATGCCCCCTTCAGGATTTCCAAGACCTGTTGGATGGTGTCGTTGGATGCTTGTTCCGGCTGATTCCCGTCTGGCATGAGGAGCTTCAATACGCGGTCGATCTTCTCCTGCGTTATATTATCGGTCCTGTTGCTGATGGCCGCTATCGCTTTCCGTTGACTCTCCTCGCTGACATGCGTGTAGTATTTGTCAACGATCTCGGAATTAGCACCGAGGATTGAGAGCAGAACCGCCTTGGGCACTCCTGCTTCCGCACAGAAGCTGGCGAAACTGTGGCGCAACGAGTGAAAGCCGTAAACAGTCATTTTCCGTTTTCTGCCAGGTACACTGACGGACGGAACAAGTCCAATCCAGCGAATGGGACGGAGAACGTCAATGTTGATGACGTTGTTTCCGACGTTTTTCCCCTCAACGTTCATCTTGTTGTAGCGTGCAGCGCATTTCGGTATAACGTACTGGTTGCATTTCCATTTCTCCGCCTCAAGCAGAGCCTCGTACAGTTCAGGTGCAATAGGAATCGTGACTTCCTTGCCCGTCTTGAACTGCTTTACCCAGATGCGCTGGTTCTTCATGTCGATATTCTGCCATTGGAGAAGGACGCAATCCTTCAGACGTTGTCCCGTGAACATACCGATGATATAGACAATGCGGATTTCCGCCTTGTTCATGAGCCTGTGCCTGGGATCGGAATCAGACAGCACGGCAAGCAGCTGTTCTTCCTGTTCCTTCGTGAACGCCTGCCTATGGACCACCGTTCCTTGTTCTTCCCGTTCTCGCCTCCAAAGTGTTTTTACCCGAAACGGATTATTTCCCTCGTAGTAGTCTTTGAGGCAGTCGAACACGGTACGCAGACGCCTGAGCTTTCGGTTATGGGTATCAACGGCAAGATGTGTTGATTTGAGGTAAACGGCGAACTCCTCGCAGAGTTCAGGCGTTACAGCACGGATGCTCATAGCGGGATGTCTCACGTTCTTTGTCAGGATTCCGGATGCGAAGTTGGCGAACTCACGAAAAGTCCGGCGATAACCGATCTGCTCCTCGACCGTATGCGGAGTAGCACGGTTGGGGTGCATCGTGTATATTTCCCACGCTTCATCGAACGAAGCGTCCATTTCAGGTGCAGCAAAACCACGCAATGCGTTCATCTGAGCTACGGCGACTTCCTTTGTGGGCGCAAGCCAGATGGAATCCAGCTCCATAGCCTTGAGTACAGCTTCATCGTAGTTCGCAGTTCCGAGCGTAAACTCTTTTCGAGTGCCGGGAGCAATCATTAGTCGGTAGTAGTAGTTACCGCCCTTAGATTTTTGTCGTAGTTTTCCCTGAAGTTTATTCTTGCTTTTCTTCCCGTAGTGTGTCGTGACCATGAGGTCAAACCCTTTCGATTTTGTGTCTTAGCACCGTAAAAATCGAAAGAGTGTTTTGTAGTATTAGTGAGTAATTGCGTGGGGAAGGAGCGGGGAAGATTACCCCTTTTTTGAACTTGAAAATGGTGCCGGAGGAGGGACTCGAACCCTCATGCCATCACTGGCGCCAGATTTTGAGTCTAGTGCGTCTGCCATTTCGCCACTCCGGCAAGTGCTGTCCGCACGGAAAAATGACCTTACGTCGTGTACGAACAGTATTCAATACAATACCCCGGATTCCGCAAAAAATCAAGTTCAAACGCGAAAAAAGGCGAAAAAACGAACGGATTCCGGGGTGCGTGCGAACTCAGAAAAGATCGGCGCGGAGCTTGATGACCGCTTTCTTGATGCGGCAGGGAGCCTCCGCGGCGAACTTCGCGAAATGCTCGTCCGTGGGGAAGAGCAGCACGAAGCGGCCGGGCGTCATGGCGCAGAGCGTCATCATCTTTTGGGCGCGGTAGAACGCCACGTCCTTTTCGGCATCGTAGGGGGTCTTGAGCGTGGATTCGTCCAGCGGTGCGACGGCGATGTATTCCGTATTGGCGATGCAGTACTGGATGTCGATGTACTTCCGGTGCGCCTCGAGGATCGGGGAAGATTCCGCCTCGGTGTCGTAGGACTGCACCATCGCGTACACGTCGCGTCCGATGATCTCGTACGTGGCGTCCGGGGTGTCCGGCGTGAGCGTCTTCAGAAACTCGAACGCCTTCATGGTCGCAGGGCTGAAACGGTACAGCCCGATATTGTCGATGTGGTCGTAAATCATGGGTAGCCTCCTGGTGCCGGGTCAGTCAATGAAAACGACAGGGGCATCGGATATGAATTGGTTTTTGTTGTTGATCTCGGGATGGAGAAAAAGCCGGCGGCCTTTCTGGAAATTTTCGCGGAAAAAGAAGTCGGCCCACTGCTTCCCCGGGGCGTAGACGATGCTCCACAGGGTCACGGCATTGCCGTCGTCCGTCTGCGGATAGTTCGACTGCGCGACGGACATCAGCAGGTATCGGCAAGTCCTCTCCGGGGTTCGAGACTGACGGGGTTCCTGTTCCAGGCGTTTTGTTTCTTCGGGGGTGAGCGCCGCAGAAATGCCAAGGCCTTCGTTTTCAAGATGCCATTGCTCAATGTCCTGCAACTCTTGATTCAGGATTTGTATCGCCTCACAGATGGATGAAATGTTGTCGAATCGCAGGTGGGAGTCCTCGTCCCCGACGCCCTTTTTCGGGCTGTCGGCGAGATAATGGTTCGTGACGATATTCGTTTCCGCGACGAGCATTTCGCCGTTCACGTACTCCACGACCACGCTTTTCCCGCTCTTGTCCGCGATGGCGAAATGATGCGCCGCGCCGATGGACGAGTTCATGTCGTACTGTTTCAGGAGCTCAACCGCTTCGTCGACGTTCGCCGCGCGATCCAGCAGCAGCCGGATGGCGGTCGTGGTCGTGAGGTCGGGCTTGTCCGTCTTCTGGTGCGTCTCCTCGTCGTCCCCGGCCATGAGGTCGGCGATGACCAGGCCCTTCTCGTTCATGCCGTCGAGCGGGACGTAGATCGCCGCGAGCGTCTGGATGCGCTCCTGCATGGAGCCGTCGGGCGTGTAATCATCTCCGAATCCGAGGAAATCGAGGTCGCAGGTGGACAGGGATTCGTAGCCGTGATCCGGCACGGTGTGGACGATCATCGCGCGGCCCTTCTCCCAGTCGAAATTCCGGCCGAAATACACGGCGCCATTTTGATCTTTCACGCAGACCGTGGTACAGCCGAAGTCGCCGGGTTTGATCTCGTTGTCCGCCTTTTTGTAATACCCGCCGGACAGGAACCCGATCAGGTAATCCGCCACGGCGGAATCGTCCGCCGCGCCGCCTTGCGCGAGAAACTTGTCGAACCCGTAGTCGCCGCGGTATTCCATGACGTACAGACCGTCCTGGAGCTTGTGAATGCTCCGCGCCGCCACGATGAACGTGCCGAACTTCCGCCATGCGCCGAACACGACGACGGCGAGGGTCAGGGCAAGCAGTACAGTCGCCCAGATCAAAATCTTTTTCCAGAGCTTTTTCATCGGATCATGCCAAAAAAGCCGGGGCGAAGCGGTTCATTCACGCCTTGTCCCCGGCTATTGCTTGTTTCAAAGATTATGAAAACGGCGGCATTACTTGCCGCAGCACTTCTTGTACTTCTTGCCGGAGCCGCAGGGGCAGGGATCGTTCGGGCCGACCTTCGGCGCGGTGCGGACGTAGGGCTTCGGGCCGACGATCGCGCCGTCGTAGAAGAACCACTCGCCGCCGCTGCGGCGGAACTCGGAGATCTCGTGGTGCTCCATCTGCATGTTGCGGTTTTTGTAGCGCGCGACGAACTCGACGATGCCGTCGGAATCCTTCTCGCCGCCGCGTTCGGTGCGGAGGATATTGATGCCTTCCCATTCGGACTGTTCCGCCCAGTTCTTGACTTCCTGTCTGTCGCAGGTGGCGCGCTGTTCCGGGTGGGTGGAGTCGAGGATGAAATCGACGTGGCAGGTGGCGTAGGCGGAGTAACGCGCACGCATGAGTTCTTCGGGGGTTTTCGCCTTGCGGGCGCCGAGGATGACGGGTTCGCAGCAGTCGGCGAAGTGTTCGCCGGAACCGCAGGGGCAGAGATCGGGGTTGGTGTTGTTGCTCATTTGAACTAAAATCCTTTATGGAATGGTTGGTGCGGAATGGATCGCGTCGGGGGACGCGGAGACCGTCATGCGTCGCCTCCGTCGCGGATGCACAGGACCATCGCGTCCAGCACGTCTTCGGCGGTCATGCCGCTGCTGTCGATGAAGACCGCGTCGTCAGCCTGTTTGAGCGGGGCGACGGACCGGTTCATGTCCTGTTTGTCGCGTTCGGCGATCTCGGCGGCCACGGAGTCGACCGTGGCGTTGTCGGGCGTCTCGCCGCCCTGCGCCAGACGGCGGAGCGCCCGGACGCGCGGGGAAGCGGTGAGGAAGAATTTATACTTGGCGTCGGGGAAGACCGCGGTGCCGATGTCGCGTCCCTCCATCACGACGAGCTGGTTCTTCGCGGCGTCGCGCTGGATCTGGAGCGTGAAGGCGCGGACGAACGGGATGGCGGCCACGTTCGATGCCCCCTGCGCGATTTCGGGCGCGCGAAGCGCCTGACCGGGGAAAACGCCGTCGATCTCGATGTCCGGGTTGCCGCCGTCCGCGGGGACGGCGTACCGGATGACCGTGTCCGCGAGCATGGCGCGGAGCGCGGCTTCGTCACGCGTGGAAATGCCGTGTTGCGCGGCTTTCCAGGCGATGGCGCGGTAAAGGGAGCCGGTGTTGATGTACGGGATGCCGAGGCGGGCGGCGAGATTCCGCGCGGCCGTGCTTTTTCCGGACGCGGCGGGACCGTCGATAGCGATCACTGTGCTTGCCATATCTGGGGCTTCCTGGGGTAGAATCGGTTATTTGAGTTTGCGTGTGTAGAACGATACCTGCACGGAGCCGGCGGCGTCGCGCACGATGCCGAGCAGCAGAAGCGCATCCGGGTCCTTCTTCATGAAGACATCGCCCGCGCCCTCGAAAAGGTCGGCGTGTTCCATGGTGGCCGGAGCCCAGCCTTTGCTTTTGATCTTCGCGACCAGGTCGTCCATGACTGGCGCGATGTCGGAGTTCGCGATCTCATACGTGCCGAAATGCGAGCCACGGTTCGGGAAATTCATGAGCGTGAGGTTCTTTGCTCCTGAGGTGAACGGGAAATCCGTGGGCCAGAGCTCCAGGGGGCATTCCCGGGGCATGTCTTTCGGCAGGACCGTCGTGAATTGGAGAAGCGGATTCAGGCCGCGGAGCTGAAGCAGGAAGATGCGCTGGGAACTGCCGTCGTCCAGCGGGCGCTTCATGAGCAGCGAGGATTCGTTGCCTGCGACCTGCGCCGTGGGGAAAAGCTTCAGGACGGACGCACGCACGATCGGAAGCGACTGGTCGGACATGGAGATCTTCATCGTCATGTTCCGGCCGTTGACCGTGACTTTCTCGGACCAGAACTGCGTGGCGTCGAGCAGAGTCGCCAGCGTGTCCTCCGCAGCTTCCGCGGACATGTCCGAAACGTCGCCCTTTCCCGCCGATCCGCCGCCGAACGGCCAGATGGAGAAGACGTCCGCGCGCAGTCCGCACGGCGCGGCGAGAAGCGCTGCGAGCGCGAAGAGACGGAACGTTTTTTTCGGGGCGGACAGCGTGCTCATGATTTAGCTCCGTAGATCTGGGACAGCACCGACCACACTTTCACGACCTGGACGGACGTGCCGATGGAGATGCGCACATAGCGTTTCGTGCGAGGATACGGGAAGTACCGCACGAGGATGTTGTTGGCGCGGAGTTCGCGGAAACAGCGTTCGCCGTCGCCGTCGGGCGGTGCGGCGAAGAGGAAGTTCGTTTCGGACGGGACGACCTCGAAGCCGAGGCCGAGCAGTCCGGAGCGGAGCATTTCGCGCGCCAGACGGATCTTCTCGACGCAGTCCGTGAAATACTGTTTGTCCTGAAGCGCGGCGATGGCGAGCATCTGCGTGAGGTAGGAGACGTTGTACGAATCCTTCATCTTCATCATGCCGGCGATCGTGCGCGGATGCGCCAGTGCGAATCCGAAGCGCAGTCCGGCGAGCGAACGCGATTTCGAGAACGTGCGCGAAACGATCACGTTCGGGAACCGGCTCACGAAGTCGGCGCAGTTGTCGGACGCGAAGTCGGCGTAGGCCTCGTCGATCAGGACCATGCCCTTGTAGTTGGCGCAGATGCGCTCCATCGTGGCGCGCGGGAAACTGTTGCCGGTCGGGGCGTTCGGGCGCGCGATGAGGAAGAGGTTGGTGCCTTCGAGCTGTTCGAGGATGTCGTCCGGCAACCCGAAGTCGTCCGTGAGGTCGATATAGCGTACGGGAGCGCCGTGAAGCTCCGCCAGCGTGGGGTACAGGGTGTAGGACGGGCGCAGGCAGGCGATCGGCAGGTCGGACGAGGAGAAACACCGCACCGTGATGCTCAGCGTGTCGTCCGAACCGTTGCACGCGATCACGTTGTCGCGGGTCAGTCCGAACATCTTCGCGATCTCGTCGCGGACGGGATCCGAAGTCGGATTCGGGTACAGGCGGAGGCGTTCCGGGTCGATGGAGGACATCGCCTGAAAGACGCCGGGGCAGGGCGGGAACGGGTTTTCATTGGTGTTGAGCTTGATGAGCTCGGGGATATTGAGCTGTTCGCCGGGGGCGTAGCCGTCCATCCGGTCGATGTCCTTGCGGAAATAGGATGTGTAGCGGTCGGGAGTCATTGCTTGGTGCCTTTCGCGTTTTTTCCGCCGGTTCTGCGGATGGATGCGCTGCGTCCGTGGGCGTCAAGTCCCTCGAGCTCGGCGAAGTGTTCGATCGCGTCCACCTCGCGCATCAGCGCGTTTTCCGTGAACGACAGGATGCTGCTGCGGCAGAAGAAATCGCCCGCGGTGATGCCGTGGAAGAAGCGGGCGGTCCCGGCGGTCGGCAGCACATGGCTCGGACCGGCGGTGAAATCGCCTGCGGGTTCGGGAGTCCAGGGGCCGAGGAAGATCGCGCCCGCGGCGTGGATGCGTTTCGCGAATTTCGCAGGCTGGGCGCAGTGGAGTTCGAGGTGTTCCGGCGCGAACTTTCCGGCGATCTCCGCCGCCTCGTCCATGGAGGCGCAGCGGATCAGGAAGATGCCGTTCGCGAGCACCTTCTGAAGCGGGCCCTGACGCGTGAGCGTTTTGGACTGTTCGAGGATCTGCGCCTGAACGTCGGCGAGTACTTTCTTCGAATCCGTGACGAGGACGGCCTGTTCGAGGCCGGAGCCATGTTCCGCTTGCGACAGTATGTCGGCGGCGGTCCAGGCGGGATTCACGCTGCCGTCTGCTACCACCATGACCTCGGACGGACCGGCGACCATGTCGATGGCGACGCGCCCGTAGACGTAGCGTTTCGCGGCCGCGACGTAGGCGTTGCCCGGGCCGACGATCTTCTCGACGGCGGGGACCGTCTCCGTGCCGTATGCCAGCGCGGCGATGGCCGTGGCGCCGCCCATCTTGTAGACGGCCGTGGCGCCCGCGGCGACCAGCGCGTACAGCGTGGCCGGGTTGATGCTGCCGTCTTTGCGCGGAGGCGTGGCGGCGATGATTTCGCGGACTCCGGCGGCCTTCGCGATCGCGACCGTGTGGAGCGCGCTGGAGACCAGCGGAGCCGTGCCGCCCGGCACGTAACACGCCACGCGGTCCATCGGCTTGAACTGTTCACCGAGCGTGACGCCGGGACGCGGATGCGAGGTCCACGAACGCGGTATCTGCATCTTCGCGAACGCGGTGATATTGTCGAACGCGAGCTTGATCGCGGCTTTGGTCTTGCGGGAAACGGCCTTCTTCGCGGCGGCGATCTCTTCGTCGGAGACTTTCAGCTCGGGCGAGGTCAGGATCACGCGGTCGAACTTCGCGATCTGCGACAGGACGGCCGAGTCGCCGTGCGCACGGACCTCGTCCACGATCGCCTGTGCCCGTTCCTCGATCTCGGGGGGGCACGCCGGCCGGGTATAAAGCGATTGAAGCGTCTGCTCGTAATCGGCATCGGTGCAGTCAATGATTTTCATGGGGAAGGTCCTTTCTGATTCGGGGGCGCAAACATTAATCCATATAAGATAGCTCAAAAAACGCATTTTTCCAGTCGAAACGCCCAAAAAAAACGATATTTTCAGCTCCGGTCGGGGCGTTGAAGAGAAGATTTGTTTTTTTTGAAAAAAAACGCATTTGACAGCTTGCATTTTCGGAAAACCCGTCTAAATTAAACATCAGGAAGCAGTGGTTCATTCCTCTGAACAAAGAATATATCGGGGCCGCAAGGCCTTATTGCACCTACTATTAAGTTGGAGCGGTATATGAAACCCTGCTTCTGTTTTTTTGTCTTTTCCGGCGGCTTCAGGCGGGTGTTTTTGCACCCGCTTTTTTCGTTTTGCGGCTTGATTTTTCATTTATTTGGTATTATGTTAATAGATGTACGAATTTGCCCATACTGCACACTGTGTAAATATCACAATTAAAAAATATCCCGCAAACAGGAGGAAAACCGTGAACAAAACACCCCAGAACACCGGATCCGGCGCAGGACGTTCCGCCATCATTTACAATGTCATCATCATCGCGCTTGCGATTGTCATCATCCTCATCCTGTCGTTCCTCTACAGAAAGAACGATTTCTTCCGTTCGCTCTTCGAAGGAAGCGTGACCGCGCCGACGCAGATGGCGAGCGAGAACGACATCCGCGAGGCGGCGAAGAACGTCGAAAAGATCAACAGGACGGCCGCGCACCTTTCGTTCTTCATCCTCATGTTCATCCTGGTCCTTCAGGCGACCGCGTTCATGATGGCGGCGAAAGTCTTCTCCGCGCTGAAACGCAGCACGGAAGCGGTCTCGGTCCGCCTGAAAAAGCTTGAGAACGCCGATCTCTTCCTCGACCTGCCGCTGTACTTCGGTCTGCTCGGCACTGTCTCCAGCTTCATCGTGATGTCGTTCAACCCGAACATCAGCCGCCTGATCGCCTACTCCTCCACGCTCGTCGGCATCATCTTCAGCGTGATCCTGCGCCTGGTCTTCCAGTACCCGCTCAAACAGTCGCTCATCACCGCCGCCGAATCCAACGGAAAGGAATCCAAACAGTGAACCGGTCCATTCTCATTGTCACATGCGACTTCCTGGTCCTGGCGGCAATGTCCCTGTCGATCGGGATGAACGAGGTCGGAGACCCCGCCGGGGCCGCGAAGATCTCGTCCCCCGCGACCCGTCTGGTCGAGATGATCGACGAGGAACTGGCGCGCCACGAGGAAGTGAAGCAGCAGAAAGACGAGCTGTCGAAACGTCTTGAGGAATTCCGCGCGCTCGCGCTGAAGGACGAAAAGCAGATCGCGTCTCAGGACGAGGAGATCAAACAAGCGCAGGCCAAACTCACCGAAACGCTCGCCGCACTTACGAAGTCCAAAGACGAACTCACCTCCGAAAAGACGAAGTCCGAACAGGAACAGGCGAAGAGCGCCGCCGAACTCGCGAAGAGCGCCGCCGAGCTTGCGAAGACGAAAAAGGAACTCGACGAACGCGAAGCCGCGCTGAAACGTTCCGCCGCCGTCATCGAACAGAAGGAAAGCGAGCTGAAGATCTCCGCGCAGGAGCTCGTCGAACGCGACAAGGTCATCCGCGACAGCGAAAGTCTCCTCGAAACGAGCGAGCGTTCCCTGGCGCGCGTTACGCAGGAAAAGGCCGCCGCGACCGAAAAGCTCCAGCAGAGCGAACGGACTCTGTCCCGGACGTCCGGCCAGCTCGAAGCGACGAAGGCCGAACTTGAAGCGCTCCGCGAACAGGCCCGCCTGGACCGCGCACGCGCCGAGGAAGCCCTTTCAAAGTTTCATGCATCCGAACTTGAACTTGCGGAAACGAAGTCCAAACTCACGTCCACGCAGACCCAGCTGAACGGCATGGTGCGCGTGCTGGCGGACGTCAATTCGGACCTCGTGAAAACGAAAAGCGAGCTTGACAAGTCCGAACAGTCCCTTGCCATCTCGAAGGAGACGATCGCCCAGAACGAACGCCTCATGACCGAGAAGGACCGCACGATCGCGCAGACCGAAACGATCCTGACCCAGAAGGACAAGGTGATCGAAGACAAGGACCGCGACCTGAACGAGACCAAGAAGAAGGCCGACGAGCTGGAAAAGATGCTCAACAATGACGTCCTCACCAGTTACAACGCCTCCGCGCTTGAGCTCTCCTTCCACCTCGTCAACGACCGCCTTTTCAACAACATCGTCATCGACAAGTCGTTCTTCCTCCCCGCCGTCACGCTCGGCGGCAAGGCCTGGCTCGTCTCCGCTTTCCGCGACACGACCGGCCTGAACCTGCACTCCGGCTACACCAAGGTCACCGAACTCCAGTACAAGGTGCGTCGTCCGCAGAGCAAGGATAAATGGTCCGCCGTCAACGGCCCGGCGCTCTGCCTCGCCGAAGACGCCCGCGTGTGCCTCTTCCCCGTTGCCTCGGACAAAGCGGAACCGGTCCGCGTGATCACGTTCGGCGCGCTCCGCGAACGCGGCCTCGACAACCTCACGCTCTTCAAGTCCGCGACGTTTTCGAAGGATTCCGCCGATATCACGGGGCGCTGCTCCGTGAGCATGGAGCAGGGCGACAATTATCTGTATATCCGCAACCCGAACCGATCTTCCAGCGAACTGAAGGCGGATGTCGGCGATATCGTGCTGTCGAAGGAAGGTTTCTTCGTCGGCGTGGTCGTGAAAGTTTCCTCGACCGACCTCGGGCAGACCTCTACGGCGAAGTGCTTCGTCTTCACCGGCGAACCCGCCCTTGCAAAGGCGACTCAGCTCCGTCTCACGAAGGAGCCGTCCCAGACGCTCTTCTACGACTTCGTGGACAAGCACGAATCCCTGCGGAGAGTCACCGAACAGCTTGACAGGACGAAATAACCGCGCGAAACACGAATCTTTCCCCTCAAAAACACCAGGCGGCGCACACCGGACACCAACCGTTGCGCCGCCGATTCTTATTCCGATCCCGGGAGTAAAACACAACCCGCCGGACATATACAGGCGTCCGGCTTCTTCAGGACCGCATCACCATGCAGAAAATCATCGAAACCATCGTCTCCATCCCCGCCATCTATCGCACGATCTTCCTCCTCGTCTGCTCGAACTGCTTCATGACGTTCGCCTGGTACGGCCACCTGAAGAACATGGCGAGCAAGCCGTGGTGGCTGGCCGCTATCGTCAGCTGGGGGATCGCGCTGTTCGAGTATCTGCTGCAGGTGCCGGCGAACCGCATCGGCTACACCACGCTCACGCTCGCCCAGCTCAAGATCATGCAGGAAGTCATCACGCTCTCCGTCTTCGTGCCGTTCTCCGTGTTCTTCATGGGCGAGAAATTCCGCCTCGACTTCATTTGGGCGGCCCTCTGCCTCTGCGGCGCCGTCTTCTTCATCTTCCGCAAGTGACACGCCCCAAATGGGTGTCGAGTAGTGCGCTGCTCCGCGAGCGCACGGAGTGTGCCGGGCAATGCCTGGGCTCGGGCATACATGGAATTGTGTGTGCGCAGAAGTGTGCTGCTCTGCGAGCCTACGGGCGCTTCAGCCCAGTTTACGAATCCAGGTCGGTGTCGCCGGCGGACGCCGCGAGGAAGGTGGTCGGCATGCCTTCGAGCTGGGCACTGACGCGTTCGTAGAAGGAACGGCAGTCCTCGACCTGCGGCGGGATGAATCCGAGGAAGACGAGGGACGCGTGCGAGGAATACGCGCGGAAGGCGGTTTCGAAATCCGCTTCCTGCGAGAGAACGAGGTGCTGCGCCTCAATACGCGAATCGTAGGCGAGCTGAGCGAGCTCCTTTTCCGCCTCGGGACGGTGTTCCGGGTCCGCAAGACGCAGCAGACGGATCTTCGTCTTGTGCCATCCGCGGTTGCAGGTCAGCAGATGCGCGAGGATGAGCATGAGGGAGCCGTTCTGCCGTCCGCGCCACCAGATGTCGATGGGGCCGTCGCCCGGTTCTTCCGCGGCGCGTTCGGGGTTGATGAGGACGAGCGTATTCATGCGGAGCAGGCGGATGGTCTGCAGGTGCCGGAAGAACGCCTCGACGCGGTCGTCGTTGACGGGCCAGCCGGACAGCACGATGTTCGGTGCGAGCGGGCCGAGCGAATGCGACTGAAGAAAGACGTTCAGCGCTTCGTCGAAATCCGTTTCCTCTGAGGTCGTGACGGCGACCGGGAAGAACTGCGTGCCGGATTCCTCCGCGATCTCGCGGAGTTTCGCTTCCTCCTGTTTGCGCTGTTTTTCGGCGGCCGCCGGATCGGGGCCGGGATTCAGGAACCGCGCCACGGACATGATGCCGCGTTCGTTGTTCAGCAGCGAACCGTAGCGGATGAGCGCGAGGTGTTTTTTGCTCGGTCCGGCGAGGATGAGGATCTGCGGACGCCAGTTTTTCGCGTCGGAAGGCATGGACGCCAGATGGATGAGGCAGCGGCGGATGCGTTCGAAGTAGTAGCCGCGGCGGGCGTCGCCGAACGTGCTTTCGAGCGAATTTTTACGCGCGATGAGGAAGAGGATGCCTACGATGAAGAACGCTACGATCAGCAGTCCGGCGTTGATGAAGAGCGCCACGGCGAAGCACGCGGCGGCTCCGTAGCAGCCGACCGCCCAGTGGAACATGCGGAATTTCGGGCGGAAGGACGGGTTCGCGGCGAAATGCTCGACGGCGGCCGCGATGTTGATGATCGCGTAGGTGAAGAGCGTGAACATGGTCACGAGCTCGGCGACGGCGTTCAGCGCGGTGCCGCCTCCGCTCTGGCGGCTGCCCCAGAACAGGATGCCCGCCGAGATCAGGAGCGTCAGGCACATCGCTGGGAGCGGTTCGTTGTTCTTGCCGCGTCCCCAGGCGAAGAAGTTCAGCGGATGGAAGATCCGGTCCGCGGCGAACGCCTGGAGGATGCGCGGAGCGCCGATCAGGGTTCCGAGTGCGCTGGAAAGCGTGGCGGCCGCCATGCCCGCGAAAACGAGGAATCCGGTGTGGAAGACGGCGTTTTTCACGAGCGTGCCGTATGTGTTTTCGATGAGGTCGGTGCGATCCCACGCCGAGCCGAAGAGCAGGATCTCCACCGCGTAGATCACAAACCCGACGCCGATCGCGATGATCGTGCCGCGCGGGATGGATTTGCGCGCATCCTTCAGGTCGCCGGACATATTGACGCCCGCGAGGAATCCGGTCACGGCGGGGAAGAAGATGGCGAAATTCGTCGCGAGGATCAGGATGTCGACCTTGATGCCCTTGACCGCGTGGAAGTTGGTACGGAGCATGTCGAACGTCGGCCCGCTCGCCGCAGCGCCGCCCAGGATCGCCACGATGGACAGCGCCAGGATCGCCATGATCACGTACTGCGTGCGGATCGCCCAGTTCGCGCCGATCATCGCGATGGCGAAGAGGACCGACAGCGGGATCAGCCCGACCCACAGCCGGACGTCCGCGAACGACGGAAACACCGTCACGAAGGCTTCCGTGAAGCCGATCACGTAGAACGGCACGGAGAGAGACTGCGACACGTAGTAGGTCAGCCCGATGGACGCGCCGAAGCCCGGCCCCAGCGAACGTGAGATCAGGAAGTACGGGCCGCCGCTCTTCACCGGCGTATTCGTGGAGATCG
The DNA here is from genome assembly GCA_902774245.1 of uncultured bacterium. Lineage (GTDB taxonomy): Bacteria > Verrucomicrobiota > Lentisphaeria > Victivallales > UBA1829 > UBA1732. The sequence goes on from CACYHQ010000007.1 coordinate 70,536, forward strand.
CCGAGATGGAGAGGCCCGTGGCGACGGCGATGCTTTCCGCGACCAGCAGGATGCCGAACGCGCCCGCGACGCCGAGGTTGCCCACGATCGTCCCCAGTCGCATGAACATCACGACGCCGAGGATGGTCAGGATGGACGGCAGGAAGACCCCGCTGAATGTGTTGAAACTGTATCCTTTTGCGGCGGGTTCCGCCGCCGGTTCGTTCTGGTCCGTTTTCATCGTTTCGCGGTCTTTCTCTTTGACGATTCTTTCAGGTGTGTGTTTCCTGCGCTAACTATACCACCCTTTTTTCCCGTTTTCAAGCTCGAAAACGATCTTTTTCGTGGAAATCAGTATTCAAAATGCGGCTTCGTGTTCAGAAGCTCGGCGTCGAGGATCGCCAGGACACGGGCGAACGCCTCCCGTACGGCCATCCGAAGCCGGGTTGCTTGAGGCGCATGTTCGTCCGCCTCGAACCCGACCGCGTCGATGCCGTGTTGCGCGGCGAGATAGATCGCGCGTTTGCAGTGGAATCTCTGAGAGATGACGGTGAGCTCGGTCGCTCCGAAAAGATTGCGGGCGCGGACGACCGAATCCAGCGTACGGAATCCGGCGTAGTCGGACAGCACATCCTCCGGCGCCACGCCCTCCGCGATCAGTTCCCGCGCCATGTCGCCCGTCTCGTTGTAGTCCGTGCGGCTGTTGTCGCCCGACACGATGATCTTTTTAATCTTTCCCGCGCGATAGAGTTCGACCGCCGCGCGGATCCGGTTGAAGAAATAGGTGTTGAGGTGCTTTCCATGCACCAGACGCGACGTGCCGGGCAGAAGGCCGTATTCGCGGGCGGGGACGACCCCGACGTCGCTGTAGACGCGTCCGTTGGCGAAGTGTTCGATGCGCCAGTCGGCGGCGAACAGCGCGAGGGCTCCAAGAAACGCGACACAGGCGAAGACAAGCAGAAGTCTGCGGACGATCGTGTGCTTTTTCGTTTGCGCGGGCGTTTGGTCTGTTTTGTCGGGATTCATGTGAAAAAGAAAAGGCCGCGGATGTTTCAAAAAGCATCCACGGCTCTATAGATGAGACTGTTTCGTGCCGGAGCGGAGCCCGGCACTACCGCAGTGGAGAACTTGTCCTCCTCAGAGCTTGGAGAAGCTTTCGTTCATCTTCTTCTCGTAATCGACGTCGATCTTGGTGTCGGGGATGGTCTTGCCATTCTTGACCTTTTCGATCACGACATCGTCGAGCCAGGCCTTGCCTTTGCCTTCGACCATGATGCCGATGCGGTCGCGGATGGCCTGCGCCGGGATGTCGAATTCGCCGGAGTAGGTGGTCCATTCCTTGGCGTCGGTGGCGTCGAAGAGCTGGAGATCGAGGCAGCGCTGGAAGCCGGAGTTTTCGCCGCGGATGCGGATCGTGACCTTGCTGTAGCCTTCGTTCTTGACCTTGCAGGAGACTTTCACGTGCGTGCCGGCCACGTCGCGGATCCAGGTGCCGATGCCGTCAGCGCCGGGAGCCGTCGAAATTTCCTGGACCGAGGGAAGGGCGGTCGCCGGATCCAGGTTTTCAATGCGCAGCGAAGCGGGGGCGGAGGCGTAGACTTCGGTGTCGCGGTGGGGATTGATGCGGATGGGATCCCAGCGGCGGGCTTCCCAGCCGAGCGGACGGTCTTCGCCCATCGTCATGTCGCCGTTTTCGACGGTGATCCAGCGGGCGTCGTATTCCGCCATCTTCTTCTCGACTTCGGCGAGGAGCGGCGCGAATTTCTTCGCGGTCTCGGGCTCGCGCATCTTCAGGTAGGCGTCGAGGTAACGGCAGCCGAAGATCTCGACGGAGTAGCCGGAGATGTGGAGTTCGTCGCCGCGGTGCATCAGGCCCTTCGAGCTGATGAGCTTGCAGTTTTCGATCTTGGATTCGACGTCCTGAATCATGCGGTTGAAACCGTCGGTCCAGTTCACGTAACGGCCGAGTTCGCCCACGAAGAGCGGCAGATCGGCGATCCCGATGTCCGTGCGGACGTCGGTCACGAGCTTGTTGAGTTCGTTGATGTAGTTGCGGTTGCCAGTGTCGGATTCGCCCTGATGCCACAGCATGGCCTTCACTTCGCCCTGCTGCTGCGCGAATTTGATCTTCTTGATGAGGTTGTCGTAGTTCGGCGCGCGGTCGGTGTTGTCGCGGCCGCCCTTGCTCAGTTCACGCATGGAGCGTCCGCCGCGGGCCGCGTGGATCACGCCGACTGTCACGTCCGGATGCAGTTTCGCATAGTGGAGCGCGAAGGCCTCGCCCGGGCCGAAGCCGCGTCCGTACGGAGCGACGTTCTTCACCCACTCCATCTTGTCGTTCAGCTCGATCACCTGCGTCGTGCCGGTCAGGTACTGCGGCAGGACGGGGTAGCCCGCGCCTTCCATGTTGGACTGGCCGGTCAGCAGGAAGATGTGGAATTCCTTCTTGTCGGCGGGGATTTTGACGACGTTCGGGTCGAATTTCGATTCGGCGGCCGTCTGTGCGCAGGCGGTCGTAGCGGCCGCCGCGAGGATCGGCATAAGGCCCTTCATCATGCGGAAGAACTTCATGTTTTTTTCTCCTGTTTGGGGTTGAATTGGTGGTATGGGTTGATGGTTTTTATGTCTGATCCGCTGTTCGTTTTGAGGTGGGAAAAAAGCTGTTATTCCTACTCAAATGAATAATATACCACCTCGCGGAAAAAATAGAATGTATCATTTGTTCGATTTTGTGTAGTATTTATGCGTGTGTGAAGACGCGTGGTGAAAGGACAGGGGACGGAAAAGAAAATTAATGCGAAAGATAGAAAGCTATGAAATAGGAGTAATAAAAATATTATTATAAGTATTATATATCATATAAATATTATCGTTTTTTCTGCCATGGTTCTATGGTTTGGAAAAGTGTCGGAGAAGAAAAGACAAGGTGAAATAATGCTGAATTCCTGTCTGTGACGGCAAATATAATTGCTTAGAAGAAATATATGCAAAGAAAACAAAAAATAAAAGAAAACAAGCAAGGTGATATAAGACTGTTTGTTGTTTGATATTTGCAAATGGTATCCAACTTTCTTGCTGTCATTGATGCCTGGGGTAACATTGCGGCGGAGCATGTCTTTTTTTGTCGTTACCCCAAATAACGGACACCGTTTCGCGGTGTTTCCTGCGGTCTGTCGGGCGACCTGTCAGACGGCACGAAAAATGCGCTTGTTTTTTTACTGTTTCGTCGGGTTTCCGATACCCGAAATGAATACCCGAATGCGTCGATTTTTTTAGGATTTATGTCAATAATCTGTACTATTCTCAAAAAGGACATGTTTTCTGATAAAAAATACATTTGAAATTCACTCTCGGTAGTGTATAATATACGCGAGAATAATATAAATAAATCGCCTGTGAGCGGGCATAACGCGTGAGATGAGCTCAAAACGAAACAAACAAACGAGACAGAAAACTGAACGAAAACAAGCAGAGACGAACAGGATGAGCCGAGAAGAGCGGAAACCGAGATCAACTGAACTGAACACAAAACGAACTTGAGATACGAACCATGAACCAGACGAACAGCAAACGAACGGAACAGGAGGCCGGATCCGGGTGGTAAACCGGAAAACGGACGGCGGAAAGCCGGTCGTCCGACCCGAACCTGAACCTGGCGGGGAGCCGGGTAGGGCAGGGCGGAGACGGAAGGAAGCCGGACGGAGCAGACGAAAGCCGCGCAGGCGGCGCCTGAACGGAAGTTCGGGCTGAATACGATTTTCACTGACTTGAACTCGATCGAAGGGCTGTCGGAAGGCGGCCCGGAGAAGCAGGTCCGGGAGACGATCCCCGGGCTGAAGAAGCAACCGGAACAACCGCGGGAAACCGCAGGAGACAGACGATGACGACGAACTGGAAACGGACGGAAACGGCGAACGGCGCCGGGGCGGATGCCCGGGCTGCCGCGATGCGTGTTTTCTCTGCGACGGAGCACCGTCACGCCGTCCGGTCGCTTCGCTGGAAACAGGACGCCGTATGCAGAGATGCTTCGGCGGACGCAGACCTCCGCGAGGCGGATCCTGGCGAATTGTCCGGGGCGCAGGCGGAATCCACGGGGTCAAGCTTAACCAGAACGATTTTTTACACATCCCGCATTCAAACTCAACCATCAACCCGAAAGGAAACCCACAACACAACCCAGAAAGAGAAAGGCAAACAAACCAACAAAACAGTAACAATCTCGCATGCAACCGAAACCCTAGCTTAACAACCAAGGAGAAAAAGCTATGGCAATTGCACAAGGCAATCTCTACATTGACCCCGCGTATGTCTCCCAGGAGGCGATCGACGCCCTGGGCGGCACTAGTTCCATTACCGGGGAACCGCTGGTTTACGGGTCTACCCTAGCGGACCTGGAAGCCGGCGCAAACGCGTTCATCCCGAACGGCATGACGAAATGGTTCAAAGTTGAAGGCCAGACCGTCTACGCCGCTCCCGGATGCACCATGTATGTGTCCAACTACAACGTCAACAACGAGAGCTTCTACAGCAACGGCACCTACGGCCTGTATTTCAAGGGCTCTTCCGCCAACTACATCTACGGTCTTCCGAAGACCGCCGGCACGTATGACCTTGAGAACGGCATCAATATCACGCTGGAAGATTCTCTGATCCGCAACTCGCTCGCTCCTGGAGCCTTCCTCAGCGGCATCACCGTCATCGGCGATTTCAACATCAATATCTCCGGCTCCACGATCAACTCGCTGAACCTCGGCGGCGGCACCACGTACCAGCAGTACGGCACGATCAACGGCAACATCAAGTTCAATGTCAAGGATACGGCTGTTACCAACGGCGACTTCCATATTCACAGCGGCAAGCTCTCCAACAGTGACAACACTGACGAACTCGCCGTCGTGAGCGGCACCGTTTCCAATGTTACCGTGAGCGGCTCCTTCCGCGGTCTCCAGACCGACGGCGGCAACGACAACCGCGCCATGAACGCCAAGTTCGACGTTGTCATCACTGGGGCCAGCGTGAACGGCGACATCAGCATCGGCTGGTTCAACAACCCGACCGAGTGGAAGGGCTCCTACGTCCTCACCGTCGCGGGTTCGACCGCTGCCAGCATCCAGGGCAACGCCAGCACCGCAGGCGAAGCCGATGAACTTCCGGATGTCGAGAAGTTCGACCTGGTCCTCGGCGGCTCCGAAGCCAAGACCGTCACCGGTCAGATCCGCCGCTTCAAGACCATCACGATCAATGCAGGCGCGAAAGTCCAGGCCACCAGCATCTCGGGCGCCACGCTCGTGAATCTGGCCCAGGGCGCCGAAGTCTCCGTCGGTCAGCTCTCCGGCATCGGCACGCTCGCCATCACCGGCGAATACACCGCCGTGAGCAACACGCTCTTCAGCGGCCTCGAAAGCTTCTCCGTCGGCGACATCGCCGAAGTCACCCTGAACGGCGAGAAGATCGAATACGGCTTCATGCCCGGACAGTACTCCTTCATGGGCGACAAGCTGGTCCTGCACGAAGGCAAAACCGTCCTCGTGAACAGCTCCTACACCGACGGCGCGAAAGTCGTCTATAAAGATATTGAATATACTGGTTATTCTTCTGTCGCGAGCGCGCAGGCCGCTGTTTCCGCCGACCAGTATATCCTCACCCTCGTTCCGACGGATGAAAGCTCCTCTGTTGGCGCCGACATCGTGACCAAGGGCTACGGCGTGGTCGTTCAGGGCAGCGAAACCCCGATCGACATGCAGGGCAACAACTTCATGATCGGCGAAGACGGCGTAGCGAATGCTGGCGCCACGGTCATCATCGACGGCCTCAGCAGCGTCGGCACGCTCAGTTTCGGCGATCTTGATTCCGTGTACGTCTCCGCCGACAACGTCAGTGCCAGTAAGGTCGATCTCCGCGGCGCGAACATCGGCGACGCTGATATCTCCTTCAACGGCCTTGTTGTGGAAGAGGTCTATCTCCCCACCGCCAATTCGATCGACGGCGCTCTGAACATCACCTCCGGCTCGATTGAGACCATCTACGGTTCCCAGGAAGGCGACGGCAAGCTCGCGCTGAATTTCGGCAGCAGCGTTTCCGTCGGCACCCTCTATTCCGAAGGCAAGTTCACTGACGTCGGCGGCGCGGCCGTTGACTACTACTATGCCGGCCTCAAGGACGGCGGCGACGTCGCATCCATTGATTTCGAGGCGACGAAGGCCGTCAAGATTTCGAATCTGGTCCTCGGCGGCGATGCTGCCACGACGATCGGCTCCGTGAACGCCAAGATCGGCGCTGCCGGCATCGGTACTGTTCAGATCGGCGGCGATGCCGACACGATCTCCGGCGATGTCAATATTGAGCTGACCGGCCCGCAGGGCGTTGCTCCTGCCTCTGAAAACTTCCGCGGCATCACCTACGGCGCGGATATCTCCGGCGATCTCGACGGCAAAGCCGATGAAATCGGCGGCGATGCCATCCTCAACGTCACCGGTCATTCCAAAGTCAATTCCATCGACGGTTTCGACGTGATCAACGTTACGGGCGGTACCCTTAACGTCGGGCAGAGCCTCGAAGGCGATGCGAAGATCACCAACCGTCGTACCATCAGCGCCGGCGGCGACATCTACGCCAGCAGCATCACGAACACCGGCGTCATCGGCGCCAAGGGTGCTCTCAATGTTGAAAACTCCGTCACCAACTCCGGCGAATTCCGCGTGGACAGCCTCACGGTCGGCGGCGCGTTCGACAACAGCAACACCATCTACGTCAACGGCTCCGTCACGGTCGACGGCATCTTCACGAACTCCGGCGTCATCTACAGCGGCACCGCCGAAGGCAGCTCCTTCGCTCTGAACGACAAGGATCTGACCAACACCGGTACGATCTATGCCGCTTCCCTCAGCGGAGTGAAGAACCTCTCCACCTCCTCGCTGTTCGTGTCCGGCAATGCGGCCATCGACGGTACCCTCACCGTCAATGCCTACTCCAGAGTCGCGTTCCAGGAAGGTCTGGAAGGCTACACCGCCGTCACGATCGACGCCACCTCCACTCTGAGCGTCGGCGGCGATTCCTTCGACGGCAGCGGCAAGACCCTGACCATCAACGTCGGCGACCTGATCGGCTACAATGAAGTCGTCCGCGCCAACGGCGGCCTGAACGACTGGACGATCAAGCTCTCCGACACGAGCAAGTACGGTTATACCGTGTCCGACACCTCCATCGTCGTCTACTCGACCGATGTGGTCTACGTCAACTCCGGCTTCGACGCCAATTCCGACATTATCGTCGACGGCAACAAGCTCCTCTACGGCAAGAACGCGTTCGCAAGCGTCGAAGAAGCCGTCGCGGGCGCCAAGGCCGGCGCGAAGATCGTCATCGTCAATGACAAGTCCGGCATGGACGTCAACGCCGCCAGCTTCGACGTCGTTCTCGACGGCTCCACCGTCGGCAACGTCACCGCGAAGACCCTCGGCGTCACCAGCGACAGCAAGGCCAACAGCATTGCTTCCGCCACCCGTCTTACGATCGACGCGGGCGCGGTCCTGAGCGTTGCTGACACGATCCCGGCCAATCTCCCGATCGCGATCGATGCCTCCGAAGGTGCAGGCTCCCGCCTTGCCCTTGACGTCGACGCCACGAAGGTCACGCTCTCCGAAGACCAGGTTACGGTCATCGGCAAGAACACCTATTCGGCCAAGGTCCTCGACGGCGAATCCGCGCACGCGGGCGACCTTTATCTTATCTCTACGGATGTCGTCTACTTCGCACCGAACAAGTACGAAGAAATCATGGGCGAACGCCAGGTCGTCATCGACGACGTTCCGCAGGTCGATCCCGAGACCGGCGAACCCATCATGGAACAGTACGGCACCGGCGTCTATAAGGCCACCTTCGTCGACGGCGACTTCGACAAGGCGACCGGCGACGCTCTGTTCGACGGCGTCAATATCTTCCAGTCGAAGGATGATGCCGTTGCGGTCGCGACCGGAGTTACCGGCGTGCTCGTCATCGTCGATCACATGCTCGAAAACCATTTCAAGGTCGCCGGCGTCACCACGGCGTTCGAGAGCGACATGGAAACCGTCAGCGGCGTCAACCGCAGCATCTACGGCGGCGTGACGTCCGATCAGTCCTACACGGGCGAGGGAGACCTCACCGTCATGGTCCTCGGCACGACGATGAGAGGCAACCTCTATGCCATCGCCAAGAAGGCCACGATCAAGGAGGTTGACACCTACACCCTCGTCATCAAGGATACGACCCATCTCAGCAACAACGCTGATCACTGCGCGTATTTCGTTGCCAGGGACAACGGCAGCCAGATCGACGGCGATGTCTTCGTCAATGTCAGCAACAGCGTGTTCAACGGCCAGGCCACGACCACGGTCGGCGGCAACAGCACGGTCGGCGGCGACATCACCTACGACATCTCCGGCAGCACGTTCACGGCGGGCCTCTCCCTCGTTACGAACAACATGAACGCCAAGGTCTCCGGCAACATCAACGCCGAGATCTCCGGCTCCAGCATCGCCGGTTTCTATGTCGGTTACGGCACGTTCGGCACCGACGAGACCGCTCCGATCGACATCGACGTCAAGGTCACCAATTCCAGGATCAGCGATTTCCGAGCCTTCCGCGTGAGCGAAGACGCCAACATCCTTCCTGTCATCAATGCCAACCTCAACGTCGAGATCTACGACTCGTCCGTGAGCGGCGCCTTCTACGCGGTGTACACCGGCGACTGGGACGGCGGCTCCGGCGTCAGACTGCGCTACACGGCGTACAACTCCGGCAGCATCACCGTGACCTTCGGCGGCGTCTCCGGCCTCGACCAGGTCCACGGCGGCGACTCCCTGACGCACAGCCGCAACGCTCTGCAGAACTTCAACATCCCGACCCTGCTCCACATTGTGAAGGGCGAGAAGAGCGAAACGACGGTTGCCAACTGGGTCATGGAATGGGAAACCATCATGGTCGACGCAAACGCGACCTTCCAGGTTAACAACGACATCCAGTATCTGTCCGGCGACGTCACCGGCCGTATCGTGAACGACGGCCAGGTTGCCCTGTACAAGATCAACATGGCCGGTTTCGAAGGCGGCACCCGCGCCGTCATCCGCGCCAACAACATCTACGTCAATGAAGATCATTCCGGCATCGAAATGATCGGCAGCGAAGACATCGAAGGTCGTTACGAGCTCGTTCTCGTCGGCAGCGGCAACAGACTGAAGCAGATCGGCGTGTACGACAAGGCCAGCGACATCTACCTGAACAGCACGTATGCCTCCGGCATCCACGGCACCTTCGACGGCAGCCAGGTCCTATACTTCGGCTACAATGCTCTGAATGATGCTTCCGAAGCCGAATCCCTCATCTCCGAGTGGGGCAACGCCCTGGTCATCACCGGCGGTACCTTCGGCGATATCGAATTCGCCGACGCCCTGACCGTCCGCGCCGCCACTGTGGACTCCCTGACCGGTTCCGGCAGCGACGACGACGTGACCATCACGATCGAAGCCAAGGCCGCCATCGGCTCCCTCGTCGTGACCGACAGCGCGGTTGCCGGCGATGTGAACGTCACCGTCAACGGCGCGCTCGCCTCCGAGGCGGACATCGACGGCGTCAGGGACCAGGTCGCAGGCAAGGCCAAGCTCGACATCAAGGCGACGACCGATCTCGGCGATGTCACCAACTTCGACGAAGTCACGGTGGCCAAAGGCGCGGAAGTTGTGTTCAGCACTCTGACCAACGCTTCCCTGAGCGTCTTTGCGACCAACACCATCTCGGCCGACAGCATCACGCTCGGCAGCGATGTCATCACGATCGACGTCACCAACTACGACGGCGGCCCGCGCACCCTGATCTACACCGTGAACGGCATCACCGACTTCGCGGCCTCCAAGGTCAAGCTCGTCGCGGCCGACGGTTCGACCGTTACCCCCGATGACTTCACCGTCAACTACGCCGACGGCAACCTGTCCATCGTCACCAAGAAACCGACCGACATCTACCTGAACAGCGAGTATTCGGCCGCCACCACCGGCACGTCCTATGACGGCGTCTACCTGGAATACGGCTTCAACGCGTTCAGCACGATTGCCGATGCGGTCTCCGCTGTCGGCGAAGGCTACAGCGTCATCATGACCGGCGGCGAATTCGCCGACACCATCACGCTCGACGGCGTTCCGTTCATCCTGAAGGAAGGCATCCTCGGCATGGTCAAGGGCGGCTCCCTCACGGTTGAAGGCAGCGCCACCGTGACCGACGGTATCGAAGACATCTCCGCTCTCACGGTCGACGCCGGCGGAACCCTCGTCGCGGATCACATCGACCTGCTCGACGGCTCCTCGATCACCGTCACGGCCAACAGCTTCAAGACGGAAGAAGGCAACCTGCACAAGGTCATCGACACGGTCACCGGTATCTCCGGCACGACCACGTTCAACGGCCAGGGCGTCTACGTGTTCTACCAGAACAACGACCTGTACGTCCTCGACAAGAGCCGCATCTATGTCGATCCGACCTACACGGCTGCCATCACCGGCACCACCGCCTTCACCGGCGACACCCTGATCTTCGGCGTCAACGCGTTCGCGGTCCCGTCCAACACGAACTTCGCTGAAGCCACCGAGGTCAACAATGCCCTCGTCGCCGGCGGCACGATCTTCGTTCTGAACTGGGGTACCCGCGGCACGCAGGCCGGCGACCTCCGCGTCATGAAGGACGTCAGCATCTACACGCAGGGTCCGACCAACTACTCCATCGTCTTCGGCAACAACGGCGGCGACGGACACGTGGTCAACGATGATATCCACATCACCATCAGCAACACCGGCACGCCGCAGGGCAACACCCGCATCATCCACAGCGGCAACGACAATGCCCCCTGGACCTTCAACGGCAACGTCTACATCACGTTCAACGGCACCGGCAACCTCAATACGAACGCGAACTTCGGTATTGTGGCCCGCTCCAGGTTCAACGGCGACATCGTCCAGATCAACATGGACGGTTCCAACGGCATGAACAACGATGCCGACTACTGGATCTTCCGCAATATCGTGGGCGGCGCCTTCGACAACGTCGGACTGGTCGAAGTCAACATCACCGGCGTGACGACCCCGAACTCCAAGTGGGCCGGCATCTTCGACGGCGATCCGACCATCTCCGCCAAGAAGGTCGTCCTTAACATGACGGACTGCGTGTACCGCGGCGGCAACTGGTCCTACAGTATGGTCACCAACGGCGCCAACTCCAGAGCCACGAACTACGACGTGCACATCAGCGGCACCACGATCGAAGGTCTCCTCTCCGGTCTGCGCAGACGCGACCAGAACGTCCCGGGCACTGGTTCCGAGTACTCCGGCACGAGAACGCTGTACGTCGACGGCAACAAGATCAGCCGTGTCCAGCAGGCTCAGATGTTCAACCACATCGTGATCGACGCCAACGCCCAGCTGATCGTCAACAACGCCAACAATCCGAGACTCGGCGCGGTCCAGTTCCTGGCCTCCAGAACCGCCGGAACCTCCGGATTCGACGACAAGGATAGCATCATCATCAACGTCAGCACCTATGAAGGCGCCGACAAGATGCTCATTCAGGCTCCGAGCTTCTCCTATGGCCAGAACGCGAGTGCCACCCTCGACGACGTCGACGTCATCATCGAAGGCGACACCGAAGGCAAGTTCATTGCCGGCCTCGGCCTGACCAAGGGCGTGTACATGATCACCAAGAACGGCGACGTGCTCTTCAACTCCTCCTACACGGCTGATGACAACGGTACCGCGGTCGGCGACACCTTCGTCCACATGGACGAGATCAACCCCGAAGATTCCAACGCGTTCAACGTCTTCGACGATGCCAAGGCTGCGTTCGACGCGCATGAAGCCGCCAATCCGGGCCGCACGCTATTCGTGACCGGCAACGGCGACAGTGCGTTCTACGCTGACGGCTATGCCGTGACCATCTCCGGCGGCACCTACGAGAACGGCGTGTACGGCACCGACGATGAAAAGGATTCCGTCGCTTCCGTCAGCCTGAAGATCACCGACGGCCAGTTCTTCGAAGTCGCGGCCTCCGATGGCAACGGCTCCGTTACCGGCGCCGCCACGATCGAACTCGCCGGCGGCAAGTTCGGTATCGCGGCAGTCTATCAGACGCCGGAAGCTACCGAAGAGAATCCGAATCCGGAACCCGAGAAGGTTGAAGACGAAGTCTCCGCCACGATCAGCGGCAGCAGCGACAACGTGGGCGGCGTCAGCTCCCTCGTCGTCAGCGCCGACCTAACGATCAACGGCTCCATCGAAGACTTCGATGCTGCGACCGTGAACGCCAACCTGACTGTCACGGGCGACTTCGAAGCCGAAACCATCACGATCGACGCCAGCAAGATCGTGAAGGTCGAAGGCGACATCGATGCAACCACGATCATCATCGACGCGACCCAGTACGTCGGACCTTCGAAGGTCATCGCGGTTTCCGACACCTTCGAAACCCTGGCGGACCAGCCGGCCGTCACCATCCTCGGCGACGCCGAAACCTACGACTACAAGTACGTCGAAGATACCCTGTACCTCGTGTCCAAGCACGCGGGCAACGTCTATCTGAACAGCACCTGGGATGAATCCATCTCCGGTACGATCTACAACGGCGAACTCCTCGTCTGGGGCGTCAATGCGACCAACAGCATGGACGAAGCGGTCCTGAAGCTCACCGATGACTACTCGCTGTTCATCACCGGCGGCAACTTCGCCGGCACCTACACGTTCTCCGGCAATGCCAAGATCGACATCCGCGACGATGCCACCACCATCGGCGGCCTCGTTCTCGGCGACGGCTCCACCATCACGATCTCCGGCGTTACCAGCGGCAAGTCCTCCATCGGCAGCATCGTCGCCGTGGAAGGCTACACCTCCGGCGTCAACGTGACCGCGTTGAGCGAGACCGCCTTCGGCGCTCTCTCCGACATCCGTTCCATCACGGTTGCCGCGGGTCAGGTCTCCGCCGACTCCATCACCTACCGTGAAAACGGCGGATCCCTCACCATCGACTTCGCCGACTACACCGCCGGCGCAGGCGTGGTCCTCCAGACCAAGGATGGCATCAGCAACTTCATCCAGCCGGTCGAAGGCCAGACCTTCAGCCGCACGACTGTCGGCGCCAACAACAACACCGACAGGCTGATGCCGTACTACGACGAAGCCAAGAAGGCCGTCGTGGCCGTCGAACGCGGCGCGTTTGCGTTCCTCGATGCCAATGCCAGCGCCGACGAAAACGGCACTGTCGTGACCATCGATGGCCAGACCGCCACGAAGGTCTACGGTTACAACTACTCCGAGTGGAACGTCAACGTCGGTCGTTACCTGATCTCCGGCGGCACGCTCTTCGCCGACGGCGGCGAAGAAACGCCCTTCTACTGGTTCTTCACGGCCGCACCCATCAATGTGAACGTCAACCACATCAGAACCGGCGGCTTCGTGGCCGGCTACAACGATGACAGCGCCGCGGACGAGAAGTACCGCGACGGCGAATTCACCGCGGTCATCAACGCCTCCACGATCACCTGGTTCGCCGCGATCGCCGGCCAGGGCAACAACACGACCCATCAGGAAATGGTCGTTGCCAAGTACGACGATACGGAAGAAGAGTGGAACGATGTCGCATGGAACATCACGATCTCCAACGGCACCCACGACACCAACGACTTCCGCGTCGCGCGCTATGCCAACCTCTCCGGCGGCACCGTGAACGTCACGTTCTCCGACTACCTGCTCCGCGGCGACCTGATGCTCTTCGACCGTGTCTTCAACGGCAAGGCTGAAGGCCACGACGGCGATGAGCTGAAGGAAGTCAACGTCACCCTGACGAACGTCCAGGAACCCGCTGCCAAGTGGATCCAGGTCTGGGAACCGCAGGAAAGCAACAGCACCAAGATCAATCTGACGATCACCAACATGAACATGGCTGGTGACAACACGTCCACGATCGGTCTCTTCGGTGTCGACACCACCGGATCCTGGAACGGCGAAGCCGACGTCTACATCACCGGCCTCACCAACACCCAGGGCAACCTGAACGGCGGCCGCGGCCAGACCGGCGGCGGTCTCGACAACATCGACGGCGTCCGCAGACTCCACGTGTATGGCACTGAGAACAACATTGCCACCATCAGAGAGTTCACGAGCATCGAAGTTGCCGACGGCGCTCTGCTGAGAGCCAACAACATCTCCGTGTCCGAAGGCGAAGGCTTCATCCTCCGCGGCGAAGCCGGATACAAGGGCGATGCCAAGGTCTACGTTGTGGCCGGTACCACGATCTCCGGCAACACCGAAGCTCAGTTCCTCGACGCGAACGACGAGGAGATCGAAGGCTATGCTGCCGTCGTTGGTAACACCACCGCGTTCGTCTACTACACCGAAGGCGATGTGTACTTCAACAACACGTTCAGTGATGCGACCACCGGCACGGCTGTCGTCGAAGCCAGCGGCATCACGAACTTCCTGGTGTACGGTGACAACGCTGTCTCCGGCATGCAGGCCGCCTCGGCCGCCATGGATGCCCGTGACGACGCCACGATCTACGTCCTCGGCGCTGCCAGCTCGAACTTCGAGACCCGCGGCTACCGCATCGTCTTCAACAGCGGCCGTGCCACCACCATCTGGGGCGGCTTCAACGGCACCGCTGAAGAAGTTCAGGAAACCGTGAGCTCCGCCGACATCACCGTCAATAGCGGTGCGACCGTGACGAACATCTACGCTGCCGGCGCTCAGGCAATGGTCTCCGGCGACGTCAACATCACCATCGGCGAAGGCACCTCCATCGCCGGTATCATCGACGGCGCTCAGAACTTTGTGGCCGGCGACAGATTCCTGACCTTCAAGGGCTCCGCGACGGTCAAGGGCGATGTCCTCGGATTCAGCAAGGTCTCTGTTGATGCTGATGAAGTCGTCGCTGTCGGCGGCACCGTCAGCAACGCTGCCATCGTGATCGACGCGACGGGCTTCAAGAACTCCTCCAAGATCGTCATGTCCTCCGAGGCCGGTTTCGATGATTCCGTCACCGTCTCCGTGATCGGCGAAGGCTTCAGCTACGAGTTCACCGAAGACAAGAAGTCCCTCCTGGTCGTTTCCCCGTTCGTCGGCGACACGTTCTTCAACACCGACTGGACTCCGGACGACGTCGCGGGTCTCTTCGTCGGCGGCGTGGAACTCGTCTGGAACAAGAACGCCTTCAACACCCTGGCCGGTGCGGCCGGTGCGGTCGGCGCGGGCTACTCCGTCGTTATGGACGGCGGCACGACCTCCGAAAGCGCGGACCTCGCGGGCCACGACTTCGTGTCCGGCGGTACCGCCGCCAGCTCCGTCGGCAACGTCTCCAGCACGGGCGCGACCCTGACGGTCTCCAATGACCTGACCGCGTCCGGCCTCGCCGGATTCGCCGCCATCGACCTGACCGCGGGCAAGACCCTCACGGTCTCCGGCGGCATCGATCTGGCTGCCAACGCCGCGATCAACATCGACGTGACCGGTTACACGCAGACTGCGGACGACGTCGTCCTCATCGCCACCGGAACCGGCATCGCCAACATCGACACCGCGACCATCAGCGTGGTCGGCAAGAACGAAACTCCGTTCCTCGTCTACTACGATGCGGAAGACAAGAGCGTGCACATGAAGAACGTCGACAAGTTCTACGTTGACGTGGCTTACGGCACCGCCGGCGAGAACATCCAGCCCGGCCAGACCGACCCGACCACGGGCGAAGCGCTCGTCTTCGGCGTGAACGCGTTCTACTCCTTCGCCGATGCGTCCAGCAAGATGAAAGCCGGTCAGACGATCTACGTGTACAACATCGAAGGTGATGCCAACACGCAGAACAAGATGGCCAGCATGTACATCGCCAACAGCGTTGCGAACAATGTCAGCTGCGGTTTCACCAGCGGCGACCAGTCCTTCGTCGGCGATGTCTCCCTGACGATCGTGAACAGCACGTTCGCGACCGTTGACGGCGACTACCTGATGGGCAACGTGACCGACGGCGAACCCTGGAACCACCAGAACCGGATCTTCGGCAATGTCACGCTCGAAGTGACCGGCTCGACGATGGGCGTTCCCAACACCGGCGGCAACATGACCCGCGTCTATCACTACACGCAGGTCTACGGCACCGCTGAAAATCCGGCCCTCGTGACGATGAGCTTCAAGGATACCGTCATCAGCAACGATATCCTCTTCATCGGCGACTCCCCGATCGGCAAGACCACTGAAATCGACGGCCAGACCTACACCGGCGCCGACCTGGTCATCAACCTTGAAAACGTTGATGTCCCGGCTGCCAAGTGGTGGAGAATCCAGGACGGCGACCAGGAATCCAAGGGCACCATCTCCGTCAACATCAAGGGCAGCACCTTCGCTTCCCAGAGCGGCACGATGCGTCTTGCTCTCGACAACAACTGGGGTACCGGCTGGGGCGCGATTCCGCGCAGCAGCTCCGACTTCGTCTTCACGGTTGAAGACTCGGTCATCAACGGCTATCTCATCGCCGGTCGTCTCGACTACGGCCGCGACGATGCCGAACTGGCTGACACCTACACCGGCGCGAAGACCCTGACCGTTGTCGGCGATGTCAAGATCACCAACACACTCTGGTTCAGAGAGCTCAACCTGACCGCCGATTCCAACTTCACCGGAACCACGCTCCGCATGGCCACCGCCGGTTCGACGATCAACGTCGACATCACCGGCTACACCGGAAAGAGCAAGGTCCTCGTCAGCATGACCAATGCGTTCGAGAACTTCGACAAGGCCACGATCAACGTTGTGAAGGATGAAGGCTCCAATGTCGACATTCTCGCTTCCGACCGCGCCATCGTCATCAAGGGCGAAGTCAAGGACGTCTACGCGAACAGCACGTACACGGCTGCCGTCACCGGTACCGTCTACGAGCCGACCGGCGAGCTCCTGCTCTTCACCGCCAACGCCTTCGACAAGATGGCGGATGCCATCACGGCCGTGGCGGCCGACGGTACGATCTACGTCACCGGCGGTTCCCTCGAAGTTGCGACGGCTCTGCCGACCAACAGCATCACGATCGACGCAGGCGCCAACCTGACCTACAAGGGCGGCGTTGCGATCACCATCACCGATGCGTTCGTGAACGAAGGCACGCTGACGATGTCCACGGATGGCTTCGACCTCTCCAGCGGCAAGACCCTGGCCCTGTCCGCCGGCTCCATCTCCGGTACCGGCAACTACAAGGTCATCGGCGACACCAGATACCTCCTCCAGAAGGACGGCAACGCGTACTACTTCGTCGAACGTAAGCTCGACGTGTACGTGAACACCTCCTGGAGCGATCTGGAAGACGGCACTGTGGTCACGCTGCTCTCCGGCGGCACCGCCACCATCGGCACCGACGCGTTCGCGTCCGGCGACGCTGCTTTGGCGAACGTCTTCGGCGGCGGCTCGATCACGATCGAAGCCGGCGACATCGCGTTCAGCTCCAAGGTGACCTGCACGGTCAACGCTCTCACGGGCGTCAACGTCAGCACCACGATCATCGACGATCAGGGTGTCCTGACGGTCAGCGAAGGCGCTTCCGCCGCCAACATGACTGTCCGTAAGGGCGGCACCCTGACGGTCGACGCCGGTGCTCTCCTGACCGGTACGCTCGCTCTCGGCAACGGCTCCACCGCCACCGTCAACGGCACGTTTGACTTCAACCTGGCCGGTATCGCGGCCGGCAACGAAGCCATCGTGAACAACATCGCGGGTATCGGCGGCGCGCCGACCTACACGATCACGGTTGACGCCACCCAGGCCGACGGCACCTACACGCTGGCCGGCGGCGCTTCCACGTTCGCCATCACCGGCGGTATCGTCGTGAAGACCACCTCCGCGGAAATCGGCACGCTGACGACCCTCGGCAAGACCGAGAACTTCGGCGGCATCCTCTACACGCTGGGTATCACCGACAACGGCGATCTGGCTCTCACCAGAGAAGTCTACATCGCCCCGATCGAAGTCACCTACGTGAACAGCGAATGGGCCGGCCTTGCTGCTGACACGATCGTTCAGGTCGCTGGCGGCACCGCCAAGATCGGTTACGACGCGTTCGCGACCGGCGACGAAGGTATTGCTGCGGTCGTCGACTACGGCAAGGTCGAAGTCGTCGGCGGCACGGTCTCCTTCACGGATGCCATCGCCAAGACCATCGTGATCAACAACGATGCCACGCTCGTCGGCAACGCCACGTTCGCTACCGCGATCACCGTCACCGGCACCGTCGCGTTCGACACCGCCTTCGCGAGCACGGAAGCAGCCCAGTTCGGCGGCTTCTCCTTCGTGGGCGGCGAAACGAAGTACACGCTGACCGATGCGGCCGGCGTCATCGGCGACTACAAGCTCGCCTCCGACGTCACCGCATTCACCGGCTCCATCTCGTTTGCGGACGGCGCTCTGACTGTCGGCGGCGACGCTGTCGTGGTCGATGACCTCGCCTACACGGTCGCCATCGTCGGTACCGACCTCGTTCTCTCGGTCGCCGAATACGTCCCGCCGGTCGTTGTCCCGACACAGGCGTACGTGAACAGCGAATGGGTTTCCTATGCTGAAGGCACGGTCGTTCCGGTCACTGGCGGCACCGCCGTCATCGGTTACGACGCGTTCGCGGATCTCGCTTCGGCCATCACCGGCACAACTGACGACGGCAAGATCAACGTCGTCGGCGGCTACATCACCTTCGCGTCCGGCTACAGCAAGACCATCACGGTCGAATCCGCGGCCACCGTCATCGGTTCCGCCAACTTCGACAAGCCCATCACGATCGACGGCACGATCAACTTCAGCACTGCCTTCGCGACCGCGGCGGAAGCTCAGTTCAAGAACTTCTCCAACGTCACGACCAGCGCCTCGACGTCCTACGTGCTGACCGATACGAACCCGACCGCGGGTACCTTCCTGCTCGCCTCCAACGCAGCCACGTTCAACAGCAACGTCGAGCTCAATGTTGGCGAAGCGTGGTACACGCTGACGGTTGGCGCGGATGCCATCCAGGTTGGCGACTTCACCTACGCGCTCGGCATCACCGCCAACAGCGAACTCGCTGTGACGGTCGCCGCGTACGTCCCGCCGACCCCGCCGTCCGATTACATCGCCAAGGGCGACCGCGACGGAAACGGTATCTCCGACGTGATGTTCGTCTGGACCGACAACAACTGTGCGCACGGCTACTGGATGCTACGACATGAGCGGCGACGGCAAGGCCGACGCGGTCATGTTCGGCAACGTGACCACCGACGCCGGAATCAAGGGCGCCTACATCGGTTACTACCAGGACGGCGACGACGCGAACGGCTGGGTGACCATTGGTTACCTCGATAACGTCGACGATGTCAACTGGCAGAACAAGGTCGGCAACCTGACCGGCAACGCCGAAGGCAAGAACTCCATCGTCTGGTACGCTCCGGATCTGTACGCCATCGGCGTGTGGACCGAAGGAACCACCGACTGGGTGCCTCTCAGCGAAAGCTTCGGCGGCGAAGCCTGGAACCTGGCCGGCTGCGGCGACTTCGACGGCGACGGAAAGGATTCCGTGCTGATGAGCTACAACGCGAGTCAGTATTACACCGTCGATTTCGACGGCACGGTCAAGTCTATGGGCAGCAACGCGTGGTACAACTGCGCGGTCCGCGCGATCGGCGACTTCTCCGGCGACGGCAAGGAAGACATCGTGCTGTTCGACGAGAACACCGGATCGATGTACATGCTGGTTGACGGCAATGCCGACAACTACCTGTCCATCGGTCAGCTCGACCCGACCGACTGGTTCGTGGCAGGCTGCGGCGATTACAACAACGACCAGAAGGACGAACTCCTGGTCCGTCAGTACTCGACCGGTATGCTCGGCTACTACAACAACGGTGTCCAGAGCGACGCGAACTGGAATATCCTGGGCTACGGCGTCGGCATGGAATGGACTGTCATCGCATAAGTTTGCGGGACAATTCACTCCTGTCCGCCAAACCCGGACGGTTCCAGTGAACCAACGGCCCCTGCACCTGGAAACGGGTGCAGGGGCTTTTTCTGTCCGCGCGGCCAGCAAGTTCTTCCCTTAGGTCACGCCACGCTTCCTGACGGCATCCCGTTCTTTGCTGAAATGCCTTTCCATCCGGCGAAACGAGCGTGAATCCGTGCGGAAATATAGAAGAAGAGGGATGTTCCCGAAAGAAAGGGCAGGGGGACAGGATAAGTTGTCTCTTCCGGAACGCGCGGAGGCCGTTTCAGGGCAGGGGAACGGTTCAAACGGGTCAGTGTAGGGGGCAGATGCGATTCGCGCCTCTGAATGCCCCTGCGTTTGTTTTTGCCGGCGGATTCCGTGTGACTGCGCCGGTTTTCATGGCAGAAAAAGCCGGATGACAGGATTTATTCCGGCGCAAGAAAAAGAGGCTGCCCCGTTCGGAGCAACCTCGTGCTTGATCTTTGCGTATTGTCTCAGTTCATTTTGCGGCAGGGGGGATCCTCTGCCCCCAGACGGCGACGCCCTTGTCGGTGAGTCCGGTGAAGAACACGGTCTGGCATTTGCGGTCCTGGTCCCAGCCGTAGGCACAGACGCCGTCCGCCTTCACGCCGCCGGGGAGCTCGACGTGGGTGATAATGCCGTTCCTACGCTCGACATAGCCTCCATACAGGCCGTCCGCGAACATTGTAATCGATTTGTCGTCATCGAGCTCCCATTTGCCGCCGCCCTCGATGGTCCCGTCCGCCTTGAGCGTGTAGATCGTCGATTCGTCGACGCGCCGGAACGTGGTGTCGTCCGTGACGCTGAAGACGATGAAATCCCACTGCGCGGAGTCGCCGGAGTTCAGGATGCCGTCTTTTTCGACGATATTTTTGCCCCAGGTCGGTTTGCCATTGACGACTTTGACCCCGCTGCCGATCTCCAGATCCTCGCCGGCGTAGATGCAGGGCGAGAGCAGCGGCCAGCCGTCCTTCGACCAGAAGACCCGCCGCAGGCCGACGAACGACGCGCCGTTGGCGCGGTCCTTGCTGTTGCTGCCGAAGAAGAGATGGCTGTAATTGCTCCTCGGGTCTTTTCGGAAGAGCGTGGTGTGTCCGGTGCCGACCCAGCCTGCGCCGGTCGATTTCCAGCGGTACGGTCCGATGAGCTTGGTGCCGTTCACGTCCCCGGGCCCCTGTTTCTCCTGATCGTAGACCAGCGGCTTGCCGTTGTAATCCAGATATGGCCCTTCGACGTTTTTCGAACGTCCGACGCGCACATGGTAGGTCAGGGCGAGGCGGTCGTAGGAGACGAAGAGATAGTAGTATTTCGTTTTGGGATTGTAAACGATGCTCGCGCCCTCGATGCCGTAGGCGGTGAAACGCTGTCCGTCGACGCTGACCGTGGGGTTGCCCTCGAATCCGTCCTGTTCGTAGACTTTCTCATAGCCGCGGCAGGCGATGGTCGTGCCGTGGGTGCCGGGGTGAAGCAGTTTGGCGGGATCCTTCGGGTCCAGCTCCACGATGGCGATCCCACCGAAGAATGAGCCGTAGATCATCCACAGTTTGCCGTCGGTGTCCTTGAAGACTGTCGGGTCGATGGCGTTGTATTTCCTGCCGTCGCCGGTGCGCGTGTGGATCAGCTGGCCGCAGTCTTCCCACCCCTTGTCCAGCGTCCTGCTCTTCGCGCAGCCGATGAACGAATTGCGCGTGCCGTAGGCGGAGCAGGAATAGTACAGATAGTAGGTTTTGTCCGCTTCGTTGAAGTAGACGCACGGAGCCCAGAACGGCTGGGCGCCGCCGAGACGGTAGTTGTTCGCGCCGGGCTTGCGCTCAGTCAGGAACTCGTATTCGCCCTTGTCATTGATGGTCACGGAGTTGAAGTCGTAGCTCCAGCCGCGCGGCCCCACGTTCAGGATCTTCGGCGCGTTCGCCTGCGTGAAGACGCGCCCGACGTCCTTCCAGTTCACCAGGTCGTCCGACTGCCAGATCGTGATGCCCGGTCCGCGGACGTCCGTGCCGACCGCGAAATAATGCTGCTGTCCGTCGGAGCCGAGGCCGTAGATCATTTCCTCGTCGTGCGAGGGGCCGAGCATCCCGGCGGTGCGCGGGCCGTCCTTGTTTACTTTGAATTCGAGCGCGGGCTCCGCTGCGAAGAGGGCGGAAACGAGCGTCGCGGCGGTGAGTGCCGCGGCAAAGATGCAGGTCGATTTTGTTTTCATATCATGAATCCTTCGAGGTTGTTTTCAAGTTCATTTTTTTCGAGGAAGGGATTCTTTGTCCCCAAACAGCAATTCCCTTGTCGGTCATCCCGGAGAAGAACACCGTCTGGCATTTCCGGTCCTGGTCCCAGCCGTAGGCGCAGACGCCGTCCGCCTTCACGCCGCCGGGGAGCTCGATCAGCATGGAAACGCCGTTCAAATATGTTTGCTGACCCCATCCTCTGCCATCATTTGTTCTGCCGTCCAAAAACATCATGTCCGAATTCCATGTGCCGATCTGCCACTTGCCGCCGCCCTCGATGGTCCCGTCCGCCTTGAGCGTGTAGACTGTCGATTCGTCGACGCGTCGGTTCGAGCGGTCCTGCGACTGGCTGAAGACGATGAAATCCCACTGCGCAGACTCGTCGGAGTTCAGGATGCCGTCTTTTCTGACGACCGTGTCGTACGGGATCAGTTCGCCATCGACATATTTCGAGCCGCTTCCGATGGTGAATCCCTCGCCTGCATACAGGCAGGGCGAGAGCAGGGGCCAGCCGTCCTTCGACCAGAAGACCCGGCGCAGTCCGAGATACGAGCCGCGCGAGCCTTCCCACTTGCTGTTGCTGCCGAACATGATCATGCTGCCTTCGCCGAAGACCGTGGTGTGCCCGGTCCCCGCCCAGCCGGTCCCGGTGGATTTCCAGCGGTACGGCCCGATGATCTTGGTGCCGTACACGGTGTCCTCGCCGAGCTTCCGCTGGTCGTAGATCAACGGCTTGCCGTTGTAGTCCAGATACGGCCCCTCGATGTTTTTCGAGCGCCCGACGCGGCAGTTGTAGCTCCACTCCAAATTGTCGTACGAGACGAACAGATAATAATAGCCGTCGAAAAGATACCTGTGATACAGGATGCTGGCGCCCTCGATGCCCTGGCCCGCGGTCGGGTCGTTCTTCGGCGCGGCCTTCGCCTTCTCCAGCGTACTGAGTTCGAAGACGGTGTCCGTGGTGCGCGAGGCGATGGTCTTCCCGTGCGTGCCGGGGTGAAGCAGTTTCGAGGGATCCTTCGGGTCGAGCTCGACGAGGGCGATGCCGCCGAAGTACGAGCCGTAGACCATCCATGTGTGGAAGTCGTTGTGAATGACCGCCGGGTCGATCGCGTTGAACCGCTTGCCGTCGCCGACGCGCGTGTGGATGAGCACGCCGCAGTCCGTCCAGCCTTTGTCCAGCGTCTTGCTCTTCGCACAGCCGATGAACGAGTTCCGGACGCCGAACGCCGAGCAGCAGTAGTAGAGGTAATAGGTCTGGTCGTAGACGTGGTAATAGATGCATGGGGCCCAGAAGGCGTTGCCGAGGTGGTTGTTGCCCTGCGCGGGCGTGTCGAGGAACTTGTACGCGCCGTCGTCGCCGATCTCGACGTTGCGGAACGTGTAGGCGAAGCCGCGGCCGCCGTTCTCCAGGATCGCGGGCTTGTTCGCCTGCGTGAAGACGCGCCCGACGTCCTTCCAGTTCACCATGTCCTCCGACTGCCAGATCGTGATGCCGGAGCCGCGGACGTCCGTGCCGACCGCGAAATAATGCTGTTTGCCGTCGGAACCGAGGCCGAAGATGACCTCCTCGTCGTGCGTGGGGCCGCACATCCCGGCTGTGCGCGGAGCATCCTTGTTCACTTTGAACTCAATGACGGGTTCCGCGGCGGCGAGTGTGGAAACGAGCATGGCGGCGGCGAAGAGTGCGGCGGTCAGAACGGTTTTGGATAGCATGTCGAAAACCTTTCCTTTATGGTGTTGCTGGAAATGAGTCATGGTTTGTTTTTCGCGGTCTTTTTGAGCTCGGCGAGCGTCTTTGCCTCGGGGCGGTTCTTATAGCATTCGTCGAGCGGATAACAGCCGGAGATCAGCCCGGCGCGCGGGGCGTTGGTGCAGTCGCCGAACGTGCGGCAGATGCAGGCGCGGCGCAGGGGGCGTCCGGCAAGGACGTCGGCGCAGAAATCGGGGTAGGAGAGCGCCATGCGCCCGAACCCGACAAAGTCCGTGAGGCCGTTCGCCACGGCGTATTCGGCGGCGTGCGGGAGGTATTCCTGAAGCGCGGTGTAGCCGGAGCCGACCACGATCAGGCCGGGGCAGAGTTCGCGCAGACGGCGCACGGCCTCGATGTGGAGCCACACGCTGCGGAGCGGGTCGTGCGGCGGCAGATAGCCGTCGGAGACCGGATAGAACGCCGGGCGCTGGATGTGGACGCAGTAGTACGGGCTGCCGATCGTGGCGCAGATCATCTTCACGCCGAGCGAACGCATGAGCTTGACGAGCGCGACCGTGTCCTTCAGGCCCGGATCCATCGTGAGGCCGTCGCCCGCGCCGCCGAACGCATAGGGGTAGGGGCCGGACCAGTCCATCGGCACGCCGACGCCGTCCGGTCCCTTCACGAACGGCCGGATGTCGAAGATGCTGACGCGGGAAGAGAGTTCGAGGCCGGGGCAGCGTTTGCGGATGCCCCCGGCGATCTCGCGGAAGAAGCGCGTGCGGTTCTCGAAGGAGCCGCCGAACGGGCCGGGGCGGTCGTATGCGGTGAGGAATTCGTGCCCGAGGTAGCCGTGCGCGAGCTTCACGTCCACGAAGTCGAACCCGGCGTCCTGCGCGAGCTCGGCGGCGCGGATGAAGTGCGCGATGATGTCCGCGACCTCGTCGTCCGTGACCACGTTCGATGCGCCGTTGTGAAACTTCTTGTCGAGGAGCGGATGGGCATACGCGGTCTTCGAGGCGAGCACGCGGTTGTCGTCGGGGTGCGAGAACCGCCCGGAGTGCGTGAGCTGAAGCCCGATCTTCAGGTCAGAATCCGTGCCGAAGCGTTCGCGATGCGTCCGGCGCATCTCCTCGTTGAGCCGTTTCAGCGCGCCCGCGGTGTGGTCGGCGACCAGCAGCTGGCGGGTGTTGCTGCGGCCGGAGTGCATCACGGCTGCGGCTTCGGTCCCGTAGATGAGCTTCGCCCCGCTCGAAGCGAACCGGAGCCAGCGGCGGCGCGTGAACTCGGACGGTGCGCCGTCGCGTCCGCAGTCCCAGCCCTCCATGGGCAGGACCGCCCAGCGGTTGCCGATCCCGTTCAATGGCTTTGCGAGCGCGGATTCACCGGCGGGCGGGAGTTCGGCGAGGCCGATGGGGATATTCGATGCGGCGAGGTGCGCGCGGAATTCGTCGAGCGTGCGGAACGAGGCGGGTTTCGGGTAATCCATGCGTCAGTCTCCTGTATTATCGTAAATGCGTTTTTCGCGGCAGGCTTTCCAGACGGTCTCGAACCAGCCGTCCGTCTCCGGGACCGGGCGGCACGGGACGCGGCGGACCGAAACGGTACCGTCCGGCGTGGCGGTGACCTCCTGAACTGTGGCTCGGAACGATTGATCTTCGTCAGCGATTTTGAACGGCAGTCTGCCGTGAACGGGGCGACCGTCCGGGATGAGCACGACCGACCCGCCGCGCGAGCCCACGCCCGCTTCGACCTGTTCGAGCATTGCGGCGAGGTAGACGGCGGCGGAGAAGACGAGGCTGCGCGTGCGGAGGCGTTCGGAGAGTTCGGCGGCGGAATTCGAGGCGAGACCGTCGTTCTGGAGGTTCGCGAGCTGTTCGCGCGTCTCCTTCAGGGCGGTTTCCAGCGACTCCCTGTCGCGCAGGAATGCCCCGGACTTGCTCATGCGAGTCTGCATGATGGCGCGTTCCTCTTTCCAGTCGAAGAACGTGCCTTTGCCCATTTTGTCGAGGATATCCTTCTCCATCTTTTCGGCGGCGGCATTGAACGGCGCATCGAACGATCCGTCCGGGTCCGCGTACTGCGCGGCGATGTATTCGGCGGCGCGGAACGCCCCGACCTGGCCCGCGTTCAGCGCGGAGCCGCCGGGCCGGATCACGCCGTGCGAGCCGTTGACCTCGCCGACGGGGAAGAGATGGCGGATATTTTCGGATTCCCACCAGAGATTGGCGGCGAGTCCGCCGTTGTTATGCTGGGCGCAGACGGCGATCTCGAGCGGCTCTTTCGCGAGGTCGATGCCGTGCGCGCGGTACAGCTCCACGGCGGGTGCGTTCATCTGCAGAAGGCGTTCCAGCGGGGAGCGCCCGATGCAGCCGCTCTTTTGCAGATAGTCGCGCGTCTCCTGCGAGAGCGCGGCGATGTCGAGGTCGGCGGGATCGGTGCGGTAGTCAAGCCACACGCGTCGTCCGCGCAGCTCGGTTTCGACGTAGACCATGAGGTCGACGAGCGAGGATCCCGGCACATGGACGGCGGCGAACGGCCATTGGTAGCCTTTCAGGAACACGGCGTCCTCCAGCGCGCGGAGGTCGTCGAAATACTCGCGCAGGAACTCGCGTTCGTCCCCGCCGTCAGCGTCCGTGGAGACGAACCGCGGAAGCACCTGCATGTAGCTGCCGGAGACGTTCCAGCGGAATTTCAGCGAGGCGAGCCCGAACTGCGATTCCGGCAGATTGCGCGCCGCCGCGCCCGCCTCAAGCGCCACGCCGATGCCGCCCGTGTGGACGGCCGGGTACACGCTCCGGGCGTACAGGCCGCCGGGGCCGCCGGTCGCGAACACAACATTTTCCGCGCGGATGAACTCGATCATGTCGGTTTTTTTTTCCGAATTTCTATTCACGAGCGCGGCGCCGATGCAGCGTTTCGTGTCGCCCTCGGGGGCGGTGAGCAGTGCGAAGACCACGCGGTCCTCCAGCACGGGGATGCCGCTCTGTTGAACGGCGTCGATGAGGCGCAGACACATGTCGCGCGAGGTATACGGGCCGCAGCTGGTGGCACGGCGTTTCGGGTCGTGGTCGGTCTTGTAGCCGATGAATTGTCCGAATTCGTCGTGGGGGAACGGCACGCCGAGCGAGGCGAGGTGGGCGAACGCCAGCTGGGAGACGGCGGCTTCGACCAGCGCCAGGTCGCCGTGGACCGCGCCGCCCGCGAAGAGGTCGCGCGCCATCAGGGCGGGGGAGTCCGGTTCCGCGCCGTACATGCCGAGCTTGTAGTAGGTCTGCTTGTCGCTGCCGGTGTTGACGGAGGTCCCCATGCGGAGCCCCTCGGAACAGATCAGGACGTCAGACACCCCGAGCGCGTGCAACCTGACGGCGGCGCACAGCCCGGCGGCTCCGCTCCCGATCACGAGCGTATGGACGCGGCGGGTATTCACAGCCTCACGACCTCCAGTCCGCCGCCGACGTTCACGACCTGTCCGGTGGAATACCCGATGTCGCCGCGGAGCATCATGGCGACGGTCTTCGCGACGTCCTCGGGACGGCCCCAGCGCGGCTGAAGCGTGAGTCCTTCGGCGATGAGCTTGTCGTATTTCTCCTTCACGCAGGCGGTCATGTCCGTGGCGATCACGCCGGGCCGGATCTCGTACACGTTCACGCCGTACTTCGCCATCTCGACTGCGAACAACTGAGTGACCATGGCGACGCCCGCCTTCGAGATGCAGTATTCGCCGCGGTTCGTGCTGACGACCGTCGCGGAACAGCTCCCGATGTTCACGATCACGCCGCTTTTCTTTTCGGCGAAATGCCGCGAGACGAGCTGGGAGAGGAAGAGCGTGCCTTTCAGGTTGATGCCCATCACATAGTCGAAGCTTTCCTCGCTCATCTCGAGCAGGTTCGCGCGCACTTTCGGCGCGACGCCGGCGTTGTTCACCAGCGCGTCGATGCCGCCGAAATCCCGGATGATCGCGTCGACGGTGTTTTTTCGGTCGTCCGCTTTCGAAATGTCGCAGACGTAGTAGCGGGCGGCGACGCAGTGTTTCCGCATGATCTCCGCGCACTGCGCATCGCCGTCGGCCTGCGGCTTCCGGGCGGCCAGAATGGCGACATTCCAGTGTTCCGATGCGAGTTTCTCCGCGATCGCGGCGCCGATGCCGCGTCCCGCGCCCGTGATGACGGCTGTTTTTCCCATGGCGGAAAGCCTCCTTATGTGTCAGAAAAATATGCTTAAAAAAAGATTCGGTTCGAATCGCCATAATATAGTTTCCGGAATGTAAAAAATCAAGAAGAAAGTATGGATTAAAGAAAAAATATATGAATATCGAAATAAATAATTCCGGAAAAATAGAAAAACATGATTGAAAAACGCCGAATTTGTGCTATCTTTTCTAGAACATATTCTAAAAAAATCGTCCACTCACCACCCCACACAGGAAAGACGAATGGATTTACTGCAAACCAAAGGCATTGAGAAGCAATTTCTCGGCGTCAAGGCCCTGAAGGGCGTCGATTTCGCGGTGAAAGCCGGCGAGATCCACGCGCTCATGGGTGAAAACGGCGCGGGGAAAAGTACTCTCATCAAGATCATTACGGGCGTTTATCCCGCTTCCGCCGGTTCGGTCTATTTCAACGGGAAGGAATGCAAGTTCCGCTCCCCGCTGGACGCCGAACACGCCGGCATCAGCACCGTGTACCAGGAAGTGAACCTGCTGCCCGACCTGTCCGTTGCCGAAAACATCTGCATCGGCCGCGAACCCCGCACGAAGCTCGGGTTCATCGACAAGAAGGAACGCAAGGTGCAGGCCCGCAAGGCGCTCGCCCGGCTCGACATCGACATCAACGTCGGCGAGAACCTTTCCAGCTATTCCGTCGCTATTCAGCAGCTCGTGGCAATCGCCCGCGCACTGGACGTGGACTGCAAGCTGCTCATCCTTGACGAACCGACCTCCAGCCTCGACGAAAACGAGGTGAAGGAACTCTTCAAGGTCATGAAGAAGCTCCGCGAGGAAGGCATGGCGATCATCTTCATCACGCACTTCCTCGACCAGGTCTACGAGGTCAGCGACCGCATCACCATCCTGCGCGACGGCCAGCTCGTCGGCTCCTACGACGCCAAGGACCTGCCGCGCATCGAAATGGTCGCGAAGATGATCGGCAAGACTCCGGACGAGATCAACCAGATGCAGGCCGGGATCGTGAAGAACACCAAGTTCGGCGACACCGTTTACGAAGCGAAGGGCATCGGATGCGTCGGCACCATCAGCCCGGTCGATGTCAGCATCCGCGAGGGCGAACAGCTCGGACTCGCCGGCCTGCTCGGTTCCGGACGCTCCGAGATCGCGCAGATCATCTTCGGCGTGGATCCGCACGACTCCGGCACCATGACCATGTGCGGCAAGCCCGTGAACTTCAATTCCCCGCAGAAGGCCGTGAAGGCGAAAGTCGCCCTGATTGCCGAAGACCGCAAAGTGACCGGCATCATCCCGGACCTCACCATCCGCGAAAACATCTTGCTCGCGCTCCAGGCGTCGAAAGGCATCTGGAAGACCATGACGCTGAAGCAGCAGGAAGAGATGGCCGAGAAATACATCAAGCTTCTCCGCATCAAGACCCCGAGCGGCGAACAGCTCATCAAGCACCTGAGCGGCGGCAACCAGCAGAAAGTCCTGATCGCCCGCTGGCTCGCGACCAATCCGAAGCTCCTGATCCTCGACGAGCCCACGCGCGGCATCGACGTCGGCGCGAAGGCCGAGATCGAGGCCCTGACTCAGCAGCTCTGCGGCGAGGGCATGGCCGTCATCTTCATCAGCTCCGAACTCGAGGAAGTCGTCCGCGATTGCGACCGCGTGATCGTGCTCCGCGACCGCAAGAAAGTCGGCGAGGTCGCCGGGTCCGACATTTCCCTCAAGAACGTTATGAAACTCATCGCAGGTTAAGGGACCCCCGACATGAATAAATCATCGAATAAATTCCGCCATCTCATATGGCCCCTTGTCTCGCTCGCTTTGCTTCTGCTGTTCAATGCGATCTTCACCGACAACTTCTTCAAGATCGAAATCAAGAAACAGGACTCCGCCCAGGCTGTTCAGTCGACGGCCGTCCCGGACGATCTTCCCGGCGCAGCCGGCACGGCTGCCGCGCAGGCTGCGGCAGAGGAAGTCGAAGCCGCCAAGCAGACTGTGAAAGAATCCGCCGGACAGCAGGCTGTCCCTGAGAAGAAAGACGACAAAGGCGTTTCCATTTTCGGCTACTATCTCTATGGCACCCCGATCGACATCCTGAACCAGGGCTCCAAGGTCATGGTCCTCGCCATCGGCATGACGCTCGTGATCGCCACGGGCGGCATCGATATTTCGGTCGGCGCGGTCATGGCTATCGCGGGCGCGATCGCCGCGCTCCTCATTTCCATGCTTGACGCGGGCAACTGCATCGGCGCGGGCATGGGACCCGCCTGGTACTGGATCATCCCGGTCGCCGCCGCGCTCGTACTCTCCACGCTCGCCGGGTTCTGGAACGGCATGCTGGTCGCGGGCTTCGGCATCCAGCCGATGGTCGCCACGCTGGTGCTGATGGTCGCCGGACGCGGCGTGGCCCAGCTGATCACTGACGGCCAGATCATCACGTTCGACAACCCCGGACTGGTGTTTCTCTGCAACGGCCACGCGCTCTTCCTGCCGTTCTCGGTGTGGATCGTGGTCGCGATGTATGTGATCTTCGGTCTGCTCACGCGCAAGACCGCGTTCGGGCTCTTCATCGAGTCCGTCGGCAACAACGAGCGCGCCAGCCGCTATGCGGGCATCGAAGCGCGCCGCATCAAATGGCTCACCTATGTGATCTGCGGATTCTGCGCGGGCATGGCGGGACTGCTCGCCGCCTCCAATATCAAGTGCGCCGACTCCAACAACGCCGGCCTTAACCTCGAACTTGATGCCATCCTCGCCACCGTGATCGGCGGCACCTCCATGGCGGGCGGCCGGTTCTTCCTCTCCGGCTCGCTGGTCGGCGCGATCCTGATCCAGACGCTGACGACCACGATGTACATGAAGAACGTGAGCCCTGCGATCGTCGCCGTGCCGAAAGCCATGGTGGTCATCATCGTGTGCCTGCTCCAGTCGCCGGTCTTCCGCGCGAAAGTGCTTTCCATCTTCGCCTCGAAGGCCGCGAAAGGAGGCGTCCAATGAAAAAGTTCAAATTCCCGATGCGCTACGTGCCGATCTCGGCGACGATCCTGGTGTTCTTCATCGTCTACCTCATCGGCATCATCTCCTTCGACAACTTCGGTTCGCCGAAGGTGTTCCTCGACCTCTTCGTCGACAACGCCTACCTCGGCATCGCCGTTATCGGCACCGCGCTGGTGATCCTCACGGGCGGCATCGACCTCTCGGTCGGCTCCATCATCGCCTTCACAAGCATCCTGATCGCGAAGATGATCGCCACGGGCAGCAACGCCCTCGTCGCGATTGCCCTCGCACTCGCGATCGGCATCGCGTTCGGCATGCTCCAGGGCTGGCTGATCCACTGCTTCAGCCTGCCGCCGTTCCTCGTGACGCTCGCCGGGATGTTCTTCATCCGCGGCTGCGGCTTCATCGTGAGCGAGGAATCCATCGGCATCAAGAACGACCCGGTGTTCAACTTCATCCAGAACGACCTCACGATCAAGCTCGGCAAGGGCATGAACCTCCGCTTCATCGTGATCGTGTACATCGTCGTGCTGCTCGCGGCCATCTTCTTCTCCCAGCGCACCCGCTCCGGACGCAGCATCTATGCCATTGGCGACAACGAGCTCGCCGCGACGCTGATGGGCATTCCGGTCGGCCGTACCAAGATCATGACCTACACGATCGCCGGATTCTGCTCCGCGCTCGCGGGCGTGGTCTACGCCGTGTATCTGAAGGCGGGCAACCCGCTGAACTGCGTCGGCCTGGAAATGGACGCCATCGCCGCGGTCGTGATCGGCGGCACGCTGCTGACTGGCGGCGTCGGCTACGTCTTCGGTTCGCTCTTCGGCGTGCTGGTGCTCGGCCTGATCCAGACGCTGATCGTGTTCGACGGCCGCATCAACTCCTGGTGGACCCGCATCATCGTCGGCCTCCTCGTGCTCGCGTTCATCTTCATGCAGAACCTGATCACGAAGATCTCCAAATCCAAATCGAAATCCCAATAACTTTTTCCTTACAACAACCTAAAGAAAGGCAAGCAAGAATGAACAAGTTTGCAACCGTCATCATGGCCGCCGCGGCCGCGACGCTCCTCGTCACCGGATGCTCCAAGAGCGACAGCTCCAAGATCAAAGTCGGCTTCTCCCAGGTCGGCGCGGAATCCGACTGGCGCAAGGCCAGCACCGAGTCCATCAAGGGCGAGGCTGAAAAGCGCGCCATCATTGAGCTGACGTTCTCCGACGCCCAGCAGAAGCAGGAAAACCAGATCAAGGCCATCCGCAACTTCATCAGCAAGGGCGTGGACGTGATCTCCTTCTCCCCCGTCGTCGCCACCGGTTTTGAAGACGTCCTGAAGGAAGCCAAGGAAGCCGAGATCCCGGTCGTCCTCTTCGACCGTGCCGTCGACGTCTCCGAAGACGGCCTCTATGTCAGCTTCATCGGCTCCGACTTCGTGGAAGAAGGCCGCCGCGCCGGCCGCTGGGTCGTGAAGAACGTCGGTGAGAACGCCAACGTCGCCGAGCTCGTCGGCACCGTCGGCTCCGCCCCGGCCATTGACCGCAAGAAAGGCTTCGAAGAGATCATCGCGAATTACCCCGGCATCAAGATCATCAAGTCCCAGAGCGGCGATTTCACCCGTGCCAAAGGCAAGGAAGTCATGGAATCGTTCCTGAAGTCTCCTGAAGCCGACCAGATCCAGGTCCTCTTCGCCCACAACGACGACATGGCCCTCGGTGCGATCCAGGCCATCGAAGAAGCCGGCAAGAAGCCCGGTAAGGACATCATCATCATCTCCATCGACGGCGTCAAGACCATGTTCGAGCAGATCCTCGCCGGCAAGGCCAACTGCACCGTCGAGTGCAACCCGCTCATCGGCGCCCAGCTCTTCGACGTGGTCGAACAGATCCATGCCGGCAAGAGCGTTCCCTCCCGCATCCCCTCCGTGGAAGGCGTCTATGACAACGTCGGCGGCGTCAACGTCGGTACCGACAGAGAGCCCGTGGTCACCAAGAAGATCACGCAGGAGATCGTCGACAGCCGCAAGTATTGATCGGCTGACAACGGCCTGAACGAACCGGTTCCCGGTTCCTCAGCATTGATCCCGAACCGGGAAGGCCCCGCGCTTTCCCGGTTTTTTCGTGCTTTTTTTTCGGCTTTTTCCGGTTTCAGGGTTGTTTTTCCGTTGTTTCCGGTGTATGGTATCGGAAAATGTCAAACACTGTTTTTGGAGTTTCCCCATGAAAAAACTGCTTGCCGCCGTCTTTGCTTCCGCTGTCTTCACGCTTGCCGCCGCCGACATCCACATGGCGGGCGATTCCACCATGATGACCTACCGGGGCAAGGACGCGCCGCAGCAGGGCTGGGGACAGCGCATGCAGGAACTCGTGAAGGACGGCGTGACAGTGAAGAACCGTTCCATCGGCGGGCGCTCCACGAAGAGCTTCAAGGCGGAAAAACGCTGGGAAAACCTGCTCAAGGAGGTCAAAAAGGGCGACTTCGTGATCATTCAGTTCGGGCACAACGACGGCACGAAGGACAAGCCGGAACGCTACACCGACCCGAAGACCGAGTACAAGGAGAACATGAAGGGGTTCGTGGAGGACGTCCGCAAAGCAGGCGGCATCCCCGTGATCGCCACGTCCATTCCGTTCGGCATCTATCTGGAGAACGGTTCGTTGAAGCCCGCCGGATTCCTGAATCCATATCTGCAATCCGCGCGCGAGGTCGCCGCC
Source organism: uncultured bacterium (assembly GCA_902774245.1). Lineage (GTDB taxonomy): Bacteria > Verrucomicrobiota > Lentisphaeria > Victivallales > UBA1829 > UBA1732. The sequence continues at coordinate 104,316 of CACYHQ010000007.1, forward strand.
GAGACGAAATGCGATCTGGTCGACCTGTACGCGTACGCCGACAAGGAGCTGAACGCCGCCGGGGAGAAGAAGGGCACGCGGCTGTATCTGGAGCTGAAACCCGGCGAATATCCGAACTATCCGCAGGGCAGGTCCGACCGCTGCCACATCAGTTTCCGCGGCGCGCTGTTCTATGCGAAGGCGTTTGCTCTGCTCGCGAAGCAGAACAAGCTTCCGGTTGCGGAGCTCTTCAAGGAGTCGGACGTGTCCCCGATGGATGCCGCGCTGAAGGAAGAGGATATTTATATTTCAAAGAAAGCTGAGGTTAAACCTGACGAGAAAAAAGCAGAAACCGAGGCGAAACAGGATGCCGCGAAGGATCAGCCGTCCGCGACCCGCTGAATCCGCCGCTTTTTTTGCGGAAAAATGACCGTTTAGCTTGATTTTACGCGCATTTGATAGTATAATATTCTCTGTATAAATCGGAAAACCGGATTTCCGGATTCTGTTCAGGAGAATGGATTTGAAACACCTGCTTTTCAAACTGTTGTTGTTTTGCGCCGTGCTGATGACCGGGCGGTCCGTGTTCGACTGCGGTGTGCCAGCGAGAGCGGATCTGCTGCCTGAGCCGCCGGAATTCAGGCGCGTCCTGATTCTGTTCCCCGCCGAAGCCGGACCTCGTGCCCAGGAGGAATTCATGGAGGGGCTGAAGGAAGTGCGTGAACAGCACGAGGCGGAATACCGCGAGCTTATGCGGAAATGGCGCGAGACGGAGCCGGAACGCAAGGTGAGGAAACAAGCGAAGCTGGACAGGATCGCCGAACAATTCGGCGAAAACTGGTGGGAGGACATTGAGGATCCAGACGTTTTCTCCATGCTCCCCGAGGAACGGGAGATGATGTATGTGCATCCGTCTTTCCTGAACGAAACGGAAGTGATCCCCGTTCGGGTCGAAAACTCGTTCCATAGCAGCGTGGTTCTCCCCGACGATGCATTCAGCAAGTTATACGAGGCGAAAGGTCAGTACAGCGCCGTGATCGTCGTCGCGTCCGACGAGATCGCCAAAACGATCGCGAATTTGCTCGACGGGGATTACGACATCAATTTCAAAACGAAAAACCTGAACGGCGAGCTCGCCGTGGTGTTCGCGGGCGTGAGCTCGTTCGATGAAAAACTCCGCAGATACACCGATACAAGGGATTCGGAACGAAAGGAACTCAATAACTTCGCGATCGTGCACTCTGCGGACCCGTGGCCGAACGTGGATCTGGCGCTTCGGGCGTTCCCCAATACGAAGAAGATCGTGCTGCTGGCGTCCCGCATGAACTGGAACGAAAAGAAAGAGGTGGCGCTGCGCGATATGCTTGGCCCGGGGAAGACGCTGAAAAGCGTCCTGCTCCCCGATTCCGTCACTCCATCCGATTCTGTGCCTGGAGACTATTCACAGGTGATGCGGCAGCAGTATCCGTCGCTCGGCGAGGTCCCCGGCAAGGAGATCGAGGCGTTCCGCGCGGCAGTACAGGCGGAGATTCAGCCGGACACGGTCATTGTTTCGCTGTCCTCGTTCGAGTGGGGGATCGACCCCGTGGAATGGCTGCCCGCCGACTTCGACGCATGCCCGATCTTCGCAGACACGCCGCCGATGCGGAAAAACGCGGTCGGGGGCTTCTGCCGTTCCATGAAGAAACTCGCGGGTCAGGTCGGCGACCTGCTGGAAGAACTTGGAAAAGCCCCGCTTGAGGCATCGCGGCAGAATATCCCGATGACCATCCCGGAGAGCGACGAACTCTGGCTCAACGAGGCGGCGCAGAAACGTTACCGCCTGAACCGTCTGGACGATTTCCAGGAGAACGTGATCGTGGCGAACACGACCACGAAAAAAACGCCTCGGAGGAAGGTGTACCCCACCTGGACGAAAAAACGCATCTTCGCTCTGCTTGCGGCGAACGCCGCCGTGCTGGGCGGACTGGCGCTGATTACGCTGCTTTCCATCCGCGCACGCCGCAGAAGACGCAACCTGGCGGAAAAAGTCTATGAATCCTTGCCGGTACGCGTGCTGGTGACGGACCGCGAAGGCCGCATCATCGACTACCACATGCAGTACGGCGAGGTGACGCAGGCGGGCGATCTCCCGTGGCGGAACATCAGTTCCGTGCCGTGGCTCCAGAATATTGATGCAGGCAAGGCCGTGCGCGAGGCGTTCGACACGGGCCGGACGATCGTCCGCGAATACGAGATCGACGGCGAGCGCCGTGTCGTGGTGCTGTCCAGTACGCCGTCGGACGTCTTCGGACGTGCCGCCGTGGTCGCGGTCAGCAGCGACACGCCAAAATCTGTATAAGCCCCGTGCGAGAGCGGAGCCGCGCACCACTCAACAGTGGAGGACTTGTCCTCCTCAGGGAATCCAGCCGCCGCCGAGAAGACGTTCCCCGTCGTAGATGACGGCCGCCTGTCCGGGCGTGACAGCGCGCTGCGGCGTGTCGAAATGAATGAAGACCACGCCGTTCGGCGAGAGCAGGACCGAGGCGTCCGCGGGGCGCGATCTGTAGCGGATTTGTACCTGTCCGCGGAATTCAACGGCTTCGGCGGGCTTGGTGATCCAATGAGCGCACGGCAGCACGAGCGATTCGCGCAGAAGGTCGTCCGGATTCGTCGTGAGCCAGACTTTGTTTTCGCCCGCGTCGATGCGGCTGACCCATGCCGGGACGCCCATCGCCACGCCCATGCCCTTCCGTTGTCCGATCGTGTACGCGTAAATGCCTTCGTGCTGACCGAGGATGCGCCCGTCCGGGGCGGAAACGAACGTCCCGCCGGGCACTGTCTCTCCGAAATGATCGTGCAGGAACTCCGCCGCGGTCTTGTCCGGCGGCATGAAACACGCGTCCTGGCTTTCCTTCGATTCGGCGTTCGGCAGACCGAGCTCGCGGGCAATCCCGCGCACCTCGGGTTTCGTCATGCCGCCGAGCGGGAAAACGATGCGCGCGAGCTGTTCCTGCGAGAGTCCGAAGAGGAAATACGACTGGTCCTTCTCGCGGTACGAACCGCGGGCGAGGGCGGTTTTGCCGTCTCCGGCGTCGATCACCTTCGCGTAATGCCCGGTGGCGAACGCCGCGCAGCCGTGCTGTTCCATGAGCGGCATGAGCGCGCCGAATTTGACCCTGGGATTGCAGATGGCGCACGGATTCGGCGTGAAGCCGGATTTGTACATGTCCCAGCTCGGACGCAGGACAGATTGTTCGAACTCTTTCGTGCAGTCCGCATGGACGAGTTCGATCCCGAGTTCCACGGCAGTTTCCTCGGCTTTCCGCCGGGAATCTTCTCCACCGGGGAGAAGCGTCATGTGGACGCCCGTGACCTGATAGCCCGCGCGGAGCGCGAGGACGGCGGCGACGGCGGAATCAATCCCGCCGCTGAATGCGAGCAGAATGCGGGAGCCTTCGGGGAGGCTTCGGAAAGGCGCGTAGGAAGCATTCTGCGGCATGGTTTCACTCCAATGCGGCGGCGAGTGCGGCGGCCGTGACGCCCGGCAGGAAAACGACCTTGTCGCGCGAGGTTTGGCCGGAGACCAGCGACACGGCGCTTTTCGGCAGTTTCAGTTTCTTTGCCAGAAACACGCACAGTTCCTTGTTCGCCTTGCCGTCGATCGGAGGCGCGGCGAGCGAGATTTTGAGGGCCGTGCCGTAGACGCCCGCGACCGCGGTGCGCTTCGCGCCGGGCTGCACGTGGCACGACAAAAACACCCCTGACTCGTTGACGCGGATCAGGGGTGCGAGAGTTTCGGCCGTCATGCGGACGCTCCGGGGTCAGAACGTCTTCACGGAAATAACGGTGTTATCGGACTTGGGCGGTTCGCCGCCGTCCTTCTTGTCGTCGGCGGGAACGGATGCGCCGTCGTCGGGCTTTCTGCCGGAATCGTCGCCGGACAGAACGGGCGCTTTTTCCTCTTCGGGCGGGAGGTCCAGCAGCTTGCGGATGTCCGCGCCGGAGATGGTCTCGCGTTCGAGCAGGGCGTTCGCGAGCTTGTCGAGACGTTCGCGCTGTTCGGTGATGATCTTCGTGGCACGCGCCTTGCATTCGCCGATGATGCGCTTGACCTCGTCGTCGATCTCGCGCTGTGTCTGCTCGCTGCATGCCTCGTTGCGCGTGATGTCGCGTCCGAGGTAGATGTGGTCGGCGCGTTCGCCGTACTGGACGGTGCCGAGCTTGTCGCTCATGCCGTAGGAGCATACCATGGCGCGGGCGAGGTTCGTGGCGTGCGCGATGTCCTGCGACGCGCCGCTGGTGATATCGCCGAGGGCGATCTCCTCCGCCACACGGCCGCCGAGGTCGGTGGTGATGATGTCGAGCATCTCCAGACGGCTGCGCGAATAGCGGTCCTCGTGTTCCATCATCATGGTCAGGCCGAGCGCCCGGCCGCGCGGGATGATCGTGACCTTGTGCAGCGGGATGCTGTTTTCGAGGAAGAGGTTGACGATGGCGTGCCCGGACTCGTGCCAGGCGGTGAGCTTGCGGTCGCGTTCCGGTATCTTGCGGCTGCGGCGTTCGCGTCCGAAGCAGACTTTGTCGCGCGCCTCCTCCAGGTCGGACTGGGTCGCGGCGTCCTTGTTATTGCGTGCGGCGAGCAGCGCGGCCTCGTTGATGAGGTTCGCGAGGTCGGCTCCGCTGAATCCGGGCGTGCTCTTCGCGACGGCGTCGAGATCGACGTCCTTCGAGAGCTTGATGTTCTTCGCGTGGACTGCGAGGATCTTCCGGCGGCCCACGATATCCGGCAGGTCGATAACGATCTGACGGTCGAAGCGGCCGGGACGGAGCAGGGCGGGGTCGAGCACGTCGACGCGGTTGGTCGCGGCGATCACGATCACGCCTTCCTGCGTCTCGAGGCCGTCCATTTCCACGAGGAGCGCGTTCAGCGTCTGTTCGCGTTCGTCGTGTCCGCCGCCGATGCCGGAGAAACGGGAGCGTCCCACGGCGTCGATCTCGTCGATGAAGATGAGGCAGGGGGCGTTCTTGCGCGCCTGCTGGAACATGTCGCGGACGCGGCTCGCGCCGACGCCGACGAACATCTCGACGAAGTCGGAGCCGCTGATGGAGAAGAACGGCACGGAGGCTTCGCCGGAAACGGCTTTCGCCATGAGTGTTTTGCCTGTGCCCGGCGGTCCGGTGAGGAGCGCGCCGCGCGGGATCTTGCCGCCGAGGAGTTTGAATTTGAGCGGGTCGCGGAGGTACTCCACGATCTCCTTCATCTCTTCCTTCGCTTCATCGCAGCCCGCCACATCGTCGAACTTGGTGTGGTTTTCGTTGGGGTCGATCATGCGTGCGCGGCTCTTGCCGAACTGGATGGCGCCGGAGCCCGCACCGTGGATCTGCCGCGTGAAGATGAAGTAGAAGACGAGCAGGATCGGGACCGCGATCGCGAGGTTCAGGAGCAGGGATTTCCACCATACATCGCGTTCCAGATAGACGGTCTGCACGCCTTTCTCCTCCAGTTTGGAGATGACGGCGTCGGTGGCGTAGATGCGAGTGTTGTATTTCAGTTTGAGCTTCGGCGCGGTCTTCTTTCCCGCGTCGGCGGAGGCGGATTCGGATGGCTTCGTCAGGTCCTTCTCGACGATCCCGGGCGCAGAAGCCTTGCCGTCCTTCTTTTTTGCGTCGTCCTTCTTCTCCGCCCCGTTTTCCTTCGCATCGGCATCAGCCTTGTCGGCATCAGTCTTTTTCGCATCGGTTTTCGGTGCGAGCTTGAACTCGCCGGAGATCGCGAGGATCTTGTCGGATTCGGGCAGGACCTCTGCTGTGACGATCTCGCCCTTCTCAAGGTGCGAGAGGAACTGGTTCGCGCTCCATTCCTCCGTGGCGGCGAAATAGGGCGAGGACTGGAAGACGATAAGCGAGGCGAGAACGAGGAACGCGAGCAGCCAGAGGAAAAGGGACGCGGGCGGCTTGCGCTTCGAACCCGGAAGCGCTTTTTTCGGTTGGTCTTTCTTGTCGTTCATGAATTAGACGATCCGGGTCACGATGTCCTGTGCGGCGGGGATGAAAGCGTTTGCGTTCTGGCCTTCCATGAAGCTCTTCAGGAAGAGTCCGAGGATGGCGAGGAAGATGAGCGCGAGGAGGACGACGATGATGATCATGAGCTTGTTGGAGAGGCCGCTGCTCTGCTTGCGTTCGGTAAAGCCGGTGCTGGCGACGGACTTGATCGTCTGGGTCGTGCTGGCGGCGTTGATGTCGATGCCGGTCTGCGTCTTCTGGATCGACATGACCATGGTCTTGTCCTCAGAGTCGAAGAGCAACTCGAACGCACCGATGCGGACGATGTCGCCGTTCTGCAGTTCGTATTCCTCGGTGAGCGGGTTGCCGTTGACCTTGGTGCCGTTGGTAGAACCGGCGTCGGCGATGATGACCTTGTCGCCGCTGCGGGTGACTTTGCAGTGAAGCGTACTGACGGTCGGGTCTTTCAGGCAGATGGTACGGTCGTCGGAACGGCCGATGGTGATCTCGTCCTGGTTGATTTGAAACATCTGACCGCGAAGCTGTTCGCTGAGCACGACGAATTTCGGATTGGCGGGCATTTCCAGATAAACTCCTGATTTGATTTGAATCGCATCCGCGAAGTGAGGGGCGCGGAGGCGAAGTTGTTGACTTGGGTCGATAGTTGTCTTTTAATATATAGCTTAGAAAACGGATTTCAAACCCGAAACGGAAGAAATTCGGGATTATTTGTGTACATTTCTAAAAAAATCGGGACAACTGCGGCAATACGGTGGCGATGTGCGCGAGCGAAGCCGCGCACCGTATCAGCATCGCCTGCGGTGTTAATCTTTCGGAATGATCTTGTGGTCCTGCGCCGCCTCCAGCAGGACCTTGAGCAGGATCGACTTCTCGGACGGGGTTTCCACGTGGAAACGTTCGGGCGCTTCGGCGAGCTCGCGCCAGTACGCGCGGACCTCGGCGGAGGCGGGGGAACCGGATTTATCCGGGAAGAGGTCGAGCAGGAAATCCAGTATCTGCCAGACGAGCTTGACCTGATCGTGCGAGAACGACGAGATGAAATCGTCCGTGACGCGCTTCATCTCCGGGTAGACCCAACGTCCGCGAATCGACCACGCCAGCGGCATCATGCAGCGGAAGAGCATTTCGGGCTCGGGCAGGCGTGTGAGGACCGCGCCGGGCAGGACCGGATTGCAGAAGACTTCCGGATCGTCGTCGCTGCCGGCGCGTTCGTAGACGAAATCGAGGATGCCGAAGAAGATCTCCGCGAGCTCCAGTCTGCGGTCGGGCGGATAGTAGCGCGGATTGTCGGAGATGGCGTCTTCGAGCTTCTGTTTCGTGTCGTAGACGGGCGCTTCGTTCGGGCGTTTGAAGAGCTTGTCCAGTTCGTTCTGGAACGCCTCGATGTCGCGCTGGATGCCGTGTCTGTCAGAGGGCATGATCAGGAGAGTCTTCCCGCGAGGATCTCTTTCAGCGCCTTGGCGAGCTGGTCGGTGCAGGACGTGCCCTTGCCGCCGCAGTCGACGCCTTCGAGCAGGTCGATGACTTCCTGCGGCTTCTTGCCCTTCACGAGAATGCCGATTGCGGTGAGGTTGCCGGGGCAGCCGCCCGTGAACGCCACGTTGGTGATGACGCCGTTGTCGATGTCGATGTCGATCTGGGAGGAGCAGACGAGCGGGCTGTTCTTGTAGGTGTAGTGCATGGCGGTGTCCTTTCGGGATAATTGAAAAAAGGTTGCGGTTTCTTAATGTAGCACGAAAAAGCGAAAAGGCCAAACCCAAAGCGGAAAAAAGAGAGAAAAAGTCTTGCAATCGGGAAAAAACAAGCTATATTTTCGGGACACCTTTTATTTTGAATAATTCTTCCGGCGGATGGTCATGCCGGAATGAACCAATACGGAGCGGACTTTCGTGGACTGCAGAAACGACCTGTTTTTTATGCGCGAGGCGCTGAACGAAGCTGAACTCGGCGCGGGCTATACCAGCCCGAATCCGGCGGTCGGCGCGGTCATCGTGCGCGACGGCAGGATCATCGGACGCGGCCACCACAAACGCTGCGGCGGTCCGCATGGCGAGATCGAGGCGTTCCTGAGCCTGCCAAATGAATCCGACGCGGCGGGCGCGGACCTGTATGTCACGCTCGAACCGTGCAGCACCGCTGGACGCACGCCGCCGTGCTGCGACACGATCATCCGGAACAAGATCCGGCGCGTGGTCGTGGGCTGTCTTGATCCGAACCCGAAACACGCGGGGCGTGGCGTCGATATTCTGCGCTCCGCCGGAATCGAGGTGAAGACCGGCGTGCTGGAAGAGGAATGCCGTGTCCATCACGAGGCATTTTTCAAGTGGATTACGACGGGGTGTCCTTTCGTGCTGCTGAAAATGGCGGAGACGCTCGACGGGAAGATCGCCGCCGCGAACGGGGACTCCAAGTGGGTCACCTCGGAAACCGCGCGGGAACGCGTGGCGTATCTTCGGCGGCTTTCGGACGCCGTGCTCGCGGGCGCGGAGACATTCCGCACCGATTCGCCCCGGTTCACGGCGCGCACGCCCGACGGAACCGTCCTGAAAACCCCGCGCAGGATCATCGCCACGCACCACCCGGAAATCCTGTCCGGCGCGGGCGAAGGCTGGGAATCCGTCGTGCTGGATACGCCGGAAGACTGGGAGAAGTTTCTCGTCCGGCTCGGGCACGAAAACGTGACCATGCTGCTGATCGAAGGCGGCGGCGAACTGGCGGCGTCGGCGATCCGCGCCTGTGCCGTCGACAAGATCGAATTTCATATCGCGCCGAAACTGCTCGGCGGACGCGGCAGCCGTCCAGTGCTGGGCGGCCCCGATCCGGCCGCACTGTCCGAGGCGGTCTGCCTGGACCGTCTGCGCGTGTCCGAGCTGGGCTGCGACCTGCGGATCGATGCGTATCCGCTGTACCCGGAATCCTGAGGAATTTTGAGGAGAAAATACGATGTTTACAGGTTTGATCGAAAAGACCGGGATCCTGACCGGACGCGAGACCGGTGCGAAGGCCGGACGTCTGACCATAAAGCCCGATACCCCGTGGACCGACCTTGAGGCGGGCGAGAGCATCGCCGTGAACGGCGCGTGCCTCACGTTCGAGAAGGAATCGGGCGGGAACCTGACATTTTTCGTGATGAAGGAGACGCTGGGCCGGACGAACTTGGGACAGCTGAAAAACGGTGCGCGCGTGAATCTGGAACGTGCGCTAAGCCTCGGCAGCCGTCTCGGCGGACACCTCGTCAGCGGACACGTCGACGCCGCCGTGAAGGTCGTTTCGTTCGGGAAGATCGGCGACGACTACGAGCTCCGCATGGAAATGCCGTCCGAACTGCGGATCTTCTTCGTGACGAAGGGCAGCGTGTGCGTGAACGGCGTTTCCCTCACGCTCACTGACGTGACCGACGAGACGTTCGCGGTGCGGCTGATCCCGACGACCCGGCGCGAGACCAACCTCGATGAGCTGAAGCCGGGCGACCTCGTGAACATTGAGACCGACCTGATCGGCAAGTACGTCTGCGAACAGCTCAGGCACATGGACGGCGGTGCGCAGAGCGGGAAGACGATCTCCATGCGCGACCTGACGGAGGCCGGATTCTGATGGAAAACGAAAAGATCGACTACAAGGCGCTTCAGTTCGGGCTGGCGCTCGGCCATGCCGCCATGGATCCGGCGTCCGTGCCGGACTTCCTCACGCCGGGCACGTTCGACGTCATTGAGATCCCGATGGAATGCTTCCTGCACCGCGATGTAGAGTTTCAGCGGCGTCTGGCGTCCTGCAAATATAAGAGCGTGCGCGCCGGACATCTGATGGCGCCTGACCTCACGCGGGAGATACCGTTCCTGGCGGACAACTACCGCCGCGACTACGTGGAACAGGCTTCGATCATGGTCCGCACGCTCAAAGCGGCGGGCGCGTCCGGGGCGTTTCTCGGGCTCGATATGAGGCGGATCCTGGGCGACGACGTGGCGGAGGCCGCCGCGCTGGAGATCGTCCGGCGCATGGTCCCCGTGCTGTACCGCGAGAACTTCGAACTGCTGATCCCGTACCGGATCCCGTTCAAAAGCGAGCGCGACATCATGACGCCGCAGCTGATGGGCCGGTTCATGCGCGGCACGCTCAGTCCGCTCGTGAAACTGAGTTTGGAGATACACCCCTTCGAGGTGAAGCCGGAGGAGGACAAATCCGAACTGCTCGGATTGCTCGGATGCGAGGCGCATCAGGCGGTGCTCGTCTACGACGCCGACAGCGGCCTCCATATTGCCCCGGCGCAGTTCAGACCGTGGGCGGAGCTGCTGGAACGCCGTCTGTTCCGCGGGCCGTACCTGCTGTGTCCGCGTTCGGTCCGCAACCGCATGGCGATCCCGGAGTCGGATTTGTTCTCAAAAATGGTTTCGGACTTGCGAAATGAATAAAAACGTGCTACATTACTAGATTACTTTTCTTTTTGGGAGATTTGAATATGACAAGAACTTTGAAACTCGGTGTCAATATCGACCACGTGGCGACGGTCCGTCAGGCCCGTCTCGCCTCCCAGCCATCCCCGCTCGAAGCCGCGCAGCACTGCATTGCCGCCGGAGCGGACGGCATCACCGCCCACCTCCGCGAAGACCGCCGCCACATTCAGGACGCGGACGTGATCGCGCTTTCGCAGGCTGGGCTCCGCCTCAACATGGAAATGGCGCTGACCGAGGAGATGGTACGCATCGCGAGCACGCTGGTGCGTCCTCAGAGCTGCTGCCTGGTGCCGGAAAAGCGCCAGGAGCTCACGACCGAGGGCGGCCTCGACGCCGTCGCGAGCCTCGACAAGCTCATACGCTGGGTGCCCGTGCTGAAGAACGCCGGGATCGCCGTCAGCCTTTTCATCGCGCCGGATTTCGCGCAGATCGACTGCGCAAAACAATGCGGCGCGGAGTTCGTCGAGCTCCACACCGGTTCGTTCGCCAACGCCGTTTCCGCGTCCGACCAGGCCGCCGAACTCGACCGTCTGGCGAAGGGCGCGGAGTACGCGCATTCGCTCGGCATCGGCGTGAACGCCGGACACGGCATCGACTATGAAAACATCAAGCCGCTGCTCGCGGCCGTGCCGCATCTGCACGAACTCAACATCGGGCACAGCATCATCGCGCGCGCCATCATGAAGGGCGTCGGCACGGCGGTCGCGGACATGCTCGACCTCATGAAAGATTACAAGGGCGAATAAGCCCGTTCCGCTTTTACCCCAGCAGAAAGGATTTTAAAAAATGGCCTCGGAGATCATCGAAACCTTCCATCAGATCCTCGCACAGTGCGTGGAACACGGCGCATCGGACGTCCTGCTCAAGGAAGACGCTCCTGCCAACCTCCGCATCGCGGGCGCGCTCTATCCCGTCGACTTCGTCACGACGCACGATTTCCTCGATACGCTCCTGCACACCATCATGGATGAACGCATGCAGAAGGAATACGAGCAGAACGGCGACGCGGACTTCTCCTACTGCGTGGAAGAACTGGGGCGGTTCCGTATCAACGCGCACAAGCAGCGCGGCATGCACGGCATCACGCTGCGCTATGTGAAGAGCAAGATCAGCTCCATGGAAGAGCTTTCGCTCCCGCCTGTGCTCCGCACCATCGCGGAGACCCCGCGCGGCATCATCCTGGTCTGCGGTACCACCGGCAGCGGCAAATCGACCACACTGGCGGCCATGATCCAGCACATCAACGAGCATTTCACGAAGCACATCATCACGATCGAGGACCCGATCGAATACGAGTTCCGCGACGGCAAATCGTTCGTGGAGCAGCGCGAAGTCGGGCTGGACTGCCCGTCGTTCTACAGCGCCCTCACGCACGCCATGCGCCAGGCCCCGGACGTGATCATGGTCGGTGAAATGCGCGACAAGGAGAGTTTCGAGGCCGCGCTTCAGGCAGCCGATACCGGCCACATGGTCATCAGCACCGTGCATGCCGCCGACGCCTCGCAGGTCGTCGGCCGTATCCTCGACCTCTACCCGATTCAGGAACAGGACACCATCCTCGAGGCGCTCTCTGCCAACCTGAAAGCCACCATCGCGCAGCGTCTGCTCCCGAAGGCGCTCGGCAAGGGCGTGGTCCCGGTCGTCGAGGTCATGATCTGCGACCCGGTCGTCCAGCGCTATATCTCCAAGAAGGAATTCGAGAAGCTGCCCGAGGCGATGGAAAGCGCCCGCGAATCCGGCATGCAGACGTTCAACATGGCGATCCTCGACCGCATCAACAACGGCGAGATCACCGAGGAAGTCGGCCTCGCCGCGTCCAGTTCGCCCACCGCGCTGAAGATGAACCTGAAGGGCATCTTCCTGAACAGCTCGAAATAAATTCAACGCACCCGGGCCGCCGGCCCGGACGGACTTGTTATAAGTATGAAAGCATTTGCTACGAAAGCAAAAACAGTCAGCACCGTCGCCGCGATCATCTTATGCTGTATTCTGGCGGTCAGGGGCGGCACTCTTGACTTGACCCTCACTCTTCAGGCGTTCGTGCAGGGCATCGTGGAGGGCGTGACCGAATTCCTCCCGATCAGCAGCACGGGCCACATGATCATCGTGGACAGCTTCTTCCCGATGAAGGACGAAGCGTTCGCCAAACTCTTCGAAGTCGTGATCCAGCTCGGCGCGATTCTGTCCGTGCTGGTGTATTTCTACAAGACCATCTTCCCTCAGAAGTGGAACGTCGCCGGATTCAAAGACATGATCCCGCTGTGGTCGCGCGTGGTGGTCGGCGTGATCCCCGCCGCCGTGATCGGATTCCTGCTCGACGACTTCATCGAGGCGCACCTCTTCAACATCGTGGTGGTGTCCGTGGCGCTGGTCGTGTGGGGCGTGGCGCTCGTGTTCAGCGGGAAACTGGAACAGCGAGAGTCAAGCACGGCGGAGATCGTGAAGATGAGCTACGGCAAGGCGCTTGCGGTCGGGTTCTTCCAGTGCCTCGCCATGGTTCCCGGGACCTCGCGTTCCGCAGTGACGATCCTCGGCGCGATGTGCCTCGGGTGCTCCCGCGGATGCGCCGCCGAATTTTCGTTCTTCCTGGCGATCCCGACGATGTTCGGCGCTTCGTTGCTGAAGCTCGTGAAGGGCGGGGCGCACCTGACCTCTCCGCAGTGGATCGCGCTCACGATCGGCTTCGTGACCGCGTTCTTCGTGGCGTGGGGCGTGATCGCGTGGTTCATGGACTACGTGAAGAAACACGATTTCAAGCTCTTCGGCTGGTACCGGATCGTGCTCGGCGCAATCCTGTTGGTTCTGTTCTTCTGCGGCGTCGTGAAGGTCTGAATGGCTCTGTAGCCTGCAGTCCGGATCAGTCGCCGGGCTGCAGCGCGGCATTCCTGAAAACGGCAAACGTGATGCCGTCGACCGTATCGACGTGAATCCGCCGGTACCCTTTTGAACCAGTTTCGTCCCGGTCGTTTTCTCCAAAAACAATGGAATCCGGGATGTCGCCATCCTGAATCTTTTCCCCGAAGAATGCCGCAGGGAGGACAATGTAATCCGGCAGGATATCCGATTTTTGGAGAAAAGCCGCGTAGTTCTGGCCTCCGGCGAAGAAGCCGAGGCGCGGCCATTCGGTGCAGGTTTCGACGAGGGGGCGTTTCCCGGACTGATACTCATCGCATTTCATGATCCGCAGGCGGGGCTCCTGTGATGCCGGGAGCTTGTTCCAGTCGGAACGGATCCATTCCGCCGCGACAAAATGGAAGTTGCGTTCCCTGCCTTTCTCGGATGTGTGGAAGAATTCCGTGAAGAGCGGAGAGTATAACTTATAGAAGAATGCCGCGCAGAGGAGGACAACGAGAAAAACAGCGACAGTTTTCCCGAACTTGGATTTCGAGAGGATGCGCCATAGATCGCGGAATCCGAGCGCCGTATACGGCAGGTAAAGCGGGACGCCGATGAAAAGATAGCGCCTGGATGTCGTGAGGAGACCGTAGAAGAGGCAGACTTGAAACGCCGCGAGAAATTCGAACACGAGGAAGGTCAGGATCACAAGCGTGTCGAATCCGGTCCACTGGCGGCGGCGGATGCGTCCGATGATCCCGATCACGGCGAAAAAGAAGAAGAACGGGAAAATGCCGCCCCAGATCGTGTGCAGGAATTCACTCATGGGCGGCCTCCGCGGTCGGCATGACAATGTCAAGCTGCATGACGGGATCGGGATGAACGAGGCATTTCAGAGGCGGGAGCTTCTGCGAAACGAGGTTGAAGATCGTCGCGTGGCGCGTATCCAGGACCGGATATCCTATCATGCGCCTGTTGCAGCAGAGCTGGGGGACGATGAGGATAAAGATCGCAAAGCCGGTCAGGATGCTCCGGAACGGGATGCGGAACCGGATGCAGTCCCAGACAAAAAGCCCGGCGAACAGAAACGCGGCAAACAGGACCATATCGCCCCGGCTCAGGAGGATGACCGTCTCCCCGAATGCAAACCAGCACCACGGGGCGAATCTGCGCGGATTCTGCGAAAGGAGCACGGCGGCATAAATACAGAGCAGAAGCCCGAAGATTGTGCCGGATTCGCGGCTTCCGTAGTAGCCGAAACGAAGAAGATACGGGCAGACGATGAAGAGCAGCGAGGCGCAGACTGCGATCGGACGTCCAAAGAGGCGGCGCGCCGCGGCATAGAGCGGGAAAATGGATAGGGAGAGGAAAAGCGAGGAGGCGAGTTTGCATGCGAGGAATCCGCCGCAATGGAAAATGGATGCGATCAGCCCTGCGGAAACGGTGAGGAGCGGCGTGATGCGCGGATGAAACGCGAAAAGCCAGTCATGCCGGGCGAATGCCTCGGCCATGGGGGCGTAGCGCATTGCGACGTCCGGGAGGGGGTAATCTTCAAGGATGATGCAGGGAGCGAGCAGGAGCCAGAGCAGAAGGAAGAGCAGGGCGGGCAGAACGAGGTCGCGGAAGCGAGCCGAACAATACCCCATGGCTTTGATTGCGAGGGGGAGGATGACGCCTGCCGGGATGTTCTTCCGCGCGGCCTCGACGGAGGAGTTTTTGAATGTCCGCAGAAGGTCGGGATTCTGTCGGTGGAAACTGCCGATCTGCCATCCGCGCCGGAACAGCTCGGAGGGTGCGTTGGAGTGTTCGTGGATAGCGATCGCCTCGGCGCAATAGCCGATGGAACCGCCGTTTTCAAGGATGTGCGCCGCAAGGAGCGTGTCTTCACCGAAATCTGTTTTCGGGAAATTTCCGAACCGGATCAGATCCTGAATCTTCCAAGCGGCGAATGCGTTGGAGAAGAATGCCGCCATGAGGCCGTCGCGCGGGATGTCGGCGGCGGATTTGACGTGCGAAATGTTCGGGTAACAGCGTTCCCTCTGCCATGCGTTGAGCGTCTTTTCGTGGAGACTGATCTGCTTGCCGCAGCAGGCGGATATCTCCGGGTGTTTCCAAAGGAAATCCGTGAGTTTTTTGAGCGTACCGGGTTCCGAGAGGACGACGTCCTGCGAGAGGAAGATGACCGTGTCGAATCCCTTTGAGGCGAGATAGCGGACGATGCGTGCGCGGGTCGTGCCGTGGTTGAAGTTCCGGCGGTCGTGTCGGAGGCATTTCCAGCCGTGCGCGGTGGCGAGTTCGACCGTCTGGTCGGAGGAATCGCTGTCGACGATCAGCTTCAGGTCGATTTGGAGTTGCTGTTCCGCGATGGCGCGAAGCAGTTCGTACCAGAAGCCGCGCTTCACGGCGTTGAGCGTGGGGACTACGACCGCCGTTTTCATGCCGCCCACCAGAGACCGAGGGTGCGGAGCCAGTCATTTTTCCTGAAACCGTGTCGCCAAATCGTGCCGAGGCGTTTGAAGTAGGCGGACTCGGTCTGGCAGCGGCTCCAGTCTTCCAGTATGCGGATCTGGTCCGCGGAAAGATTCGCGCGGAAATGATTCAGAAACGCGCCCGCCTGACGCTGGGTCAGCCGGACTCTCTCATGGAGGCGTCGGCGCAGGAAGAAATGCCTTAGAAGTCCTTTGCGCGGGACTGCGCCGTAGACATTGTCCTTATGCTGGCGGTAGTCGACCAGGCTCTCCGGGAGGAAAATGATCGTCCCGAATGCCGCAGCCGTGAGCGAGAGATACCAGTCGTGGCAGATCGCCTCCCTCGGAATCCGGGCAAGCGAGGCAAGCGCACGGTTGAAAATCGTCGTGCATCCTGTGACGTTGTTCTGAATCATGAGGTCCGCGAGCGATGCCCGGGCCGGATTCAGGCATTGGTATCGGATCATGGACGGCGCGATCTGCTTCAGGTGTTCGTCCACGACACGCAGGTCGGAATGAACAAGGACCGGAGTCCCGGACGGACGGGCGGATTCGGCATTCATTATTTCCTGAACGCTCCGTGCGATCTTATCCGGGTGCCAGACGTCGTCCTGATCCGCGAACATGAAATACGGCGTGCCTGTTTCCGTCGCGGCATCCAGAAGACGCTGGTACGAGGCGATGACGTTGCAGTGCGTCTGGTCCGGCAGGACGACGGCGGAAGGGAAACCGGAAACGAGCGACAGGATCGCGGGCGAGGGGGAGCCATCGAAACGGCACACCAGTACAAAATCCCTGAAGGACTGATTCGTGAGCGAATCCAGAAAGTCCTTCAGGAATATGGAGTCTCCGTGAACGGAGAGGAGAACGCTGACCTGCGCCTTGCTCATGAGGAGGCAGTGTTATTCCTTAGGCTCGGAATCGGTTTCCGAGGCGGGAGTTTCGGCTGCATTTTCCTCCGTTGCGGCAGTTTCCGCGGGCGCTTCGGCGGCTTCGGCGGCTTCGGCGGCTTCGGCGGCTTCGGCGGCTTCGGCGGCTTCGGCGGCAGGGCGGTTCACTCCTGCGCCGAGGTCCTGTCCGTCTTGCTCTTCACCTTCCTCCTTGCCCACGGAAGAACCCGGATCGAACGCCTGAGCCGGTGCGAACGGCTTCGGGGGCAGGGGCTGACGGCCTTCCTGCGCACCATTGTGGAGGTAATGCCAAAGCGGGTTCAGACCTGCCTGACGCACGTCGGGGTTGGTGTCCAGGTAATACTTTGAGTCGAAGCGTTCGGAGGGGTTGAATCCGTGGTATGCGCCCCAGAAATAATAGTGCTTGAGGGGGTTCAGGCCGCTGATGCGGACCGTCGGATACGTGGTGAGGTACCACACGGGATCGAACCAGCCGGACTTCGTGATCTGGGACATCTGGAGCCTGAAATCGTAGATGTTTACACTGGATTCGTCCTGCGGCGGTTGTACAGGGACCTTCTTGCCGAGGATATGGATCTGATCCCAGTCTGTACATTTCTCGAGGACGATGTCGAATTCGTTGTCGAGATCGGGCTCGTAGTGGCAGTCCAGAACCGAGAACGGGAAGTAGCGCATACGGATCAGGGGACGGATGATCTTGTCCAGGAAGTTTTCATAATTAAAAACGTGATGATGATGCACGAAATTGTAGCGCTGCGCCTCAATGTCGCTCCAGTAGATGTTCAGATGATCTCTGTCCTGGTGGTAGATCAGGGCGTCGAGGATGTGTTCCGCGGCGTCCACGCTGCCGTTGTTTTCGTAGTCGACGACGAGGTGTCCGGCGGAGGTCTCGGGACGGTCGACGTCGAACGTGAAACGGCGGTCGGGGATGGCGAGGAAGAATTTGCCGTTGTCGTTGAGGCTCTCATAGACGGCTTTGAAGAAGCCGATAAAGTCCGGGATATGCTCAATGACGTGGTTCGCGATGAAATAATCGAACTTGATGTCGCCGAGGACTTCGGAAAGCGAGCGCGTCTTGGCGACGAAGTCGACGTCGACGAAGGTTCTGCCGGGGTAGAACTCCTGGAAATGCTCGATCAGGGTTTCCTTCGGGAAGATGTCGTAGTACTTGACATTGGACTCTTCCTTAGTGAGCAGCGGGGAGCAAAGCGCGCCGATTTCAAGACCGGAAAGTTCCGCATAGTTGGGAACATTCTTCATGAAGATCCTTCTGCGTACGATGTCACGCTTTTTGTCTTTTTCGATGTCGCTCATGTTTCACCTCGTTTTGGCTGTTATTTTGATAAAATTAGTTGGATACTGGTACAGACGCGAGATCAGATGAACTGTCTCGTTGATTTCAGGCTGCTTCAGATAGTAGCAGATGTTTTTCTTCAGGAACGGGAATCCGAGGACGAGGAAGTCCTGCGGCCTGCAGTAGATGGCGTTGAATTCCGGCGTGATCTTGTCGACTTCCTGAAGGCGGCCGGACGCGCGGAGATAAATGTCGGACTTGAACCCGGCCTTTTCCAGTTTGTTGCTGAGGCGCGTCTCGTAGTTTGCGACGACGGCGGGCAGGGAAGTCTCGTCCTTGACGTTCCGCCAGAACTCCTTGAACGCCTCCGAGGAGAAGACCTGCTGACGGAAGACCAGGAAATAGCTCTGGATGTGACGCGGGATGATCCCGTTCGGGAGCCACTTGGCTTCCTCGCGTCTCGGATTGTCGGTTTCGGGGAACTCGGTCATGCCCCAGAAGTCGGCGGGATTCGAGCTCATACGTGCGAAGATCTCCTGGAAGGAGTACATCGGACCGTAGACGCTGTTGTTCAGCAGGACCAGCTCGTCGTATCCGGTGAGGCGGGTTTCCTCAAGCGCATCGCGCCATGCGCCGAAATCGTAGCCGACGTTTTCGCGCGTGATGACCTTTGACGCGATGCGGGAGACCTTTTTCATGCTGTCCCGGACCAGGCCGCTGTTGCTCACGAACACGATGTCTGCGCATTTCTTCAGTTCGCCGAGCAGATACATGTCGGCGTTGGAGACTTTCTGTTCCGCGTCGTAATGGATGAAAATCGCAAGGCGTTTCACGTATTCCGTCTCTTCGCCCGGTTCGGCCTTTTTCTCCGGCGGGACAGGCGGCGGCACGACGGCGGAAAGCGTGGTGTATCCGGCGCCCTGCGCGACATATTTCCAGATGCGTTCGATGGCGTGCGCCAGCGTGTCGGAGATCTGGTAGTTTTCCTCCTCGAATTTGCTTTGGTCGACGATTCCCTCGCGGAAGAGCGGTGCAATGGCTTTGGCGCGCGCCCAGAACATCTGGCCGACCGGGAACTCCGGTCTCGGCGGAAGCGAGGAAGGTAATCCCATGGCCTTGAGGAGCTCCACGCAGCGGTCGAGGTTCTTTTCCCAGTTCATGTAGTCGCGCATGGTCGGGATCGGAACGGGGTAGTAGAGTCCGATATGTGGATCGCGGGCGAAACGCCGGAAGATGGCGGCGACGGTCTCCGGGGAGCCGAGCATCTGGTCCAGGAGGTAGTGGCGCCATTCGTGGCCCCAGTTCACGGTCATGGATTTCTTGGTGTGGAAGTGCCCGATGAAATCGTACTGGTCGATCAACTCGGAGCAGGCCGCGAAGAACGGTGCGACGTCGCGGCCGATGTTGCGCGTGACGGTGACCGTGCATTTTTCGCAGTTCGCGACCGGGTTTTCGTCCAGACGTCCCATGATCACGGTGCGTTTGCGGCGGTTGTCCGTCGTGATAACGCAGTCGAATTTGAACGGGATCTGGTTCAGATAGTGGATGATCTCGCCCATGAGATCGGGGTAGAAGATATGAATGTGAAGGAGGACTTTCCCTGGCTGCGCGGCGGTGGCTTCCGCAGGCGCGAGGACTTCATATTCCGGGAGCGGCGGGAGATTGCAGAGCGCGCGGGTCGTCGTGTTGATGCTGGCGTAGCCGAAGCATTCGTCCGGTTCCAGATAGGTGCCCTCCGCCCATTCGTTCCAGGCGTTGATGAAGATGAAGCGTTCCTTCTCGATGAAGTTCTTGCGGGTGTATTCCAGGATATTTCTGAGCCAGTAGTGGTAGGAATTGAGGGAGAAATACTGCCAGACGGAGTAGCCTGTCTCGCGGCGGCAGGAATTGTCCCAGCCGAGCATGGCGCAGCGGTAGAAGGGATACGGGGATTCGTCGGCGAACGTCTTTTTATGGTAAAGATCGGAAATGATTTTCTGATAGTTGTAGTAGAAGCCGTCTTCCTTGAAGGCATGGAATCTGGACGGCGGGAACAACTCAAGGTCGGAAACCATGTGCGGCGGGAACTCGACTTCGCGGTCGACCTCGTCGAGGATTTTGAATTCCTTGCTCTTGATGAACGTGCGGCAGGACCATATCTGAATCTCGCCGACGCCGTTCTTCCTGCACCATGTCCGCCATGTGGCAAACGTCTTGTTGGGATCCGGCAGTATCTTCGCGTGATAGATCAGGATCACGGGCTTGCCGTGGCAGCGCAGATAGCGCGGATCGGTGATGTAGCGTTTGAGGTCCTTGATGAAGTTGACGTCGTTCTCTTCGGAGTAGTTCTGCTGGATCAGGACCGAATTCTGCTGGCCGTCCCAGGTGCGTGTCCAGTTCTCGTTGGCCCAGCAGAGGCAGAAATTGAATTTGATCTCGGGGTGAGCCATGATGAGTTCGAGCGGTTTTTCCATGAGTTTCTTGCCGTCGAACCAGTAGTAATAGAGGCAGAACGCCGAAATGCCGTGCGCCTTGGCGAGCGCGACCTGCTTTTTGATGCTTTCGACGTCGGACAGGTCGTAGTAACCGATGTCCTTGTGGGGCGTACGCGGTTGATAGTGGACAGGGAAGCGCGGCTTTGCCTTCTTCGTGTTGGTCCATTCCGTGAAGCCTTTGCCCCACCATTCGTCGTTTTCGGGGAAAGTGTGGAACTGCGGGAGGTAGAACGCGATGGTCTTGACGTCGCGCGGAATCTGCTGAAAGGGTTCGTCGTCCTGATAGCAGGACTGGTAGGTGATCTGGTCCAGCAGGGAGTCCGGCCCGGATGAACTGACGGCTTCCGCTGCTTTGCTGAAATGCTTCGACGTTTTCGCCGCACCGTTCAGCAAGTAGTAGATGAACATGGAGATTTTCGAGGCGGAGCTTCCCTGCGCGACCGTGATGTCGTCGACATAGGACTTGGATTCCTTGATAATCTCTTTGTTGAGTGTCAGATATCCGTAGAGGAAATGGAAAAGGCGTGCGATGCCCCATGCGCGCGACGTGCGGATGTCGTGCATCAGCTGCTTGTCGTATTCCACCTGCCAGCGGAGAGCTTCGATTTCGTTCGTCAGGTTCGCACGCTCGACGTTGTATTTCGCGGCGTCCGAACTGAGGACGTTGACCTGTCGGCGGAGTTCGGCCAGCTGGGTCAGCAGGGTGTTGATTTCCTTCTGAAGCAGGATCAGATTGCGTTCCAGCCCGGCGCTGTAGTGTTCCACTTCGTGCGCTGAGGTCTGCGGGAACGAAGGAAATCGTTTCGGTGTGTCTGTTTTCTCCAGCGAATCCGGCAGAATGCCCTGAATGTAGATTCGCAGGAGCTCGTTTTCTCTGTGGCTCATATTGTTTTTACCTCGCGGCATTCGATCGCTGTCATGGGCAGGCCGACCATGGCCCCCAGGAGCGGATAGCTTGATTTGATTTGGAACGTCATGGCGTTGTGGTTCCAGACCTGAATATGATGATCTTCCAGTTTCCCGGTCGAGACCGCCACGCCGACGGAGTATGTGCCGTTCGCCAGCCGCGGCAGGACGAAATGGAACACGACCTCCATTTCGCCGCCTTCCTCCAGAACCGGGATCGCACCCGGGATGCTGGTGTCGCCCCACAGGTTGATCCCCTCGGGGGAGCGCACACGGAATCCGACCGCGGGCATTTCGAGGCGTTTCTGCGCCCGGAGCCGGACCGTGAACTTGACGGCTTCGCCGCCGCGCGCCTGACTCATCGTTTCGACGTTGTCGGCGGAGAGGACCGTTTCCAGGATGTCCGCGCCGCCTTCGCCGAAGGAGCGTTCATCGGGGAGATACCCGGTCGCTTCGACGGGGGCGCCTTCGCGGAAGTCAGGCTCCATGGGATTCCATTCCTGTTTCCCGGAGACCTTGATGTCCTGTTTTTCTCCGTAGCAGAGTTCCAGGTAGCGCTCGGTGATCTCGCGCGGCGCGCCGTCGGCGATCAGCCTGGAATGGTCCAGCAGGATCGCGCGGGAACAGAGCATGGAGATGATATTGCAGTCGTGACTGACCAGCAGCACTGTTTTGTCCTTGATGTACTCGCGGAGGAACGCGATGCATTTCTGCGCGAAGTGGAAGTCGCCGACCGCGAAGATCTCGTCCAGCAGCAGGATGTCCGCCTGAAGATAGATGCAGGTGGCAAACGCCAGGCGCATCACCATACCGGTGGAATACGTGGAGACCGGCTGGTCGATGAAGTCGCCGATCTCGGCGAACTCGATGATGCCGTCGATCTGGGCTTCGATCTCATGTTTTTTGAGGCCGCGGGAGTAGCCGGCAGTGTAGATGTTCTGTCTTCCCGTGTCGGACGCGTCGATCCAGCTGCCGAGTTCCAGCAGGGAGGCCACGCGTCCCTCGATGAAGACCTTCCCGCTCGTCGGATACAACGTCCCGGCGATCATCTGCAGCAGCGTGCTTTTTCCGCTTCCGTTCACGCCCATGACGCCGACGCATTCCCCCTTGCGGATTTCCAGGGAGAGCGGCTCCAGCGCGGTAAACCGGTTGCTTTTGAACCGGAACGGGAACAAAAGGTTCCAAAGCAGTTCCTTCCGCGTCGAGAAACGCGGATACTCCTTGCCGACACCTTCCAGACGGATCACGACTTCTTCAGACGACATCGGCAAAGCGCCTCCTCAGCCGCATGAAGGTGCAGAATCCGAACTGGAAAACGACAAGGCCCGTCAGCCAGGAGGCGGAGATCATGCCCCAGTCCGGTGCGCTCGGCTTGAAAATGACGGTCCGGGTATTGACGATGACCGGAGTCAGCGGATTCAGATAGATCGCCCAGCGGTATTGCTCAGGGATTTGGGTTATGTCGTAGAAAACCGGCGTGGAGAAGAACAGGAACAGGATGATGATGCCGAGCAGATTCCCCAGGTCGCGGAAGAACAGACCCGCGGCCGAAATGATCCAGCTGCAGCCTGTCGTCAGCAGAAGCAGCGGCAGGGTCGTCAGCGGCAGATACAGCGGAGCCATCCACGATCCGCCTCCGTGCGTGAACTGCGAGATCAGAAAGATCAGCAGAACCACCACATAGATGATCAGAAAATTCGCCAAAGCCAGGCTCGGCGACAGAAAATCCAGCGGGAACGGCACGCGTTTGATGATGCCCGTCCGCGAGAGCAGCAGGCTCAGGCTGCCCATCAGGGTTTCGCTGAATCCGGAGTACAGGATGATGCCCGTGTAGATCACGAGGCCGAAGCTCCAGCGGGACGTGATGTCGGCGTCCGGCCATTTCAGCTTGAAGATTACGCTGAACATGTACACATAGATCAGCAGGACGCACATCGGCGGGATGAACAGCCAGAAAAAGCCGAGGATGCTGTGCCGGAATTTCGCCAGAATATTATTCCGCACCATCATGAAAAACAGGCTGTACTGGCGGATCGCCAGATTCACCGGCATCCACGGGTTCAGCGTTTTCCAAACGGGAATGTCCCGGAATATCTCTTCCACTGTGTCGTCTGCTCCAAAAACAAACACGCGCCGCCTGAAAAAGACGCATCAGATGCGACGTGTTTTGTTTCGTTTCGGTCTGCGGTTGCTGTCTTTTTCCGCGCGGTCCGAAATATGATTTTCGCACAGAAAAAAACACTAGTATAAACTAATACATCATACTATAGCACGCCGACCCGTTTTTTCAAGCATGAATCGGGCTTTTCCAGACGATTTGTCTGTTTTATTTTTTGACAAAAAAAGAGGATGCCGGAATGTCTTTCCGTAAAAAAGGAACGGATACGGTGCGGATCGTCTCAGCCGAGGCGGCTGTTCTTCGCGAGGAGCAGAAGGTCGGCGAGGACGATGGCGGTCATGGCCTCGACGACCGGGACCATGCGCGGCACGAGGCACGGGTCGTGGCGTCCGGGCGTGGAGATCTCGGCGGGCGCGCCGTCGCGGTCTATCGTCTTCTGTGGACGGTTGATGGACGCCGTGGGCTTGACGGCGCAACGGAAGGAGAAGACGTCGCCGTTGGAAATGCCGCCGAGAACGCCGCCCGCGTTGTTGGTCGCGAACTTGCCGCCGGGCAGGATTGGGTCGTTGTGCACGCTGCCGCGCATCGCGGCCGCGTCGAAGCCCGCCCCGAACTCAATCCCCTTCACGCCGCCGATGGAGAGGATGGCGTGCGCGGTAAGCGCGTCCAGCTTGTCGAAAACGGGTTCGCCGAGTCCGGCCGGAAGCCCGAGCGCTTCGCAGAGGATGACGCCGCCGACGCTGTCATTGTCTGCGCGCGTGGCGTTGACGGCATCGGCCATGCGTACCGCGACCTCGGCGTCCGGCGCGCGGACGGGATTGAGTTCGACCTGGTCCCAGTCGATATTCTGTGCCTTGATCCCGGCAATCTCAAGCGCACAGGCGCGGACGGTCACGCCATGCCGGACGAGGAGCTGTTTCGCGATGGCTCCGGCGGCGACCCGTGCGACGGTTTCGCGTCCCGAGGTGCGTCCGCCTCCGCGCGCGTCGCGGAATCCGAACTTCCGTTCCCACGCATAATCGGCATGTCCGGGGCGGAACAGGTTGGCGATGGAATCGTAGTCGGCGCTGTGCTGGTTCGTGTTGCGGAAGAGGATTGCGATCGGCGCGCCGGTCGCGACGCCGTTCAGAATGCCGGAAAGGATTTCGGGTTCGTCTGCCTCCTGACGTGGCGTGGTCATGCCGGACTGACCTGGCCTGCGGCGCACGAGTTCGGATTTCAGGGCGTTGAGATCGAGCGGAAGTCCGGCGGGGACGCCGTCGACGACGCATCCGAGCGCGGCTCCGTGGGATTCGCCGAAGGTTGTGACGCGGAACAGGGTGCCGAAGGTGTTGGAGCTCATTTTGAATTCACTTTCGATTCAAGGACGGTAAGCATGCGGTCGACCGCTTCCTCCACGGGGAGAACTTGCGGAAGTTCGAGCACGGCGTCGGCTGCCGCGCGGTAGACCGGACGGCGGGCGTCGCAGATGCGGCTGAACTCGCCGAACGGATCGGCTTTGTCCGCCAGGAACGGCGGGAAGCCTTCGCGTGCCATGCGTTCGAACGCCGTGGGGACGGGGACGTCCATCCAGACGATGAGGCCGAGCGCGTGCAGGTCGTCGGGTGTGAGGAACGGATTGGAGACCACGCCGCCGCCGAGCGCGACGACCGCGCGTTGAGGTGCCGACGCGATGAACCCGCGGACGGTTTCCGCCTCAAGTTCGCGGAAACGCGTTTCGCCGACTTCCTTGTAGAGCGCACGGACAGGCTTGCCCACGTCGGCTTCGAGCAGGTCATCAGTGTCGAAGAATTGAACGTTCAGCGCCTTCGCGAGCGCGATGCCGAGGCAGGATTTGCCGCAGTGTTTGATGCCGCAGAGCGCGACGCGGCGACTAAGTTTCGAGTTCAGGATGCGGACGCGCTGCCGCGAACAGCTGATCGCGATGATCGTGCGGAAGAGCCGTTCCGCATCGTCTGCGAATTCAGGCGGGACCGAGGCGCGGATCCTGTCGAGGATGATGTGTTCGCGTCCGGGACGGCTCACAGGCGTGTTCGCGGCGAGCTTGGAATCGGCGATCTGCTCCGCGGTCCGCATGCGGCGGATGAACGCCGGAAGCAGTTCCGCGTCGATCGCGTCGATTTCGCCCCGGAGCGTGTCGAGCTGTGCCGGATTGTGCGGATCGTCAGGCATGAAAACGCCTCAGGCCTTAATCTGGCAGCGGAACGGCAGGATGTGGCGGATCTTCTCCATGAGGTCGTCGAAGACCGGCGGCGTGATCGACTGTGCGCCGTCGCACAGCGCGCAGGACGGGTTGTTGTGGACTTCCACGATGATGCCGTCCGCTCCGGCGGCCGCGGCCGCGAGGGAGAGAGGCGCGACGAAGCGCGCGATGCCCGCCGCGTGGCTCGGGTCGACGATCACGGGCAGGTGGGAGAGCGTCTTCAGCGCCGGAATGGCGGAGATGTCGAGCGTGTTGCGCGTGTAAGTCTCGAATGTGCGGATGCCGCGTTCGCAGAGGATCACGTTCTGGTTGCCGGATGCCATGATGTATTCGGCGCTCATGAGGAGTTCCTGGTAGGTGTTCGCGAGGCCGCGTTTGAGCAGGATCGGCTTGTCGCATTTCCCGATCTGCTTCAGCAGCTCGAAGTTCTGCATGTTGCGCGCGCCGATCTGGATTACGTCCACGTCGGCGAAGAGGTCGAGCTGGGAGAGATCCATCAGCTCGGTCACGATCGGCAGCCCGGTCGCCTTTTTCGCCTTCAGGAGCAGTTTCAGCCCCTCGGCGCGGAGCCCCTGGAAGGAGTAGGGGGACGTGCGCGGCTTGAACGCGCCGCCGCGGAGCATGTCCGCGCCGGACTTCTTCACACTTTCGGCGATGCCGATGATCTGTTCCTCGCTCTCGACGGAGCAGGGGCCCGCGATGACCGCGAATCCGCCGCCGCCGATCTTCACGCCGCCCGATCCGACCTTCACGACCGTGTCGAGCGGATGGAACTTGCGGTTGGCGTTCTTGAACGGTTCCTGGATGCGCTTTACGTCGTCGACGATGTCGAACTGCTTGATGATGTCGAGGTCGATGTGCGAGGTGTCGCCGATGAGCCCGATGATGGTCTGCTGGATGCCTTCGCTGATGTGGAGCGTGACGTTCTGTTTGGTGAGCCAGTCTTTCAGTGCGTCGAACTGCGCCGCATCGGCGTTTTCTTTCAAAATGATGATCATGGTACGGAAAACCTGTCTGTTGGGGGACCGGAAACGCGGCCCGGAGTGTTTTTTGATAAAAATCCGTAGATAAAATAGCACGGTTCGGGCGATATTTCAAGGGCGCGCGTGTAATTTGTGTAAATGAAAAAAGATAAAAACGGGCTAGCTGTTTGAAAACTGAAACATTTTACGGCCCGGAACGGATTCTCCGGCGTTTTTTTGTGGATTTTTGCGCTGTTTTTTTTGAAAATGGAGAAAAACGGTAGTATATTATTGGATAACGTAATCCTAAACACAATACAGGAGTAAAACATGAGTCTCAATTCTTATGCTCAGCGTGTCCTTCAGGACAGCGTCGTCGCCAAGTACCCGTGGGAAAAGGAATTCATCCAGAGCGTGACCGAGGTCTTCGAATCCCTCGGACCGCTGCTCGACCGTGAATCCAAGTACGAGAAGAACTGCATCCTCGAACGCATCGTCGTTCCGGAACGCATCATCCAGTTCCGCGTGCAGTGGGTCGACGACAAGGGCGACATCCAGGTCAACGACGGCTACCGCGTGCAGTTCAATAGCGCGATCGGCCCGTACAAAGGCGGCCTGCGCTTCCACCCGTCCGTGAACCTGAGCATCCTCAAGTTCCTCGGCTTTGAACAGATCTTCAAGAACTCCCTCACCACGCTCCCCATGGGCGGCGGCAAGGGCGGCTCCAACTTCAATCCGAAGGGCAAATCCGACCGTGAAGTCATGGCGTTCTGCCAGGCCTTCATGCGCGAACTCTACCGCCACATCGGCCCGAACGTCGACGTGCCCGCGGGCGACATCGGCGTCGGCGGCCGTGAGATCGGCTACCTCTTCGGCCAGTACCGCCGCATCGTGGACAGCTACGACAGCGTCCTGACCGGCAAGGGCCTCAACTGGGGCGGCAGCCTGGTCCGTCCGGAAGCCACCGGCTACGGCAACGTCTACTTCGCCTCCGAAATGCTCGCCACCCGCGGCGAATCCTTCGAAGGCAAGAAGGTCCTCGTCTCCGGCGCGGGCAACGTCGCCCAGTACGCCGTCAAGAAGGCCACCGCGCTCGGCGCGAAGGTCCTCACCATGTCCGACTCCAACGGCACCATCCTCGACAAGGACGGCATCGACGAAGAAAAGCTCGCCTGGATCATGGACCTCAAGAACGTCCGCCGCGGCCGCATCAAAGAATACGTCGAGAAGTTCCCGAAGGCCGAGTATTTCGAAGGCAAGCGCCCCTGGACGCTCACCCCCTGCGACATCGCCCTTCCGTGCGCGACCCAGAACGAAGTCAGCGGCGAAGAGGCGGAAGCCCTCGTCAAGAACGGCTGCAAGTGCGTCGGCGAAGGCGCCAACATGCCGTCCACGCCGGAAGCCGTCGCCTGCTTCCAGGCCAATAAGCTCCTCTTCAGCCCGGGCAAGGCCTCCAACGCCGGCGGCGTCGCCACCAGCGGCCTCGAAATGAGCCAGAACGCCATGCGCCTCAGCTGGACCGCCGAAGAAGTCGACCAGAAGCTCCACGGCATCATGGTCAGCATCCACAAGGCCGCCTACGAGGCCGCCAAGGAATACGGTCCGAAGGGCGATTACATCGACTACGTCCTCGGCGCCAACATCGCCGGTTTCCGCAAGGTCGCCGACGCCATGATCGATCAGGGCATCTGATCGCCGGTCATACGTTCCGAACGGTCGGCCGGTCAGTTCTTTTGACCGCGCGACTGCAAAGAAATCCCGCCCGGAGTTCCCGCAACGGAGCTCCGGGCTTTTTGCAGTTTATTTCATAGAATAGCGATTTGATTTTTCCGAAACGTATGATATAGTAGAGTTGGAACGAATGCCGCTCTCAAAAAATGGGACGCGGTGCGTCCCGAATTGAGCTTGGACCATAACCCGAACCCGAATCTGTTTCTATAAACAATGTTTAAGAAAAACGATTTCTTTTACGCCAACGGCATTACCCCGGAGGAAAAGGAGTTTTATTTCCCGAAACAGGAAAAAATCGTTTTGCCTCCGAAGCCGAATGCCACGTTGTCGGACAAGTTCTGGGACTGGATTTTCGATTTGGTGAATCCGGATTTCCTGCGGCCGGAAGGGTGTGTTTTCCACTGGCATTGCAACAGAAAATACCAGCTGAAGAAAAAAATCTGGCGTATTCTGCTTTATACCAAGCCGGAATACGACAGAGGAATGAAACAATGGAACGTCGGGGTCATTGGGGAAACGGAAAAATACATCCGCTTGAAAAAGGAAACGGGAAGAATCACAATCGAAGATATCGCGGCGCTGTTTCGAGGCGAAGAATGGAGACAGGAAACGGATCTGACGCTGCGGGAATTCTTTGCGCAACTGACCAAATCGGAAAAACAGGACGATTAGTGCGGCGCTGCCGCACATGATATACGTTCCGAACGGTCGGCCGGTCGAGCATTCGACCGCGCGGCTGCAAAGAAATCCCGCCCGGAGTTCCCTCAGTGGAGCTCCGGGCTTTTTGTCGCCCGTGCAGTTTTTTTTGATTGCTCATAAAAAAAAGTAACAGAAACGCTTGACAACAAAAAAAGGCATGCTATAGTAGTACCGTATCAAACATTGAAATACTTCCCTCAGTTCGAACGAGCGGAAATGGAGAGTGATGCCGTGAACGAAAAAGCCAAACGTCTCCTGTTCATCTGCGCCGCAGTGCTTGCGTTATGCAGTCTCATTTGCTCCTGCACGACTTCCTACGGCGAGATCGTCTACAAAATACAGTACACGCCCGCGAACGGCGGAACCGCGTCGGAATCCGAGCTGAAAAACGTCTTTTCGGACTACTTTACCCAAACAACGTCACTCGGCATCTTCGAGGCGCCGGATTATTCCGACTGGAACAGGGGCACGACCTTCGCGCCGAGTCGTTTCAGACTTGATGACGCTCTCGAAAATGAAGGACAATATCTGCTGAAGGAATCGTTCGAGGGGCGGCATCTTCACGAAAACCCGAAAGTCGAGATGAGTTTCTGTTTCTTCCCGCAGGAAAACACGCTTTTCCTGCGTTACAGCTGGAATTCGCGCCACGGCGTGGACGGGAAAAAGATCTCCGACGAGGCGATCCTCGACCTCAACGAGCAAATAAAGAACACCATGCGGAGCAAAGGATACACGGTCGACCGGCTTGTTCTGTACAACAGAGAACAGGCGGAGGGAGATGATCCCGATTACAAGGTCGCGGAATTCTTCGTAAAAACGAGCTCCGGGAAAGCTCCGTCCGAACTCGAACTGAAAAAAGCGCTGGAAAGCGAGTTCTTTTTCCCGATCGCGATCAAGGTCAGGAACCGGGAAATGAAGATCGACGATTTCTGCATGTACGACATTTTCCG
Source organism: uncultured bacterium (assembly GCA_902774245.1). Lineage (GTDB taxonomy): Bacteria > Verrucomicrobiota > Lentisphaeria > Victivallales > UBA1829 > UBA1732. Next base: position 134,304 of record CACYHQ010000007.1, read on the forward strand.
CCGCTGCGTGATCCTCTACAACAGACGGACGGGAGTCGTTCGGCTGGTCGACACGTTCCAGGGGAACACGAACAACTCCGAGCTGCTTGCTTCGGCCCTGAAGCGGAACCGTTATTCCGTGATTGATATCCCGGACAGGACCGTGAGCGAGAGCGGAACGGTGCGGAAAATGCTCGGCAAAGAAGCCTTCCGGTTCCTGTACTTCAATGCTCTCGGCCCTGACGGTGACTACTGGGAAGAAAGCATCCTGAACTATGTGGTGTCTTTCGATGAATAAGCTGCGTTTCCTGTTCCTTCTTGCCTTTTCCGTCTTCTCCTTGCTGGCGCTCTCCGCCTGCGTTACGACGACCAGAGGTTCTTACGGAGAGATCGTCTACAGGATCGATTTCTCCCATCCGGACGAGACCGGAATGGCGGAAAAGAATATTGCCCGGACTCTGCGGCTTTCCGAGACTCGGGCTCTCCTGTTTTACGACTCGGCTTCCGAGGAACGCTCGTTTCGCCATATCCGTTTGAACAAGGCATTGGAAGCGGAAGGCCAGTATCTCGTCCGGGATGGCTTCGACGCGTCCTTCCCGAATGATTACGGGGCTGCGGAAGTCGAGCTCAGCGTTTTCCCGACTGCACGCTGCATGTTTGTCGCCTATCAGTGGCGCGATTATGAACCGGAAAAAATAGAACGTCCGGCGGATCGTGCCATAGCCGGATGCAACAGAGATATTGTCCTCAGGCTCGAACAGGGCGGATTCAAGGTAAACAATGTTTCGCTGTGGAATCGGGACGAATCGATTATGGAGGCCGAATATAACAGATTGGGCGGGTACATGTATTTCGATGAAAACCGTACGCGGGAGTATTGCATCAGCTTCGAGGACGCCGGGCATAACGTCCCCTCGGAGATGGAGCTGAAGTCGATGTTGGACCGGGAGTTTTTCTTTACGACGGTTTTGAACATCGATTCGAAGTCCTGGGGGTATCGGTTCTTCTGTATGCTGGACCGTTTCCGCAACGTGCTGTTTTTCTATCACGTCAAAGACAAAAAACTTCGCGTGATCGACCAGTATCAGGACAATACGGAGAATTATAAAAAGGTTGAAAACATCCTGCGGGAAAACGGTTATACGATCAAAAACATCACGGAATCGACCTTTACCCCGACATTCAGCGATACGGAGTGGGTACCGGATCGTCAGGGAGAAGGAAACCCCTATCATTACTATTCGGTTCCGTTTATCACGCGCAGATTCTTTTTCCGTGTCTACAAGGACGCTTATAAGGAAATCAGCCCGCTCGACCGGCCCCCCTCATCCCCTTAGCGTTTTGTGGTGATTTACAATGAAAAAGCTACGTTTCCTGTTCCTTCTTGCCGTTTCCGTCTTTTCCGTGCCGCTATTCACTGGCTGCCTCGCGGTGACGCTGGTCGGTTTTGCCGTGCTTACGATCGACGAGCAGTTCATGACCGAGAGCGATGGCGGTTCCTACGGAGAAATCGTCTACAGAATCGATTTTTCCCACCCGGACGACAGCCGGATGACGGAACAGAACATCGCTCAGGCCCTGCATCTGCCGGAGACACAGGCGCTTGAGTTTTTTGACCGTGCTACGGTGTATCGCTCGTACGATCACAAGTATTATGCCAGGATTACCGTGAATCGCTCATACAGGCATATCCGGCTGAACCGGGATTTGGAAGCGGAAGGGCAGTATATCGTCCGGGACGGCTTCGATGCGCCGTTTACGGAATGCGACGGCGCGATGAAAGTCTGTCTCAGCGTCTTTCCGTCCGACCGCTGCATATTTGTCGCATACACATGGGACGATCGGAGCAATTTGACCCGTCCGGACGCCTCCGCCATGAACCGCTGCAACGATGCCATCGTCCGTCTGCTGGAACAGGACGGTTTCTCCGTAAACAAGGTCGCTCCGTTCCATCAGGACATGGCAACGATCATAAAGAAAGACAGTCCCCTCCGATCTTTCTATTGGGATAACGACGAAGCGCGTGATATCTGTATTTCCTTCGAGGACGACGAGCACAATGTTCCCTCGGAAATGGAGCTCAAGGCGATGCTGAACCGTGAGTTTTTCATCACGACGGCTTTGAACCTCGATTCGGAAGTCATGAAGTACCGGTTCTTCTGGATGCTGGACCGGTTCCGCAATGTGCTTTTCATCTATCACATCAAAGACAAAAAGCTTCGCGTGATCAACATGTATCAGGACAATACGGCGAATTATCAGGCCGTCGAGAAGATACTGAAGGAACGGGGCTATACGATCAGGGAAGTCACCGAACGGACCTACCGGACGAACTTATCGGATCACCTCTTTGCCTTCTCCCATCCCTGGATAGGAGACCCCTATCATCCTGAAACCGTCCCTTTCCTTCTGCACATGTTCCTTCGCTCTGTCTATGAACGTGATTACATGTCAATCCGCCCGCTTGATCCCTGACCTGTCAACCTCACCACCCCCAGCCAACTAACCCCGACACCACACATCCAACCGAAACACAACAAAAAAAGGAACAATTACAATCATGAAATGGTTCGTCATCCTGTATCTTCCTATTCTGTGTATCTCGGTTTTCATCTTTCTCCGGGCATGGTACCGGTACCTCAATCTGAAGGAGGATTTCCGGAACATGCTCCCCGACAGTGAAAAAAAATGCGTCAACGCATATTTCAGATACCATCTTTATTATTACAGGTACGACAATTTGAGCAAAAAGATCAAGGACGAACTTGTGAGACGCTTTGAAACCCTCGCAAAATACGACAGGGAGAAAGCGGATCAGTTGATCCGTGCGGAAAAACGAATGTGGAGGTCCTTGATGGTGATGTCAGTAAGCCTCGCAATCGGATTATTCGCTTTCCTTCCCAAGATAATAAAATAGACGTTATTAAACCCCATATTAAATGGAGATTCCGACATGAAACGATTGGACGCAATGACGCTTCCCGAGCTGAACAAGCTGTACAAGAGATCGAGGCTTTTACATGAGCTGGGGATCCTTTCCATTTCTGGTCTTCCTGCTGACCTCAGTTTTCGTCCTGTTCGGACTCCTGTCGGGCGCACAAATCTCGGGGATGGGGATCACGGTTCGCATCGGGGTTCAAACCATAAAGGTCGGCTCCCCGATCACGCTCCTGTTGATGCCCTGCCTTGGATTCGGCTACATGTTCCTGTACGCCCGCGACCGGAAGGCGCGTGTGTTCTTCTACATCTGGTCGGCGGTCGGCATTCTCCTTACGCTGGTTTCGATGACGAAGCTCCCGCAGAACCCGGTCGCACTTGTCCTGGATGTCGGCCTTGAGGTGATCTGTCTGGCGGTTTTCATTCAGGTCCTGCTTGCGGCCAGGTCCGATTATCTGTTCGGAGACGGATTCTTCACCCGCAAACAGCTCGCGCTGGCGTGCAGAAACAGGCGGAAAAACATTCCGTTTACGGACGAACAGCTCCCGGAAATAAAGCGGAATCCCGCGCTGGAGACGGCCGGCCTCGTTCTCGCCTATGTCAGCGAATTATGTATTGTTGTTTCCGCGGCCGTGTTTTTGACGGCAGGGGGCGGTCCCCGTCAAACCGAACTCTCCGCGGAGGAGCTCGCGAAGCGCATGGAAGCGGCGGAAAATGGCGATGCCGAAGCGCAATGTGATCTCGCCAATCGTTATTTCCTCGGGGACGGGATCGAACACGACGAACAAAAAGCCGTCGAATGGTTCCAGAAATCCGCGGAACAGGGGTACGCCGTCGCGGAATACGCGCTCGGCAACTGTTTTTTCGCGGGACGCGGCATCGAAAAGGATGAAGTGGAGGCGTTCAAGTGGTTCCTCAAGTCAGCCGAACACGGCTATGCCGTGGCACAGTATACGGTCGCCAGCTGCTATTTGGCGGGAAGAGGCGTATCCGTGAATAAAGAAGAATCCGTTCCATGGCTCCGCAAGGCCGCCGCCCAGGGCGAACCCAACGCAAAAGCGGCGCTCAAAAACCTTGGGCTTTGAGCTCAGACCCCGTGCCGCATGGAGAGCGTGAATCGTGAACAGGCAAGAACCCGCCGCATCGAACCGAACACGTCAATAACGAGGAGCGATAACGAACATGATTTGGCTTGTCATCCTGTATGTTCCCGTTATGGTAGTCTCGCTTTTCTTCTATCTCCGGGCTTTGTTCCGGTGGTTCCGAATCAAATGGTATTTCCAGAACACGTTACCCAATTGTGAAAATGAATGTATCAAGGTATTCCCCAGATACCCTCTTTTTTACTACAAAATGCGCCCTACGCCATGGAACAAAAGGATCGCGGAGGGCGTTGTGAGACGCAATGAAATCCTCATGAAATACGACAAGGAAAACGCGGAACAGCTGATCTCCGCGGAAAAGGAACTGTACTGGTCCTGGAGCGCGGGCGCCATCGCGACGGGGATATTCGCCGTCTGCCTGATTATGAGATAGCGGTCAGGCGTTATTCTCTGGGGAGGTCGAACGCGGTCACGAGGTCCTCCACCTGGGCGTCGGTGATCGGGCGGAGTCCGCCGAACGACTGCGCCGCGATGGTCGCCTGTGCGCTGTAATCCGTGACTTCGAGGCGGTCGAACGCCTCCAGCGGGGTGCGTCCGCAGGTCAGTACGGCGTCGTTCCGCACGAGCACGACCGGATGGCGCGCCGAGAGTGTGCGCGCGACCGATTCGGGCGCGGCGAGGGCGTCGTCGAACGAGAACGCGGGCGTTTCGCGGAGCTGGATGAAGCTTTCCGGGATCACGCGCGGATTGAACTCGGCGTGGGAGATCAGGTAAGCGCCGATGGCGGGCGGATTCGCGGCGCAGACGGCGTTCAGCGCGGGCTGTGCGTCGAACACCGCCTTGAAGAACCACGTGCGCGGGTCGGGCGTCTTTCCCGCCTCAAATCTCGTGCCGTCGATGAGTACGAGCTCGTCGGGACGGAGGTTCGCGCGGTCGCAGTCCGCGGGCGTGACCAGGAACTTTTCCCCCTCGATGCGGACCGCGTAGGACCCGGACGCGCCGGTGAAGAGTCTCTGGCGGACGCAGCGGCGGACGAGCGCGGCGGTCGTTGCGCGGAGTTCGAGCTCGGCGCTGGAACGCGGCCCCGGCGTGAACGCGGAGAAGGCGGCGTTCTTGTCTTCGGAATACGCGGCGATCTGGGCATCCGTGAGCGGTTTCGCCCCGCCGAGGAGCGATGCCTGATAGATGGTGCGCGCGCAGAAATCGAGCGTCTCGAACCTCAGATAGGCCTCCAGCAGACTGTTCCCGCCGAGGCAGACGCCGTGGTTTTCCAGCACGACCGTGCGCGGTCCCTGCGCGAAGACGGCGGAGATCTTCCGCCCGAGCGCGTCGCTGCCCGGCACGTCGTAGGGCGCGAACCCGACGTCGCCGCAGAGGCGTTTCGTGCGCGGGAAGACGGCGGTGTCCGGGATCATCCCGGCGATGCTGAACGACACGAGCGCCGGGGGATGCGCGTGCAGGATCGCCTTCACGTCGCGGCACATCCTGAAGATGCCGCTGTGGAAGGGGTATTCGCAGGAGGGCTTGTGCGGCCCCTCGATGGAGCCGTCCGGGCGCACGAGCATGATGTCGGAGGGCCGGAGCGTGCCTTTGTCGATGCCGGACGGGCTGATCCACATGTTGCCGTCCGGGTCGAGGACGGAGAGGTTGCCGCCGCTGGTCGTGGTCATGCCGTTCTCGTAGATGCGGTTCATGATGGCAACGATCTGTTCGGCGGGGTGGAGGTAATCGAAGGGTGTCATGGCGTGCTCCGGTGGTGGAAAAAGGTGAGGTTGGGGATCAGTCGTCGAAGAGCGGAGTCTCGGTGATGAATCCGGTCATGAGGCTGTGGGCGAGCAGACGGTTGTCCTCGTCGTAGACGTTCACGTCGAAGACGCCAGTGCGGCGGGTCTTCGAAACGAGCTTGGCGCGGGCGGTGAACTTCGCGCCGGGGGTGCCCTTGCCGGGTTTCAGGAACGCCGTGGTTGTGTTCATGCCGACTGCGCGGAGCCCGAAGGTGTGGATCGCGGCGGCGAACGCGAAGTCGGAGAGCGTGAAGAGCGCGCCGCCCATGATGATGCCCATGCCGTTGATGTGGCGGTCGGTGGCGGTCAGGACGGCTTCGCTGGTGCCTTCTCCGAGGCGGGTGATGACCATGCCGTTTTCCTTGGCGAAATGGTCGTTGTCGTTGAAGAATTTGAGAATGCGGTCGTACATAAGCATTGTCTCCATGTGAAAAGGTAGTGATTTACCTTAACGCGAAAACGCCGAAAATCAAATCATTTTCCGAAAATACGCCCGAAAAAAGCGGAAAACGGGTTGCATTCTCGCGATTACGGATTAAAGTATAGTGCATGAATGCAGACCCACCCCCGAACCGAAGGAGCTTTTCCATGAGATTTTCCGTCATATTGCTTTTCGCCGCGGCCGCGCTCGCCGCGCCGTTCGTTTCCGCTCAGACCGTGCAGCCCGCCGGTACGGCCGCACCTCAGACATCGACCGCCGCGACCGCATCCGGCGCAGCCACTGCCAATACCAATACTGCCGCCGCCACTCGGACCGCTTCGACCGGGACCCGCCGCGATATCGTCTCCTACGTGGAAGAGCTCGCGGGGAACACTGCGGCCCAGCTCCGCGTGGTGCAGGACGAAAACGCCGAACTTGAGACGCGTGTGATCGCGCTGGAACGCAAGCTCGCGGAGCTTCAGGAGACGAATCAGAAGCTCCTGAACGAGATCGCAGTCGTGAAACGTCAGGCTTCCGCGGATGCCGACGCCCGCGAGGCGCAGATGAAGACGATCCTCAGCAAGATCGACAAGCTCGCTGCCACGCCGCCCCCGACCGTGACCGTCCCGACGCCCGTTTCGACCGAGGCCGAATACGATATCTACGAGGTGCAGAAGGGCGCGACGCTGTCCGTGATCGCGAAAGCCTACGAGGTGACCGTGCAGGACATCAAGAAGGCGAACAACCTGAAGAGCGACATGCTCCAGGTCGGTCAGAAGCTCAAGATCCCGAGAAAGTGATTTCCTCCTCGAAATAGACACTTCCATGCAGAAGAAAACGGAAAAGAAGCCATCCGTCGCGAAATACGAGTGGCGCAAGACGGAAAAGGCGTTTTATCTGCCGAAGGAAAACGGCCCGGTCGAAATCGATGTCCCCGAGATGAATTTCTTTGCCGTCGAGGGCGCGGGTTCGCCCGACAGCGAGGAGTTTCAGGCTGTTGTCGGTCTCCTGTACACGCTTTCCTATACCGTCCGCATGATGCCGAAAAGCGGCTGGACGCCTCCTGGTTATCAGGAGTACACGGTGTTCCCGCTGGAGGGCGTCTGGCGGATGGACACGGACGCCTGGCAAGGCGGGGCGCTCGACAAGATGAAGCTCAAATACCGACTGATGATCCGTCAGCCGTGGTTTGTGACGCCGGACGTGGTGGCCCGCGCCATGGAGTCCGCCCGCAGGAAAGTCCCCGCCGACCTGCTCGAGCGCGCCTCGTTTGAGACGTTCACGGACGGTCCGTCCGTCCAGATGCTGCACGTCGGCCCGTACGACACTGAGCCGGAGTCCTTCGCGGCCATGAATGCCTTCCTGAAAGCGCACGGACTGGTCCGGGCGGAGCAGCAGCACCGCGAAATCTATCTTTCCGACCCGAGACGGGTTTCCCCGGAGAAAAACAGAACGCTTCTCCGGTTTTTCCATTTGAACGCAGCGCCGGGCGCGCAGAACGCCGGACGCTGAGAAAGCCGCATTATGAGTGATTATGTTTTAACTGTTGAGAACGTGGTGAAATCGTTCGGGAAGTTCCGTGCGCTCGACGGCGCGTCGCTCTCCATTCCGAAAGGCACCATCTTCGGAATCATCGGCCCGAACGGGGCCGGGAAAAGCACGCTCCTGCGCATCGTGACCTCGCTGGCGCACCCGGATTCGGGGCGCGTGACGGTGAACGGCATCGACGTGGAATCGTATCCGAAAAAGGCGCTGAAGGGGACCGGGGCGATCGTGGATTCGCCTGCATTCTACCCCGACCTTACCGCGGGCCAGAACCTCGACATCCTGTCGCGCGGCACGGGCAAACGCTACAAGGCGCGCCGCGAGGAACTGTCGGAATACACCGGCATCGCGGGCTGGCTGAACCACCGCGTACGCGAGTTCTCGCTCGGCATGAAACAGCGTCTGGCGATCACGCTGGCGCTCCTGCCGGATTCGCATTTCGTGATCCTGGACGAGCCGACGAACGGGCTTGACCCGAACGGCATCGTGGACATCCGGACGTTGATCCGCAACCTCGGTTCCGACCTCGGAAAGACCGTGCTGGTCACCAGCCATATGCTCGGCGAGATCGAAAAGATCTGCTCGAATATTGCCATCCTGAACCACGGAAAGATCGCCGCGCAGGGGCCCATGGAGGAAATCCTGCGGCGTTCGCCCGTGACGCTCATCCGCGCCACCGAACCCGGCCGCGCCGAAGCCCTCCTGAAGGAGACGTTCGGCCCGCGCATCCTGTCCATTAAGCAGCCGGAGGACGCGCCCGGCGTTCTGCGCGTGGAAACGGAATCGGAATGTGCCGCTGAGCTGAACGAAACGCTCGTGAAAAACGGGTTCGCGGTCTCCATGCTCGAAAACGAGCCGGACCGCCTGGAACGCCTCTTCCTGGAGCTGACCGGAAAGGAATCCGGCGTGAGAAACGAGGTGCGCTCATGATCCTGTCGATCTACCATGAAATCGTGAAGATGGCGTCCCAGAAGAAGCATTACATCATGCTGCTCGGGTTCGCGTTTCTGATGGTCCTGATGGTCTTTGTCTACTGGAAATTCCAGAACAGGTTTTCCGATATGACGGGAGGAATGGTGAACGGTATGTCGCCCCTCATGAAGGTGATGGTTCCGGATCCGAAGAAGCTCTGCGACGGACTGATGTTCGCGCGCTTTTCCTGCCAGATCCTGTTCCTGGTCCTGATGCCCATTTTCGCGTTCATGTTCGCGGGCGAGGCCATCGCATGCGAACAGCAGGACGGTACGCTGCGGGCGTATCTCTCGCGCGGGTTCTCGCGCACGCAGTTCGTGATCGCGAAGTTCATCGCCGTGTTCCTCGTCATCCTGTTCTACTCGATGCTGTTCGCGGCGCTGACGATGCTGATCGGCATCGTATTCTTCGGAATATCGAAAATGCAGATCACCCTGTTCATGGGCGTTCCGTGGGAATTTTCCTCGAGCGGGCTGGTCAGTGCGAAGAAGGCCATTGCATCCTATTACCTCGCCACGCTTTATTCCGCGTTCGCGATGTCCGCGATCAGCTCGGTGTCGTTCATGATCTCGGCCTTCGTGAAGCGCATGACCGTGGCGGCGACCGGCGGCCTGGTGTTCTTTTTCGTGAGCCTGATCATGCAGCTCGCATTTTCCGATCTCATCGAGGACATCAGGCCGTTCCTCATCACGCGCGTGCTGGACGGTTATTCGCAGATGTTCACCATCGACGCCGTCAACTGGGACAGCATCATCAAATCGTTCTCCGTGATGTGCATCTACTGGTCGGTCTGCGTCGCGACACCGGTGGTGGTGCTGAACATGAAGGAATACTGATCCTTTTCCCTCTTCCTCCGCCTGTGAACTGAAGTTCCGTTTTTTCGTGGAAATCCGCTGAAAAGACGGAACATTTTTTCCGGACAATGGTCTAATCCTTTATCCGGCGGAAAGAGTTTTCCTCTTCCTTTTCCGCCCGGTTTTGAACCCATTCAGGAGAAAGGTTTGACTATGCTGAAATCTCTTTTCCGCGGCGGACTCGTGCTCGCCGCATCGCTCTGCACTGTCCTGTTCACGTCCTGCGGGGTTACCCCGCTGTATTACCCGCCGATCGACGACAATACTTCCGCCGAGATGTTCGACGCCGGGACCAGCGCGGCGCTGCTGAAGGCCGGGATGTTCAAAGCGACCGATGAAAACATCAAAGTCGTGTTCGGCGAGTACAAGGACGGAGCCAACAAGGATCTTGAATCCGCCGTGAAAAAGAACTTCGACGGATGCCTCGTGCGCGGCATGGTGACGATGATCGACGACGACAAGGAAAAAGGCCCGGTCGAAACGTGGCTGCCCGTGGTCGTCGCGCCGTTCAAACAGGGGGATTCGCTGTTCTTCTTCATGGCGCTCGACAATCTGTACATCATGGAGAAGGCCAAGCTCAACCCCGAGTATATTTTCATGATGAAGCCGTATTCGTACATCCTGAAGGCGGACCCGAAGGACGGCGGCTGGGAGATCGGATTCGTGCAGTTCGCCACGACCGGGCTGGAGGTCAAGAAGGTGACGGACAGAGCGCAGATCGACAAGGACGGCACGGTGCTGAATCCGCCCGCCGAAGTGCTGGAAATGCTGAAAGATCCGAAGAATTACGAGATCGTCGCGAAAATGACTTTCCTGCCCGTTAAAAACGCGGAAGAGAAGCCCGCACAGAAGTAAAGACAAGCCGTTTTCCAAATAGAAGTTTCCGCGCCCCGTTCCGGCATGTTCCGGCGGGGCGTTCTTCTTGTTCATATATCCTCATCCGCATTAGACATTTTTGTTTGTCGCATAATCCGAAATGCAAAAAAACGGCATGTTTGAAGCGGTTTTCTTCCGGTTTTTTTCAAAAAAAAGGGCAGGGGAAGTTGAAAAAAAGGAAAAATGGGCTACATTATAGGATGTATTCGTGTGCGCGGGCGTATGATGCCCTCGCGCCGGATTGATAAATTGAATTGCAACTAATTACATAACAACAACTTGAAACGGAGACCCGGATCATGAAAGATGCACCGAAGCCTGAAAAGAAAAAAGGCTACTATCTTCCCACCATCCTCCTCGGCATTATCGTGGCGGCTATTTTCCTGCTGGCGATTTTCACCTACCAGGTGCCTGCCACGGAACGCGCCCTCGTCCTGACGATGGGCAAAATCACGAAGGAGGCCGAGCCCGGGCTTCATCTGCGCCTGCCGCTTCCCTTCCAGCAGGTGATCCGCTACGACATCCGCAAACGCCCGTTCGACGGCAACATCGGCCACCTCGAAGAGACGACCACGCGCGACCAGAAGCAGGTCGTGATCGGACTGAACGTGATCTACCGGATCAAGGACCTGAAGCGTTTCAAGGAAGCCGCTCCGAAACTCGAAACCGCGCTGGGCTATCTCGGCGGACGCATGCGCACGGCGAAGGCCGCGGTCGTCGGCAAGTACGACTACGATCAACTCATCAACACCGATCCCGAGCTGATGAAGATCGAGCAGATGCGCGCCGAGATCCTCGAAATGATCGCGCCCGACGTGATGGAGAAATACGGTCTTGAGGTCAGCGACGTGCTGTTCTCGTCCATCGGCGTCCCTGAGAAGACCGCGGCCGCCATCGCCAGCCGTATGAAACAGGAACGCGAGACGGAAGCCGCCCGCAAGCGCGACGAAGGCAAGACGAAGGCGGAGGAGATCCGCACGCTCGCCAACACGGAGAAGAGCAAGATGATTACGCAGGCTCAGGCCAAGGCGAAAGCCCTGATGGCCGAAGGCGACGCCGAAGCCGCTTCCTACTACGCCGTGTTCACGAAGGAACCCGAACTCGCGACGTTCCTCCGCAAACTTCAGGCCATGAAGAAGATCCTGTCCTCGAAGTCCACGCTGATCCTCAGCACCGAGTCCGCTCCGTTCGACGTCCTGAACGGCACGTCCGATTCGTTCGCCGCGGAGAAGAAATAAGGAGCGTCCGGCATGGCTGAAGAATTGAAACAGACAGCATCCGGCGGACCGGGCGAAGGCCAGCTCAAGACTGGCGTGGACTTCCTGTCCCGTGCGCTGAAGATGTTTTTTGGTATCCTGGCGGCGTTCATCATTGTGTCGCTGGGATGGTTCCTGGTTTTCGGCGGTTCGTTCATCGTGGATACGACCACGGAGAGCGTGATCGTACTCCAGTTCGGCAAGTTCAAACAGGAGTGCAAGGAGGGCTGGCACTGGTTCCTGCCGTCCCCCGTGAACCGCATCGTCCGCATCCCGATCAACAAGCAGGAGATCACCAGCTTGGCGTTCATGCCGATGGACGCGGAGTTCCTGTACTACCAGGGGGTGAAGGCCGACGGGACCGGGCCCTCGGAAGTGAACGAGAAGCTCGTCCCCGGCGTCGACGGCTATGTGCTGCTCGGGAACAACTCGATCCTGCACTGCGAATGGGTGATGACCTACCGCGTGACCGATCCGCAGAAGTTCTACCTGACCTGCCTGAGTACGGACGCGACCGACAATCCCTCGGCGACCGACACGTCCAAAGGCCAGACCGCCTCGCTCGGCACGGCGCGCGTCATGCTGAAGAACCTGCTCGACGACGTGGTGATCTCCGCCAGCGCCGTGCAGAATCTGGAGACGACCTACTACGACAGAGCGAAGTATGAACAGACCGTGAAGCAGTCTCTCGTGGACCGCATCGCGGCCATGGATATCGGCATCACGCTCGAAAACCTCACGCTCAAGATCGCCGCGCCCCCGATCGTCACGATCCCGTCGTTCCAGGAGCTGCTGCTCTCCGAGACCGACGCCGAACGCGTGGTTGAAGAGGCGCGGACGTACAGCGTGGAACAGGAGAACCTGGCGAAGTCCGAATCCGCGAAGATCCTCGCGGATGCCGGGGCGTACAAGCTCCGCGTGGTGAAGGAAGTCGCCGCCGACGCGTCGTATTTCGATGAGATTTATGCCCAGTACAGCAAGAACAAAAAGGCGACGCTCGTGTCGCTCTTCTCCGACACACTGGCGGAGGCGATCGCGCCCGTTCAGGACAAGTTCATCGTGGACGTGAAGGGCGGCGGCCAGTCCGTGCTCTGGCTGAAGGTCAATCAGGAACCCCTGCAGCAGCGCGCCGCAAGCGCGCCCGCTGGTGCGGGCGGCGGTCCGGCGAAGGAGGAGTAATCATGGCTGACGAACTGAAAATGGAAAATCCCGCCGTGGAATTGCAGGAAGTCTGCGCGTGCGGTCATCATCATGACCACGATCACCACGATCACGAGCATCATCACGACCACGACCATGACTGCGGCTGCGGCCACGACCACGATCCCGACGAGCCGACCCGCTGCATCTCCTGCGGCGCGCCCATCGGCGAAGGCGTCGGACACTCCCGTTCCATGGGGCGGGCGTCGTTCGCGTTCGTCGGCGGCTTCCTGATCGTGAACTCGTATCTGCTGTCCTGGCTCTTCCCGGACGAGACGTTCGCCGCGAACTTGAGCGCCGCGATCGGCGCGGTCACGCTGGCTCTGCCGATCGTCGTGACGGCCATCCGCGACCTGATCGAAGGACGCGTTTATATGAACGAACTCGTCGCGCTGGCGATCCTCGCGGCGTTCGCGTCCGGCGATTTCCGCACGGCGGGCATCGTGGCGTTCTTCCTGCTCATCACGATCATCATCGAATCCCACACCGCCAGCGGCGCGCAGCGTTCCATCGAGGAACTGATCCGGCTGACGCCGCGCACGGCGCACAAGATCGGCGAGGACGGGGAGACGGACGTTTCCGTGCGCGACCTGGCGCTGAACGATATCATCAGCGTTCGTCCCGGCGAAAACTTCCCGGTCGACGGCGTGATCGTCCGCGGCGAAAGCGCCGTGAACCAGGCGTCCATCACCGGCGAATCCATGCCGGAGGACAAGAACGCGGGCGACGAGGTGTACGCCGGTACGCTGAATATCTCCGGCAGCCTCGAAGTGCGCGTGACGCGTCTCGGCAAGGACACCACGCTCGGCAAGGTCGAGCAGATGATCCGGTCCGCGGAACGCAACAAGACGCCGTTCGTGCGCATCATCGACCGTTACGCGGGCTACTACACGCCCACGATCCTGATGCTGGCGATCATCACGTGGTGGCTCCCCGGCGGGAGCATGGACCGCGTGATCTCCCTTCTCGTGATCTCCTGCCCGTGCGCCGTGGTGCTGGCGACTCCGACGACCATCGTGGCCGCCGTTGCCGCGGCCGCGCGTCTGGGCGTGCTCATCAAGAACATCAACCACCTGGAACTCGCCGGAAAGATCCGCACGGTCGTGTTCGACAAGACCGGCACGCTGACCGAGGGCGAACTCTCCGTGGCGCGCCTGAACCCCGTGGCGGAGGGCGTCGAGCCCGCCGAACTCCTGCTGACCGCGATCTCGCTGGAAGCCCACAGCAACCACCCGACCGCGCAGGCGCTCCAGCGCCTTGCCGCCGAGGTCGGCATCCCGGCGAAACCGGTGTCCGGATTCCAGGAAGTCCCCGGCAAGGGCGTCATCGCCATGCTGGACGGCAAACGCGTACTCGTCGGGCGTCCGGTCTGGCTGGAGAGCGTCGGCGTGGCGCTGCCCGCGGTCGACGCGAAGGAACACGAGACGATGAGCGTGGTGTATGTGGCGGTCGAGGATAAGGTGATCGGCTGGATCGGCTTCAAGGACAAGATTCGTTCCGAGGCTGCCGCCGCCATCAACGAACTCAAGTCCATCGGCGTGACCCGCTGCGCCATGGTGACCGGCGACCGCGGCAGCGTGGCCGTCTCCATCGCGGCCCAGCTCAGCATCGACGACATCCGCAGCGACTGCCTGCCGGAAACGAAGGTCGCCTACGTGGAAGAAGTCAAGAAGACTTCGACCGTGGCGGTGGTCGGCGACGGCGTGAACGACGCGCCCGCGCTGGCGGCCGGCGACCTCGGCATCGCCATGGGCGCCATCGGCAGCGACATCGCCATCAACAGCGCCAGCATCGCGCTCATGACTAACGACCTGCGTCGCGTGCCGTTCCTGATCGTCCTTTCCCGCAAGACGAGCGCGATCATGTACCAGAACCTGGCGTTCGGCCTGACGTTCGTGCTCTGCGGCATCATCCTGTCCGTCTTCGGACGCATGGACCCGATCGCCGCGGCTGCCCTGCACACGGTCAGTACGCTGATCGTCATCTTCAACAGCGCGCGTCTGGTCCGCACGGGCGAAGACCTGACTTCGGACAGCGGCGCGGCCGTGCAGAAATCCACGGCAGGCGGAGAGGAATAAGCCATGGCGGAGGCAGTGAAAACGGCGGAAAAGTCCGCATCCGAGCGCCCTGTGGTGGTGAGCGCGGTCGGCCTGACGAAGGTCTTCCGCGATTTCTGGAACCGCCCGAAGGCGAAAGCCGTTAACGACATCGATTTCGAGGTCCGCGAGGGCGAAGTGGTCGGTCTGCTCGGCCCGAACGGGTCCGGCAAGTCCACGACCGTGAAAATGCTCCTCGGTCTGCTGTACCCGACCGGAGGCCGCCTGACCGTGTTCGGCAAGTCGCCGCGTGACGTCGAGAACAAGAAACTCATCGGGTATCTGCCCGAGGAAACATACCTTTACAAATACCTGACCGCGTTTGAAACGCTGGACTTCTTCGCCTCTCTCTTCGGGCTCTCGAAGGAGGAGCGCACCCGCCGGTGCGACCAGCTGCTCGACATGGTCGGCCTGGCGCACGCCCGGAACCGTCCCGTCGGCGAGTTTTCGAAGGGCATGGCGCGCCGTATCGGTCTGGCGCAGGCCATGATCAACGACCCGGCGTTCCTGATCCTCGACGAACCGACGTCCGGCCTGGACCCGCTCGGCTGCCGCGAGGTGAAGGACCTCATCAAGCTCCTGAAGAAACGCGGCAAGACAGTGATCGTGACCAGCCATCTGCTCAGCGACGTGGAGGAAGTCTGCGACCGCATCATCGTGCTGTACGGCGGACGCATCCGCGCCAACGGCGGCATGGAGGACCTGCTCACCATCCGCACGAACGACACCATCACCGTGCCGCGCCTGCCGGAGGAGGCGCTCGAACGCATCCGCCGGATCGTCCGCGAGAGCGTCCCGGACGGAGAAATGTCCGTGGCGCATCCGCACATGTCGCTGGAGGATTTCTTCGTGGACATCGTGAACGAGGCGAAGAAGGAAAGCCTCGAAACATCCGGTTCGCGGTCGGGCGGCGCCATCGCCGAATACCTCACCACCGGGGACAAGGAGCACGATGCGAAGGCCGTGCTTGATTCGCTGACACGCGAGGAGGAGACTCCGGCGCAGACGCTCGCGAAGAAGATGGAAGAGGACGCCGCGAAGGCCGAGGAAGAGGCCGCCAAGAAGCGTCAGGACGAACTGTTCGCCAAACTCCAGGCGTCTGCTCCCGCTTCCGAGGAGGAGAAATCCCGTCAGGCGCAGCAGGAGATCGAGGCGAAGATGTCGGAGGCGAACCGCAAACTCAAGGATTTGCTGACGAATCCGACGGACAGGAAAGACTGACGCACGATGACCGCGTTCCTTGCCATAGTGAAGCTGACGTGCAGATCGGCTGTCCGGTCGCATATCTTCCGTCTGCTCCTGATCCTGCTGCTCCTGAGCATCTTCCTGCTGCCGTTCACGCTGCTGGGCGACGGCACGCCGAAGGGCGAGGTGCAGATATTTCTTCAATACTGCCTCGGGTTCGTCGGGTTCATCCTGTGCCTGTCGTCCGTTTGGCTGGCGTGTTCGGAGGTCAGTTCGGACGTCGAGACGGCGCAGATTCACATGATCGTGGTGAAGCCGGTCCGCCGGGCGGTCGTCCTGCTTGGCAAATATACCGGCGTCGTGCTGATCCATCTGGCGCTGCTGCTGATCGCCGCCGTCGCGGTCTATGCGTTCCTGTCGTTCCGTCTGTCGTCCGCCGACATGACCGAGGAGGAACGCCTGATGCTGGACGAACAGGTCCTGACCGCGCGTGCATTATACAAACCTGTACGGCCCGATTTCAGCGCGCTGGCGCAGGCGGAACTCGACCGCCGCATCGCGCAGGCGAAGGAACACGGTCAGGAGACTTTCCTGCTTCAGAACGATCAGACGCGTCAGGAGGAGTTCCTGGAGATCCGCAAGGAGCTGATCGCGACGTACGGCCTGATCTCGGAGGGCGATTCCCTGTTCTGGCAGTTCGAAGGGCTGCCGAAGGATCTGACCGATGACGACGTGGTCTTTCTGCGCTACACCGTTTATGTGAACCGTTATTACATGCAGGACCAGAATTCCGTCCGCGGGCACTGGATTTTCGCCGCGAACTTCACGCGTCCTGACGACAACGGCGGCGAGACGGTCGTTTCCGACCTGGTCGCGACGCCGGAGGAAGACATCCTCACCTCCGCCCAGAACGAGATCGCGGTCCCGATCCGGAATACCTATTTCGTGTTCGACGGGAAGGCCGAGGTCGGCTTCCTGAACAAGGATACGAAGACGAGCGAACTGAACTTCGAGGAAGGGAAGGGGCCGTTCCTGCTGATCCGCGAAGCCGGATTCTTCTCCAACTACTGCCGCGCGATCCTGGTGATGGCGATCGGGATCCTCTCGGTCACGCTGCTCGCCTCGGCGGTCGCCGCCTGCCTGTCTCTGCCGATCGCGATCTTCTTCTCCGCGGCGTACATGCTCACCGGCGGACTTGCGAACTATCTTGTGACCTCGATCCCGGATGCGATCGACTATCAGTCGGAATACACCGGGACGTTCGGCTACCAGTTCGGCGACCTGCTGCTGAACCTGATCGTGCCGCTTCAGGATTTCTTCGTGACGGGGTATCTGGCGAACGGCGAACTGATCGGTTTCCCCTTCATCGGCACGCTGTTCGCGAAGGATTTCGTTTTGAGAATGCTCCCGGTGTTCCTGCTCGGAGCCTGGATTTATACACGCCGCGAACTGGCGCTGGTGTCGAAACGCGGATAGGAGCCGGACCATGAAGAACCGTTATACCTTGTTTTTCGCTCTGCTTGCCGGAACGGTCCTCGTGCTGTTCGCGAACGTATTCGTTCAGGATCGCATGGCCGCGATCGTGAAGGGTGACAAACTCGTCGACGAGAATTTCGCCGCCGAGGGCACGCCGCCGATCGTGGCGTTCTCCACGATGGCGCTGGGCGGATTCCGCGGGATCATCGCGGATATCCTTTGGATTCGCGCGGGCGACCTGCAGCAGAAGGGCAAATACTACGAGCTGGTGCAGCTCTCCGACTGGATTCTGAAGCTTCAGCCGAAATTCTCCGCCGCCGCCTCGCACATGGGGTGGAACATGGCGTACAACGTCTCCGTGGCGTGCAAGCGTCCCGAGGACCGCTGGCGCTGGGTCCGGCGCGGCATTCAGCTGATGCAGGAAGCCGTGACCATGAACCCGAATGACCCGCTCGTGTATCAGGAACTCGGCTGGATTTATCAGCACAAGCTCGGCAACGTGCTGGACGACGCACAGCGCTTCTACAAGGAGACCATGGCGCGCGATCTGATCTTCCTCTACGGGAAGCATCATCCCGACTGGGAAGCCTGGGCGGCGTCGCCAGCCACGGAGGAGGCGCTCCGCGAGAAGTTCCCCGCCGACCATCCGGCTTGGTTCGCGATCATGGAGTACAATCAGGGCGATCTCGAACGTCTGTTCGGCGAGTTCCGTCTGAACGGCGGCCTGCCGAAGGAGCTGAAGGAGAAGCTGAAGCCTGAGGACGCTGCTGTGCTGGATTACTATTTCCGCCGCAAATGGCTGAAGAAGGACTGGAATGTGGAGCCGGAGACGATCCTGGCCGTGAACCGGGAATACGGCGAACTCGACTGGCTTCTGCCGGAATCCTTCGCCATCTACTGGGCGCACGTCGGCCGAGGATATACCGATGGACGCGACCAGCTGCCGCTCACGCGCATGATCCTCCAGTCGCTGGTTGCGACGTTCAATTACGGGCGCATGCTTTTGCCGAGGGAAAACGAAGTCAGCAGTTTCTTCATGCTCGTGCCGAATACGGACGTGATCGACGCCACGCGCAAGCTGTACAAGGAGGTCATGAGCTCGGACACCTATGCGCATTCGCCGTTCGAGGCCCTGTACGAAAACTTCCTGATCGACTCCATCGTGACGCTGTACACGTACTCGCAGAAAGAGGCGGCGGCGAACCTCTACAAGGAACTCTGCACCGAGACGAAAAACGGCAATTCGCGGACCATGACGCTCGACCAGTTCGTCCTGAACGAATTTGAAGACGACCTCGTCAGCGGCGACTTTAAGCAGATCGGCAACGAACTGGAAGGCCTGCTCTTCACGTCCTGCATGCTCATTGGCTACGGCGACCGCGAAGCCGCCGCGGACCACCTCGCGCTCGCGAAACGCATTTATGACGCCTACGTGCGGCAGCATGAAGATCTCGACCGCGTGGCGCTTCCGCCGTTCTCCGAGATGAAAGCACGCACCGCGCGCGCCATCATCGAAAACTATCCTCCCGAGATAGCGAACCGGCTTCGCGCCGAACTTGAGGAGGATCTGAAGAAACAGGAACAGTCCGCGGCGGACGCGGGCGGTTTCGGGGCGGACCAGGAGGCCGCCGGACAATGATGATCTATCCTCTGTTTCCAGGCGGGCTCGAGCGTGCGCTCACGTTCAGCTACGACGACGCCCTGGACGAAGACATCCGCCTCGCGGGTATCTTCTCCGACCACGGGCTGAAATGCACGTTCAATTTCTGCGCGGACAACGGCCCGCACGACGGTACGTTCCCGTCGTTCGACGTGAACGAAGTCTACCTGAAACACGGGCACGAGATCGCGGTCCACGGCGCGGAACACGCATTCGAGGATATGATGCCGATCGAGGCCGTGATCTCCGACATCCTTGAAAACCGGAAGCGCCTCGAGGCCATCACGCACGCCCCGGTCAAGGGGATGGCGTACCCGTACGGGACGTATACCTCCGACCTGAAACGCCAGCTCCGCGAGCTCGGCATCCTGTATTCGCGCACCGTGAACAGCACGCATTCGTTCCGCCTGCCGGACGATTTTCTGGAGTGGAATCCGACCGCGCACCACCGCGAGAACATCGCCGAACTCGGCGAACGGTTCCTGAACAACCGTTATCCGCGCGGCACGGTCTGCTACATCTGGGGACATTCGTTCGAGTTCTCGCGCAACAACAACTGGGACATCATCGAACGGTTCGCCGACCAGATGGCGGGCAAGGACTCCGTGTGGTACGCCACGAACATTGAGATCTACGACTACAACCAGGCGTTCCGCATGCTCCGGTTCACCGCTGACTGCTGCTACGTGCAGAATCCATCCGCGCGGACGGTCTGGATCATGCGCGGAAAGAACGCCTTCGAGATCCCGTCCGGCGATGTCGTCCGAATCGGCTGAGCTTTATTCCGCAGAGAAGAAGAGGGCAGGGGACTGCCTGTTCGATTTCCGCGCGCCGCTGCGGCTTTCCGGCCGCCTCACGCTCCCCGGGCGCGCCGTCCTGTCTCCGCTTCAGGGCGTCATGACGCGGACCTTCATGCAGGCCGCCGCGCGCCTCGACTTGATCCCGCTCTGGTTTACGCCATTTTTCAGCACGGGCGGCGTCTCCGTGCCGAAACGTGCCGCGATCCTGCGGAAACTCGCGCCGTACCGCGTGCGGCCGGACCTCCCGCTTGTCTTTCAGCTGATCGGCCATGACGCCTATTCTCTTACGGCGACCGCGGCAGGATTTGCCGAATATGGCGTGCACGGCATCAATCTGAACTTCGCATGCCCGAGCAAGACCGTCACAGCGAGCGGAAACGGCGCGTATCTGCTGAAGTCGCCCGAAACGATTTTTGAGCTCACACATGCGGTCGCCGAGGCTGTCCCGGAGGGCGTTTCCGTGTCCGTGAAACTCCGTGCCGGATGGGATTCGCCGGATCATGTCCCCGAGATCGTCCGCGCCGTGTGCGATGCCGGAGCGGACTGGATCGTGTTTCATTACCGGACCGCGACGGAGATGTACAGCCCGGTCGAAGCGCCCGAACGCGTCCGACGGATCGCCCGCGCCGTGGAGGCGGCGGGAACAGTTCCTCTCTTCGGCAACGGCGATATTGCCAGTTCTATGGACGCGGAATATCTTGTGCGTACGGCCGGATGCGCCGGGGTGGCTGTGGGACGCGGTTTTCTGTCCGATCCGTGGCTGGTGCGTCGCATTCTCTCCGCCGACGCGAATCCCGCGTCCGAGGCGGAGAAGACCGCGTTTCTGCGTCTGCTGCTGGCCGGCACGGATTCCACGAAGCGCGGCCGGAACTGGTTCCTGGAATGCGTCAAGATGACGTACGGCGCGGATTCCGTCGAGTTCAAAGAGGCCCGCGAAAGCGACTGGTCCGCGCTGCGCGCCCGCTGGAGCTGAAAAAACAGCGAATCTTTCTGCGTTCCGGACTTGTTTTTCTTCCGAAAAAGTTGTATATTAGTTTCATAATAAATCGTTCCGTTTCATTTCCTTTTCCAAATGAGGGCCCTGAACATGAATATGCATTCCGAATCCGGTATCCATGGTACACGCAGGTATTACTCCCTGATCGAACTCCTGGTCGTCATTGCTGTTATCGGGATCCTGGCCGCACTGCTCCTTCCGGCGCTGCGTTCCGCCCGTGAAACGGCGAAACGCGCGACATGTATCAGCAACCAGAAGAATTTCGGCGAGTACTTCCATCATTTTGCGTCGGAGAACAGCGGCAGTCTCAACGGCATCATCGGCGACTGGAGAAAATGGCTGGGAAACGTGGCGATTACGTCTGGCAGCACGTATGACTTTGCAGCGGAAGGGGATTTCTACAGATTCAACGATGAAAAGAAGCTCGACTCCTTCGCACGGGAGATCCTGAAGATCGCGCGCTGTCCGAGCGACGTCACGAAGGGCAAACAGAGCTACGGCCGCAACGATCCGTACGGACTGTGGACCATGAAGGACCACAGCAAACGCGTCGTTCAGAGCCGCATCCCGGATATCGATGCTCCGTCCGACCTGATCATTCTCGGTGAACGCTGGAGTAACTTCAAAGACGTGACGAAAAACAGCGATCAGCAGTACGAAATCTGCGCGCCGTTCCACCTGCGCGGCAACCGCACCGACAAGGACGCCGCGGGCGAGGACTGGAACACCATTCACAAGGGCAATATCCCGCTGCTGTATTTGGACGGACATGTAAAGCACGGCAACATCCTGGATACCGTCCGCACGCGCGACATGAGCTCCATGCACATGTTCAACGAGCGCGCAAACGGCGGCAGCTGGTCCGACGACCGTGCCCTGAAGAAAAAATAAGGAACAAGGCTTCCTTCGCGGCAGTGCCCGTCTTCCTCATTTTCCGCTGAAAAATGGTTTCCGCATCTTGATTTGCGGGCGTTTGGTGCTATATTGATTGAAACCGGGATTTCCCGCTGAAAAAAACAATCCCCCTGAGAAAGGTTCTCCGTCATGCCCCTGCTTGCTCTTCTGATCATTCCCGTCGCCATTATTCTTTTTGTCATCATCGTATACAACAGCCTCGCGGCGAAGCGCGCGAACGTCCAGAACGCATTCGCCGGGATCGACGTGCAGCTGAAGAAGCGCTGCGACCTGGTCCCGAACCTCGTTTCGAGCGTGAAGGCGTACATGAAACACGAATCCGGCACACTGGAGAAGCTGACGGAACTCCGCACACGCGCGACCGCCGCGACCGATCCAGCCGAACGCATCAGCCTCGACAAGGAGCTGTCCGGCGTGCTGAAGAACGTGATGGTGCAGGTCGAGGCGTATCCCGACCTGAAATCGTCCGCGAACGTGATCCAGCTCCAGCGATCCCTGAACGAGATCGAAGAGCAGATTTCAGCCGCGCGCCGCGCGTACAATTCCGCCGTCACGGACTACAACCTCGCGATCCGCATCTTCCCGAACAACCTCCTCGCGGGCATGTTCGGCTTCACAGAGTCCGCGCTGTTCGAGGCCGCGCCGGAAGAGCGCGCGAACCCGAACGTCGGCGACCTCTTCAAGTAATATCCCAAAGCGAGCCGATATGAAAGACCCGGAACCCGACCGAAGTAACGATGTCCGGCCACGCTTCATCGCGGGGCTGGACGAGACTCTTGCCGAGTTGCGCGAACTCCGTGATGCCACGCGGAAAAAAGCCCTGACATTATCCGCCGTCATCGTTGCCGTGACCGTCCTGCTGTCGCTCGGCGCGCTCGTCATGTCCGGGGATTATCTGCCGTTCGTGCTTGTGCCCGGCATCATCATCGCCGTGACCGTGTACACTCACATGATGCACGGCGTGAAGCTCCTGTACAAGAAGATCGTGGTGCCTTCGCTGCTGAAAGAGCTTGATCCGGGCTTGTCCTACAATCCGGACGGCTGCATCCCGAAAGAGGAATTCCGCCGTTCGAAAATCTTTTCCCAGAGGGCCGATTCGTATTCGGGCGAAGACCTTGTGTTCGGTTCGTACAAGGGCATCCCGGTCCGGTTCAGCGAACTGAAGGTGCAGGAGAAGCACAGCGACGGGAAGAACACATCGTACCACACGTTTTTCAACGGCGTCTTCATGGTCGCGGACTTCAACAAGGATTTCAAGTACAGCCACTGGGTGCTGCCCGATACCGCCGAAGCGGCATTCGGGCAGGTCGTCGGCAATTTCCTCCAGAAACTCAAGCTCCCCGGACACGGCCACATGACGCGCATGGAGGACCCCGCATTCGAGAAGAAATTCGTGGTGTACACGGAGGACGACGTGGAGGCGCGGTATATCCTGACGCCGAAACTCATGCACACGATGCTGAAACTGTCGGAACGTTTCCGTAAGGGTATTTCGAAGATAGGATTCGCGTTCATGAATTCGAATGTCTACATCGCGATCCCGATCGAGGGTGGCCGCAATCTCTTCGAAATGCCGTCGCACGGCGAACTGGGGGAGGAAACGGCGCGGAGGACGCTGGCGGAACTGAAAGAGATTCTGAGTGTGTTCGACGTGATGGAGCTGGATCTGCGCCTGTGGAGCAAGGAACACCCGTATTCGAGCAGAAGATGACCTCGAAACCGAATCATGGAAATGCCGTTTTTTTGAGCTTATCGCGTATCATTCTTTAGAAAGTAAGGAAAGAAATACGGAAAAAGTCTTTATTTTGTCAGTTCCGGGGTTGATTTTTGCGCTTCCGCGGTGTATGTTTTACTCAATTATTTTAAACACAAATATCTCCCAACATACAAAAAACTAAGAAAGGACCAGAAACAAATGGTTAGCACTCTCAACTGGATTCTGGCTGCGCAGGCCGACATCGCCGAAGCGGTGAACTCCGCCGTGGAATCCGCCCCCGCCGAGGTCACCGAGGCCGTCGCGAACGCGACCTCGACCTCCGTCTCCCTCAACGCCATCGACTGGGTCGTGATCATCGGTTACTTCGCGATCATCGCCGGCGTGGCGATCTGGTCGTCCAGAGGCCAGAACACCTCCTCCGACTTCTTCCTCGGCGGCCGTAACATCGGCTGGTTCGCCATCGGCGGCAGTCTCTTCGCCAGTAACGTCGGTTCCGAGCACATCGTCGGTCTCGCCGGTTCCGGCGCGAACACCGGTCTCTCCCTCGCGCACTGGGAACTCCACGCATGGGTGCTCCTCATGCTCGGCTGGGTTTTCGTCCCGTACTACTACACCTCCAAGGTCTTCACCATGCCTGAATTCCTTGAGAAGCGCTTCAGCCCGACTGCCCGCTGGATCCTCTCCATCATCTCCCTCGCGGCATACGTGCTGACCAAGGTCTCCGTCACGGTCTACGCCGGCGCCCTCGTGTTCAACGTCCTCTTCCCGGACTTCCACCTCGGCAGCCTCGACGCCTTCTGGTGCGGCGCGCTCCTGACCATCATCCTGACCGGTCTCTACTCCGTGTTCGGCGGTCTCCGCGCGGTCCTCTACACCGACGCCTGCCAGGCCATCATCCTGCTGCTCGGCTCCATCTTCATCCTCTACTTCGGTCTCTCCAAGCTCGACGGCGGCTGGAGCGGACTCCGTGACTTCACCGCCACGCACGCTTCCCAGTACGCTCTCTGGCACCCGCTGTCCGACAAGGACTTCCCGTGGCTCGCCATCTGCATCGCTTCCCCGATCATCGGTATCTGGTACTGGTGCACCGACCAGTACATCGTGCAGCGCACGCTGGCTGCCAAGAACCTGACGATCGCCCGTCGCGGTACGATCTGGGGCGCTGCCCTGAAAGTCATGCCCGTCATGATCTTCCTCATCCCCGGCCTCATCGGCGCTGCTCTTAATGCGCAGGGCGTCATTCACCTCCCGGTGAAGGGCACCGGCATCGACGGTGACAGAGTGTTCCCGACCCTCGTGACCCAGCTGCTTCCTCCGGGCCTCCGCGGTCTCGTTATCGCCGGCCTGCTCGCAGCCCTCATGAGCTCTCTCTCCTCCCTCTTCAACTCCTCCGCGGCCCTCTTCACGGTTGATATCTATCAGAAACTGAAAAAGGGCGCTTCCGAAAAGGAACTGGTCTACGTCGGCAAGCTCGCGACCACCGTGGTCGTCATCTGCGGCCTCATCTGGATCCCGATCATGAAGCAGGTCGCCCAGGGCGGCGGCGGTCTCTACGACTACCTGCAGAACGTCCAGAGCTTCCTCGCTCCGGCCATCACCGCCACGTTCCTGCTGGGCATCTTCTGGTCCCGCATTAACGCCAAGGGCGCCGTCTGGGGCCTCTCCGTCGGCTTCATCCTCGGTATGGGCAAGCTGACCATCCAGACCTTCTACGGTCCCGGCAAGCTTGAAAATCCCGCGATCCTCTATAAGATCGGCGCTTACAATGCCTACTATGCTTGCGGTATCCTCTTCCTCGCCACCGCGATCGTCCTCGTCGTCGTCTCCCTGATGACCAAGGCGCAGGATCCCGAGCAGATCAAGGGCCTCACCTTCTCCTCCATCAACAAGGAAGAAGTCCGCGCCTCCATCCACCCGGTCGACATCGTCACCACGCTCATCGTGGTCGCCATGATCCTGACCATCTACCTCTACTTCTCCTTCTGGACCGTCGGCCACGAACCCGCGGCCATCCAGGCTGCTCAGGAAGCCGCCGATTCTGTCGGCCAGTTCCTGCAGTGATCTGACAGAACTGAAAGTATTTGGTTCATCCCGCCGCCGTCCGAGATTTCGGGCGGCGGCTTTTCTATAGACGCACCCACAAAAAAACGCCTCCCCGAATCAATCGGAGAAGCGTTTCAGAAAAGTGAGGAAGAAAGGGCGGGGGGATTTGTTAGAGTGTGACGCCGTCCTTGAAGATGGCGATCTCCCGCGCGTCGTTCTTTTCGTTGTTCGTGGATAAATCGCCGGAAGCGATCTTCAGGACGAATTCGACGAACGCCTCGGTGTCGGGCTGCCCCTGGGCGTCCCAGTCGATCCAGTGCGGCTTGGACTGCGCCAGACGGGTGTTCGTGGCAACTTTGACGGTCGGGACCACGGTGCCGAACGGCGTACCGCGTCCGGTGGTGAACAGGACTAGCTGGCAGCCGGCTGCGGCAAGGACGGACGACGCGACAAGGTCGTTGCCGGGACCAGCGAGGAGGTTGAGTCCGGGCGTTTTCAGGCGCTGGCCGTATTCGAGGACGTCGACGACGGGCGACGAGCCGCCCTTCTGGACGCATCCGAGGGACTTGTCCTCGAGCGTGGAGATGCCGCCCGCCTTGTTGCCCGGCGACGGGTTTTCGTCGATGGGCTGGCCATGGCGTTCATAGTAGCTCTTGAACCCGTTGATCATGGCGACGCATTTGTCGAAGACCTCGCGCGAGACGCAGCGGTTCATCAGGAGCGTTTCCGCGCCGAACATCTCCGGGACTTCGGTCAGGACGGTCGTGCCGCCCTGCGCCGCCAGCCAGTCGGAGAAACGCCCGACGAGCGGGTTCGCGGTGAGGCCGGAAAGGCCGTCGGAGCCGCCGCATTTGAGGCCGACGCGGAGTGCGGAGACGGGGATGTCGGTGCGTTCCCGGACGCGCGCCGTGTCGAGCTCGGCGAGGAGTTCCAGGCCTCGGGCGTATTCGTCGCCGTCGTCCTGCGCGCGCAGGAACCGGATATTGAGCCTGGAAATGTCGCCGAGGCGTTCCTTGAAGCTGTCGAGCGTGTTGTTCTCGCAGCCCAGCCCGACGATCAGCACGCCGCCCGCGTTCGGGTGGTGCGCGAATGCCGCCAGCAGATTCGCCGTGCATTCGTGGTCGCCTCCGAGCTGGGAACATCCGTAGGGGTGCGTGAGCGCGATGCCGCCGACGGCGTCCGCGAGACGTCGCGCGAGGTCGTTCACGCAGCCGACGGTCGGGATCACCCACAGGTCGTTGCGGACGCCCGCCTGTCCGTCGGGACGGAGGTATCCTTTGAATGTGCGCGTGGTCTTGATTTCAATCGGCTTGAAATCGGGCTTGTAGGCGTATTCGAGGAGTCCGGCGAGGTTGGACGCCAGATTGTGCGTGTGGACGTGTTCGCCTGGATTGATCTGAACTTTTGCGTGCCCGATGGGCATGCCGTATTTGATCACGTTTTCGCCCGGCGCAATGGGGCGGATGGCGTACTTGTGGCCGTCGTCGCGGACCTCCACGTTGTCGAGCGGATGGATGATCATGGCTGTTTGGTGACTCCCTGTTCGACGGCGGCGGTGAAGCCGGGGACGGTGTTCAGGTCCATGCCCCAGAAATCGGCCTTGCCGAGGATGGTCTTCACGTCGGGCTTCGAGGCGAAGAACGCCTTGACCTCGGGCGCGTCGTTGATCTCGCACGAGCGGTAGAAGTCGATGAGGTATGCCATGGACTGCGTGAGGCAGGCGGGGAGTTTGCCGGTGAGTTTGAGGTAGTCGAGGAGCGTCGGGAGGACGCGGACTTTCCACTTGGAGACGGAGTTCAGCGCGATGGAGAGCAGTCTGTGCTGGGCGTACGGATTCGCGAAGCGTTCCAGAACGGATTCCGCGTAGGCCTTCTTTTCCGCCTCGGGCAGATTCACGGTCGGCATGACCTCCTCGAAGAGGACGGTCCGCAGGAACTTGCCGAACTTCTCGTCGCGGACCATCTCGTCCACGAACGTGAATCCCGCCATGTGCGCGCCGAGCACGCTGGCGGTGTGCGCGCCGTTCAGGAAACGCACCTTGCGTGTGCGGTACGGGGTCTGGTCGCCGGTGAAGAGGACGTTGAGCCCGGCTTTTTTCGCCGGGAGTTCCTTTTCGACCTCGGCGGGGCCTTCGATCACGAAGAAGAAGAACGGTTCGCCGCAGTCGAGGAGCTTGTCCTCGACGCCGAGTTTTTCGCAGTATTTCGCGGCGTCGGTGCGCGGATAGCCCGCCACGATGCGGTCGACGAGCGTGCTGCAGAAGATGCATTTGTCCTCGACGTAACGGGTGACTTCGGGATCGGTGATATACTTCAGGACGCATTCGCGGAGTTTCTGCCCGTTGTGCTCGATGAGCTCGCAGGGGATGAAGATGAGGCCGCCGAGACCGGCTTTCGCGCGGGCGGTGACGAGCTTCGCGACCTTCGAGGGGAACGTATCGGCGTCGGGACGGTACTCGATGCCCGCCTCGGTCGTGTTCGAGAAGACGAACCGCAGATCGGGATTCAGCGCCGCTTCGACGACCTTGTCCCAGTCGGTGGCGGGATTGAGGCAGCCCTTCACGCAGTCGATCTGCTCGATCTGCTCGACCACCTGACCGTCCTTCACGCCGCGCAGGATCACGTGGTAAAGGCCGCCCTGGGCGTTGATCACGTCGCACATGCCCTGCGGGAGCGGCTGGACGATCTGCACGGCGGAATCAAACACGCCGGCTTTGTTCATGCGGTCGACCATCCAGTCGACGAACGCGCGCAGGAAATTGCCCTCGCCGAACTGGAGGACGCGGACGGGGCGGGTCAGAGGTGTTTCACGGGTCAGCTGTTTCATATCATGTGCTCCTTTCAGTCAAGCGAAACGAGGTAACGGCAGACTTTCGCGGGGGCGTCGTGCCAGTCCTGAAGCGCCTGTCCGGCCTGGTCGAAACCGTAGACGCGGGAGATCATCTTGCTGATCGGGAAGAGTCCGCGGGCGGCGAAGTCGATCACGCGGCGGAAGTTGCACGGCATGGCGTTGCGGGAGCCGCGGATGTCGAGTTCCTTCTGCACGAAGAGTTTGGTCTCGTATTCGACGGGCGCTTTCGCGTAGCCGATGTAGGTGACGCATCCGGCGAACGCGACTTCGTCGACGGCGGCGCGGAAGGTCTGCGGAAGCCCGACTGCCTCGATCACGACGTTCGGGCCGCGGCCGCCGGTGAGGTCGGCGAGCGCCTGGTGGAGATCGGTCTTCGAGGAGTCGATCGTGTCGGTCGCGCCGAACTCGCGGGCGAGTGCGAGCTTTTCGGGGTCGACGTCGATCGCGATCATCTTGCGGACGCCCTTGCGTGCGAGGCCGAGCACCGCGCCGAGTCCGACGGCTCCGCATCCGATCACGGCGGCGATGCTGTCCTCGGTCGCGCCGGACCGGTCGGACGCGTGTCCGCCGACGGTCAGCGGTTCGATGAGGGCGATCTCCTCCTGCTTCATGGCGTCGGCATCAAAGAGCTTGGTCCACGGCACGACGATGTGTTTCGTGAGCGCGCCGTCGCGCTGCACGCCGAGCGTCTGGTTGAACTGGCAGCAGTTGGGGCGTTCCGCGAGGCAGCTGGGGCAGACGCCGCAGTTGGTGTACGGGGAGACGGTCACCTTCTGTCCGATGCGCCAGCAGTCCGGGACACCGGGGCCTTTCGCCTCGATCACGGCGCTGATCTCGTGGCCGGGGATACGGGGCAGGGTGATGAGCGGGTTTTTGCCGCGGAAGGTGTTGAGGTCGCTGCCGCAGAGGCCGACGAACTTGACGGCGAGCAGGACGCTGCCGGGCGTGAGTTCGGGTTCGGGGATTTCCTGATAGCCGGTTTCGAACGGCGCGGTGATGGAAAATGCACGCATGATGAGTTAACCTCCAAAATATGCTTTCAGGGCGGTTCCGCCCATGATCTGAGCTTGTTCGGTTTCGCTGAGACGCGAGATGAACTCCCCGACGAGGCCGCGCCAGGCGGAATAATCGGTCGCGCAGGTGCAGACGGGCCAGTCGGAGCCGAACATGACGCGGGCGGGGCCGAAGGCGTCCAGCACGGTTTCAACGTAGGGACGGAGCTGGCCGGGCGTCCAGTTGCGGATGTCGGCTTCGGTCACGAGGCCGGAGAGCTTGCAGTAGACGTTCGGGAAAGCCGCGAGCTTGCGGAGATTGTCCGCCCACGGCTGCATTTCCCCGGCGGCAATCTTCGGCTTGGCAATGTGGTCGAGCACGAAGATCTGTTCCGGCGAATGGTTCTTCACGAATTCGACCGCGTAGGGCAGGTGGCGTTCGAAAATGAGGATGTCGTACACAAGACCGGTGGCGAGAAGACGGTCGATGCCGCGGTTGAACGCCTCGCCGAGGATGAACCGGTCGTCCGGCTCGTCCTGCACCACGTGGCGGATCGCGCGGAGTTTCGGGTTTGCAGCGAACTTTTCGAGCAGGGCGGGGAAGTCCGGCGAGGCGATCGGGAGCCAGCCGACGACGCCTGCGATGAAGTCGTTTTCCTCCGCGAGCTTCAGGAGCCATTCGGTCTCCTCGACGCACTGGCGCGCCTGCACGGAGACCACACGGTCGATCCCGGCGCGGTCGAGTTCGGGTTTGAGGTCGGCGGGGAGGAAATCGCGGCGGAGCACCGCCATGTCGTCGGAGATCCAGCCGTAGTCCTGCGTATTGAAGTGCCAGAAATGATGGTGCGCGTCAATTTTCATCGTCGATGACCTTTCTGCGGATGAGCTCGGCCCAGAACTCCGCGGGAGCCCGGTGCTGTGCATAGGAGGCGTTCACGGGGATGCGGGCGGGATCGGAGGTGTTCAGCGAAACGGCGACCACGCCGGGCTGACGGAATCCGTATTCGACGGCCGCCGCGGCAGGATCGAGGGAGAATTCCTTGCAGACGGCGAGGTAGTCGGCGCGTTTCTGGAACAGTGCGGCGTCGCGGACCGAATCCGCCTTGCGGTAGTCGAGCATGGAGCCGCCGGTGAGGAACCCGCCGTTGAACAGCGCGGAGTCGATGATGCCGACTTGATCGGCCTTGAGTTTTTCCATGAACGCGCGGAGCTCGCGCGGATGACGCAGGATGGTCGGGGCGCAGGCGAGCATCACCCAGTCGAATTTAATGTCGTTGTAAAGGCCGCGGATGACGTGCCAGTCCTTTGCTCCGATGCCGACGCCGCGGACGCGTCCGGCCTGTTTCAGCTCGAACAGCGCGCGGTAAGCGCCGAGGATGTCCTCGACCGTGCCGCCGCCCGCCAGAAACTCGTCGGGATCGTGAACGGAAACGAGGTCGATGCCGCAGGCTCCGCCGAGCAGTTCCTCAGCCTCTTCGTAGCAGCGCATGATGCCGCGGTAGGAGATGTCCTGTTCCGCGTCGTATTCGAGGCCGGCCCATACGCCAGGCTCGAACGTCGGGTCCGGCGTCGTGAGCGGTTTCCTGCGCCAGCCGAGTTTCACGCTGACCGTGATGCCGTCCGGGGAAACTTTGAGGTCGCGGAGTGCGCGTCCGATGGATTCGAGCGCGAGTCCCGCGCCGTATTTCCCGGCGGAGTCGATCGCGGGTTTCGCGGCGGTGCGGAACCATGCTCGG
This sequence comes from uncultured bacterium, assembly GCA_902774245.1. Classification (GTDB taxonomy): domain Bacteria; phylum Verrucomicrobiota; class Lentisphaeria; order Victivallales; family UBA1829; genus UBA1732. The sequence goes on from CACYHQ010000007.1 coordinate 165,698, forward strand.
GCGAGCTCGAGTTTTGTTTCGTATGGCAGAACACGGTAGAGATTGCCGAGGCAGCTGGTCCCGAAAATGACCGGCGTGATCTCGAGTCCGTCTCTTGTCAGGCAGGTTGTCATGGCGTTGTCGTTTCCGCAGGTTTGGTGAAAAAAGAAAAAGCGTTGATGGAATATTATATATGCGGAACGCGAAAAAAACAAACCAGAGTTAAGTTTTAACGTAAACTTAACGTGAAACAACGGTTTTCACTATGGAAAACGAGGAAAAACGGCGAAAAAGAACACCTGACAGGTTGATTGTCCCGGCAGGTGTCTGAGGCTTTGTTTGTGTACGGTAGCGCTTTATCTTGTTTCGGGGATGTCGGGGAATTCCGCTTCGCAGGCGGATTCGTAGCCGGCGATCATGGCGCGGATTTCGTCGCCGAGCGGGATCTTCGTCTTCGCCTCGAAATCGTAGCGCACCACGACATCCTCGGAGAACGCGCACATCGTGTCCTTGTCGTCATACAGGGCGTGCTCCAGCATGATGCTCGTGCCGCCCGCCTTTTTGATGCGCGTGAGGATGCGGACGTTGCCCGGGAAAAAGAGCTGGGCGGTGAACTGCACACGCGACGCCGCCAGGATCGGGCCCGTCTTCATGCCCTGATAGACCTTCATCCCGATGTGGCCGCAGTATTCGACGCGCGCCGCCTGAAAGAACCTCGAAAACGCGATATTGTTCACGTGTCCGAGCAGGTCGAGGTCGCTCCAGTCGATGCGCGCGGTAAAAACTTGTGCACGTGTCATGTCCTGTATTTCCTTCTTGAAAATACCCCCGCCGGATTGCAGACCGGACGGGGGATGAATCTCATTTTCGTGCTTGAGCGAAGCCAAGCACAGTATCAGTGGAGGCGCCGCCTCCCCCTTATTTCTTTTTCGCGGCCTTCTTCGCCGGGGCTTTCTTCGAGGCGGTCTTCTTCGCGCCGTCCGCCTTCGCGGCGGCCTTGGAGTCAGCCTTCTTGGAAGACTTCTTCGCGGCCTTCTTGGAGGCTTTCTTTTCCTCCTCGTGGCAGCAGCAGTCGTCCTCGCAGCCGCATTCGTCGTCGTCCACGATGCCGAGCATGTCGATCACGTCGTTGTCGTTGTTGAGCGGGATCTGCTCGACTTCGGCGGCGGTCCAGTATTCGGAGTGCGTGACCTCGTCGCCGGGTTCGAGGATGGCGAGCGGTCCGAGCGTTTCGAGTTCGAGGTAGCCGCCCTCGGTGTAGACTTCGATGGAGCTGCCGAGATCCGGATACTCGTTTTCATCGTAGTACTCGAACTGCTTGATGAACGCGGTGTTGTTGTTGATGTAGGCGCACCAGCCTTCGCCGGAGTTGAGACCGATCTTGGTGGGCGCGCCCTTGGCGGTCTGCTTCACGAGCACGAAGCGGTCGCCGTACACGAAACGGGAATCGTCGGGCTTGGCATAGGGCCAGAAGTTGACGGAGCGGTTCGGCACGAGCCCTTCGGGGCCGCGGTTCTGCGGCAGGATGGCGGTCCCGCCGGGCATGAGCTGGGTGATGCCCCACGCGGCGGCTTCGATGTCCCAGAGGCCCTCGTTGCGGATCTGGTGCTCGATGCGGAAGGAGTTGTTGCCTTCAGGATAGACGTTGATGGTCTTCACGATGCCGGTGAGCTCTTCGCGCGGAGCCATGAACGCCACGCCGCCGTCGCGGAGTTCGGCCATGACGACCTTGCGGCTGTCCGGACAGTAGGAACGCACGCTGTCTTCCGGTGCGTGCCAGATGCGGTGTCCGCCGTAGTTCGTCCAGACTTTCTGGTTGGACGTGCCGAGGAGCTTCTTGTCGAGGTAAAGGAGGTTGGCGCCCTTCGGACCGAGGAACGCGCCGACGATGCGCGGTCCGATCTCCGTGGTGACGACGATGCGGAAATCGCCGTTGGTAAGCTCGATGCAGTTTTTCCATCCCTGGAACGTGATCTTTTTCATCTTCATGCTGGTGTGACTCCTTTACGTGTTTTGGGGGTTGTTATACGGAACGGATTAACAGTTGTTCGACGAGGGTGGCGAGCATGCCGCGCCACTGGTTGTCCGGGAGCGGCTGCAGCGATTTTTTCGCGCAGTCGGAGAGCGCGGCGATGCTGTCGCGGACGGCCCCGGCGGCTCCGCATTCGGTGAGGAGGGCGCGGATGGCCGCGATGTCGGATTCGGTGTAGCGCGGCAGGCGGAGGAATCCGTCGAGCTCGGAACGGCGTTCGGCTGGGAGCCTGTGAAGCGCCTCGAGATAGAGCATCGTGGGCTTGGCCTCCTGAAAATCGGAGCAGATCGGCTTGCCGAGGACTTTCTCGTCGCCGAAGACGCCGAGCATGTCGTCCTGAAGCTGGAACGCGGCGGCGAGGTTCACGGCATAGCGGGAGAGCGCCACGAAATCGGACGATTCCGGTTCGTAGACGCCCTTCGCGATCGCAGCGCCGCAATGGAGCGCAAACTCCATGATCGCGCCGGTCTTGCCGTTGATCATGCTCATCACGTCCGGGATGGAGACCGCCGACGGGTCGAGCAATTCGAACTCCACGTCGCGCGCCTCGCCGGAGATCAGTTCCCGGTTCAGCTTCGTCTGCATGGCGCGGACCAGCGTCAGCGCAAGCGCCGGATCGACGCCGCGGTCGGCGACGGACGCGAGGCGTTCCACCGCCCATCCCTGTTGGACGTCGCCCGCGAGGATCGCGAACGATTCGCCGAAGAACGCCGCCTGTTCGGGCGAGGCGTTGTGCCTTGACGCGGCGTAGTCGCGGAGCTTGACGTGTGTGGACGGCAGACCGCGCCGGAGTTCATCGCGGTCAATAATGTCGTCGTGCACGAGCGTCCAGTTGTGATAGATTTCGACCGCGGCCGCCGCCGGGATCGCCTGTTCGCGGTCGCCGCCGAAGAGTTCGCACGCCCACAGGACGAGCGCCGGACGGATGCGTTTCCCGCCGCGTCCGGGGTAATCGCGCACCGCGTCGCCGAGGATGCCGGGCCGGATGGTTTGCGGGAACGCGTCCTCCTTGAGGAAGCTTCCGATCTCTTCGCCCACGCGGCGCAGTTCGTCTTTGAATGCTGTCATGCTGTCTCCGGGACCGGCGGCGCGCCGGCTGTGAAATGAGGTGAAAACGGGCGCGTGAGAACACTTTTGACGCGTCCGCGTTTAAAATATCCCTATATTTTACCCCGAATTGTGCGTAAAATCAAGCGAAAACGAAGGAAAATCGAGGAAAAAATCCGTTTTTTTCGAAAAAAACAGGAATAGCCAATTCCCCCCGATGGGGCGTCAATAGTTTATTCCGAGCTCCTTCAGGGCTTCTTTCGCATCATAGTTTTTCTGATCTGCAGCCAGACGGTACCATTTGACGGCTTCCGCCATGTCTTTTTCGACGCCTTTACCCTCATGATAACACTTTCCGAGCGCATATTGACTGTGATCGTTGCCCTGCTCCGCTGCCAGGCGGTACCATTTCAACGCCTCGGTGATATCCGGCTCGACGCCGAAGCCGTCTTCATAGCACGCGCCGACCCCGTACTGTCCTTCGCTGTCGCCCAGATCCGCCGCTTTGCGGAACCAGTAAAACGCCTCGTCCTCGTCCTTTGGGACTCCGATGCCGCGACGACATTGGTAGCCCAGCGTGATCTGCGCCTTGGAATGCCCCCGTTCCGCCGCCTGGCGGAGCCAGTAGAGCGCCCGATCCATATCCTGCTTCACGCCGATCCCGCCAAGATAGCAGGAATAAAGCTTGCGCATCGCTTCGAGGTGTCCCTGTTCCGCCGCCTTGGAGTACCACATGAACACTTCCTTTTCGTCACATTCATCAGCCGGGCCGATTTGCATGCCATTGGCGCATTCATACTGCGCGTCCGCGTTGCCCTGCTTCGCGGCTCTCCTGAACCATTTTGCGGCATCCTTGTCGCTTTTCTTCACGCCTCGGCCGTCCCGGTAGAAAACGGCAAGATAGTACTGCGCAAGGTCGTCGCCCTGTTGGGCGGCCTTGAACATCCATTCGAACGCCGCCCCATCGTCCTGTTCGATGCCGCGTCCCAGGCCGTATGCGGCTCCGAGCAGGAGCTGGCCTTGCGCATCGCCCTGTTCGGCGGCTTTCTTATACCATTCCACGGCCTCGGCATAATCCTGTTCTACGCCGAAACTGCATTCATAGCAGAGCCCGAGTTCCGACTGTGCCGCGCCGAAGCCCTGTTCGGCGGCGGGACGAAGCCATTTCAGCGCCTCGGCATAGTCCTGTTCCACGCCCATGCCCTTCCGGTAGAAGATGCCCACCAGCGTCCGCGCCTTCAGATTGCCCTGATCCGCCGCCAGTTTGTAGTGTTCGACCGCCGATTTGTAGTTTCCATCCCTGTAAGCGGCCTTGCCCGCCTTGAATTCCGCATGGCCGGGCTCCTCGAACACTCTGTATGCGACGAACGCCGCGCCAGCCAGAAGGACCGCGACGACCGCGAGGATGATGTTTCTTTTCGTTTTCGTGCTCGACATGTTTTCGGGTCCTTTCACTGTTTTTCGGCCTGTCTGATTTTCTCAAGAAATTGAGCCGGAGTGACGATGAACGGCTTGACAGGAAAATGTTTCAGGTTTCCCGTGACAAGATAGGTCCTGTCGTTTCCGTGCGCCAGAGTCACGGCATAAAACGGCACGTCGTTCATGTCGGGCAAGACGATGCCGGTCTTCCCGGGCTCAAGAAGAATGCCTCTCTGCGCCATTTCCTGAAGAAACGCGTTGACCGTGGCCGGATCAAATCCGAACTTGGCCCGGTGCAGTACTTCAGAGTATTCTTCAAGAATCGCCTTGCTGAAAACAGGGACCACGGTAGAGTCAAAAAGCTTTTCCACGATCGTTACCGTGGGGGAGTCCTCATGTTTCGCCAGCAGGGCGGACACAAACACATTCGTGTCGATCACGGCATAAAACTTCATTTGCCCCTGCGGTTCCTTGTTTTGGTGATTTCCGCGTTGATTTCAGCCAGGGACATGCCCTGAAGACCGTTCGATTTCGCCTGACGGCGCAGGCTTTGAAATGCCCTCAGCCCCGCGTCGGACGGAGCGGCGGTGATTTCAAACGGGATCCGGCGTTCGCGGACCACTGCGCGGGCGAAAAGGTTGATCGCGGTGGACGTGTTCATCCCGAACTGGGCGCAAAGGTCATCGAGTTCCGTCTTGAGTTGTTCGTCCATGCGGACGCTGAATGTTGATGTCGGCATAACAAACCTCCTGTGTTCTGTTTCGCATCAAATATAACACATCCGGTTGCAAAAGTCAAGTGCCGAAAAAGAAAAGGAGTTTTTTCTTTCTGTTCAACTTGATTTCCTGATCGTTCGGGATCGTTTCCGGCAAACACGCGGACGGCTTTCCTATTAGAAAAATAGCCGAAAAAGCGTTAAAAGTGAAAGAACCGTCTTGTATTTTCCCGCGTGTCGATATATATTGACTGAAACATAACGGCGTCATGAGGGGAATCCGCCTCAAAGCGCCCGGAAAATGTTCCCGAAACCAACCACATAACCAAACCAGCATAACCAACCAAACCAACCCAAAACAGGAAGAACTCTTATGAAAAAGATGACTCTTCTCCTCACGGCAGCGGTCGCCGCTCTGCTCGCGCTCCCCAGCGCGTACGCGGAAAAGCTCTCCTGCCACAATGTCTTCCAGAACAACATGTGCCTTCAGCGGCGCGCCCCGATCAAGATCTCCGGCAAGGCCGACCCCGGCAAGACCGTGACGGTCACGATCGAAGGTTCGAAAGCCAAAGCCGCGACCGCCAAGGCCGACGCCAAGGGCGAATGGGAAGCCAAGGTCGAACCGCTCGAAGCGGGCGGCCCGTACAAGGTGAAAGTGACCGACGGCGCCGACACCATCACGTTCGACAACGTGCTCGTCGGCGAAGTCTGGATCTGCGCCGGCCAGTCCAACATGGAACTGCCCGTGTCCACCGGCAACGCCATGATCCAGATCAAGAACCACCAGCAGGAAGCCGCGGCGGCCAACTATCCGCGCATCCGCCTGTTCGAAGTGCCGAAGACCAAGGCCCCGGGCGACGAGTTCGAGGAAATCGTCGGCGCGGGAAGAAACACCGGCATCTGGATGGAATGCAGTCCGCAGACCGTCCCGAACTTCTCCGCAGCGGGCTATTTCTTCGCCCGTCAGCTCCAGAAGGACCTCGATATCCCGGTCGGCCTCATCATGACCGCCTGGGGCGGCGTCAAGATCGAGCCGTTCATCCCCGACAGCGAATTCGTGAAGCACAACCGCAACGAAGCCAAGCAGATCGAAGACGCCCTGCTCGCGGGCGCGGCGAATCCGGCGACCGGACAAGCCCGCGGCGGCCAGTTCTCCAGCGAGAGTTTCCCCGGCACAATGTGGGGCGCCATGGTCGCTCCCTGGACCAAATACACCGTCGGCGGCGTCCTCTTCTATCAGGGCGAATCCAACACCGGCAACAAGGATTACTACACGCTCCACAAAATGCTCATCGAAGGCTGGCGCGAAAAGTTCAAAGATCCGAAGCAGCCGTGGGTAATCTGCCAGCTCGCCGGGTTCGAGCAGTGGACCCCGATGAACCGTCTCCCCGAAGACCAGTGGAAGAGCAAAGGTCCGATGGACCGCGTCGAAGGCTGGCCGCTCACCCGCGAGATCCAGGACGAGATGTCCTACATCTATGAGAACGTCAGCAGCGTCCCGCTGATGGACATCGGCGACCAGTCCGACATCCACCCGCGCGACAAGCAGACCCTCGGCTACCGCCTCGCGAAGCTCGTGGAATGGAAATACTTCGGCGGCGAACTCGGCGTCGGCCCGGTCTACGATCACATGGACATCAAGGGCAACAAGTGCATCATCCACTTCAAGAACGTCGGCAAGGGCCTCACCACCTCCGACGGACAGGCTCCCGGCGCGTTCGCCATCGCGGGCGCGGACGGCAAGTTCGTCTGGGGCGACGCCAAGATCGTCGGCGACACCGTCGAAGTCTCCTCCGACAAGGTCCCGGAGCCCAAGACCGTGCGTTTCGCCTACGTTATGTACCGCGGCGACGTCAACCTCCAGAACAAGGACGGTTTCCCGGCCTATCCGTTCCGCACCGACAAGGTCAAAAACGAGTACGAGCCGAAATGATGACGCTCTGAACAATGAATCCGCCGCCGGGTGATCCGATCCCCAGCGGCGTTTCCCACAGAAAAGCAGTTTCCCCGGTTTCGCTTCACGGCGTGCCGGGGTTTCTTTATGTCCGTATGGGGAGGGGGGAATATATCGGAAAATGGGGAAGAAATGGGGAAGAATCCCGGAATTTGAGCGTAAAAATGGCGGAGAGAGGGGGATTCGAACCCCCGGTAGAGTTTGACCCCTACGACGGTTTAGCAAACCGTTCCTTTCGGCCACTCAGGCATCTCTCCGCCGGGTAAAATCAAGGCGGATTCTCAAAAAAAACAAAAAAACGGGGAGGGAGGGCAGGCTCTCCACGTGGGTAGTGCGCTCAGCTTCGCTTGCGCACAAGGACAAGTCCTTGACTGGGGTAGTGCGCGGCTACGCTCGCGCACGGGGAAAACGGCGCCTTCAAAAAAGCCCTCGCTCCATTTCCGGAACGAGGGCACAGCAAACTGTGTTATGATAGTGCCGGGCTAACGCTCCGGCACACCGCAAGCGGCGTTGTAGCAGTGTGCGGCTTGCGCTCGCGGGAGGGCAAGCCTTCCACTGAAGTAGTGCGCGGCTTGCGCTCGCGCACATTTTATCCTGCGTTTAAGCGATGACGGTCCACTCCATGCCGACGCCGTAGCCCATGACGTTCCAGTTGGCCTGGACGCCATCGGAATAGTAGCCGAGCATACCGGTGGAGTACTGACGCACAAGCAGGTCGTCCTTGCCGTCGGCATTGTAGTCGCCGCAGCCCGCCACGAACCAGTCGGTCGGGTCGAGCTGGCCGATGACCTTGTAGTTGTCGGCGTTGCCGTCAACCAGCATGTACATCGATCCGGTGTTCTCGTCGAACAGCACGATGTCTTCCTTGCCGTCGCCGGAGAAGTCGCCGATGGCGCGGACCGCGCAGTTGTACCAGGCGTTGCTGCCCATGGACGTGACCGTGCCGTCGAGGTCGACGATATAGTACTGGCTCGCATTGTAGCTCATCAGCACGGAATCCTTTCCGTCGCCGTCGAAGTCGCCGCAGCCCGCGAGGTTCCAGGCGGGACCGCCGAAGTCTTCGCTGATGCCGACCCACGTTTCCGTGCCGTCGGTCCCTGCGCCGAGGGCATAGCGTTCAGGCGCGTACCAGACAATCGAGTTCGCACCGCTGGCATTTCCGGTGAGGTTTCCGACCTTGTTCTGCCAGGCGACATT
>CACYHQ010000008.1 GCA_902774245.1 uncultured bacterium
GCCATCGCAAGTGGAAGAGTTTCGTCAAGGCACGGATGCTGACCTGTTTCCGGAGCTCAAGGATCATCCGCTCGAACTCTGCACAGAGGCTGGCTTTCGAATGCGACAGAAACGGAATCACCTCAACAGAATGTTCATGGCAATGGTGACAGTAGATTCGATGAACCGTGTAAATCAGGTGAACCTCGCGAATCCGCCCCACAGGTAAACCGCGAACATCCCGTTCGTAGAGGTCTTCCAGTGTAACCTTCCATCTGCCGCACTTCGGACATCGCTGCTTCTTCCGGACAAGACGAATTACCGCCTTTTCCTCAAAGTTGGGATCATGGCGGCTCCACTGGCGTTTGCCACAAAAGGTTTCGCCGACTTTGACGACGCCATGCGCATGGTCAAAGCCATCTCCGGCGCGACCGATGCCGAGTTCAAGAAACTGACGGAGACTGCTGAGAAGCTCGGACGTGAAACGTCCTACACGGCGAAGCAGGTCGCCGAAGCCATGACGGCAATGGGGCGCATGGGGTTCAAGCCGGACGAAATCCTATCGGCTGTTCCCGCCGTGCTGAACCTTGCCCGTGCGACCGGAATCGAGCTTGGCGAAGCCGTCGAAATCGCCGCCAACAATATGCGGGTGTTCGGTATTGAGACCTCGAAGATGTCGAATGTCGCCGACATCCTGACAGCCACGGCGAATGGTTCGGCACAGACGCTGTCTGACCTCGCTGAGGGATTGAAAATGGCGGGACCGCAGGCGGCGGCCGCGAAGGACAACATCGTGAATGTCTCTGGTGCTTTGGGGGTCTTGGCGAATATGGGCATCAAGGGGGCGCTTGCCGGAACCGCTCTCCGCAAGGCGTATTCGCAATTCGCGAAAACCAAAGTTCAGGACAAACGGAAGAGCATCGGTGTCGCCACCACGGATGCGAACGGGAATCTCCGAGCCATGCCGGACATCATCGCCGATATCGCCAAATACATGAATGCCCTGCCAACAGCCCAACGCTTGGGTTTCGCCGAGGAAAATCTTCGATCTCCGAGACTCCCTTGCAGGACTTCAGCTCGGAGGGAACGTGGAACAACTGAACGCTTTTATCGCACGTCTGAAAAATGTGGATGACGCCGCCGCCGACACGGCGCATGAAATGGATGCCGGGCTCGGCGGCGCGATGCGAATCTTCATGAGCGCGGTGGAGGGTTGCCAGCTCGCCATCAGACGCATCATCGGCGAGGCGCTGACGCCCTACATTAACAGGATATCGGGTGTTCTGAATCAGGGCGCCGAGTGGATTGCCGCGCACAAAGAGGTGGTGATCATGGCCGTCAAGGTCATCGCGGGAATCATCAGACAAGGTAGAACGTCTCCGGCAGGTTGGTCGAGAAAATGATTTGGGGTTTTGGATAATATAACGTCTCTGGCAAAAAAGTCAATGGAAGAAAGGTTTTTTGTCTAGGGTTTCTTTCGGGCAGTCAGCCATGTCTATGCGGAATTTCTTGAAGGCAAGTATCGGCACATATTGGCAAGAAGAGGATGCCATGACTCCTTTTTTAACAAAAAGATGCAGGGACCAGTCGTTCTTTGCTTGATTTTTATATGGATAAGGGATATATTATTATTTGGAATTGATTTCCGCTCCCTGCGGGATTCTGTTCCAAGCTCTTTACATCGGTTATTTCAGCAAAAGACGATGAAAACCGGCCAAGTTTGATTTAATATCTTTTGCTACTGAGTTTGAAAAACCAGCAAGGGACTATAGTGTCTTTGTATCTTGCTGGGCGTTTTTTCGTCGTCTCAGTAGCAGGTTCTTGGCCGGACCTTCATCGTCGCGTATGGGGAAGCGTCCGGCTTTTTTTGTGTCCAGACGTTGCCTCGTGCGTAAAGTGTTATCCCTTCCGAGGCCAGAATGTCTGTTCGTCCCGTCAATCATCACATGTCATCTTTAGCCGGTAATCTTTTGACCCGGCAGACTACTTGTATCCTCGATCAGCACAGTCTATTTCCTTCCCGGAATGGAGGTCTGACTTCTCATTCCGGGATTTTTGTTTTTAAATATCCGAGGATTATTGATAAATGAAACAACTAATTGCTCCTATTGCCATAATTGTTGCCTTGATTGCCTTCTTCGTCATCATTGACCGCAAGGATTTCTATTCCGGCGACAATTTGACAGTTCAAAAAGAAACCGTAACGGAAAAGAAGCCGGCCACAGTGACAACGCTCAAGCCTGTCGAACAGACAACGGGGGAGCCTATCGAAACGAAGCCTGTAGTCGATACAAAGCCGACAGAGAAGGACACTGTGGCGGAGGAGCCCTCTGAAACAAAGCCTGCGGCCGAGACGAAGCCTGTAGAAATGAAATCTGTTACCGAGACGAAGCCGATCAAGACGAAACTTGTCACGGAAGAAACGCTCGCTCCTGCCGCCATCCCCGTTGTCACAGCGGAAGAGGCAGAAAAACTGAATGAAGCGGCCAAGGAATTTGCTTTGGCAGAAAAAGAAAGAAGAGAGCCATTTTTCAGGCTTTATCAAGACAGTAATATCGAAACTCTTTGTTTCGAGGGGACGATCCGGGCGACCTCAACGATTCCAGACCCGACAAAAAATGATTATGACAACTGTTTATATGCTCTTTTTATTGAGTTAGATTCTCTTCTGTCCGACGTTCCAGGTGAAACAAAAATACCCTATGAAGTGATTGTTAATACTCCAATCATGAAAGAAAAGAAAATCCTTCAGGATAACAAGTTCTTTCCCGGTGACAAGGTGTGGTGTACTTGTGCCGAGTATGATGCTATGCCACAGAATATTCAGGAAATTCAGTTGTCCGATGATATCCAATCTTATGAACATCAGCAATATTATTCAATGACAATCCATAAAATTACCGCATTCCAAAAAGGAGGAAATCGCAATTTTGCAAAGAGAGAAATAACAGTTCTTCCACTTCAAATCTTACCCAAAGAAGAAAAAGCTGTAATTGCACGCAAAAAACGTATTCAGAGTGAAATACAACGAATTGAGGAAGAATTGAAAAAGCATGGCGGCACATTTGAATCCTGGAAGGAAGAGTATAAGCCTATCATTGAAAAATACAACAAACTTTCTTCAGAAGAATATAAAGTTTGGATTAACGATTCGTATTTTGCATGCGGAAAGGGTGAACCATCCTACAAAACTAAAGAATTCATTGAAGGACTGCAACCATATAAAAAATATCTTGAAGATAATAATATTGATTTCATTATGGTTCGTATTCCAAATAAATGGGAATTTTCTCGATGTGTTCTTACCTCTGACGTTTTTCAGGAAAACCCAGCCTGGGTTGAACACTACTACGAATGCTTAAAGAATGATATTGAAATTGTAGATCCTATGCCTGAAATGTGGGAACATAGATTTGATTTTCCATTGTTCTATTACTATAACGTTCAATCGGAAACACATCCGTTTGAGGGACAAGCTTTCATGTCTGCAAAAGTGCTTTCCAATGTTCTAAAAAGATACTCATATTCTACTTCCGAGACACCACTCGAATTAGAGGATTGCGCGTTAAGTGCTAACATCCCACGAAACTTTTGGCCTGAAGGAAACAGCCATTTTAATCCAGTGGAACATGTTAGGGTGAAGCGTGTTATTCAAGACGGAAAGACAATTGGCGGACTTACAGTCAATACTGGATCACCATTTCTTTTTCTTAGTCATTCTTTCTTTGCGCACCCAAACCGAGAACAAGGCGCATCTGTTCCCGCATATACCGCTTACTTTATAAAACATATTCCTGACTGGTTCTATCAAGATGGAATAAGTACCCCCATGATTAGAAACCTCGTTTCTGATTCACAGGCACTCTCTAACAGGAAAGTCGTAATTATGGTGGGACACCCAAGTTTTTGGAGCAGTTCTTTCCCCTCATTTCCTAAATATATTACGGATAAGGCAAAATGTATTTCTTTGGAGAATTCTTTGGATTTCCAATCTTCTGACATAACAAATCTTGACAACGGTTCCTTTCTCTTTGAAAAAGACGAGGATAACGTAACAAGTTTTACCCAGAACACGGAAATGGAAAAACCCAACAAATACTTTGATGTTCAATTGTCGGTTCCAAGTGTTAAAGATAAAGGGACATGCATGCTGAGAGTCAACTTTGGAACAAATTCGTATATCAAAACGGTTATTTCAGACACTGAAACAAAAACTAGAATTGATACAACAACATTATCTCCTGGCAAAAATCTGCATACTGATTTTTATATTCCAATTGCGGATGAAGCTCGAAAAATATCGATTCGGTTTGCTCCGTCATATCCGGACAAGCAATTTTCCATCAAAAACATTGAGCTCTGGTATTACTAATGGTCTTTTCATCCTACCTCTTCATCCTTGTCTTCCTGCCTCTTGCTCTGCTGGGGTATTACGCCCTCTCAAGAAATTCCGTCACCTCACGCTGACGATTTTTCTTCAACAATGATTAGCCATCAACACAAAAACATTTGCAATTGCTAAAAACTAAGATATATTATTCATCTAATTTTTTTTATCGATCTTGAGCAATAGTTCCGTATGGTCTTCTCCTCCTACCTTTTCATCTTTTTCTTCCTGCCTTTGGCGCTGCTGGGGTACTACGTCGCCCCCCAAAAGCTCCGCCACCTCACGCTGACGATCTTCAGCTACATCTTTTACGGATGGGCGAACCCGTGGTTCTGCCTGCTGATGCTGTTCAACACGAGCGTGGACTACACGAACGGCCGCCTGATGCAGGCGTATCCTGCGCGGAAAAAGCTGTTCGTGACGCTGTCGATCGTGTGCGACCTGGCGATCCTCGGGTTTTTCAAGTATTTCAACTTCGGGCTGGACAACTACAACGCAACAATGGCCGCACTTGGTATCCCGGAGGCGCAGTACCTCGGCTTCTTCCGCGTGGTTCTGCCGCTCGGCATCAGCTTCTACACGTTCCAGAGCATGAGCTACGTGATCGACGTGTATCGCGGCGACGCGAAGATCGTGACGAACTTCATCGATTATGCCTGCTACGTTTCGATGTTCCCGCAGCTCGTCGCCGGCCCGATCATCCGATTCCAGGACGTCGCCGACCAGCTCCGTGAACGCACGCTTACCTGGGAGAAATTCGCGCGTGGCGTCTCGTTCTTCATGCTCGGCATGGCGAAGAAAGTCCTGCTCGCCAATCCCTGCGGCAAGATTGCGGACACTACGTTCAACACGGGCGATCTGAGCTGTTTCGACGCATGGTATGGCGCAGTCGCGTATGCGTTTCAGATTTACTTCGACTTCAGCGGCTACTCGGACATGGCGATCGGTCTCGGCCTGATGCTCGGATTCGTGTTCGCGAAGAACTTCGATTCGCCGTACCGCTCGAAATCCATCACGGAATTCTGGCGGCGGTGGCATCTGTCGCTGTCCACCTGGCTTCGCGACTACCTGTACATCCCGCTCGGCGGCAACCGCAAGGGCAGCGTCCGCACGTATATCAACCTGGCGCTCGTCATGCTCCTCGGCGGTCTGTGGCACGGCGCGAGCTGGAACTTCCTGATTTGGGGCGGCATCCACGGCGGCTATCTGGCGTTCGAACGCGCACAGGGCAAGGAAAGCATCTACCACAAGCTCCCGGCGCTGCTGCAGGTCCTCATCACATTCTTCATCGTGCTGATCGCGTGGGTATTCTTCCGTGCCGACACGCTGCCGGACGCCGCCCAGTACCTCAAGTGCATGTTCGGCGGCGCGACGCCGGGACAGGGCGAAGCGGTGCGCGGTCTGATATACAATCCGTACTATGTGGTGAACTTCATCCTCGCGGGCGTCACGATCTGGGCGCTGCCGCAGACATGGGACTTCACGCGGCGGCTTACCTGGCCGAAGATCGCATGGTGCATCCTGCTGTTCTTCGTCGCGCTGACCGCACTCACCACGCAGAGCTACAACCCCTTCATCTACTTCATCTTCTAAGGAGGCGCGAATATGTCTGAAGTGAAAAAAGTCAAGCTCTCCCGTGAAGAAATCGCAAAACGGGAAATCGGGGTCACGGAAGTTTCCAAAGCGCAGAAGCTGTTCCTATCAATCTTCTTCTTGCTCATCATCGGCATTTATCCGTGCATCCAATTTGTCTATTCTTCACCGCTGAAGGAGATCCGTCCGGCGGCGACCGCGCAGAAGGCGTTCAAGCAGTATGAAACGGCCATTGAGGATACATCGCTCCTGCGGGCTGTCCTGCTCACGCCTGCACAGGAGTTCCTGACGAAGTGTTTCCGTACCGGCAATGAAAAGGTCATCGTCGGTCGTGACGGCTGGCTGTTCTATTCCGGCGACTACGATTACCTTGTGAATCCGGGATTTTTACAAGCTGGCCGCATGCATAAACGCGACCTCGCAGGAGCTCATCCGGATGCAGTCGCGGCGATCAAGAAGTTCGCGGACGACCTCAAAAAACGCGACATCCGTCTGATCCTGATCCCCGTCCCCGGCAAGCCGCTAGTCTATGGCGACAAGCTTGGCGCGAGCGACAAACTCGGCAACAACAAATCGTTCGCCGATTTCAAGGAGATGATGGAACGATTCGGCGTGACCGTACTGGATTTCACGGAGGATTTCATCGCCATGCGGAAAGACGGCTTGGAATCCTACCTCAAGACCGATACGCACTGGACGCCTGCCGCTATGCAGCTCGCTGCGAAGAAGACAGCCGAAGCAATCGGCGATGCCGAGGGCAATGGTGAGGATGGCGCAAAAACCACGATCACCGCGCGCGGCGACATCGCGAACATGCTGAAACTCCCGGACGTGGACGACATCTTCCCGAAGCAGACGGTCGAGGTCGTGCAGTACGACATCATTCAGGACCGCACCTCGGACGTGCTGCTGCTCGGCGACAGTTTCACGAACATCTTCTCGCTCGACGTCATGGGCTGGGGGACGCGCGCTGGCTTCGCCGAAACGCTCGCCCATGAGCTCGGACGCCCCATTGATGTGATTGCCCGCAACGACGCCGGAGCCCACGCTACGCGCGATGTGCTGTCCACGGAATTCCTTCGTGGTCGCGACCGCCTCGAGGGTAAGAAGGTCGTCGTGTGGGAGTTCGCCATCCGCGAGCTTGCAGTCGGAGACTGGACCGATTCCCCGCTCGAACTGAAGGAGCGCGGCGAAAGCGATTTCCTGACCATCGAAGAACCGAAGACGGTCACGGCGACCGTGCTGGCGGTCACCTCCGTTCCTCGCCCGAACTCCGCCCCGTACAAGGACCACGTGATGAGCCTGCACCTAGGCGACATCGACGGTAACGCCGAAGCGCTGGTGTACATCGCCAGTATGCGGGATAACGTCTGGACGGACGCCGCACGGCTCCGCATCGGCGATACCGTTTCTATCACGCTCAAGCCGTGGTCCGACTTCGAGGAGGAATACGGTTCCTGGAACCGGAGCGAATTCGAGGACGGCGATCTCATCCTTCAGGAGCCGTGCTGGGGCGAACTCGTAACCGACAAATAACAACCTGAACGCAAAAGAAAGGTTTCCGAATATGAAAAAGACTCTGCTTGCTCTGTTCACCGCCGCAGTCGCGACCATGGCTTATGCCGCCGACGTCGCGGACGTCGCGAAGAAGACCATGGAAAAGGTCACGCCGAACACGATCACGTTCAAGGGTCAGGACGGCTGGCTGTACAGCAAGAACGAACTCGCGCATCTCTCCGCGGGCGAACTCGCCGGAGGCAAGATCGTTGAGCATTCCAAGTCCTCGAAGAAGGACAATGCCAACCCGATCCCCGCGATGGAGGCGTTCAATAACGAGCTGAAAGCACTCGGGGCCAAGCTCATTGTTGTGCCCGTGCCGCCGAAGTGCGCCGTCGTGCCGTTCGAGGGGCTGAAACAGGGTGACGCCATGATGTATCTGAAGCCGTTCTATGAAGAACTCCGGGCAAAGGGCATTGAGGTGTTGGACTTGTACGATGTCTTTGTCGCCTCGAAGGACCCTGTCTACTGCAAGCAGGATGCTCACTGGAACCAGACCGGAATCAAGCTCGCTGCGAAGAAACTCGCCGAGCTTGCCAAGCTCGAACCGGGCAAAGAGACATTTGAGGGTAAAGACGAAAAGATCAAGATCGTCGGCGACCTCATGCTCTCCCTCGACAAGAGCGCCCAGCCAAGCGAGGAGCTCGCTATCACGAAATATTCCGGCAAACTCATCGATGAATCTTCACCGGTGCTTCTGCTTGGCGACAGTCACACGCTGTTCCTGTCGTCCGGCGGCGATATGCTCGCGGAGAATGCCGGTCTTGCCGAATGCCTCGCAGCCGAACTCAAGATGCCCGTCGACCGTATCGGCGTGAAGGGCAGTGCATCCACCGTCGTCCGCACGAACCTCTACCGCAAGGCCGCCAAGGATGCCGCCTGGATCAAGGGCAAGAAGGTCGTCATCTGGTGCTTCTCCGCCCGCGAGTTCACGGAATCCACCGCCGGCTGGGTCATCGTCCCGGTGACGAAAAAGTAACAGTTTCCACAGCTCATTCATAATTCATCATCCGCCCTCGGAGCCCTAACGGTTCCGGGGGCTGTTTGTTTTGAGATTGAATACAAAACAACTATCTAATGTTTGTATGCTCGGCTTCTTCAACTGCTTTCATATAATTCCGCAGTCGTGGCTTCCGCAAACCCCACTGTGATGCACCAAGACTTCGTGTCCAAGATATGTGTTTTGCGTTTATGGTATCCTTCCTTCTGAGAGAACCGAGCGAGTCCTCATTGTTTTTGAGGTCAAAGTCGATTTGTTATCCACAAAAAGAGGGGATGAGGACAAATTGAAAAGGTTGCGCTATTCAATTTGGCTTGCTTTGCCTTGGAATATGCTATACAGAAAAACATCGACCTCATCATGATTTGCGAGCCATTGTTTTTGTGCCGTGAATTGAGCACAGAAGCACTTGTGAGCTCAACATAATCGAAGCAAAACTTATACTCTATACAAATTATTGATAACCATAAGCTTGCACTAAATCCTTTTTTCGCAACCTCCAAGTTTTTTGTACATCGTCCGCTCCTTTGTGAACTTGAGGGGAAACTCAGCGCAGTTTCATCGTCGCCGCGCCGGCGAGCGCGAAGAGCCCGGCGAGGATCCAGAACCGCGTCACGATCTGCGTTTCCGTCCAGCCGAGCTGTTCGAAATGGTGATGGATCGGGGTGCATTTGAAGACGCGCTTCCCGGTCAGCCTGAAAATGGGGACCTGGATCATGACGGATGCGATCTCCATCACGAAGACGCCGCCCACGAGGAGCAGGAGAAGTTCCTGATTCACGAGGATGGAGATGAACCCGATGATGCCGCCGAGCGCGAGGCTGCCGGTGTCGCCCATGAACATGGACGCGGGCTTGCAGTTGTGCCACAGGAATCCGACGCATGCCCCGATGATTGCGGCGGCGAACACGACGATTTCGGCGCCGTTGCGGATGAACGGCAGGTCCAGGTGCGAGGCGAAGATCGAGTTCGTGCACAGATACGCGATCAGCGCGTACGTCATCATGCACCAGATCGTGCATCCCGTCGCGAGGCCGTCCTTGCCGTCCGTCAGGTTCACGGCGTTGGACGTGCCGACCAGCACGAACACGGCGAACGCGACCGCCACGGGGTAGGGCATGGTCCAGACCGGCTCCTTGACGAACGGCACGTAGAGCTGGCAGAAGGTCTTCGCGATCTCGGGCGTAAGGTGGGAATAGACGAGGATCGCCATGACGGAGACGGCGAACTGGCACACGAGCTTGTACTTGGCGGACACGCCGTCCTTCTTGCTTTTGATCTTCGTGAAGTCGTCGATGAACCCGATGGCGCTGAACGCCGTGAGCGTGCACAGGAAGAGCAGGAGCAGGCGGTTCGTGAGGTCGCCCCACAGAAGCGTCGCCAGGATGATGCTCGTCACCACCAGCAGTCCGCCCATGCTCGGCGTCTTGTCCTTCGAGTGGTCCACGAACTTTTCGGCCACGATCCCTTCCAGACGCGGCGGCGCGACGGCTTTCTTCAGCAGGCGGACCGTCAGCGGCCCGAGCAGGATGCCCAGCAGCGTGGCGGTGACGAGCGCGGCGGCGGCGCGGAAGGTGAAGTAGTTGAACAGGCGGAGGGGGGTCTTTTCGAAGTCTGGGACGAGGGAGACGAGATAATAGAGCATGGCGGCGTCTGGGGATGGGTGGAAAGTGGTTTTTTTGAAAAAAACAGGGTGCTTGATTTTCTGCGGATTATTATACATCATCTTCGGCAAAAAGCAAGCGCATTTTCCCGTCATTCCGGCCTTTTTTTCGGGTTCCGCCGGACCTTTTCGCCATTTGCTTTTCCGCCAAGCGGTGCTATGTTAATCCAGCAACGGACTTCCGGGGAGGGGGCGTCCGCAATCGACTGCGTCCGCATGTCCTTTCCCGGCCTAAAAAACAAATACAACCGGGAGGGTATCTCATGGGAGAACAATCGAAGAAACTTGGCGTGATGATGCTGGCGGCGCTGGTCGTCAGCGCCATGGTGGGCGGCGGCATATTCAGTCTGCCGCAGAACATGTCGCAGGGGGCGGGGGCCGGAGCCGTGCTGATCGCGTGGATCATCACCGGCGTCGGCATCTTTTTCCTCGCCAACACGTTCCGGATCCTCGCCGACGCGCGTCCGGACGCCACGACCGGCATCTACGCCTACGCCCGCCTCGGGTTCGGCAGGTTCGCCGGATTCCAGATGGCGTGGTGCTACTGGCTCTGCAACGTCTTCGGGAACGTGGCGTACGCCGTGCTGCTGATGGACGCGCTCGACTATTTCTTTCCGGGCACGTTCACGCACGGCAACAACATCCCGTCGATCATCGGCGGCTCGTGCGTGATCTGGCTCATGAACTTCCTCGTGCTGCGCGGCGTGAAGCAGGCGGCGTTCCTGAACGTGGTCGGCACGGTCTGCAAGCTCGTCCCGATCGTGCTGTTCATCGTCGTGATGCTCTTCGTCTTCCGGTTCGACACGTTCAAATTCGACTTCTGGGGACATGCGGCCTCGAAGGCGCTCGCGGACAAGCCGCTGGGCGGCATCCTGCCCCAGATCAAGTCGACCATGCTTGTCACGCTGTGGGCGTTCATCGGCATCGAGGGCGCCGTGGTGATCTCCGGCCGCGCGAAAAGCCAGAGCGACGTCGGCAAGGCGACCGTGCTCGGGTTCTTCGCCTGCCTCACAATCTATTTCCTGCTCTCCATGCTGCCGTTCGGGTACATGTCGCAGGGACACCTCGCCGCGCTTCAGAACCCGTCGACCGCGCCGATCCTGTCGAAGGTCGTCGGGTCGTGGGGCGGCTGGGTGATGAACCTCGGCGTGATCGTCGCGCTCCTGACGAGCTGGCTGGCGTTCACGATCATGATCGCGCAAATCCCGTACGCCGCCGCGCTCGACGGCACGTTTCCGCGGTTCTTCCGCCGCGAAAATGCGCACGAAAGCCCGTCCGCCTCGCTCTGGGTCACCAGCGGCCTCATGCAGCTCACCATGATCTTCGTCTACTTCGAGAACAACGCCTGGAACACGATGCTTTCGGTCACGTCCGTGATGATCCTGCCGCCGTACCTTGCATGCACTGCGTATCTGTGGAAACTCTGCATGAGCGGGGAATACCCCTCGAATCTGCCCGTGAAACGACCCTTCGCGATGCTCTGCGGCGTCGCCGGCACGCTGTACGCGCTCTGGATGATCTACGCCGCCGGGCTCACCTACCTGCTGATGGCGTTCTGCTTCCTCGTGATCGGCATCCCCGTGTACATCCGCGCCTGCGCCCAGGCCCGCGAGGACGCTTCGGACCGCGCGCTGAAGGAAAAGCCGTCGTTCACGCCCGTCGAGGCCATGTGCGCGATCGCCATGGTCGTCGTCGCGATCATCGCCGTCGTGCTCGCCGCGACCGGAAAGATCAAGCTCTAAAAAACATGTTCATCCAAGCCGAAAAAGGAGGGAGCCGATATGAACAATACCGAACTGCAACTCAGACAGGTCCTCATCGTCGAGGACATTATTTCCGAAAACGATTCCACGCTGCACAACGCCGTCATGCGCCTCGCCGACGCGCTCGCCGACCGGAGCATCGCCGTCCAGTTCGCGCAGAGCGTGTGCGAGGCGTTCCCGATCGCCGCCACGAACATGGACCTCGACGCGTTTCTCGTCGCCACCGACATGGAGTTCGAGAAGACCGCCGAACGCCGCACGCTCGATTTCCTGAAGCTCGTCCGCGAACGCCAGGCGGGCGTCCCGGTCTTCCTGCTCGCCGACCGCGCCGCGACCAGCCGCAACCTCAGCGAATCCCTGATGGCGCTCGCCAACGAGTTCGTCTGGATCTTCGAGGACAGTCCGCGGTTCATCGCCGGGCGCATCGAAGCGGCCGTCCGCCGCTGGCGCGACGATCTGCTCCCTCCGCTCATGCGGGCGATCTGGGACTACAACGAATCCAGCCACGAATACTCCTGGGCCGCGCCCGGTCATCAGGGCGGCGTCGGCTTCACCAAGTCGCCCGAGGGCAAGAAGTTCTTCGATTTCTACGGCGAAAACCTCTTCCGCACGGATACCGGGATCGAACGCGGCAGCATCGGGTCCCTGCTCGACCACGAGGGCGCGTTCGAGAAGAGCGAGGCGCTCGC
The DNA here is from genome assembly GCA_902774245.1 of uncultured bacterium. GTDB lineage: Bacteria > Verrucomicrobiota > Lentisphaeria > Victivallales > UBA1829 > UBA1732. The sequence continues at coordinate 12,632 of CACYHQ010000008.1, forward strand.
CGCGAAGACGTTCGGCGCGCACCGCTCGTACTCCGTGGTCGTCGGCACCTCCGGCAGCAACCGGACCGTAATCCAGGGCGTGCTGACCGACGTCGACGTGGCCGTCTGCGACCGCAACTGCCACAAGTCGATCGAACAGGGCCTCATCCTCACCGGAGCCGCCCCGGTCTACATGGTGCCGACCCGCAACCGCTACGGCATCATCGGCCCGATCCGCCGTTCGGAGATGACGCCCAACTCGATCTGCGCGAAGATCGCCGCGAGTCCGGTCGTGCCGAAAGGCGCGCGTCCCGCCTACGCGGTCGTCACGAACTGCACCTACGACGGGTTGTGCTACAACAGCGCGAAGGTCGAAGCCGAGCTCGACAAGTCGGTCGACGTGATCCACATGGACGAGGCGTGGTACGGCTATGCGCGCTTCAATCCCATGTACGCGGACCATTTCGCCATGCGCGGCGATCCCGCCGGACACAAGGGCGCGACCGTGTTCGCCACGCACTCCACGCACAAGCTCCTGAACGCCCTTTCGCAGGCGTCCTACATCCACGTTCGCGAGGGACGCCGCCCCGTCCCGTTCGAGCGCTTCAACCAGGCGTACATGCTCCACGCCACCACCTCGCCGCTCTACGCCATCTGCGCCTCGAACGACATTTCCGCGGCCATGATGGCGCGCTGCGGGCGCTCCCTCACGCAGGAGGTGATCGAGGAGGCGATCGACTTTCGGCAGGCGCTCGCACGCATCTGCCGCCAGGCGGAAAAGGACGGGAGCTGGTTCTTCAAACCGTGGAACGCCGATACGGTCACGGACTTCAAAAACGGGCATTCCTTCGCCTTCGCCGACGCGCCGCGTGCGCTCCTCGCGACCGATCAGCGCTGCTGGCGCATTGAGGATGGCGCGGCGTGGCACGGGTTCACCGGGCTGGAGGAAAACTGGGTCATGCTCGACCCGATCAAGGTCAGCATCCTCACGCCCGGCATGGGCGACGACGGCGCAGTCATGGAACGCGGCGTCCCCGCGGCGCTCGTGTCGTACTACCTGTACCGCGAGGGCATCGTCCCCACGCGCACCACGGATTTCCAGATCATGTTCCTCTTCTCCATGGGCATCACGAAGGGCAAATGGGGCACGCTGCTCAACACGCTCCTGAACTTCAAACGGCTCTATGAGGCGAACGCGCCCGTCGCCGAGGTCTTCCCCGAGCTTGCCGCCGCACATCCCGAACATTACGGAAAGGACGGCGTCCGCACCCTCTCCGAACGCATGTTCCGCTATATCCGCGAGAAGACGCCGGAAGCCATGCTCGACCGCGCGTTCAACGAACTCCCGCGTCAGAAACTCACCCCGCGCGAAGCGTACCGCCATATCGTGACCGGAAACGTGGAGATGGTCCCGTCGCACAGCCTCGCGGGACGCGTCGCCGCGAACGCCGTGATCCCGTATCCGCCGGGGATCCCGATGCTGATGTCAGGCGAGGTCTTCGGCGACGAGAACTGCCCGCAGATCCGGTATCTGCGCCAGCTCGAAACGTGGGACGCGGAGTTCCCCGGATTCGAACACGTCACCGAGGGTTCCGAAAGCGTCGGCGGCGTGTACCACGTGATGTGCGTGAAGGAGAAAAACTAAACGGGCAATTATCAGGGGGCGTCGCTGGAGCCCGATTCCGGCGGCGCATCCTTTTCGAGTTCCAGGCGCACGACGGCCTCCGCGGGGAAGACTTCCCCCTGATAGGTCGTGCGTCCGTAGTCGCGGTGGAAATCGACCGCCAGCCCGACCTGGTCCGGCGCAAGCCCGGGGAACGAGAATGTGAACGTCAGGTCTTCCGGCACGGGGAACGGTCCGAGCCGGACCGGGATGAGCGGCAGTCGGTACAGATCGTGCGGCGCGAGAGAAACGGTTTCCCGTTTGCCGTTGCAGACGACCTCGACCGCACGTGATTCCAGTGTATAAAACGTGACCGTTACGTATGCTTTCGCGTATTTGCTCAGGTCCATGCCATGCGCGGAGAATGTCTTGGAGAACGTTATGCCGCTGTCGAGATTTGCCGCCATCCAGCCGTCGAGATAGTTCGGGCCGTTGTCGTGCGCCATGAGCATTGACGCCGTTTCCAGCCGCACGCCGTCCGGCCGCGTCAGCTTCGTCAGACCGGGTTCGTACGCTTTTCGGTACGACGGATAGATGCCCCACACAAAATACACGCCCGCGAGCCACGCCAGACAGTATTTCAGCGGGATCCATAGGGGATTCTTGGTCCGGGGATAGAAGACGAGCCCGACGAGCCATCTCATCCCGAGGAAGTCCGTGACGAACAGCGCCGCGCCGATCGCGAAGAACGGGATGGCGGGGACGCGGAACCGCGCCAGCATGTAAAACGCCACGGTGGCAAGCGCGTACAGGAAGATGAACAGATATAGCAGAAGGCGTCCGGGATGATTTTTCAGGCGGCGGAAAAACAGGAAGAACCCGGCCAGCGCAAAGGCGATGAGGATTCCCGTGCTGCGGTGGCCGCACACCCGGAAGATTTTGCTTCCTGTCGCGTTCACGCCCAGCTGGATGTTGTTCGGGATCTCGTGCGAATCGAAGAACAGGAAAAACTTCTCCGCCTGGAGCTGAAGGAACGCCATCGGCTCCGCGCGGAACCAGTCGAAAATACGGCGCGGAACGGAATATTCGGACTCGTGTTCCATCCATTCGTCGTAGGTCGGCGGATACGGGATCGGAAGGCCGCCGGGAGGGGATTCCGGATTGTTGCCGAGCGTGAGGACCGCGGGGCCCGCCGTCGAGGGACCGGACAGGGAATGCGTCGCAAGGGTGTTTCTGACGGCGAAAGGCAGCTGGGGCAACAGAATCGCGGACAGGCAGAGAACCGCCGCCAGAACGGCCTTGCGGCGCGTGGAAAAGCGTTTCCGGCGCAGAGCCGTCCAGTACGCGAATCCCAGCGCGGGCAGGAAACACCAGGCGTTGCCGCGCGACAGGATCGCGAACGACAGGATCAGCCCCGCCGCCGCGAAGAATCCGGCGCGTCCGGTCTTCATCGCCCGCAGCGTAAAATACAGCAGCAGCGTGAACCACATCGCCTGCTGGATCTCGATCAGCGCGTACGGCACGTAGAAAAACAGCATCGTGGAGACCGCGCACAGGGCCGCTGCCACGAGTCCGGTCATGCGCGACCGCAGCATCGCGCCGGTCAGCCCCGCGAACCACACGATGACGCCGACGCAGACGGACTGCGCGATGCCCACGCTCAGGTATTCGGAGCGGAACAGGAATTTCACCGCCGGGAGAAAGACCGCGTAATAAAACGGCTGGTAGACGAACTCCGACGGGAAAACGCCGTTCAGGATGCCGCGGGACAGCGCGTGATATGTAGCCATGTCCGTGACGTCCGGCGGATTGTACGCGAAGGGATCGGTATGGACGACCTCGACCGACATGATGATGCGGAGTACGACGGCGGTCAGGGCAAGCAGTGCCAGGACGACCAGAAAATACAGATGTTTCCGGCGGTGCGGGATTGCTTTGCCGGATGCGTGAGAGGCGGCTTTTGCCTTCGGCTTCATGCGCCGGTTCCCTCGCGGCGGAGACGCAGCAGCGTGCGGCAGAGCTCCAGGTCGGGACGGTACGTGATCTTCGGATTCGGGAAATCGTGTTCGACGGGGAACACGCGGACCGGGGCGAACCGTTCCATGACCTGTGCATCGTCGGTGAAGATTTCACCGGACGCGGCTGCGCGGCGGTAGGCGTTCAGAAGAGGTTCGAAATGAAACACCTGTGGCGTTTCGGCGGTGCGGAGTTCATCGCGCGGGACGGTTTCGCCGAGGAATCCCTCCGGGGTGATGCGCTTCACCGTTTCGGCGACTTTGCGGCACGCCATCGCGCCGCCGTGCGTACGCGCGGCGTCCAGACATGCCAGAAGGAGTTCCGGCGTGAGCATCGGGCGTCCGGCGTCGTGGACCGCGGCGAGCTTGAACCTCGATTCGCCGAGTTTCGCGGCGGCTTCGAGGGCGTTCAGGACAGACAGGGTACGGGTCGCTCCGCCGTGCGTGAAATGAAGCTGAATATCAGGAAGGTATTGTTCGGCGGCGGCGCGGAATTCCGCTTCGGCATCGGCGGGGACGGACAGGATGATCGAACCGGGCGCGAGCACGGACGCGGCCGTGCGGACGGCGTGGAGGAAAACGGGGATGCCGTCGAGTTCCGCGAAAAGCTTTGAGCCGCCGCCGAACCGGGTGGACGCTCCGCCCGCGGCCATCACAAAAACAGTGTCTGAAACCGGATTCATACTTCTTCGCTCCTTGTCCGTTTTTGGAGTTTAGCGTTCGGTCGGGTATTTCGCGCTGTGATTGATTGCGATGTCCAGAATAGCTTTTACATTGGACAGTTCCCCGTAAAGCTCGGATGCAAGCAATTCGTCAGGATAACACCCCGGCGGCTGGATTCCCGCCTCGAATCCGATTGTCGAAATGCCATGATGATCTGCCAGATAAAGCGCGCGTTCGACATGATCCCGCTGGGAGATCGTGATGAAGTCGTCGCAGCCGAAAACGTCGCGCATACGGAGAATGGAGTCAAGCGTGCGAACCCCTTTCCCGTCACCGATGATGTCGTCTTCCGGGACGCCCAGCGCGACCAGCCCCTTTATCATGGCGGGAATTTCGTTGTAAAACTTTTTTGGAGAATCTGCTCCTGACACAACTAGGGTTTGCACCTTGCCCGCGTGGTAAAGCTCTGCCGCAGCCTGAAGCCGTCCCTCAAGTACAGGACTGGGGCGACCGCCGGAATACTCGGGACAACCTAGGACCATCCCGACCTTGTGTGACGGGATGTCGTTCACGGAAGAATAAATACGTGCCGAAGTCCTGCCGACCAGCCAGTTCGCGGTCAGAACGGCTTCCAGCGCGGCGATCAGGGCCGCCGCCGCCCAGAAGAGAACGATCCTCCTGGTGCGGCTGATGCGGCGGACATGGCTCATACCGGTTTCAGGTTGTACTTGGCGGCCATGCGTTCGAGCGCGGCGACCTGCTTTTCGCTGAGGACCTTGCCGGAAGCGTGCTGCTTGGCGAGCGAGGCGATGAAGTCGCGGTCGCTGAACGTGCGTCCGCGGCGGACCGTGGGCTCGTTCCAGCTTTCAAACGACTTGAACGCGTTCAGCAGGGAGTCGATCTGCGCTTTCGCGGCGGGGTTCTGTTCGGGAGCGGGCGCGGCGGCGGCGAGGTCGCCATCGGGGAACTGTCCGGGGTATTTGCGGATGACGCGGGTGAGCGCGGCGATCTGCTTGGCGCTGAGCGTCTTGCCCGCCTTGTACTGCTTGCGGAGGGATTCCACGAACGCGGCGTCGTCGTACACGCGGCCGCGGATGCGTTCGGCCTTGTTCCATTTGACCTTTTCCGCCGCCTGGAAAACGGCTTCCAGTTTCGGATCGGCCTCGAACTTCGGTTCTTCGACTTGGACGGCCTGACGTTCTTTGATCGCCTGCAGATGGGCGTTCAGTTTCGCCTGTGCCTCGTTGAGTTCGGCTGTGAACCCGTACTTCGCGGCGGCTTCCTCCAGGCCGGGGAGTTTGTCGCGGTATTTCGCCGCGATGGAGAGGAGGGCGTTCCACTGCTTGACCGTGACCGGGACGCCGGACTGCTTCTTGGAGACGACCGAGTTGAAGAAGGTCTTTTCGTTGAACGGGCGTTTCGCGCCGGGCTGCGCGACGGGCTTTTCCCAGCCCTGGAATCCGGAGAGGATGCCGATGAGCGCGGCGGCCTTTCCGTCGTCCGGGGCGTCGGCGAACTTCGCATCCTTGAGCCATTCGGAGAAGACGCCGTAGAAATCGCGGAGCATGGCGGTCCATTCGACTTCGCCGTCCTCGACGTTGTCGAGCTTCTTTTCCATGTCGGCGGTGAATCCGACCTGGAAGAGTTCGGGGAGCGATTTCACGAGGTAGTCGTTCACGCGGAATCCGAGTTCGGTCGGGATGAGTTTGCCTTTTTCGCGGTTCACGTACTTGCGGACCTGGATGGTGTTCACGATCGTGGCGTACGTGGACGGACGGCCGATGCCGTTGGATTCGAGTTCCTTGATGAGCGTGGCTTCGGAGTAGCGAGGGGCAGGCTCGGTGAATTTCTGTTCGGGCTTGCATCCGGCGAGTTCGCACTTCGTGCCGGTGCGGAGCATGCCGAGGAGTTCGGGATCGGGCGCGGACTCGTCCTGGTCGTCTTCCGCCGTGTGCGTTTCATCCTTGACGTTGTAGACGGCGAGGAATCCGGGGAATTTGGTCACGGTCGCAGAGGAGCGGAACGAGAAGACGTGCGCCGCGGGCGCGGCGTTCTCCACGGTGACGGTGGTCGTTTCGAGCATGGCCGGATTCATCTGGCACGCCACGAAACGCCGCCAGATCAGCGTGTAGAGCTTCAGCTGCGCCGGATTCAGGAACGGACGGAGCTTGTCCGGTGTCAGGTTGACGTCGGTCGGACGGATCGCTTCGTGCGCGGCCTGCGCGTTCGCCTTGGACTTGTAGATGTTGGGTTTCTGCGGGACGTAGTCCGGGCCGAACGTCGCCTCGATGTAGGCACGGCAGGCGGCCTGCGCCTCAATCGCGATGTTCACGGCGTCGGTTCTCATGTAGGTGATGAGGCCGACGGGGCCGTTGTCGAGCGTGATGCCTTCATAGAGCTGCTGCGCGGTCTGCATGGTCTGGTTCGCAGTGAACCCCATGGCGGAGCTGGCGGCCTGCTGAAGCGTGCTGGTGATGAACGGCGGCGGAGCGAACTTGCGGCGGGGCGAAGTCTCCAGGTCGGCGATCTTCCACACGGAGGCGTCGTCGATGAGCTTGCGCAAGGCTTCCGCCTGTTCCTTGTCCGGCACGTCGGCGTTCCTGCCGTCGACCTTCGCGAGTTTCGCGCGGAAGGAACGGCCCGGGGCGGTTTCCGGATGGAACAGCGCCTCGAAGATCCAGTATTCCTTCGGGATGAACGCCAGGATTTCGCGTTCGCGTTCGCAGACCAGGCGGAGTGCCACGGACTGCACGCGCCCGGCGCTGATGCCGCGTTCGATGCGCGACCACAGCAGCGGGCTGATCTGGTAGCCGACGATACGGTCGAGCACGCGGCGCGCCTGCTGGGCGTCCACACGGTTCATATCGATCTCACCGGGCGCCTGGAACGCGCGGTTGATGGCGCTGCGGGTGATCTCATGGAAGGAGACGCGGTGGAAACGCGCCTTCTTGTTGATCTTGCGCAGGACTTCCTGCAGGTGCCATGCGATGGCTTCCCCTTCGCGGTCAGGGTCCGATGCCAGATAGATGTCGACCGCGTTCTTCGCGGCGGTCTTGAGTTCGCCGAGGTTGTGGCCGCGCGCCTTGCTCTCCTCGTACTGCGGCGCGAAGTTGTGTTCGATGTCCACGCCGAACGAGTTTTCGGGCAGGTCGCGGATATGGCCCATTGAGGCTTTGATGATGTATTCGGACGGCAGGATGCGTCCGATCGTACGCGCTTTCGCGGGGGATTCCACGATAACCAGTTGTTTGCTCATGCTGTATACTCCGGGAAATGCCGGAAATCCGCGCGGTTTTCCATATTCCGCTCCGGTCCCGGCAGGGTTGCTTTTACTTATTCTATTAATATAGCGACAGTCCCTGCGAATGTCAAGCGCAAAAAGAAAAAGAACTGTCGCTTTTTAAATAAGAAAGCGGACGGAGCTAAAGCTCCGGGAGGACAAGTCCACCACTGCGGAAATGCCGGGCTAACGCTCCGGCACACACGTAGTATGACGAGTAGTGCGCGGCTATCGCTCGCGCACAGGAAGATTCGGAACAAATACTGATTAGGGCAGACGCAGGCAGACAGTCTGGCGGAGGCAGAATCCGAGCAGGATCACGACGAGTCCGAACCAGCAGAAATACGGGTAGAGTTCGCGCCAGTTGACCACGACGGGCTGTTCCACGCTCGTTTTTTCGAGCTTGTTGATCTCGTCCATGGCCTGCGCCATGCCTTTTGCGTCGGCGGCGCGGTAATAACGCCCGCCCGTCATGTCCGCGAGGTCGCGCAGAAGCGGCTCGTCAAATTCGTCCGGGTAGTTCTGGAGGATGACGCCCCCGAGAAGGCTCTGCATGGGGATGCGTGCGCGGCGGGACCCGATGCCGACCGTGTAGATGGTGATGTCGAACGTATCGGCGAGCTTGCCCGCGTCGCGCGGCGAGATCTGCCCGTTGACCGTGTTCGAACCATCGGTGAAGAGCACCATGATGCGGCTTTTCGCGTCGGAGCTCTTCAGGCGTTTCACCGCGCTTGCGATCGGGGCCGCGATCCCGGTCCCGTCGCCGATCTGCCGCGAGGAAAGACGTTCCAAATTTGCGAGCAGGAACGCGTGGTCGAGCGTGGGCGGGCACACCACGTAGGGCATGCTGGCGAAGACGATGAGACCGATGCGGTCGTTCGGGCGTTCCTCTATGAACCGGGCGATCTCCTCCTTTGCGGTCTCGACGCGGTTTTTGAGCGTGCCGCGCTGGATCAGGTTGATGATCTGCGTGTCGGTGAGATGGTCCGCGGGCGGGTCGTACGCCTCCATGCTGGGCGACAGGTCGAACGCGATCATGATGTCGATGCCGTCCGCCTTCGAGCGGATCTCCTCGATGCCCTCGCGGGGCTGTGCCAGCGCCACGATCATGGCCGCGCCGCCGAGCGCGAAGAGCGCGAACGGGATCAGCTTGCGCCAGTTCACGCGGCGTCCTTTTCTGCCCGCGGCGCGACGGAACGGCGCCAGTCCGGGGACGCGGATCGACGGCGCATGAAGAGTCCAGGCGAACCACAGCACGGCCGCGTACGGGATGAACAGCAGAAGCAGCCAGGGATATTCGAGTTTCATTTACGGCCTCCCTCCTGATTGCCCGGCAGGTCGTCCTCACGCGGGATCGTGCCGGAGACGAGTTCCTCCGCCTTCCCGGACGCCTGTTCGAAGAGGTGCGGATCGGCGGGCATCCGGGCGAATTTCACCATGTCCGCGGACTCCAGGAACGAGCGCAGGAACTTGCGGTCCTTGTCCTCCAGCAGGCGGTCGCTGCGTTCCAGGTCCGCCAGAAATTCCGCCGTGGTCTGGCGTTCGGCACGCAGACGAAACCGCGCTTCGAGATAATGCCGGACGACGTCGGTGAGTCCTGCGATGGCGAGTTCGGGCGAGGCCGTGCCGCCGCGCACCTGTTCTCGGAGCGCCTGGATGGCGTCCAGTGCGAGTTCCCAGGCGGTCCTGATGTGTTTGGCGGCCTCGCGTTTCCTGTGCGCCAGAAGCGCCCAGACTGCCAGCGAAACGAGGATGATGATTGCCGCGACGATGCCCGCAGTCAGCCAGGACATTTTACTGTCGTGGGTTTCGATGCGCGGCGCGAGCGAAAGCTCCGTGCCGTTGTCGTCCAGCGGCAACGCCAGATCGGCGACCTTCAGTTCGGGCAGGGGCGTTTCGATGCTCTTCCCGGCGAAAAACTCGGCCAGGACCGAGCCGCCGCCGGATTCCCCGCCGCGGTACGCCTGAAGCGGGATCACGAGCGTCCAGTCATTGTATCCCCAGCGGATGCGCGAACGGTGAAACGCCGGATCCGAGGTGAGCTGAAGGTTCTTGCCGGGTTCGGCGGCGGCGGGCTTGAACGAATCGGACCACGGCAGACGGTATTTCAGGACCGCGTTGAAGCGCATCCCGATGGCGGGTTCCTTCTCCTCAAATTCATAGACCGGTTCGCCGAGCAGGACCGGATCGGCGGCCTCCTTCGAGGACATGTGCCAGCGGACCGCGACCGCCGTGCCCGCGGCGATCAGGATCAGCAGGACGCCGCCAAGGATGGCGGGGAGCATCCGGAACCAGGTTTTTTCAATCAATCTTGACTTCATAATCGGGTATCAGCCTCTGGATTTGCGTTTGCCGCGCTTCTGGAAGAATCCCATCAGCGGCTTTACGATGTCGCCCGTGCACGGCAGTTCGATCAGGTCGACTTTCGCCTGGCGACAGTTCTCCTCCAGCTGACGATCGAAGAGTTCCTGCGCGGCGGCGTAGCGCGTGGCGGCCATTCTGCCGCCGGGAAACGCGAAGGTTGCGCCGGTCTCGGCGTCTTCGAGTTCGAGCGCGGCGGCGGCCGGCAGGGCGGTCTCCAGCTGATCCACCACGCGGATGGCCGCCAGGTCGTGCCTGCGGTTCAGGATCCGCAGCGGCTTCCAGAAATCCCCCTCGTCCATGAAGTCGCTGATGAGGAAGATCACGGTCTTCTTTTTCAGTGTGCGGCTGAGCGATTCGAGCGCGGCGGCGATGTTCGTGCCGCGACCGCGCGGACGCGTCGCCACCAGGTCGCGGATCACGCGCATCACGTGGGCGCGCCCCGAACGCGGCGGAATATAAGATTCCACGCGGTCGGAGAAGAGCAGCAGCCCGACCTTGTCGTTGTTACGGATGGCGCTGAACGCGAGGAGCGCGGCGGTCTCCGCCATCTTGTCGCGCTTGTCGTCCTCGGCGGACCCGAAGAGCGTGGAGGACGAGATGTCGACCGCGATAATCACGGTCAGCTCGCGTTCCTCGACATATTTTTTGATATGCGCGACGCCCGTGCGTGCGGTGACGTTCCAGTCGATGTCGCGGACGTCGTCTCCCTCGGTGTACGTGCGGACCTCGCTGAATTCGATGCCGCGTCCGCGGTATACGCTGCGGTACGCGCCGCCGGTCATCTCCTCGACGACTTTGCGCGTTTTGATTTCGATTTTCCGGATCCTGGCGAGCAGGTCTCTGGTCAACATGGGGTGAACCTCGCTGAATTGCTGTGAATCTGCGATGGGAAAAAGTACTGCGGTGAGGCGCGGACTACGGCGTGCGGAGTTCGTTCAGGATGCGTTCGATGATGTTGTCGGCGTCGAGCCCTTCCGCCTCGGCCTCGTAGCTGAGGATCAGACGGTGACGCAGCACGTCCGGCGCGAGCGCCTTCACGTCCTGCGGGATCACGTAGGCGCGTCCTTCCAGGAACGCCGCCCCCTTCGCCGCGAGGGCCAGTGCGATGCCGGCACGCGGAGATGCGCCGAACTGCACCAGCTCGGCGAGCTCGCCCAGCTTCACTCCGTTCTGGCGGCTGGAAAGCTCGGCGTGGTGTTTCGGACGCGTCGCGATCACGATGTCGAGGATGTATTCGAGGATCTTTTCGTCCATGTAGACCTTGTCGACCCATTTGCGGGCGTTTTCGATGTCGGAGAGTTTCGCCACTGCCATCGCGCGCAGGCCGGCCTCCGGGTGCGCCATGCGGTCGATCACGGAGCGTTCCGCCTCGCGGGTCGGGTAATTCACCTTCAGTTTGAACATGAAACGGTCGACCTGGGCTTCCGGCAGCGGATACGTGCCTTCCTGCTCGATCGGGTTCTGCGTGGCGAGGACCAGGAACGGCGACGGCATGGGGATGGTTTCCCCGGAGATGGTCGCCTGGCGTTCCTGCATGCATTCCAGCAACGCGCTCTGCACTTTCGAGGGAGCGCGGTTGATCTCGTCGGCGAGCACCAGGTTTGCAAAGACCGGGCCCTTCTTGACCGAGAACGTGTGGTCGTTCTGGTTGTAGATCGTCGTGCCGACCACGTCCGAGGGCAACAGGTCCGGCGTGAACTGGATACGGGAGAACGCGCCGTCCATGGCCTGCGCCACCGTCTTCACCAGCAGCGTCTTCGCGAGTCCCGGGACGCCTTCCAGCAGAAGATGCCCGTTCGCGATCAGCGACAGCAGCACGCGGTCGACCAGCTGTTCCTGGCCCGCCACGATGCGGCCGATTTCGGTGCGGAGCGGGCGGATGAACGCGGATGCGTCCGAGATTTTACTTTGGAGTTCCTGAAGTTCTTCCTGTCTCATGCCAAATTATCTCCTCAAAATAGGTCGTGTTGATGATCTGTATCGGAATCCGTGCCGGAAATCCGCCGGCCGATTTATGGCCCTGCGGAATACGTTCCGACATCGCATATAGACACCGCTTTTCAAAAAAAGTTCCCGTTTTTTCCACGCTTCCTTAATAAAAAAAGACCGCTTGATCGGTTTTGTCGATTTTGAACATGAATTGAAAGTTTTTGATTTCTTTTTTGAAAGATACTTGAAACTTTTTTCAAACGGTGTATAGTGATATGTGTCTTTTTTTCTCCGCCAGCACCGTTCTTTTTCCCTGCTTACATGCAGCAACAATGGGAGCTTACCGTGGTCATCACCGAATCCATTCAAAAAGCCATTCAGTCCGCGATCGCCAAATGCGGAAGCCTGCTCAGTTTTTCCCGTTCGGTCGGGGTCTCGCATACGACCGTTGCCTTCTGGCTCAACGGGCGTACGCGCAAGATCAATTCCACCGTGTGGGACAACCTGCACCCCCTGATTCAAGAGTATTTGGAGCCGGGATCCGGGGAATCCGCCTACCCCTCCGAACCGAGAGCGGCCGGAAGTCCGGCCTATGTCCTGCACGAAAAGCATGCCGGACGGTACGGCGCGTCGCAGAATGTTCCCGCGCCGCTGCTTCAGCTGGACGACCTGAAAGACTTTGATCCGCAGATCGACTCAATCGAGGAGATCATCCGGAAGAAATCCAAACGCGTCGTCCCGTTCACTTCGCCGGTCCAGGCCGGTTTCTTCGCTGTCGAGATCGACAAAAAGCGCAGCGGTTTTTTTCCCGTGGGAACACGTCTGATGCTCCGCGGACTGGATGCGCCCGGCGACGGTGACACGGTGCTTGTGAAACTCCGGAACAAAAAGGAGTATCTCTTCGCCGTTTATACCCGCAGGAACGATGAGGTTGTATTGAAACCGCTTCAGAACGCCGCCGAGGAACGCCGCATTCCGCGGGCCGAATTCCACAACGTCTGCTGCTGGATCGTCCCGATCCGTGAGGCCGTGCAGGTTTTCTGACGCCTGGCCGCTCTCCGGAGAAGTGCCGGAATATGTCGGGGAATCATGCGTTTCCACTTGTATTTTTCACCGTTTTCAGATATATTATTTCCCTGAAAACAACGAAACAATCATAAGATGAAAGGATTCGCCATGTTCCTCGGTCAGGACTACCTTATCGGAAACGAAACCGGAAAACGCATTTTCGCCTCGGTCAAAGACCTTCCCATCCTCGATCCGCACAACCACGCCGACGTCGCCGCTATTGCGCGTAACGAGAACTTCAAGGACGCGTGGGAGCTTTTCGCCGCCACGGACCATTATGTGTGGGAAGTCCTGCGGAAAGCAGGCGTGCCGGAGGAGAAGATTACCGGCAAGGCTTCGCCGCATGACAAGTTCATCGCCATGGCGGAGATATTCGATCAAATCGCCGGAAACCCCGTGTACGAATGGATTCATCTTGATCTCCGGTTCCTCGGCGTCACGGAGCTGCTGAGTGCGGAAACGGGCGAGCTGATCTGGAAAAAGGTCAACGAGATCCTCGCGAAGGAGGAAAGCCGTCCGCAGGCGCTCCTGAAACGCATGAACGTCGGCGTGATGTGCTCGACCGACGATCCCGCCGATACGCTCGAATATCATAAGATCGTCAACGAAAGCATCGGCCGGACCATCGTGCGTCCGACCTGGCGTCCCGACGCAATCATGAAGGCCGGAAAACCGGGATTCCCCGCGTATATCGAACGTCTCGGCAAACGCTGGGGCGTCAGGATCACCACGCTCGCCGAACTGCTGGATGTCCTTCAGAAGTCCCACGATTTCTTTGCCGAAAACGGCTGCCGCGCCAGCGACCACGGGCTTGAACTCGCGTCCAGCGGGACCGGTGACGCCGAGATAGCCGCGGAGACGTTCAGAAAAGCCCTCGCGGGCGAATCCGTCTCCACCGAGGAAGCAGCGAACTATGCTGACTATCTGCTCGGCGAATGCGGCGAGATGAACAGCCGGAGCGGCTGGGTGATGCAGCTCCACATGGGCGCCGTCCGCGACGTCCGCGATTTCCTGTTCCGCACGATCGGACCGGACTCCGGCGGCGACGTCAGCGATCTTTTCCAGTCGCACGAGGCGAAGCTCATCCGGTTCCTGAACCGGTTCGACGGCCGTCTGAAGGTCGTGCTCTACTGCCTGGACCAGGTTCATCAGGCCACGCTTGCCGCGCTCTCCCGCGCGTTCGGCAGCACGGTCCGCCTCGGGTCCGCCTGGTGGCTTTGCGACACGCCCATCGGCATGAAGCGTCAGCTGGAATACATCGGCAGCGTCGATCTCCTGAGCGCGTTCGCCGGCATGGTCTCGGATTCCCGCAAGCTCCTGAGCTACGGTTCCCGTTTCGAGATGTTCCGCAGGATCCTGTCCTCCACGCTCGGCGGCATGGTCGAGGCCGGACAGATTCCGGAGCCCGTCGCCATGAAGCTCGCGAAGACCATGTGCTACGACGGACCGCTGGGTTTCTTCGGTCTGTAATCCCCTCTTCCGGCAGAAGTCCCATCCCCCCGATCCTTATGCCGTCCGACCGGAAATCCGAGCTCGAGCGCGAGCTTGAAGCCAGTCAGCTCGAGAACGCCGACCTGAAAAAGACGATTGATCTTCTTTCACGTCAGGTCTACGGCCGCGTCATGCCGGGACTGTATGCGATACCGGCCGGGAAAGAGGATGTTCCGCCGGATGTTTGTGTCGAACGGAGCAATCGTGTTTCGGAAACGAAGACCGGTGTACTGCACGAATCCGCCGCGTCGTACCACGTCTCCGAACCGGTGCATGTTCCGTCCGATCTTCCGTCGGACGAGGTGAAACTCGAACTTCCGCCCTCCAAGTCCGCAGGGCTGTCGGTGATCGCATACGAATCGGCGGAGGTGGTCGCGGTGCGTTCTCCCGTTGTCCGGCGTACGATCCGCCGCGCCATGTATGTTTCCGACGACGGTTCAGGAATGGCTTCCGCCGCGCCCGTTCCGGCGCTGTTTCCCGACCCGTCCGGCGGCGGACTGCTGTTCGACGCCTCGTTCGTCGCTTATGTGACGGACTTTCATCTGGCGGGCATGTCATTCCGCACGATCTCCGAACGTCTGAACCTGGAATCCGGCCTCGTGATCTCAGAAACCGCCTTGCGCGAACTGGTCCTGTCCGCGGCGGAAACGATCGCTCCGGTCTGTGCGGCGTTGGTCGTGCGGACGCTTCCCGACTGGTCGAATCTGCGCCGCATGTTCGATGGCGCGAAAGCCGGAGGCGACTGGCTCACCGATGAGTTTCTGAAAGGGATCCACGCACTGAGCGAACTGGAGGAACACGCCCGGATTCGCGCGGAGCGCCTCGGCGGTGCGCCGGAGGACCTGTACCGCGAACGCCGCGCCGTTCGCCTCGAATCTGCACGGATCGCGAAGAGGTTCTTTGAACGCTGCCGGGAATTGCTTCCCGCTCAGAATCCGCAGTCTCCGCTTGGCGAAGCGCTCCGCCATGCCGTCGAACACGAAAAGACGCTTTCGGAATTCCTGTACGATCCGAGGCTGGAACTGTCCCGTGCGAACCCGGAAACGCCTGTCGCCGATCCGTTTGCCATGCTCGCGGTCTGCGCGGATGAATGCCGTTTGCGCGGCGTCTTCTTCCGCACGTGGCTGGATGATACGCTCGCCAAGCTCAAACAGCCGAATCCGCCGCCGCCTGAATTGTTGTTTCCCCCGCTGAACTGAATTTGAAGCGGAATTGATTACAGCGCGCCCGCCGCGGCGAGCCCCGCGAGACGTCCGCTGGACAGCGCGAACTGAATGTTGAAGCCGCCGGTCGGCCCGGTCAGGTCAAGTATCTCCCCGGCGAAATGCACGCCTTTGACCAGGCGGCTTTCCATCGTGCGCGGGTCGACCTCTTTCAGCAGCACGCCGCCGTCCATCGCCATCGCCTCGTCCATGGTCGCGGATTTCGACACCGTGAACGGCATCCTGTCCAGCAGATGCGTGAGCTCGTGCGCTCCGGCGTTCGTGAGGCGTTTCGAGTGGAAATCCTCGCCGAAGAGACGTTCGCAGACGAGCGACGCCAGCGAACGCGGCATGATGCGCGCGAGGGAGTTTTTCAGCAGATGGTCCGGCACTTTTTCCCGTTCGTCGACCAGGTAGTCGTACAGGTTCTGTTCCTTTTTGTCCGGCAGGACGCGCAGAAAAACCTGAGCGGGTTCTCCTTCAAGAAGGACTCGGTTCACCGTGCCGGAGAGGTTCAGCGCCGCCGGGCCGGAGAATCCGGTGTGCGTGAAGAGCAGGCTGCCACGCATGGAAACGCGGCGGGTTCCGACCATAACACCGAGTTCGGCGTCGGGCACGGTCAGCCCGGCAAGTTCGGAAATCCATGGATCATCGACATGAATCGGCGCAAGGGTCGCGACTGGTTCGCGGATGCCGTGTCCGAGTGCTTTCGCAAGTTCCAGCCCGGAGGCCGTACCGCCGAGCGAGGGCGCGGCCGTTCCGCCGCAGGCCAGGATCACATGCTTCGCCTGAATATCTTCGCCGCCGTCCGTTTCGACGCCGACACACACGCCGTCTTCCACGAGGATGCGCCGCGCGGACACGGACAGGCGCGTTTCCGCTCCGGCGCGTTTCGCCGCACGCAGGAACGCGTCGCGGACATCGGACGCTCTGCCGTTCATCGGGAAATAGTGGATCTCGTTTTCGACAGTCGGACGAATCCCCTCTTTCTGAAGCAGTTCCAGAAAGAACTCGCGCGGCGCGGCGCGCAGGGCGTCCGTCATGAAACGTCCGTGCCGTCCGAATTCCGCCATGAACTTGAGCGGCGGCAGCGTGTTGGAGAAGTTGCAGCGTCCGTTTCCCGTGGCGCACAGCTTGCGCCCGATGACGTAGTTCGGATCCAGGATGACCGTGGAAGCGCCGTGCGAGGCGGAGGCAAGCCCGGCCGCAAGTCCGGCGGGACCGCTTCCGCAGATGATGACGTCGAATGATTCCATGGCGCAGGACTCCGGATTGTGCTGAAAAAAGGCCGTTGAAAACGGGAGACAAACAATAAACATAGTTCTTTCCGGGAAAAAATCAAATCAAAATACGGGAAAAATCGCTTCCGGTTCCGAAAAAAACTTGAAAAAAAGCCGAATCGGGTGTACATTAATTAGTTATATAAAATCGCAAATGCTATTTGACTAAACGATGTCGAAGGAGACGACTCACTATGAGCATCAATGACTTTTCTCTGCCGGACCTGATCCTGTACGCCCAACTGGAACAGCACGACGATGCTGTCAACGTCCTGCTTGACCGCGTCAACCGTCTGGGAACCGGGGACGGCATTCAGGAACTCCGCGCCGCCGCTCCTCAGTTCGAAGCTTTGTTCGAGGCGTGGGACGACCAGATTTCCGCCTCCGTCGACAAGGCAAAATTCTGCGTCCGCATCGCCGAACTCTCCATCCTGGATTCCGCGGCGTTCCGCGCTTCCCTGAACTACGCGGTCCGCAAGCTGCTCCCGCCCTATCTGGTGAGCGGCGCGGTCGTGAAGGCCCTCGGCGCGAAGGACGCGAACGTCGGCGTCCGTGAGGTCGCACTCCGTCTCAAAAAGCTCCAGCGCCTGCGTTCCACCGCGATCATGTATCAGGCGGAGACTGGGCTGTGCGGCCGCATCACCGGCATCGACCGCGTGACCGGCACCATCGCAGTCACTCCGATCGATGGCTCCAGCTCCTCTTCCATTCCGATCGCCTCGGCCGTCGTGTCCGCCTATTTCTTCGAGACGACCCCCGATCTCATGGACCTGATCTCCCCGCTTCGTTCTTCGATCCGTCCTTCGTCCGAATACCGCCGCATCCTGAACCGTCTGGCGCTGGTCGAAGTGCCGGAACAGAAGATCCAGGAGTTCGTGCAGCGTCTTCTGGTCCCGCAGGTCTTCGCCGCTTCGGATTTCACGGCCTGGTGGGACGCCGCTCCCGCGGCCGCCGCGTCAGCCGGAAAGCGCCATTTCAGCGATTCCCGCAGCGTCCTCGAGCTGTATACGCTCCTGAAGGGTGTCGTGGATGCCGGCGGCGCCGTGACCGTTGATGAGACCGCCGCTGAAAAGCTCGGCAAGCTGTTCGTCCGCGTGAGCTCCAGACTCCTCCCGAAGGACGTCCAGATGCTCGCCGAATCCATCTCCTGGCTTTCCCTCGACGCCACACCCGAACTCCTTAAGTCCATGTTCACTCCACTTCGCGGTCAGGTTCCGTTCTGGCCTGCCTCGATCCCGGCCGACGTCAAGCTCGCGAACCTCGCGATCTGGGCGAAGGTCTCCGTGAAGGACCTCGACGGTCTTCTGGCCGCCACGCGCGCCATTTACACGCAGGACGAGTTCGTCTCCCTCGGTCTGATGCTCCCGCTTCGCTGTATGACCGTCTTCTTCGAGCCGCAGAAAAAAGCCGCGGTCGAATCCAAGGAAGAAGCCGCCGCGCGTGAAGCCGCGGACGCCGGCCTCGTTCAGAACATCATCACCAAGATCGCCGCGATGGACACCCTGTCCGCCGACGTCTGCCTTTGGATTTGGAAGAACAAAGCCCGCATCAAATCAAAGATCATCACCTCGCTGGTCGATATGGAGACCGTCGTCGCCGCCCTGAACCGTTCGGATCTCCCGAAGGAATGGGGCGCGGCGCAGCGCGAACTCAAACGCATTCTGCTCGGCGAAAAGGCCGACTTCCGCAAATACCTCATCGAGAACGCTGACGGCGACATCCCGTCCATCGTCGGCAGCCTTCAGAAATTCCGTACGCAGGCCAGCGAGCTTCAGAGCGTCATGGTCAAGATGGGCCGCATTTCTCCCGAATTCATGGAATACATCGAAAGCGGCGAGGGCAGCAAGCTCCTCGGCATCGGCGCGGCCAGCACCACCGAGCAGCCTCCGGTCGCGTCCGTGGCCTCGCAGAAGCGCATGCAGGCGGAACTCAAGCACCTCGTCGAGGTCCTGATCCCGCAGAACGCCGAGGCCGTCGCGTATGCCAGAAGCTTCGGCGACCTTCGCGAAAATGCGGAATACGATGCGGCCAAGGAACAGCGCCGCTTCCTCCAGAGACGCCGCTCCGAGCTCGAAAAATCGCTTGGCTTCATGGACGTCACGAACTTCGCCGATGTCGAGGTCACCGACACCGTCGTGCCGGGCTGCCGCGTCTTCCTGAAGGACGCCAAGGGCAAGGAAGTCTCCTACTACATCCTCGGCGCCTGGGACGGCGACGTCGACCGCGGCCGTATCGCCTACAAGGCTCCGCTCGGACAGGCTCTCGTGGAACACAAGGTCGGCGAAAAGGTCAAGCTGCCTGAACTCGGCGAATGCCTGATCGCAAAGCTCGAACCCCTGCCCGCCGACATGATCAAAGAACTCTCCGGCGAATAATTCCACGCTCCGCCCGCGCACCGGCCATGTCGGACGTTTCCTCCTCCAAATCCCGGATTTACGTCCGGAGACAGAAAACGAAGCTGACGCCTGAGCAGCGCGCGGGCGCTTTGCTCTGGCAACCAGCTCCGTCGCTTGTCCGGGAGACGCGCGTTCTTCCGTCCGGCTTACATGTCCGTTTCCTGCGCGTTTCCAGGCAGAAACTGGCCGGACGCACCCTGCTGTTTTTTTCCGACACGCATATCCGGACTGCGGGCGTATGCGGTTTTTTCCCCCGTGTTCGGCAGAGCGGCGGAACGGAGTGGCTGACAAAGTCTTTTCAGGAGCTTTTTGAGGTAATCCCGATGCCGGACTGCATTGCGTTTGGCGGGGACCTCGCCGGGGATGCTGCCTGGATCGGCAAATCGCTTGATTTCCTGCGTACCATCCCGTCCGGGCCGCGGAAGTTCGCGGTCTGCGGCAACTGGGAACTCCGCCGCCGCTGGCTCCCCGCGGAACGCTGGCGCAAGATTTTTGACGAGGCGGGATTTCAGTTGCTGATGAACGAGACCGCCGAGGCGTGCGGGATCCAGTTCCACGGTCTCGACGACGCGAAGGAAGGCGACGGACTTTCCAGAGAGGCGGCGATCCCTCGTTCCGAGAACGTCTGCATCCTTTCGCACAATCCCGATACGGCGGCGGCCATGCTTCTCACGGACAAGCTGAAAGGCGCGCCGCTGATCCTCTGCGGCCACACGCACGGCGGCCAGTTCCGGATCCCCGGGTTCGGCGCGGTCGTCACGTCTTCGCGGTACCGCAAACGCCTGGAATACGGCGCGTACCGGCATAGTTCGACCGGCGCGACGATGTACGTGTCCGCCGGGATCGGCGCGACCTGGTTCAACGCCCGCATCTGCTGTCCGCCGGAGGTCCTCTTCGTCAACTTTTGCTGAACTTTCGGATTCCGGCTTGAAAGCCGGGTTAAATCGTGCTATACTAATAGATTATTCTGTTTTTGACTGAATCCCATACGGAGCTACTAAAATGAGCGAAACCGAGATCAATCTCCCCGACAACTTCATCCACGAGATCATCCGCAAGGACCTCGAAGCCGGCAAGAACGGCGGCGCGGTCAAGACGCGTTTCCCGCCGGAGCCGAACGGCTACCTCCACATCGGCCACGCGAAGAGCATATGCCTGAACTTCGGCACCGCGCAGAAGTTCGGCGGCAAGTTCAATCTCCGCCTCGACGACACGAATCCCGTCAAGGAGGACACCGAGTACGTCGAATCCATCATGGAAGACGTGAAATGGCTCGGCGCCGACTGGGAGGACCGTTTCTTTCACGCGTCCGACTACTTCGACCAGATGTACGAATACGCGGTCCAGCTCATCAAAATGGGCAAGGCATACGTCTGCGAACTTTCCGAGGAGGAATTCAAGGAATACCGCGGTACGCTGACCGAGCCCGGCAAGGAGCCGCCCGGACGCAAACGCACGGTCGAGGAGAACCTCGACCTCTTCGAACGCATGAAGGCCGGCGAGTTCCCGGACGGCAGCAAAGTGCTCCGCGCCCGCATCGACATGGCGTCGCCGAACATCCACATGCGCGACCCGGCGATCTACCGCATCCGCCACGCCGACCACCACAACACCGGCTCGAAGTGGTGCATCTATCCGCTCTACGACTTCGCGCACTGCCTGGAGGACGCCATCGAGGGCATCACGCACTCCATCTGCACGCTCGAGTTCGAGATCCACCGTCCGCTGTACGACTGGATCCTGAACACGCTCGACACCCCGTGCAAGCCCCAGCAGATCGAGTTCGCGCGCCTCAACCTGACCTATACGGTCATGAGCAAGCGCAAACTCCTCGAGCTCGTGAAGACCAATCTCGTGAACGGCTGGGACGACCCCCGCATGCCCACCATCTGCGGCATGCGCCGCCGCGGCATCCCCGCCTCCGCCATCCGCGACTTCTGCGAGACCATCGGCGTCACCAAGTTCAACAGCCTCACCGAGATCGAACTCCTCGACCACTGCGTCCGCGACGACCTGAACAAGTCCGCCCGCCGCGCCATGGCGGTCATGAACCCGCTGAAGCTCGTGATCGACAACTACCCCGAAGGCCAGGTCGAAGAGGTCGAGACCGTGAACAATCCCGAAGACCCCGCCGCCGGCACCCGCAAGGTCCCGTTCACGAAGACGCTCTACATCGAACGCGACGACTTCATGGAGAACCCCGTGAAGCAGTTCCACCGCCTCGCGGTCGGCAAGGAAGTCCGTCTCCGCAGCGCCTATTTCGTGACCTGCACCTCGTTCGTGAAGGACGAAAACGGCGAGATCGTGGAGCTGCACGCCACGTACGATCCCGCCACGAAGGGCGGCAACGCCCCCGACGGCCGCAAGGTCAAAGGCACCATCCACTGGGTCTCCGCCGACAAGTCCCTTGAGGCCGAGGTCCGGCTTTATGACAAGCTCTTCACGATCCCCGATCTCTCCGCCATCCCGGAGGACGCCGACTGGAAGAGCTACCTGAACCCGGAATCCCTGAAAGTCGCGAAATGCCGCATCGAACCCGGCCTGGCCGAGCTTCCGCCCGGCACGCACGTCCAGTTCGAGCGCATCGGCTATTTCTTCTCCGATCCGAAGGACCACTCCAAGGAGCATCCGGTGTTCAACCGCACGGTCGCCCTGAAGGATTCCTGGTCCAAGATTGCGAAGAAAGTTTGATTCCGCATTCGGCGGGAAAACTATCGGCATGGCGGTTCCGTGCTTCCGACGCCGGAGCCGCCTGTCCGTTTCCGGACGGCTTCGTTTTTCGCGTTCAAAAGCGATTTTTCGTAAATCCTGAACGTTTTCCGCGGAAACGATTTGACAAAACGGGTTCCAGCGTGTAAAATACATCCGGGATTTCCTATTTTCCGAAACAACACATCAATTTTTATAAAGGAGAAAAACCAGATGGAAGGATCCATGTTCTGCAACCAGTGCCAGGAGGCTTTCGGCAACAAAGGCTGCACGACCGGCGGCCGCTGCGGCGAAACGTCCGAGACCGCCAATCTTCAGGACCGCCTCATCGCCGAGCTCAAGGCCGTCGCTCTGACCCTTGAAGGCCGCACCAACGTCACGCGCGAGTTCAGCCGGTTCATCGTGCGCGCCATGTCCGCCACGCTTACCGATACCAATTTCAACCCCGACCGCATCTATTCCCTCATCGACGAGGCGAAACGCGCCCTC
The DNA here is from genome assembly GCA_902774245.1 of uncultured bacterium. Taxonomy (GTDB): domain Bacteria; phylum Verrucomicrobiota; class Lentisphaeria; order Victivallales; family UBA1829; genus UBA1732. The sequence goes on from CACYHQ010000008.1 coordinate 35,100, forward strand.
CGCACGCTCGATTCCAACATTCAGGTGGATCCTTCCAGTCTCTCCGTCGAGGATGCCGAGGAGCGCAGCTACCGCGACCTGCTCATGTGCGGCCTGAAAGGCGTCTGCGCCTTCGCGTTCCACGCGCTCGCCCTTGGGTACGAGGACAACGCCATCTACAACTTCATCATCAAGGTGCTGTCCGCCACGGCCAAGCCCGATACTCCGCACGAACGTCTCGCCCTGCTGATCGTCGAATGCGGACGCATCGCCGGCATCGCCATGGCGCTGCTGGACGAAGCCAACACCGAGACCTACGGTTCCCCGACTATCTGCCACGTCTCCTGGAAAGCCGGCCAGAACCCCGGCATCCTGATGTCCGGCCAGGACCTGAAGGATCTCGAAGAACTCCTGATCCAGACCGAGCACGCCGACATCGACGTCTACACGCACGGCGACATGCTTCCCGCGAACACCTACCCCGGCTTCCGCAAGTTCCCGCACCTGAAGGGCAACTACGGCGGTTCCTGGTGGACACAGGCGGAGGATTTCGCCTCGTTCAACGGCCCGATCATCGTCAACTCGAACTGCATCGCTCCGGTGCAGGACGCCTACCGCGGCCGCATCTTCACCACCGGCATGGTCGGCTGCAAGGGCACGCCGCATATCACGCACCGCCACATCGGCATGCAGAAGGACTTCTCCGAGGTCATCCGCCTCGCCAAGAGTCTCCCCGCTCCCACGCCGCTCGACACCGATTCCGTCGTGCTTACCGGCGGCTTCGGACACCATCAGGTCTGCTCCGTGATCAACCAGATCGCACACTACATCGAAAACGGCACCATCCGCCGCTTCATCGTGATCGCGGGCGAGGACGGACGCGACGAACGCCGCGAGTATTACACTGAGCTGACCAAGGCGCTCCCGCCCGATACGGTCATCCTGACCGCCGGCGGCGTCAAGTACCGTTTCCTGAACCTCGACCTCGGCAAGATCACCGGCATCCCGCGCATCATGGACATCGGCCAGATCAACGACGCCTACTCCATCGTCCGCATCGCGCTCGAACTTCAGAACGCCCTCGGCATCCGCACGCTCGACAAGCTCCCCGTCTCGTTCGTCCTTTCCTGGTATGAACAGAAGACGATCGCGGTCTTCCTGGCGCTGCTCACGCTTGGCTTCAAGAACATCCGCCTCGGCCCGACGTTCCCCGCGTTCTTCTCGCCCGGCATCATCGACGTCCTGACGAACGACTACGGCGTGAAGCCCATCACCGCTGCCGAGGCCGACGCCGCGGACATGATGGCGGGCAACTGAGCCTGATCCCGTACGGTTTTCCGCTCCGGCAAAAGCTCTCTTTCCGTCGGAGAGGGTTTCCGCATTTCTTCGTACAACTGAAAACTTCGTATTGCAGCCATGACGTTTTTCCGGTTAACGGTCAGTCTTTTATTTGCGGTCCTCGCCGCCTGCCTCACGTCCGCCTGCCGTTCCCCCCAGCAGATTCTGCTGACGAACTCGGATTCCGGCAGGACGCTTGACCTGCGCGTCGGCGACACGATCCTGGTGGCGCTGGCCTCAGAGGGCAGGCCTGGCTACGACTGGTATTCCCGGCACGGCGCGGGCAGCGTGCGCATCCTTGCCGAGAAGGGCGAGCGCTACGAGTCCGATCCCGACCCGGACGGCACGCGCCGCTTCCGGCCCGTCGAGGGGCGCGAAGGCACGCATTATTTCGCCTACCGGGTCATCGGTCCGGGCGTCTGCGGCATCGCGATGGAATACAAGACCAGCTGGGAAAAGAAAGCCCCGGAAAAGGTCTTCGAGATCATGATCCACGCGACCGGAACGCCGGAGGAGGCCGCCTCCGATCCGGCCGAATTGCCGCCGGAGGAAGAACCCGTCTACATGACGGACTCCAAGGGCAATGTGACCGTCCGTCCCGATCGTCTGTAATCGTGCGAGGTTCCCATGGAAAAGCTCTACTTCAACGACACGTTTCGGAAAGCCTGGGGCAAAGACCCGTTCGCGAGCGCGTTTGCCGTGACCGGGGAAGTCTTCCGCGACGTCAAGAACCGAAAGACCATGCGGTTCCGCATGGACGGAAAATCCTACTTCATCAAGCTTCACGGTCCGGTCGGCTGGCATGAAATATGGAAGAATCTGCTCCAGTTCAAGCTCCCCGTAATCGGGTCGGCCAACGAATACCTCGCGATCTCCCTGCTGAACAAGCTCGGCGTGCCGACCATGACCGCTTGCGCGTTTGGCATCCGCGGCGTCAATCCCGCCGCCATGGAGTCGTTCCTGGTGACCGAGGACCTCGTCGGCATGATCTCGCTGGAGGATTTCTGCTGTGACTGGAAGACGAATCCGCCGCCCCTCGTGCTCAAGAACCGCATCATCCGTGCCCTGGCCGTGACCATCGCCCGGATGCACGGCAGCGGTCTGAACCACCGCGACTGCTACATCTGCCATTTCCTGCTGGATCCCGCCTCACTTCAGGAGAAACGCATCAAGCTGCACGTGATCGATCTCCACCGGGCGCAGCTGCGTTCGCGCATCCGCCGCCGTTACCGCATCAAGGACCTGGCCGGGATCTTCTTCTCCGCCATGGACCTCGGACTCTCCCGCCGCGACGCCCTCCGTTTCATCGCCGCGTACACGCCCCGCGCGGGCGCTCTGGACGCAAAGATATGGCCGGACGTCCTCCGGACCGCGGTCCGGCTTTACCGCAAGGAATTCGGCCGCGAACCCGATCTTCCCGCCGGGTGTTCCGACAACTGATTTCAAACCCATCCTTCTGACCATGTCTTACTCCAAATCCGCTGATCCTCGTGTTGAACGTCACGTCCAGGACGCCCTCGACGGCATCCGGGCCTCACTTGCCGCATCGCCGGAATCCTCCGCGATCCGCGCCGTCGCGCTCGGCGGCGGCTACGGACGGGGCGAGGGCGGCGCGACGCCGGACGGCATGCCGTACAACGACATGGATTTCTTCGTGGTAATGAACGGTCAGGACCCGTCTTCGGGCCTCCGCGGCCTGCTGGACTCCATCTCGTCGGAATGGCACGCCAAGCTCGCCGTCGACATCGATTTCTGCTGTGTCAAATCCCTGAAGGCGCTGTACAAGGACGCGCACACGCTGATGATCCAGGAGCTTTTCGCCGGGAAACACATCATCTTCGGCGACGAACATATCTTCGATGACGCGCCACGCCGTCCGTTCTCCGAACTCCCGTGGACCGAGGCCGCCCGCCTCCTCCTCAACCGCGGCGCGGGTCTTCTCTTCGCCCGGATGCGCGCATCCGACCCGAATGAGACGGATTTCGTCCGGCGCAACCTCCACAAAGCCGCGCTGGGCTGCGGCGACGCCATTCTGATCGTCCATCACGACTACCGTACGACAGGTTCGGAACGCCTCGAAGCGCTCCGCAAGTATTACGAGGCGTCCTGGCTGATCCCGGCATACGAGGATGCGCTGGCCTTCAAATACGCGCCGGGCACGGGGAAAGAACCGGACTACGCGTATCATCTGGACTGCTGGGAACGCACCATCACGCTCGTCGCCACGGAGATCACCCGCCATATTGCCTCCGCCGACGCGCATTTCTCCGCCTGCCGCATCGCGGACGCCGGACCGCGTTCGCTGAAGTCCATGATCCTCTCGATCCTCAGCGCGCCTGTCCTGCCGGAGCTCCTCTCCCCCATCGCGGTTCATCCGCGCGTGAAGCTCCTGCGCCTCCTGACGACCTGTCTGGAGGATCCCGAACATGAGACCGATACGTTCATCCGTCTGTGGAAACGGTACAATTAATTGTGAACTGTGCTTGATTTTTTCTTTTTTTGTGCTAGAGTATAATGTTTGTTTGATTTATGAATTTCGGGGGATTTTGCATTGAAAGACCGTGTCAAAATATTCATGTTCAGTGATGCGCTCGGATACGAGATTGTCCAGCGCTACAAATTCATGACGGACGAATTTCCTGTCCGGCTTCCGGTCCGTACGCAGTTCGGCTATTCCTCGACGTGCGTCCCGACGATCCTGACCGGCGAGCCGCCCACGAAACATGGCCATTTCAGCTTTTTCTACCGTCCGAAAGAAGCGAAATCCCCGTTCGCTTTTTTTCGGTTCCTGCATCCCTTCCTGCACCCGTCGGTCGTCTTCGACAACCACCGCATCCGTCACCGCGTGAGCGTGTGGCTGGCGCGCCACATGAACTATACGGGCTATTTCAACCTCTACCGCGTGCCGTATGCCCGCCTGCCGTATTTCGATTACTGCGAGAAAAAGGACATGTATGCGCCGCATGGCCTGGCGCCGGTGAAAAACCTGCGTGACGTCCTGACCGAATCCGGAGTACCTTTCCATATCTCGAACTGGCGTCTCAGCGACGATCAGAACATTGCCGTCGCGAAGAAACTGCTGGAGGAGGAAAAGACGGAGTTTTTCTTCGTTTACACCGCCGGACTGGACAGTATGCTGCATTTCCACGTGCACGAACCCGAGGTCGTGGCGAAGCATCTGGAGGCGTTCTCCGCCAAGGTGCGCGATCTGCTTGAGACCGCACGGGCGCATTTCCGTCACGTCGATTTCTGCATCTTCTCCGACCACGGCATGACGCCGCTGAAAGGCGAGACGAACATCAAGTCCATGATCGAGGCGCTCCCGCTCAAATTCGGGCAGGACTACATCGCCGCGTACGATTCTACCATGCTCCGCGTGTGGTTCCTGAAACCGGAAGCGCGCAAGCCCATCATGGACGCCGTGAACGGTGCGCCCGGTCACTGGCTCACTCCGGAGGAGAAGACCTTGCTCCACGTCGATTTCGCCGACTCCAGCTACGGCGACGAGATCTTCCTGCTCAATCCCGGCATCCAGCTGGTCCCGAGCGACATGGGCGCGAAGCCCATCCCCGGCATGCACGGGTTCTCGCCCGACGACCGCGATTCCACGGCCTGCATCCTTTCTGTGAACGAGCTCATGGAACACCCGCGCGAGATCGCCGATTTCTTCCGCCTGATGAAACAGGGCGCGTTCGACCTGAAGACCGCCGGAGCGTGACCTCTCATGCCCGCGGAAACACAATCCAGTTATCCGCCCGAGATCACCGTCGTGGTGCGTTCCCACAACGACCGCGACCTTATTTGCGATACGCTCTCCATGCTCTGCGACCAGACCGTCGCGGACCGCATGGAGATCCTGCTCTTCGACGACAATTCCACCGACGGCACGCTGGAGGCCGCCGCGTCGTTTCCGTCCGTCACGGTCGTCCCGTGGGATGGCCAGACGTACAATCCGCCCCGCGTGCTGAACCGCGCGATCGGCGCCGCACACGGTAAATACATCGTCTTCAACAACTCCGACGCCGTCCCGTGCAGCCGCGACGCGGTGGAACGTATCGTCGCCCGTCTTCAGGACCCCACCGTCGGCGCGGTCTACGGCAACCAGCTCCCGCGCGCCGATGCCCTGCCGCTGGTGCGGAAGGACTACGAACGCGCCTTTGGCGACGGTACGGTCGCGGCCACCTGGGGCTTCATGTTCTCGCTGGTCTTCTCCGCGGTCCGCACGGACGTCGCGCGCCGAATCCGGTTCAATCCGGCATTCCAGTATTCGGAGGACATCGACTGGGCGCTCCGCATCCGCGAATCCGGGCTCAAGGTCGTCTACGAAAAGGATGCCGCCGTGGTGCATTCGCACAATTATACGCCGGAAATCCTTCGCAAGCGGTTCTACAACGAGGGGATCGCGAACGGCATGCTCTACGGCACGAAGCCGTGTTTTTTCCGCGCGTTCGTGGGGTTTGCCGCCGAAGCAGCCCGCGATTTCCTCTATCTCTGCCGCCATCACGAACTCGGCTACTGTTTCAAGGGGCTCCGTTACCGCTGGACCCAGCGCATGAGCTGTTATCGTGGCGAGAAGTACGCCTTCCGGCAGGATTTCTTCCACAAAAAAGATTCTTCGGTTCCGCTTGTGCCGAAATCCTGATCTCTAAGCATCGTGCCGGAGCGTAGCCCGGCACAACCTGGGTGGAGTCTTTGTCTCCCCGCTCGTGCCGAAATCCTGAGATTTTCGTATTTGAGCGGCAAATCTGTGTTTTTTCCGCTTTTTTCGTGTTCCGGACTTGAATTCTCCGGCAAAAGATGTATAGTAATAAATCCTCTTTTGAAACACCCGCGGGTATAGTTCAACGGTAGAACATTAGCCTTCCAAGCTAATTGTGAGGGTTCGATTCCCTCTACCCGCTCCAAGTGCTGTTTCCTGGTGGGGTTGCAGAGCGGTCAAATGCAGTAGACTGTAAATCTACCGGCCATGCCTTCGATGGTTCGAATCCATCCCCCACCACCATTTGATCTTTACGGGTTTGCATCTTGTGTGCGAACCCTTTTTTTCGATTCTGGTGTATTGTTTTGTTACGGGCGGAAAATCATCTGTGCGAGTGTCAGGGCTGGAGTAACCGGAGCGATATCTCCTTCTACAGGCCTCGCGTCCCGGCGCTCCATTTTTCCTCAAATCAATTCCATGAATTACGTCTGAATAGACGGAAATCAGACGAGTAATGAAGTTAAATAGTTGGAAAACATCCAAGTTTCAGTTAAAAGGAGTTTGTTTTAACTGAAACTTGCGCGTATGCGCGGGAGACTGCGGATTTGCTTTCCCGTCCGTCCTCTATTCGGGCTTTCTCATCGGTTTTTTTCGAAAAAAACGCAAATTTTCCTCGCGCGTATACGCGTACGCGTTTGAAAAAGAAGCTTGGCGGTGTATATTATAGTGAAAGACTATCAAGAAAACAATAATCGTGTCGGCTTACTCCGGCACAACTCATGGAGAATCCAATGTCCGAAGACGAAATCACCTCCCAGGCGTCCGCACCCGAAACCCCCGCGGAGAATTCCGCATCCGCCGCGCCGGAAACCGCCGCGAAACCCGCGGGAGCGGAAATCCGGAAACCGGAGCCGCCCCGCTCCGTCAACAACGAGTCCAGCGTGGACAGCACATTCACGTCGCAGTCCGAAGACCGCAATCCGGAAGACTATACCGCGGACGAGATCACCGTTCTCGACGGCCTGGAGGCTGTCCGCAAGCGTCCCAGCATGTACATCGGCGACACGTCCCAGCGCGGCCTGCACCATCTGGTGTATGAAGTGGTCGACAACAGTATCGACGAAGCGCTCGCCGGATTCGCCTCGAAAGTCTCCGTGACCATTCTCCCCGATAACTGCATCCGCGTCAGCGACGACGGACGCGGCATCCCGGTCGACATTCATAAGGAACTCGGCATCCCGGCCGTCGAAGTCGTCATGACCGTGCTGCACGCCGGCGGCAAGTTTGACCACAACGCCTACAAGGTGTCCGGCGGCCTCCACGGCGTCGGTGTCTCCTGCGTGAACGCCCTTTCCACCTGGATGACCGTCGAGATTCACCGTGACGGCATGGCGTACGAGATCCGGTTCGAACGCGGCAACACCGCCGTGAAGCTGCATCCGCTGCATCCGGTGTCCGACCGCGGCACGACCGTGACCTTCCAGCCCGACCCGACCATCTTCACCGAGACGACCGAATATGTCTGGAACATCCTCGCGAAGCGCCTCCGCGAACTCGCCTTCCTGAACCGCGGCATCCGCATCGACCTCTCCGACGAACGCGAGAACCCGGTCCGTTCCGAGACGTTCCACTACGAGGGCGGCATCATCGAGTTCGTGCAGATGCTGAACCAGAACAAGGAGCTGGTGCATCAGGACGTGATCTACATGCACAAGGAGCGCAACGGGATCGACGTCGAGATCGCCATGCAGTACAACGCCGAGTTCCAGGAAAACATCTTCAGCTACGCGAACAACATCTGCACCGGCGAGGGCGGCACCCACATGACGGGGTTCCAGTCCGCGCTCACCCGCACCGTGAACAACTACGCGAAGGCGCAGAGCCTCATCAAGGGCGACAAACCCATGACCGGCCAGGATATGAAGGAAGGCCTCACCGCCATCGTCAGCTGCAAGGTCCCGGATCCCCAGTTCGAGGGCCAGACCAAGACCAAGCTCGGCAACAGCGAAGTCAAGGGCATCGTGGACTCCGTCGTCAGCGAATGCCTTTCCACCTTCCTTGAGGAAAACCCGGACGTCGCCCGCCAGATCGTCGAGAAGGCCATCGTGGCGTCCCGCGCCCGTGAAGCCGCGCGCCGCGCCCGCGAGGAAGTCCAGCGCAAGGGCGCCCTCGAAGGGTTCTCTCTCCCCGGCAAGCTCGCCGACTGCGAATCCAACGACCCGGAGATATGCGAACTCTTCATCGTCGAAGGTCAGTCCGCAGGCGGTTCCGCCAAGGGCGGCCGCGACAGCAAGTATCAGGCGATCATCCCGATCCGAGGCAAGCTCCTGAACGTGGAAAAGGCCCGCACGGACCGTATCTTCGAGAACAAGGAGATCCAGTCGCTGATCGCCGCCATCGGATGCGGCGTCGGCAACGACGAGTGCCACCTGGAGAAGCTCCGCTACAACAAGATCGTGCTCATGACAGATGCCGACGTCGACGGTTCGCACATCGCCACGTTGCTCCTCACGTTCTTCTTCCGTCAGCTCCGCCCGCTCATCGAGGCCGGCCACATCTACCTCGCCAAGCCCCCGCTCTACAAGGTCACGAAACGCAAACAGGAACGCTACATCGACAGCGACGAACAGCTTGACCGCTACCTGGTCACGCTCGGCTGCGAGGACGTGCAGGTCTCCGACATGGCCGGAAACGCCCTCACGCAGGACGACATCATGCGCATCTTCTCGTACGTGACCAGAGCGCGCGCCGTCACGCAGGGGCTCCATCGCCACGGCGTCGACCCGCAGAAATATTTCACGCTCGCCCGCGACGGTGTGTTCCCGTTCGACCTGGTGATCGTGCACGAGAACGACGGCTCCGTGAGCGAGACGTTCGTGTACACGCCGGAAGAGGAAGCCGAGGTCATCGCGGAAGCCGAGAAACGTCTCCCGCCGCGCGAGATCCCCGAAGACCTTCCCGAAGGCACTCCGCTGGGATTGCACCCCGCCATCGACGTCGTGCGCCTCTACGAGTCCAAAGAATGCGAGGAACTGGGCCGCGAGATCGCGGCGTCCGGCGCCGATCCGAAGAACATCTTCTACGGCACGGAGCCGCTCTACCGCATCCGCACCGGCGCGTCCGCCGACGATTCCAAGTCCGCCGAGACGGCCGCGTCCGCCGCGCAGAACGACTTCAAGACGGTCAACTCCATGGAACAGCTCTTCGAGGCCATCAAGCTGCAGGGACGCGAAGGACTCGCGCTCCAGCGCTACAAAGGTCTCGGCGAAATGAACCCGGAACAGCTCTGGGAGACCACCATGGACCCCGCACGCAGAAAAATGATCCGCGTCACGATGGAGGACGCGGTCGAGGCCGAACGCATCTTCACGCTCCTCATGGGCGATGCCGTCGACCCGCGCCGCGAATACATCGAACGCCACGCCGCAGGCGTCAAGGATCTTGACATTTAACATCTTCACCCGAAAGGAATCCACCAGCCATGGCGGACAAAGAATCCAAAAAAGCCGCAGCGGCGGCAGCCGCCGCGCCCGACCGCGATAAAAACCTGAACGTGACGCTCGCGCAGATCGAGAAGGAGTTCGGCAAGGGCTCCATCATGCGCCTCGGCGACAACCACACCGTCGACGTCCCCGTCATCAGCACCGGCGCGCTCTCGCTCGACATCGCGCTCGGCATCATGGGCCTGCCCCGCGGCCGAATCATCGAGATCTTCGGCCCTGAATCCTCCGGTAAGACCACGCTGTGCATGCACGTGATCGCGAACGCCCAGAAGGCGGGCGGCACCGCGGCGTTCATCGACGCCGAACACGCCGTCGATCCGGCCTACGCCAAGCGCATCGGCGTGAACATCGACAATCTGCTGATCTCCCAGCCGGACTGCGGCGAAGACGCCCTGAACATCGCCGAGATGCTCGTGCGCAGCAACGCCGTCGACGTGCTCGTCATCGACTCCGTCGCCGCCCTCGTGCCGAAGAGCGAACTCGAAGGCAACATCGGCGACTCCTTCATGGGCCTCCAGGCCAGACTGATGTCCCAGGCGCTCCGCAAGCTCACGCCCGCGATCAGCCGCAGCCGCACATGCTGCATCTTCACCAACCAGATCCGCGAGAAGATCGGCGTGATGTTCGGCAATCCCGAGACGACCACCGGCGGCAACGCCATGAAGTTCTACTGCTCCATCCGCCTCGACATCCGCCGCATCCAGGCGATCAAGAACGCCAACGGCGAATCCGTCGGCGCCCGCACGAAGGTCAAGGTCGTGAAGAACAAGCTCGCCGCGCCGTTCCGCGTCGCCGAGTTCGACATCAACTGGAACGAAGGCATTTCCCGCATCGGCTCCATCCTCGATGTCGCCCTCGACATGGGCATCATCGAGAAGCGCGGCTCCTGGTTCTCCTTCGGCAGCGAACAGCTCGCGCAGGGCCGCGACGCCGTGAAGGCGCTCCTCACCGAGAAGCCTGAACTTGCCGATCAGATTTATCAGAAGATCAAGGACGTCCTCGCCGCGCAGAAGGCGGGCGTCGCGGCCGAAGACGCCGCCGAAGCTCCGGCGGAACCATCCGGCGAGGCGAATGCGTAACCGTTTCCCATACATCCGCCGGACCATGAATCCGGCGGGATCTCTTCCTGGCGTCCGCGCCGGGAGGACGTTATTTGTCTATGCGGCCGCCGGAACGCTTCTTCTTTGTTCCGGCATGACGCGGGCGGTCGCGCAGGATGCGCCTGCCGCTGCCGCCGAGGAACAGAAGCTTTCGTATCCGGACCGGGAGTCCGGCGAACGCGCCCGTGCCGCGGGCGAATACGGCACGGCGGCGAGCTTCTACCGTCAGTACCGCGCGAAGGCGGAACAGAACGGCGACCAGGTGGCGCGCAAGGACGCGTACGCCCGCGAACTGGACGCGCTGATCCTCGCGAACCTCGCCGATTCCGCGAACAAGCTCCTGGACGAATACCGTGCCGCGTTTCCGCAGCTGAACGCGAATTCCGTCAGTCTGTGGCAGGCGGAGATCTGTCTGCTCCAGCGCCGCGCCGACGACGCGGACAAGATACTTCAGAAACTGATCCCCGGCCTCGAAAAGCTCGACCCGAGCTATCTCCGGGCGCTCTCCTGCGCGGCGTTCGTCGCCGAGCTCAGGGGCGACCATGCCGCCGCCGCGAAGTATTACGGCGAGATCGCGGGCAACAAGACCTCGTTCGGGCGCAGGGCGGCGGAACGTCAGGCGCTGTCGCTTGCCGCACTCGGCAAGTACACGGATGCCTACGATATCCTCAAATCCCTGCCCGAGGCCGAGAACAAGCGCGACGTCGACGCGCTCAAACTCCTGTTGTTCTACCTGAAACTTTCGGAGAAAGGCGACGAGGCCGTCGCGGACGACTGGAGCGGGATCAAATCCGTCTCCACCCCGCGCAAGGACAATTTCTTCTTCCTCGCGGCATGCCGCATCGGCGAGGAGTTCTCCAAACACGAGGACTATGTGCGCGCCGCCGAGGCGTTCCACCTCGCGTATTCCTTCGCTTCCGTCCGCGAGGACGCGTTCGACGCCATGACGCGCCTGATCGGGGCGTTCCAGCGCCTGAAGGACAAAAAGACTGCCGCCGACCTGGCCTCGCGCATGCTGTCGCTCTTCAAGGACAGCAAACTTTCCCCCGATTTCAAGCTCCAGATCGCGTCGGTCCTGTTCCAGGCGGGACGCCCCGACGGCGCGCTGGATATCTGCCTCACCTGTCTTTCTGACACGGCCATCCCCGCCGCCGAACGCGAATCCGTCTACCGCAAGCTCCTCGACATGATGCTTGCGGAAAAGGCGTTCCCGTCCGCCCGCAAGTTCGTGGAGGCGTTCGACACGGACCCGGCGAAGCAATCCGCCCGTTCGATGGACCTGGCGGAGATCACGTGGCGCGAAGGCAAGCCCGTCGAGGCCGCGAAGCTCTACCGCGCCGTCGGCGATTCCTCCCCCGGACTCCGATCCGAGGCCATGCTGAACGCCATGCGCTGTTCGCTGGAGGCCGGTCTCTACGCCGACCTGCTGGATGCCGCCGCCGCGCTCCGCAAGGCGGATCCTGATCATCTTGATCCGGAAGCGGTTTATCTTTCGGCCGTCGCGCAGGACAGGACCGGCGATGCCGCGGCCGCCGCGCAGAGTTATCTGGACTATGAAAAGGCCGCTCCGAAGACCGCCGCGACGCAGGAACGCCGCGCCGCCGCTCTCTATGCCGCCGGACGTCTCCAGATCCGTCTCGGCGAGCCCGGCAAAGCAGTGGAAAGTCTCCGCAGGCTCCGTCAGGATTACAGTTCTCTTCCGGTCTCCGAACCGGGCCGCTACTGGCTGATCCATGCGCTGTACGCGTCCGGCGACGAAGTCGGCGCGGAACGCGAATCCTGGCGCTTCATCGAGGACGATCCAGAATCCGAATATGCAGGAGCGGCCCTGTTGCGCCTCGCGGAACACTACCGCGGCACCGGCTCGGTCCAGCACGCGGAAAGCACGGTCGACCAGCTCCTGAACCAGGAGAAATACCCGAAGATCCGCGCCCGCGCCTCCTACGAAAAGGCTCTGATCGCCTACCAGCGCGACGACCTCACTTCCGCGATTTCCGCCTTGAACGCCGTCGACGCGCTTTCCCCCGACGATGCGCTGAAGGGCGACGTCCACTATCTGCGCGGCGACATCGCCCGCGCTTTCAACGATTTCATGAAGGCCCGTGCGGAATACGAGGCCGCCGCTGAAGCGGTGCCCGGTTCTCTGCTCGAACAGGCCGCGCTCGGTTCCGCAGCGGACTGCGTTTATGCGCTCGCCACGGGCTCGGCCGTCGCGACGAAGCCGAAGGAAACGGCCTCCGCGGCCTCCCAGACGGCGGTGAAGCCCGCGACCGCAACGCAGACCGGCACGAAGCCTTCCGCCGCCACACAGGCCGCCGGAACGCCGAAAACCTCCGACGCCGCCAAATCCGCCGATGCGCCCAAAGCGACCGCGCCGGAAGTCGTCTTCCCGTCCGCCGACGCATGCCGTCTGGCCGCCGAACAGTATCAGGCGCTCCTGAAACTCAAGAATCTGCGTCCCGAATACGAGGCCATGGCCTACTATAAAGCCGGCCAGTCCCTCTGGAAGGCGGGCGACGAGAAGGAGGCGTTCGGCCTCTTCAATAAGACAATCTACCTGGTCCCGGCGCAGGATGCCGCGTCCAGGCCCGTCGAGGCGTTCTGGATCTTCCGCGCGGTCGACGCCCTCGAATCCCTCGCGCACAAGGATCCGTCCGTTTCCAACGTGGAATCCGCCGTCGGCGCGCTCCGCTGGCTGGAACAGACCGGCACGGTCGACCAGGCCTCGGTCCGTCAGCGGGTCCGCGCCCTCCGCAAGAAACAATATCAGCCGCCCGTTCCGGCGGCCCCCAATACATCCACCACCAGTCCGGAGTCAACCAAATCATGAAATATCTGTCCATGCTTCAGCAGGGCGGTCCCGTGCTTGCGCTGATCGCCCTCTGCGCTCTGATCGCCGCGTTCATCTTCATCTGGAAATGGTTCGAGTTCTACCGCGCCCAGATGGACGTCAACGAGATCGTCACCGGCCTCACCAACGTGCTCCGGCGCGACGGCATGATCGAGGCGATCACGCTGTGCGACAATTCGCCCGGCCCGGTGCCACGCGTGCTTTCCAGCGCCATCCGCGCCTACAAGGAGGGCGACGACATCCGCGACTCCCTCGCGACCCAGACCCTGATCGAGGTGCCGCGCCTGGAATCGCGCCTCAACATCCTCGCCACGCTCGCCTACATCACGCCTCTGCTCGGCCTCCTCGGCACCGTGCTCGGCCTCGTGGATTCCTTCCAGACCATCACGGCCAACCCGGATGCCGCCATCACGACGCTCCCCGAGCTCTCCAAGGGCGTCTACAAGGCGCTCCTCTGCACGGCCGCCGGACTCTCCGTCGCGATCCCGTGCCACATCGCCTACAACTACCTGGTCTCCCGCGTGCAGGATTTCTGCACGGACATGGAGAAGGCCTCCGCCGAGATCATGTATTTCTTCCGCCACCACAAAAAAGAGAACGGCGCCGACCATGCCGAATGAAGCCCCGATCCAGGTAAAGACCAAGCTCAAAATATTCAGCGGCCTGCCCAGTCTGGTCCTGTATTTCTGCGTCTTTTTCATCCTGCTGGTCTTCTTCATGCTCAGCTCGAACTTCGTCCCGCTCCGCGGCGTCGAGGTCGAACTCCCCAGGACCGGCGGCAGGTTCCTCTACACCTCCCGCAACTACGTCGTGACCATCGACAAGGACAGCCGCATCTACTTCAACGATGCCGCCGTCTCAGGCGCGGCCGAGCTCAAGCGCCAGCTTTCCGAGTCCCTGAACGCGCGCGGATTCCAGCCGGACAAGGAACGCGTGATCATCCGCTGCGACGTCCGTACGCCGCTCACCGTCGTCGCCGAGGTCCTCGCCGTCGCGGAGGAGCTGAACGTGAACGCCCTCTTCATGTCCGCCGGGCCCGCGCGCGGCCGGACGACCAGTTTCACCGAGCCTGAATCATGACGGACGCCCTCGGACAATTTCTGCTGCCCGTCGACGAGTCGCCCCCGAAAGAACGGCTCCGCCGGTCCATGCTTCTGCTTGTGGGGGTGGCGGTCGTCCTGATCCATCTGCTTCTGGTCACGGTCTTTACGCCGCTGAAACCTGATCCGGCGGCGGGCGCGGTCCAGCGTGCCGACCGGACCACGCTGTACGTCTCTCAACGCGTCACGGATTCGGATCCGCTTTTCCTGAAGATGGTCGACACGTTCGATCCGGTTTCGTTCCTGCATCCGCCGGAGGAATTCGGGTTCTCCTTTTTCCGCACGTCCCAGGCCGAGACCGGGCCGGACGCGTCGTTCGAGCTTCCGCTTCCGGTGAAACTTTTTCCAGTTGCTGAAGCGTCTCAGATTTCGCTGGCGGCTGTCAGCCGTCCGCTTCTCCCGGATGTCCCGGACTACGATCCGGAAGCCGCCGCTGTCGCGGCTTCCGCCTATCCGTACTGGGCGGCGGACACCGCTTCCGGCGTGGTCTTCCCGTCGTTCCGGCTCGGCGCTTCGGAGGAACGCACCCTGCAGCGGCAACGTCCCTCGGAACAGTCCGTTTTCCTGATCAAGACACCGGTCCTGTCCGATCTTCCTTACGAGGCTGTGCTGGAGCGGTCATGCGGCGTCGCCGAGCTTGACCTGACGGCGCGCGCCTGGCTCGATACGCTTCTGAACTCGTCCGACTGTCCCGTCGGACTGAAAAACGGCGGTTTCTGCCGGGTCGTCTGGTCCGCCGAATCCCTGCGGAGGGAGGCGTCAGTCCGATGATCCCGATCCCCCTCGACCGTATTTTCGTGTGGTATTTCGCCACGTGGTTTTTCGTGATCGCCCTGCTGTGGATCTGCGACGAGCTCCGCAAACGCAAGAACACGAGCGATTCCGTCGTGAAGGACCGCCTGTATCTCTGCGGCAAGTGCAACCTCACGTTCCTCGCGCGCGACGACCGCGAACACATCGTCCGCTGTCCGCGCTGCCACGAGATGTGCTTCTTCCGTCAGAGCAAGCGTTTCTGAAACCGGTTTATTCCTCGTCCGGGTCGGGGAACTGCACCAGATAGAACCGCATGTTGTGCAGGAAGTCCGGCGCGACCGTGATCCCCATGTGCGCTCCGCTCACGTGAATGACGCCCTTCCAGCGCACCGGAGATTCCATCCTCGGGCCCCAGGCGCCCGGACCGTCGGGATTCCGCAGGTCGGCACGCGCGCTCACGGCAGATACTTTCCCGTCGCCGGAATCGTACCGCACCACGCGCAGACCGCCTTCTTCATCGACCAGCGCGAGCGAGGACGTCGGCACGGAGTCCCCGATGAAGATCATCTGGAAGACGTCGGAATCCTTCGGATCGGGCGTCGAGAGCATGGACGCGATGCGCTTCGCCGAGTTCAGGCATTTCTGAAGGTGTTCCAGCGCGATATAACGGCGTTCCGTCACCGTCTTCACGTCCGGCAGCAGCCATTGCAGATCGGCGTCGAGGTCCGGATTTGCGAGTCCCCATTTGTACTTGATCCACGTGTTCAGGTCGTACAGGTCGACCGCCTCCCCGCGGGCGATGGATTCCTCCTCCGTTTTGCCCGGAACGGCTTTTCGAACTGCGGCGAACTGGGGGAACGGCATCATTTCGTAGAAGGACGGGAAGGTGCCGATCACGGCGGCGGGATAGAGCGGCGCGCCCGGCTGAAGCCGCAGGCCGTTTACCAGTTCGACCACGGTGTCCAGGTATCCGGCGTTCGGCGTTCCGATCTGAATGAGCTTGCCGACGTTTTTCGCGCCAGTCCAGGTGATCGCCGGATCCGGTGCGCCTTCGGCGGGCAGGGGCGTTTCCCCGTACCGCATGTAATACCTCGCGATCAGGCCGCCCATGCTGTGCCCCATGAGGTCGAACCGGACGGGATCCGGCGAAGCGCCGTAGCGGACGCGGTATTCCCCGCTCAATCTGGCCTGTTTGGCGCGGATGAACTTCCCGAGCTCGATGGCGTTTTCCGCGATGCTACGCCGCCAGTCGTAGTAAAATACGAAAAACGTCGGGCAGCGGCCGTCTTCCATGTGTTCCTTCGAGCCTTCCTGCACGTAGCCTGCCTGCCGGATCGTGTCGACCAGCGGCCCGTAGGCGGACATGGAGAACTCCAGCGCGCCCACCCGGACGGATACGGAATCCAGCAGAAACGACGCCCGCGTGTTGTTGGAGAGGCCGCGCAGTGGTTTCCCCCAGCCCATCGGCACGGACAGCAGTTTCAGGCTGTCGCGGCCTGGCAGCGTTGGCGAAAACGTTCCCCAGAATTCCTTTCCGGTCGCCGGGTCCTCCAGCCGCGCGCCGAGCAACCCGTGGATCAGGATCACGGGATTCCGACGGACGCCCTCGTACGCCAGGGAACGTTTTGTCGCCTGGCTGAAGATCGTTTCCGTGGGCGTCAGCGCCGACTGGTACGACCCGACCGCGTCCGGCTGGCATGCGTTCAGTACAAGCATCACAAGCAATCCCGTCGCCGCAGTCAGGATCATTCCGAATAAACGTGCTCGTTTCATGGTCTTTCACCTTCCATTGTTTGTTTCTGCTTGCCCAGCAAGCTCTGGTAATCGCCGGAAATCCGCTCCAGCGCGGTCAGATACGCCTCGATCTGTTCCCGCGTGCCGCAGATGCTCACGCAGCCCGCCGTCCCGCCGCCTTCACACGGCATGTCCATCCGCCCGAACGCCAGAAACCCGCGTATCTGCAGTTCGGTCACGGGCGCGATGAAGACTTCCGCATGGCGCAGCACGGAGAGCCCGAACGTGCCGACGACGTCGTGGAATTCCTTCGGCATGAGATATTTCGCGTAGTAGTAGAAAAGCGGATGGATCATCGAGAGCAGCTCGATCATCTCGTAGGTCTCGCTGCAGCGGTAGCGCGTTTTTTTCAGCCTGCGGTTGAACTCGCGCTGGAACAGGATGAACCCGCCCATCTTGTCAAGGGGCGTCATATAGTCGGAGGGGCGGATGAACACCAGGCTCAGCTCGCGTTCGAACCGCTGCGGCGGCTTCCCTTCCGCGGTCTGCCCCGGCTCCACGTCGACCGGAAACAGCATCTTTGCGTCGTGCAGCTGAGGCGATTTCGCGAGTCCCCACAAGATCATGCCGGCGATCGTCGCCGGGCCGCGCATTTCCGCTGTATAGGCCAGGTTGATCCGGCGGCGCAGCTCCAGCAGGCCGTCGAACCGGAAGAACGCCCGGGCGCGGAACAGCCCTTTGTGAGGCGTTTCCCGGATTTCGACCTCGGCCGCAGGGCTTCCCGGCGTGGGGAACGTCATCTTTCCGGCCTCGCCCCATTCCGTTTTCAGTTCGGTCAGGACTTCCTGCATCGCCATCCCGTCCACCGGGACATGATGGTACTGGATCCACAGATCCGCCTCGCCGAGCCGCGGATGGATGCGCACGAAGACGTTCAGCAGGCCCCAGCCCGGATGACGGTACGTCGTCACGTCCGGCGTTTTCAGGCGTTCCGCATGGATTTCCTCCTCGGTCCCGTGTTCCGGCAACTGCAGGAACGTCACGCAGGACGCGTTCATCATGCGACGGAGCAGACGCACGGCCTCCATGCGCTTCGCGAGGTTGGCCGCGTTCAAATACAGCACGCGCCGCTTGACGATCCGGTACAGTTTCCGGGCGCGCGTCGGATCGGTCCCGCCGTTCAGACGGTTGTGCGTCCGCACGAGTAGCGAAAGGAGCATGTTGATTTCTTTTTCGGACAGCACCGACGGCGGATACCGCGGGTCGAGCACGATCCGCGCGTTTTCCAGTGTGCCGTCAGGCCGGAATTCCACTTCCAGCAGATCGGTCTCCGTCAGGCGTTTGCGGTGCAGGCGGAACGTCTTCTGCATGATGGCCCAGTGAAGCTCCCCGTGCGCCCGTAGGAATCCGGCGAACCGCGAGAGGAAACGCTCCTTCGCCCCGTCCATGTCGCGCGGCGGCGCATCGGCCGGATACGGGGTCACGCGGAAGAGGCCGAGCATGAATTTGGAGATGTCGCCCTTCAGGAAGATCCCGGTGGCCTTCCGCCAGCCGTTTTCGGTCGGCTTCGCGCCCAGCAGTTTGCACAGCTGCAGCAGCTTCAGGAAGATCAGAAAGAAGATCGCGTTGAGCGACCACTGGTCGAACAGACGCGTCATGTGGAACGACACCCACCGACGGATCCGCGATCCGCTGTCTTTTCTGGTCTCCGGTGTCTTTTTCATGCTGGAGGGTTCTCCCCGACGCTGTCTGATCCTTCGTTTGCGTCCGCCGCCGGAAACCAGGTCCCGGCGGTCCGTCTCCGAACACAATTCCAACATTAATATACTGCCTTTTTTGCTTTGTTCAAGCCGTCTCCGGCTTTTTGTTGCGGACATGTTTTCCATAAATTGTTTTTTGCATGATGAAATAAGAAGAAATGAATGTTCTAAATCCAACTCAAGTTTCCGTTAAAAAGAGTTTGTTTTAACTGAAACTTGTGCGTGTGCGCGTGAGATGGTTTTCTGTCTGGTTTCCGGAGAAGTCTGGAAGTCGAAACATGCAGGCATGCCAGCCGGAACACTGTAGTATCCGTATGTTCTTTCAGAAAAAAAACGGTTTTCGGCTTTTTCCGTTCGCATTTTTCCGTCCGTGCGTTATATTAAAATATTCTCATACGTTGGAACCTTCTGTTTTACGGTGACGCCAGTGAAACCTTCTCCGCCAGTCTCTGATGAATTGAAATCCTCTCCCCGTCCGGGCCTTTCCAAAAAGGCCAAGTTCTGGATCGGGCTTTCCCTCGCCGTGTGCATCCCCGTGATCGTCTGCGTCCTCCTGTGGCTCGCCTACCTCGCGCTTTTCCCGAACAATCCGCGCCTCATCGTGCACAGCATCCGCCTCGCCGGAAACTCCGGCTACTGGAGTCCGGCCGATCCTGACGAACGCCAGGCGCGCATGGACCGCGTCCTTTCGATCCTGCGTGTCCGTCCCGGTGAAACCCCGATGTTTTCCGGCAGGGAGGAATACGACCTCGCCGCGATGGCTGCGAAACTTCGCTCGGAGATCCCCGAACTGGAACGCGCCGACATCCGCCGCGTCCTGCCGGACCAGCTGATCTTCGAACTGCACGAGCGCATCCCCGTCGCGAACCTCGGCGCGAATTTCTATATCGACGATTCCGCGACCGTCCTCGACAAGACCTCCTACTACGACGTTTCCGGTTCGCTGCCGGCGCTCTCCTGTAAGCCGTCCGCCGTCCGCGCCTCGCATGAAGCCGATCCCTTCAAACGCGGCGAAGTTCTCAACGATTCCTCCATCCGCACCGTGCTTGATTTCCTACGCCTCACGCGTCTGGAGTTCACCGACGTGCATCCGAAGCTCGTTTACATCTCCCAGGATTTCATCCAGTGCGACCTCCTTTACAGGAACGATCCGGGGCCGTTCACCATCCTGATCCCGCTTCGCGTCCGCGAGGAACAGCTCCGCGACGATATTTTCGGGCGGCTTCTCCCCAAACTGGAGTCCTCCGTCCGGAATCACGAGGAGGAGCGATCCCTGGACCTCCGGTTCAAGGACCGCATCATCGCGAAGAAACGCGGCTGACAGCCGTTCTTTGAAGAATTTCCCTTTCCTCTTCAGCCGATCCCCGGATTCCTGAACTGGAGCAGGTGGAATTCGCATGGCAGATCGGCTTCCGGTTTTTCCCTTTTCGACGCCGCCGTCCGCAGAAGCGCTCCCGCGAGTTCGTCCAGCTTCAGGTCCAGATACGGAAACACCATGGACCGTTCGTTGAACGCCGTGCCGAAAAACGAACACCACGACGGCAGAGAGTACGCGCCGACGCGGATTTCGCCGGACAGGTAATCGGACAGATACGGATCGTCGATCAGGACCGCGACGGGCGCGTGGTCCGGCGCTGCGAAGGCTGGAACCGATTCGGTCAAATACTCTGGGAACATCTCAAGCTCGCCGTCGAATACGACGGACGTCGTTTCGCATTCCGGGATGTATTCCTCCAGCTTCCCCGGCGTATAAGTGTGTTTGAACCACGGAAACACTGAATGCCGGGACGTCACATGGACAACCGACGCGATGTTGTGCCGGATCAGATGCAGCGTGCAGTCCAGCCCGGCCTTCCGCGTGAATACGGACACGGCGTTGTTTTCCGTCTGGTCGATGATCAGGTCAATCCGCGCGGTCGCCGGACGGATCATGGGGTGGCCCGGCGCTGCTTTCTCCGTGGCTGGCGTGGGAAACACGACCGCGATGTCTCCGGCGGACAGCTCCGCATGGCCTCCGAAATCCGGTATGTCGGAATCGTATTCGCGCAGGCCGGTCTTCCGGCGCATCAGGAGGTTTCGAACGCAGTATGCGAGGTAGTCGTATTCCGGTGTCTCCGCCGTGAAGGCATCGCGGAAAAAGACCGGTTTGCAGTCCGGCGGCGAATCAAGGTCCGCCATGACATCCGCCGGAACCGGGCGTTTGCCCTTCCGGCAGGCGATGATTCCGCGGGCCTCCAGGACGCGCACGACCGCGCGGGCGGTTCCGGGTGAGATGTTGTACGCTCGCGCTAGTTCATCCCGGCTGTAAAAGGGTTCTCCGTCCTGAAACTCTCCTGCACGAAGCCTTCGGGCAACATGCTCCGCTATTGTCATATACTTGGCATTGGTATAGCGGCATGACATAAGTACCCCCTCTGATCGGTTGTTAAGGATAAATGATGTTACGTTGCAATCGGGGGGAATGACACGGGGCCGAAAAACGCGGAACATGTTATACTATACCGTTTTTTCAGTTCAAAAGCAAGAATAATTCAATGAATTTATGGAAGAAATATCTAAAGGAATCGACATTTGTAAGGTAACGCAAAACCACAGAAAAAGACGGCGGTTCGAGGCGTTTTTTCCGGCTAAATGTCAGGCGCAAATATCATCATCCCGGTCATCGCGGACAAAAGCGGCACAAATCGTTCGAACTCTCTCCCTTTTGCAGTCATTTTCCTTTTTTTTCGTCTTGCGGTCTTTAAAAACCGCGTTTGAAATGCTATATTGATGCATGTTGACGCCGTTGACGTCGAAACGCGGCTTCGACCGAACATGATCCCGCCTCGAAACAAGCTGACCATCCAACCCGTTGTGAGGTACGTATGAAAATTGTTGTCTGCGGAGCCGGCGCCGCCGGATCCTACGCCGTGAAACGCCTTCGTCTCAACCTCCCCGAAGCCGAAATCCTGCTCTTCGACGCTGCGCCCGTCGGGTTCTACGCGAAAATGCGTCTTCCCGAGTACCTCGCGGGCACGCTCCCGCGCGAAAAGCTCATCCTCTCCTCGCCCGAACAGATGGCGGACTGGGGCGTGGAGCTTCACCTCGGCGAATCCGTCACGTCCATCGACCCCGCCTCGCACAAGCTCACGACCGTCGCCGGGGAATATGCCTGGGACACCCTCGTGCTGGCCGTCGGCGCGCACGCGTTCGTGCCGCCCGTCCCCGGCCTGGCCGCAAGCTCGCGCGTGCATGTCCTCCGCGAACTCCCGGACGCCGATGCTCTGGTCGCGCTCTGCGAACCCGGCCTGAACGCCGCGGTCATCGGCGGCGGCCTGCTCGGGCTGGAAGCCGCCTGGTCGCTCCACAAGCGCGGACTTGCCGTCTCTATCATCGAGACCGCGCCGCGTCTGCTCCCGCTTCAGATGAACGAGGAGGAATCGGCCGTGCTGCTCTCCAACTTCACGAACGCCGGATTCAAGGTCCACACCGGCGCGGCGGTCGACCGTTTCGACGAGGCCGCTGCTCAGCTCTTCCTCAAGGACGGCACCGCCGTTCCCGCCTCGCTCGTGCTCGTTTCCGCCGGGATTCGCGCCAACCTCGATCTTGCGAAGAACGCCGGACTCGCCTGCAACCGCGGGATCGTCGTGGACGCCGCGCTCCGGACCTCCGCGCCGGACATCTATGCCGTGGGCGATTGTGCCGAACTGAACGGCGTGATCACCGGCCTCTGGCTTGCCTCGAAAGATCAGGGCGAGGCCGTCGCCGACATCATCGCGGGCAAGGTTTCCGAGATGCCGCCGAAGACCTACCGCCCCAAGCCCAAACTCCCCGCATTCTGAACGTAACCCGCAACCGTTATTCTTCCTCATCTCCGCAGAAAGCCTCCCCATGGCCGTTGAAATCGAACGCAAATTCCTCGTCAAAGACCTTTCCTGGAAAGATTCCGCAACTTCGTTCAAAGAATTCCAGCAGGGGTATTTCCCCACCGGAGACGGCGTGACCGTCCGCGCACGCATCGCGGGCGACAAAGCCCGCCTCACGATCAAGGGACCCGTCAACGGCATCTCCCGTGCCGAGTTCGAATATCCCATCCCCGTAGCGGACGCGGTCGCGTTCCTTGCTGGTTTTTGCGCCAAGCCCGTCATCATCAAACGCCGCTGGTATGTGCCGTTCGGCGGGTTCACGTGGGAAGTCGACGAGTTCGCCGGGCAGAACGAGGGCCTGATCGTGGCGGAGATCGAGCTTGATTCCCCCGACCGCGAATTCCCGGTTCCGCCGTGGCTCGGACGCGAGGTGTCGCACGAACCCAGATTCCGCAATTCCCGCCTCGTCCGCCATCCGTTCAGCGAATGGACCGACGAGGAAAAGCGCTGAACTCCCCTGAATTCAAAAGATTTGGCTCCTGTCAAGCGCTATCGTTCTCGCGCACGCGCACATATGTGTATGCAAGCACACACGCAAGTTTCAGTTAAATCGAATACCTTTTAACTGAAACTTGGGGAGGAGCCAGCAGAATTCGGCCTAATCCCCGTTTTCAGTCGCTTTCAACCCATTCTGGTAAAGGCAGGGCTTTCCTTCTGTCTCCTCGCCTGTTCCCGTGCTACGGGCAGCGATGTCTTCTTTGAGTTGCAAAAACAACTCTTTTCGGAAAAAATGAAACATTCCGTTTGACATTGGTGTTTCGGTGTGCTATTTTAATAGTACGCTGCGAAACAATCACACCTTAATACCAACGGAGGCTCGTTCATACCATGAATGTTTCCGAACTGACCTTGAATTTCTCTTCGGGGATCCCGATCTACCGGCAGATCGTCCAGCTGCTCTCCGGGAAGATCCTCTCCGGGGCGCTTTCCCCGGGGGAAAAGATCCCGTCGATCCGCGACGTAACCGCCGAACTGAATGTGAACCCGAACACGGTCGCAAAAGCGTACCGCGAACTCGAACTTGCCGGACTGATTGAAACGCGCCGCGGCATGGGGTGTTTCGTCGCCGAGCGCGACGATGCCCGCCACACGCTCACCGACGAGGAAAAACAGCACCATCTTGATACCCTGTTCTCCTCGCTGGTCACGTCCGCCGGGATGTTCGGCATTTCGGAACAGGACGTTACCGACTACCTGGCCGCGAAACACGCCGCCACCACGAAAAACAACAAATGAATGAAAGGTCTCCTTCCATGATTTCTTCCGATACTTTGATCGCCGACGTGCCCGCGCCCGTCAAGCCCGAATCTACAGTCTCCTCAGTTAGCAGAATGCTGAAAAACGCACTCATGATCTCCGTCCGCGACTCCGTACTGCTCAACCTGGCCTCCGTGAACCTCCTGCTCCAGGTGTTCTACATCGGACTGTTCCTCGGCAGCTTCTTTCTCTATCCTGCTCTGATGGGGCAGCCGTGCCGTACGCATGAGGAATTCAACGCGTTTTACAATCAACAGGAGCACAAGGTCATATTGCTTGCTGTCGCACTGACCATCCAGTTCTTCGGCACTTTCATTTCGAATTTCCTGCTGCTCACGCTGGACAGTGAGATCATCCGCGTATGGAACGGGCAGAAAGCCGAGTTCAAACGCGGCTGGCGCACCGCCGCCTCCCACTTCTGGAGCCTGGTGACCTGGTCCCTGCTGATCACTCCGGTGAACATCATGTGGATCGTCTCCATGTGCATCGTGATCCCGGTGCTGACGCGCGACAAGACCGTCAACCCGTTCAAGATGCTTTGGCGCTCGATGTTGCTTCTTCTGAAGATCTGGAAGGAATTCCTGCTCGGGATCGTCGGCATGCTGGTGATCGTGTACTGGGTTTTCTGCCTCGTTTTCGGCTCCAATGCGATCTTCAGTGCCATCTCCAGCCAGTGTCCGCCGTTCATCGCGTGGATTCTGCTCTCGGTCTGCATATCCCTCTCCCTGGTCGCACTGTGCTTCTGCTATCTCTTCTGCAACTGCTACCTCTGCGGCCAGTACATCAAGGCCAGCGAGGGCGTGGAGCCTTCCCCGGAGAACGCCTTCGGCGATCCCGCCTGAACAGAATGCCCCCTCCGACAGGAGTTTTTTTCAGAAAAAAACACAAATCTGCTTGACAATGCCGCTTTGATTGTGGTATAGTAGAGTAGAAAACATAATACATTTGCCTTTAACGAAAAGGAAACCTGAACATGAACAAGAACGCAGTTGTTCTGCCCGTCGTCCTCATCCTGGCCGCCGCTCTCGTCGTCGGTGGATTCGTCCTGTTGAAGAATCACAAGGACAAGGTCGCGCCGCCCCCGGTCGCGGTCGTCGAAGAACCCGTCGTCGAAGAACCCGAACCCGTCGTCGAGGAACCCGCTCCGCAGCCCCGCCGCCGTCAGAGACGCGACCTCAACTCCAGCATCAACACCATGAACCCGATGCAGGGACAGAACATGCCCACCCGCGAGGAGGCGGTCAACGCCGCCCG
Organism: uncultured bacterium; assembly: GCA_902774245.1. Classification (GTDB taxonomy): domain Bacteria; phylum Verrucomicrobiota; class Lentisphaeria; order Victivallales; family UBA1829; genus UBA1732. The sequence goes on from CACYHQ010000008.1 coordinate 60,333, forward strand.
CGACATCCTCGCCTCCTACCGCGAAGCCTCTCCGCAGGAAAAACAGCAGATGGCGATGGGCATGAACATCGCCGCGGGAATCCTGAACGGCATCTCGCAGAACGCCGGTCAGTTCATCCAGCAGATGAGCCCGGAACAGCGCGACCGCCTCGTCAACTCCGCCGGGACCTCGCTCGAGCTTCTCTCTGCCGTGCAGGAGGAGATGATGAACGACATTACGCCCGAAGAGGCACAGGTGTTCGGCGGCGTCTTCCAGTCCATGCAGAACCTCAACGAATCCCTCATGAACGCCGCGCTCTTCTGAGCTGACGAAAAAAGGAAACAAACCTCATGGAAAAGAAAAATACCATCCTCGTCGCCGTCTGCGGCGTCATCCTCGTCGCGTTCCTCGCCGTCGCCACGATCAAGATCCTCCAGAACACAAGTACGCCCCCGCCCGCGGAAGAAAAGACCGTGGCCGAGGCCGAACAGCCCGCTCCCGAACGCCGTCACGGCCCGAGAGTCCGCCGCAAAGTCGACATCGGCTCCACGTTCTCCGGCATGGCGCCCGTTCAGCAGAACAACGCTGCGAACAATGAAGGCGAGCACAAGGGACTTCACGAGCAGACGCCGGAGGAGGCCGTCGAATCCGCCTGGCAGGCGCTCGACACCTACCGTGAACAGTCCGAGGAGGACAAGAACAAGACGAAGTTCGCGCTCGGCATCGTGAACGTCATCCTCAACGCCGTCACTGCCAACGCGGGCCAGCTCGCCGCCGGGATGAACGAACAGCAGCGCGCCGACGCCGTTATGCGCGCTCAATCTTCCCTGCAGAACATTTATGCGATCGAACAGGAAGTCGTCCCTGACATGAACGACGACGAGCGGCAGGCGCTCGGCGGTACGATCCAGGCCATCCACAATTTGAGTGCGACGTTCCTGAACGAGCTCCAGTAACTCGTCGGAACACAGCACAAAACCCCGTATTTCCGCACCTGGCTCCGGCAACGTTAAAAATGCGTATACCGGAGCCGTTGCATTTTAAATATTTAATAAAAAAAGTCGAAGAATTCAGTATTTTTTTATCGAATCGGACTTGTTTTTTTCTTAAGAATGGAGTATATTACGGAACGATTTTCCGAAGACCCTTTTCACAACCTTAAACCATATCCCTAACTCTCTACATTGGAGGCTCATTCAAACATGGGTGAAATGCATTGCGTGAACGGAGTTTGCGAGATGTCCTCCCGCAAATCCTCCCAGATGGAGGCCCTCGACGCCTACATCAAAAGTCTGCCTCTGGCCGACAACCCGACCCGTAAGCGCGGATTCCTGATCCAGACGCTTCACAAGGCCCAGTCCCTCTTCGGCTATCTCCCGGTCGAAGTCCAGTCGTTCGTCGCCGAACGTCTCGGTATCTCCCTCGCGGAAGTCTACGGCGTGATCAGCTTCTACAGCTTCTTCACGGACAAGCCGATCGGCCGCTACGCCATCAACGTCTGCACCGGCACCGCCTGCTTCGTCAAGGGCGCGGCGCAGGTCGTCGACGAACTCAAGCGCAAGCTTGGCGTCTCCGAAGGCGAGACCACGCCCGACGGAAAGTTCTTCCTCGGCGTCCTCCGCTGCCTCGGCGCATGCAGCATGGCTCCCGTCGTCATGGTCAACGGCAAAGTCTACGGCCACATGACCGCGGAAAAAGTCCAGGGCCTCCTGGACGACTGCAAAGACTGATCGACCCCATCCACCGACTAATCTTGGAGATTACCCGATATGAGAATTGACTCTCCCGCGGCGCTCGCTGAATACGCGGCCGCCCTCAAGGCGCGCAAGCACGCGCCCGTCAAACTGCTCGTTTCCATGGGAACGTGCGGTATCGCCGCCGGTACCGGCGAAGTTCTGAAGGCCATCAACGACTACATCGCCGAGCATAAGCTCGACGGCGCGTTCGACGTCATCGAAGTCGGCTGCATGGGCCTCTGCTACGCCGAGCCCGTCATCATGCTCACCGACGACAAGGGCAAGCGCATCATCTACGGCGACGTGACCCCGCACCAGATCCCCGCCATCATGCAGGCCGGCCTCGAAGCTCCGGCCACCGGCACCCACACCATCGACCGCTGCTGGTACTATCCCGAAGACGAATCCCCCGCCGAAGGCGAACTTCAGGCGCGCATCGTCCTCCGCAACACCGGCCGCATCAATCCTGAAGACATCGACCAGTACGTCGCCGAAGGCGGCTACTCCGCCCTCGCCAAGGTCGTCACCTCCATGAAGCCCCAGGACGTCATCGACGTGATCTCCGCCTCCAATCTCCGCGGACGCGGCGGCGCGGGCTTCCCCACCGGCAAGAAATGGTCCTTCGCCGCCGCACAGCCCGAAGGCGAAAAGTTCATCATCTGCAACGCCGACGAAGGCGACCCGGGCGCGTTCATGGACCGCGCCGTGCTCGAAGGCGACCCGAACGCCGTCCTCGAAGCCATGGCCATCGGCGGCTACGCGATCGGCGCGCACAACGGCGTCATCTACATCCGCGCGGAATACCCGCTCGCGGTGAAGCGCCTCGAAAACGCCATCGCCCAGGCTGAGGAAAAAGGCTTCCTCGGCAAGAACATCTTCGGCAGCGGCTTCGATTTCAAGCTTGAGATCAAGTTCGGCGCGGGCGCGTTCGTCTGCGGCGAGGAAACCGCCCTCATCCACTCCATCGAAGGCCAGCGCGGCGAACCCACGTTCAAGCCCCCGTTCCCCGCCATCCAGGGCCTCTGGAAGCGCCCGACCGTCGTGAACAACGTCGAGACCTACGCCTGCATCGCGGCGATCATCCGCAAGGGCGCCGACTGGTTCAAGGGCCTCGGCACCGCCGGTTCCCCCGGCACGAAGGTCTTCGCCCTCGCCGGCAAGATCTCCAAGGTCGGCCTCGCCGAAGTCCCGATGGGCATGACCCTCCGCCAGATCATCTACGAGATCGGCGGCGGCATCAAGGACGGCCGCGACTTCAAGGCCGTGCAGACCGGCGGTCCGTCCGGCGGCTGCATCACCAAGAAGAACCTCGACCTCCAGATTGACTACGAAGCCCTCAAATCCATCGGCTCCATGATGGGATCCGGCGGCATGATCGTCATGGACGAGGACGACTGCATGGTCAACATCGCCAAGTTCTTCCTCGATTTCACCGCCGACGAATCCTGCGGCAAGTGCACCCCGTGCCGCGTCGGCAACCGCCGCATGCTCGAGCTCCTGAACAAGATCACCTCCGGCGAAGGCAACATGGAAATCCTCGAGAAGCTCAAAACGCTCTCCGCCACCATCAAGGACACCGCCCTCTGCGGCCTCGGCCAGACCGCCCCGAACCCGGTTCTCTCCACGCTCGCGAACTTCGAAGACGAATATCTCGCCCACGTGAAGGACCACCGCTGCCCCGCCGGCGTCTGCGCCAACCTCATCCAGTTCAACGTGACCGACAAGTGCGTCGGCTGCGGTCTCTGCGCCAAGCGCTGCCCGGTCGGCGCGATTTCCGGCGAGAAGAAGATGAAACATGTCATCAACCAGGCCAAGTGCATCAAGTGCGGCGCGTGCTTCGGCGCCTGCAAGTTCCATGCCATCGCCAAGATCTGACCGAGAGGAGCATTACACTACTATGAGCACAGTCAATCTTACCATCAACAACAAGCCCGTAGCCGTCGAGGCCGGTTCCACCATCCTCGAAGCCGCGGAAAAACTCGATATCAAAATCCCGACTCTCTGCCATTTCAAGATGGATGCGTTCCACGTCGAGCACCGGTGTGGCTCCTGCCGTATCTGCGTCGTCGAGGTCGAAAAGCGCCCCAACCTGGCCCCCGCCTGCTGCACGCCCGTCATGGAAGGCATGGTCGTCCACACCAACACGCTCCGCGCCATCAACGCGCGCCGCGCCATCCTCGATCTGCTCCTTTCGGATCACCCGAAAGATTGTCTCACCTGCCCGAAGAGCCTGAACTGCGAACTTCAGAAGATCGCCGAAGAGCTCGGCGTCCACAACCTGCAGTACAGCGGCGAGCAGTCCACGTACGAGCTCGACGAGAGCAGCGCCGCCATTCGCCGCGACCTTGACAAATGCATCATGTGCCGCCGCTGCGAAAACGCCTGCAACAACATCCAGACCGTCGGCGTCCTCTCCGGCGTCGGCCGCGGATTCAACGCAGTCGTCGCCCCCGCCGGCCTCAAGAAGCTCGCCGACACCCAGTGCGTCTTCTGCGGCCAGTGCGTCCAGGCGTGCCCCGTCGGCGCCCTCACCGAGATCAACTACAAGTACGACGTCTGGCGCGCCCTCAACGACAAGTCCAAGACCGTCGTCTTCCAGACCGCTCCGGCCGTCCGCGTCGCCATCGGCGAGGCCTTCGGCATGGAACCCGGCTCCATCAGCACCGGCAAGATGGTCACCGCCCTGAAGATGCTCGGCGCGGACAAGGTGTTCGACACCAACTTCTCCGCCGACCTCACCATCATGGAAGAAGGTACCGAGCTGATCGAACGCATCAAGAAGAACGAGAATCTCCCGATCCTCACCAGCTGCTGCCCCGGCTGGGTCAAGTTCCTCGAACACCAGTTCCCCGAACTCACCTACATGCCCTCCACCGCCAAATCCCCGCAGCAGATGTTCGGCGCCATCGCCAAGAGCTACTACTGCGAGAAGACCGGCATCAAGCCAGAAGACCTCATCGTCGTCTCCGTCATGCCCTGCCTCGCCAAGAAGTACGAGGCCGCCCGTCCCGAGTTCACCCGCGACGGCGTCCGCGACGTCGATATCGTCCTCACCACCCGTGAGCTCGCCGAGATGTTCCACGAAGCCGGCATCCAGTTCGACAAGCTCGAGGATTCCGAATACGATTCTCCGCTCGGAGAAGGCACCGGCGCGGCCACCATCTTCGGTACGTCCGGCGGCGTGCTCGAAGCCGCGCTCCGCACCGCGGCCGACATCCTCTCCGGCAAGGACGTTCAGGAGATCGACTACACGCCTGTCCGCGGCCTCGAAGGCATCAAGGAAGCAGAAGTCGACGTCGGCGGCATCAAGCTCAAAGCCGCGATCTGCTCCGGCCTCGGCAACGCCCGCAAGCTCCTCGAAAAGATCAAAGCCGGCGAAGCCAAGTACCACGCCATCGAGATCATGGCATGCCCCGGCGGCTGCATCGACGGCGGCGGCCAGCCCTACCACCACGGCAACACCGAGATCATCCGCAAGCGTATGGAAGCGCTCTATCAGGACGACCTGAATCACCCGATCCGCAAGTCCCACCAGAACAAATCCATCCAGAAGCTCTACGAAGAATACCTCGGCGAGCCCGGCAGCCACTTGGCCCACAAGCTCCTCCACACTTCCTACACCGCCCGCAAGAAATTCTGAGGCGGCGTAAGCCGGGCGTCACCTTGAAACGTGGCGCCCCGGACTAAGCGCACCCTGTCGGGGCTCGAACCTGACAGAGTGCGCCGCGCGAGCAAAAAAACACCCGGGATGGACCTCAAATCCATCCCGGGTTTTTCGTGTTCAAAAAGGGGAGAATCGGAGGTGGTCAGAACTCTTTGGCACGGGCGCGGAGATCGGTGTCCGCGGGGAGCAGGGCTTCTTTGTATCTTTCATCCGCATTGAGGGACAGGATGAAGTCGGTGAACCGGCTGGAGAATTCCTCCTCGGTCTCTTTATACTCCGGGGCTATCATCTCCTGAACGTGTTCCCAAAGGAAATATCTCACTTTGACAGGGTATTTGCCGCCTCTTATTTCGTTGAAAATCGGGCTGCCCGGGAGAGTGTAGGATGTCATGCCGGTCTGAATCCAGTATTCCGGGAGACGATCCTGCTGCAGTGCGTTCCGGTACGGTTCGAGATCGCCCTGAAAGAAGGATGTGCCGTCCTGTTGGAACACGAGTGGTCCCACCCGGACATACGACTCGTATTCGAACGTTCTGGTATTGAGAAAGGTGTTGAAGCAGACGGGTTCGCCGGCGCAGAACAGAAACGGGGAGAGCAGGATGAACAGCGGCAGGAGGACGCCCCAGAAAAGGACCCGGATGCGCGCTTCGCGCCTGTACGCTTTCGGATCGGATCGGACCAGTTTCTGATACCGCTCTAACTGTATTCCCTTGCCCGCGATATAGAAAATAACAGCCAATACCAATATGGGAAGAGGCAGCAGATAGCAGCAGACAGGGTTCCAGCGCTCCGAGATCATGAAGCCGAGAAGCATTACCGCGGCGAGATTCAGCCAGCATAGGATCTGGAATTCGACGCTTTCGCGTTTTACTTCCTTGAGAATATCTCTGCCGGCGGGCGGATCGTGCGGGGCGTTTTCGATGAATTCCGCCGCGCCGGCGACCCCGGAACACGCCCGGAAATCCCGGCTGCACTCCGCCGCGGCGTCCCGGTACGACGCGTTTTCCAGCACATTCCGCACGGCGGCTCGGATCCCCTTGACCGTGTCCAGTTTCTTCGAGGGGGCTGTTATTTCGTTCCAGCTCTTCACCAGCAGGACGCCCGCGCCGAGTTCGGCGGCGCGCTTCGCCACGGCGTACTGTTCGCCGGTCTGCGGATAAAGCACCATCGGCGTCGCCATGTACAGGCTCTCCGACACGCTGTTCATGCCGCAGTGCGTGAGGAAGACGTCCGCGCGGGACAGGACGTCGAGCTGGTCCACATACGGCTCTACCCGGACATTCTCCGGCATGACGCCCAGCTTTTCGCGGTCCAGAGCCATGCCACAGGAGATCAGGACGTCGACGTCCATGTCCTTCAGCGCCTCGATGCACTTATTGTAGAAATCCGGCCGGTCGTTGATGACCGTGCCCATGGAGATGTACACGAGCGGCCGCGACTTTTTCTTGTCCGGCACAGCGTCCGAGAACACCGACGGCCCGACGAACGCGTAATGCCCGGAAAAGCTTTCCGCGTACGGCTGGAACCGCCGCGAGGTGTAGACCACGGAATCCGTCCTGTTGTCGCTCTGGACCAGCGTCAGTGGGTTTTTCACCCTGTACCCGTACGGCTCCATCGACTTCAGCGCCTTCCCGATGCGCGGCAGCCCGAAGACCATGTCCGCGATCTCCGCCGGCGGGTGCTTCATATAGGTTGAGGACAGCTGGTTGAACGCGAAGGTGCTGGTGGAGACGACCATCGGGACCTGGTGCTTCCAGGCGTTCAACTTGCCCCAGAAGCACGCGGAATCCGTGTACACGACGTCCGGCAGGAACGTCTTGAACTCCGCATCGAGAAAGGCGTCCATGGAGAGGGTGATCCGGATCGCCTGCACGGTCATCTCCGTGATCGAGACGCGTTTCAGCCCGGCGATCTCTTCCGCAGAGACTTCCGGCATGTAAGCGTCGCAAGCGACGAACTCCGCGCCCGTCTTCCGTATCTTATCCGAGAAGTCGGGCAGGCCGCCTGTCCCCCCGAACGAATAGAACCGGACGGTATGGCCGCGCCGGACCAGCTCCGCGGCGACCGGAAGCATCGGATTGGTGTGTCCGTGCGCCGGGATGCAGAAGAACGCAATGCGCTTTTTCCCCGGGGCGGCCTGAGGGGCGGGGTCATTTTGCGTTGTCACGGTTCAAACTCCTGACTTCGAGGCAGAGCAGAATGTTGAACAGGATCTCCACGCCGATCATCACGGCGGCGAGCACGTACGGCGGGAACCGCAGCCCCACGATCAGGGCGAGGATCGGCACTGCGATGGAAAAGGCGAAGTAACTCTTTGATTCGTAAAGCCAGCTGTATGGCATCAGGTGCGCGCCGAAGATCATGGCGAAGACCATGAGCATCTTGTCCGGCACAGCATTGTAAACCCACATGGCGATCAGCAGATACACGATCTGGTTCACGGTGAACAGGAGGCCGAGTCTGGTCAGCGGGTTGTCCTTCCCCTGGAAATCGACCCCGATCAGCTTCGAGACGAGGAATGCGATCGGGACCAGCGGCGCGGCGCAGCAGAACGTCAGCAGGTTTTTGGTCATGATCGGGAGTCCGGTCAGGTGGACGCAGAGGATCCCCGTCCAAATGAGGACGGACGTCAGGATGAACGGCAGCCCTTTTTTTTGCTTCCTGGCGCAGTCTTTTCGTAAAGCATCCAGATCCATAACCGTCTCTCCATCAAACCGTTTTTCGGGGTGTCTCCGTCACTTGTCGAGGGAATCGTCGTTGAGGATATCTCGGAACCGCGCCATTTTGGCATTCAGCGCCTCGCGCATTTCCGGCGTGCCGGTCTTGCGGTCGCCAATCGACGGATTCAGGATCATCGTGGCGTGGTTCAGGTGGTCCATGTATTTGATGAGGATTTCCGGCGGGATGAATTCCATGATGAAGCCGGCGTCGGTCAGGTGTTTGTGGATGGCTTTTCCGGCGGATTTGCCCTCGGTGAAGCCGTTCGTGTACTTCCTCAGCAGGTCCGTCCGGTACAGCGCGCAGTGGCTACGCAGGAACCTGACTTCCGGTTTTTTCAGGCCCAGGAGCTGTTTGATGAGATTTTCGATCACTTCGACCTTCTTGCCGAAGCGCCGGAACGCCGAGAAGAACTCGATTTTCCAGCTGCCGACGCCCGCGATTCTTTCGTCGCGGTTGATGCGCCCGAGCAGGAATTCCAGCCAGTCCGGGCTGTACACGATAGTGTCGGTGTGGAACGACAGGACGAACGGCGTGTCGACCTCCTTCATCGCCAGATCCATGGCCGTGGTATGCATCACCGCGGGTTCCAGTCCGGCGATGTCCGCGGGGGTGCGTTCGATCAGCCGGATCCAGCCAAGCGACCGTAGATACTCCAGCGATTCGTCGCCGGACGCGTTGTCGACGGCGATGATCCGGACGGCGTCGTGCGGCGTATATTTGCGAAGGGACCGCAGACAGAGACGCGTCAGTTCCGGTGTCTTGTAGTTCGGCAGGATGATGGAAACAGGCTGATTCATGGCGCAAATTAGATGCTTTTATGATATTTTGTTGTGACAGAATGACACTTGCTCTTTGTCGTGTTTATGATTTCGTTCTTAGTGTGATGAATTGTTGCAAAACCCATGATAAAAACTGTTGTTCGTCAAACCGTCAAATCTTTCCGTCATTCTGTCATATCTCTGATTGTCAATAAGTCATATTCCGTCATATTGTTTCCGGTTTCTTGAAGACGCCGGGTGTATGGCAGGCGCAGAAACGGCCCGGCGAGACCTCCTGAAGTTCTGGAATTTCCGTGGCGCAGCGTGGTTTCGCGAACGGGCAGCGCGTGTGAAAACGGCATCCGGACGGCGGATTCAGCGGAGAGGGGACGTCGCCTTTCAGGATGATGCGTTCCCGGCGGCGCGACTGGTCGATCTGCGGGACGCTGGAAAGCAGGGCGAGGGTGTACGGATGGAGCGGGCTGGAGCAGACGTCGTCGGACGGGCCGATCTCCATGATGCGTCCCAGGTACATGACCATGATGCGGTGGCAGATGTGTTCCACGACGGCGAGGTCGTGCGCGATGAAGAGAAACGCCACGCCGGTCTGCTTCTGGATGTCCTGCAGGAGGTTCACGATCTGTGCCTGGACGCTGACGTCGAGCGCGGAGACGGGTTCGTCGGCGATGATGAAGGCGGGATTGACGGCGAGCGCGCGGGCGATGCCGATGCGCTGGCGCTGGCCGCCGCTGAACTGGTGCGGATGGCGCATGGCGTAGTCGGGGTTGAGCCCGACGAGCTTCAGGAGTTCGCGGATGCGCCTGTCGCGTCCGGCGGCGTCGAGTTTCGTGTGGAGTTTCAGTGCCTCCTCCAGGATGGAGAAGATGCTCATACGCGGGTTCAGCGAGCCGTACGGATCCTGGAAGATCATCTGGAACTTCCCGCGCATCCTGCGGAGTTCCTCCCCGCGGACGGCGGTCATCTCCAGGCCGTCGAGCTGAATGGAACCTTCGGTCGGGTCTTCCAGTCGGAGCAGGAGCCGCGCGAGCGTGGACTTGCCGCAGCCGGATTCGCCGACCAAACCGAGCGTTTCGCCCTGTTCCAGCGTGAAGGAAACGTCGTCCACGGCGCGCACGTAGTCCGGCTTGCCGAAGAAGCCGCGCGCGACGGGGTAGAATTTTTTCAGGTGGGAGGCGGTCAGGAGCGGCATCGGTCAGGGATTCTGTCGGAGGGACGGGTTGGAGTCGTGGAGCGCGTTGAGGCGGATCCGGGCGGATTTGAGGAGGGCGTCGATCCGGTCCGATTCGGGGAGCAGGGCGCGGATGTGTCCGAAGAGGTCCTCGTCGAGCGCGAGCGCGGCGGACGCCGGATAATTGATGTCGCAGGACCACGCGAAGAGCCCGAGCTTGAAGTCGTTGATGCACTTCATGTCAGTGTACACCACGCATTTTCCGCTCAGCGCGGTTTCGAGGATGGCCGGGGTCCAGCCGGGCGTGTCGGGCAGGTCCAGCCGGATGGTCGGGTCGGAGTAGTCGCCGGAGAAGAACCGGATGATGAGGCGCAGGATGGCGAGCTTGTCGGCGTCGCGGACCATCTTCGCGGCGGCGAGGTGCGCGGACGGAAAATCGGCCGGGATCGCGAACTTGTTGTGTACGCGGACGGCGTCGATGACGCAGGCGCGGTCTTCGGGGGAGAGTTCCGGTATGAGCCCGAGCTCGTCGATCAGGGCCGCGCTCCGATCGCCATGGTCGAACGACTGGCGGTCGAGAAAGGTTTTGTACTGCGCGTATTGTTCGAACCGCGAGATGTCGTGGAAGAGCGCGCAGAGACGGAAGATGAGCGTGTCGCGCGGAGAAAACCGGGCTTCTCCGGCCACGATCCTGTCCGTGATCTCGCAGACCTCGCCGGTGTGCTTGAATTTGGCTTCGAGCGCGAACGGCAGCGTGCCGGCGGCATCGCGGAACTTCGCGACGTGCCGGTCGAATGCTTCGCGTGCCTGTGTGAAGATGTCCATACTGCGTTACTTGGCGTATTCCACGGAGCGCGTCTCGCGGATGATCGTGACCTTGATCTGGCCGGGATAGGTCATTTCCTTTTCGATGCGGTTGCAGATGTCGCGGGCGATGACCTGCGCCTGCGCCTCGTTGATCTTCTCCGGTTCGACGACCACGCGGACCTCGCGGCCCGCCTGGAGCGCGTAGCAGGTGTCCACGCCGGGGAAGTCCTTGGCGATGGATTCGAGCTGTTCGAGGCGTTTGAGGTAGAGTTCGGTGGTCTCGCTGCGTGCGCCGGGACGGGACGCGCTGAGGGCGTCGCAGGCGTTGGCGAGGATGGCGTAAATGCTGGTCGCTTCGACCTCGCCGTGGTGGGCCGCGACGGCGTTGATGACGTCCTTGTTCTCGCCGTATTTGCGGAGCAGGTCGGCGCCGATCTGGGCGTGCGTACCCTCGATTTCGTGGTCGACGGCCTTTCCGATGTCGTGGAAGAGACCGATGCGGCGCGCGCGCTGTTCGTCCAGGCCGAGCTCGGCGGCGATCGCGCCCATGAACGCCGAGGTCTCGATGCAGTGCTTGAGCACGTTCTGGGAGAAACTGTAGCGGAACTGGAGCGTGCCGATGAGGGTGATGAGCGGTTTCGGGACCCCCTGCAGGCCGCAGTCCAGCACCGCTTGTTCGCCCGCGTTGAAGATCTCCTCGTCAACTTCCTTGCGCATCTTCTTCACGAGTTCCTCGATGCGCGTCGGGTGGATGCGGCCGTCGCCGATGAGTTTTTCCATCATGCGGCGCGCGACTTCCTTGCGGACGGGATCGAAACAGCTGATGACGACGGCTTCCGGGGTGTCGTCGATGAGGATGTTGACGCCGGTCGCCGCCTCAAGCGCGCGGATGTTGCGGCCTTCGCGGCCGATGATGCGGCCCTTCATCTCGTCGTTGGGGAGCGGGATGGTGGCTGTGGTGCGTTCGTAGGTGCAGTCGCCGGCGTAACGCTGGATGGCGTATGCGAGGAGCTTCTGGGATTCGCGTTCGGCGCGCTGGCGGGCGTCCTCGACGATGTTGCGGATGAGGAGGCCGGATTCGTTTTCGACCTCGCCTTTGAGCTTGTCGAGGATCATGCCGCGGGCGGTCTCGCGGTCGAGCTCGGCGATGCGCTCCAGTTCGTTGATCTGGCGGTCGATCGTATTTTTGAGCTCCTCTTCCTTCTGGACGAGGCGTTCGCGCTGCTGCACGAGCTCGGCTTCCTTGCGCTCGGCGTTCTTGATCTTCGCGTCGAGGGAATCGTTCTTGCGGTCGAGGTTTTCCTCTTTCTGTGTGAGGCGTTTCTCCTGTTGCGTGATCTCGCGACGGCGTTCCTTGATCTCGTTTTCGACTTCGTCCTTGATTTTGAGGGCGTCGTCCTTGATCTTGAGGGCCTCGCTCTTGGCCGAGACGCGGGCTTCGCGGAGAATCTGGGAGGCTTCGCGCTCGGCGTCCTCCTTCATTTTTGCGGCATCACGGGTGGCTTTGGTCTTGCCTTTTTTGGAAAGGATGGCGACGATGATGTGATAGAGGGCGATGCCGATAAGAAAACCGGCGATCAATTCCAGTGGCTCCCTCCATGCGAAGGCGGCGATGATGATGACATTGGAAAACATGGGAATTAACTCCTGACATTGTTTGTACAGCCAAAGACGCCGGATTCGGTGACGACGCGGCCGACGGGCTGATCCGTGGGCTCGCAGGGCAGTTCCGCGCATCTCTGGAGTTCATAAAAGATACCGATGGTTTTTCCGGTTCCCCGGGCAAGCAGACGGTCGTAAACGCCTTTGCCGCGTCCGAGACGGCGGCAGGCGGGATCGAACGCCACGCCGGGTACCAGCCAAAGGGCTTCCGCAAGCAGTTCCGGAGGAGCCGCCGGGGCATCGGCGGACGGTTCCGGGATATCCCAATGGGACACCGGAAAGTCCAGGGAACGTACTGTCACGATGGAATAAGCGCCGGACTGCTCGAAACGCGGCAGGCAGAGCGAGATGCCCGCCTGAAGCGCATACCGCATGACCGGAGCGAGATCGGGTTCCGTGCCGTCGCTGACGTATGCGACGAGCCCGGACGGCTTTTCCGTCCGGACGATGTCCAGAAGAAAGCCGTTGATCGCCGCATCCGCCGCCGAACGTGTCTCAGGCGGCATGGCGCGGCGCAACGCGATCTTTTCGCGCCGGACGGCCTTTTTCAATTCATGCAATGTCGCGGCATCCGCGGCCGCCGATGAGGACGCGCCGCATGTCTGCCCTGCATGATCGACTGTCTGTTCGTCGTACATGAACCACTGCGTTTTCTGCAAGCGGCGAAAACGTATGGCATCCGCGCTCGGGACGAGGCGGGAACATGAGGAAAAGGAACCCGGACCGGACGGTATACCGCCCGGCTTCCCAGTATCAAATGCGGCAACGGCGGCAGCGGATCGCCAATGATGCGTTCCGGCCAGCCTTCAGCCTCGATTTGTCCAAACTCCAAATCATATTTCCCGTTCGATCCGCAGAGCGGCGGTTGTTTCGGGCTGCCCTTTTTTCAGGAGCGCAGCCTCGTTTTCGCAGCAAATTCCAAAGTTGATATGTGAACGTTCCTGCCGAATGGCAAAAACCCTTACCGTAAACATAACCCCGATTTTAAAAAAAGAAAGCCGAAAACGGAAAAAAAACAAAAAAAAGATACACTTTTTGGTGTTTTCCCCGAAATGAAGTGAAAAAACAAAAAGAGTATCTCTGTCATCGTGGTCAGTTTGAGGATGCTCGAATCAATCCGGAACGGAAAAGACAAAACGATCGCATGCTGTCAATCCTAACCGAAAACTAACAAAGCCTTAACCGTGGTTTCATAATGTGCATGTATAGTAACAGCAAAGATCAACGAACAAAAGGAGAATCAATGCTTTTCGTAAACGCTTTGGGCGGGCTGGCGCTGTTTCTGTTCGGCATGAAGCTGATGAGCCGGGGCCTGCAGAAGGCGGCCGGAGAAAAGATGCGGACGGTGCTGCGCTTTTTCTCGTCGAACCGGCTTGCCGGGATCCTGTCCGGGACGGTCGTGACCTCGGTCTTTCAGTCGTCCAGCGTGACCACCGTCATGGTGATCGGGTTCATCAACGCCGGTCTTCTGACGCTTCAGCAGTCCGTCGGGATCATTTTCGGCGCCAATATCGGGACGACCATCACGGCACAGCTCGTGGCGTTCAAGATCGGCGTCATCATCATGCCGTCCATCATCCTCGGGCTGGGGATGACGTTTTTCAGGAATGAAAAGGTCGTGCAACTGGGCGAGACGCTCCTTGGGCTGGGACTGCTGTTCTTCGGCATGGAGATCATGAGCGGCGAGCTGAAACAACTGGCGGATCACCCCGCGTTCGTCTCCGCGTTCCAGCGCTTCGACTGCACGCCTGGCCCCAACGGGATCATCCCGCCGGGAGCGCTGTTCGGCGCGATCGGGATCGGACTCGTCGCCACCATGATCGTTCAAAGTAGCCTGGCCTGCATCGGCATCGTGATCGCGCTCAGCGCGGGCGGAATCATGGACCTGTACACCGCGGTCGGGATCCTGCTCGGAACCAACATCGGCACTACGGTCACTGCCCAGCTGGCGGCGCTGACCACGAACCGCGTGGCGCGTCAGGCGGCGCTGCTCCACACGCTCTTCAATGTCATCGGCGTGCTGATCGCGGTCGTCTCCTTCCTCATCCCGTGGGGCGGCGAACCGGCGTTTTTCCATCTGATTCGGACGGTTTCGGGCGGCGGCGCGTCGCTGGAACGCCAGATCGCGAACGCGCACACGCTCTTCAACGTCGGCACGACTCTGCTGCTGATCCCGTTCATGTCGGTCCTGCCGGGGATTTGCGAAGCCATCATCCCGGTCAAAGCCGTCGGCGTCCGTTACATCAAGCTCGAGCCGCACCTGCTGAATACGCCCGCGATCGCGTTGTCGCAGACCGCCGCCGAGCTGAGAAAGATGTTGAAACGGGCATGGAAGATGACGGACACCGCCCTGAAAATCTACGCACACAACGACGAACGCAATCAGGAACGGGTCAAATCTCTGCCTCAGAGGGAGGAGGAGATCGACGCCCGCCAGCACGACATCGCGGACTATCTCACCGCGCTCATGCTGAAGCCGCTGTCGCCGCGTGAAAGCAGACAGATCCCCGTGCTCATCCACTGCACCAACGACGCCGAGAAGATCGGGGATTACGCCATGGAACTCTGCGACCTCATGAAGCGGATCAAGGCGGACAAGGTCCAGTTCAGCGAGGACGCCGAACTTGAACTGGAACGCATTCACGGACAGCTGGAGACCCTCACGGAAAACGCGATCGACCTCCTGAAGGAAAACCATACGCAGAACCCGGAAACGGCACGAACCGCCCACGCCGAAATGCAGAAGATGCTGGACGAGGCGGAGCTCACGCACATGAACCGTTTGTACGAGGGGAAATGCGTCACCAAAAACGGCGTGCTATTCATGGAGCTGTTGGAAAAGATACGCAAGACCGAACGCCACATCTTCAACATCGCGGAGCGCGCCGGAGATTTCTACGGGAAACTGCCGGACGTCGGTTGAAATAGGGCATCCGACATGATATAGTAAAACGAAAGGACGGGGAAACGATTATGACCAACAAAACGATCCTGATCATAGACGACGAGGAACCGATTCGGGAACTGCTGAAACTGACCTTGCAGTCCGCCGGATTCGATTCCGTTCTGGAGGCGTCCAACGGGGAGGACGGCCTTGCGCTCGCCACGCGTTACATGCCGGACCTGATCCTGCTGGACCTCATGCTGCCCGGCATGGACGGCCTGAGCGTGTGCCGACGCCTGAAGACTTCGCCCGACACGCACACGATCCCGATCATCATGCTGACCGCCAAAAGCGACGAGTCGGACATCGTGGTCGGACTGGAGATGGGGGCGAACGACTACATCACCAAGCCGTTCAGCCGGAAAGTCCTGACCGCCCGAATCCGCGCGCAGTTCCGCATCGCGGAACAGCAGGACCAGTCGTCTGTGCTTCAGGTCGCCGGACTGAACATCAACAGGGACCAGCGCCGTGTTTCAATTTCCGGCGAATCCGTTTCCCTGACGTTCAGCGAGTTCGAGATCCTGGTCCTGTTCGCGGCGCATCCCGGACGCGTGTTCACGCGAGGACAGATCATCCGCCGGATCAAGGGCGAAGACTATCCTGTCACGGACCGCGCGGTGGATGTCCAGATCGTGAACCTGCGCCGGAAACTCGGCGAATGGGGCGCGGCCCATATCGAGACGATCCGCGGGATCGGGTACCGTCTCACGCAGGAGAGCATGGCGCGATGAAACGGGCGCTTTCTCCGGATTCCAGCGGGCTCAAGGAGTATCTGCTGGTCCATCTGCCGCTGATCCTCATGCTCGTCATGGATATCCTGCTCGTCGCCGCGTGGTGGGGGGAACATCACTTTGTGCAGGCAGTCGATGGGGAGATGATGAAAAGCCTGGCGCAGAAAGCGGATTTGACCGCCTCGGCGATCAAGGACAGGCTTCTGTCAGGAAACACGGAATCCGCGATCGAATTCTGCCGCGCGTTCGACAACCGCATCTTCCGCATCACGCTGATCTCGCCGCAGGGCGTCGTGCTGGCGGATACCAACCCGAGCCACCTCGCGTTCGACAACCATTCCGCCCGCAGCGAGTTCAAAGCCGCGCAGAGCGGCACGATCGGGTTCGCCCGGCGATACAGCGAGACGCTGAAGGAGAGAATGATCTATTATGCCGTGCCGGTGCAGACGCCGCACGGGCTGTACGTGGTCCGGTTCGCCAAGGAGGATTTCCCGTACATGGAGATCTTCCCGTGGATCACTGGCGGCATCGTCCTGCTGTTCGCGGTCTCGACCGGACTGCTCGCCTGGCTGCAACTCTATCTTCTGAGGCGTATCTACCGTCCGCTGGTGGAGGTCGGGCGCTGTGCCGGGGATATTTTCGAGGGAGAGATCGAAACGAAGATCCCCATCCCGGAGAGAGGGCCGGTCCGGCCGCTGGCGGAGATGCTGTCGAAGATGACGGAACAGCTGAAAAAGCAGCTGTTCGAGATGAAAAAGCTGGAATCGTTCCGCAGTGAGTTTATCGCGAATGTTTCCCACGAGCTCAAAACGCCGATGACATGCATCCTCGGCGCGGTCGAGACCATCCAGGAGGAACGCGATCTTCCGGCGGAACAGTACGGGAAGCTGATGAAAATGCTGGACGAGCAGTCGGGACGGCTTAACGCGCTGATCCGGGACATCCTGAGCCTCGCCGCGCTCGAAAACGACCCGGAACGCCAGCGCCGGGAGTTTCTGCCGGTGGATTTGCAGGACATTTTGGAATCAGGTATGCAGACGCTTCAGCAGGAAGCAAGGCAACACGGGATGACGATCCGGATCACGCACACCGAACCGGTCTCTGTTTCCGGCGATGCCCAGCTGCTGGAACAGGCTCTGTCCAATCTGATCCACAACGCGATCAAGTACAGCGGGAGTCCGGATATCGAATTGTCTCTGTCCCGCGAGGAAGGAAACGCTGTCATTTCCGTGACCGATCACGGATGCGGGATCCCCGTGGAGAATCAACCTCGGATATTCGAACGTTTCTACCGGGTCCATAAGGAACGCAGCCGGGCGCTTGGCGGGACCGGCCTCGGCCTCGCGATCGTGAAGCATATCGCCCAGCTCCATAACGGGAAAGCCGAGCTGCATTCCGTCCCGGGACAGGGCTGCTGTTTCAGGATCGTGATACCCATGTTTTGCGCATAAACTCGAAATCCAAGTCGATCGGAAACGTCGATTGGAACCGTCGATTGGAAAACGGAAAAGATTATCTCCCGCGCACACGCGATATGCACGCGCTAGTTTCAGTTAAAACAAACTTCTTTTAACTGAAACTAGACTTTTTCTCCGGAAAAGTTTTTTCAGGCGACGGTTTTGGGGATGGATTGTCAGTCAATGTCGCCCCAAAGACAGTTGAGCAGCACACGAAACGCCGGCATAGAGGGATGGATTGTCAGTCAATGTCGCCCCAAAGACAGTCGGACAATCAAAGCTGATTGTGTAATAACGGTTTTCGAGACATTCTTGAAGCGATAAGTGTTTCCCGCGCAAACGCGACATGCACGCGCTAGTTTCAGTTAAAACAAACTCCTTTTAACTGAAACTAAACTATTTTTTCCGAATTTTATCAGAAAACAGGACTTTTGGACCGGATGCAGGGGCCATTCCGTATCGGATTTGAGGGACGGAATTTGACTTTTCGGAGAAAAAGGTATATATTAATTGTTGTTTTTGTTTTTTAATGAAGGATGGATCAATATGGCATTGATCGCGATCATCGACTACGATATGGGCAATCTCCGAAACGTGGAGAGAGCTTTGATTTACGCGGGCGCCGAAGTCCGCATCGTGCGCGCGCCGTCCGAAGCCGCGGATGCCGCGGGCGTGGTCCTGCCGGGCGTCGGGAATTTCCACGACGCGATGAAGAATCTCGACCGTGCCGGTTTCACCGGATTTCTGCGCGACTGGACAGCGGCGGACAAACCGTTCCTCGGGATCTGTCTGGGGCTTCAGATGCTGTTCGAATCCAGCGAGGAAGCGCCTGGCGTGCCGGGTCTCGGGATCCTGAAGGGCTGCTGCCGCAAGTTCGAGTCCGCGACGGAGAAAGTGCCGCACATGGGCTGGAACACGGTATCGTTTCGTTCGTCGCACCCGTGCTTCGCTTCATTCAAGGAACCGAAGTGGTTCTATTTCGTTCATTCGTTCTATGTTGTGCCGGATGACGCGTCCGTGACCGCCGGACAGACGGATTATATCTGCGGTTTCACCTCGGCTGTGTCGCGCGGCAACTTGGCCGCGACGCAGTTCCATCCGGAGAAAAGTCAGGAAAACGGGCTGGCGATCCTGCGCGGATTCTCGGCCCTGTGCAAAGGAGAAACTCAAGTATGAAATTATTCCCCGCCATTGATTTGCTTCACGGCAACTGCGTCCGTCTTTTCCAGGGCGACTATGCGAAGGAAACGGTGTACGAGAGCACGCCCGCCGACCAGGCCGCCGTCTGGGAACAGGCCGGCGCGCCGCTGATCCATCTGGTCGACCTCGACGGCGCGAAATCCGGCGCGATGACCAATTCCGAGGCGATCCGTGCGATCTGTGCCCGCATCTCCATCCCTTGCGAACTCGGCGGCGGCATCCGCACCGTCGACGACGCCAAACGCGCGTTCGACCTGGGTGTGTCCCGCGTGATCCTCGGGACCGCGGTCTGCGACGATCCGAAGAGCGCCGAGGCGTTCATTAACGCGTTCGGTCAGGAGAAGATCGTGGCCGGGATCGACGCCCGCGACGGCAAAGTCGCCACGCGCGGCTGGGTCGAGACCTCCACGGTCGATGCGGCGGCGCTCGCCAGATCGCTGTTCCTCTTCGGTATCGAACGCTTCATCTTCACCGACATCGCCACCGACGGCGCGCTGAAGGGCCCGAATCTCCCGTTCATGCGGAATCTCTGCGAACAGCTTCCGGACTGCAGGATCATCGCGTCCGGCGGCGTGAGTTCGCCCGCGGACGTGCGCAATCTGGTCTCGCTCGGCTGCGCCAACCTCGAAGGCGCGATCGTCGGCAAGGCGCTCTACGACGGCCGCACGACCTACGCCGAACTTCTGAATGCCGTGAAGGACGCCCGCTGACATGGAGACCGTGCAAGTCAGCCTCGGGGCGCGCTCCTACGATATTTCCGTGGCGCAGGACCTCTTTACGTCGGGCGCGACCGCCGGACTGCTTGCGCCGTTCGCGAAGGGCGTGAAAGTCCTGATCGTTTCCGATTCCAACGTCTTCCCGCTGTACGGCGAACTCCTGCATCGTACGCTTCTGGTCGCCGGGGCCTCCGGCGTGTCGGATTCCGTCTTTCCTGCCGGCGAGACCTCCAAACACCTCGCGACCATCGGGGATATCTGCCGGGACGCCGCGCGCGCTGGACTTGACCGAGGTTCATTGATCGTCGGCCTGGGCGGCGGCGTGGTCGGCGACATGGCGGCGTTTGCCGCGTCCATCTACATGCGCGGGATCCGCTGCGTGCAGATCCCGACCTCGCTTCTGGCGATGATCGACTCCGGCGTCGGCGGCAAGACCGGCGTGGACCTGCCGGAAGGAAAAAACCTGGTCGGCACATTCTACCAGCCGAAAGCCGTGCTGATGGACACGATGTTTCTGAAGTCGCTCCCCGCCCGCGAGATGTCGAACGGTTTCGCCGAGCTCATCAAGCACGCCGTCCTCTTCGATCACGCGCTCTTCGACGAGCTGGAAGCCGCCGGGGATTCTCTTTTCAGCGACTATGCCCGCCTCGCGTCCCTTGTGGCGCGTTCCTGCGCGCTGAAAGCCGCCGTGGTGTCCCGTGACGAACAGGAACGCGGCGAACGCATGCTGCTCAACCTCGGGCACACGTTCGGACACGCGATCGAGAAGGTTCAGGATTACCGCGGGCTGGAACACGGCGAAGCGGTCGCAGTCGGCATTGCCGCCGCCGCCCGGCTTTCGGTCCGGCTTGGCAAGCTCGACGCGGATTCCGC
Source organism: uncultured bacterium (assembly GCA_902774245.1). GTDB lineage: Bacteria > Verrucomicrobiota > Lentisphaeria > Victivallales > UBA1829 > UBA1732. The sequence continues at coordinate 80,771 of CACYHQ010000008.1, forward strand.
CGATAAGATCGCGGCGTTGCTCCGTCAGTACCGCCTGCCCGTCACGGTCTCCGGTTGCGACATGGCTGCGCTCATGGCGGCGATGGCGTCGGACAAGAAAGCCGTTTCCGGCGTACCGCGCATCGTCCTGCCGCTCGCCATCGGCCGCGCCGAGGTCCGCATGGACGTCCCGCGCGAGGCCATCGAAGCAGTCTGGGAGGAAGTCTGTGAACGATCATGACGGCTGCATCATTCTGAACATGCTGAACGGCATCGGCGGTTCCCGCGCTAATGCCCTGATCGAATTCTGCGGCTCCGTTTCGGCGATCTTCGAGTCGGACGCCGCCTCGCTCGCCCGTATCCGCGGCATCAGCTCCGGCCTCGCCGAACGCATCCTCCGCTGGCGCGATTTCGTCGAGTTCGACCGCGAGCTGGAGATCGCGCGGAACGGCGGCGTGACCGTCCTCTGCCGCACCGACGACGAATATCCGGCGGCCCTGCGCGAACTCCACGACGCCCCGCTCTGCATCTACATGCGAGGAAGCCTGCCCGCCGACCTCGGCACGCGTTCCATCTCCATCGTCGGCACGCGCAGCGCCTCGAACTACGGCGCACGCATGGCGCGTCACCTCTCGGAATCCGCCGCGTACGGCGGCTGGACCACGATCAGCGGCCTGGCGGTCGGCATCGACACGATCGTGCATCAGGCCACGGTCGACGCGGGCGGAAAAACGGTAGCCGTGCTCGGCGGCGGCCTCGCCAAACTTCATCCCGTCGAAAATCTCGACCTCGCACGCGCCATCATCCGCACCGGCGGCGCGGTCATTTCCGAGTTCCCCATGACCACCGCGCCCACGCGCCACACGTTCCCGATGCGAAACCGGATCATCGCCGGGTTGTCCTGCGGCACGCTCGTGGTCGAAGCGGGCGTCAACAGCGGCTCGCTGATCACCGCGGCGCAGGCGCTGGAACAGGGCCGCCACGTGTTCGCCGTGCCGGGCGAGGCGGACAATCCCTCCGCCGCGGGCTGCAACACGCTCATCAAGCAGGGCGCGAAACTCGTCATGAATTTCGACGACATCCTCGACGAGTTCGATTTCCTGCCCGGATTCCATCCCGCCGCGCTCCGCGAAACGCCCGTGAGTCCGTTCGGCGCGGACGATGCGGACGGCGCGCAGGACGAACCCGATGCGCTCGACGACTCCATGTTCTCCGAGGAGGAGACGGCGATCCTGAACGTGCTGGCGAAGGGACCGGCGAACGTCGACACGATCTCCGAGGCCGCGAATATTCCGCCGTCCACCGTGATCTCCACCATGATCGGACTGGAGATCCTGCATCGCGTCCGCAAGAACTCGGACGGCACCTACTCGAAAAAGCGTTGAGGCCGTGTCATGCCGTTCCGCCTCGAATCCGTGCTCATTCCGTGTCTTTCCGCGGTCGCGCCGTTCCGTTGTCCCGTCTGCGGCAAACCTCCGTTCGACGGCACGCCGGGGATGTTCTGCGCGGAGTGTCTGGAGTCGCTGCCCTTCATCGCGCCTCCGTACTGTCCGGGCTGCGGCGGTCCGATGGACGGCATTCTGGACGTCTGCCCGAAATGTCTTCACCAGCCGCCCCGTCCGTGGAGTCAGGCGTTCTCGCTCTTCCACATGGAGGGAAACGCCCGCCTAGCGATCATGATGCTGAAATACCGCAACCGCCCGGAGTTCGCGCGTTCGCTCGGACGGCTGCTCGGGACCAAGCTGAAACGCGAGCTGCCGTGCCCCGTCGACATGATCGTGCCCGTCCCGCTCCACTGGACGCGTTTCGTTCAGCGCGGATTCAATCAGGCGGACCTGATCTGTCAGGGCATCTCGGCGGAACTCGGCGTCCCCGTGGTCCGGGCGCTCCGCCGTGTCCGGCGTACCCGTCAGCAGGCGCGGCTGACGCGTAAAGAAAGAATTTTGAATTTAACGGGCGCTTTTTCGCCGACGGATTCGACAAAATGCGAAAAGCGTGCTATATTAATTGTGGACGATGTTTTGACGACGGGCACCACGCTTGCCACGGCGGCGTCTGTCCTGCTTGACGCGGGAGCCGCCAAAGTCTTCGCGGTCTCGGCCGCCCGTCGATGAAATATGAATCACAAGCCGGAATCAACCTAACGATAAGGTGTTGCCATGGCAGCATTTACCAAAAAAGTCAAGCCTCTGCCGACGACCTCCGCGATCCCGATCGGCGTCATCGCGCATCACGGCATCCAGAAACAGAGCGAGGTCGCGAAACGGAAGGACATTCCGCAGGGGCTTTGGGAAAAATGCAAGAACTGCAATGAACTGATCTTCTCCAGTCGCAAGGAGGAAAACCTGCAGGTCTGCCCGAAGTGCGGCTATCATTACCCGATGACCGCGCTGGAGCGCATTGACCTGCTGACCGACCTCGGCAGTTTCTCCGTCGACACGCTCAAATTCGAGGGCGTGTCCTCCTACGTCGACAAGCTCCGCGCCAACCACGAGAAGACCGGCCTCCGCGACGCCGTGATCTCCGGCGTCACCACCATCAACTTCATCCCGTACGTCCTCGCCGTCATGGACTTCCGGTTCCTCGGAGCCAGCATGGGCGCGGTCGTCGGCGAGAAGATCACCCGCGCGATCGAGACCGCCACCGCGAAACGCCTCCCGCTCGTGATCGTCACGGCCAGCGGCGGCGCGCGCATGTACGAGGGCCTCATCAGCCTCATGCAGATGGCGAAGACCAGCGGCGCGCTTTACCGCCATAAGGAAGCCGGACTGCCGTACATCGTGATCCTGACCCATCCCACCACCGCGGGCGTCACCGCCAGTTTCGCCTCGCTCGGCGACCTGATCCTGGCAGAACCCGGTGCGATGGTCGGGTTCGCCGGACGCCGCGTGATCGAGGCGACCACGCAGGCGCAGCTCCCGGACGGCTTCCAGACTTCGGAGTTCCTGCTTCAGAAGGGCTTCGTCGACCGGATCATCGAACGGAAAAATTTACGGGCGGAACTCACTCTTTGCCTTGAATATTTCACAAAACGGTGTAAAGTAAATAAGGCGGGAAAATCTTCCCGCAAACAGAAAACAGCATAAAATTTGCCGTCGTCCGCCGGACCCTGTGCGATGGAATTGCGTGAACCGAGTCAGGTTGGGAACAAAGCAGCTCTAAGCGTTAAGACCTTGCGCGTAGGCCATCTGTCGGGCGGCGGCTTTTCTTTCGAACGTGGAAACGGACCCCATGAACAACACGAAACGCATTGACGGCCGCGCGCCGTCCCAGCCGCGCAAATTCCGCATCACCCCGGACTACCTCGCCCACCCGATCGCCTCCGCGCTCATCGAGGTCGGCGGCACCAAGGTCATCTGCTCCGCCTCGTTCGAACAGGGCGTCCCCGGCTGGATGCGCCAGCAGGGCGTCTCCGGCGGCTGGGTCACCAGCGAATACGGCATGATCCCAGGCGCGGGCAATACGCGCGTTGCGCGCGAGGCCTCCCGCGGCAAGCAGTCCGGCCGCACCATGGAGATCCAGCGCCTCATCGGGCGTTCCTTCCGTTCGGTCATCGACCTGCAGGCGCTCGGACAGAACACGCTGTACATCGACTGCGACGTGATCGACGCGGACGGCGGCACCCGCTGCGCCTCCATCTGCGGCGCGAGCGTCGTGCTCCAGATCGCGTTCCGCAAGCTCCTCGCCGAGAAAAAGATCCAGCGGTTCCCCATGCGCGAGAACGTCGGCGCGATCAGCGTCGGCATCCGGGGCGGCGTGCCGCTGCTCGACCTCTGCTACGAGGAGGATTCCGGCGCGGACGTCGATTTCAACGTCGTCATGACCGAATCCGGCAAGTTCATCGAACTTCAGGGCACCGCCGAGGAAGTCCCGTTCGACCGCGAACAGCTCGACAAAATTCTTGAGCTGGCGCAGGCCGGTCTTGCCCCCGTTTTCGAGACGCAGAACAAGATCCTCTCCGCCTATCCGCTCCCCCAGAGCCACGAACCCTTCGGCAGCCTCGGCGCCGCATTCTCCAACATCAAACTTAAATAACTTCACATACAACACGAAAGCACCCCTGCCGCATGCAAACTCCTTCCTCCTACAAAGAAGCCGGCGTCGACATCGACCTCGCAACTGAACTCCTCGGCCGCGTCAAGCCCCGTCTCGCCGCCGCCCGCCGTCCCGAAATGCTCGCCCCCATCGGCGGCTTCGGCGGCCTCTTCCAGGCCGGTTTCCCGGGCTACCGCGAACCCGTCCTCGTCGCCAGCATCGACGGCGTCGGCACCAAGCTCATGGTCGCCGCGGAAATGAAGAAGTACGACACGGTCGGCTTCGACATCGTGAACCACTGCATCAACGACATCGCCGTGCAGGGCGCGGAACCCATCTACTTCCTCGACTACATCGGCATCGGCAAGCTCCGCAGCCCGCTCTACGAAGACGTCCTCGGCGGCATCGCCGACGCCTGCCGCGCCGCGAACTGCGCCGTGCTCGGCGGCGAGACCGCGGAAATGCCCGGCATGTACGGCAACGACTTCGACCTGGTCGGCATCATCACCGGCATCGTCGAGAAGAGCGAGATCATCACCGGCGAAAACATCGCCCCCGGCGACGTCGCGATCGGCCTCGCGTCCAACGGCCTCCACACCAACGGATTCAGCCTCGCCCGGAAACTCCTCTTCGAGGCCAACGGCTTCCGCGTCGATTCCAAGCCCGACATGCTCGACGGCGAATCCGTCGGCGAAGCCCTCCTGAAGCCCCACACCTGCTACCTCCCCGCCATCAAGGCCGCCAAGGCCGCGGGCGTCACGATCAACGGCATCGCCCACATCACCGGCGGCGGCCTCATCGACAACGTCCCGCGCATCCTGCCGAAGACCGTCGACGCCGTCTTCCATCCCGAAAAGATCGACAACTATCTCCCGATCTTCCAGCTCCTGGTCCAGCTCGGCAACCTCCCCGTGCAGGAAGCCTACCGCGTGTTCAACATGGGCGTCGGCATGGTCTGGTTCGTCCGTCCGGACGCCGTGAAGACCGCCATCGGCGCCGCCGAATCCGCAGGCATCCACGCGTTCATCTGCGGCGAGGTCACGGAAGGCTCCGGCAAGTCCATCGTCACCGAGTAAGCGCGCATGGATACCGAACAGGACAAGACCGGGGCGCGGTCCGAGGAGCCGACCTCATCCGGGTCGCGCAAATTCCTCCGCCGTCCGAAAGCGGACACGTTCATCGCGCCCGCGCACGGGTTCATCCCCGTCTTCGTGATCCTTGTCCTGTTCCTGTTCGCCGCGGTCTTCGTCAAACCGCTTTTCTTCGGCATCCTCGCCGCCATTCTGTCGTTCCACTTCGAACAGTTCCTCGAACGCCGTTTCTTCAGGACGAAGTTCATGCTCGGGCTGCATGACTTCCTCGTGAAGCTCACCGCCCCGTTCACCGCTTTCCGCAAGCGCATCACGCGCCGTTTCGGCGACGAAACGGAACAGGCGTCCGGGGCCGAAGCGGAATGTCCGCTGGAACATCCCAACGAGCTCTCCGAGCCGGAACGCCGCCGCATCGCGGCTCAGTCGTCCGCCCTGACTGTCATCTTCATCGTGATCGTGACCGTGTTTCTCTCCTGGGCGCTTGTTCACTTCATCAGCCCGTTCGCCGCGATGTCCGGCGATTCCCTGTCCCGTTGGGCGCAGAACAACCACGCGGTCGAAAAGCTCGAGCAGAAGCTCGGCGAACTGCTGGACCGCCTCGACCCGCCCTCGAAAGAGGAAGAGGGCCTGAACGTCCGCGAACGCCTGCGGAACCGTTTCAACGAGGCGATGGAGGAGCACAACGCCGACTTCGCGAAATACACGCTCAAGGCGGGCAACGAACTGGTCAAAAACGCGTTCCACATCACGGCGTGGGTCGGAACGTTCGCGTTCGACCTCGTGATGTTCCTGTTCTTCTACTACTATTTCCTGCTCAGAATGGCGCTCTTCGCCGCCGGACGCGCGGACTTCGGGCAGAACCTCGGCGAATGGACCGTGAGCAGCATCTACGAAAGCGGCTGGCTCCCGGACGCCTCCGAGCACGAACGCACCGGCGCCGCGCACATCATCAACCACATTTACAAGATGTTCCGGGCATGGCTGGTCGGTTATTTCTGGATCATCGTGCTGGAAACGATCCTGTACGCGCTGATCTTCATCCCGTTCAATGTCCCGTTCTGGCCCGTCCTCTCGCTCATCGCTGGCTCCACGATCCTGCTGCCGTTCCTCGGCCCCGTGCTGGCGGCCATCCTTTCCGTCGTCGTGGCCGTCATCTTCGCGCAGGAAGGCATCGTGATGCCCATCATCGGCATCGCGCTGGCGTACCTGCTGATCCACGTGATTCTGGAACAGCTCCTGCTGTATCCCGTACTGGTCGGCGAAGCGATCGGCCTGACGCTCGTGGAGACGATCATCGTGGTCCTGCTCGGCGCGGTCGTCGCAGGCATCTCCGGCATGATCCTCGCCGTACCTGCCGCCGCCCTCCTGAAACTCCTCGTCCCGCTTTTCTACCAGACCCTGAACGCGCGCAGACGCCGCAAGGCGATGCTGGCGCGGGATAACGCGGATCCCGGCGCATGAAGCCCGGCGAACAGTTCACCTGTCCTGCCTGCGGCTTCACCGCGTTCGCGAAACTCGAAAAGCTCCTTGACGGCTGGGACGTGAAGGGCGAGCATCTGGTCTGCTCGGTCTGCGGCGCGGATGCGGGCGCTCCCGATGCCCTGAAACCGGGGGATGCCGCCTCGACCTCCGCCGGACGCAAGGCGCTGGACGCGCTGTTCGGCAACGATGAATCCGCCGAAAAAAAGACCTCGATTTTAGATATGGACACCCCGTCGGAACACCGTTTCTGCCGGGACTGCGCCCATTCGCTCGTGAACGCCTTCGCCGTGATCTGCACGCGCAAGCACTGCGAGGTGCAGCCGATGGACGATTGTCCGGACTACGAAAAACGCCCGGACCAGCCCCCTTTCTCCTCGAAATCCATTTTGGATTTCAAGTGATTACATATCACTACTGTCCGGTAAAAGTTTTGGGTAATGATTGAAAACGTCGGCTCCTGCGCTATGTTAAAGAGCGCTAACAACCTCAATATAAACGTAGGAGACCCGACAATGTACTGCTATAGCATCTTTCAGCATCTTTTCAAGTTTATTCCCCGATATCGTTTTGAAAAAAGCGTGGAAAAACATTCCGGCGACCGTTACTGCAAGCATTTTACCGCCATCCGTCAACTCAAAACGATTCTTTATGCTGATCTTCAAGTAAGCCCCCCAACTCCGATGCCCCCGAACAGTATGCCGTGCTCGTACGATCCGGCGCGTTCCTTGACCTCCCCTCGGAACGCATCTTCGAGGAGAAAGGGAAAGGCGTTCTCGCCGCGTTATGACATAATGCTCCGGCTGCGCGCCTGAAAAGAAACCGGCCCCAGATCCTCCGCGTTCAGAGGATCGGAACCCGGTCTTTTTTCCGGGGAAGCTCCTGCGGATCGGGTCTCAGCCCCGTTTATGCGCGAGCGGGCTTCGGCATACGGATCATTTGAACTGCACCCAGTCGACGTGCATCAGGACTCCGTCGGGCATCGTGACGAAGAGATTGTGCACGCCCTTCAGCTGTTTCAGGACGGCGGCGGAGGCGTCCTGCCATTCGTCCTTGGCCACGATCGGGATCTTCGCGATCAGTTCGCCGTCCACGGCGTCCGCATGGAACTCGATGGTCCCGCTTCCGCCGACGCGCGCAAACACGTGAACGATCGCGGTCGACAGGTCTTTTTCGCCGAAATCCACGCGGTCGTATTCGATCCAGATCGGACGGCGGTAGTTGTCCTTGTTGCGGAACACGGTCTTCCATCCGGCGAACGGGTTTTCCGTGCGGTTGTATTCGACCCAGACGTGATTGGAGTCGCCGATGGCGGAGTAACGGTCGATCTGGATCTTATTGGTCGCCGGAGTGATGCCCACGCCGCGCTGCGTCGGGGTGATCTGCTGAATAGTCCCGTCTTCGTTGAACGTCAGATATTCCGCGCAGATGGAACGGTTCACATCATGTTCGCGGCAGTAGTCGTTGTGGTGGTAGAAGAAATACCACTGGCCCTTGTACTCCACGACGGAATGATGGTTCGTCCAGCAGTCAGTGTTCTGCTCCATGATCTTGCCTTTGTATTCGAACGGTCCCATCGGGCTGTCGCCCATGCAGTAGCAGATGCACTCCGTCTGCCGTTCACACCACGGGAAGGAATAGTAGTATTTGCCGTTGCGCTTGAACATGAACGGGCCTTCCTTCAGGCCGTTTCTCGGCACATTGTGATTGACCGTGACGATCTCGGAATCGAGCTCCACCATGTTGTCTTTGAGGCGCGCGACGACAAGGACGTTGCCCTGTGCCTGCCAGGTCAGATACGGCGTGCCGTCGTCGTCGATGAAGATGCACGGATCAATGCCGTTCACGCCGGGGATCGGCTTTTCCTGCGGTACATACGGGCCTTCGGGGTTGTCGGCTATCGCCACGCCGATCGCGTTGCGTCCGTCTTTCTGGTGAGCCGGGAAATAAAAATAGTATTTGCCGTTTTTGAAATTGCAGTCGGGCGCCCACATGGAATAGCTCTTGCCGTCCACCCACGGCACCTTTTCCTGGTCCACGATCACGCCGTGATCGGTCCAGTCGAACAGGTTTTCGGACGAATACACATGGTAATCCGGCATATTGAAACCCCTTTTATTCCGGGATCCAGGAGGCGCCGGAATATCGTGCGACGGGAAAACGTAGATCTTTCCGTTGAACACATGGGCGGACGGGTCGGCGGAGAACGCACCGGAAATCAGCGGATTCTCAGCGAACGCAGGGACCGCAATCAAGGCCGCTAATGCTGCGATACAGAGGTTTTTGAAGAGTTTCATGGTTTGAGCCTTCCTGTTTGAAATGGTTGTGTTTCTTGTGGCTTTTTCAAAAAAGAAAAGCCCCGAGGGAGCAGGCGGATTCCTTGCGGAACCCCCGTTTGCCTCTAATATACATCCTGCATCTTTGGTTTGCAAGTGATGATTCGTGCGGTTTTTTTATGAATCACGATAAAAAAACTGCCGGACATCTCGTCCATCCGTGAGGAAGACGAAAACATCCGGCAGAATTCAGTGCGGGCTTGGAGTTTGCCCGTTATCCGTTATTTTTTGTCAATGTAGACGACGATCTTGCCTTTCTCCTTGCCCGGGATGACCTTCATGCGGAGGGTACCGGTGACCTTGGTGCCGACGCCGAGCTTGGTGAGCGGGACGTCAAGAGTGGCCTTCGGATTGTCCTCGTTGGAAATGAGTTCCTTCTCGGTCAGCTCGCCTCTCCAGAGATTGGGGCCGTAGGAGTGGGTGAGGTTCCAGTTGCCGGGCGTGATGTCTTCGAACACGTATTCGTCGACGCCTTCCTTGAGCATTACGATCGTGTTGCCGGCCTGGTTGTAGCTGGAGAAGCCGCCCATTCCGCCGCCACGGCCGCCGCCGAGCTGGAGTTCAGCGCCGGTGCCGATGGTGGCGAGGGGGTTCTCGCGATACTGCGGAAGTCCGCTGGAGAACGCCTCGATCTCGAAGTAATACTTCTCGGGAGCGGTGTTCAGGCTGTGCATGTAGAGCTTGTTGTCGCCGTAGACGATGTAGCTGTTGTACAGCTTGTTCGGCTCGATGCCGTAGCGCACCACGTATCCGTCCGCGCCTTCCACAGGCGTCCAGAGGAGATTGGCCTCGCGGAGATCCTCAGGATTGCGGACGGCCTTGAAGTCCGTGACTTTCGTGGTCTTCATCTTGTCGGTGGTACCGAAGATGCGGAGATCCTTGATGGCGAAGAGAGAGTTGTCATAGGTCGCGATGTTGGTGACCTTGACGTAACGCGCCTTCACCGGCGTTTCGAACTCGTTGTAGTCATGCTTGAGCTCAAGGTTGTTCTCGGGCTTGTCGATGACCTTGGTCCAGTTGGTGCCGTCGGTGGAGACTTCGACTTTGTAGCACTGGTAACGGGTATCGGGACCGGTCGTGCGACCGCCGCCCATGCCGCCGAAGCCGCCCATCATGCCGCCGCCGAAACCACCCATGCCGCCCATGCCGCCAGCGGGAGCGCCGCCCTGTCCCTGGGGACGAGGACGATTCTGGCCGCCCTGGCCACCGACAGGCGCAGCAGCGCCGGGAGCGCCGCCGAATCCGCCGAAGCCGCCCATGCCACCGGCAGGAGCAGCACCGGCACCGGGACCGCCAGCGGGAGCACCGCCGCCAAAGCCGCCGAAACCACCGAATCCACCAGCAGGAGCGCCGCCTGCGGGAGCACCACCGGGAGCAGCACCAGCACCGGGAGCACCGCCGCCGAAACCACCAAATCCGCCCATGCCGCCAGCAGGAGCGCCGCCGCCGAATCCGCCGAAGCCGCCCATGCCACCGGCAGGAGCAGCACCAGCACCAGCGGGAGCACCGCCGCCGAAGCCGCCCATGCCACCGCCGAAACCACCGGCAGGAGCGCCGCCCTGACCGGCCGGACGATTACCGCCCTGACGGTTACCTCCGGCCGTGGCCTGCGGGGCTCTGACCTGGTCCCAGTTCAGCTGGATGGCGTTGATGCTGGCCTCGCCGCCGAGGTCGACCATGAAATATTCGCCGGGATTGCTCGTCTCGGCCGCCCAGCAGGTGAGGAAGTCCTCGTCGAGGGCGTTGACCGCGGGATGGTTGGCAGCGGTGGAGGAGACTTCGGTGCGCTTCTTGTAGGAGAGAAGTTTCCAGTTGGTATAATTGTCCGCGCCGCCGACCTTGCGGTCGTTCGGGAAATACTGCGGATAATCGCCGTAGGCGGTGTCGGAATACATCACGCCGTCCTTGTCCACGGCCGTCGGGAAGATCGCGAGCTCGGAGCCGCGTCCGTTTTCGCCGTAGTGGGCCGGGATCATGCAGATGGTCCAGAGGTTGCCCTTCTTGTCGTGGAAGGTGCTGCCGTGTCCGGCGCCGACCTCGAAGCCGCTGGTCTTGAAGGTCAGCGGGTTGTGTTCGGAATAGACGAACGGTCCGGTGGGGCTGTCGGAGACGTACACGCCGTGGGAGTAGGAAATGAACTCAAGGCCGATGGCGGCGTACTGCAGATAGTACTTGCCGTTGTGCTTGGTCATCCAGGGACCTTCGATCCAGGGAAACTCCTCGGGACCGTAGTCGCGGCGGCCGTTGAAGATGGAGTAGATGACGTCCTCGGGCTTGCGCGCCTCGAAGCCGTGGTTCTTGATGTCGCTGAAGAACAGCGGAATGGGTTCGGCCTTTTCCTTGAAGGTCTTGGTGTCGAGTTCGACGACCTGGAACGGCATGATCTGGGACCAGCCGAAATAGAGATACAGACGGTCGCCGTCGGCGAACAGGTTCGCGTCGCCGTAGCGGTCGCTGCTGAGCTCGCCGATCTTCTCCCAGGTGCCGGCCTTGGGATCGATCGCCTTGTAGACGTTGCGGTTGTTCATCGAGCAGCCGATGAGCTCGCCCTGGAACTCCACGACGGAGACGACGCCGGCGGGATAGTTGGGGGCGTCGACATAGGTCCAGTTCTGGAAATCCGGGGAGTACCAGTAGCCTCTGCGATGCGAGACGAACAGATAGTAGTCGTCCTTGTAGATGAGGACGACGGGCTCGCCGCCGCGAACGCCGCGCTCATGTCCGACGAGGACGTCGAGGGGGTTTGCGAAGGTGTGTTTCGGCTTCGTCGACGTCTGCGCGTACGCCGTGAGGCCGAGGGACAGGGCGCCTGTCATTGCAAGCGCGATCAGCAGTTTGGAGTGTTTCATAGGGGAACCTCTATCGATTCGTTTTTGATTATGATTGAGTGGTTGGTTGTTTTCGAGGCAGAATCGCCGGGTGCGAATCTTTATCACCATATAATATGCCTGTCTGCGGTGTTTGTCAAGGCCGCTTTATGAGAAAAAATGTATTTTCTATGTTATTTTCTGAATGATTTTTCCTGGTCGCCACGAGGAAAAACACAGTCAACGAACATACCTGACGCATTTTTGAGGGATGACTTGAATTTCTTTTTGAAATGACGATGTGAATAATTCACAAAACATGTTTGATTTCATCTTGTTCCTGTGATACATTAATATGCCTCCCGCCGTGCCGTTTCCCGTTGCGGGACGAATTTGGACTGAAGCGCAAACCGAACTCAAAATGCCGTTCAACCACGCAGAGGACAGACCGATGAAGGAAAGACAGGAAGCCATCAAACGCTATATCGAACGAAAAAGCGACGTGACGCTGGCCGAGCTCACCAAGGAGTTTTCCGACTGGTCGGAGATGACGATTCGCCGTGACCTGGAGTTTCTGGAGCAGAGACGGTTCCTGATTCGCACGAAACGCGGTGCGCGCATCATGCCGACGAGCTATGAAGTGAGCGTGGGCATGTACGGCGAACGGGAAAAACGCAACTGCGACCTGAAACAGGAGATCGCGGCGAAGGCGGCGGCGCTGGTCGAGACCGACATCAGCATGTACCTCGACGCCGGTTCTACTGCGATGATGCTGGCGCGCGAGCTCCCGGACCGCAACCTGATCATCACCACGTCCGCTCCTAACATCGGGATTGAGATCGTGCTCAAGAAGAAGAATCCGACGGTCATCCTGCTCGGCGGGACGCTCCAGCGGAAAACGATCTCCACGTGTGGCCTGAACGTGCTGGATCAGCTCAAGACGCTGAACATCGATACGGCGTTCGTGTGCGCGTCCGGCTACACCGACGCGACCGGTTTTTCCGTCGGCGGCCAGCACGAATGCGTGCTGAAACGCGCGATCATCGCATCCGCGCGGCGCGTGATCATGCTGATGGACAGCTCGAAACTGAACTCGATCCTGCCGTTCACGTTCGCGCAGCTCTCCGACATCGACACGATCGTGACGGACTCGAAAGCGCCGGAATCCATCAAGGCGGCGTTCCGCGCGGCGGGCGTTCACGTGCTCTAAGTTCAAACCAAACGGATCCCGATTATGCTGAATGTGATCAGGATGCCCCAGATGGGCGTCTCCGACGAGAGCGCGATCCTGTCGAAATGGCTGGTCCGCGAGGGAGAACATATCCGCAAAGGGCAGCCTGTATTTTCCCTCGAAACGGACAAAGCGACGTTCCAGTATGAAGCGGAATCGGATGGGTTCCTCGTGCGGTTTCTGACCGGAGAAGGCGAGGAAGCCGCGGTCGGAAGTCCGGTCGGCATCCTGTCCGACACAAAGGATTTCGAAGAATCCGAGCTGGAGGCGATGTTGAATGAAATGGACAAACCGGCTGAAAAACAGCAAAGTCCGGCATGTATCGAAGCCGACAGTCCGCGGGAAGATGAAACGGACTCCGCATCTGAACGGGTTTTCGCTCCAAACAAGCCGGATGCGAAACAGAAGGTGTCGCCCCGTGCCAGAAAAACGGCAAACGAGCTTGGCGTGGATTTAAGCACGATTCAAACAGGCAGCGGACCGGACGGGCGTATCCTTGAGCGTGACGTATTGAACGTGGGTCAAAATGAAGTTGGGCAAAAAACACGCGGGATTTACTCCGGACGTCCGCTGACAATCGCCGACCGGATCAATATACGTTCGATTTGCGCGAAAGAAGCAGGACAGACCGGATTCGTCAGCAGAACGTTCGATGCCGGAAACGTACTCGCGGCATGCACGCCTCAAAACAAGCTCGCGCCCGGCACGGTGATCTGTCATGAACTTGCGCAACTTCTGGTCAAGACCCCCGAACTGAACGCGCGGCGTCATAACGATAAAATTTACGAATACAATACGGTGCATCTGCGTCTGAACGTGGAAACGTCGTCCGGCCCGATGAAACCGGTCATCCGCAGTGCGGAAGCATACACGGCGGATGAACTATCTGTGTTGATTCGCAATGCAACGGAACGATGTAAAGGGTTCGCCTCGAAACCGCAGGAGTTTCAGGGAGGAACGTTCACCGTGGCGGATTTGAGCGGATACGGGGTCGATTCCTTCACGCCGGAGCTGACGCCGCCGGAACTCTGCGCGCTCGGAATCGGCGCTGTGACCATGCAGACAAAAATCGACGAACAAGGCGGAATCAAGGCACATCCGGCGATCCGGCTGACTCTCATCTATGACCGCGCAGGCATCGATATGATCCGTGCGGCAAGATTTCTGAACGAACTTGCGCTTCAACTCGAACAGTGTTGAACAAAACATCAAAAACGAACTTCATATAAGGGTGAAAACATGACATACGATCTTCTGATTCTGGGCGGCGGCCCTGCCGGATTCCGTGCTGCGGAACGCGCCGGGCATTTCGGGCTGAATACCGCGATCTTCGAGGGGAAAACGCTGGGCGGAGTCTGCCTCAACGAGGGATGCATCCCGACCAAGACGATGCTGTATTCGGCGAAGCTGTTTGACTATGCGAAAGGCGGCGCGGAGAAATACGGCGTGAGCACAAAAGAGGCCGCGCTGGACCATGCGTTCGTGATTGCGCGCAAGGACAAGATCGTGAAGAAGCTCGTCGCGGGCGTGGAAATGCAGATGAAGAAAGCCCATGCGAACGTCATACGCGAAAACGGCGTGCTTGCGGGAAGAAACGATGCGGACGAATTCGTCATTGAGGCGGGCGGTGAGAAGTTCACCGGGAAAAATGTGCTGATCGCGACCGGGTCGTCCGCGGCGGTCCCGCAGATCCCCGGGCTGAAGGAAGCGCTTGCGGACGGATTCGCGGTCACGAACCGGGAAATCCTGTCGATGACCGGAATCCCGTCCAAGCTCGTCGTGATGGGCGCGGGCGCGATCGGCCTGGAAATGGCCTCGTATTTCAACTCCGCCGGATCGGACGTAACGGTCGTCGAGATGCTCGACCGTATCGGCGGACGCATCGACCGCGACATCGCGGCGCTGCTGCAGCGGAACTACACGGCGCACGGGGTCAAATTCCTGACCGGAAGCCGGATTCAGGCAATCGAAGCTGGGCATATCCGCGGCACAAAGGCGAACGGCGACGAATTCGAACTGGAAGCCGACAAAATACTGGTCGCCGCCGGACGCAGACCGAACACGCGGAATATCGGGCTGGAAACCCTTGGGATCGAACTCAGCGCGAACGGCGGCATCCGCACGGACGAGAAGATGCGTACGAACATGCCGGGCATATTCGCCGCCGGAGACGCGAACGGTGTTTCCATGCTGGCGCATACGGCGTACCGCGAAGCGGAAGTCGCCGTGAACATGATCCGGGGCGTCGACGACACGATGCGCTACGACGCGATCCCGTCGGTCATCTACACGAACCCGGAAGCGGCGTCCGTCGGCGAAACCGAGGAGACCGCGACGGAAAAAGGATTGAACGTGAAGACGGTCAAGCTGCCGTTGCTCTTCAGCGGGCGCTATCAGGCGGAAAACGAGGGCGGCAACGGCATCATGAAGCTGGTGCTGGACGAAGAGAAGCGTATCCTCGGTGCGTGCATGCTCGGCAATCCAGCCTCGGAGATCATCCCGGCGATGGCGGTGGCGATCACACAACGCATGACCGCCGCCGACCTCGCGCAGACGGTGTTCCCGCATCCGACCGTGGCGGAAGTCCTGCGCGACGCCGCGCTGATGGAACTCTGACGCGGAGCTGACGCTATGCCGAAGACACAGATCATCCACCCCTCGGACGTGAGGCGGGCGGGGCAACTGGAAATGCCGGAGATCCCGCTGAACCGGTACAATACATCATTCGAGGAGGAACGGAAAGCGTTTTCGCCGGAGGAACTGAAGGAAATCTACCTCGACATGCGGTACATCCGCGAAGTCGAGACCATGATCTACGGCGTCCGCACGGTCAAAAATTACAACGGAATCGAATACTGCTACACCGGCCCGGCGCATCTCTCCACCGGACAGGAGGCGGCGGCCGTCGGCATGGCGTTCACGCTCGATCGCGACGACATCATATTCGGCTCGCACCGGAGCCACGGCGAATTTCTGGCGCGCGGATTCCGCGCCATCCGGACACTGAGCGAATCCGAGCTTGACAACATCATGAAATCGCGTCCGGATATTCTGCGCACCGTGGAGAGGAACGCTCAAAGCAAGGGCATCCGCGAGCTCGCGACGAATTTCCTGCTCTACGGGTTCATCTGCGAGGTTTTCGGGCGCGCGAACGGATTCAACCGCGGCCACGGGAACTCCATGCACGTCTTCTTTCCGCCGTTCGGCATCTACCCGAACAACGCCATCGTGGGCGGTTCGGCGACGATCTCGGCGGGCGCGGCGCTGTACCGGAAAGTGACCCGGAGCGGCGGCCTCGTGGTGTGCAACTTCGGGGACGGCGCGCTCGGGCGCGGCCCCGTGTGGGAAGCGATGAACTTCGCCGCCATGGACCAGTTCAATCTGCTGTGGGAAGAGGACTACCGCGGCGGCCTGCCAATTATCTTCAACTGCATCAACAACTGTTACGGCATGGGCGGGCAGACCTCGGGCGAGACGATGGCCTACGGATGCGCCGCACGGGTGGCCGCGGGCGTGAATCCGGAGGCCATGCACGCGGAACGCGTCGACGGCTACAATCCGCTGGCCGTAATCGACGCTTTCCGCCGGAAACGTGCGCTCATCGAGGCGAACCGCGGCCCGGTCTTCCTCGAAACCATCACGTACCGTTACGCGGGACACTCCGCCACGGACGCGAACTCGTACCGTTCGCAGGAGGAGATCGAGGAATGGCGCAAGGCGGATTCGATCCTGGCGCTGAGGCGGGATCTGGAGACAGCCGGGCTTGTTTCCTCTGCTGATTTCGAGGCAATGGACGCTCAGATCGTCGAACATGTCACACGCCTCACGCGTCTGGCGGCGGACACAACTATCTCGCCTCGTCCCGACCCGATCCGTGAGCCCGACGCGTTCCGCAAGTACAATTTCTCGAACGGACGCACTGAGGCGCATCCGGCGGAAGTCGGGCGCGACGTCACGCAGCCGATCGAGAAAAACGCGAGGCGGAACAAGCTCAAAGAAAAAATAAGATTCTACCTGGATGCCAAAGGAAAACCGGTTTCGAAATTGAAAGCGTTTACGCTGCGCGACGCGCTGTTCGAGGCGGTCTTGAGCCGGGCGTACGCCGACAACAGGCTCATCGTCTACGGCGAGGACAACCGCGACTGGGGCGGCGCGTACGGCGTGTACACCGGGCTGACCGAGGCCCTGCCCTATCACCGACTCTTCAACGCACCAATCTCCGAGGCGGCGATCGTCGGCACGGCGGTCGGCTGCGGGATGTGCGGCGGACACGTGCTGATCGAGCTCATGTACAGCGACTTCATCGGATGCGCCGGGGACGAGGTGTTCAATCAGCTGTCGAAATGGCAGGCGATGTCGGCGGGCATGCTTCGGATGCCCGTTGTGCTGCGCGTCTCCGTGGGGGCGAAATACGGCGCCCAACATGCACAGGACTGGACCGCGCTCTGCACACATATCCCCGGACTGAAGGTTGTTTATCCGGCGACGCCGTACGACGCGAAGGGCATGCTGGCGGCGGCGCTCGCGGGGACAGATCCGGTCGTCTTCTTCGAAAGCCAGCGCCTGTACGACACGCCGGAGATGTTCCGCGCGGACGGCGTACCGGAGGAGGATTACGAGATCCAGCTCGGGACGCCCGACATAAAGCGGGCGGGAAACGACCTCACGATCCTGACCATCGGTCCGGCGCTTTATCCGGCGATGCGCGCGGCGGAACGCCTCGAACAGGAATTCCGTCTGTCCGCCGAGGTCATCGACGCGCGTTCGCTCGTGCCGTTCGATTTCGACCTTGTCGTGCAGTCCGTGCGGAAGACCGGACGCATCCTGATCGTGTCGGACGCTTGCGAACGCGGCTCCTGGACGCAGACACTCGCTGCCCGGATTGCGCGGTATTGTTTCGACGACCTGGACGCGCCGCCCGTCGCGATCGGCGCGCCGAACGAGATCTCGCCGTGTCCCGAGCTGGAAAAGAGCTATTATCCGCAGGCGGACTGGGTCCTGGACGCGGTTCACACGCTCATCCTGCCGCTGGACGGCTACACGCCGCGCACGGATTTCCACGACGCGGAGCTGATGCGCCAGGACCGTCTGGGCATCTGACGTCGGCCTTCTCCGCAGCGCCCCTTTTTCCGCCGCTCAGAAACACGGCAAAACGGGACTATTTATCGGAAGGGGGTGGAAAGTTTCGCGCACACGGTGTATATTATATGCTCCAATGTTTTTTGGAAAACCCAACCGTGCGTGAGAACGCACAAGGAGACAGCCATGAGAAAAGTCCTCATTCCCACCAAACTCGACAAGGTCGTTGAAAAAATCCTGAGCGAACACGGCTTCACCGTGGTCCAGAACCCGGACGTGCAGCTGGCCGATCTGGCCGCCGAAAACTCCGACGCTTCCGCGATCATCGTCCGCAGCGAGAAGGTCACGCCCGAGATCATGGACGGACTGAAGGACCTGAAGCTCGTCGTCCGCGCCGGCGCCGGTTTTGACAACATCGACATCCGCCACGCCCGCAAGCTCGGCATCGACGTCATGAACACCCCGGGCGCGAACTCCAACGCGGTCGCCGAAGAAGTCATCGCCCTGATCCTCGCCGCCTACCGCAAACTCGTCCCCGCCGACCAGTCCACCCGCGCCGGCAAGTGGGAGAAGAAGAGCTTCATGGGCCGCGAACTGACCGGCAAGACCGTCGGCATCCTCGGCCTCGGCAACATCGGGCGCCTGCTCATCAAGCGTCTCTCCGGCTTCGACGTGAAGATCCTCGCGTACGACCCCGTTCTCTCCGCCGACCTCGCCGCCCACCTCGGCGCACAGCTCTGCACGGTCGAGGAAGTCTTCGCGCAGTCCGACATCGTCTCCCTGCACATCCCGGAAAATGACAAGACCCGCGGCATGATCAACGCCAAGCTGCTCGGCCTCATGAAGAAGGGCGCCATGCTCGTGAACTGCGCCCGCGCCGGCATCGTCGACGAAGAGGCCATCCGCGCCGCCAAGCAGGAAAAAGACCTCATCTTCTGCAACGACGTCTACGCGAAGGACGCCGCGGGCGACAAGTCCGTAGCCGACATCGCCGACATCATGCTCCCGCACCTCGGCGCAAGCACGAAGGAAGCCAACTTCCTCGCCGCCAAGCGCGCCGCCGACCAGACCGTCGCCTATTTCGAGGACGGCGTGACCGCCTGCGTCGTGAACAAGGGCGTGCCGGACGGACTCGACGCGAACTACCAGAAGCTCGCCTCCGTGCTCGCCGGCCTCGGCGCAGCCTACCTGAACGGCCGCGCGATCTCCAAGATCGAGCTCAGCTGCTACGGCAAGCTCCACCAGTTCTCCAAGTGGATGATCGCCCCGGTCACCGCCGCCATCTGCCCGCCGTTCGACGCCTTCAGCGGCGCGGACGAGGCCCTGAAATACCTCGAATCCCGCGGCATCCAGTTCATCGTCCGCGAAGTCGACGAGAGCAAGCACTACGGCGAAGCAATCACGCTCGATTTCATCGCCGGAGCCGAACGCATCTCCATCCGCGGCACCATCGCCGAAGGCCGCCTCATGGTCTCCCGTATCAACTCGTTCGACGGCATCTACATCCACCCCGCCGGAAACTATCTCTTCGTCGAATACGAAGACGCCCCCGGCATCATCGGCAAGATCACCGGCGTTCTCGGCAAGAACAACATCAACATCGCCGACATCCGTGCTCCGCACAGCCTCGAGAATTCCCGCTCGATCCTCGCGGTGAACGCCGAAAGCGCCGTCCCGGCCGACCTCGTCAAGGAAATCTCCGAGGCCGTCAACGCGATCAACGCCTTCACGTTCGATTGCTAATGCCTGAAACGCTCTGCGTCATCGCGCTCGGCGGAAATCTCGGGGACGTCCCCGCCACCTTCCGCCGGGCTTGTGAAGCACTCTCCGACGCCGGATTTCGTATCCGGCGTTTTTCGTCTCTGCTCCGCACCGCGCCGCTCGGATGCGAACCCGGCGCGCCGGAGTTTTTCAACGCCGCGCTGTCCGGTTTCTGGGACGGCACGGCTCTGGACCTGCTCAATGTTTGCCGGAGAATCGAGGCGGACAACGGACGTCCGAACAACCACGCGCACCATGTGTCCCGTACGCTCGACCTCGACATTGTTTCATTCGGACGGGAGACGATCGACCTGCCGGATTTGAAAGTCCCGCACCCCGAGGCGGTGCGGCGCGATTTCGTAATGATCCCCGTGCGCGAGATCGAACCGGAACTGGCGGACTGGCTGATGGAATACGCAAACAACGAATAGAAAATATTTCCGGAGTTTTTTCCCATTGAAGCTTTTTTCGGGAAAAATAATCTTTTCCGCCTCATAATTCTTGCAAAAATCGTTTTTCAACCTATATTATAATTTCAAGATAATTCAAATAAACACGAAGCGGATGCCGGATTCCGGGAGATTTCCGCACAACATCATCGTAATCAGGAGTTGTATCCATGTCACAATCCTCTGATCAGCCTGAAGAAAAGAAAGCCCCCGAAACCACGCAGGCGGCGCCCGCCGCTTCTGTCGCGGAAAACACGGCTGTCGCCGCAGCAAAGACCGACAACCTGGCTTTCACCAATCCTGATGAATACAAGCACAAACATGGCGAGCATAAGCACAGCGAGCATAAGCATCACCATCATCACCACCACCATCACCATCGTCATTTCCACATTCTCAATCTGTCCCCCTCCAGAATCCTCGAAAACCTCAAACTGCTGTTCAAGACGATCTACGCGTATCCTTACATCCTGCTTTTCCTGTCACTTATCTTCCTGTTCATCATGAACTCGGGAATCGTGCTCTCGCAACTCAACGCGCACAAAGGCAGCTTCTCCTCCGTCGAGACGTTCTACCGCTGGCAGGAATTCCTGGTCATGAACAAGGCGTTCATCTGCCGCATCCCGTTCCAATTCACCCTCATTGTGGCAGTCGGCATCCTGCTCTTCCTGATGCAGCAGGCGGAACGCCATTGGCAGCGCAACGTGCTGAAACTGCTCCCCGCACTCGGCGCGGCATTGGTCTTCTCTCTCCCCTTTGGTGGCGACAAAGAAAAAAATGATGAAGAACATGCGCGCAGCTCCTGTCGGGACTGCCTTCGCAACTTTCAGATCATCTGCATTGAGTACGCGGAGCTCAACGACGGGGCGTTCCCGGCGGAGCTTCCCGAGAAACCGGCCTCCGCGGCGAAATACACCGCCGACCACTACGTCTACCACGGCAGAGGCAAAAAAGCCAGCGACGAACCGTTCGTTCTGGTCGAAGACAAAGACCTTAACCACATCGGCAACTGCCGTTTTGCGATCCGCAGCGACGGCGTGATGCTCGTTTCCAGGTACGGCGGCCTGTACGAGGAATATAAAGGCAAAGGCAAAAAACTGCCCTGACCGCCTGAACCGCGGCGGGGAAGCTTTCGAGGGGATGAGATGAAGATACTGATCGCATTGGCTTTGCTTGCCGTGCTTGCGGGGGCGTTACTCGTCGAAAGCATCGCCACATGCCAGTTCATCATCCCGGACCGGGTGAAACGTGCCTCGGAAGGCATGAACCGCCTGCTTCTGCTGATTCCCGCGCTTGCCGTTCCGGTGTTCGCTGTCCTGTTTCTGTTCGTGCTGAAGGGACGGTTCTACGAACGCCTGTGCCATGCGACGCTTCTGCTCGCGCTCTGGCTCTATGCCGCCCGGTATTGCTGGTTTCTGCTCGCTTATCACAAATCCTTTCTTTCACTGTCTTCTGTCGAAATCCACCTTTTCTTCATCATAGGTCTTTCGGCAGCGGCGATCGACCTGACGCCGCTTGACAGGTACGTGGAAACTGTCTATCCCCTCCTGGGACCCGCGTCGATCCTCGCCGGAGCCGGGCTTCTGGTCGTCTTCTACATCGCCGCGTTCTTCACGACCTGTGCAAACAAAAAAAATGTTTCAGAACCGTTCAACTTTCCTTTGTGGTTTAATATACTGGGGATAGTGGTGTCAATCCTGGTCATTCTGGCGGGTGCCATTTATCGGCTGGTCTGGTGATTGTAAGATAGATTCCCCGGAAGATGATTTCGGGCAGTCATCTTTTTCCCGCTTTTTCGGTGGAATCGCGGTTGAAAACGCGTTCCGGGCGTGTATATTAGCTGTAATAAACGTATGCGCTTCTTTCAGTACGCTGAAAATGCGCGACTTTCACACCCCACCCCGACAGGAAACAACCAACCATGAAGCTGAAAACCATGCTGAAGACTCTTTTCTGCTGTGCCGGAATGGCCGCACCGTTCCTCACCGCCTGTGCCGCGACGCACGAACCGCACCAATTCGAAGCGGGCGACAAGGCGTTCCTGCTGGACGGCAAGCCTTTCCTGATCCGGGCGGGCGAGCTGCACTACGCCCGCATCCCGCGCGAATACTGGGACCATCGCATCAAGATGACCAAGGCGCTCGGGATGAACACGATCTGCATGTACCTCTTCTGGAACTACCACGAGCCGGTCCAGGATCAGTTCGATTTCGAGGGCGAGAAGGATTTCGTCGAGTTCGTGAAGCTGATCCAGGAGAACGGCATGTACTGCATCCTGCGGCCCGGCCCGTACGCCTGCGCCGAGTGGGAAATGGGCGGCCTGCCCTGGTGGCTGCTGAAGAAGGGCGACCTGAAGATCCGCACGTTCAGGGACGAGCTTTTCAAGGCGCAGACGCAGGAATGGCTGACCGAGGTCGGCAAACGGCTCGCGCCGTACCAGATCCAGAACGGCGGCCCGATCATCCTCGTGCAGGTCGAAAACGAATACGCGTGCTTCGGGAACGACGGCAGCTACATGGAGGGCGTGCGCGACACGCTCCGCAACGCCGGATTCGACAAGGTCACGCTCATGCGCTGCGACTGGGGCTCCAATTTCAACAACTACAAGGTCGACGGCGTGACGCCGTGCATCAACTTCGGCGCCGGGTCCAACGTCGACAATGAATTCCGCAACCTCAAACGCCAGTTCCCGAACAACCCGCTCATGTGCAGCGAATACTGGACCGGCTGGTTCGACCACTGGGGCAAGCCGCACGAGACGCGCGGCGTGAACACGTTCATCGGCAGTCTGAAGGACATGCTGGACCGCAAGATCTCGTTCAGCCTGTACATGGCGCACGGCGGCACGACGTTCGGGCAGTGGGGCGGAGCCAACGCGCCGCCGTACTCCTCGATGGTAGCGTCCTACGACTACAACGCGCCGATCACCGAGGCGGGCTGGACCACGGACAAGTTCTTCGCCGTGCGCGACCTGCTGAAGAACTACCTGAACGAAGGCGAGACGCTCGCCGACATTCCCGAACCGAAACCGCTCATCGAGATCCCGGCGCAGAACGCGGGCGCGGACCGACCCGCGCCGCTCTTCTCCGGCCTGGGGAAAGCCGTCGAATCCGAAGAGATCAAGCCGATGGAGGAATTCGACCTCGGCTACGGCATGATCCTGTACCGCACCACGCTCCCGGCGTCCGCATCCGGACAGCAGCTGAAGCTGACCGAACTTCACGACATCGCGCAGTTCTTCCTCGACGGCAAGCCGCTGAAGAACATCCTCGACCGCCGCCTGAACCAGAACACCGTGAAGCTGCCGGCGTTCGACAAGGCCGTGCGGCTCGACATTCTCGTGGACAACAACGGTCGCGTGAACTACGGCGAGGCGATCATCGACCGCAAGGGCATCACGAAGTCCGTGGAAGTGATCGGCGCGGACGGCAAGGCGACCGCCCTGCGCGGCTGGCAGATCTTCCGCATTCCGTTCGACTACGATTTCATGAAGGCCGCCGCCGGGAAGTCCGGCACGGGCGATGGCCCCGTGCTCTACAAGACCACGATCAAGCTCGACGAAGTCGGCGACACGTTCCTCGACATGTCGAAGTTCGGCAAGGGCATGGTCTGGGTCAACGGCCACAACCTCGGCCGTTACTGGAAGATCGGGCCGCAGCAGACGCTGTATCTGCCCGGCTGCTGGCTGAAGAAAGGCGACAACGAGGTCATCATCCTCGACACCATGCCCACGGAAACGCCCGAATTCCGCGGCGTGAAGGAGCCGGTGCTCGACCAGATCCAGTCCGATCTCTCGCTCAAGCACCGCCTGCCCGGCCAGAACCTCGACCTCTCCGGCGAGACGCCCGCGATCAAGGGCACGCTCCCGAACGCCGACGGCTGGCAGACCGTCAAATTCGACAAGCCGGTGCAGGGACGTTACATCTGCCTCGAAGCGCTCAGCGAACAGGGCGGCAGCACGACCATGACGTCCGCCGCCGAGCTTATCGCGACCGACGCCGACGGCAGGGACATCAGCCGCATCGGCTGGAACATCGTCTACGCCGACAGCGAGGAGACCGACCGCGAGAACAACGGCGCGGAGAAACTGATCGACCAGCAGGAATCCACGTTCTGGCACTCCGAATGGAGCGCGAAGCAGACGCCGCTGCCGCATTCGGTCGTGATCGACATGGGCGAATCCAAGCTCGTCGGCGGGTTCCGCATCCTGCCGCGCACCGACCGCAATACCAACGGCCGCATCAAGGACTTCCGCTTCTTCGTGAAGGAAACGCCGTTCAAGTTCTGATTATGAACGGAAAAGTCCGCGCGAAAAACAACCGCACGATCGTCCTGAGCGATGAACGGAAAGCGCTTCTGGCGCGGGAGATCACGCCCGCGCCGGATGGCGCATTGTCCCCGGACGAGGCCGCGAACCGCGTATTTCAGGGCGACTGTACGGCGGTCATGCCGCATCTGCCGGACGGATTCGCCGCGATGGCGCTGCTCGACCCGCCGTACAACCTCACGAAGACGTTCAATCAATCGACCTTCCGCAGCCGTTCCGAGGACGCCTACCGCGACTATCTGGCGGGCTGGATGCCGCTCGTGAAGCGTCTGGTCCGGCCCGGCGGCGCGGTGTATCTGTGCTGCGACTGGAAATGCACCGCCGCGTGTTTCGAGGTCCTGCGTCGCCACTTCATCGTGAGGAACCGCATCACGTGGCAGCGCGAAAAGGGACGCGCCTCGGAATCGAACTGGAAAAACGCCTGCGAGGACATCTGGTACGCCGTCGCGCCGCCCGAGGACGCCGCGATCTTCCACGCGGACGCCGTGCGCATGAAGCGCAAGGTGATCGCGCCGTACCGCGAGAACGGCCGTCCGAAGGACTGGAGCGAGGAATCCGGCGGGAAATTCCGCCTCACCGGCGCCTCGAATTTCTGGGACGACGTCTCGGTGCCGTTCTGGTCGATGCCGGAAAACACCGACCACCCCGCGCAGAAACCCGAAAAGCTGATCGCGAAGCTCATCCTCGCCTCGACCGATCCCGGCGACATTGTGTTTGACCCCTTCTCCGGCAGCGGCACGACCGCCGTCACGGCGAAAAAGCTCGGCCGGGCGTTCACCGCCATCGAACAGGACCGCGACTACTGCTGTCTCGCGCTCGAACGCCTCCACCGTGCGGACACGGACAGGACGATCCAGGGGTACGAGGACGGCGTCTTCTGGGAACGAAACACGCGAGGAGGGCAAGCCCTCCACTGCAGTAGTGCCGTGCTACGCGACGGCACGGAAACGGTGTGAGGTAAAATCAGTTACGAGGCTGACCGTTTGAATTCAGGTCGCGGACGGTGAATGTGCCGTTGTCGAACGTGATCTCGCGCAGGATGTCTTTTTTCGTGAGCGAGCCGACGACGAGTTCGCCGTAGCCGCGTGCGTCGAGGTGCTGGAACGGCATGTGAATATGCCCCGCCACGGAAAGCGCGATCTTTCCGGCGTTCAGGAGCGCTTCGGCGCGTTCATAATGGATCAGACGGTGCCGGAACGACTTCAGTTTTTCGTTGCCGCGAAGCGGGAAATGCCCCACGCAGACGAGCGGACGCGGATCGTCCTTCGTCGCCTCGTGTTCCAGGAAGTCCGCCGTCTCCGGCGTCATCTCGCCGCAGGACAGCACGGGCGTGAACGGACGCGCGCAGTCGATCACGGCGAAGCGCAACTCGGGCGTTTCGTACACGCCGGGCAACTCCATGGGACAGTGTTTCGTGAGCTCGGCGCGGAAATGCTCGAACGCCTCGCAACAGGCGCGGTCGCGCACATAGCGGTCGTGGTTGCCGGGCGAAAAGAGGATGGGCATGCCGGATTCGATCAGCGGATGGAGCTGCTTCAGCGCCGCTTCGAATTCGCGCGGATCGGACGTGCTGACGGCGTCGCCCGTGAAGATCACGAGATCGGGCCGCAGGGAATCCAGGATCGTGCGGACCGCGGCGTCGATGCGTTCCATGCGGTAGGCGCCGTGCCGGCAGAACGTAGAGTTCATGAGCCCGAAGAAACGTTTGTCGAGCAGGGCGCGCGGCGAGAAGACCGCGTGTTCGTGGATGTCGGAGAAAAGGGCGAACTTCGTGCTCATATGGCGGTCAGGGATTCGCCTTCAGCGCTTTCACGCTCTGGTAGAAAGCAAGCGCCTGCTTCGCCTCGGAGAGGAATTCGGTCCCGTTGAAGAGCGACACGGCGCGCGTCTGGTCGGCGATGGCCGCGTCGATGTCCAGCGCGAGGTAGGCGGCGCGCGCGGAGAATTCGCAGGAGAACGCCTCGGAGGAGCCGCCCGTGCCCGCGTAGGCTTTCTTCACGGCCGCGGCGGCGGACACGACGTCCTGCACGGGGAGCCAGCCGAACGGGGCCTGTTCGAAGGCGTAGGCGAGCAGGCGGGACAGCGCGGTCGGGGACGCGGAGAAATCCCTGAACGCGGATTTGAGTTCCGTGTTGAACTTTTCCATTTCGCCGGTGCGTTCGTAGTAACCGAGCAGGAGCATGCGCACGTCCGCGTTGTCCTTCACCTTCGCGGCGATGGCCTGCACGGCGGCGTTGTTCTCGCGGACGCGGCCCGTGCTCTCGTAGACAAAGAGCTTCGCCTGGATCGCGATCTGGTCGTCGGGACGCAGCGCGAGGATCTTGTCGGCGGTGGAGACGATGACGGAGGAGAGACCGGTCTGGATCGCGTTCTGAAGGTCCTTGTGCATGACCTCGAGCTTCAGCTGGGAATCGAAACTGAACTTGCCGGACTGGAGGTCCTTGATCACGTTTTCGAGTTCCTGCGGCACGCCCTTCCACACGATCTTGCCGTCGTCCGCCACGAGGATGAACGGGATGACGACCTCGGTCCCGGCGAACTCGGGGTAGACATCGCCGTGGTCGTCGCCGTAGACGGGCATGCGGAACTTCGAAAGCTCCAGCGCGGCGGTACGCGTCTTGCTGGAACGGGAGATCGCATAGAACGAGGCAGGCTTGGCCTTGTTTTCGAGCGACTGCTCGTAGATGGAATCGACCATGCGGAGGACGTCCTTCGCGCCGGGCAGCGCGGGGTCGAAGAACAGGAACACCTGAAGCGAGGCCGCGTTTTTCGGGACGGTCCCGGTCACGAGGGAGAGCTTGCCGAGGTCCTTGGCCGGAGTCACGATGCCGCCGACTTCCGCGGCGGAAAGAACCGATGCGGACGCCAGAAGAAGTCCGGCGAGCACGGCTGTGAAGAATGCGTGTTTCATGCGTTGAAATCCCTTTCTGGTTCGGTTGCCGGTTCAGCGGATTCCGCCGTCTGCGCGGCGGCGTGCACGGTCTGCGCATCCTGAGCCGGATTGTCACCGTTGCCGTTTCCGCCGCGACGCCCTCCGCGATGCCCGCGACGGCGTTTCTTGTTCGGCGCGCCGGAGGAACGCACCGGGAGCGGGCAGCTGTCCTCGAAATCGGGGATGTGCCAGGCGACGATGTTTTGGATGATGGCGAACTCGCGTGCGCCGGGATAGCCCTTGCGGTCGGCGAAGGAATGCAGGCGGCGGTGCGTTTTGAACCGTATCTGCATGAGGAGGTTGTTGACGGCGTCGGACGTGGTGCGATGGGTCAGGACGAGCGGGTGGAACAGCCGCAGGATGATGTGCCGGAGATCGCCCTCGACGCCCAGATAATAGTCCCAGAGGCCGCCGCGTCCGGCCTGCCCGATCTCGGTCTCGGCGAACGGCAGCGCGACCATGGCGACGGCCGTGGAAAGACTCGCGCGGAAGACGCCGGACCGGATGCGTTCGCCCCGGAGCGCGAGGAGTTCCAGCGCGTAGTCCATTTCCGGTGTTTCGAAGACGGCGTCGAGGTCCGGCAGGTAGTAGCGCAGGAACCCGTAGTCGTGGAACGCCTTCAGGATGGAGCCGGTGTAGGAATTGCGAAGGATCTTTTCGAGTTCGAGCGAGAGGCGCGACGGCGAGGCATGGAGGATCAGCTCCAGCGAGGCGCGCACGGCCTTTCCGGTTTCAGGCTCCATCGCGAACCCGTACTGGCCGACCAGCTTGATCGCGCGGAGCACGCGGACCGGGTCCTCCTCGAAGCGAAGCGACGGGTCGCCGATGGTGCGGACGATGCCGTCGCGGAGATCGCTCACGCCGAGTCCGGTATGGTCGACCAGCCTGTCGTCGATGGGGTCGTAGAAGATGGCGTTCACGGTGAAATCGCGCCGGAACGCGTCGTCGCGCGAGGTGCCGAACGCGTTGTCGTGGAAGATCATGTTTTCGGGGGCGTTCTCGCAGCGTTTCGGGCGGTCGGCCTGATCCTCCTGGTCGGGGCGCTTGCGGAACGTGCTGATCTCGGTGATGTCGCGTCCGCGGATGAGGTGGACCAGACGGAACCGCTTGCCGATGATGAGCGTGTGGCGGTCGCGGAAGACGCGGCGCACCTCCTCGGGCGTGGCGGCGGTGGAGACGTCGTAGTCCTTCGGGACACGGTCGAGCAGGATGTCGCGGACCGCGCCGCCGACGAGATAGGTCTCGAACCCGGCGGAGCGCAGGCGTCCGATGACGTCGATGATATAGGGGTCGATTTTGTTTTTCAGGGACTTGGGCATACGGTGGATTTAACGGGAGATCGGGGAGAAGTGTTTCTGGAGGATCGTGTCGACGCCGTCGAGCGACGGGTCGCGGTCCGGGTAGTCGGCGTTGAAGTGGAGGCCGCGGCTTTCCTTGCGGCTCATGGCGGAGTCGATGATGAGCTCGGCGACGGTGGCGAGGTTGCGGAGTTCGATCAGGTCCTTCGTGAGGTGGAAATCCCAGTAGTACTTGTCGATCTCGCGGCGGATGTTCACGATGCGGCTCTTGGCGCGTTCGAGGCGCTTGTTCGTGCGGTAGATGCCGACGTAGTCCCACATGAACCTGCGGATCTCCTCCCAGTTGTGGGTGATCACGACCTGTTCGTCGGAACTCGTGGCGTCGCCGCTGGACCACGGCGGGGCCTTGTGGTTGTCGAGGCCCTTGCGGAGGTCGTCGAGGTTCGCCATGATGTGCTCGGCGGCGTTCGCGGGGACCACGAGCGCCTCGAGAAGGCTGTTGCTGGCGAGGCGGTTCGCGCCGTGGAGGCCGGTGCAGGCGGTCTCGCCGACCGCGTACAGTCCGGGGATGCCCGTGTAGCCGTTCACGTCCGTCTTCACGCCGCCGCAGCTGAAATGAGCCGCCGGGACCACGGGGATGAGGTCGCGCGACATGTCGACGTCCGCCTCCAGGCACTTCGCGAAGATGTTCGGGAATCGGCGCTGCAGGAACTCGCGGTCGTGGTGCCGCATGTCGAGCCAGGCGCAGGTCTGTCCGGAGCGTTTCAGCTCGTTGTCGATGGCGCGCGCCACGACGTCGCGGGGCGCAAGGCTCTTCATCGGGTGGTAGTCCTGCATGAACTCGACCGGCTCGCCGCCGTCACGGGAGATCTTCAGCACGCCGCCCTCGCCGCGGAGCGCCTCGCTGATGAGGAACGACTTCACTTTCGGGTGGAAGAGGATGGTCGGGTGGAACTGGTAGAACTCCATGTTCGCGATCCTGGCGAACGCGCGGTAGCCCATGGCGACGCCCGCGCCGCAGGCGACGTCCGGGTTGCTGGTGTAGAGGTAGACCTTGCCGCAGCCGCCGGTGGCGAGCGTGGTGGAGAGGGCGGTGATCGCCACGACGGCGTTCTCGCGGCTGTCCAGCGCGTACGCGCCGATGCAGCGGTTTTCGCCCATCCAGCCCATGTGCCATGTGCTGATCAGGTCGATCGCCACGTGGTATTCGAGCACGTGGATGTCCGGGTTGGCGCGGCAGGCGGCGATGAGAGAGCGTTCGACCTCCTCGCCGGTGATGTCGCCCGCGTGAAGGATGCGGCGCTTGTGGTGGCCGCCCTCGCGTCCGAGGTCAAAATCGCTGTGGCCCGCCTCGGCCGGGGCCTTGCCCATCTCCTCGCGCGTGGTGAAGTGCGTGCCGATGTCGTTGATGAGCCACTTGATGCGCTCCGGGCCGCGCCGCACGATGTCCATGACGGCCTGCGGGCTGCACAGATGCGCCCCGGCCTCCAGCGTGTCCGCGAGGTGTTCCTCGAAGGTGTCGCCGACGTCTGTCACGCAGGCGATGCCGCCTTGCGCCATCTTCGAGTTGCAGTCGTCGATGGAGCTTTTCGTGATGATGCCGATGGATCCGGCGTGATGTTCCGCGAGCATGAGGGCGGTGGAAAGCCCCGCAAGACCGCTTCCTATGACCAGATGGTCGAAATAACATTCTTTGGCTGTCTGCATTTTTTTCGTCCAAAATCACAAAAGCGATTTTTAATTTCAACAAACATGATATAAATTACATTGTAAACCTGTTTTTTTCCAGTCTATTTCACGCGAACTTTAAACAAAAGGCGATTTTTCATGAAAGAAAGCCGTTTTTCGATATATTTCCGCCCTTTCCGCGCCGATACCGCGACTCCCGAGGAACTGGCGTTCCGCGTCTCCTGGAAGCGCACCGTGCGCGATCTGCTGGTGCTGGCGCTGACCGGCATGGCGCTGACCACGGCGTTCCCCGGGGTGAATTTCCAGCCGGCGGCGTGGGTGTGCATCGCGCCGCTGCTGTGGCTCTGCGCGGACGTCTCGAAACGCCGCGCGTTCGCCTACGGTATGACGTGGGGGTATTTCTGGAGCCTCACGAGCACGTTCTTCCTGCGTGAGATCAATATCGCGATCCCGTTCGTCTTCGGCGCGGTGCTGGGCGTCTTCATCGCGTTCTGGGCTATGCTGATCCCGGTCGTATTCCGGAGCCTGCTGGTCCCGCCCGAGGTGCGCGTACGCGGCGCGGCGGCGGTCGCGGCATATCCGCGTTCGCAGGTGCGCGACGAGATACTGGCGATGTTCACGCTGGCGGCGTGGTGGGTGATCCTGGAGTGGATCCGGTCGTGGATCTTCACGGGATTCCCGTGGAACCTGCTGGCGGCGACGCAGTGGAAGAACCTGAACCTGATCCAGATCTGCGAATACACGGGCATCTACGGCCTGAGCTTCCTTGTCATCCTCGTCAACATTGCGCTCTTCTTCACGGCGAAGGACCTGCTGGCGGTCGCGCGCGGGGCGAAATACCGCCGTCCCTTCACGCTTTACGCGGCGCTTGCCATCGTCGCGGCGGCCGCGGTCTCCGGCATGGGCGTCTGGAAGAAATACAACCGAATCTACGCGCCGGAAAACGTGACGGAATACAAGGTGGGCGTGGTGCAGCCGGACCTGTCGCAGCGGCGCGCCGGAGGCGAGGACAGCACGCGGGAAGCGCTGGACGTGTGTTCGCGTCTGTCCGAGGCGCTGATCGCCGACAAAAAGGCCGCGGAGGCCGTTTCCGCCGAATTCGATTCCATCCCCGTCGGCCAGCCCGCCCCGTCAACGCTCCAGCTGATCGTCTGGCCGGAGACCGCCGTCCCGACCGCCTACTACGGCGGCGGCCCGATCGCATCGGAGTACCGTTCCCGCGTGCGCCGCATGATCCGCGAAAGCGGCACGCCGTTCCTGGTCGGCACGCTCTCCTACGACAACATCCGCAGCAACACCGATTTCGACATGTTCAACTCGGCGCTCCTGCTGAAGGAATTCCCCATGACCGGCGGCAGCATCAAGTTCGACGCGGACGCCGCGGGACGTTACGACAAAGTCCACATCGTGCCGTTCGGCGAGTTCATCCCGCTGAACGACAAGTTCCCCGCCATCGGCAGGCTGGTCGGCATGGGCCGCAATCTCACGCCGGGGAAGGCGTTCCGTCCGGTCGACCTCACGAAGGACGTGCGCGCCGGGATCATGATCTGCTACGAGGACGTCTTCGCCTACGCCGCGCGCGAACTGGTCCGCAACGGCGCGAACTTTCTGCTCGTCATCACGAACGACGCGTGGTACCCGACCAGCACGGAGCCGGAACAGCATTACGCGAACTCCGTCCTGCGCACGGTCGAAACGCGTCTGCCCATGCTCCGCTGCGGCAACTCCAACTACAGCGTGCTGATCGACCAGTTCGGGCGCACCGTGGACAGCGTGACAAAGCGGATCGACCCGGCGACGGGCGACATCAAGCTGACGCCGTGGGAACAGAAGGCGGCCTCTGCGGTCATGACGGTCCGGGTGCTGAAGAATTATAAGCCGACGTTCTACGTGCGGTTCGGAAACGTGTTCGTGCTGGTGCTGTGGGTGATCTTCGCGGGCGGCATGGCGATGGTCCTGCGGAACAACTGGCTCTTCCGCAAGAACGCGGACAAACCGGAGGCGTAAAAACCAACGGGAGACTGACATCATGCAGGTCAAAATCTCAAAGCATTCATTCAGTTACTGGGGCGATTTGCATTCTCAGGAATGGTTTCGGAAAAACCGGTCCAAACTCCCGGAAGTCTGGGAAGGAATTGAGGAGATCGGCTGGGACGGGCACAAGCCGTTCAACATCATCTGGAACGGAGAAGACTGGATCGACGTCCCGGGAGATCATAAGATCAAAAACTACAAAGGCATCAAATCCTTCCGCACGTACATGACCTGGGAGAACAAATACGTCGCCGCCGTCAAGAACCTCATAAAAGTCTTCGAAATGGAGCGTATCGCGATCTGTTACAAAAAATATATCCGGGTCAGGGAAAATATCAGGCTGAACGTCTCCTCCAATGAAGTATACCACAACATCGACTGCGGCTACATGTTTCAGCTGAGCAGGAAAGACATCTATGACCTCATCCGGAGCTATGACGGGAAAAAAAGCTCGGGGTTCATTTTCGAGATCCTGCTCCGGTTCGGGATCCGGGGCGTGATCGCTCCGTTCGTCCTGAGAGACGCCGATGACCGGAACACGAGGATCTATGTTTCCGACAACATGTATATTTACGGCAAATCCGGGAAGCTGACGTCGCTGGACCAGCTGACGATCCCGAAAGGATTGAACGTGCGCCGTTATACGCGGGGATTTCCCTACGGATAATCAGAGATCGTCCAGCAAGGCCGAGGCGTCGCGCAGGCCCTGTTCCGGCGACTCGAAGCGGACGGCGTTCCAGCCGAGTCCGCGGGCATGTTCGATGATCTCGATCCGGTCGTCGAAGAACACGAGCGGGCGTCCGTAGCGGCGTTCGAAGGCGTCGAACATGACGCTGCCCTGAAGTTTGAACGCGCCCGCCTCGAAACTGTAGATGCCGCCCGTGACCAGGTGCACGAATTCGCAGTATTTGAAGACCTGGTCGAGGTGGATCGGGGAGATGTCGGACATGTACGAGAACCGCGCCCCCTTTGCGGCAAGCGCGCGGACCGTTTCCAACATGCCGGGCATCGGGTCCTGAACGCCGCACCGCCAGGCGTCGAGCAGATACTCCCGCGTGCGGCGATGCCCGGTGAAGTCATCAAGCCGGTCCAGAAACTCCGGGACCGTGATGCGCCCGGTCTCCAGGGCCGCGCCGTGTTCCCACAGCCGCCCGATGCTCTCGCTGTCGGCCGGATCGATGTCGAAACGGCGGTACATCTCGTCGAAATTCAGCTTCATGCTGACGTTTCCGATGTCGAGCGCGATCACGGGCGCGGAAATGTTTTTTGCCGTATTCGAGCTCATGCGAGGGTCCCCTCCGCGATCCGGATGGTCAGCAGTTCCAGCGCGATGCGGGCGTTTCCGGCGGAGGACACGATGGCGCGGTTGGCGTCGACCAGCGCACGGAACGCCAGAACGAGTTCGCGGTCGGTGAACCGCCGGGCATTCTCCCACGCCTTGTACGCCCGGAACGGGTGCATGGAGAAAAGCGGGGACTTGACGGGCGGCGGCGACTGCTTGTAGCGCTCGTTCATGCGGTAGAAATAATCGGAGGAGGCGTCCTCGGGGATGCCGAGCTTGACGCCCTCGCATTTGACGGAGGCGAGGTTGCGGAATTCGCCCATGACGGAGTAAATCAGCACGATCTCCGGTTTGGACGCGCCCTTGTCCTGTTCCAAGTGCTCCATGATGCTCGGGATCAGCTCCAGCGCCTTGCGGGAGTTGCGTTCCACGAGCGCGGACGAGAACGCCCAGGCGAGCGTCTCGGTGGCGCGGCTGCACACCTCGCGGCAGTCGGCGAACGTCACGACCGGCTTGTCTCCGGCGTAGGTCAGGAGTTTTTCGATCTCGGTGCCCAGACGCGCCTCGTCGGCGCCGATGGTCTCGGCGAGGAACGACGCGGCGGCGTCCTCGATGCGCTTCCCGCGGTCCATCACGATGGACTGGATGCGGCGGATGAGCATCTTCGCGAAGCCCTTGGTCTTCGGGTCGGCCTTCTCGAACCATTCGAGCTTGCCGCCGGAGGCTTCGCAGGCGGCGGACGCGACCTTGTAGAACGCCTTGCGGCGGTCGAGTCCGGGTCCGTCGATCACGAGCGTGATGTCGGCGGGGATGCCGTCCTGGAGAAACGCCGCCAGACGGTCGAGCCGCGACGGCTTCTTCTTGGTCGAGGGCTCGGAGAACGCCTCGTCGAACTTCAGGAAATGCTTCAGCCAGACGATCTTCTCGCTGGAGAAGAACGCCGGGGAATCCAGCGACAGCAGGAGTTTATCCAAAACCTGGGGCGCTTTCTCGTTGTCCGAGTCGCCCCGGATGATCTCCAGCGACGGATTGTCGTCCGGCGGGTCGCCGCAGAGCGCGCGTATCATTTCGTTGGCGCGCTCCTTGACCGCGTAGTCCTCGTTGCCGGAAATCAGGTAGAAAGCGCCCATGGGAGTCAGTCGATGCCGGGGATGAAGGTCTCTTTGCCGGTGAGGGAGGCGATGGTCTCCACGATCAGGTCGACCGCGGACTCCACGTCGCGCAGGTCGCAGATCTCGGCCGGCGTGTGCATGTAGCGGTTCGGGATGCTGATCAGCGCCGTGGCCACGCCGCCGCGCGTCATCTGGATGGCGGCGGTGTCGGTGCCGCCGGTGGCGCGGTGGCCGGTGGTCATCTGGTACGGGATCTTATGCTTCGCGGCAGCCTTCAGGATGCGGTTCAGGAGCGGCGGATTGTTGTCGGCGTTGCGCTGGAGTTCCGCGCCGCCGCCGAGCTTGATGTCGCCGAGGAGTTCGGGCTTGATGCCGGGGACGTCCGTGGCGAATCCGACGTCGACCGCGATGGCGGCGTCCGGGTTCACGCCGAACGCGCCCGTGATCGCGCCGCGCAGGCCGAGTTCCTCCTGCACGGTGCCGACGCACGCGACGCCGACTTTGATCTTACGTTTGGAGAGCTGGCGGAAGGCTTCGGCGATGACGAACGCGCCGATCTTGTCGTCGAGGCTCTTCGAGTGGACGCAGGTCTTGCTGAGCATCTCGAAATTACGGGAAAACGCGACCGGATCGCCGACCTGGACGAGCTTCGCCGCGGCTTCCTTGTCCTCCGCGCCGATGTCGATCCAGAGGTCTTCGATCTTCGGAACGGCCTTGCGTTCGTCCGGGGTCTGCAGGTGGATCGGCTTGCGCCCGATCACGCCGGGGATGTGGCCTTTTTCTGTGAGGATCTCGACGCCGGTGCCGGGGAGCGTGAGCGGGTCGATGCCGCCGACGGGACGGAAGGAGATCAGGCCCTGCGGCATGATGCTGACGACCTGGAATCCGATCTCGTCATAGTGGCCGGACAGCATGAACTGGAACTTCGCGTCGGGATTGAGGCGCGCGATGGTGTTGCCGAGGACGTCCGTGCGGATGTCGTGCGCGAACGGCTTGAGGTAGTCGCGGTAGACTTTCGCCTGTTCGAACTCGAACCCGGAGGGTCCGCAGGTCATCAGGAGTTCTTCGAGAAACTTTTTCGCTTTTGCGTCAATCATGGTGTTATCTCCAAAAAATGAGGGGTTGATGTGTTCGGATTCGGGGCGCGAATCATTGTCCCTGCGTGGGCGAGTTCAGCGGCACGCCGAGTTCGCTGTACTCGCGCGCCTCGCCTTCCGGCTTGCCGTTGCGGAAGAAACAGTCGCTCGCGATCATGCCGTTTTCGTGGAAGTTGCGGGTCAGGCCGTGCAGGACTTTTTCGCCTTTGTCGTTGTATTTAAACTCGTGGATGGTTTTCGGATAGCCGCTTTCGGGGAAACGCTCCATCTCCGTCGCGACGTCCGCCTCCTTCGCGAGTTTCTCGTAAATCTCCGTGGCGCGGTCGAAATCATTTTTCAGCAAACAGGCGCGGAGGTCCTGAGCGGTCTGCATCCCCTGTCCGGGCGGCTGGTCAAGAGCCAAGAACGCCGCGCGGTTCACGACGTCGGCAGTGCCGGTCCCGCTGCCGGAACTGTTCTTGTCCTGATGGAAGAAGAAGCCCACGAAGAGTACGGAGGATGGATTCTCCGGCAGATATTTCGAGAAGAGACGTTCCATCGGCGTGCCGGTCACCATGAAGTGCGAAGCCTCGCCGTCCTCGTCGATGACGGTCTCGTGGACTACGCCGCCCACGGTGAATCCGCGCTGGAACCGGGCGGGCGTCACGGAGGAACACGCAGAAACAAGCACGGCGGAAGCGAACATCAGGGCAAACAGAGCGAGACGCTGGAACATGATAAGGACTCCGGGATTCGGGATAATTTTCTATTTGGATTAATGTATCACAAAAGCCGGATTTTTCAAGTTAAAAAGGGACACCGCGGGAAAAAGAATGCGTGGGCGGTCACTTGGACGTTGGCACGGTTGTGCGCCAGTAGCTGTTGAATACCGTTCGTAGGGACGTCCGCTGGGCATTGTTCTGCGGATTGAGGCAGTGGCGCGCCGCGAAGAAGACGACGCCGGAGACTTCCTTCCTCAAGATGAGGTAGAGGACCTGATTGGAGATCTCGCTGGGCGACTCCATGCCCGCGGTCACCCCGGCGTTATACACGCCGATCCCGGCGTACAGTTTCACGTTCGTGCCGCGCACGAGGTCGGCCCACCAGTTCACGATCCCGGCGAACGGCGCGACCTTGTTCGCGAATCCCCAGTTGATCTGCGGGATCACGAAGTCGATCCAGGAGTTTTTCACCCATTTGCGGACGTCGGCAAACGATTGGGAATACGCCTCGACGCCCCTGGACAGGGAGCCGTCCGGGAGCGCCGTCGACTTGTTCGCCCAGATCCCGACCGGGCTGATGCCGAACGGGATGGACGTGCCGTTCAGCTTGTTGAACGCACGGACCGTACCGGACACGCTCCGGATCAGGAGCTCGGTATTGGCGCGCCGCCAGTCGGCGAGCGTCTGGCCTTTTCTGCCGAACTTGCGGAACGTGGCGGCGTCGCAGATGTCGTCCACGCCGATCGGATAGAAATAATCGTCGAACACGATCCCGTCCGGACGATATTGTTCCAGCACCTCGCGGACGCTGTCGACGATATGCTTCACGACCTCGGCGCGTCCGGGGTCCAGGAAAAAAAACGAGAGGTTCGTCTTTTTGTTGTCCCAGCGCACCACGAGTCCGGGATTCTGCCGCGCGAAATTGCGGCTCGAAAGCGTCTTGAGGTACGTGGAGGCCGCGGATGTATTGACCTGTCCGACCCGGTACGGGTTCATCCACGCGTAGAACTTCAGGCCTCGGCGGTGCGATTCGGCGATCATGAACGCCATCGGATCGAACCCGCCGTCGTGCGCTTTCCCCTCCTCCCCGGTCAGCCAGCGCGACCACGGATTGATCGCGGACAGATAAAGGGCGTCGCAGGTGGGCCGCACCTGGAACATGATGGTGTTGAACCCCATGGCGGCGATCCGGGCGGCGAGCGAACGGAACGTCGCCTGAAACTCCGCCGCGGAGTTATGTTTCGGGAAGTCGAGGTTGAACGCGGTCGCGACCCAGATGCCGCGGAATTCGTTCGGCTTGGCCGTGTACTCGACGGGAAGCAGAACGGGACTTCCGCCGTAATTGCCGTTCATCGTGACGACGTTGCCGGAGATGTCGCGCAGCGGCTGCGAGTTCACGCGGACCGGCGCGGAAGCGGAAGACGCGGTAGTCGGTTTCGGTTGTTGAATCGAAGGAACGGACGTCGTGGCCGAAGCCGGTTTTGTCGCAGTCGCCGGTTTTGTTGTTGTGGTTGCAGTCGCGGACTTCTGCGTCGCGGGCGGCGGATCCTCGGCGGGCGGGGGAATCGGATGCGGCAGGGGCAGGGACGCGCCGGAGAGGCACGCGCAGAGGAATACGGTCAGGACCAGCGTCGGCAGGAGGACTGCCCGGAAACGGAATCCGGTCCGGGGAATCCGGGCGGGAAACAGTGTTCTGCAGACGGGGTCTTTCATGCGTCACGCTCCCGGGAATGTGCGGATGGGCTTCGGGTCGACGAAGACCGCGGGCCGCAGATAGATCAGTTCCGTGGGCGGCATGTCGCAGATGCCGGGCGGGATATTCGCGAGCGTGGCGGCGCTCACATGGGGAGACAGGACGACCGGGAGCGACGGATCGAACAGGCGCACGGCCTCGATGTCGTGCGGACTGGCCGTGAAGGTATCGTAGGAGCCGCGCAGTTCGGCGAGCTTGTCCGGTGTCTCAATCACGCCCTGCCAGCCGTCAGGGATCCAACAGCAGCCGTCCAGCTTCAGGCCGAAACCGAGCAGTTCGTGTTTGCGCCCGTCGTACAGCACCAGGACACGGTCGCCGAACGGCGTTTCTCCCTCGAATCCGCACGCTGAGGGAATCCCGCGCACCGTCTGATTCTTGCCGCGCGACGCGCCGAGCACGAACGCCGCCGCCACGCGCAGAGCGGTGAAGGAACCGGGCCCGGTCCCGACCGTCCACGTGTCGATGTCGTCGTACGTGAATCCGGCCTCCGTCAGCGCATTGCCGACGAGGATCGGGAGCGAGGAGGAATCGCGTCCGGGCAGGTCGACTTGGAACGAGGCGGCGGGGTGGCCGCACGGATACACGGCGGCGAACGAAAGCTCGCCGCACGAAAAATCCAAAGCCGCTCTCAACATAGGTCAGGCATCCTTTCCGTCAATCAAAACCAGCGACGCGCCGGATTTCCGAAGCTGGCGGTTCGCCCAGCGGGCGAATTCCCGGAGCGCGGGCAAATCCCAGTGCGGCAGGTCTTTCTTGCGGCCGCGGTCGAGGTGTCCGGCGCGGCGGCAGAAACGCCCGCCGCCGATCGCGACGGCGAAGACGTCGCCTTCCTTCGCGGAAGTAAGGCGCGTCCGCACCCACTTTTTCAGGTAGTTCTCGGTGGCCTGGGCGCAGGCGCACTCTTCACATTCGGCGCGCAGGTTCAGCACGTCGGCGTATTTGGCGTCAGCGGCGGCGGGATCGCCCCACTGGACCGACCAGGTGATGTTCCAGTTGCGGCCCGGCGGAGGCGGCGTTTCCGCGTCGGACGGGGAGAAGACGTACAGGCTCCAGGTGCAGATCAGATCGCCGCCTTCGCTGCGGACGATGAACGTGGACGTGCCGTCGCCGATGCGGGCGGCGTTCGCCCAGCGCCAGATGTCCTTGCCGGTCTCGAACCGAACGACGCGGCCGTCTGCGAGGCGGAACAGAACCGCGAGCGGCGGCGTGGTCCCTTTGTAGAGCTCGGCGTCGGCGCCGTCGAGCGGCGTCATGGCGGGTTCCTTCACGATGCCCTCGGCTGACGGAGTCTTCACGACGGCGTACGCGGCAATGGCTCCGCGGAAGCGCAGGCCGCCCGCCGTGAGGCTGCGCAGTTCGAACGCGTGCGGCAGCTCGAATCCGGTCTGAACCGCAAGCGAAGAATCGTCGAGCTTGTAGCGGTGCGTGATCACGGTCGGGATGCCGAACGGGATACGGCTTTCGCTGTCGAAGGAGACTTCCGCGCCGTCGTCGGAATGATGCGGCCGGCGGAGTCCGGCGAGCGCCATGGACTCGGGATATTCGCCAGGGACCGCCTCCAGCGAGGTAACGGTGAGGCCGTCGAACGGCGTCAGCGTGAAGAGTCCGGCCGCGGGCTTGTCCAGCTCGAAGCCGACGCCTTCGCCGCCGAGCCGCCAGAGTCCGTCGGGCGTCTGTTCAAATTGTCTGTAGTTCATCCGATCACCTTCACAAGCTCGTCCACGGGCTTCACGTTGCGCGGACGGCAGGCGTTTTCCTTGCCGAATCCGAGCGGAGAGATTGCGACGGAGCGCCACGGGGCTGCGATCCCGGCCGCGGCGTCCACTTCTGCGCGGTTGTAGCAGCAGATCCAGCATGTGCCGAGACCTTCCGCCGTCGCCGCGAGCACAAAATGCTCCATCACGATCGATGCGTCGACATCGATGATCGACCCGCCGTCGGGGCGAACCCATGCGGCGTCGGCGTTCCCGGCGAGCACGGCCACGACGGGCGCTTCCTTCAGCCACGGGAACATGACTTTTTCGCAGATCTTTGCGCGGATGGCGGGATCGCGGAACAGAAACAGCCGGAACGGCTGGCGGTTGCAGGCGGTCGGGGCGAGCTGGACGGCGCGCGAGATCTTCGCGATCGCTTCGTCCGGGACGTTTTTGTCAAGATAGCCGCGCACACTGCGCCGGGCTTCGATCACATCGTAAAAATCCATGAAAACCTCCTTGCAAAATGTTTTCCAGAAAATAAGCTCAAAATGAAAGTGCGTAAAAACACTTTATCTTACTATACAGGCGGTACAGTTTTTTTCAACCGGAAACCGCCTTTTTCAGAGAAGAAAATCCGGGAGCTCGCGCGCACACTGCCGCAGCAGTGCGTCGCGGTCGTGCCAGTCCGGGCACAGCTCGTCCATTTTCTGCCTGAAGCGCTCGGAATGGTTCATCTCAAACTTGTGGCAGAGTTCATGCAGGATCACGAAGTCAACGACCTCCGGCGGAAACAGCATCAGCAGGGTGTTCAGCGTGACTTTCCCCGTGGCGGAACAACTCCCCCAGCGGGATTTCTGAGGGTGAACCAGCACGCGGAACTCCGGGATCCCCAGCGCCGCCGCATGTGCGCGGATGCGGGCGGTCAGGACGGGCTCCGCGAGCTGCGTCAGTACGGACAGAAACGCCTGCGCGAACGCTTTTCCGTCCGCGGGATCGCCCTGCATGGTGATCTGCCGGAACAGCGGGTCGTACCAGCACCGGACAGCTTCCGCGCCGGGCGTTTCCTCGACCGTGATCTGAATCGTTTCCCCGGTGAGCTGAAGGTTGATTTCAGCCGGGATCCGCCTCGGCACGTCCGGTCCGCGGGGCATCGCGCCGGGTTCGGGGGCCAGACGGCGAATGGTCGCGGCCAGCCACGCGGTCTTGCTCTCGGCGAACTTCCGCGCGGACGCCACGGAACGGCGTTTCGGGATCACCAGCTGCACCGAGAACGGATGCGGACAGACGCGCAGGAAGAAGCGTTTGGCCTTCAGCGAACGCCGGACCGCGCAGCACACGGGCGGCATGCCGTCCGGCAGTTCAAGCATGATGGATTCGGGATCTGGCTGCATGGTTTATTCTTGAAAAGTAAAAACTCCCGAACGTTTTTCAGCACATCCGGGAGTTTGAAAGATCATAGAACAAAGTGGTTTAGGCTTTCTTCCCGTGTCCGTAGGCGGCGTAGGCCAGCGCGGAGCAGACCTCGGCCGAAGTGCGGCCGAAAACGCCGATCGACTTCGGGAGCAGGCTGGACGCCGTGAAGCCCGGGAGGCTGTTGCCTTCGAGCATGAACACGGCCTTGTCGGAATCGCGCACGATGACATCGATGCGGATGAGCGTGGTGTTGCCGACCGCCTGCGCGAACTTCAGCGCGGCGGCGCCGATTTCCTTCTGGACGGCCTGGTCGATGGTGACCGGCGGGCAGAAATACTTGGTCTCGCCCTGCGCGTGGGTATACTTGGCGTCGTAGTCGTAGAGTGTGCCCGGATGCTGGATCTCGATGACGGGGTAGACTTCGCCGAGGACGACGCCGACCGTGGCTTCGGTCCCGGCGATGAACTCCTCGACGAGTACGCGTTTGTCGTATTTGAGCGCGGTCGAGATCGCGAACTTCCATTCGGAGGCGTCGCGCACGAGCGAGAGCCCGAACGTGGAGCCTTCGGAATTCGGCTTCACGATCAGCGGCAGCCGCATCCCGGCGGGGATGTCCGCCTCAGGGTCCTCGATCAGCGCGTAAGCGGCGTTGCGGATGCCCGCCTGATCCATCACGCGTTTGGACTCGAACTTGTCCATCACGATTCGGCAGGATTCGGCGGAACCGCCGACGAACGGGATCCCGGCCTGTTCCATCATCGCCTGGATCGTGCCGTCCTCGCCGAATCCGCCGTGCAGCACGGGGTAGACAACGTCCGCGGCACGCATCCGGTCGGTGATCTCCGGCTTCGTGATGTCGTACGAATCGACGTTGTGACCCGCGTCGCGGAGCGCGTTGACGACGTTCGCCGCGGATTGAAGCGAGATTTCGCGTTCGGAGCTGTCCCCGCCCATGAGGACGAGGATGTCCAGGGGTTTCTGCTGACACATGGCCGCCGCCTGTTCTTTCATGTTGATCGATTTGACCTCGGGTTGAAGGATGATGTTGGAATGCCGGAAAACCGCGCCGCGCATGGCGCGGATGAGTTCGTAGCAGTCGTGGCCGGAATGCGCCAGAAGCTCGGGAGACGGCGAGGCGTCGCGCACGATCCAGTTTGCATGGATGGGGGACACCACAAATGCGCCGCAGCGCTTGCCCTTCATCCCGGCGGATTCGAGCAGACGGCCCGCGTAGAGTTCGGGCGCCGGGTTGCGGAAGATCGAACCGGCGCTGCGTCCTTGCGGGGATTTGCGGCGGCGTTCGTGCTCCGCGTCCATGGCGGCTTTTTCCTCCGCCGGATCGACCGGACGAAACCGGAAGCGGGCGGACATGACCATGATGTTCTCGGGGATGCCGGAGTCGCGGTAGCGCCAGAGATAGGCATTCTTCGGGACGACGGAAACGGACGCGGTCTCAAGGTCGAGCAACGTCATGTCCAGCAGGAAATCGGAAATGGTCTGGCCGTTCGCGCCGGCGTTCATGTGCAGGGCGCCGCCGATGGAGCCGGGGATACCGCACAGGCCGGCCGCGCCGCCGAAACCGTGCTTGAGGGCTTCATTCAGAACCGTCGCGAGCTTCGCGCCGGCGCCCGCCGTGCAGAGGCCGTCGTCCGAGCAGGTGACTTCCGCCAGGACGCCGGACGGTTTGAGGTAGACGGTGCCGTCGGTCGGTTCATCGGAACCGACCAGGTTCGTGCCCGCGCCGAGCGGACGCGCGATCCATCCGGCGCTGAGGATATAGCGCAGGAATTCGAGCGTGACGCCGGGATCGGCGACGCGGGCGTACAGGAATGTGCTGGAGCCCGCGCCGAGGGAAGTGTGGTCCGCCCAAACGGCGTCCGGGACAAGCTCGATGCCCGGAAACTCCTTGGCGGCTCCGGCGATCAGTTCACTTTTTGTAAACTTTCTTGGGATCAAAGACGCGTTCTCCAACGACTTCCAGATTGTCGCCGACGACCTTGCGGAAGAAGCAGGTGTGGTAGCCTTCGTGGCAGGCGGCGCCGCCGACCTGCTCGACCTTGAAGATCACGGTGTCGGCGTCGCAGTCCACCAGGATCTCCTTCACGATCTGCACGTTGCCGGACTCTTCACCCTTGTGCCAGAGTTTGGAGCGGGAACGGGACCAGTAGACGCCGTGTCCGGTTTTGAGGGTCTCCTTCCAGGATTCCTCATTGATGTAGGCGAGCATAAGGACCTCGCCGGTCTTCCAGTCCTGGGCGATGGCGGGGATGAGGCCGCCGCTTTTCTTGAAATCAAGTTCGATCATGTTCAATCAGTCCAAATCGGTGCGTGACAGGGTCATTCTTTTTCCGCGGGAACAGCCTTCGGAACGGATTCTGCGTCCTTGTCAGGAATGCCGATGACCTTGACATCCTTCTTGTCGCCGGCAACATTCTGCTCAGGAAGCTCGGGGATAATCTCTTCGATCTTTTCCTTCTCGGCTTGGGCGGCCTCGGCTTCCGTGGCGGCTTCGGCTTCCGCGGCGGCTTCGTTTTCGATGGTTTTCTCGTCGGCGAGTTCCGCATCGTCGGAGACGGACGGAATCTCGGAGGCCATGCACAGCTCAAACGCGTAGTTGCGGCACTCCTCGGTCGGAGCGTGGCCGACGAAGCGCACGGGATTGCCAGGTGTGGTCGAACGCGGACGGAAGGCTTCCGGTTCGGAGACCTGGTTGCCGTCGGCATCGTACCAGGTGAAGCGGTAGGCGAAT
Organism: uncultured bacterium; assembly: GCA_902774245.1. Taxonomy (GTDB): domain Bacteria; phylum Verrucomicrobiota; class Lentisphaeria; order Victivallales; family UBA1829; genus UBA1732. Next base: position 125,102 of record CACYHQ010000008.1, read on the forward strand.
TCATAGTCGATGTCGCCGAAGAACGCCCACTTCAGAGCGGAGAGTTCGCAGGTCTTGCCGAGAACACGCACGGCCAGATAGCCGTTTTCGTTGATCTCGCTCTCGACGTCGCGGAACGTAAAGATCTTCGCGGCGTCGGCGGAAATGTAGATGTTGCCGGGCTGGATGGACGCGGTTACATCCTCTGCCATCACGTGGACGCGTTCATCGGTCGGGGCAGGGGTGGAAGCGCAGGCCGAAACGACCAGAGCGCATGCGGCAGCCATCAGAATGGAGAACAGTTTCATTGTTGTTTCCTTTCGGTTTTATTCAAAAACAATTGTTTGATTTGTATTCCGGTGAGTAATTTACACCGCGGAAACGGTGTTTTCAAGCCTTGATGTCACATTTTTTGCCGACATATACCTGACGCGGACGGACGATACGGGTGCTGTTGCCGATCATCTCGCGCCAGTGGGCGATCCAGCCGGGCAGACGCGCCAGCGCGAACATCACGGTGAACATCTTCTCCGGGATGCCGAGCGCACGGTAGAGGATGCCGGAGTAGAAGTCGACGTTCGGGTAGAGGTTGCGGGAGACGAAAGGTAGAGGTTGCGGGAGACGAAATAGTCGTCGCTGAGGGCGGCCTTTTCGACCTCGAACGCCACCTGGAGCAGCGGATCGGTCACGCGGCGTTTCGAGAAATACTTCTCGCATTCGGCCTTGATGATCTTGGCGCGCGGATCGAACGTCTTGTATACGCGGTGGCCGAAGCCCATGAGGCGTTCCGGATTGTTGCGGTCCTTCACGCGGTCAAAGAACTGCTTCACATTGCCGTCGTGCTCGATGCGGCGGAACATCTCGATGACTTCCTGGTTGGCGCCGCCATGGAGCGGACCGGACAGCGCGGACACGCCGGCGGAGATCGTGGCGTACAGGTTCGCCTGCGTGCTGCCGATCGTGCGGACGGTCGTGGTCGAGCAGTTCTGTTCGTGGTCGGCGTGGAGGATCAGCAGGACGTTCAGGACGCGCACGGCCTCCTCGGAGATCTCGTACGGCATGACCGGCGAATCAAACATCATGTTCAGGAAGTTCGCGCAGTAGGAGAGGTCGTAGCGCGGATACACGACCGGTTCGCCGATGCTCTTCTTGTACGCGAAAGCCGCCATCGTGCGGACCGTGGAGATCAGACGCGCCGTCGAGGTGTCGATGTCCTCGCGGAACGACAGCAGGTCGACGTTCGGATAGAACACCGCCAGGGCATTGATCATGGTCGAGAGGATGTGCATGGGGTGCGCGCCGCGCGGATACAGATCGAAGAAATGGCGCATATCCTCATGCAGCAGGGAGTTGACGTTCAGAAGCTTGGAGAACGCGCGCGCCTCCTCCGGGCTCGGCAGTTCGCCGTGGACCAGCAGGTACGCGATGTGGACGAACCGGAGTTTCTCGTCCGCCACAAGTCTCTCGATCGGGATCCCGCGGTAGCACAGGATGCCTTTCTCTCCGTTCACGTATGTGATGCTGCTGCGGCAGACCGCGGTGTTCATCAGTCCGGGGTCGAACGTCAGGCAGCCGGTCGTCTTGCGGAGGGCTGTGATATCGATCGCCTTTTCGCCCTCGGTCCCGACAATAATCGGTAACTTGATCTCCTGTCCGTTTATGGACAATGTCGCGAATTCACTCGCCATCTTTCAGCCTCCTCTCTCGTTTTGTATCGGGCTGTTCATGGTTGCAAAACTGTATGAAAAAACATATAAACTGAATAATGTACACCCCGCACGCGGAAAAATCAAGCGAAAACCAATATAAATATGGGAAATAGACGGAAAGAAGGGGGCGAAGAGCACTTTTCAGCACGAACATCCGCATTCGATTTTTGAGACGGAGTGGGGAGAAAACGGGATGAAGGAACCTTTCCCGAAACCTTTCCCGCGCATACGCGCTAGTTTTCAGTTAAAGCAGGTTTCTTTTAAATGAAACTTGAAGGAAACCGCCTGATATTGGAAACGCATATATGTTTTCCTTCTTCCTGAACTCATGTAGATTTTCTTCATACCGGGATATCAACTGACAGAAGACGCTACCAGAACGATTCGAAATCCATCAGGACAGGAGCATCCGTTTTGACGATATGAGACAAAAGTTTCATACGGGCAACTGGGACACGAAACTGTGACACTTTGTCTCAATCAATCATCGTCAGTCACGTCTTAACAAGTTGATTTTACAATATTTTAATTCTTGGCATGCAAACTGCTTGATTCAAGTCAGCATATTCAACACACATCATCACGTCAACCATCAAAACCAAAAGGAGTCGCGATTATGCTGGACATTCAGAAAATGACCGAAAAGACCCGTGAAGCCCTTGCAGCCGCCGGCGCCGCCGCCCGCGAATACGGACATCAGGAGATCCGTCCGATCCACCTGCTCTCCGCGTTGGCGCATCAAGAAGGCGGCCTGCTGCCGTCGCTGCTGAAACGCCTTGGCACTCCGAATCAGCTACTATCGGACGCGGTGGAAGCCGAACTGGCAAAGCTGCCGAAGGTAACCGGAAACGCAGCCGACGTGTATCCGTCGCGCGATTTCAGCAATATCCTGGTGGAGGCCCGCGACCGCGCGGAAAAGATGAAGGACGAATACATCAGCGTGGAACACCTGCTGATGGCGATGATCGACAAGGACGCCGCATGCGCCGCCGCGCTGGAAAAGGCCGGACTCACGGAGGATACGCTACTAAAGACTCTTGTTGAGATCCGCGGCAACCAGCGCGTGACAAACGAGAACCCGGAAGCGTCGTTCGAGGCGCTTGAAAAATATGGACGCGACCTCACGCAGGCCGCCCGCCAGAACAAGCTCGACCCGGTGATCGGTCGTGACGACGAGATCCGCCGCACCGTGCAGATCCTCGCCCGCCGCACGAAGAACAACCCTGTCCTGATCGGCGAACCCGGCGTCGGCAAGACCGCCATCGTCGAAGGGCTGGCGGTCCGCATCGTGAAGGGCGACGTGCCGGAATCCCTGCGGAACAAACGTCTGGTGGCGCTCGACATGGGCGCGCTGATCGCAGGCGCGAAGTACCGCGGCGAATTCGAGGAACGCCTGAAAGCCGTCCTGAAGGAGGTTTCCGGCTCGAACGGCGACGTGATCCTGTTCATCGATGAACTGCACACGGTCGTCGGCGCGGGAGCGTCCGAAGGTTCCATGGACGCGGGCAATCTGCTGAAGCCCGCCCTGGCGCGCGGCGAACTGCACTGCATCGGCGCGACCACGCTCAACGAATACCGCAAGTACATCGAAAAGGATCCCGCGCTCGAACGCCGGTTCCAGTCGGTGCTCGTGCCGCAGCCAAGCGTCGAGGACACGATCTCGATCCTGCGCGGCCTGAAGGAACGCTACGAGCTGCATCACGGCGTGAAAATCCGCGACGGCGCGCTCGTGGCGGCGGCCGTGCTGTCCGACCAGTACATCGCCGACCGGTTCCTGCCGGACAAGGCGATCGACCTGATCGACGAGGCGGCGGCGAAACTCCGCACCGAGATCGACTCCTGTCCGCAGGAGATCGACGAGGCGGAACGCAAGTCCATGCGCATGGAGATCGAACTCTCCGCGCTCCGCAAGGAGAAGGACGAGGCCAGCGCCGCACGTCGCGAGGAACTCGAAAAGGAACTCGCCGACATGAAGGAAAAAGCGAAGGCGATGCGAGCCTCCTGGAACGCCGAAAAGGACGCGATCGGGAAGCTGCAGACGCTGCGCGAAAGCCGCGACACGGCGAAAAGCGAACTCGAAAAGGCCGAACGCGACAGCGATCTCCAGCGCGCCGGAGAACTCCGGTTCAGCATCATCCCCGGCATCGAAAAACAGATCGCCGCGGCGGAAAAGGCGCTCGCGGGCGACGAGAACGGCAAACGCATCCTGAAGGAGGAAGTGACAGAGGAGGATATCGCGGACATCGTGAGCCGCTGGACGAACATCCCCGTCGCCAAGCTCGTCCGCAGCGAACGCGACAAGCTGCTGCACCTCTCCGAGCACCTGCACCTGCGTGTTGTGGGCCAGGACGAGGCGGTCGAGGCGGTTTCCGACGCCGTCCTGCGGTCGCGGTCCGGCCTGAAGGACCCGAAACGCCCCATCGCGTCGTTCCTGTTCCTGGGGCCGACCGGCGTGGGCAAGACGGAACTCGCCCGCGCTCTGGCGGAAGACCTGTTCGACGACGAACGCGCGATCATCCGCATCGACATGTCCGAGTACATGGAGAAATACAGCGTGTCGCGTCTGATCGGCGCGGCGCCCGGCTACGTCGGGTTCGAGGAAGGCGGTCAGCTGACCGAGGCGGTCCGCCGCCGTCCCTACGCCGTGGTGCTCTTCGACGAGATCGAAAAGGCGCATCCGGACGTGTTCAACCTCTTCCTGCAGATCCTGGAGGACGGCCAGCTGACCGATTCGCACGGACGCACCGTGAGCTTCAAGAACACGATCATCATCATGACATCGAACCTGGGCAGCGACCTGTTGCTGGAGTGCGGCGGCGACGTGGAGAAGACGCGTCCCGAGATCGACAAGCTCCTGCACGCGCAGTTCCGCCCGGAATTCCTGAACCGCATCGACGGCATCCTGCTCTTCAAGCCGCTGGAGCTCGGCCAGATCGAATCCATCTTCGACATCCAGATTGCGCTGCTCCGCGAACGCCTGAACAAGCAGGGCGTGGCGCTCGAAGTCACGAAGGAAGCCCGCACGCTGCTCGCGAAACGCGGCTACGATCCGAGATTCGGCGCGCGTCCGCTGAAACGGGTGCTCGTGAACGACCTGGAGACGCCGCTTTCGCGGATGCTGATCTCCGGCGAACTCCACGAAGGCTCGGTCCTGACCGTCGGCGTGAAAAAAGACGGCGAACTTGAGTTCACGTGCGCGAACAAAGGTTGAAAAAAACAATTCGCACGCTATATTAAAACGTCAATTATTTCAGAATCCGGAGAGAGATCATGCACAATAAGAAACACGGCATCGACCATGCCGAAAAAATAGAAGCCGACGCGGCCGCCGAGGCGCGCAAAATGCCGACCATGGAGCCGAAAGGCGAGGCGGCGTTCGACGAAGCGACGCAGGCCGCGGCATCCGCGATGGCCGACGCGAACTTCGAATACGAGGCGGAATGCGCCAGGATCGAAAAGCTGGAAGCCAAGCTCAAGGAAACCGAGGATAAGCTGAAAGAGGCGGAGCGTCTCCGCCTCCTCGCCCTCGCGGAGATGGACAACCAGCGCAAGCGCCTGGCGAAGGAGATGGAGAACGTGCGCTACAACACCACGCAGGACACCATCTTCCCGTTCCTCCAGGTCTTCGACCATTTCACGATGGCCGTGGCCGCCGCCGGAAAGTCCAGCTCGCTCGAATCGCTGATCCAGGGCATGGAGATCATCCAGAAGGAATTCGACAAGGCGTTCGCCGACCTCGACATCACCGTGATCGACGCCGCCGGAAAGCCGTTCGACCCCGCCCTCCACGAGGCGGTCGCCGAGGAACCCTCAGACACCGTGCCGAACGGCACCGTAATCCGTCAGTGGAGCCGCGGCTACCAGTGCGGTTCGCGCCTGCTGAAGCCCGCGATGGTCGTGGTCAGCTCCGGCCCGGCCGCCGCCGAAGGCGCGGAAGAGAAGGACGGAGAGTAAGCGAAGTTCGGATCCGCCGGAAGCTCCGGGAGACCGGAAGCCGCCGACGGATCCTCATATTCAGGCAATTTGAGGTAACATCATGGCAAAGGATTATTACGACATACTGGGAATAGCCAAAACGGCGTCCGCGGACGAGATCAAGAAAGCGTACCGCAAGCTCGCCGTCAAATACCATCCCGACAAGAACCCCGGGGACAAGGCCGCCGAGGAGAAGTTCAAGGAAGTCTCCCGCGCCTACGAAGTCCTCAGCGACGAAAAGAAACGCAAGCAGTACGACCAGTTCGGACCCGATCTCTTCGAGCGGACCGGAGGCCAGGGCTACGGCCCCGGCGCCGGTGGTTTCGGCGGGGGCGGCGGTCCGGGCGGATTCTCCTCGTCCAACTTCAATTTCTCCGGCTTCTCCGATCCGCGCGACATCTTCAGCCAGGTGTTCGGCGGAGGAGACGGCGGGTTCTCGTTCGACGACCTGCTCGGCGGCATGAGAAACGGCCGCGGCGCACGGCGTCGTTCGGCGTCCGGCGCACGCAAGGGCGCGGACCTGAACTGCCGCGTGGAGATCGACCTGGAGGACGCCATCCTCGGCGCGGACAAGAAGATCCGCCTCGCCAAGGACGAGACCTGCACCGCGTGCGGCGGTTCCGGCGCGGAACCCGGCTCCACGCGCAAATCCTGTCCGTCCTGCGGCGGTTCGGGCTTCATCGTGTCCGGCCAGGGGTTCTTCCAGCAGCAGGAGGCGTGCCCGGCCTGCCACGGCACCGGCAGCGTGATCCTGCATCCGTGCAAACGCTGCGGCGGACGCGGCGTGATGCGCGTGGACAAGGAACTTCAGATCCATATCCCGCCCGGAGTCGACGAAGGCTCCAAACTGCGCGTCGCGGGCCAGGGCGAACCCGGCACGGGCGGCGGTCCGGCGGGCAACCTGTACGTCATCATCGGACTGCGTCCGCACGCCGTCTTCGAACGCAAGGGCCAGGACCTGATCTGCGAACTGCCGATCACGCTTGAATGTGCGCTTCAGGGCGGCGTCGTGGACGTGCCGACCGTATCCGGCCGCACACGCATGAAGATCGCCCCCGGCACGCAGAACGGCACGATGCTTCGTCTGCGCGGCAAAGGCGTTCCCGCGCTGAAGGGCGGCGCACGCGGCGACCAGATCGTCCGCATCCTCGTGGAAATCCCGTCCGGCCTGACCGATGAACAAAAGAAGGCGATCGCTTCGCTCGGGCTGACTGGCGCGAACTACCCGAAACAGGCGGAATTCCGTGCGAAAGCCGCGAAATTCCTGCACACATAACACATAACCGAACCGGACAGCACTATGGCCGCGGCAAAAAAAGACAACGCGAAAAACAGCAATGATTCCGTCATCGCGCGCAACCGCAAGGCGTTCCACGACTACGAGATCATCGAGACCTGCGAGGCGGGGATCGTGCTCGTCGGGACCGAGGTCAAAAGCTGTCGCGGCCACAGCGTACAGTTGCAGGACTGCTTCGCCCGGATCGAGAACGGCGAACTCCTCGCCTACGGGATCCATATCTCGCTGTATGCGTTCGGCAACCGGTTCAACCACGAGGCGAAACGCCCCCGCAAGCTCCTGATGCACAAAAAGGAGATCCTGCGCCTCGCCAACAAGGTCAAGGAAAAGGGCTACGCGCTCATCCCCCTGAAAATGTACCTGAAGGGCATGCACGTGAAGGTCGAAGTCGGCCTCGCGCGCGGCAAGACGTTCGGCGACAAACGCGAGACGCTCCGCCGCAAGCAGGACGACATGGACATGCGGCGCGCCATCGCCGCCAGACGCCGCGGCTGATCCCGACCGGCGTTTTTTTGTCTCATTTTACGAATGACTGCGGACGAGTTTCCGTTCGACGGACTCGGGATGCAGAGCCAGGTTCTCCAAATAACGTTCGGTCGGGCCCGCAAAGACCGCGTCAAGCAGTTTTTTCAACGCATCGGCGGAATCCAGATAGGAAATAGACGCCCGGAGCGCGCCGGGATAGCCGCGACCCCGCAGGAACTCCAGCAGGGATTTCCGCGCCACGACGTATGCGAACTCCGGCCCGTAGCAGTCCAGCATGTCATCCATGTACACGCGGATCGTCTCCGTGAACTCCGCCACGTCCGGCGGCGGCGCGGACGGATCGGCGATCTCCCGGAAGATCCACGGATTGCCGAGCGCGCCGCGCGCGACCATGCCGACGGAACACCCCGTTTCGTGGAGAAGCGTGCGGAACGATGCGCCGTCCATCGCGCCGCCGTTGGCGACCACGGGGATATCAAGCGATTCGCGGACCGCGGAAATGATCTGATAGAAAACAAGCCCGGAATAAAATTTACTCATGAGACGGCCGTGGATCGTGATGGTTTTTGCACCCGCGTCGCGCAGGCGGCGGCAGAACGCCACAGTCGGCGCGGGGTCGGATTCGTCCTGGATCCGCGTCTTGGCGGTAACGGGCAGGTGCGAGGCGGAAACAAGCGTCTCGAACGCGCGGACGGCGCCGTCCGGGTCCTCCAGCGCGAACCGGATCCCCTCGCATTTACGGGCGACCTTCGGCGCGGGACACCCGAGGTTAAAGTCCAGCACGTCGAAATCCATGTCGTTGATGAGCTCGGCGGCGCGTTTGAGCGTGGGAAGGTCGGAGCCGACCAGCTGGATGCCGAGGAATCCCGTGTCGGACCCGCGCTGCGCAAGCCGGAGCGTCTTCTCCCCCTGAAATACGAGGGAACCGGCGTCGATCATTTCGGTGAACGCATGGCGGCAACCGAAACGCCGTATCATGCGGCGGAACGGGATGTCGGTGTGCCCGGCAATGGGCGCCATGACGGCCGCACCCGGCGGATAAAGCTCGGGGGGCATGGAAACGACCTCAGGCGTCGTCGCGGGAAACGATGATCGCGGCGTTGGTGCCGCCGAAACCGAAGCTGTTGCTGAGCGCGTGGCGGATCGGGACGTTCATGCGCGGAGTGCGCACGATGTCGGCCCAGGCCATGGATTCCTCGATGTCGTCGGCGTTGTTGGACGGACTGACGAAGGAGTGCTCCATCATCTGGGTGCAGAAGATCAGCTCGATCGCGCCTGCGGCTCCGATGGGGTGTCCGGTCAGGGACTTGGTGCTGTTGATCATCGGGGACGCGCCGCATTCGTGGAACACGGCCTTCAGGGCGTCGATCTCGACGGGGTCGCCGACCGGAGTGCCCGTGCCGTGCGTGTTGACATAGTCGATGTCGGAGGGCTTGAGGTTGGCGTTCGCGATGGCGTCGCGCATGACCGCCGCGGAGACTTCGCGGCTGGGCGCGACCATGTCGCAGGCGTTGCTGTTGCAGGCATAGCCGCTGATCCGGGCGCGGATCTGCGCGCCGCGCGTCTTCGCGTGGGCTTCGCTCTCCAGGATCATGATGCCGGCGGCCTCGGAAAGCACGAATCCGGTACGCTGCTTGTCGAACGGACGGCTGGCCTTTTCCGGCTGGTCGTTGAAGTTGTGCGACAGCGCATGCATCGCGCCGAACCCAAGGGCCTGCTGCCAGCAGAGTTCCTCGCAGCCGCCCGCCATGACGATGTCGTACGCGCCGGACTGGATCAGGCGGATCGCCTGGATGAGCGCCACCGCGCCGCTGGTGCAGGCGCAGCTGACGTCGTAGCTTTCACCGCCGATCTTGTACACGAGCGAGAGGTTGGCGACGGCGGACGACGGCATGATGCGCGGGATGCTGAACGGGGAGATCTTGCGCGTCGAATGCGTCCGTTCATACGTCATGATCGATTTGTAATACTCGGCATAGCTGCTGCCGCCGCAGCCGGTAATCACGGCCATCTTCGAGCCGGGAAGCGTTTCCATGGTATAGCCCGCCTCGGTGATGGCTTCGTATGCGGCGGCCACCGCCATGACGCCGCTCTGCGTCATGAAACGGATCTGCTTGCGGTCAAACGCGGGACATTCGAACCCGTCGAGATTCACCACGCCGGCGACCTGCGAATCCAGGTTGAGTTCCTTCCAGTACGGAACCTGTGTGATCCCGTTTTTTCCGGTTTTCAGCGACTCCAAATTTTCGGCCATGCTCAGCCCAATCGGGGTGATCAGACCACGGCCAGTGATGACAACGGGGATCATTCGGTTCGTTCCTGATTGTTTTGATAGCGGTTGACGTATATAGATTATCTTAATACTTTACACGCTGTTTTTTATTTTTCAAACGCGCGGGAAAGTTTTTTTAGATAAATATCTAAATCACACGAAAAAAAGTTCACTTTCCCACCCTGGCGCGGATGTCGGACAGCTTTTCCGCCTCCGGGACGGACGTATTGTAGCGGATTAGGGCGTCCAGATAACGGAACGTCTCCTGACGCGGCAGCGCGCGGAGGATGTCGATGCCGACGCTGTTCACGCGGCTGATGTACTGCGTGGAGACCCGTTTGTCCTTGGTCGTGAACATGACGAGCTCGATGCCGGCGCAAACGCTGAGGTCGGTCTGAGGCGCTTTCAGGATGGCTTCCTTCGCGGCGGCGATGCGCTTCTCGTCCTCGACCTGAAGCCGGGCGTTGCGGGAGGCGTCCGTCTCCTGCACATTGCGGTACAGCGGGGAATTTGCGATCTCGCCACTGCGGATGGACGCGATGGTGATCTCGTTCAACGCCTGGGTGTGGACGAGTTTCAGGCCCGGGTCCTTGAGCATCCAGCGGGCGCGGGCGACGGTCTCGAACTCTGCCACGGACCGCGGCTTCGCGTAGTAGGCGTCGAGCAGCGGGGAAAGCTCCTTGGCACAATCGAGAAGGTCGCAGGCGACGAATCCGGCCCAGATCTTTTCGCGCGTCTCCACCATGCGCACGTACGAATGCTTCAGTTCTTTCATCACAGTCGGCATCCCGATCATCGCCGTGAACGCGGCGTCGCGGATCTGGGCGTCCCGTGAATCCGATGCCTCGTTGAGCAGTTCGATCGCCTTCTCCGAGACTGGAGCGAGGTTCGTGAGGCCGAGGAACTGCTGGATCGGCGTCTGGCCCGCGGCGGCGATGCGCTTGATGGCGCTCTGCAGGTCCGGGATCGAGGCGTCGCCGAATTCCTTCAGATGCACGAGCGCGAACCGGTTCGTGAAATACTCCTCGTCCTCAATGTCGAGGCAGTCCACAAGCAGGGAGATCAGGTCAACGCCGCCCGATATTTCGACGTTGCGGAACAGCGTGTAGATGACGCTGATGTTTGCCGAGGCGAACACGTGGAAATCCTCCGTCGCGCCAAGGTAGAGCGTGAAATTCTCGTACTGCGTCTGGAGCTTGCGCCACATGATGCCATACTTCGTGAAGAAAAGCGACTGGAGGATCGTCTCCTGCGGTTTTCCGACAGCACTGAGCTTCAGAGCGTTGGAAAGACGGATGGATTTGACCGGGATCAACGTGATCGCAGCATAGTCTTCCTTCAGGTCTTCATCGTCGTTCGCCGCGGCAGCTGTGGCAGCGACAGAGGTCTCCGTCTTTGTCTCATCCTGCGGCTTGTCGAAGGGCTTCACGTAGATCAGCCGCCAGGAGGGGACGACATCGTCGGAAAGGTCGCGGTTCAGGATCGGTTCGCGGTTGCGCTGAAGCGGTTTGTACGGATAGATCATCCTGTCGAGGCGTTCCGTGATCTCCTTGATCGCCTCGGCTTCGGTCTTCGCGGGTTTCTTCTCTTCCGCTTTTGCTTCGGCGGAAGCCTTTTCCTGCTCCTCGTCGGGGAGCTTTTTCACGACAGATTCGGATTCCTCCGGCTCGTCTGGAAGCTTTTTGATCGGGGCAGCATGAAGCAGAACGCCGGACGCGGCGAACAGGATCATCCAGAGAAGAAGCAGGCGGGTTCGGATTGCGTTTTTCATGTGGTACTCCCGGGTGCGTCAGGCCGAAGCCGGTTCGGATTCGGATTCCTTGTCCCGTCGCCACTGGCGGCGCGGCTGCGGAACGTCGTCGTTGGGTTTGATCGTGTAGTGGTTCGCCCCGAGCAGCGCGTCGAGATCGTTCAGGAGCCCTTTGGAGACATACACGCGGACGGACTGCGGCAGTTCGATGAAGGCGGCCAGGCGGTCCTTCGTGGCGGCGCAAACGAGCACGGGCACGGGTTCCGGGCCCTGTTTCTGTTTCGGTTTTCTGCGCCGTGCCGCCGGATCGTCGGCGTCTTCCGGCTCGAAACCGGACAGGAAAAGCTCGGGCGGCGGCGTGGCATAACGCGCGAGCAGATCGCGCAGTTTTTCACAGGCGTCCGGCTTCATGTCGTCCTCGAAGAGATTGACCTGAAACGTGCTGGCGTTGAAGAACGGGGCGTCCTCCAGCGGGATCACGTCTTCGAGCTGAAGCGAAACGTCGGCGTCTTCCTCCTCGCCTTTCTTGGTGACGGCGCGGACAAAGACCTTCGCGCCCTCGACGAGCAGGGAGTTGACCTCGGTGTAGAGACGATTGTAGCAGACGCATTCGATGGTGTCGGTGAGGTCCTCGATCTGGACGATGGCGAACGGCTTGCTGTCGCTCTTGGTGTATTTCTTGGCGACCGAAGTCACGAGGCCGCCGAACTTGACGCCGATGTCGCCGGGCATGCGCGAAATCTCCGCGAGATTGGCCGTGGAGAACGTGTCGATCGTCTTCTTCGAGGAGGAAAGCGGGTGGCCGGAGACATAGAATCCGAGGAGCTGCTTTTCATCCTCCAGCATTTCGCTGTCCGGAAACTCCGGGATGTCCGGCGGGGCCTGTTCCTCCAGTCCGGCGTCCTTCGGATCGTCAAGCATGTCGAAGAGGCTGGCTTGGCCAGATTCGCGGTCGCGGCGGGCGGCAGAGGCGGACGTCAGTGCGGAGTCGATCATGGCGACGAGCTGGGAACGTTTGAGGCCGGTGGAATCCAGCGCGCCGCAGCGGATGAGCGCCTCCAGGCTCTTGGCGTTCAGTCCTTCCGTACGTTCCGCCAGGTCAGTCATCGAGGTGAACGGACCGTCCTTGCGCGCCTCGATGATGGAGGCGGAAACGCCCTGCCCGAAGCCCTTGATGGCGCCGAGCCCGAAGCGGATGGCGTCGCCGTCCACGGTGAAGTTCACGTCGCTGGTGTTCACGTCCGGCGGGAGGATGCGGATGCCGGTGGTGCGGCATTCGTTGATGAGGAACGTGAGCTTTTTTGCATTGGAGAGTTCGCTGGTGAGCACGGCGGCCATGAATTCGGGGCGGTAGTTGGCCTTCAGGTAGGCGGTGCGGTAGGAGAGGAGCGCGTAGGCGGCGCTGTGCGACTTGTTGAACCCGTATTCGGCGAACTTCTTGATGTTCTCCCAGATGCGCTCCGCCTGGGCCGTCGGGATGTTGTTCGTCTTTGCGCAGCCCTCGATGAACTTGTCGTGCTGGGCCTCCATGTCCTTGATCTTCTTTTTGCCGATGGCGCGGCGGAGGATGTCGGCCTGACCGAGCGAAAATCCGGCAAGCACCTGCACGCACTGCATGATCTGCTCCTGGTAGAGCATGATGCCGTATGTTTCCTTCAGGTACTGTTCCATGAGCGGATGGTCGTATTCGAGCGGGATCGTGCCTTTTTTGCGTCCGACGAAGAGGTCGAGGAACTGCATCGGGCCGGGGCGGTAGAGCGCCACGAGAGCGATGATGTGCCGGAGATTCTCGACGCCGAACTTGCGGCAGAGGTCCTGCATGCCGCCGGATTCGAGCTGGAACACGGAAACGGTGTCGCCGCGGTTGATGAGGTCGTAGGTCTTCTGGTCGTCCAGCGGGATCGCGTCCATGTCGAGCGTGACGCCGTGCGTGCGCTTCACGTTGTCCACGGCGTCCTGGATCACGGTCAGCGTGCGGAGCCCGAGAAAGTCCATTTTCAGGAGGCCGATGCTCTCGCAGAGCGGCGCGACGTACTGCGTGATGACTTCCTCGTGCGCGCCGCGTCCGAGCGGGACGAGGTCGGCGAGCGGCTGGTTGCAGATGATGACGCCGCAGGCGTGGATGCCCATCTGGCGGTTGAGCTGTTCGATCGGGGCGCAGTACTGGAATATCTCGCGGACCCAGGATTCCTTTTCGAGCAATTGTTTCAGCTCGGGCGACTCCTTGACGGCCTTCGCGAGCGTCATCTTCGGGTCTTCCGGGATGAGCTTCGTGATCATGTTGCCCTCGGCCGGGGTGCGCCCGAGGACGCGCGCGACGTCCTTCACGACGGCCTTCGCCTTCAGCGTGCCGTACGTGCCGATCTGCGACACGCTGTCCTCGCCGTACTTCTGAATCACGTAGTCGATGACCTCCTGGCGGTGACGTTCGCAGAAGTCCGTGTCGAAGTCGGGCGGCGACACGCGGTCCGGGTTCAGGAAGCGCTCGAACAGCAGGTCGTATTTCATCGGGTCGATGTTCGTGATGCCGCTCAGGTACGCCACGATGGAGCCTGCGCCGGAACCGCGCCCCGGTCCGACCGGAATGCCGTGTTCCTTCGCCCAGTTGATGAAGTCCCACACGCAAAGGAAGTAGCTCGGATATTTCGTGCGGTTGATGACCGACAGCTCGAAGTCCATGCGGTCGAGGTTGCGCTTCGCCTCCTCCTTCTTGTCCTCCGGCGGATTGAACGGGTCGTAGCCGTATTTCTTTTCGTAGCCGCACACGCTGTCCGCGCGTCCAGTGCCGTATAGGCAGATGCTGCGGAGGTAGGCGGCGGATTTCTTCATGACAATGCGGCGTTCGATGAGGTTGGCTCGCTTGGCGTCATCGGGGACGGGATCGTCGGGCTTTTTCACGCGGTTCTCCTCGATCTCGGCGTCGATCTCCTGCACGGATTCGGCGCGAATGGCGTCCAGGTCGAGCGTGTCGACGAACTCCTGCGGCGGGGTATATTCGGGGTAATGGTTCTCATACCCAATCTCGACGTTGCACTGTTCGGCGACCGCGAGCGTGTTCGTAATCGCGTCCGGAGCCTCGGTCCCGAAGACCTTCATCATCTCGTCGCCGGACTTGAAGTAGAATTCGTCGTACTCCATCTTCATCCGGCGTTCGTCGCTCAGCGTGGTGCGCGTCTGGATGCACAGCATGATCTCGTGGGAACGCGCATGTTCCTTCTTCAGGTAGTGCACGTCGTTCGTGGCGACCAGCCGGACGTCGTTCTCGCGGGCGAGCTGGATGAGGCCGCGGTTGACAGTCTTCTGGTCCTCGATCCCGTGATACATCAGCTCCAGGCAGAAATTCTCCTTGCCGCCGAAGAGGTCGAGGTAGTCGAACAGCACCTTGCGGCCGGCGTCCACGCCGCCGCGCAGGATCGCCACGTCGATCTCGCCCTGCAGGCACGCGCTCATGCCGATGATGCCCTCGTGATACTTCGCGAGGAGCTCGCGGTCGATGCGGGGCTTGTAGTAGAACCCGGTCATGTGCGCTTCGGAATTGAGTTTGCAGAGGTTGTGGTAGCCGACGCTGTTCTTCGCCAGCAGGATCAGGTGGAATCCCTTGATGTTCGGGACGCCGGGCGTTTTTTCCAGGCGGCTGCCGGGCGCGATGTACGTTTCGCATCCGATGATCGGCTTGATATCCGCCTTTTTCATGGCGTTGTGGAACTCGTAGCAGCCGCCCATCACGCCGTGGTCGGTGATCGCGCAGGCCTTCATGCCGTATTCCTTCGCCATGGTGACCAGGTCGACCTTGCCCTCGGCGTCCTCCTTCTTCAGTTTCGCCCAGGAGATGGCGCACGCGCCGTCCAGCAGGCTGTAGTCCGTATGCAGGTGCAGATGCACGAAATCCGTAGCCATAATTCCCGTATTCCTAATCGTTTTGCGTTCAAATGAATCCATGGACGGCGGCGGGAACGCGCGTGTCCATTTTCTAAAATGTGGTGATTTAATTATACAGCCGAAACGGGGATTTTTCAAACCGGAAACAGGAAAAAGGCGTCGAATTGATGCCGAAAGCTGGAAAAACGGAAAAATGGGAGATTTTCAGAACTGGAAAACGGATATCTCCATGCCTGCTCATTTCAGCTTATTTTCCCGCTTTTTTCCTCTTTACATTTGCATTTTGGGAAAAACGTGGTATTTTATAGTGTTTCACGCTTTTTTTTTGTCGTGGGCTGGTAGCTCAGTCGGTAGAGCATCGCCCTTTTAAGGCGGGTGTCCAGGGTTCGAGTCCCTGCCAGCTCACTTTTTTTGTTCCCTCATTCCTGAGCTTTTTCCCCCTTTAAATCGAAGTGGCCGGAATCCCGTTTTGTTTCCCGATTAAAAAAACAAAAAAGGTTCTTCGACGGTTTCTGACAGGGAAAATGGGGTTCTTCGATGGTTTCTGACAGGGAAAATGGGAGATAATCGTGACAAACCAATGAGATAGGGTTGAAAAAGCCGACATCGGTACTACTTTTTCTGAATTACCACAAACAAAAGAAGGAGTACCCATGCCGACCGAACTCTACTATATACAGGGAATCCGTGATTTTCAAGTAAAGGAAACCATTTACTCTGAAGAAAGGCTGGAAATCCGCCTCAGACGTAAGGAACATTTATGCCCGAAATGCGGAGCAAAGTCTGTCTCGTTGAAAGTCCTCTATGAACGAGACGTGCGAGGTTTGCCGATGGGGCTGATTCGGGAAGTGCACCTGCGTCTTTCAGAATTTCAATGACCTCGGCTTTCCGAGCTTCTCTCGCGTCCAGTTTCATGGTGTTTTTCCTTTCCTGGTTTCTTTTCGAGTCCATCATTTCGCAGCTCCTCCTGGCCTCGCCTCACCATAGCGGCGCGTGACGACGGAGCAGAAGGTGACGAGGGAGCAGAGCGCCTGCCACTGTTCGTTCGGCGGATACCCGTTGCATCCGCTGGACTCCTTGACGAGGTCGCTTCCCTCGAACAGCTTCAGGTCCCAGGTCATGCCGTCCAGGACGGGCTCGAAATAGTCCTCAGCCCATTCGTCCGGTCGGCTCGTATTCAGTTTCGCCTCAATCGTGGCGCGTTCGCGTGAGCCGATGCGACACCACTTGATGCCTTCGGGGAAGGAATCGACGAAGATCTCCCTCATGGAGAAATCAATCGTGATGACCTTGCCGAAGTCCGGCCAGGCGCATTCGCGGTAAATGAGCTTGTTATAGTTCATGGCTGTATCCTCACACACAGGCGAGTTTGAGGAGGATGACGAGGGCGATTCCGCAGGCAATAAAGAATCCGATATCTTCCATCGTGACGGCGATCATAAGCTGTACGGCTTTTCCGACTTTCTGTTTCATGGCGTGTCTCCTTTCGAAACGGTTCGAATATGATTGGAGGGCATCTCTATTGCTTGTTTTCCGGCGGCTTTTCGCATCCATGCAAATTCCGATTGGTAAGATTTTCGGTGGTTACCTTCAGATAGCCACGCTCAAATCTTCCTGCATCGTCCTGTTTGCCTGTCTGCTGAAAATCCATCCGTCCGAATCAATAGAGGTACCCTTGACTTTTCCGTGTTTGCGAGTATAATATATCATCACACTTTGCCATCTAACGTCAGTTAACTTCGGGAGTCAAAAAAAAGATGAAAAAATCTTCACCTCAAAAATCGGCATGGGCGGCAAAAAACAGCCGGAAGCCGAAAAAAAACAACCCGAATGCGGTGTCCCGGAACATGCAGGTCTTCCGTATCGCCAGGATCGTCTCGCTTTTGAAGAAAAACAGTTGTCCGACTGCTGACCGCATCCTCAAGGAATATGAGAATCTGAGCATCGGCGATGGTCAGCTTATGCGCGGACATTACAGCATGCGGACGGTCTACCGCGACATCGACGCGCTCAGAAACGAGTTCGGCTGCCCGATCAAGTTCGACCGCCGGACGAACACCTATTACCTCGAAGACCGCAACTGGGATTTCAACTGTCCGGCGAATTTGTCGGAGTCGGCTATGCTCGCGCTCATCATCGGTGGCCGCATCGCCGAGGACGTGTTCCCCGATCCTGTGCGCGGACGCATTTCCAGAGCCGTGGACGAGATTCTGAAATCGGACAGTCCCGAGTTTTTAGAGAAGACGCTCGTCAATTCGATGAAAGTGTTTGCCGAGGGCGGTGTCTCCGAGAATCCCGGAGTTTTCTCCATCGTGTTTGATGCCTGGCAGTCGCACCGCCGTCTGCACATCGTTTATGATCACCAGAACGGCATTCTGTCGGAACGCGACATCGACCCGCACGTCCTTTTCCTGTACCAGCATGAGTGGCGCATCAAGGCGTATTGCCACATGCGGAAAGAGGCCCGCACGTTCGTGATCAACCGAATCAAGAACGCGAGCTTGCTCCAGGATACGTTCAAGCCCGACCACGGGATCATCGATTCGGTCACGCTGGATAAAATCGTGAGCTACAAAAAGATCCCCGATGTCAAAATCCGTTTAACCGGGGACGCGGTGAAGTTTGCGAAGGCCACCCAGATGCATTCCAAACAGAAGATAAAGAAGAACCGCGACGGATCGTTTTTGTTTTCCATTCCGGAAGTCCCTGCGGAAGTCGTCGTGCCGTGGATTCTGTCGCAGAAAGGCGAGGCTGTGCCCATTGAGCCGCCGGAGATCGTCGAGGCCGTCAGAAAGGGCGCACAGGCCACGCTGGACTCTTTGGCAAAATAGGGGGCTTCTCTGTTCTCTGTGACGGTCTGTTTTTAAAGATAATTCGCGGGAAAAGGCAAATAAACCCATGCGTAAAAACCATTTGAGAACCATCATCATGGCCAGATGCCGCGACCAACACTCAACAAGTTCAGAGAAAAAGAGTTGAATTATTGGACCCGGTTGAAACATAGCAGAGAAACAGAGAATTTGAACCCCCTTAACGGCCCAAATATAGCCGATTCAGAGGATGAATTTCGTTCTCTGTTGGCGATCTTTTCCTGTTGAAATCGTCTGATTTTGAGGTAAAAACAGCAAAAAAAACGAGGGCAGGAATATTGGACTTCCGACCCTCGGCCAATTCTAAATGGTGGAGCAGATGGGAGTTGAACCCACGACCTATACGATGCGAATGTAAACGAATATGCTTATAATCAGTTGCCTATATAATTTTTCCGGGATTTTTCCGGGATTTCTGCTTTTATATTGCTTCATGAGTGTACTTGTTTTCTGTTGTTGCAAGTTGCACGTTGTAGGCGCATGTGCGCGCGAGCCCCTTGAAAAAGGCTCTTCAGGCAGAAGGAAGAGCAATTGAACCCATGACTTTCCATGATCCGCTTTTGGTTGATCCCTTCCGGCGTAAAACACCAATCGATTTCAGCTTGCCGACATTGTTTTCGACGTTCCGTTTTGAAATCCCGATTTGTTCTGCTATGGCAGCACAGGTTAGCTTGGGGTTCTTGGAAAGTAAAGAGAGAATGGTCATTTGCGTGGCATTGATTCCCATTTCGCCATTTTTGAGCTTTTCTACCGATGCTGTTCCACCGCTTTTGAGCTTTTCTACCGATGCTGTTCCACCGCTTTTGAGCTTTTCTACCGATGCTGTTCCACCGCTTTTGAGCTTTTCTACCGATGCTGTGCTCCGGAACATGTTGACCCGGAATGTTTCCGGCATCTCAATGAACTCAGGCGAAGGCAAATGATACTCCTTGGCTCTCTTGGCGATGCTTTTCAACCCGTTGCCCCACGCCTCAATAAGCCCCATTTGACTGAACACCTCGGCTATCGCCCGATTCCGCTGTCTGGATCGTCCACTGAGGGCTTCCTCCAACGTCAGCCCGTAGCACAATCCTCCTGGTGACGTCACCTCAAGGCGGTCGTCGTACAAAGCGACCTGAATGCACGCCTCATCAAGAAAATTTCTGTGACAGTGTGCATTGATGATCATTTCGCGTATTGCATCTGGCGGAAGCTCGTGCCCTTCTCTGCGAATCAGCCCTTCGACCTTAGCCGATCTGCGAATGTTCCGTAGAACAAACGCATAGGCCCCCTCAATTTGTTCGTAGAGAGGCCCGGTGTAATCCTGCTTGTCAATGAACTCACCACGTTCGGTTCCGGCAAAAACAGCGCATTGCGTCTTTGAATACGGGAAATGAGTTCCGGTCAAAAGAGCAAATGCATTGGAGGCCAAATATCCCTCGTCAGTTTTCTTGAGGACGTTCCAGTTTTCAAGATTCGTTCGCGTAACGGTCGGGAGTTTCTCTGCACGGTCCCCGTGCTCAACCATTTCCTTGCGGTAGCGGTTCATGTCAGAGCAGAGCTTTTTGATGGCTTTTTCCGTTACGGAATAGCCGATGCAGGTCAGCTCATCCCACGAGATCTTTGCTCCTTCCAGTTCGAGCTCCTTGATCTTTTCCGAGGAAGCGAGACGCGTCGTAGCCCCAACTCGGATGTATGTTCCGCGATCCCGGCCTTTTGACTTCAAATAATACGGCCTGTGAGGTCCCGGGGCCACAGAGACGATGATAATGGTCTTCTTGTCAATCGTGTATGGCTCTATGTCCGGAACGAGCTGAGGTTCGCAGGAATCGGATATGGCGTTGGAGATGCTGTCCATCGTCTGGAAAAGTGTGGCTTCGTCCACACCGACGATTTTTCTCGTCTGGTCGGTTATGCCAATAATCAGCTTCCCGCCCTGCGTGTTGGCAAAGGCGACTATCGTCTTCGTATACTTTTCCGAGTTCGAGGGCAGAATCTCCTTGAATTCAATGTTTTTCGATTCCCCTCGAATCATATCTTCTATCTTCATCGAAAAGCCTCCTCAACTGTTTTTACACATTAGAATAAGATAGCATTGATTTGTGTCTTTTTCAAGCTGTTTTGTGGTGCACATGACGTTTTTCTAACGTGAGGGAAAGAAGGATACTCCTTCCCTCACGTCATTGACTTCATCCCGTCAGCTGGCGGCGCATTTCAATGATGGTCCGGGGATTGGCCGTACTCATGAACTCCAGCATCTGCTTCACTTCGTCCGCATACCGACGCGGTATCTTCTTCAGCAGAGCGATAATCTCCGGGTCATGCGAGCAGTCTCCAAGCAAATGCGGATTCGTTCCGTCAGCGAGATTCAGGAAGTCGGGCAGGAGCTGCATCTTTTCACGCTTGGCCTCCAAGCTGGCGTGATTACTGTAGAGCTTGGTCATTTCCGGCGTAAGGTGGCCGACAATGCCTTGAACCACATTCATCGGGATTCCATACAACCCGGCATAGTAGCAGAACGAATGACGGCAGCTGTGAAGGTCTTTGACTGAGACGGCGCGATTTCGCCCTGCGGGCTTGACCGTGGTGACGATGTGGCACTTCTCCTCCAGGAATGTTTTGACGCGATAGGAAACCCCGCTGGGATTATGCAGATACATCTCCGCGTGAAGCGGAAGGACGTATTCGGCATAATCACCTTTGCCCGTCCTCTTCTCCTTGAGTTCTCCGAAGTAATCCGCTAATGGCGGCATGATTGGGATGTCCACGCCGACCTGCGTCTTGCGCATTTTTCCCCGGCAGATGACGAGGTTTTCCAGATCGACTTCATTCCATTTCAGCGTGCAGATGTCGCCTTCACGAAGCGCCGTTGAAAACGCAATGGTGAACAGTGGACGTGTGAAGTCGTCAAGGTTCTCCTTAATAGTTTCCAGTTCGTCCGGCGTGAACGGCTGTCTATTCTCGGTCTGCAGGGACGGCTTGGGGATATTGGCGAACGGATTGTTCACGAGTCCGGCATCTTCAGCCAGAAGCGTGAAAACTTCCGTAATCGTGGTGAGGTAGTCCTTGACCGTCGCTCCTGCGAGAGGATGAGCTTCTCTCCGTTCACCTGGTTTACGGATCGTATATTTTCCGTAGGTCGTGAGGCTCGCCACATAGTTTTCCGCATGGTGACGGGCGACAGCTGCGAGGTGAGTCGTCTCCGGGTAGTTGTCCTCCATGAACGCCAGGAAATCCTGCCAGTGCCGTTGTTTTATAGCTTGTCGGCCAGTCCCAGGGATACGTTTACGGGGTTTTCTACGGGAACGCTCGTATGCTTCGCGAAGCGGAATCGCTGTTGCTCCGGTCATATAAAACCTAACACGAGGAAGAGAGAGACCATGAAAACGATCCACAACAAGAAGGTAGCCGACCTCCTGAACTCATGGCTGGACAAAAACCACACGAGCATCAAGAAGGCAGCGGAAAAACTGAATGTCGCTCAAACTGCCCTGTGGCGTCAGCTGAAAGGCATTGACCCGATCCCGCTGAACCGGCTGCAGGAGATGATCAGTCTGTGGGCTCCGTCCGACATCGAGATGGAGAAGATGAACGTCCTCCTCAGCGGCGAGGAGGAACAGCCTGACGTTTCCGAGCAGGCCGAGGAGCAGGCCGACGAGCAGGAAGAAGAAACCGCCCCCGGCCGCAAGCCCGGCGAGATCGTGTATTACGGCACCTGGGGCAGCATCTGCAGGGGTATTTTCTGCGGGCTCAACCTCGACGGATCCCGGAGCATCGTGTTTCAGACCTTCCCGAAGCCTGCCGTCATGAGCCCGGACAACGGCAAGCACGAGTATTACATCTGCGAGGAACTTCACCCCGATGATCTGTTCTCGACTCCCGAAGCGCTGATGGATCGCGAGACGGCTGAAATCCGCGCGGAGATGGAAAGGCAGATCGCAACCATGAACCAGGACGCGTGAGATCGCGACCACATAACCAATCCAAACACAGAAGGAGACGTGCCATGATGCAAGACACAACCAATGGAATCGACCCGCATGAATGCGAACTTGAAGACGGAGTGCCGGAGTGGATGTACGGCCTGATGCTGCTGATCCTGTTTGCGCTCACCTGGCTTTTCGCGAGAGGCAAGTAATGCCCAACGAACCCGGCACAGTTACCGACGAGTTTTCTGCTCCGCAGGAGCGCACGGTGTGCGTGGACGCACAGACGCTTCTGGCAATCGCACAGGCTCTCGCGCATGTGCAATCGGTCCGGGAGCTGGACGAGGCGCGTCTGACCGTGCCTCTTTCGGACGGCACGACCGGGTCGATGGGCGGACGCGCGGGACTGGCCGTATTGAAACGGATCCTGACGCTTCGGCGAATGGTCGTCCTGGCTGACAAAGCGGCGGAGAACCCCGCCTGGTGGAGGGCAAACCGTCTGGCAGTCTACACGACGCTTTCGATGAAGCAGATCGCACACTGCTGCGGGTGCAGCGAGAAGACCGCACGGAAATATATCCAGGAACCCGAGATCGGGGAAGACGTCTATGAGGCGCTTCCCCCTGAAAATCCTTTCACATGACAACCAATCACACAATCAAATACTGGAGAAACGACATGAGCGACAAAAAGACCAAGAAAACCGACAAGGCGGCGGCAAGCGCCGACAACACCGCAATGGCCGCGGGGATCATCCGCACGGTGCAGGAAGTCCTGCACGATACGGCGGACAACCGCGACGAACTTCCGCCCGGAACGGCGGGCTCGATGGGGATGATGCTGTGCATCGCCATGGATCTGCTCGACTGCTCGCCGAAGAGCGCACTGAAGACGTCGCTCGGCGACGTGGCGCACATCCTCGGCGCCGCATTCCTGGAAAAGACGAAGGTCTCTCCGACGATCTCGGCGGCATGCGCCGACATCATCAAGCACATCATCGAAGGCCCGGACACGGCGGCCGGATCCGGCTGCTCCTGCGGTTCCTGCGGGAAGTGCTCCGGGAGCGCGCGCGAAGACGAGCGCGGCCGGAAGTATGTCGCCACCATCCCGGCTCCTCCCGACCTGGCAGACGCGGGCATCGACACCATCGAACTCTGGGAAGACCGTCCGATCAGCGCCGAGATGAAGGACAACGCGATCCGAGCCACCCGCGCAGCCGCCGAATTGATGAAGGACGTGGACGGCCTCAAGGATGAATCGGCCGGTCTGATGGAACTCGTGGCGATGGGCGGCCTCAAGGACGACAAGACCCGGAAGCAGATCCTGGTGCAGGTCGTCAAACTGCTGAAAAAAGTCACTGCCATGAAGAAGAACGTCGACGCCCTGGAACAAGGAAACATCGACAAGGCGGTGGCAGGCGAAGCGCTGAAAAAGGAAGTCGAGGACATCGGGAAGGAACGCGACGCCATGGCGAAGGCTGCCATGAGCGGCTCTGTGGACACCACGGGCAAACTCCAGGGAAAGCCCGTCCAGGACATCCCGGACACCGCATTTGGCCCGTGTGTCGATCTTTATCCACCCGCAGACAAGTCCTCCAAGCCGGAAGAGAAACCGGAATCAAAGCCCGAGCCGAAGAAAGCAAAGGTCTCGAAAAGCAAGCCCGCTGACGGCACCGCGGAGGTCTCCGGATACTTCACGCCGGAAGAGGCCGCGAAACTGATCAAGGACATCCGCGCATGGCTTTCCGAATGCCGCGAAGGCCACCGCCTCGGAGACCTGATCAACTCCATCGAATACTGCTTCAAACTGTCTGACGGACAGCTCGGCGAGCTGATCGGCGTCAGCGCCCGCCTGGTCTGCAAGGTGCGTCATGGCCGCCCGAGTCCTTTCACCCTGGCGCGGTTCACCGAAGTCTTCGGCACTGACGGCGGCGCGAAGGAGGCGTAATCATGGGGATCAAGATCAGCAGCATCAAGGAAGCGGACGATCTCTTCAACCGGTTCGGCGTCATCCAGGCACGGATCACGAAAGAGAAAGCCAAGGTGAAAGACCGGATCGCGAAGATCAAGGCTGACGGCGAAGCGGCGATTGCCGCCGATGTGGCCGAAGCGAAGGCGCTGGAAGAGGCGCTGAAAGACTTCTGCGAAGACGAAGACAACCGCACCCTCTTCACGAATCCGCGCAAGCGCAAATGCGAGCAGGGGACCTATGGCCTGCAGAGTTCGACGGAAGTGGCGACCGAGAAGGACTTCGACGCGGAAGCCGAAACGAAGCGCCTGGGCATCGAACTGTGCAAGCGCGTCATCAAGCCGGACCTGACTCTGGTCAAGGACGCTCTGCTCGCCGGAGAACACGTCCGCGGCGCGAAGCTTGTGCCGAAGGAAAGATTCAAATACACTCTGAAAGAAGCCTGATAGATGGATTTTGACAAGATATTCAACGAAGGCCAGATCCCGGGGACTTTGGAAGAAAAGACGATTCTTCTGAAGCGGATCGCCATCGTCGAACGCCGGGGGTCCGTGGTCTCCGCTCTCAATCTCGCGGCGGCCTATGAGGACGACTTCGACGGCGACGGCGTCCGGTGGCTCGATTGGGCCCGGGACATCGGCCTGGAAAAGGCGGAACTGTATCACCGCCTGGCAGTCGGCCGGATGCTGCTTGCCGTCCGCGGACAGAAAGTCCTGTTCCGCAAGATGGCAGCCATGACGGTCGACCGTCTGCTTCCGCTGACCCGGCTCTTCAGGATCGGCGGCGCGGACAGCGTGATCGGATTCGTATCACAGCACCCGGAGATCACGGAAATGGATCGCGAAGGCATTCGCGACGCGGTCATCGAGTGCATCTGCATCATGGAAGGCAAACCGGTCCCGGAGAAACGGGACCGGACGCCGTATCTGACGGGCTGGGAAGGGATCCTCGACGTCGACAGCCCGGATGCAGCGGAGGCCGCCATCCGCAACGCGGTAACAAGTGAAAAGCGGGCGCAGCGCGCGAAAGAGATCGGAGCGAGCCTTCTTGACAGCTGGCTTGATTTCCGCATGTCCGGCACCAGTTTCGACAAGACAGAACTGGCCGACATGAAAGAGCTGCTGACCGCCCAGATCGAAAAGATCGAGAAACTGATGAAAGGAGCAAACGATGTCACTGCAAGCAGTTCCAACGCCGGAACCGAGTGTGGTAACCACACTGCCGGACGTGCTGCCGAAGCCGGAACCGAGTGTGGTAACAACACCGGAAGCCAGTGTGGTAACAACACAGAATTTGTGCAAACCGTTTATCACAACACTCGGAAAGAGTGTGGTAACCACACTGCAAAACGGAGTCCCGGTGCCAAATCAGAGTGTGGTAACAACACCGGATTTGTGCAAACCGATTATCACAAACCCGAAAGAAAGTGTGGTAACCACACTGATGCCCCCTACGATTTCGATGCCGTCTTCGGCATTGGAAGCGTCGCGGATGCCGGAATCTGTCCGGAGGACAGCGGAGGAGCGCCTTCTCTTCCTGGCGAAAGTCGACGAGATCAAGCGCGAGGAACCGAAACTGACGGATCCTCTGGCGGTGATCCAGGCGGCGATCCGGTGGAAGGAGTGCTTTCCGATCCTTCAGAGTTCCGGGCAGAGGGGGACGAGTCAGCTGACATACGAGAATTACCGCAACTGGAAACGCCGCGTCAGGGGTCTTCCGATGGAGGCGTGTCTGACGGCTCTGGCAGACCAGTACAAGCGGGGGTGGACAGACCCTCGTGCGGATAAATACAACGAATTCTACACCCTTTTCAACCGCATCTGGCTCCACGCGAACCGCCAGAAGATAACCGAGTCCTACCGGAACACCCGGGACACGCTGCAGCGGGTCAATCCGACCGCGGCGATACCGAGCCTTCCGGCCGTCAGGTACTACATCAAGCACCTGCCGAAGGAAGTCATCATCCATGAATGCGAAGGCGAAGTCGCCTGGCGCAACCGCTGCTGCGACTACGCGGAGCGCGACTGGTCGATGATCGATCCCGGATATCTGGTGGTCGGCGACAGCAGGCCCTTCGATACCTGGGTGAGAGTCAGGACATCGGACGGAGGATGGGCGGCAAAGCGCCCGGTGCTTTCCGGCCTGATGGACGCCCGCTCCTGGTATATGGTCTCCTGGATGATCACACTGGACAGCGTGAAGACGGACGACCAGATCAAACTGATGGCGCAATACTGCTGCGCCACCGGAGGACACCCGCCCGTCGAGGCTTATTTCGACAACGGCAAAGATTATGTGGCGGCCGGTTACAGCACGCCGATGACGCTTGCCGGGCAGGATTACAGCATATTCGCGGCGCTCGGCATCAGGCTGACGCGCGCAAATCCTTATAACGGACGCGCGAAGACAATCGAAAGCAATTTCAAGAATGTCATGCAGCGCTTCGACAAGAAGTTCCCGGCATACCTCGGAAGCAATCCGATGGAGCGTCCCGATGCCGCGGACTACCATGAAAAACACCCGGAGGAACTCCCCGACCTGGGAACGTTCTGCCGGATCTTCGCCGATTGGCTCGGAGCCTATCAGAAGGATGCGAAGGAGGGAACCATTCACGAGGGACGCAGCCCGGAGGAAGTCTGGGCAGGACGCCATATGCAGAGCCGGAGACGGACCATGGATGAACTGAGGGAAGCGTTCATGCGTCCATACGGGATCAGAGAGATCGGCCGCGGTGGCAGGATCAGCGTCGAGGGAAAATACTATTTCACCGACAACGTGCGCTGGGGTGAGAAGGTGATCGTCAAGACGGATCCCTTCCACCAGGACAGGATCGGAGTCTACGACCTGAACGGCGCGCGGATCGGAAACGGATATCTCCGCGAAGCGGTCGCGGCACTGGTCCACGGCGACGAATACGAGATCGCGAAACTCGAAGACCGCATGGCACGGCAGAAAGCCCAGGAGCGCGAAGTCAAGCGCCTGGCATTGGAGCTGAAAGGCGGTCAGCAGAACGCCTCACCTATCGAGGAAATGCTGACAGCCGGGACCGGAGTCCGTCTCATCAAGCGCGGCGAGATCCACACGGTCAAGGGAAAGAACCACACCTACAAACGCCTGGCTCCCGCCGATCCGGTCTTCCCCATCGGGGACGCCGCAGGCGACGAGGCACAGGCACCGGAAGAGAAGCCCGCGAAGTCGTCCAGGAAGACGGGCAACGCGAGCACGGTCGAAGCCTTCCTCGCGGAAGAAAACAACAAGACAGAGAAGCCGAAACGCGACCTTACAGGCGTGTATGAATTCCTCCATAACCAAAAACCCAAACAAGGAGACCAAGACTATGACAACTGGTAACCACAACACAATCGCCACGACTTTCGCGGAGTTTCAGGCGGGCATGCAGCTCTACACCAAGCCCGCGGAAAGAGATCTCGCCGAGTGGCTCTGGGGATTTTACGTCAACGTCCTCAACAAATCGGCCGCGGCCCTGAAAGCCGAAAGCGGCCTCAGCGCGGAAGAGATCAACGCGCTCTTCCGCACGGCGCTCGACGGGTTCAGCGAGAAGGACAGAGCGGACGTCTTCCGGGCTATCGCCGCCCTGCGCAGCCGCACGGCGCGAAACATCCCGCTGGTCCTGACGGCAGTGACCCGCCGCATCCTGGACACGCTCGACTATTGCCGGGATCACCAGACCATGACGTACATCTGCGGACCCACCGGACGAGGCAAGACCTACACCGCCGAGTTCTGGGCAGAGAAAAACAACCACGGCCGGACGCACCTCGTGCGCTGTCCGTCAAGCTGCTCCCGCGCCACGCTCGTCAAAGTGATCGCCGACTCCTTCGGGGTGTCGCGCACGGGCAGCGTCGCCGACCGCGAGCAGCTCCTTTTCCGTGCGGTCAACAAGAGGCACGTCCTCATCATCGATGAAGCCGGACACCTGCTCAATCAGGCCGGATCGCGGTCTCCGATTGAATTCCTCCGGGACCTTCACGACATCACCGGATGCGGCGTCTGCATGATCTTCACGGACGTGTATCTGCCGGAGTTCACCCAGGGGAAAAACAGGGATTACTTCGAACAGTTCATCGGCAGGATCGAGTATCCGCTGGAGATCCCGAAACTGGTCCGCAAGGACGAAATCCGCAGCATCGTCCGGGCATTCGTGCCGGAAGCCGACAAGGAGTTCCTCGATCTCGCCATGAGCGAAGCGCGCGGCCGCAAAGGAAAACTCCGGACGCTCTTCCGCGATCTGACGACCGCAAAGGGACTGGCCGAAAGCAAAGGGCAGGTCATGAACTATGACCACTTTGCCGACGCCGTCGCCTTCCGCGAAGAAAAGGGCGCATGGACGGAGGACTACTGATGGATCTTAGAAAGACTGGCATCTATATTTCCGGGTCGATTTCGCACGACCCGGATTTCGTGAAGAAATTTGCCCTGGCAGAGCGTCTTATTCAGGAGACGCTCCCTGAGGCCTTTATCTTCAACCCGGCAGCGCATCAGGATCTTCCGGCCGATGGAAAGACAGACGAGGAACTTTGGGCTGACTACCTTTGCCGGGATCTCGTCATGCTGAATACAATCGATGACAAATTCCGCATGAGGATCCTCTTCTCGCTTGGCGATCATCGGACATCGAAAGGCTCCAGTCTGGAGCGCGCTTTTGCAAAACGGCTCGGCTTCCGCATCATGGAGATCCGGGAGTTCTTCCCGGATTGGGACACGCGGCTCGCCGAAGAACTCGGAGGCAAGGCATGAAAAAGGCAGACTTTCAAGACGGCGCAACCGGCTTCATCGTCCGCGCAGATCACAATACCGACGCCACGCCGGTCAACATCCGAATCATCAAGGTCCGGCTCAGCAAATATTTCCACGGCAAAAAGACCCTTGTCTTCGATGCAAAAAGCCATCCCTACGAGGTCGAACCGAAGGACGTGTTTTATACCCAATGGGGTGCCAGGAAAAAGATCCTCAGCTTCCTTTCAAAGCAGCATCAGAAAATCATGAAGGGGGTGGTCGCATGATTATCACCTTTGTGCGCGGTTTGCCGGGCAGCGGCAAGAGCACGTTTGCCCGGTCGATCATGGAAAAGACCGGCGCGATCCTGATCGAGCCGGACATGTTTCTTATAAACAATTACGAGTACAGATATACCCCTGACCGTTGGGTGCAGGCGAAGATCCTCGCTCAAAGAATCGTGGAAGGAATCGCCCAGCGACAGCAGGCGGATATCATCTATGCCGACGTGCTGCCGAGGATCAATGACGTCGACTCCATCGTCAGAGACCTGCAATGGTATGGCGTCAAGGCAAAATACTTCGTCTGGGAGATGCCGCGCATCACACGGGAAGAAAGCATCGCGCGTAACCGGCACAATGTCCGCCCGGAAGACATCGATCAGATGATCAGGGATTGGGAACCTTATCCCGGAGCAATCCACACTTCGGCAAAAGACCTGATGGAGGAAAGCATCCGGGAATTCGCGCCGGAAACTTTCATCCCCGTGACGGAAAAGAGCCTGAATACGAGATTCCTTGAGTGCTTTGCACACGTCTGTCTCGACCAGGGAAAAGGAGCGCAATCATGAAAGCGACCAGGAGCTACGGGCGCATTCACATCCTGAAAAAAGAGGCCGGTCTGACCGTTGAGGAATACCGGTCTTTTTTGGCGAATTTCGGCGTCAAGTCGTCGACCGAGTTGTCCGAGGACGACTATCGGCAGGCCTGCGCGACGCTGGAAGGGATGGTCAAGGACGCGAAGGCGCGCGAGTATCGGAAGCGCGACGAAGGCCGGGAGAAGAGCCGCCAGGAGCGCTATTTCTGGGCGCTGTGGTACGAATTGAAGACCTACCTGCTGCCGGGCGACCGGACAGCCGAGTATCTGGCCGGTTTCGCCGGTCGAGTTCTCCGGCGCTACATCGGCCTGGAGCAGGGTCATTTCGATTTCGAAAACCTCGACGGCAGCGAGAAACACAAGCTGATCGATGCTCTGAAATCCCGCGTGAACCATGAGAAAGAAAACCTGGCAGAAGTGCCATTTTGAGGAGGAAAACACATCATGTTTGTTTTGGCAGCCATCAATGTCGCGGTCGGGATTGTCATCGTTTTGCTTGTCGTCGATCTCATCAGAAACGGGGTGGGAAAATGAAGAAAAAGCAGAATGCGCCGGACACGGAGATCCTCGTGGTGGACTACAAAGAAGCATCTCAGATCATCCATGAGGAGCTTGACGAGTGTGCCGACCGGCATGCCGTTTTCCGCGTGATCCAAAAGCTGACTGCCCGGTCTTTTTATGCTGCGCCGCAACATCCGGAGCCGGAAACAAAGGATCGTTTCGGCAAGCAGAAAACCCCGGAAAAGCCCAAGCGCTACATCATCACAAACGGCAGGATCAACGTCAGAGCCGATGACGGCTACGACTACATCAGGCTTCCCTGCTCCACGCGGATCCGGCCGCTTCCGGGCAATCTCGTAGAGCTGATTGATGGATGCGGCCGCGTGATCGATATCGTCAATGAAAACGACGTCTTCCTCTAAAAGGACGATGAAAAGGGAAGGATCATGAAAAGGGAAGGACCCCGCAGGCTTCGGCTTGCGGGTATTTTTTTTGGCTTTTTTTTCGGTGGGAGAACGACGAGGAGGAGAAAGCACGAGCTGCCCTGAAACGAGCTCTGACCACCGGAAAGAACAAGGTGGAAATCCTCTGCGACGGCTACGAAGCAGCCCGAAAGCAGCTGTACGAACACTTCAGGAAGATCGCGAGCTTGGATACCGAACTTCTCGCCTCAATCGGCGTCCATAAGGACAACGTCAAGGAAGCCTTGAAGAAGAGGTACAAGGGCCTGAAGAATCTTTACTGGCAGGCAGCTTTCGACTGCCTGGATGAAATCACTTCGCGTCTGACCTCGGAATCCCGCAACAAGATC
>CACYHQ010000009.1 GCA_902774245.1 uncultured bacterium
GGTCGCATTGGCGCTCCACCAGTCGTTCGTGCCGTTCATCCAGTAGCCGTGCGCATAGTTGCCGGTCACATAGGACTGCGTTTCTTCATCCCATTTCTTTGTCCAGACGAACATGACGTCCGACACGCCGTTGCCGTCGCGGTCGCCCTTCGCGACTGTCGTTGTCGGGGTCGGCGGATTCGGATTATCTTCGATTGTAACGAGCAGGGAATAATCGCCGGCGGTCATGCTCAGCGTGTACAGGTCATTTCCGATCGCGACGGAGGAGCCGAGGGAGAGGGTGCCGAGTTCAGCACCGGAGGTGTTCACCACGGTGATGGTCTGGTCGAAATCGGAAGCCCATTCGATCAGCTGGTAGGTGCCGTGCGCCTGGGAATCGTCGACCGTGAGCGTGCAGAGATAATAGATCGATTCACCGGAGTGCATGTTTATGGCGGAGTACGACTGCTCGTCGACGAGGAATTCGCTCCCCGGCGCGACCGCCGAGATGTCGAGGTCAAGCGTGCCGCCGTAGAAGGTGAGTTCGGATGCTTCGCGCAGGACGCCGGTCAGGACGCCGCCCGCGCTGACATTGATGTGCTGGACCGAGCCGCCGGACTCCACGTTCAGGATGCCGCCGTCCTCCAGGGTTACACGGGAGACACATGCGCCGTTGAACGCATAAACTTCTCCGTCGTTGACTCTGCCTGTCTCGAACGTGCCGTCGCTCAGCACGTCCACGCGGCCGCCTTCGGAGACGTACGCGCCGACCAGATAGGCGCTTTCATGCACAATGACCTGGCCGCCGTTCTTCACGATGGTGTTGCTGGATACCGTGCTTCCCTTCGACGCCTGGTATGCCCAGCCGTATTGTTCCAGGATGAACTGGCCGCCGTTCACGACCACGTTGCCTGCCATGACGTCTTCGAGGACGGACGCCATGCCGCCTTCTTCGATGGTGATGCCCTTGACCTTGCCGCCGGAGGAAACGACCATTTCTCCGCCGGCTTTGACCAGGGTATTGCTCGCTTTGCCGTCGTCCTCAATGATAAGAAGCCCTTCCACGTCGACGGTCGCGCCGACCGCGGACGAGCCGGAGGTGATGGTCTTCGTCCCGCTCGTCACGGTGCCCATGAAGACGTTTCCGGAACTGCCGTTTACGACCAGCACGCTCAGTGTATCGTCGGTCAGCTTCAGTCCGTACAGCTTGCCGTTGTAGCCCACGGCGTCTCCGTCGACGGTGATCGTGCCGAGTTCGGTCCCGGCGGAATCCTTCACCGTGAGAGCCTTGTTGAATCCGGCCGCGCCGCCCGCGAGCTTGTAGGAGCCGACGGACTGCGTGCCGTCCACCGTGAGCGAGTAGTTCGGCGTGCCGCTTATGAGGGAGAGGTTGCTCAGCAGCGCGCCGGCCGCGCCGGCCGAGGTCCGATGGAGGTCGAAGTCGACGGTCGCGCCTGCGGCGGCGGAGACGACCGCGCCGTTCAGGATGTCGTATCGTCCGGTGACGATGCCGCCGGAGGAAATCATGACCGATGCGCCGGAGCTGACGCGGGGATCCCGGAGAACGCCCTCGACGTTCATGACGCCGGTTGCGACATCCGCGCTGATGCCGATGGACGCTCCCGAGCCGAGGTTGAATGTTCCGCCTTCTTTGAGGTAGACCCAATCGATCTTGCCTGCGTTCACGTCCAGGACGCCGCCGTAGAGAAATGCATCGATGTACGTGCCGGATGCCCTGGTGACTACAGCCGTACCGCCGGAGGACATGACGAATGAGGCGCGATTGCTGTCGGATGCCTGAATTGCCGTGCCGGAGAAGAAACCGCCGCTGGAAACATCGGCGGATCCGCCGGCCAAATTGCAGTTGATGGCGTTTCCCCGCACATCGACAGCCCCATGGAAAGTCACGTCGTATGCCGTGCCGCCGGCCGCGATGGTTTCGGAACCGTAGACAACACCTCTGCTCTGCGTGCCGCCGTTGAGGATCTCCAGGTAGCCTCCGCCATCATATTGTACCGTCAGATCTTTGACGAGGCCATTATTCCCCACGCGGACACCATGGGAAACATTGCCGCCCGAAATCACGCCGTACTCTTCAACCCAGACGATACCGGAGCTGCTGCGCATGTACAGGTTTTCCACGACGCCGGGATTCTGGGCGTTTTCGCCCCTGACCAGCATGCTGCCGCCGGACATGGTCACACTGAATGCATAAGCACTGTCGATCAGGATATAACCGTCTGTCATATTGATGCCGTACACTTCCGTACCGGAATAAGCGAGCAGTTTGCCGCCGTTGATTGTCGTATTGCTGCAGGCGGCAAACTTTTCCAGCGTCACAACGCCGTCGGAATTGATCATAGTATCCCTCACATCGCCTCGGGAGACGAGCCCGCTGGTCTGATGGACATAGCCGGACAGTGCCATGCTGCCGCCGTTGTTGACGACAGCGGAGGAGATGGTAGCGCCGATTCCGCTGATGATGCCGCCGTTGAAAACCTGCGGCTTGTAGGATTCTCCTGTATTGACGTGCAGGATGCCGCCGGAAGAGACCATAGCGACTGCGTCAAATCCGTCGAACAGGACATATTCCTCGCCGCCGTCATGGATGACCGCACTGATTACGGCGCCGTTTTTATTGACATACACTTTGCCGGTGTTCAGGATTTCGGGAGAATCCAGATGTTCTCCATTGTTGACGTAGACGGTGCCGCTGGAAATGACAGTACCCATGGTGTGATCCTTTCGTGAGGTTAAGGATGGTTGTTATGTTGCATTTGGAAAATGACTGATTCTAAAAATCCGCTGTAATATATCACGCTGAAATAATAAATGCAAATCGGCTTTTTCAAAAAAACGAAGGAAATGCATTACTTTTTTGATGATGCGTCAAGGGCGAGGCGCGCGGAGACAGTATTCGAGGTGGATTGGATGAAATAATCAGCGGTAAATATCCCTGCGGCGGCCGACTTTGAGCGCAAGAACGACAAGTCTGTCATCCTGAATTGCGCAGATGATCCGGTAGTCTTCTATGCGATATCGCCACAATCCGGCAAAATTCGCCTGAAGGGCCTTCCCGAAACGGCGCGGATCAAGCTCCGTTTCGATCTTCTCCTTGAGGAACAGCAAAATCATTTTTCTGACCTCGGGCGCGAGCTTGCGGAGTTCCTTTGCCGCCCGCACGTCGAATTCAACGCGCCATTTCGGATTCATTCAGCAGCTCATCCAGAGAAATGGTTTTTCCTCGCGTACGGTAACGTTCTTCGGCGAGATAGGCGTCTTCCATTTCCTCCAGGTGTTCTTCCAGCGCCTGACGGATATAGAAAGATTTGGTCCGACCTGTTTTTTTCGCGAGGAAAGCCAGTCGGGTTTCCATCTGCAAAAAACAGAGAAAGTCAAGAGGATATCGAATAGATTTCAAAAAAAACATCCGGTCAAAATCTTTGCCCTTGACGTTTCGCGTGCGAGGCTGTATATTATTCACGCATTTTCTAAATAACAACGCAACGGTCCGGCGGGATGCGAACAAGATTTCGCCGGACAGGAGACTGCATGTTTTATGAATGATTTTCCGTGTACGATCCTCCGGTGCGGCGTCCTGCATGGGGCGTACCACCGGATCGTGTTTCACGCGCCGCATGTGGCCGCCGAGGCGAAGCCGGGGCAGTTCGTGCATGTCCGCATCGGCGAGGCGCTCGACCACATCCTGCGGCGTCCGTTCAGCATCTGCGACGCGGACGCGGCGACGGGCGAGCTGACGCTGGTGTTCAAGGTGGTCGGGGCAGGGACGGAACGTCTGGCGCAGATGAAACCGGGCGAATCCTGCAAGATCCTCGGTCCGCTTGGCACGAGCTACACCGTGCCCGATGAAAAGACGTTCCCGGTGATCGCGGCGGGCGGCTACGGTTCCGCCTCGACGTTGTTCCTGGCGAAGAAATCGCCGCGTCCGGGCATCCTGTTCCTCGGCGCGCGCACGGAATCCGATTTCATCCTGATCGACGAATACAAGGCGCTCGGCTGGCGCGTGGAGACCGCCACGAACGATGGTTCGAGCGGGTTCAAGGGGTTCGTGACAGAGCTGATGGAGGCGAAAAAAGACGATTTCCCGGCGGGGGCCATGGTGTACGGCTGCGGCCCGGCGCCGATGCTGTACGCGCTGGCGAAAACAACCGCGAAGCTCGGATTGAAGTGCGAGGTCAGCATGGATCAGCACATGGGATGCGGCGTGGGTGCGTGTTTCGCCTGCGTGATCAAGGTGGTGGACAAGAGTTCGCCGGACGGCTGGCGGTATTCGCGCAGCTGCAAAGAGGGCGTGGTCTATCCCGCTACGGAGATGTATCATGGCTGATCTGAACGTAAAACTCGGTCCGCTCCCGCTGAAGAATCCGGTCATGACCGCGTCCGGCACGTTCGGATACGGCGAGGAATACGAGGACTTTTTCCCGGTCGAGAAGCTCGGCGCGGTGGTCGTGAAGGGCATCGCTCCGTGGCCGTCGCACGGCAATCCGACGCCGCGAGTGGCGGAAGTGACCGGCGGTATGCTGAACGCCATCGGGCTGCAGGGGCCGGGCATCGACGCGTTCCTGACGGGGGACCACTACCTGCCGCGCCTGAAGAAGACGAAGGCGACCGTGATCGTGAACATCTGGGGCAAGAAGCCGGAGGACTACGCGTATGTGGCGGAACGCCTCGAAGCCGAACGCGACGCCGTCGCCGCGCTCGAGATCAACGTGTCGTGTCCCAACGTGAAGGAGGGCGGGCTGTCGTTCGGCACCGACCCGAAGGCGCTCGCCGGAGTCGTTGCCGCGGTCCGCAAGGCCACGACCATCCCGCTGATCACCAAGCTCAGCCCGAACGTGTCGCGCATCGCGGATTTCGCGCTCGCCGCACAGGATGCCGGCAGCGACATCCTGAGCCTCATCAACACTATCCCGGCGATGGCGATCGACGTGGAGACGCGCCGTCCGAAGATCGCGAATGTCACGGGCGGCATGAGCGGCCCCGCGGTCAAGCCGGTCGCCGTCAAGCTTGTCTACGAGGCGTCGAAAGCCGTCTCCATCCCGATCATCGGCATGGGCGGCATCATGAACGGCCCGGACGCGGTCGAGTTCCTGCTCGCCGGAGCGTCCGCTGTGGCGGTCGGCACGGCCATCTTCGCCGATCCGCGCGCTCCGCTCCGCGTGATCGAGGAGCTGGAAGCCTACCTGGATTCGCACGGGATCGCGTCCGTGTCGGAACTGGTCGGGCGGGTCCGGCTGGACTGAACGGAAAGGAGCTCGAAGAGCATGGAATACATCACGCAGATCCAGGAGATCGTGCGGCTCGCAGGAGCCGAGGCGATGAAATACTTCAACCACATCAAGGAGAACGCCGTTTCCTGCAAGGGCACGCCGAAGGACATCGTGTCCACAGCCGACAAGGCCGTCGAGACGCTGATCGCCGCCGAGGTCAAAAGAAGGTTCCCCGGACACGGCATGTACGGCGAGGAATACGGCCGCCGCGGCCAGGAATCGCCGTTCTGCTGGGTGGTCGACCCGATCGACGGCACGCAGTCGTTCGTGCACGGCCATCCGTTCTTCTGCATCTCGATCGCGCTGAAGGAAAACGACACGACCATCGCGGGCTGCGTCTTCGCGCCGCGCCTCAACATGATGTTTTCCGCCGAACGCGGCAAGGGGGCGTTCGAGGACGGACGCCCGATCCGTGTGTCCGGGTGCGACAGGCTCTCCTCGGCGGTCGTCGCGACCGGATTCGCCTGCCTGCGCGCCGGACTGAAGAAAAACAACATGCCGATCATCGACCGCGTGTTTCCCATCGCCCAGGACATCAAGCGTTGCGGTTCGGCCGCGCTCGACCTGTGCTTCGTGGCGGCGGGCCGCGTGGACGTGTACTGGGAAATCGCGCTGAAGGAATACGACGTGGCGGCGGGCGCGCTGATCGCGTCCGAAGCCGGAGCCGCCGTGCTCGACATGAACGGCGGTACGAACTATCCGTCGGAGGGCATCCTCTGCACGAACGCGCCGCTCGTGCCGGTCATGCTGGATCATTTCAAGGCGGCGATCGGACACGTCGACCCGACCCCGGCCTGAACCTTATTTGAAGCGGAGAACTGATTATGACAGACGAAGAACAAGCCGCCGTGAGTGCGGAGAATCAACCTGAAAAGACCGTAACGGAAACTCCTGCCGCGGAACCCGACGCCAACAACTTCGGCGAGGACGCCGCGGACAACTTCGGCGGAGAGGCGGAAGCCGCCGCCGGTTTCGAGGATAATTTCGGGCTGGGCGACCAGCAGCTTTCCGCGGGGACGATCCCGTCTCCGCCGCCCGTGCCGAAGAAGGAACCCGTGACGCCCGTGACGCCGCGCAACCGCGAGGCGGAATCCCTCTCCGGCGCCGCTTCCGATTCGATTGCAAACGCGGGTTCTGAGCAGGGGCAGCCAAAACGCAGAAAGACGCGAGAAGAAGACCTTTTCGAGAAGTTCCAGCTGATGCACGTGCCGGAGAAATTCTGCCAGTACACGGTGTGGTTCCGGTCCTACCTGTTCCAGCACCCCGACGCGCTGAAGACGCTGGAGCCGATGCTTTGCGACGAGGAGAGCGTGAATGCCGTGCGTCTGGGCATAAAGCGTCTTGGCGCGTTTCCCTCGCCGGAATTCCGGAATATCCTGTTCTATTACCCGATGGGCATGACGACCGAGTCCGAACGGAAGGACTGGCAGGAGCACGTGAAGCGCTTCCCCGAGTACGCGAAGCTCACGAAAGGCAACTACCCGTATTTCGATCCGCCGCAATTCTTCTACCGGCACGGCGCGGTCTTCCTCGATAAGGCCGTGACGGACCGTCTGGAGGGCGGCGTCTTCTACCAGTGCGGCGCGTTCTGCGGAGCGTCCCTGATCGTGATGAACCAGTACAAGCCTGCGAAGATGTACGCGTTCGAGCCGTCCGAGGGTAATACGGTGTTCCTCCAGCAGAACGTGGCGCGCGCAGGCCTTAAGAACCTCGAGATGTACAACATCTGCATCAGCGACCAGATGGGCCGGGTGGTCCTGAATGACCGTAACCGCGAAGGCAAGCCGTGCAAGACGGAAGCGCCTATGGCGAGCCTGGACATCTTCGAAGAGAAAAAGTCCGTGACGGGACGCGTGGCGTGGATTCAGGCTGATGTGAACGGTCTGAGCCTGCGCGTGGTACGCGGCGCGGAGAAGATCATCAAACGCGACAAGCCGCTCATCACGGTGGCCATCTATCACAACCCGGAGGAATTCTTCGGGATCGTCCCTCTGCTGCACGAATGGGTGCCGGAATACAAGTTCATGGTGCGTCGCTGCCAGTGCAACCCGAGGATCACATACAGCGAGATCACGCTGATCGCATATATCCCCTGAGCGGAGATGTCCTCCCCGGAACAGAACGGGAAAAAAAGAACCGTGTTGTCCTTTTTTGCGGAATCAGCTTCGGAAGTATTGTTTTTCGGAGCGGCGGTCAGGGATTCATACGGAAGGCGGCCATGACCACGTCGTCTTCCGGCGGAAGCTCGCCGGAGAACCCGCGGATGCCGGACATCACGCAATCGATCAGAGCCTGCGAGGAATCGGCCTTTGAGGTGTTCAGGCTGGACAGCAGCATGTTCTTCGTGAAGAGCTGGCCCTCGCGGTCGCTGTACGAGAAGATGCCGTTGGAGCATGCGAAGAACATGTCGCCCGGCCCGAACGTGATGCTCTCCTGATGGAGCTCGACGGGCCGCGCGGACGTAAACACCGTTCCGACCGAATCGCGGAGCTGTTCGAACGCGCCGTCGGCTCTGCGCAGGAACGGCGGATAGTAGCCCGCGTTCACATAGTCGAGCCGCCCGTTTTCCGGGTCGATGAATCCGACGAAGATCGAAAGGAACTGATTTTTGAAGACTTTTTCATTTTTGAAGACTTCGATGCCGCGGTTCAGCATGTCGAGCGGGTCCGAGGCGGGCGGGACGCACGGCCGGAAAATGGCGCGGAATTTCATCATGCTGAGGGAGGCGGACACGCTGTCGCCGATCGTCTCGACCATCACGAAACCCGGGCGTCCGGCGTCGGTCACGAACGTTTCGAGGACGTCACTGCCCTTGTGCGAGGCCAGCATGAACGACGAGACGAAGTCGACCTGTTCGAACTGGGGGAAACGCCGTCCCGACGCGGGGATCAGCGTCCGCTGGATGGACTTCGCCAGTTCGTTTTCGCGTTTGACGCGGCGGCGCGAATCGGTCAGGTTCTTCTTCAGGCCGCTGACCACGGTATTGATGCCGTCGGAGAGCGACAGAAACTCCGGATTGCTCCGCACGTTCACGGTCTGTGTCAGGTCGCCTGCGATGATTTTGTCAAGCGCGCGGTTCACCTCGTAGAAACCGTCCGTCACTGTCCGCTTGATCAGGAGGTCCAGCAGAAAGAAGAACAGCACGAAGAAGACGACGTAAATGACGAAGAGGGCAACCAGGGTACGGTTGCGCGCCGCGAAAACTTCGCTTTTCGGCATGACCGCCAGCACGCGCCGCGGCTCATCCGGGATCTTCACGGACTGGTAGAAATACGGCTTGCCGCGGATGAACACCGAGTCCGGCAGGACCGGATCCTTGCGGAATCCGAGTTCGGAGAGTCGGAGACCGTTTTCCGTCGGATCGCCGCTGGCGAACACGACCGGATCGTCGCCGTCCTCCAGCATCAGGAAACGCCCGCCTGCCCCGATCGGCAGGGCCTGTATGATGTCGCGTATCACCTCGATGTCGGAAACATTATTCACGTTGTCCGCCTCGTAGGCGATCTGCACGATGCCCGGCTCGTCGAGGCGCGCCACGCCCGCGTACTGCACGATCACATGGTCGATGCCGCGTTCCTGCGGGTCCTGCACCAGCTCGAAATCTTTATTCTTGATCGCAGGCATGAACGCACCCGACTGCTCGGTGGAATTCATGGGGAATCCGAGGAAACCCGGCTCGGTCGAGGCGATCAGCACGCCCTCGTGATCGGAAACACAGATGGAGTCGACATTCAGTGCGACGGCAAGTTCCTTCAGTCGGGCGTCGTTCTTCAGAATGTCGGGATCGTACTGGATGATCCGCGCGAGCATCCTCGCTTTCGTGATCGAACTGGCATCCGTGTTTTGGCGGAGCAGTTTGTAGCCATAGCGCCTTTCGGTCACCTCTTTGGACAAATCTTTCAGGTTCGCGCTTATGATCGTGCGTGCCTGACGTTTCGCGCCGACCGCCGTCACCAGGAAAACGATGATCAGCAGGAACAGCAGTCCCAGCGTCATGAAGAGAAAAAGACGTGTCTGGATGATTCGTTTCATTCTTGTGTCCGTAAAAATCGGATGCGGCCTTCCGGCGCGTTTTTGTTTTATGATTTGGATAAAATAATCCCGTATTCCGCTTTTTTCAATCCCATACTCGTTTTTTTCCGCCCTTTTCGGTTGTTTTTTTTCAAAGTTGTGGTATTTTGTGTTAGGAACAATACAAAACACGGCGGTCGGCCGCCGTCCAAACGAAACGAGGAAACCATGACTCCCGGCATTGACAGGGCCGCATACCGCGCCATGAGCGCGGCAGAGCTCGAAGACAAAATACGATTCTACAACGCGCGCTACTGGGACGAATCCGACCCGGCGATCAGCGACGACGACTTCGACTTCATCACGCGTCTGCTCGCGGAGAAGGACCCCGGCAACCGTCTGCTCGACCAGGTCAACGCACCCGCCGTCGCGTCCACCGAGAACATCCGGCACGAACGCCCCATGCTCTCGCTCGACAAGGTCTACTCCCTGCCCGAACTCGTCGCGTGGGTCGAAAAGACCGTCCGCTCCGCCGACGAAAAGCTCCTGATCCAGCCCAAGTACGACGGCATCTCCGTGCTGTGGGAGGACGGCGTGCTCTCCACGCGCGGCGACGGCTTCACCGGCAAGGTCATCACGGACAAGGTGCCGCTGATCGATCTGGAAACGCTGTCCGGCGTACTGCCGCTGGCGGAATACCCCGGGCGCGTCCTCGGCGAACTCCTCATCCGCACGGACGATTTCAGGAGCCGCTACGCTTCGATTCTGAACGCCAACGGGAAGCCGTTCAAGAATTCGCGCAACGCCATCGGCGGAATCATGAGTCTGAAGGACATCTCCGGCATGACCGCCCAGCACGCCCGTCTCACGCTCGTCGATTACGCCACCGTCTCGCGTCCCGTCACGGCCGCCGAGATCGGCCGTATCTGGCCGGATGTCCTGGAGGAGATGGAACAGCTCCCCTACCCGATGGACGGCCTCGTAGTCAAGCTCGCCGATACGGAGTACGCCGAATCGCTCGGCAACACCGCCCACCATCCGCGCGGACAGATCGCGTTCAAATTCAGCGGCATCCGCCGCACCACGCGCCTGCTCGGCGTGAACTGGAGTTTCGGCAAGAACTGCCTCACGCCCGTCGCCGAGCTCGAACCGGTCGAGATCAACGGCACGACCATCCGCCACGCCACGCTCCACAACCTCCAGAACGTCCTCGACCGCGACCTGCAGATCGGCGACGAGGTGACCGTGGAGCGCGCCGGCGACGTGATCCCGTACATCGTTTCGAGCGAACCCGGCCCCGTCCGCCGCAGCGCGCTCATCACGCACTGCCCGTGCTGCGGACACGAACTCGTCCGCGACCTGCCCGAA
The DNA here is from genome assembly GCA_902774245.1 of uncultured bacterium. Lineage (GTDB taxonomy): Bacteria > Verrucomicrobiota > Lentisphaeria > Victivallales > UBA1829 > UBA1732. The sequence goes on from CACYHQ010000009.1 coordinate 10,650, forward strand.
CTCCGCTGCGTGAACCCGGAATGTTTCGAGACGCGCCTCCAGCTCCTGCTGGCGTCCATCCGCAGCATCGGCATCGAGCACCTCGGCGAACCGAGCCTCCGCAAGATCATGACGAAGCTCAACGTCCGCACGCTCTCCGACCTCTTCAACCTCTCCGAGCTCACGATCTTCTCGCAGCTTCGTGACGACGGATTCCAGGGCACGTCCACGCAGAACCTCTACCGCGAGATCCAGTCTGCGCGCACCGTGCCCGCCTACAAGGTCCTCGCCGCGCTCAACATCAAGGGCATCGGCGCGAACATCGCGAAGACCATCCTCAAGAAACACTCGTTCACTGAACTCCGCACTCTCTCGACCGAACAGCTCGCCGAGATCAGCGGCATCGGCCCGGAACGCGCCCGCGCGCTTCACGACGAGCTGATCCGGCAGTCCGACGGCCTGGACGAACTGCTTGCAAGCGTCACGCTCGTGTCCTCCTCAACCGAAGAACGCCCCAAGATATGCTTCACCGGCAAGATGCCCGAAAAACGCGCATGGTACGAATCCATCGCGAAAGCCGCCGGCTACGATCCGGTCGACTCCGTGACCGACGCCCTCGCGCTCCTCGTCGCCGCCGATCCGAACGCCGCGTCCACGAAGATCGCCGACGCGAAACGCCTCTCGGTCCCGATCCAGTCGCTCGACCTCTGGCTCGGCTCCGTGAAGAACTTCGTGCCGAAGAAGGAAGAACCGGACAAGTCCGATCAGATGACGTTCGATTTCTGAGCGGGGTTCAGGACATAAGCAAGGCGGGAACAGTTGTTCAGGCTGTTCCCGCCATATTTCTATGTTTGTGTTTCAGGCGTTCAGAAGACCAGCCATTCATAGAGGCCGGACGCCATCCGGTTGCGCTGGCGGATATCGAGGCGTAACCGCTTCGTTTTGACCTGTTTGAACGTAATCTCGTCCATCTTCTGCTCACTCGCCTCGACGGGGACAAACTGCCCGTTTCCGTTGTCGTAGCTGAGCGTCCAGGACTGCGGCAGGGCGCAACCGCCGCCGCGCCTGCTGTCGTCGAACCAGTAGAACTTGCAGCGGGAGACGTCGACCGGCTCCTCGAACGCAAGCATGACCCATTCGCTGCCGCCGAGATGCGACCAGAAGTCGAAGTTTTCGATGTCGATGTCGGTCGGGTTCTGCGGGAAGAAACCGTCGTTGATCGCCGCCGGGTTCATGCCGCCGCGCGCGTAGGAAACGCTCACTTTCGCCTCCTCGGACCTGTTCGCCGCGTGCTGCGCGGAGGTGTCGGAATCGGACAGCCACACGCGCATCGGCATGGAGCCGCGGTTCGCCCACCAGGCGTAAGGGATGCCGACCATCTTGCCGTCCTTCGTCTCGATCTCGATCGTCTCGACACCGCCCGACGGGAAAAGGTCGGTGCGGTACTTTGCCGCGATCTTCGCGTCCGGGAGCACGAACCAGCGACGCCACGGAGTCTTCACCGTCTGGTCGACCTGCTCGAACGCGAACACGATCGGGCCGAGCTCGAACGCGACCTGTCCGGCGAGGTTGCCGACCTTTTCGTTGGCTTTCACGCGACGGACTTCCATCGGCAGGTCGAGCGTGACCGTGTCGCCGTTCTTCCACGTACGGTCGATCACGGCAAACCCCTTGTCCATCCTGTAATCCGCCTTCTTCCCGTTCACCAGCAGCGTCCATTTCGCGGGCGCGTCGTTTTCGTAGCGGTACAGGTCGGACGGCACGGGATGCCCCTCGACCCAGCCGGGGATGCGGAGCGCAAGCGCGAACTTGTTCTTCTTCACATCGGAAAGCGCGATCTCGACCTTGCCGTTCCACGGGTAGTTCGTGGTCTGCGTGAACACGGCGTCGCCCGCGTCGACCGTGCCCGCGCCGTACAGGAGCATGTAGATCGTGTCGTCCTTCTTCGCGCAGACGTACTGTCCAAGCGAGGCGATCGTCCGCATGATGTTCGGCGGGCAGCAGGCGCAGCCGAACCATGCGGAGCGCGTGGAGCCGCCGGATTCCAGCAGATTCGGATAGAAGAACCGGTCGCCGGAGAGCGAAACGCCGGAGAACGCGCCGTTGTACATGGTGCGCTCGAACGTGTCCATGTACTTCGCGTCGCCATACATCAGGAACATCCGGTGCGTCCAGAAGAGGAACGCCACAGCGGCGCACGTCTCGTTGTAGCAGCGGTTCGGCAGTTCGTAGTTGTTGCCGTAGGCTTCGCCGCTGCTGCGCGCACCGCATCCGCCGGTCAGGTGGTATTTCTTGCCGACGACGTTGTCCCATATCTTCGTGATCGCATCGACGTACCGCTGGTCGCCGGAGAGCGCCGCCACGTCCGCCATGCCCGCGTACATGTAGTTGGCGCGGACGGCGTGCCCGACGGCCTCGTCCTGCTGGAGCACGGGCTTGTGCGACTGGCTGTAGGGATCGCCGGGGCCGCGTTTCGCCTTGTTTTCGAGGAAGTGCGCGGCGAGCTTCAGCCAGCGCGGATCGCCGGTCTGGCGGTAGAGCTTCGCGAGGCCCATTTCGATGATCTGATGGCCGGGCGCGATGCAGGGATCGTCCCCGCCGAGGTCCTTGTTCACGAGCTCGGCGGACTTCACCGCCATGTCCAGCAGCGTGCGGTCGCCCGTCGCCTCGAAATACGCCGTGGCGCATTCGTAGAAATGCCCCAGGTTGTACAGTTCATGGCTCAGGTTCGGATCGTTCAGCCAGCGCTTCTGATTGATCCATTCGTGCGCCGGGGAATCCGGATGCATGGTGCGGAACGTGTACAGGTAGCCGTCCGGCTCCTGCGCCGCCTTCACGTGCCGGATGATGTCCTCCATTTTCGCCTTCAGTTCTGGATCGGGATTCGTCTGAAGAGAATACGACGCGCCCTCCAGGAATTTGTAAATATCCGTGTCGTCGAACGGCAGCGAGGACGCGGGACGGTTCTGGAACGTCGTTTCGCCCGCGGCGCGACGCTTCATGGTCTCGGCGGCGAGGTCGAAATTTTTCAGCCTGCCCGACTCCAGGCACTGCTGGAGCGCGAACGGGATCGTGACCTTCCGGTTAACGTCCTGGCGTTCGGCGAGCACGCCGGAGGTGAATCTGACCTTAGTAAACGGGACGGGGCTGATCGGGTAGTCCGCGTCGTCCTCGACGGCGAAAGCTCCGGCGGTCATGAGCGCGGCGCTTCCTGCAAGGATCATTTTAGCCATGGTGTGACCTGTCATGCAAATAGCTCCTGTAATATTGAAAAACAATTGCAAATCAGATTTTCAGCTAATATACCGCGCCTTCGCCGGGAAATCAAGCGCACCCGCCGAAGAAAACCGGAAGATGCGTACAAATGTCCGATAAAAGAAAACTTTTTTTCAAAAAGCCTCCTTGACAAAAAACAGCGGAAAGGTTAATTTATGGCATAAATAACCGCCCCCTGCATTTTTCCGGCAAACGGGTTTTCGACCTATTCAGTTCAACTTCAGCATAAAGGTTTTCGACCATGGAACACTCTCTTCGCGACTTCACCGGCCTGTACAGCCTCTCCGAAACGCTCAGTTTCGAGCTTCGTCCGCTCGACAGCGAATTCAATCCGAAACCCGCGGACCGGGCATTGGCCGACATGAAGAAATATCTGGACGAGGACCGGAAACGCGCCGCTCAGTATGCGTCGATCAAGGCCATCCTCGACGAGGAACATAAGAAGCTCATCGAGCGTGTCCTCTCCGACGTCCCCGGTGCGATCGGCCGCCTCAAAAACCGGAAAGCCTTTGCCGAAATCCTGAGCGACGACGGCTCGGGAATCCGCTGGAGCAGGCTCAAAGAAGCCGAAGGAGCCGCCCGGAACGCGAAAACGGAGATCCGTGAGGCCAAAAAAACAAGGAAGGCGACCTCTGAAGCCGATGGTGCGATCACGACGGAAACCAAAGAGGAAGCCCGGTTCAAGGACCTTCAGAAGAAGTTCCGCGAGCTGATCGCGGCCCTGCTTGATACGGATGAGAAAAAGAAGTCTCTGCTCGAAGCGACTCCGAGCAAATATATCAAGGGGATGCTGAGCGAATTCGGCGACGCGCTACAGCCGGACACCCGCGAAGCTCTGAACACGTTCGAAAAATTCGCCTGCTATTTGAAGGGATTCCAGGAGAACCGGGCGAACCTCTACGCCGCCGAACCGCAGGTCACCGCCGTCGCGAACCGCGTCGTGAACCAGAATTTCCCGAAATTCCTCACCGCCTGCCGGATCATGGCGCATATTCAGGAGCGCTACCCCGAAATCATTTCCGAAGCGGAACGGAATCTCGCGGCGAACCTGAACGGAGCGCCGCTCATGAGCCGTTTTCAGCCCGACGCGTTCGACCTCTGCCTCGCGCAGAGCGGAATCGACGTTTACAACACCATCCTCGGCGGCTTTACGCTCAAGGACGGCACGAAGATCCAGGGCATCAACGAAACGATCAATCTGTACCGCCAGCAACACGCGGACGCGGCAAATGACAGGAATCTCGCACCCATCCCCGCCCTGTACAAGCAGATACTCAGCGACCGCGACACACTTTCGTTCATCCCGGAGATGTTCGATTCCGACCGCGCGGTCTGCGATTCCATTCTTAAATTCCTTGAATCGCTGAAATGGGAAACGATGCAGAGTGACATCACATCCCTGCTCGATTCTCTTGATGCGGACGATCCCGGCGTCTTTGTGGAGAAGAGCGAGCTGACCAGGATCTCGCACAAGCTCTTCGGCGACTGGAGCCGTATCCGCGCCGCGCTTGAACGTTGCGCGGAAACGAAGTTCACACGGAAGGCCGACCGCGAAAAATGGCTGAACAAGGACATCTATTCCCTCCGGGAACTGAACGAACTGGACTTCAAATTGTCCGAGGAGGACGATATTGCGGAGGTTCCGGCGATCACGGATTTCTGGCGCGGGGCGCACCGGGCCGAGGTCTTCTCCGCCGTGGAATCCGCCATACAGGCGGTGTTGGACACATTGCACAGCGAAGCATACCCCGAGGGCGACACGGAACCGCGTCTGCGCGAGAATGAAAACGACGTCGCGGCGATCAAGGACCTGCTGGACGCGCTGACCGGGCTTCTGCACCTGCTCAAGCCGCTTCAGGCGGAGTCCCCAGACGCGAACATGGTCTTCTATGCCGATTTCAACGATTTTTACGCGCGCCTGGATCCCGTGATCCCGCTCTACAACCGTGTCCGCAACTACATCACGCAGAAGCCGTCCGAACAGAAAAAAGTCAAGCTCATGTTCAACTGTTCCACGCTCGCCGACGGCTGGGACCGGAACAAGGAGTCCGACAACAACGCCGTCATCCTCCTGAAGGACGGCAACTATTATCTGGCCGTCATCCAGCCCGCACAGAAGCAGACGGATGGCAAACGGGAACGGAAGGTCAAATTCGCTGACTTCGAAACGGACGGAGCTGGGCCTTGTTTCCGGAAGATGGTCTACAAATATCTGCCGGGGCCGAACAAGATGCTGCCGAAGGTCATTTTCAGCAAATCGAATCGGGACATCTTCGATCCGCCCGCGGAACTGCTCCGGAAATACGAGGCGGGCATGCACAAGAAGACCAGTCCGAATTTCGACCTCAAATTCTGCCGCGAACTGATCGACTTCTTCAAAGTCTGCATCGCGAAGCACGAGGACTGGAGCAAGTTCGGATTCCAGTTCGCCGACACCGCGAAATACAACGGCATCGACGAGTTCTACAACGAGATCAGCGCACAGGGTTACAAGATGACGTTCGCGCCCATCCCCGTGCAGACGGTCTCCGACCTCATCCGCGACAACAAGATCCTGCTTTTCCAGATCTACAACAAGGACTTCGCGCCGGGTTCGACCGGACGCCAGAACAAGTTCACACTCTACTGGAAGACGCTGTTCGAGGAAGAGAACCTGAAGGACGTCGTCTTCAAACTCAACGGCGAGGCGGAGCTCTTCCTGCGCGATCCCTCGGTCAGAAAGCCGTTCGTCCACCGGAAGGGCGACAAGCTCGTCAACCGCACGACGAAGGACGGCGCGCCCGTTTCCGAGTCCGTCCACGCGGAGCTCTGCAAGTTCGCGAACGGCCGCATCGGGTACGACGGGCTCTCCGCCGAGGCGCGCGGCATCTGGGACAATGGACAAGCCGTCGTGAAGACCGCCACGCACGACATCACAAAAGACCGCCGTTTCACGACCCCGAAATTCCTGTTCCACGTCCCGATCTCCATCAACTTCAAGGCGCCGGACGCCAAAGCGGGAATCAACCAGAAAGTCCTGGACTATCTCCGCGACAATCCCGGCGTGAAGGTCATCGGCATCGACCGGGGCGAACGCAACCTCGTCTATCTCTCGCTGATCGGCCGCAACGGGCGCATCCTCCTGCAGAAAAGCTTCAATACCGTCCCGCAGAGGAGATCCGACAGGACCGTCGAATTCGACTACCACGCGAAGCTGGACCAGCGGGAAAAGGAACGCGACGCCGCGCGGAAGAACTGGACCTCCGTCAACCGCATCAAGGACCTGAAGGCGGGCTACCTTTCGCAGATCGTCCACGAGATCGCGAAGCTCATGGTCGAGCACAACGCCGTCGTCGTGATGGAGGATCTGAATTTCGGGTTCAAGCGCGGCCGCTTCGCCATCGAGAAACAGGTCTACCAGAACTTCGAGCGCGCCCTGATCACCAAGCTCAATTATCTCGTTTTCAAGGATGCTGAGACTCCCGCGGACGCCGGATACGTTCTGAAGGGACTCCAGCTCGCGAACAAGTTCGAGAGTTTCGAAAAGCTCGGCAAACAGAGCGGATTCCTGTTCTATGTCCCGGCGGGCTATACCTCGAAGATCGACCCGGCGACGGGCTTTGTCTCCCTCTTCCAGTTCGGCAAATACACCAGTGCGGAGGCGCGGAAGGCGTTCCTCGGCAAGTTCCGGAGCATCCGCTTTGACGCCGCCCGCGATGCCTTCGCATTCACGTTCGACTACCGCGATTTCCCCGCGCAGGGGAAGGAACTGCCCGGCAAGTCGGAGTGGACCGTCCGGTCCGTCGGCGAACGCATCGTCTACAGCCCGAAGAAACGCGAGTCTTTCGTCTGCAAGCCGACGGAGATCATCCTGGATGCGCTCGCGAAACGAGGCATTCGGCCCGAGGACGGATTCGACCTGCTCCGGCTCATTCGGGAGACCGACGGCGCCGACCGCGCCAATGCGGCGTTCTTCAATGCCGTCTTCGAGGCATTCAAACTGACCGTGCAGATGCGGAATTCCGATGCGAAGATCGGCGAAGACTATATCCTGTCCCCGGTCATGAGCGCGGACGGCACTTTCTTCGATTCCCGCAAGGCTCCGGCGGACATGCCGCGGGACGCCGACGCGAATGGCGCGTACCATATCGCCATGAAGGGCCTGTATCTGCTTCAGAACCGGTTCACGGCGGGCACGAAGAAAGCGGACCTCAAAATCTCCAATCAGGACTGGTTCGACTTCATCCAGAACAGACATGCCCGTTGAATTGAGATAGCAGAGGGAACAGGAAATGGAAACATATTTGACATTTACTCAGATCAATGATTTCATTTTCTGTCCCCGTTCCATTTTCTATCACGATTTTCTGCGCTCCAACTATGCGCCTTCTAATTTCAAGGAATCGCCGCAAATTCAGGGACTCTCCGCGCATGCCGCGATAGACAACGGAAGTTATTCTTCGAGAAAAGACGTTCTTCAGGGAACAACCGTTTTTTCCTCAAAATACAATCTGCTGGGAAAAATCGATCTCTTCTTCCTGAACGAAGGACGCCTTGTCGAACGGAAGTATTCCATCACGGCTGTTTACGACGGATTCCGATACCAGCTTTACGCGCAGATGTTCGCATTAAATGAACTGGGACATCAGGTGAACAAAATGGAACTGTATTCCTCGAAGGACAATAAGAAATACGTCGTCCCATTCCCCACACAGGAGGACATTGCCAAATTCGAAGCTGTGCTGAACGCAATTCGTTCCTATGACTTGGAGTCCGACCGGTCCGAACCGAATCTTTTGAAATGCAGAAACTGTAACTACAGGGAAATCTGCTCATTTTTCCCTGAGGAGGAACGCCTATGATGTCCCGGCCTGATTTCCTGTACAAACAAGTCATCTTTTACTCCGCGCTCGACAAGGATGTATTGTCATTCCGCGCCGATAATCTGATCATTACCGACGCACAGAAACATGTCCGGTTGCAGCATTCCTGCCACAAGACGTTTGCGCTTTTCATCATCGGGAACATCACCGTCACGACCGTTCTGTTGAAAAAAGCGAAAACATACGGCTTTCCAATCTTTCTTCTTGGCTCTAATTTCCACTTGGATTCCGTGATAGGAAATGCCGCCGAGGGAAATACGCTGCTTCGGAAAAAGCAGTATATCCCTCATGTTCCGCCGGAAGAGATCGCACGTCTTCTGATTCGGCAGAAGATCAGGAACCAGGCATCTCTGCTTCGAAAAAACAGAACCCCGTCGGCACTTGATAAAGCCATTGCTCTGGAATTGGACAACATCGCTTCCGAACTTCCTGCGGATTGTTCAGTTCTTAGGGGGAAAGAAGGAACTGCCAGTCATATGTTTTTTCAAGCTTATTTCAAAAATCTAAACTGGAAACGTCGTGCTCCCCGATGTAAAGAAGACATTACAAATGTTCTGCTTGATATCGGTTACACATACCTCTTTTATTTCATGGAAAGCCTGCTTTCACTATACGGTTTTGACCTTTACTGCGGCGTCTTTCACACCTTCTTTTACCACAGGAAATCTCTCGTGTGCGATATGGTAGAACCCTTCCGCTGCATTATTGATCACAGAATCAGGAAAGCGCATGCCCTCGCTCAAATCAATCCAGATGATTTCTTTTTTGACAAAGATCATTGGGAATTGTCGTATGCGAAGCAAATCAAGTATATACGCCTTTTCATGAAGGATATCCTCGAATACAAGGAAATGATGTTCTGTTTCGTCAGAAAATACTATCTGTGGTTCATGAACGATTCCGAAGAACTGGATGCATTCCCGACTTTTCAAATCTGACCGGTAAGGAGTTTTGACTGTGTTTATCATTGTCTACGACATTTCCTCCGACAAGCTGCGGACCCAATTTTCCAAATTCCTGTCCAGGTTCGGACGCAGACTGCAGTTCTCTGTCTTTGAGATCAAGAACAGCCCCAGGATTTTGGATAATATCAGGACGGAGATCAAAGCATCCTACGAGCCGAAATTCGATCAGGGAGACAGCGTTTTGGTTCTTCACGTTGATGACAATGCAGTGATTGACAGGTTCGGACACGCTGCAAACGAGGAAACGGATTTGCTTTTCTTTTGATGGCTTGCCAAGACGCAGGGTGCTTTTTCTTTTTTAGATTAAGCTCAGAATGCAAACCTTCGTCTTAATTTCCGGATTTTCCCTCAAAATATTCCTTGACAATCTGAAAAAATATGTTATATTAAGTTCATATTGAACAATAGTCTGTTTCAGCCCATGGACTAATTTCTACTTTTGTAGATATCCGGTCGAGCCGAAGCGTGGGTGGGTTTCAGCCCATGGACTAATTTCTACTTTTGTAGATGAATGTTCCGAAACTATAGCAAATGAAAGTTTCAGCCCATGGACTAATTTCTACTTTTGTAGATCTGTCAGACTACGACCAGACCATAAGGTTTCAGCCCATGGACTAATTTCTACTTTTGTAGATTCCCTGTTAGGTTGTGAGGGTTGAGGTTTCAGCCCATGGACTAATTTCTACTTTTGTAGATAAATTCGTGGATTTTGTCCTTTGAATGTTTCAGCCCATGGACTAATTTCTACTTTTGTAGATGCAGTCCATGTTTGTTCTCTAACTTGTTTCAGCCCATGGACTAATTTCTACTTTTGTAGATTTCGGCACGATTTCCCCGGATGCGAGTTTCAGCCCATGGACTAATTTCTACTTTTGTAGATGATTCCGAGCGAGGCGAGAAAACGGGGTTTCAGCCCATGGACTAATTTCTACTTTTGTAGATTTCCGTACGATGGTGAAAGCGTATTCGTTTCAGCCCATGGACTAATTTCTACTTTTGTAGATTTCATCATGCCTGGGCGTACCTCGGCGGTTTCAGCCCATGGACTAATTTCTACTTTTGTAGATCGGGATCACGCAGTCCTACATTCACGGTTTCAGCCCATGGACTAATTTCTACTTTTGTAGATCAACACATCAGATACATTCTGATACGTGTTTCAGCCCATGGACTAATTTCTACTTTTGTAGATGTTAATGAAAACGTTTTTGTAGATATAGTTTCAGCCCATGGACTAATTTCTACTTTTGTAGATTCTATCGTCTCTTCAATTAGATTTTTGTTTCAGCCCATGGACTAATTTCTACTTTTGTAGATTTGCGCGGACCTGTTGATCCTGGATGGTTTCAGCCCATGGACTAATTTCTACTTTTGTAGATAAGTTGACATTAGATGCCACGCAATTGTTTCAGCCCATGGACTAATTTCTACTTTTGTAGATAGGTACAGGAACATCCCGCGCCCGTTGTTTCAGCCCATGGACTAATTTCTACTTTTGTAGATGTCCCGGTCGACCATCGTGTATCTGCGTTTCAGCCCATGGACTAATTTCTACTTTTGTAGATCGAAGTTCCGAAGCAGGTATTTGTAGTTTCAGCCCATGGACTAATTTCTACTTTTGTAGATACTACCATCTCTTTGATCGGCTCATAGTTTCAGCCCATGGACTAATTTCTACTTTTGTAGATCAACTGGCTCCGCTCCGTCCCGTACCAGTTTCAGCCCATGGACTAATTTCTACTTTTGTAGATATGCCGCCCGTGGAAACCGTCGCCAGTTTCAGCCCATGGACTAATTTCTACTTTTGTAGATTTATAGACTTTAGCACCATCTGACAGAGTTTCAGCCCATGGACTAATTTCTACTTTTGTAGATTCAACAATCGCCCGGACGAGGCGAGGTTTCAGCCCATGGACTAATTTCTACTTTTGTAGATAAGCGGGCTTGCAAGACTGGCAAACGCGTTTCAGCCCATGGACTAATTTCTACTTTTGTAGATTCGCTGCTGTTCGCTGGACTTGGAGGTTTCAGCCCATGGACTAATTTCTACTTTTGTAGATCTTCGGCATCCCATGAGGATTTGCCAGTTTCAGCCCATGGACTAATTTCTACTTTTGTAGATGCACGTTTTGCGGCATCTTCTTCCGCGTTTCAGCCCATGGACTAATTTCTACTTTTGTAGATACACGCAGAATGTGCAGGGGCTGACGTTTCAGCCCATGGACTAATTTCTACTTTTGTAGATACGGTTTCTCCTTTCATGGTTGGTTGGTTTCAGCCCATGGACTAATTTCTACTTTTGTAGATACCAAACATTCCGTTGCTCCATAACGGTTTCAGCCCATGGACTAATTTCTACTTTTGTAGATTCATGTGTGGTTGTCTCCTTGTGTGTGTTTCAGCCCATGGACTAATTTCTACTTTTGTAGATCGGACCCGCTGGGATGGATCCCATCCTGTTTCAGCCCATGGACTAATTTCTACTTTTGTAGATGAAGGGCTTCGCAGTAGTATCCGGTCGTTTCAGCCCATGGACTAATTTCTACTTTTGTAGATAGCCATAATAAGGATTCTCCTTAACTGGTTTCAGCCCATGGACTAATTTCTACTTTTGTAGATATAGTCTATAACTGGCGTTTTTGCCTGTTTCAGCCCATGGACTAATTTCTACTTTTGTAGATTCGATAAGCTGTTGACGGATGTTATAGTTTCAGCCCATGGACTAATTTCTACTTTTGTAGATAGTACGGAGTTGACGGTTTTGTTGAAGGTTTCAGCCCATGGACTAATTTTGTCTATCGAGGAAGCAACCAAATGCAAATTATTGCACTTTTAGCTCTGGCATCCTGCCGCTTTTGCCCCTGGCATTCGCGGAACCGCCGGAAAATGACCGCATTTCGCGTCTTTTTTTTAAAAAGCGCTTTCATTTTCCCTCGAACGATGTATATTATGTAATTGCATTCTTTTCCCAAAACTGGAGTTAGATAATATGAAACATGTGAGTGTGGGAATCCTCGGATTCGGCACGGTAGGCGCCGGTGTGGCGGATTGTCTTCTGAAAAACCGCGGTCTGATCCGTGAACGGACCGGCGTGGATGTGGAACTGACCGGGATCGGCGATCTCGATACGACGACCGACCGCGGCGTCGCGGTCCCGTCCGGCATGCTGACGAGCGATACCCCGTCCGTGATCGCGAAGAGCGACATCGTGGTCGAGCTGATCGGCGGCACGACCGTTTCCCGCAAGTTCATCCTGAGCGCCCTCGAACAGGGCAAGACGGTCGTCACGGCGAACAAGGCGCTGCTGGCGGACTACGGCCGCGAGATCTTCGACGCGGCGGAAGCGGGCGGCGGCACGGTCTTCTACGAGGCAAGCGTGGCGGGCGGCATCCCGATCATCAAGAGCCTGCGCGAAGGCTTCGTGGGCAACCGTATCAACCGCATCTTCGGCATCCTGAACGGCACCTGCAACTACATCTTCACCCGCATGGAGCGCGAAAACCTCGGATTCGAGGAGGTCCTGAAGGACGCCCAGCGGCTCGGTTACGCCGAGGCGAACCCGTCGCTCGACATCGACGGATTCGACACCGCGCACAAGGCAGTGATCCTCGCCTCTCTCGCGTACGGCGGCTGGCACAGCACGAACGAAATCTACGTGCAGGGCATCCGCGACGTCTCGCTGTCCGACATCCGCTGCGCCGACGAGCTCGGCTATAAGATCAAGCTGCTCGCCATCATCAAGCAGTGCGCCGACAGCCGCATCGAGGTGCGCGTCCATCCCACGCTCATCCCGAAGCATGCTCCGCTCGCGGGCATCTCCGACGTCTTCAACGGCGTGATGGTCAACGGCGATTTCGTCGGCGACACCCTCTTCTACGGACGCGGCGCGGGCCGCGCTGCCACCGCCAGCGCGGTCGTGTCCGACATCGCCGACGCCGCGCTGAACCTCGCGGGCGGCACCCCCGTCCGTATCCCCGCCTACCGCAAGGTTGTCGAATGTGCCGGGATCGTCCCGATGGAAGAGATCACCTCGCGTTACTATCTGCGCCTCACGGTCACGGACCGTCCCGGCGTGCTCGCGAAACTCGCCGGGATCCTGTCCGAACAGGGCGTCAGCGTGTCCCGCCTGATGCAGAACCCGGTCTCGAAAAATACGTCCGGCGAAGCGTCCATCGTCATCATCACGCATGAGGCGAAGGAAGCAGCCGTCCGCCAGGCCATCACCGCCATGGAGGCGTTCGACGCCGTCCACGGCAAGATCTGCCTGCTTCGCATTGAGGAGCTCTGAACATGAACCACACTGTTGAAAAGATCGGGGGGACCAGTATGTCCCGTTTCGGCGAGATCATGCAGAACGTCATCATCGCCGACCACACCCCCGCCGACATGTACAACCGCATCTTCGTCGTCTCCGCCTATTCCGGCATCACCAACCTCCTGCTGGAGGACAAGAAGACCGGAGCGCCCGGCGTGTACGGGCACTTCACGGTCGGCAGCGGCGAATGGCGCGAGGCACTCGCCCGCGTCCGGGAAAAAATGCTCGACTACAACCAGGAATTCGGGTTTCTCGGCCTGAACGTGAAGAAGGCGAACGAATTCATCAACGGCCGCCTCGACGACATCAACAAGTTTTTGCAGGACCTGGAGGACATGCGTTCCTACGGGTTCATGCGTCCCGGCGACTACCTGCCTATGACGCGTGAATTCCTCGCCGCCGTCGGCGAAGTCCACAGCGCCTGGAACTCCGTCCAGATCCTGAAGGCGAACGGCGTCAATGCGCGCTTCATCGACCTCTCCGGCTGGCGTTCCACCGAGTCCCGCACGCTCGACGAGGCGATCCTCGCCGGATTCGAGGGCGTCGACTTCGCCACAGAGCTCCCCATCGTGACCGGCTACGTGAAGTTCGACCCGGGCATCATGCTCCGGTTCGACCGCGGCTACAGCGAGATCACGTTCAGCAAGATCGCCGTGCTCACCGGTGCCCGCGAAGGCATCATCCACAAGGAATTCCACCTGTCGACCGGCGACCCGAAGCTCATGGGCGTCGACAAGGTCCAGGTCATCGGCAACACCAATTTCGACATCGCCGACCAGCTCTCCGACATGGGCATGGAGGCCATCCACTCGAAAGCAGCCAAGGAAATGGAGCTGAAGGGCATCCCGATCCGCGTCAAGAACGCGTTCGACCCGAAGCACCCCGGCACCCTCATCAGCCGCGAATACGTCTCCCCGAATCCGCGCGTCGAAATGATCTGCGGACGCGCCGACCTGCTCGGCGTCGAGGTCTTCGACCCGGAAATGGTCGGCGAACCCGGCTACGACTACCGCCTCACGAAGCACCTGGCCGACCGCGACATCGACTACATTGCCAAGACCACGAACGCGAACACGATCGCGCATTTCGTGCCGGAGAAGAGCAAGCGCCTGAACAACTGCCTCGAAAGCATTCACCGAGACTTCCCGAACGCCGAAATCCACGTGACCAAGGTCGCCATCGTCTCCGTCATCGGCTCCAACATGAAGATCCCCGGATTCCTCGCACGCGCCGCAAACGCGCTGTCCGCCGCCGGAGTCAACGTGCTCGCCATCGACCAGACCATCCGCCAGGTGAACATCCAGTTCGTGATCGAACGCGAGCAGTTCGAATGCGCCCAGAAGGCGCTCCACCGCGAATTCGTCGAACATCAGGCATGACCGTTTTTTCCGCATAACAGGAGGCCCCCGAACATGAGCAGCCAACAGGACAGACCCGACTGGGACGAGTATTTCATGGAAATCGCTAAGGTCGTCGCGGCCCGCAGCAACTGCAGCCGCAGGCACGTCGCAGCCGTCATCGTGAAGGACAAACGCATCATCTCCACCGGCTACAACGGCACGCCGCGCGGCATTAAAAACTGCAACGAAGGCGGCTGCCCGCGCTGCAATTCCAACGCCCCGTCCGGGACCGCGCTGGAGGAATGCCTCTGCTCCCACGGCGAGGAGAACGCCATCGTGCAGGCCGCCTACCACGGCATCTCCATCAAGGGCGCCACGCTCTACACCACGTTCAGCCCCTGTCTCCTCTGCGCAAAAATGATCATCAACGGCGGCATCGCCGAAGTCGTCTTCAACGAGCATTATTCCATCGACGGCACCGCCCGCAGGATCCTGCAGGAGGCAGGAGTCATCCTCCGCGCCCTCCCCGGCAAGGAGGACAAGCCGCAGTAAATCCGCACCCGCCCGATTCCGTTTTGAACTTGTCAATCAGGAGGAGATTTGATATGAAGCGTCTGAATTTGTTCGTTCCGGTTCTGACCGCCGCGACCACGCTGTTCGCAGGCATGGCGTCCGCCGCCGATGAGAAAGAAGACATCCTGGCCCGTTTCGACCGTGAACTCCTGATCGTCATGAGCGGATTCGCCGAGGCGCGCGAATCCGCCGTGTCCTCCTCGTTCCGGCAGAGTTATATTTCATCGCTTGACCGATTCGTCAGCGACGCGAACACGCTGCAGAAGACCATTCAGGACCTCGGCATCGGGGAAGACCTCGCTCCGGCCACGCATGCCCGCAACATCCACACGGCATTCCAGCAGACGCCTGTTCAGAATACCACAGAGACAAACACGAATCAGAAGAACGGCATCAGGAACAACAGCAAGTCCAACGTGGCAAAAGCGAACGATCCGCTGTCCCGTATGACGGGAAAATCGCTCAGCGATTACACCGGACTCGGAACATCGTCGGGCGGGACAGGCGCGAATCAGTCATCGCCTGCCGGGTTCTCCTTCCACATGGCGGGAAACACCGTCCAGACGCTTTCCTCGCTCGGGTTTGGGGTCCGCAACGGCAAGTACTCGGTCTCCCCGCGATACCGCAACATCCTGCCGTATCTGGAGTTCAAGCGCAACGTGGAGTATTTCAACGCGTCCTATGAGTATTTCGATACGCTCATCGAAAACACGGTCTGGCGCACCGACTTCGAAAAACGCCTCAAACGCATGACGAATCTCGCGATCAAGATCCAGCCCGTCTATCGTGCGTATTTCCCGAACAAGACCATCTCCGCCACAACAGAAGCAGAACGTCTTTCCCGCGTTTATTCCAAGTTCATCGAATATGTCAAAGCCATGGAGAATGCCCAGAAAGGCAGCGAACGCATGAACGAAAACCACAAGGCATTCGATCTGGTCCGCCAGTCCAACATCCCGGACAAGGGACTGATCCTGAAGGATTACGACACCGCCGCATCGAAACTCGCCGAATTCTTCGCAGACATGGATTCCATCGACTGGACTGCCAAGCCCTTCTCCGCGGATACCGCCGCTTCGGACGGCACGGTCAAGGTTCCGTCGAAGTCTTCAAACTGAATGAGCGGACAGTCAAATGTTTCAGATTGAACGGACCGTAGCGATCAGCGACACCGCGCCCGGCGGATGTCTCCGCCTCAGCCATGCACTTGATTATCTTCTGGAATGCGAATGCTTCCAAATGGATTCCGAGGACGATTTCTCCGTCTATCTGCGCAACAACGGCATCGCGGTTTTCCTGGCGTTCCGGCAGGTGGAGATCATCCGGCTGCCTGCCTACGGCGAACACCTGACGATCCGCACAAACGTCTACGACTGCAAGAATTTCTTCGGGTTCCGCAACACCACGATCTACGATAAGGAGGGACAGATCTGCATCCTCTGCGCCGCCATCGGCGCATTCGTCGACCGCGCGTCCGGACGCCCAGGAAAAGTCCCCGCGCAGATCGTCCGCGACCTCAACTTCGATCCCCCGCTCCCAATGGAATATCTCTCCCGCAAGATCACGCTCCCCGCGCAGGAACCGGAACGCCTCGCGCCGTTCCGCGTCAAGGAGCACGAAGCCGACATGTACGGCCACTTCAACAGCAACCGTTCCCTCGACGAGACCATGGAATATCTCCCGGCGGATTTCAAGTTCAACCGGCTCCGCCTCGAATACAAGGCGCAGGCACGCCCGGGCGAATTGATCACCCCCGCCCTGTACCGCAACACGCCCGCGCCCGGCGGGCTCACGTTCACGCTCTCGAACGAATCCGCTCTCTGCACGGTCTTCGAGTTCTCCACTGCCCCGGCGAAATAATCTCCCCCCTGCCCTGAAAAGACAAAAACGGCTCTTCCGCACGGAGGAGCCGTTTTTATTTCCAGACAAAAAACGAGGGCAAAAACGCCGCTGTCAGCGCTTGATGGATTCGCGGGCGATGCGCTGGGTCTCAGTGAACGTCTCGGACATATCCTGAAGGACTTCCAGGAACGCTTCCTGCTTGTCCTCGGAGATCTCGTCCAGAATTCCGGTCATCACGTCGTTCAGGTACGCTTCCAGTTGTTTGCGGATGCTCTTGCCGAAAGGCGTCAGCGACACATGCACGGACCGGCGGTCGATCGAAGACGGGATGCGCTCCACGACGCCGTCGGCGGCCAGCGCGTCGACCGTCTGGGAGACGGCGCCGGAGGTCAGACCGAACATTTCGGCGATCTCCTTGACCATCGGCGGTTCTCCTTCGCGGACAAAGAGATAATTGATGATGCGCATTTTGCCGAGCGTGATCTTCATGTTCGGGATCGCGACGTTGCGGGCGCTTTTCGCGCGCAGACGGTCGACGACACGGAAGAGCATGGTCCACGCGGTTTTCGGTCTGTTTGTGATAGACATGATGTTGTTTCCTGCTTATGATGAGGGGTTGGGGCGTGTTGTATCAGACTTCTAACGTTTTTCCGTGATGATTTATTGTGTAAAGTTTTTCTTTTTTCGGATATTTTCCGGTTTTCAGTACATTTTTAGTCTTCATCAGATTGAATTATATGTATTCCCGAATTTATTTCCAGAATAGTTGTTACTTTTCTCAAATGTTTTTAGGGAAAGACGATTGAAAAAAATCCTCGCGCATGATATATTATTTAAATGGTTTGAATCAACGGAAACACCGTTCGTCTTCAAGCCGTTCCCCTGCACCCGATCAGACACACCCTAAACGATATGGATACGATCATGCACCTCAGGCTCTTTTTTACGCCCGAATCCGCAGTATGCCGGATGAAAACCGCAACCCCCAAAGCACGTCCGGATCGGAGCGCCGAAGCATGAACGATTCCTTCCCCAGACAGCCCGTCCACAAAGGCATCCTCGGCGGCGTGGCGCTGCTGAGCGCACTGATCCCCGTCTACGTCTGCGCGTACTCTGCGCTCCTCATCAACCGCGAGGTCCCCGTCTTCAACCGTCAGGCTCTGAACGTGCTGCTTGTGGCCGCGATCTACACGGTCCCGTTCCTGTTCACCAGCGTCTTCTGCCAGTTCCTCTGCACGCGCTTCTCTGCCCGAAATGTCGTGGTGTTCAGCCGTGCCGTCGAGATCTTCCTGATCCTCGCCGGAAGCTTCTTCCTTGCTCCTGTGAAAAAATTCGGTCCCGCGCCGCTGCTGGTCTTCGCGGCATGCATGGGCGTGGTCTTCTCGTTCTACCGCCCCGCCCTGAAGATCTACCTGTCTGACGCCGCTGAAAAGAAGGAACTTTCGCGCAACGCGGGCATCGTGGAGTCCATGACGTTCCTCGGGATCATCATCGGCACGGTCTCGGCGGTCTTCTGCATCCACTTCATCTCCAGCACGGCGGCGATCGGCGCGGCAGGCGTCATGCTCGCCACGCTGAACCTGCTTCTGGCGTCGCACCTGAACCCGAACCAGTCGTTCTGCCGGAAACTGCGTTTCCGCGACCTGAAACAGCAGTGGGTGACGGCGTTCAGGCTCCAGCAGCGCTACCGCGAACTCGCGCTGACCGGACTCGGCGAGGGCTACATCTTCGCGTCGATCATCCTGATCTCGTCGATGGCGATGCAGTACATCTCGGTGCAGTTCGCGGGGACCGGCGTGTCCGGCAGCGACATCTTCCTGTATTCGATCATCGCCGCGCCCGTGGTTGGCGCCGTGCTCGGCTGCCTCGCGGCTGGCAGGCTTTCCGGCGACATGATCGAGATCGGCCTCGTGCCGTCGTCGACCGCGGTGATGACGCTCGCCGCGCTGCTGATCGGCCTGCTTCCGCTGTTCCCGGACCAGTACACGGGCGGCGGACTGCTGATGCTTCTGCTGTTCGTGTTCGGATTCTTCGCCGGCATCATGCTGGTCCCGCTCGAAGCGTACCAGAAATACTTCATCCGGCACGAACTGATCCCGCCGTTCTTCAGCTGGTTCTATCTCCCGTTCGCCGTCGGGATCCTGCTCACGATCCTCATGTCGTTCCTGATGTACTACTATGACCTGTCGATCTACTCGATCACGCTGATCCTGGCATGCCTCACGATCATCCTCGGCGCGACGTCGTTCTACATCATGCCGCAGTTCCTGCTCCGGTTCCTGATGCGCTCGCTGCTCTGCACGCTGTACCGACTCCGCAAGTTCGGCGTGGAGAACCTGCCGGAAGACGGTCCGGCGCTGCTGATCGCGAACCGCGCGAGCTTCGTCGACATTCTCTTCATTCAGGCGTGCACGTCGCGTCCCATCCGCTTCATGATGCACGAGAGCTACTTCAACGCGCCGTTCTGGCGTCCGCTCTTCCGGTCCGCCGGATTCATCTCGGTGCCCTCGAACAAGCCCAAACAGCTGAAAGCGCAACTGGAGTATACGCGCGACCTGCTACGCCAGGGCGAAATCGTCTGCGTCTTCCCCGAGGGCGACATCACGAAGAACGGCACGATGTCCAGTTTCAAGGACGGCGTCGCCGAGCTGCTGCCGGACGACATGCCGGAGATCCCGGTGATCCCGGTCCGCATCGGTATGACCTGGGGCAGCATCTTCTCCTGCTACTACGGCAAGTTCAAGCTCACCTGGCCGGACGAACTCCCGCACAAGGCGAGCGTGACGGTCGGCAAGCCGATTCCGCGCGACACCTCCGCGTACGAGATCCGCATCATCCTCTCCGAGCTCGCAGCCGACACCGAGCTGATTCCCGAACGCGGCGAACGCCCTTTCCACAGCCAGTTCGCGTGGATGGCGAAGCATTATCCGTTCCGCCGCAACATCCAGCAGTTCGACGATTCGAAAGGGCTCCAGAATCCGCCGCTCTTCATGCTGATGCTGAAATCCATCCTCATCAGCCGCTGGATCCGCCGCATCTGCGACGAATCCGAGGAGTACGTCGGCGTGATGCTGCCGAACAGCCTCGCAGCCGTCTGCACGATCACAGGCGTCCTGATGGCCGACCGCAAGCCCGCCGTCATGAACTTCACCGCCGGCGTCCCGGCCAACCGCCACGCCGTGCAGATCGCGAACATCAGGCACATCCTGACCAGCCGCATCTTCATCCAGAAGATTCGCATGCAGCCCACGCCGGAAATGGTGTTCCTGGAGGACGCCGCCAAGGACATCGGACGCCCGAGCTCGAAATACATCTGGCTGCTCGCCTGCATCTTCCTCACGCACGAGGAGCTCATCAAGCTCGTCTCGCCGAAGAGCTGGCAGGACGTCAACCGCATCGCCGTGCTCATCTTCTCCAGCGGCTCCACCGGCATCCCGAAGGGCATCATGCTGACCCACCACAACATCAACGCCGACGTCACCGCCATGACCGCCATGATCGGCTGGCGCAAGACCGACAGCGTGCTAAGCAATCTCCCGATCTTCCACTCGTTCGGCCTCACCGTCTGCATGTGGCTCCCCGTCGTCACCGGCACACGCGCAGTCTTCATCGCGAACGCCCTCGACGCCGCCTTGTCGCTGAAGGTCATCCGCGAACAGAAGATCTCCATCCTGGTCGCCACCCCCAGCTTCCTCATGCTCTACATGCGCAAGGGCACTGCCGAGGACTTCAAGTCGCTCCGCCTCACCATCACCGGCGCGGAACGCCTCCGCGAGGACATCGCCGCGAAATTCCGCACGCTCACCGGACTCGAGATCACCGAGGGCTACGGCTGCACAGAACTCTCGCCCGTCGTCTCCATCAACGTCGCGAACTCCCGTATGGAGCTCGGCGTGGAAGTCGCCAAGCCCGGCAGCATCGGCGCACCGCTCCCCGGCATCTGCGCCAAGATCGTCGACCCGTCCACCTTCGAGCTCATGCCCGAGGACTCCGACGGACTCATGATCGTGAAGGGCGCGATCGTGATGAAGGGTTATCTCGGCGAACCCGTCAAGACCGCCGAAGTCATCCGCGACGGCTGGTACGTGACCGGCGACATCGCGCACATGAACCGAAACGGATTCATCACCATCACGGGCCGGCTCTCGCGCTTCTCCAAGATCGCAGGCGAAATGGTCCCGCACGAGCTCGTCGAACGCGAGATCAACAACATCCTCCAGCCGGAGGAACGTCTCGTCGCCGTCTGCGGAGCCGCCGACGCCAAGCACGGCGAAAAGCTCATCGTGTTCTACACCGACGCGCGCCGTCTGGCCCCCGACGAACTGATCCGCCAGCTGAAGGACCGCCAGATCCCGAACCTCTGGATTCCGAAGGCCGAAAACTTCATCCTCGTGGATTCGCTCCCCATGCTCGGAAACGGCAAGCTCGACCTCGCCGCCCTCGTGGAACTCGCCAAACAATACGGCGATGAGGCATAGCCTCAACTGGAGCAGTGCGCGGCTTCGCGCGCGCACACACAGAGTGTGCCGGGCAGTGCCTGGCTACGCTCAGGTACGATGAGGCATAGTCAACTCATAACAGACCAAACAAACCGATAATACCAAAGGAAATCTGTCATGTCATACACGCATACCGTCCAGTACTACGAAACGGACAAAATGAGCATCACGCATCACTCCAACTACATCAGATGGATGGAGGAGGCGCGCGTGGCGTTCCTTTCGGAGATCGGCTGGGATTTCCCGAAACTGGAGGCAATGGGGATCGTCTCCCCTGTCCTGAACGTAACGTGCGACTACAAAAAGTCCACGGTCTTTGCGGAAAAGATCACGATCCATGTTTCCGTCGAACGCTTCATGGGCGTGAAACTCCAGCTGGGCTATGTGATGAAAAACGAGGCGGGCGACGTCGTCTGCCGTGCATCCTCCGTTCACGCCTTCCTGGATGCGAAAGGCAAGC
Organism: uncultured bacterium; assembly: GCA_902774245.1. Lineage (GTDB taxonomy): Bacteria > Verrucomicrobiota > Lentisphaeria > Victivallales > UBA1829 > UBA1732. Next base: position 32,761 of record CACYHQ010000009.1, read on the forward strand.
CGGTGAAGATGAAGCAGGATTACCCCGGTTTTTTCCAAAAGCTGACCGAACTGGCGAACGCCGCCGCGGAGAAACAGTAACCCGCGTCCGGCTTATCCCTGCTGCCCGGCGCGCTTTTTGCCGCGGTGCAGGATGCGTCCCCACACCAGCATCACCTCTTCGATGCGGAACAGCCAGCAGAGCGCAAGCAGGCCGGCGCCATAAACGATCCCCGCCGCGACCAGCGGAACCGCCACGTTCAGCGTCGTGATCTCGACGTTCCAGTACGGCAGCGTGAATTCAAGATTGCGCGGGATCACGCGGGAGATCAGGACCGCCGGGATCAGCGGCAGTCCGCACGCCGGGATCAGCCGCAGCAGATACATCCCGAGCACGCGGAAGTCGATCTTATGGTCCGGCAGCTGCCGGTTGTAGATCGTGAGCAGCAGGGTGTTGTTCAGCAGGGACGACATGATCGTGGCGAGCGCGATCCCGCCCTGTTTCAGCGGCACCATCAGCGCGAAGTTCAGCACGATGTTCAGCGCGATGCAGACCAGCGATACCTTCAGCGGCGTCACCATGTCCCGACGGCTCGTGAACGCCACGGACGAGATCTTGAACACAGCGAACAGCGGGATCCCCGCCGAGTACATCAGGAACGCGTACGCCGTCTCGCGCACCGCCGTGTCGTCGAATCTGCCGTAATTGTAGAAGACGCGGATGATCTCCTCCGGAAAGCAGATCATGAACGCCGTGAACGGAACGGACACAAAGAGCAGGATGCGGATCGTCTTCATCAGCAGCGCCGTCAGGTCATCGTAATTCCCTGCGGCCGCGAACCGCGACAGCTCGGTATTCGCGACCGTGGCGAACGACACCGCGAAGATGCCGACCGGCAGATACACCAGGCGTTCACTGAAGTACAGCGAGGCCGCGGCGAAATCGCCGATGAACCCGGCGATCAGACGGTCGCATTGCAGACTCAGCTGAAGCGCGCTTGCGCCGAGCAGACCCGGCAGGATCAGTTTCCAGATGGAAAGCAGGGTCTCGCGGTCCCGCATGATCGCCCGCGAAATCCGCACCATCATGCCGCGCCGCCACAGGATCAGGAAGATCAGGGTCATTTCCAGCACGCCCGCCACGAGCACGGCCAGGCCGAACATTTTCAGCTGGAACATCCCCCGGTAATGACGGCAGACCAGCACGAGCGCGAGGATCAGGACCACGTTCTGCAATATCGCGGTCAGCGACGGCAGGAAGAATTCGCGGAGCACGTTCGCGCAGGCCGTCGCCGCCCCCACGACGCAGATGAACACCATGTACGGCGCGAGGATGGGGAACAGCTCGAACGCGGTCTTCCAGCGGCCCTCTTCCAGCGTGCGGGCGATCAGCCACGACGGCACACCGAGCACGACGGCCAGCGCGCACAGCAGCAGCGTCAGCCACAGCAGGATCGTCGAGAAACGTTCGCGGGCGCGTTCCTTCCCTTCGGTCTCCAGCGACAGCGACAGGATCGGCACGAGAGCCTTGCCGAGCTCGCCCTCGCCGAGGATGCGGCGGAACGTGTTGGCCCAAGTCAGCGCGAGCGTCCATCCGGACATCAGCGCGCCGCCGCCGATTACCGCCGCGGTCAATGTCTCGCGGAAAAGGCCGAGGACGCGGCTGATCAGGGTGGACGCGGCGAGATTGCGCGAACTGCTGAAGAAACGGTTGACGGACGATGTCTGGTCTTCTGCCATGATGCGGCGCGGAAAGAAAAAACGGCTGAACGTTATTTATTGAACAGGACGTACACGCAGTCGCCGTCCTTCACGATGTAGTCCTTGCCCTCGGTGCGGAGCTTTCCGGCGGTCTTCGCGGCGTTCCAGCCGCCGTGCGCCACGAGTTCCTCGTAGGAGACGACCTCCATACGGATGAATCCGTGCTGCATGTCGGTGTGGATCTTTCCGGCTGCTTCGGGCGCGGCTGTCCCGTTGACAATAGTCCAGGCGCGCGTCTCGTCCTTTCCGGTGGTGAAGAACGTGCAGTAGTCGAGCAGTTTGTATCCGGTGCGGATCACGCGCTGCAACCCGCTTTCCGTTGCGCCGATGTCGTCCAGGAACGCCTTCGCCTCGTCGGGTTCGAGCGCGGCGAGTTCCTCCTCGAACTTCGCGCAGACCGGAACGACTTCCATGCCGTGTCCTGCGGCGTAGTCGATCAGGGCCTTCGACGCGTCGTCCTTGCCGAACGAACGGAACCCGGCCTCGTCGACATTGGCGCAGACGAACGCGGGCATGGTGGTGAGCAGCTGGAGCGACGCCATCACGCGGCAGGCTTCCGGATCGTCCTTGTTCCACTGCGGTATCTTTCCGTTTTCGAGGTCGGCGATGCAGGATTGCGACAGCTCGTATTCCGCCTTGATCTCCGCGTCGCCGGTACGCAGGAGCTTCTTGCACTTGTCGAATCTGCGCTGGAGGAATTCCAGGTCGGCGAGCATGAGTTCGGTCAGGATCAGCTCCAGGTCGCGCGCCGGATCGATGGAGCCGCCCACATGCACCACGTCGCCGTCCTGGAAAAGACGCACCACGTGCGCCACTGCGTCGACGTTGCGGATATGCCCGAGGAACTGGTTGCCGAGGCCTTCGCCCTTGCTGGCGCCCTGGACGAGTCCGGCGATGTCGATGAACTTCAACGACGTCGGCACGATGCGCGCGGATTTTTCGATGTCGGCGAGAACGCCGAGGCGGTCGTCCGGCACGGCCACGATGCCCGTGTTCGGTTCAATGGTGCAGAACGGGAAATTCGCGGCGGCCGCGCCTCCGTTGGTCAAAGCGTTGAAAAGGGTGGATTTCCCGACGTTGGGAAGACCGACAAAACCGCAGGCAAACCCCATGGTGTAAAACTCCGAGTGATAATGTAAAAAGATTTTAAGAATAAAGGATGGTAATAACGTACCACAGGGAGACGCTTTTTTCAATCGGAAAGTGCATTTTTTCCCCTGTTTTCCAAAAAAACGCGACTTTTTGGCATTTCCGGCTTTCATTTTTCTGAAAGAGTGATATATTGTTAGAACGTTTTTTTTACTTTTGACACAATTCTATTTTAAAGATAACACGAAAAACCGTCAAGGAGCAAGCTTTGAACATCCTGCTTACCGGTATCACGGGTCTGGTCGGGGCGTCCGTCGTCACGGCGCTGCTTCGAAATCATCCCGACTTCAAGATCGTTGCCATCTGCCGCGGCAACTCCGCTCAAACCGCTCAGGAGCGCACGGAACTCACCATGCGCGCCCAGTGTGAATTCGACGGCGATCCCGCCTCCTACGACTCCATCATCTCCCGCATCACCGTCATCTCCGGCGACGTGACCAGGCTCCCGTTCGACGAGATCGCAAAATACGGCCCCTACGACGTGATGTTCCATTGCGCCGCCGACGTCAACCTCGGCAAAGACCCCGAGGGCAAGACCTACGCGACCAACATGAACGGCACGCTGAACGCCGTCGAAGCCGTCAAGCGCTTCAACATCCCGCGTTTCCAGTACGTCAGCACCGCCTACGTCGCGGGCACTTTCGCCGGACGCGTCATGGAAGACACCATGCCCGCCACCGGCTGGATCAACTCCTACGAACGCAGCAAGTTCGATGCGGAAAAGTATGTCCGCGAGAACGTCGGCGTCCCGTACACCATCTACCGTCCCTCCATCATCGTCGGCCGCCGCTCCGACGGCGTGATCCGCAAGCCGCTCGCGTTCTATCGTATCCTTGAGTTCCTCGGACGCATCAAGAGCAACCGCGCTTTCAAGGCCGGCCTCCCCGCGAACGCTCAGATGGAAGTGAACATCCGCATCGCCAGCGCGACTTCGGACAAGATCTATTTCGTGCCGATCGACTACGTCCAGGAATCCATGTCCAAGCTCTTCATGATCCCGGAGAAGAACCGCACGTACCACATCACCGGCGACAGCCCCGTCTCCACCGAGATGATCGGCATCGCCTGCCGCGACATCCTGAAGGTCACCGGTCTCCGCACCGTCGAAAAGAACGACGATCCGTCCAAGGACGAGAAGCTCGTCTCGCGCATGATCGAAGACCTCATCCCGTACTTCTCCACGCAAATCACGTTCGACAACTCGAACGTCCGCGCCGACCTCGGCGACGAGATTCTGAACTGGAAGCTCGACGTCCTCTTCCTCCGCCGCATGGCATACTCCTACTACAAGCAGGAGATCCCCGGCATCGTGGAAGGCATGGATTTCCCGAAGGATTAAACTCCGGTCACAATCCGTTTTTCAGCGCGGACCGGGCTTTCCGGCTCGCGCTTTTTTCATGTCATGGCAAGTTTATTTGACAGAATCGCTCCCGCCCGCAGGAAGATCCTTCTGCTCGGCATCATCTACCTCGGTTACATCAGCCTCGGCCTCCCGGACAAGATTCTCGACGCCGCCTGGATTCCGATGAGCGAGGCGTTCGCCGTCCCGCTCCGCTACGGCGGCTTCATCGCGACCGTGCTCGCGCTCTGTTCCTCGGTCTCCGCCTCGGCCAGCGGCCTGATCCTGCGGAAGATCGGCACGGGGCGCCTGCTGGCGATCTGCGGCGCGGTCACCGGGCTTTCGCTGATCGGATGCGGCTTTTCGCCCGTTTTCGCCGTACTCCTCGCGTTCGCCGTCCCGCTCGGATTCGGACAGGGCGCGATCGACACCGGCATGAACTTTTACGTCTCGAAGCACTATTCCAGCCGCGACATGAGCTGGCTGCACTGCTGCTGGGGCGTCGGCGCCACACTCGGACCGCTGATCGCTTCAATCTTCCTCCAGTCCACCGGTTCGTGGCGCAGCGCGTATTTCGCGATCGGAACCACGCAGGTCCTGCTCGCCGTCTTCTTCTGTTCCACCATCGGTCTGTGGGACCGCGCGCGCCGCGACGAGGAGGCGGAAGACCGTGAAGCCGCCGCGTCGTCCTCCATGGACAAACTCGAGGGGAAATGCCATTTTACGCTCGACTTCTGGCTCTGCGTGCTGGTCTTCTTCGTCTACTGCGGCATTGAGGCGGGCGCAGGGCTTTGGGGCTGCGCGTTCCTGACCCGGGCGCGCGGCATGGACCTGCACACCGCGCAGTACATCGTGACCGCCTACTGGGGCATGTTGACCGCCGGACGTTTCCTGCTCGGATTCACGGCGGACAGGCTCGGAAACCGTCTGCTCAGCACCATTTCAGGCGCGGCCGTCCTGATCGCCGCGCTGCTCCTGCTGATCCCGGCGGGCGGTTTCCTCCCGTCCGCGGCGCTTCTGCTGGTCGGATTCGCGCTCGCGCCGGTCTATCCGTGCCTGATGCACGAGGCGACGCGGCGCGGGTTCAACGACGCCACGGCGGCCGCGCTGACCGGGCTTCAGGGAGCGGCCAGCATGGTCGGCATCATGATCGTGCCGCCGCTGATCGGTTACGCGGGCGACCTCATCTCCATGGAGGCGATGCCCGTTTTCGTGGTGATGCAGGCGCTGATCATGTTCGCGGCCCTGCTGAAGACCGGCTACTGGCCAACAAACAAAGCCCGATAAGAAACGTAGAAAAAACGGCTGCTCCGGGAATTCGGAACAGCCGTTGTGTTTTTTTGAGGTGCGATACGCTCAGTCGGCGGACGGACGGAAGTCGATCACCTGAAGCTGGCGTTTGCGTTCGCCGTAGTATTCGTTGATCTGAGGCTGCGCGATGATGTCCCAGCGCATCCCCTGTTCAAGATGCTTGTTGAACGCGATGAAGTCGCACGTGCTGCCGTACTCGTCCATGAACACGCCCTTGGTGTGGACGGGGCGGATCGGCGACAGGCGCGCGATCTCGAGGCCGCGGATCAGGTAGAGCGGCTGCGGATTGCCGTGCCCGAAGGGGCCGAGCATGCTGTGGTAGTGGAAGAACTCGTCGTTGAGCTCGTCCAGCCGCACCACGCCGTCGTAGTTGATGTAGTTGGTCAGGTCGGACGGCTTGGCCTCCTCGCGCACGCACTTCTCGAATTCCTGCTGGAACTCGGCGATCTTGTCCTTGTTCATGCCGAGGCCGACGGCCATCGGGTGTCCGCCGTAGCGCGTCAGCAGGTGCGAGCAGCGGGACAGGATCTTAATGAGGTTGAGCGTGCCGACGCTGCGGCCGGAGCCGTGCGCCTCGTTGCCGATGATCGTGAGGACGATGGTCGGACGGTTGTAGTCGCGCGCGAACCGCGAAGCCACGATCCCGATGACGCCCTGGTGCCAGTTCTCGCCGGCGGCGATGATCGACATGTTCGAGGCGAATCCGGGCGCGCTTTCCACCTGGGCTTTCGCCTGGAGGAAGATCTCCTGTTCCTTCGCCTGGCGGCGCTGGTTGAACTCGTCGAGTTTGGCGGCGTATTCGTAGGCGTCCACGATGTTGTCGGCGGTCATGAGGGCGAGCGCGGACGAGGCGTTGCCGAGACGGCCGGCGGCGTTCAGACGCGGCGCGAGCTTGAACGTGATGTCGGACGGCTGAATGTTCGCCTCGACCTTCGCGTGCTGGATGAGCGCGTTGACGCCGGGGCGGAGCTGCTTTTTGAGCATTTCCATGCCGTATTTCACGAGGATGCGGTTCTCACCGAGCAGCGGCACGATATCCGCCACGGTCCCGAGCGCAACGAAGTCCAGGACCTCCTGCATGTCGGTCGTGTAGCCGCCCTCGTTGTGGGCGCGGCCGTAGATCACGAACGCATGGGAGAGCTTGAACGCCACGCCGACGCCCGCCAGATGCAGCAGGTCATCCAGCCCGACCGGGTCGAGCTTCGGATTGATCGTCGCGAGCGCTTCGGGAAGATCGTCCTCCGCGGGCTCGTGGTGGTCCGTGATGATGACGTCGATGCCGAGTTCGCGGGCCTTCTGCACGGCCTCCGCGCTGTTGATGCCGCAGTCGACCGTGACGAGCACGCCGCATTTCCCGCCGGGCACCGTCTCCAGTGCTTTCAGCAGGGAATCGGGCGTAAACCCGTATCCGTCGTCGAACCGGTGCGGCAGGAACGATGTGACAAGGCCCCCGTTGCGTTCGAGGACCCACGACAGCAGCGCCGTGGCCGTAATTCCGTCCGTATCGTAGTCCCCATGGATGAGGATGCGTTCACGGTTGCGGATCGCCTGCCAAAGCCGCTGGACGGCAATTTCTATGCCGGCAAATCGGAAAGGATCGCTCAGGTCGGCGAAGGTCGCGTTCAGGTAGCGGCCCAGCGTCTCCGGAACAATGCCTCTTGAAGCCAGGTACAGCGCCACCGAGCGCATCACGCCTGACTCTCTGACCAATCTGTCGACAATGTTTTCTTTACCGTCGGAAGAACATCTCCATATTTTGTTTTCCATTGCCTTCTTCTTGTTTTTGATTACGAAAACACACTCTAAATATAACACCAATTCAGGAAACATCAACCGAAAAGGGGAAAAAAAACGGATTATTTTTTGTTTCGAGCTTGATTTTCCGCGAAATCGGCGTTATAGTAATTACTCCGGACGATATCCGGTCCTACGGTTGCCGACGTGGCGGAATGGCAGACGCGCTGCGTTCAGGTCGCAGTCCTTTCACGAGGGTGAAGGTTCAAGTCCTTTCGTCGGCACCACTTTTAAGCTCGTTACGGGCTTTTTTTTGCACTTTTTCCCGGCCTTTTCCGTCCCCGGCACGGACGCCGGTTCTCCGCTAATTGTCTTTTCGGAAGCACTGCTGATCCTTTCGCGTTTTTTTCTTTGTCCATCAAAACATTTCGGGCGGCACGGATCATCTCCGCACCGCCCGTTTTCTTTGACTGAAACGATTTGAAAGCGTTCCGCTCACTTGCGGAACTTCACGGCCTCGAAGAAGAGACCGGACGCCCGGATCAGGAAATCGTTGTCGATGTCCTTCTCATAGGCCGTGCGCCCTGCCCCGACATCAAAGATATAATTGGGGTTCTTCGGGTCGAACATGCAGAAACCATGTACCGCCATGAGCTTGCCTGTCTCGGGCAGACGCGCCACGATATCGTATTCCACGCAGTTGTAGCCCTCATGCTTCGTGATGCGCGTTTCGAGGCTTATGGTGTACTTGTCCGGCGTGTACTTCTCCTTGTAGAATCTCTGGATGTCGGCAAGACTCTTCCAGCTTTCCATATTCTGAGCGTAGATGGCGCGTCCGAAGAAATCGGTCTGGACCGGCAGGTTCCGCACGAAAAGTTCGCAGTGATTGGAGGAGTTGGAGACGGCCGGAGCATAGTACTCGACCGCGTCGTCCTTCGGGACGGTGACGTCGAAATGCTCGTATTCGAGCGTCTTGTATTTTTCGAGCGGGATGACGTACGTGTTCACGGACGTATCATATTCCAGGTATTTTTTCGTATCTTCGAAGCGCGAGCCGATCTTCGGCACCTCGAACGTCGTCGAATAGCAGGAAGCCAGCATGGCCATGCCGAGCACGACCGCGGGCAGGAATCGAAGGGAAAGTCTCATATCGGGGTCCTTTTCAAAAAAACGGTTAAATGACGGGACGGAACTGCGCGTGGCCGCGCACGAGGTCGATGCTGTCCAGCGCGATGTAGATGAAGTCGCCGGGCCGGTATCCGGTGTGGCCGCTCTCCATGCGCGAGGAATAACGCGAATTGCGGCGCGAAACGGGCGTGCGGAAACGCGAGGTCGGCACGAATCCGATCATGCCGAGCTCGGGGATCTCGCACATCAGGCCGGACGAGGTGACTTTCTGGATGATCGCCTCGTACATGGTGGTGTTCTCCAGCGCGCCGCTGTTCTTCAGGAAATGCAGTTTCAGACGGTCGTTCGCGGCGTAGAACGCATTGTCGTTGCGTTCCTCCTTCTTCGAGCACAGCACGGCGATCTCCGCGAGCATGTGTTTGGACCGCAGACGCTTGTTCAGGTCGAGGGCGAGGAGCTGCTGATGGAGCGCCAGGTCGGGATAACGCCGGATCGGGCTGGTGAAGTGCGAATAACGCGTCTTGCCGAGGCCGAAGTGAAGCTCCGGGTTCTCGCTGTAGCTCGCGCGCGCCATCGAACGCAGGAACCGCGACAGGATCACGGGCTTGCGGTGGTCGTCCGGGATATTTTCGAGGAAATGCATGCAGGCGGCGCGGCCGGACGAGAGATCGCCCGTGGAAACGCCGAACGCCTCGGAGACAAAGCCTTCGAACTCGGCGAGTTTCTCGGGATCGGGTTCGGGGTGGATGCGGTAGAGTCCGCCGACTCCCCGTTCGATCAGTTCGTTCGCGACGGCCGAGTTCGCGGCGAGCATGCACTCCTCCACGATGCCGTCCGCGGCGCACGGGACGCGGCGCAGAAGCCCCTTGATCTCGTGCGTGGACTCGTCGCAGAGCACGCGGATCTCCGGCACGTCGATCCACAGGAACTGTTCGTGCTTCGCGCGCCAGCCGCGCATCTTCCTCACAAGCTTGTACAGGAGCTGAACATTCTCCGCGTCCTGTTTGTTCCAGCCCTTCGGGCGCTTCGTCGGGTCGTCCAGGAACGCCTGGACGGTGTCGTAGTCCATACGGCGGTTCACCTTCACCAGCGAGTGAACGCGGCGCGAGGAGAGGATCTTTCCGTCGCGGAGGCGCACGGTGAAGATCACGCTGTGGGCGGGGGAAAGGACTTTTTCGCGGAGGCTGATCTTCGCGGTGAGCGGTTTCGGAAGCATCGGCAGGAATTTGCCGGGGAGATACGAGGAGAACGACCGGTACGCGGCGGCCTTGTCGAACCTGGAGCCGGGGCGGATCCAGGTGGCGACGTCGGCGATGTGGACGCCGAGCGTGATCTCGCCCGCCTTGGCCGCGGGCTGAATGGAGATGGCGTCGTCGAAATCGTGCGCGTCCGCCGGGTCGATCGTGAGCGTGTACAGGGTGGAAAGGTCTTCGCGCTCGATCTCCAGCGGCGTGATCTTCATCGCCTCCACCTCATCTTCGGCGGTATAGGCCGGAGGCAGACTGAACTCGGCGGCGATGGCGTCCAGGTCGTGCGCCACGTCGCCCGCGGATCCGAGCGAACGTTCCACGTGGCCGCGGAGCTGTTCCGTATGGTGCGCGCCGTCGTCGAGCAGCCGCACCTGCACCCAGTCGCCCTTCTTCGCGTTGCGGGGCGCGGAGTTCACGCGGATGGTCTCCGGCAGGTGCTTGTCCAGCGGGCGGATCTCGTGCAGGGAATCCAGGCATCCGACCACGAATTCGCGGTTGCGGCCCGTGACCGAGACAATGCGTCCGACCGGACCGGTTTTGCGTTTCGAGTACGTCGCGTCGCGTTCGTCGGGGATCTGCTCGACCTCGACCGTGTCGCCGTCCAGGGCGTGCCCGGTGTACTTGCGCGGGATGAAGAACTCGATGGACGGATCGCCGGGGACTTTCACGAAGCCGAACCCGGCGGCCGCAGCGGAGAAGACGCCGCCGTAGAGAACCCGGCGCGGAGCTCGGGACTGCTTGGATTGTTTTTTCGATTTTGCCATAACTGAAAAGCCTTTCCTCTTGATAAACTACTCCGAAAAGGAAGAATTTCAAATCTTTTTCCGCATTCATGCCCTTTTTTTGTTGTACTTTTTTGGTTTTCGTGTTATATTGTTGTAGTCCGGGCCGCCTTGTCGGCAACATCAGGGTACGCGTGGGCACAGAGAGCGGTATCCTCCTATGAGTTCTCGCTTCTTCGTCTGCCGCCTCGCCCGGAAACCAGCACAAGACACAGTTTCAGTTCAGATAAGGAGGTGCCGCATGGCGGACAGTATTGTAAAGAAAACAGTCCGGTCGTTCCGGAAAATGAAGCAGGACGGCGAGAAGATCGTGATGATCACCGCCTACGACGCGCCGACCGCGGCGTTCGCCGAGGCCGCCGGGATCGACTTCATCCTCGTGGGCGACTCGCTCTCCATGAACACCCTCGGCTACACCGACACAATCCCCGCCACCATGGACGTGATGGTCCATCACGCGCAGTGCGTCCGGCGCGGCGCTCCGAACACCTTCATCGTCGGCGACATGCCGTTCATGACCTGCCACCTCGGCGTGGAGAATACGCTCCGCCAGGCTGCGCGGTTCATGCAGGAGGCCGGATGCGACGCGATCAAGCTCGAATGCACGCCGTCCACCCTGCCCGCCGTCCGCGCGCTGGTCGAGGCCGGGATCCCCGTGCAGGGGCACATCGGCCTGCTGCCGCAGTCCGTGAAGACCTCCGGCGGCTACCGGGTGCAGGGACGCGGCGAGGAAGAGGCCGCCGAACTCATCGCCCGCGCCAAAGAGCTTGAGGACGCCGGCGTCTTCTCCATGGTGCTGGAATGCGTCCCCGCCGAACTCGCCGCGAAGATCACCGCCGCCGTCGGCGTGCCGACCATCGGGATCGGCGCGGGCCCGGACTGCGACGGCCAGGTGCAGGTCGTGAGCGATCTGCTCGGCTACACCGAGGGATTCCTGCCGAAGCACGCCAGACGGTTCTGCCACATCGGGACCATGGCGCAGGAAGCCATCTCCGCATATATCGCCGAAGTCAAAGGAAAGACTTTCCCCACCCAGGAAAACAGTTTCTGATCCCTCAGTTTCAAACCTAAAAACTCCAGCAAGAAAGGAGCCTTCGCCATGAAACACCTTACCATTCTCGCAGCCGCCTCGCTCGCACTCCTCGCCGCATTCGTCTGCCCCGCGCAGGACGCCGCATCCGCGAAGATCGATCCGAAAGCCGAATCTGTCGCCCTCCCCGCCCCCGCCAAGACCGGCGGCATGCCGCTCATGCAGGCGCTTGCGGAACGCAAGACCGTCCGCGACTACAAGCCCGGCGAACTTGACGCCGCCACGCTTTCCGAGATCCTCTACGCCGCCAACGGCGTGAACCGTCCCGACGGCAAGCGCACGATCCCGACCGCGATGAACAAGCAGGACCTCGAAGTCTACGTGGCGCTGCCGGGCGCGGCCTACCACTACGACGCGAAGGTGAACAAGCTCGTGCGCATCGACGCGGGCGACTTCCGCGCGGACCTCATCATGAACAAGAACATGGCGAAAAACTCCGCCGCGATCCTCGTCTACGCCAGCGACTCCACCAAGTTCCCGAACGACATCAAGTATCCCGCAATCCACGTCGGCGAAGCCTCGCAGGACGTCTACCTCTACTGCGCCTCGAAGGGACTCGGCACCGTCTCCCTCGGCATGTACGATGAAAAGGGCGTCCGCAAGGTCTTCAAGCTCGATGACAAGATGACCGTCATCCTCGCGCAGGCCATCGGTTTCACGAAATAACCCATCATTTCTACGGAGACGCATCCAGTGACGGACGAACTCAGACCTGATCCCGCTTCCCAGCCCGAAAAGACCTCCGACGCACCAACCGCCGGAACGTCCGTCGCGCCGGGCGCTCCCGACCGGACCATGGTCATGGAGACGGCTCAGGTCGACCGCACCATGGTCATGAGCGAGGAATCGGTCGACCGCACCATCGTCCTGAGCCCGGAGAACGGCATTGAGCGGGTGACAGAAACGACGCACGCCACCGTTCTCGGCGAAACGCGTACGCGCCTCCATAGCATTCTGCACAACCCGACGTCCATCCTGTCCACCCTGACCGGCACGGGCAAGCGCGACGTCGGCGCGGAGATTGAGGGGCACGACCGCCACCGCGAACGCGCAGAGGTCGGGCATCAGGAGGATGCTCAGGTGCACCTGACCGAACTGGAGGACCGGTTCGAGATCGAACGCAAGCTCGCCGAAGGCGGCCGCTACGTGGTCTCCATCGGCGAGGACCTCGGCCTCGAACGCGAAGTAGCGATCTATTCGCTGCGCGACGAACGCCTCCTGGACCCGAGCGAACGCGCCAGCTTCATCGCCGAGGCGGAGATCTCCGCCCAGCTCGACCACCCGTCCGTCCTGCCCGTCTACAGCGTCAACCGCGACTACCGCGGCGGTCTGCACTCCGCCGTGAAGCTGACCGACGGCACGGACCTCCGCAAATTCCTGGAACGCACCATATCGCATTACCGCAGCGCCGGATTCCACGCGGCGGAGGAAGCGGGCGCGCTGAATTTCCGGCTCGAGCTTTTCCTCGGCATCACGGACGGCATGACCTACGCCCACAGCCGCAACGTCGTACACGCCAATCTCCATCCGCAGAACATCCTGATCGGCGAGTATCACGAAGCCTACATCAAAGGCTGGGGGTACGCGATCTTCCTCGCCGCACACGGCGAGGATGCGCGGACGACACGCAAGCCCGAGATGACCGATCCCCGCTTCGTCGCGCCCGAACTCATTTCCGGCACGGAACCGAATATCAGATCCGACATCTACGCCCTCGGCATGCTCCTCTACGAGATCGTCACGCTCCATCCGCCGTTCCAGGACGTCCCGCCCCCGGAGGTCCTGGAATACCTCCGCAACGGCGTCGAACCGGCGATCGAACACCGTTTCGGCGGCGAGATCGACCCGGACATGCGTGCGATCATCAGGAAAGCCATCGCGCCGAAACCGGAAAACCGCTACGAGTCCGTGAGCGCCATGGCCGAAGACATCCGCCACTTCCTGCATTCGGAGGAAGTCTCCGTGCGGAAGATCAGCATCTCGAAACGCTTCGCGAAGCTCATCCGGGCGTACCACCGCCGCATGTTCTTCGGATTCCTGACCCTGATCTGCCTGGTCGGCGCGCTCTTCGCCTACAACATCTTCAACGACGTCCGCATGGCACAGACCTCCTACCTCGACGACCATGTGCTCGGCAAGGCGCAGTCCGCGTGCCGGAAGACCGCCCACCAGTTCAATCTTCAGGCGGAAAAGTTCAACGACATGCTCGAATCCATCAAGTTCGAGATCGAATTCCTGCTCGACGACAGCGAGGCCAACCTCGACACAGGCGTCAAATATCTGGCGCCCCCGGACGACCAGGCCGTCGCCGGAGACAACGGCATCCAGACCGAGTATTCCCCCTACTACGGCGACTCCGTCAGCTTCCGCAAAATGGAGGCCGGACGCAAGGAGGACATGACGAATCCCGAATTCACACGGCTCGGCATGCTCCAGCCCACGCTTTTCCGCTACATGCTTCAGGCCCCGCTGAATTCCTACGTCACCAAGGAAAGCGCGGACAAGCAGATCCACCGCCTCACGCAGAGCATCAGCCCGATCTACCGCATCCAGATCCTTCTGGTCAACGGTTCGTCCATGCTTTATCCCTATACCGTGAAAACGGAAGCCATCCCCGCCCATGAGTCCGAATGGTACCGCCTCACGCTTCCCCGTCTCTTTGCCCAGTCGACCTGGCATCTCCCCTACCGCCTCGAAGACGCCACGCCCGAATCGGAACGCGTCGTCCTGCCGGTCTCGATCCGGCTCGGTCCGCCGATCACCCCGCTCGGAGCCGCGGTGTTCCTCGTTTCCGGGCGCTATTTCGACCAGATCCTGAGCGAAGCCCAAAACCTCCCGCTCGGAATGGATTCGCAGTATTTCATCTCGCGGGACGGCGTCATCAAAATGGAACGCATCAGCAACGGTCCCGGCAAACGCCCGACGGTCAATCTGGAAAAAGGCGTTTACCCGGATCCCTGGCTCCTTGAATGGATGGCCGGAAAGGATTACGGGGCCGTGATCCGCAAGGAACCGGGAGGAACGTTCGTCTACTGCTTCGCGGACGTCCCGGCCATGCAGGAATGGTACGTGGAAAAGATCCGGCTGAAGGATTTCATGCGGAGCATCAACACGAAACAGGGAGGCGATCTGTGATGAACCGGGGCGCGACATCAGGAAAAGTCCATACCGTGACCTCGATCCGGGTCGGACTGAAGAATCTCAGCCGTGAACAGGACACCACCGTCACGTTCACGCACGTGGACCACTCCACCGTCCGCTTCGACGACCAGCTGGACGTCAAGCTGGCGGCCATCGACGCGGAATACCAGCAGGGCAAAGTCTTCGCCGAGGGCGGACAGGGCATCATCCGCGAGGGACTCGACCTGAACCTCCGCCGTCCAGTGGCGATCAAGACGCTCAAATCGCAGCCCGAAGACCAGTTCACGCGCGGACAGTTCATCCAGGAGGCGCGCGTCACCGCCCAGCTCAGCCACCCCGCGATCATCCCGATCTATTCGCTGAACTCGGACGACAAGGACGGGCTACACCTCGTGATGAAGCTCATCGACGGCAAGACGCTGAAAGATTATCTGGAACAGCTCGACCACGAATACCGCAAGGCCGGCATCGGACAGTTCGACGAACGCAAGTCCCTGATGTTCCGCCTCGAGGTCATACTCCGCGTCTGCGACGCCCTCGACTACGCCCACAGCCGCAACATCATGCACTGCGACCTCAAGCCGGAAAACATCCTCATCGGAGAGTTCCGCGAGACCTATATCATGGACTGGGGCATCGCGCGCCAGATCGAGGAACCCGGATACGATCCCGCCACCTGGGTGAAACCCAACACGATCTCCGGCACGCCGCGCTTCCTGTCGCCCGAGGCCATTCAGGGCGAACATACCGACCAGCGCGCGGATATCTATGCGATGGGCCTCATCCTCTTCGAGGTCGTCACGCTCCGCGAAGCCTACATGGCGCGCACCAGCGCCGAGGTCGTCTCCATGATCCGCGAAGGCCGCATCGCAGAAACCCGCCACAAATACGGATTCAAGATCGATCCCGACCTGAAGGCGATCATCGCGAAGGCCACCGCCTACAACCGCGACGAACGCTACCAGACCATCCGCGAGCTGGGCGCAGACATCCGCCGCTACATGGGCGGCGAGGAGACCACAGCGAACCCGTACCACCTCTTCGGGCGTATCTCCGCCTTCGCCGTTCACCACAAACGCGCCTCGCTGACGTTCGCCGTCGCATGCATCCTCACACTCCTCCTCACGATCGGCGTGACGGCCTACCGCCGCGTCAGCCAGATCAACGCCATGCATGCCTATACACAGAAGCTCGGCATCGCACAGGTCCAGTCCACCGCCTGCGCCGACTACATCGAAACGAACATCGCGCGCAACGCGCAGTTTCTCTCGTCCATCACCTCGGAATTCGTCTTCCTTTACGAGACCGACCCGGACAGCGCGGACACGCCACCCTACTGCGTGCTACCCGTTTCCACGCTGCGCGCCGATTCGAAGAACTCCCCCGCCACACTCCTGTATTCCTCCGTGTATCACCGCAAGATCGACTTCTCGCACTTCGCCCACAAGACCATTCACGGCGAAGACCTGACCTCCGTCGAAAAACGCCGCCTGCACATCCTGGGACATCTGAAGGATACGATCATGGGCGTGTTCATCGATCGCCTGCCGGAAAAATACGCGGAAGCCTCCGAAACCGAAAAGAACGAGTATCTACGCCTCAACGGCATCCCGCTTCACCTGCTGCTCTTCGGATTCCCGGACGGCCAGTACGTCGTGTATCCCGGCAGCGGCGTCTACGCCACGACTTACGACCCGCGCACCCGCCACTGGTACAAGACCGCGCAGTCCAGCAGCGGCGAATTCGCATGGAGCAAGCCCTACCCAGGCAACACCGCCGCCGCGGGCTATCTGCTCTCCTGCAACGTCCCCATGCTGGACACCGCCGGAAACTTCCTCGGCGTCGCCGGATTCGACCTGCACCTGAACACGATCATCCGCGACCTGAAGACGAACGGCAATGTCGGGAAAAACGTTCTGGAAAAGACCCTGCTGGACGACGAAGGGCTGATCCTCGTCTCCACCGGAGCCAGGTTCGCCGGAGCCATGGAGACGAACAAGGAGGACTCCCTGACCATCCGCTTCGACGACGACGACCTCTTCAAACAGTTCACCGAGGTCAAATACGGCACAATCTCCCGTACCGAGAACGGCCGCCGCATCATCTACTGTGTGAACTACCTCCCCAGCCAGGACTGGTACTACATCGAAAAGATCGACATCACCACCACCGTCGCCGCCCCGAATATCCTCTGAGCTGCTGTCCGCCCTCTTCCCCGACGGCAGTCATGTTTTTCAGGGGGGGGATCGTTCGCGAACCTTGTTCGGACAGCTCCCGTTCTTCAGGAATTCCGGGCGGCCTATTTTCCCGCTTTTTCGAGATGCAGATTTGCTTTTTCCTGACTTTGAGCTATATTATTTGATTGCCGTTATATCGTGCACCCGTAGCTCATTTGGATAGAGCGACTGCCTCCGGAGCAGTAGGTGGTGGGTTCGAGCCCCGCCGGGTGCACCACTTTTTTGTCCTAGGTTCAGGTAAAAAAGGGTAGGATTGACAGAAACTGATAATTCCTGATTTTTAGCGTTTCGCGGAAAAAATCGTGAAAAAACACGAAAAAACCAAAAAAAGCTGTCTTTGAACCATAATTGCCGGAGTCATGCCCCCGAAAGGAACATGACCCCGGCCTGCTTTTGAGATTCAGCTCTTTTTTCGCCGATTTGATGGGTTACATGATCACCCACGGCTTCCGTGCCGAGAGCACAAGTCCGACGATACCAACGGCGACGATCACGCCAAGCGAGATCCTTTCGATCGTGGGCGACGGATAGAGAGGCGGTATAATCATTTTGTTCATCCGTGTTCAAGATTTGAGGTTATCGGGGACTCGAATACCGTACCTGCTGAGAATAATCCCGGCTGCGACGGTCAGAACGAGTTTTCCGATCCGTTTCAGGGTGTCCGCGGTCGACTCGGGCGTGTCGATTCGTGCGACCTCATCGTGGCTGACGAACTTGCCCTCCTGCATGATGAGCCCCATGGTTCAGCCCGCCTTTCTGTGCGCCGCCTTGCAACGGCTGCTGTCGTACCCGTCGTGTGACGGATACGACATTTGGTGTTTGATTTGGGTTTCACGCTTAGATTTCCAGAGGGTCGGGATGCAGGTGGAAATTTTGCGGATGCACAACGGCAGGATGGCGTGATTATCGCACAGCGGAGCCGGAGAATGGGAAGAAATCACGATCCCTTTCAGGATATCATGCCATCTTCGATTCAAGATTTTTGCGAGTCTTGCTTGTTTTCCTCAATACAACATCCCCTCAATCAGCGTTTGTCAGGCGCTTAGTTCAAGATTATTGCAAGTTGTGACTTGTTATTCATTTTTATGTGGATTAAGAGTTAAAAGAGAACAAATCAACAAGATAATACAGTTTCTTGATAGATTCATTGTTGTACACACTCACGCTATCATACCATCTTGCAGAACGATTTGTTACGGATTCGGCAAAATGCTGAAGATCTGCTTTCTGTAATTTTTTTAGTCGCTTTGATGCAAGTCTATTATTGAGAACATTCCCATTTTCTGCATCTTTTAGCAAAGATTGAATTGAAACTGTATTCTCCTCTAGAGGGGTGGTGTATTCCCGAATATAAGATGCGTAAAGAGCTATTTCGAGATAAAAGAATTCATGGTGATCTCGAGTATAGTCTTGCGGAAAGAGCTTGTCTGATATTTCATTTGGGGGAATTACTCCCGTAATAAAAACTGAATAAAGTTCTCGAAATCTCAGTTTTATCATAAGAAGGATCACCAACATTTCCGGCCAAATATAATGTCTTTCAGAAACGCCATTTTGGATCATAGCAAACACTTTTAGACACTGCTCTATTTCCCTTAGAGACAAGCGCTGAAACTTTGACATTGCAATAAACATTTGCTTAAAGGTATTCCCCTCGTTTTGTTTGACAGCAGTTTTCTCCTCTTCTGTTTTTTCTCTCAAGAATTTTTCTATTTGATACCTATCCCAAAGGGCATCGATAAACGCCTTTTGATTGGAAATCAGCATGTTCATCTCCAAGTCAAAGAAGCGGTGTAGATAATTGTCGATATCTATTTCGCCGTAAACAGATTGGATTGAATAACCAAGTTGTTCCCTGTCTATTCCCAACACAAAGACGATATGTTGAATATTGAAAAGATGCTTAATTCTTTCCAGCACGGATATCGCGAAGGTGGGGCGACAGCGATCCAGTTCGTCCACGATAAAGATGAGTGGAAAGCTATCCTCAGCATAAACTTTGTCTGCAAGTTCCTGCAAACGCCCCCTCAAATCATTCCGTGCTTTTGTTTGCTCCAGATAGTCATCATAGACGGCTTCCGAGGCAGTTTCCAAATCTTTCTTCTCAACCCCTGTCAGGTCAATACCCGGTATCATTTCAACAAATTGTTTCAAGAAATTCAACCCAAGTTTCCCGATTAAAGGTTTGCTTGCCTGCTTCACTGCAGCGCAAACTTCTTTGAAGGTTCCGCCCTTCAATTCCATCCAGAGTTGCCCAATGATGGCAACGAGCGGGTCGTCTAGGTGGTCATCCTCCCATGCGTTGAAATAAATAGCAGTATGGCCTTGTTTCTTCAGTTCCTCGCACCAACGTTTCAGAAGGAAAGTCTTTCCGCTGCCCCAAGCTCCGTTCAATGCGATAGTCAGTGGTTCTGTTTGTCCACGAAGCAGATTTGTTAGCCGATCCGCAAATTCTTTGCTATTTAGCTGGTCATCTTTCCAAATGTCACTTGTTTCAATTTTGGGTTCATGCTGTTTGATTTGTATTTGTTTTGACATCGGGAACTCTCCTCAGTTTGGGATGTTTAAATAGCTTATTAGTGATTCGATCTCATTAGCGTTTCGTATCTATTCTGCAAGCAAAAGATGAGGGAAGAGCTGATTTGCTGTTTAGAACAAGAGCGAAATGTTTCCCTTTATATAGGCATTGATCTCCTTTCTACGAAAACAAAAAATGAAATGTAACTGATACATATTGTCAACCTCGTAGATATATATAGCTTCTATGGGTAAGCACCTTTTACACTGATTGTCCTATTGATGAAAGAAGGGACTTATATTGGTCAAAATCAAGCGTTTTGAGCCGATCAAGAATAAATTTAGCAGAATCAACAACTTCTGTTAAAACAAACGGTAAATCATGATTTTCAAGGTCGCCATCAGCATGAGACTGTTCGTCAGAAATCTTTCTAACAAAAAGTGGTGGAATCGTGTTGTCTCCCCAAAAACGTTTCAAACGAATATCAAAAGATATATTGTCTGGATATTTATAGAAAAGATAGGTTTCAAGAAATCTACGAGCAACGTTGCCGTAATTTTCAAACAAATGAAGATTAGCATCGGACAATTCTTGAGTGGCACACAGATATATGTTTTCAAACCAATGATTAAATTCTGTTCCATGCTTTTTAAGATAATCTGGCATCATTTTTATAACGGATTGATCTCCGTTGCGCTTAACGATGAAATTACCTCTTGAGGTATCAACATGTTTGCTATCGCCAAGATCCAGCTTGCGAATATACTTTAAGAATTGCAAATTGTGGGTTGCTATAAAAAGCTGAGAATAATCTCCATTATTAAGGATTGCTTGGGTAATAAGAGAGTATGCAAAGTAGATATGGTTTGCATCAAGACTGGAGATAGGGTCATCAATCCATATTATTGGTTTTTTCCCTTTTGTCTCAGAATCACTTAATTTTGCAATAAAATAGCAAAAAGCGATCAGACTACATTCCCCCTCACTGAGATGGAAAGCTCGTTCTCCGTTGCGTACTACCTCAAAATGTGATTTGGAGTAAGCAGAACAATCGGATGTAACAGCGCGAAGCAAAAGGTGATTAGAACCAAAACAAAGCTTCAAATACTGATTGACTTTCTTTGCTCCTTTCCCTTCATCAACCAAAAGACGTTCCTTGTCTTTTAGCAAGGACTCGTGTTCAGCAATTGTAGCTGTGATTGTATCTAAAGAGATCTTTTCTTTTTTAGTTGTTGCTTCTAAATTCTGTATATTAGATATTTTTGTATCATAATCAATTTGATTGATAAAACACTCTATATCAAACAAACGTAGTCTTTCTTGCGCATTGGCTTTGATTCTGGCTATTTCATTGCCGTGAGAATCAGATTTTATTCTCAGTGTTTCATATTGGTCAAATATTTCTTCATAGTTGAAATCTACTGATTTGCGCTGAAACGGAAAATCAGTAAGAATATTATTTGTTCTTTTCTGCACAAATTCTTTTAATCTCATAAGTTCGTCAATATATTCTCTTTTAAATATATCATATTGCCCTATCAAAGAAGACAATTTATCCTGAAACTCATAATAGAATTGTTCTTTGTCAGGTCTAAAGGCAGAGTCTACTAATGCTTTTTCTTTTTCAATCGCATCGTCAAGCTTTTTCAAATCAAAATTCAGTTTTTCCGTTTCTTTATCAAAATGTCTATGTAGGATTTCCCAACGAGAAGGTAATATTGGCTGGCCACAAAAAGCACATTCTTTTCTATTCTCGTTAAATCCCATGCCAGATCTTACCCATTCCTCAAGAGCAACATTTCTTATCAGTTCCTGAATTTTTTCGGAAGCTCCAATTTTTCTCTCGCAAAGCTCTTGACATTTTTCTGATAATTCGCTCAAATGAAACAGAGTTTTTGGAATCCTGTTTGCAAAAGCCTTCTTTTCTTCGTTTAGCGCAGCCTCATAGATATCAATATCTTCTTTGGATGGACTTACATAGTCTTGAGCTTGAACTCTTTTTATGTCTGCTTCTAAAAATGGAATATTATAATTCTGCTGATTAAACCTTTTCATGTTATATTTGATTCCAACTGTTTTATCTGTTGCTTTTGTTGCCTTTAATTTGTCTAATTCTTTCTTTGCTTTTGACAATTCGCTCTCGGCTTTATCATATTTCTTTCTTGCAGAATCTTTATCTTTGTAGAAACCTGTAGGGCTGTCAGGATTATCTTCTCCAAGTTTTTCCTTAATACTAGTGATTTCTTTTTCAATCTTGGCATTATTTTCGCCCAAAACTGCAAACGGTTGGATATCGGAATTTTGATCAATAATAAAACGGAGATTATCTCGGATAAAATCTTCATTAAAAACTCTGACAGTTATTCTTTTGTTTTGAATATCCTTTTCGGTTAATGATGTATTATCATCTAGAAGCAGTTGAAAAGAAGCTTGGAAATACTTCTCCGAAAGCGTTCTTGTTTCAAATGCCCGGACGATTCTTGAAAGCGTTGTCTTTCCAGAATAATTGTTGCCAAAAATAACATTAGTTCTTTGAAATAGAACCGGAGTATTGGCATTGCGAACAGATTCGTCCCATTTAAAATCCTTGAAAACAGCCATATTCTTAATTGTTGCAAACTTCGCGATTTTCATAGATGTCTCCTTATGAGAGATAGACTAATATGTTATAAAACGAAAACACAAAGACCCATTTTATATTTCTTGGGTGGTGTTCCAAATCTCTTGTGTCCATGTAGTATATTCTCAATTATGTGTCATGCATTATGTAGTAGGCTTTTTATCTTATGAAGATATCATAGCGAGGAAAACAACTGGCTTCATTTCCCCATAAATATAGTGCACGTTTTTGTTTTTTCAATCGTAATGTCGCCTGAAAGCCTAAAAAAGGTTTGGTTTTTTTCTGCAATTAGCTTATATATGTCATATTATTTGAGGCAAAAGTATTGAATGATGGAAAGAATTGTCTCCAGTTTCTTTGTAATCCGTTTCTGTTCTGCCAAAGGAGGGAGAGGAAAGAGGCAATTAATAATCTTTTCTCTGGAAATATTGGGCTGAGCGCCTCCGGCTCCAAGGGCTGAAAAGTTTTTCCTTTGCGACAGGAGGAAGAAAAACAAATACGTGTTTAGTATTTGAGGAAAAGGTTGGCAAGCACAACATGCTTGATTCGTTGTAGCTTCAATTTGCAGGATGCCGAGTTTCCCGATCGTTGCGCCATACATTGCAATGAGCACACTTCCAACAGGGTTCAAATGAACGGATGTTTCTGCAAGAGCTTTCTCTGTAATAAATTCCGGAACATTCGTTATATAGCCATCGTTTAAATCACCCGTTTTCAGCCAGGGGATTGTTCCTCCATTGTAGTATGTGGGTTCCTGTCGAGACGGTGTTGCTCCAGCTTTCCATGTGCCAATGTCGCCGAGACGAACCCATTGCCAGGAGTCGGGGATTTCGAAGGGGATTTCATCTTCGGAAATTGGGGGGAGAGGCTTTTCCTTTTTGAGCTTGCCGGACTTGATGAGAGCGGCTTTTTCGGCTTTGATGCGCTTCAGAAGTTCGGAAGCGGGTTCGTCGGTCGGGTCTTGAGGAACGAGGCGGCCTTGGATCGCCCATTGCAGGATGGACTTCTTCAACTGCTCCGGCAGTTCAGCATTGAGCTTGGAAATGTCCGTCTCCGCTTTCCCGTACTCCTCAACATGAGGTAAAAGTTCCTCAATCTTTGCCAAAATACGTTTTTGTTCCGTCTTTGGAGGAAAAGGAATCAGCAAATGTCCAAGGATACCATGATTCAAGTTGTTCATAGTTGTTCCGACAGACTTGCTAAGAAGCGATTCCTTTATGTACGGTGTAGAAAGAAGGAAAACTAAATAATCTGGAAGGAGTCCAGAACTTGGCGTAACAAAAAAGCAACCCGTTCCACACAGCCATCCGTTCTCTCGGTTTGTAACGACTGCACTACGCCCCATTTCTCCTCTTCGCCCAATTACAACATCCTTGGATGACAATTTGTAGGTCGCGAGGCGTTCCACAGTCGAACTGGAGACTTTTTTTATTTTAATATCCGATATCGTCGCATTTATAATGTCCGCAGGATTAACTAATGGAGTACCTTCTTCGACATAATCGGACTGGTGAAGCATGCTTCCAAATGGCCCCGTAGACGCCTGAAGCAAAAGAGTTTTTAATCTCGCCCATTCCCACGATTCGGGAATATCGAACGGGATTTCATTGGTGATGTCGGTGGTTTTGCCGTCTTTCTTTTCGAGGTAGCGGCCATCTTCATTTCGAACGATGACGGATTCGTGCTTGTCCTTTTTGATTGTTCCGGCCTTGACAAGGGCATCCTTCTCCGCTTTGATCTTCTTCAGCAAGACGGAGGCAGGCTCGTCCTCTGGATTCTGTGGGACGAGTTTGCCCTGAATGGCAAGTTGGAGGATGGACGCTTTCAGCTGCTGCGCGGTCATGGCTGCGATTCCTTCATCGCTTCGAGCTCGGCCAAAATATCATTTGCCTCAACCGTCGGCTCGTTGTTCAGGATCTTTATGATGTCGTTCAGAACACGGTCGATGTCGGCGTTGAGCGCAGCACGTTTCTCCTGGTACTGCTGAATCAGGTCGTGGGGCGGGAGGTTTTCCTCCTCCTCCTGCGGGAACTTGCAGAGATCGAGGTCAAAGTTTCGAGCTTGGAGCTCGGATGCCGTGAACTTTTTCGCTTTGTCGAACCCGTCCACGACGATCTCCTGCCGATTGTTCCACCACTCCACGACCGGAGCGAAATGTTCCAGCTTCATCGGCTTGGTCTTCGAGAAGTGCTTGTACCCCTCCGGCATATCAAGGCGGTAGAACCACGTTTCCTTCGTGGGGCCTGTACGGTCGAAGAACAGGATGTTCGTGGTGATGGACGTGTACGGAGAAAAGACGCTGCCGGGCATCCTGACCACTGTGTGAAGATTGAACCCGGACAGAAGCTTTCTTTTGATGGCTGTCTTGGTCGGTTCCGTATTGAACAGGAAACCATCCGGCAGGATGACGGCGCAACGACCGCCGGGCTTCAGTCGGTACATGATGACGGACATGAAAAGGTCGGCGGTTTCGCCGCTCGCAAGGGACGTCGGGAAATGCTTCTTCACCTCGGCTTTTTCGTTGCCGCCGTAGGGCGGATTCATGAGGACGACGTCGAAGCAGTCACTCTCCCGGTAGTCGAGCACATCGTGCGTGAGGGAGTTGTCGTGGTAGATGCGCGGGACGTCGATCCCGTGCAGGAGCAGATTCGTGATGCAGAGGATGTACGGGAAGGGCTTTTTCTCGATGCCGAAAATGGAATCGTCGTAAAGCGCCTGGTCCTGCGTGGTCTTGACCTTCGGCTTCAGCGCCTTCAGCCAGCTCGTGAGGAATCCGCCAGTGCCGCAGGCGAAGTCCGCGACTTTTTCGCCGATCTGCGGATCGATCGTCTGCGCCATGAAATCCGTCACGGCACGAGGTGTATAGAACTCGCCGGAGGAGCCCGCGCTTTGGAGTTCGCGCAGGATGGATTCGTAAATATCCCCGAAAGCGTGACGCTCTTCGTAATCGTCCAAATCAAGCTCGTCGATGATGTTGATGACCTGTCGCAGTAGTACGCCGTCCTTCATGTAGTTGTTCACATCCTCGAACGTGGTCTTGACGATAGATTTCCTGATGGGCGTGGTGGCATCGACCGGAAGCGTCTTCAGCGTCTTGAACAAGGTGTTGTTCACGAAATCAAGCAGCGTGTCCCCGGTCATGGCTTTGCCGGTTCTGTCATCGTGCGCCCAGTTGGACCATCGGCAATTTTCCGGGATGATAGATTGGTAGTTGTCGTCGTTCAGGAACCAGTCCTGCTCTTTGGCGTCGTAGACTTTCAGAAACAGCATCCATGCGAGCTGTTCGATGCGTTGGGCGTCGCCGTTGATACCGGCATCATTCCGCATGATGTCGCGGATTCGTTTGACGAAGCTGGAAATATCGCTCATGGGTTATCCTGCGTTGGAGTAGAGTTCGTGTTGAAGTTCGCGGATGGCGGTCATATAACCGTCCTTGCCACCGAAGAAACCGACAATCCGTGGAGGGGTGCCGAGCTTGTTGATGGGATCGAGCTTGAGGACGTTCATTTCCGCCATATCGTAGACGCCATAACTGGCGTAGTGGTCGAGCAACGCTTCCAGGACCTTTCGAGCTTCAGGCCCGTATTTGGAAAGACAGTCGCGCTTGCGAACATTATCCACGCGCTCCTTCCGGGTTAGCGCCTTCTGGTCGTAGGCAACGTGGCAGAGGAAATCGAAATCATCAACGTCGGTCAAGTTCATTTCCTGCTTGACTGCCTCCAGGTCGATTCCGCGTTCATGCAGAAGAGAACGAATCGCTTCCTTTTTCGTGTCGGCGTCCCAGGTGGAAATGAAGTTGGCAAGGGATGGATATTGGCCGAGAACATTTTCCTTGGTGTAGTCGATGATGTTTTCCTGCTTGAGGAGTTTTCCGTTCGGATCGTAGATGGAAACGGTCTTCAGGATGATTTCGACGCGGCAACCGTCACGACCGACAATCAGTTTCTTTTTCGGTTCCGGGGGATCAACGGGATCAGGTTCGGGGGGATCGACCGGATCAGGCGGTTCGACCGGATCGTCTCCATCATGCGTCTCCGTACCCCAGCCTTCAACCTGTTCAATCGGACCGTCCCATTCCGGATCAGCGAACAGCCTGGAAACGTTCCTGAAGTCCATGACCACGAAGAACAGCTTGTTCTCCGCTTCACGGATGCGAGTCCCACGCCCAATGATCTGCTTGAACTTGGTCATGGATGAAATGTTCTGGTCCAGCACGATCAGCTTCGTCATCTTGCAATCGGAACCAGTGGAAAGCAGCTCGGAAGTCGTGGCTATGACCGGATACTTGGCGTTCACGGAAATGAACTCCTTCAGCTTGTTCTTGCCGTAGACGTCGCTGCCAGTGATCCTGACGACGTAATCCTGATTCTGCTGGAGCATATCGGCGTTGCATTTGGACAAAGCCTGACGCATCTGTTCCGCATGATCTTCGTTTGCGCAGAAGACAATGGTCTTCCCCATGCGATCCGTGCTTTTCAAGTAGCGCGTGATTTCATGGGCCACTTCGTCGATGCGATCCTGGATGATGATGTTGTAGTCGTAGTCCGAGTTGTTGTAGATTCGGTCAGGAATCAGTTCGCCGTTAATGTCGCGTTGTCCGGCTGCCGGACGCCATCCGTCGCCGATATTGGTCTTGATGTTGATGACGCGATACGGGGCAAGGAATCCGTCCTGAATGCCCTCTTTCAGGCTGTAGGAGTAGAGTGGAGCGCCGAAGTAGTCGATGTTGGAAATGTACTTGGTCTCCTTCGGCGTGGCGGTCATACCGATTTGCGTTGCGTCCTTGAAATACTCCAGGATGGTGCGCCACTGGCTGTCTTCG
This sequence comes from uncultured bacterium, assembly GCA_902774245.1. Taxonomy (GTDB): domain Bacteria; phylum Verrucomicrobiota; class Lentisphaeria; order Victivallales; family UBA1829; genus UBA1732. The sequence continues at coordinate 59,621 of CACYHQ010000009.1, forward strand.
GCAGCGGAACCACGGTGGCATTCATCGACAATCACGAGATCGAAAAACTCCGGTTTGAAGAGCTCTTTGTAGTGTTTGGCACCGTTGTCGCCGATGAGCTGTTGATAAAGGGCGAAATACACTTCGAAGCTCGTGATGGTTTCCGGGGTGTCTTTGGCATGGTTCACCTTGTGGATCACTTTGTCCAGCGGTGCGAAATCCTGCTCGATAGACTGATCGACCAAATTGTTCCGGTCAGCAAGGTACAAAATCTTCCGCTTCATGCCGCTTTTCAATAGGCGGTAGACGATCTGGAACGCCGTGTAGGTCTTCCCGGTTCCCGTTGCCATGGCAAGCAGGATACGTTGTTGGCCTCTGGCGATAGCGTCTATCGTCCGGTTGATGGCGACGCGCTGATAGTATCGAGGTGGATAAGTGTTCTGGCCGGAGTAGTACGGCTGGAGAATGGCAGCCTCCTCTTCGGGGGTCAAGCCTTTGCCGGAATTAGACTCGCGTTTATAGCGGGCTTTCAATTCATCAGGAGTCGGGAATTCCTCAAGCGGGAACTCTCGCTCAACTCCGGTCAAACGGTCGAATTCACAGAAGGCGTCTCCGTTCGAACTGTAAGCAAACGGAACATCCAGCATTTTCGCGTATTCTTTCGCCTGTTGGAGCCCACCTGAAACCGGGTGGTTGTTGTCCTTGGCTTCCACGATGGCGATCGGATTGTTCGCACAGAGATAAAGCACATAATCGGCCTTCTTCGGAGCTTCACGAACCGGAGTATTGCCCTTGAGGCTGATCATGCCGTCAGTCAGCTTGACCTTCGTCTCCATCGTGATGGAGTCGAGCCCCCATTTCTGCTGAATGGCGGGCGTGATGAACTGAAGCTTGATGTCTTCTTCAGTCATTTCTTTCTTGGGAAGCCAGTGTGGGGACATATCCTACCTCAAAATTGCCTGAAAAAAAGAACCGATGCCCTGCATTTGAACGATTGCGACATGAACATTAAAATGTTCATCGGATACTATAGCAGAGGTCCGCTTTCTTTTCAAGTAATCAGTATTGCGTTTTTCTGTTTTTTTGAGGGTTATAAATCAACAACTTTTTACTTTTTCGTCCCGACAGTCTTTCCGGTGGCATCGCGGTAGGTTGTTCCGCTTCCTGAGGAGGTCGCGGTGCCGAAGGTTTTGCCTGTAGCATCACGATAGGTTGTGCGGTTACCGGACTCGGTTGCGGTGCCGATGGTTTTGCCAGTGGCGTCTCTGTATGTCGTCCTGTTTCCGCTTTCTGTAGCCGTTCCTACGGTCTTTCCGGTGGCGTCACGGTAAACCGTGCGGTTACCCTCGGTCGTGGCCGTTCCCGTGGTTTTGCCCGTAGCGTCGCGGTAAATGGTCTTGTTGCCACTGGTCGTGGCAGTCCCAATAACTTTTCCCGTTGCGTCACGAATTGTTTCCCGCTCGTCGCTGAATGCGACGGCGGTCAACAGGAGGATGGATAAGGTCAATAATCTAGTCATGGTTCGCCCCTCATTCTTCCGGTTTTTCGAGCTTCCACCCGAAATCGTTGTGATAAATCATCTGTTTGGTCATGCCGCCGTCGATGCAGATATTCTCTCCTGTGATGAAGCCTCCTTTGTCCGAGGCGAGAAAGAGAACCATATTTGCGATATCGAGCGGATTGCCGACACGACCAGTGAAATGCTGCGCGGCATCGGGACCGGAGTATTCCTTGAACGAGGTATCAATCCAGCCGGGCGAAATGGAATTGACGCGGACACGTCCGGCGAAGCTCGCGGCAAGAGCGTGTGTGAGCGCAGCAATGCCGCCTTTAGCAGCGGTGTAACTCTCCGTTTGAGGCTGGCTCATTCGGTCGCGCGAGGAGGAGATGTTGATGATGGACGCGCCTTCCGCGAAATGGTCTTTGAACAGCTTCGCCAGATAGAACGGTGCGACAACGCCAACCGCCTGAGCGTAGGCGAATTCCTCGTATGTACATTCGTCAATGCCTTTGAACAGCGGCATGGCGTTATTCACGATAATGTCTACATGTCCGCTTTTCGCGATGACCTCGGCAGCGAACTGTTCGAGGTCGGCTTTTTTGGCGAGGTCTCCCACGAACCACGGCCCCTGCTGGATGTCGATTATATGAACGATAGCCCCTTCACGCACGAAACACTCGGCACAGCATTTGCCAATGCCCTGAGCGCCTCCGGTCACGACTACGACTTTGTTTTGGAATGACATATCTCGGTTTTCCTACAAATTCAGGTTGGCTTTGTTCAAAAAACATGAACCAGTTCGTTTCGGAGCTGTTTGTTCACGATAATATACCATTGTGCCTGCTCATTGTCAAACGGTTTTTTACCCAAAGCATGGCCTTTCCATACTCTCGTCTGCTCTTGCCTGACCACGGGCAAGAGCAAAGTTGTACGAGCGAGTAATGACGGAATGAAAAACGTTCCACTGGCGACCGGGAGGGAGGCCGTTGCAACCGTGCGTCTCTTTGAGCATCTTTCGCCCGTGATACAGCTTCAAATACCATGAATTGCCGTCCAACACCATGACGCCGACCGGAGGGTGATACTCCTCCGCCCAGTCAGCCATGTGGCTCAGTTCAAGTCTCGATTTGAAAGCGATACCTTCGGCGAATGTGATTCTGCATGACCAGATCCCCTCAATCGCCTTCAATTCCAGTTCACCGCGCTTAAAGTCAATTGTCAACGTCCTACCGACGACATCCGGCCAGAGGTCTTCGTGAAAAATGAGCTTGTTGTAGTTTATATATGTCGGTAGCTCCGGCTGTTTATTCGTTTGCCTCTTGAACATTGTTTGCTCCTCGTCTCCATGTCACGCGTTGTCATCTCGGATCGGAATCTCCATGATTCCGTGTCATCCGCTTTTCGCGTTCCGAGGTTAATATAGCACATAACACTGCTATCTAATGTCAGTTTAAATTAAAAAAATGCGAAAAAGTCGGAAAAAAGACGTGTCGGTTATTTCCTGTTTTCGCCAAAATCCCGCTTGATTTCGCGCGCATGCAGATGTATATTCATTTTGCGATTTCCCCTTGCAGGAAATTCCGCCGGGAAGTCCTTCTCTTCCCGGAACGCGACCGGATAGCATCGCACCCGAGATGCGCCCAAGCTCCATGAAATCCCATTCGAACAAATCAACATAACAAACAGCCCATGACAACAAAACGGGCAGAGGTACAACATGAAAAACTTATTGAAAATGGCATCCATCCTGAGCGTGGCGTTACTGTCCGCATGTGCGACAGTCTCATCCGACGACGACCCGTCGAAGGATTACGCCTGGGCGCGGGCGACCGTGGAAGCCGCGGAACCCGGCAACCTCTCCGGCATCACGCCGTACGGGAAATTTCAGCGCTGCACCTACTTTTCGCGCACGGCAGGCCGTGACACGAACATGAACGTCCTGCTGCCGCCCGATTATTCGAAGGACAAACAGTATCCTGTCGTCTACATCCTGCACGGATATACCGACGACGAGACCTGGATGGCGCGCGACGTCGTCGGCATCCCGCAAATGCTGACGCAGCTCTACGCGGACGGGAAGGCAAAAGAAATGATCGTGGTCCTGACCTATAACTTCACGAACAAGGAACATGCGCGTGTCAACGGACTCGACATTATGACCGCCATCAAAGGCTACGACGATTTCATCGACGACATGGTCACCGATGTGATGCCGTTCGTCGAAAAGACGTTCTCCGTGAAGAAAGGCCGCAAAAACGCCGCGATCACGGGCTTCTCCATGGGCGGGCGCGAATCCATGTTCATCGCGTTCCGTCACCCGGAACTTTTCGGCTATGTCGGCGCGGTTGCCCCCGCACCCGGACTTGTTCCCGTGCCGAATTCGCCCATGCATCCCGGCCAGATGAAGCCGGAGGAAATGAAGTTTCCGGCGGAATACACCCCGAAATTCTTCCTGCTGAGCGCGGGCGGAAACGACAATGCGGTCCGCAATACACCGTCTGACTATCGCAAGATCTTGACCGACAACGGTATGGATGTTATTTGGAGTCTGACGCCCGGCACGGGTCACGACCCCTCGAGTGTCAAACCGCATCTGTACAAGTTCTTCCAGATCATCTTCCAGTAACACCCGCTATTTGTTTTACCGCCTCCGGCATCCGCCATGGGTGTCTTTCGTTTGATTGTTTGCTTCTCCTCAATTCAAGGAAAGAAAGGCAACTATGTTCATGAGAAAAACGCTTTGTTCCGTAAAACCTGTCCCGATTCTGCTGGCATTGGCGTGTACCGCCGCATTTTTCACCTCGTGCGCGACGGATTCCGGGGATGCGGTATCGCGAAATGCACAGGGATTGCAGCTTCCGCAGGAAAAGAATCCGGATCTCCTGGATGCGGGCAAGCGCAAGGTAATCGCTGAAGAGGCTCTGGCGAAAATCGACAGCCAGTTTCCGGGTCTCGGTCAAGTACGCACATCGTCTTTGAATCAGCTGAGAATCCGCGACATTTGCATCCTGCCGAATGATGACGGGCTGTATTACCTTGTGGCATTCGGCGGAGCACGCACGGCGGACGGGCAATTCGGGCGTGGATTCGTGACGTATGTCAGCGAAGACCTGGAACAGTGGCGCGGCCCTTATCCGGCGTTCATACCGAAGGAGGGGACGTTCTGGCGCATTCATGATTTCTGGGCTCCGGAACTTCATTGCTGGAAGGGCAATTACTATATCTTCGGGACGACCGGAGACGATTCGCACCGAGGCACCCAGATCTTCCGTTCGACCAGCGGCAATCCTGCCGGGCCTTACGAGCCCGTTACGCCGCGTCCGGTGACGCCGGAGGATTGGATGTGCCTGGACGGAACGCTTTACGTGGATGAGGCGGGCGACCCGTGGATGGTGTTCTGCCACGAATGGGTGCAGGTCACGGACGGAACCATCTGCGCCGCGCGGCTCTCGGATGATTTCACGCATCTGGAAGGCGAACCGATTCTGCTGTTCCACGGTTCCGACGGTCCGAACAACCACCCTGATCCGGGCAAGGACAATTACGTGACCGACGGGGCATATCTTTTCCGTGAGGACGGGCAGTTGAAAATGATCTGGAGCGGTTATGACAACGGCTCCTACAATCTCTGGCTGGCCGTGTCGGAAAGCGGAAAGCTTCAGGGACCGTGGAAACAGATCGCGAAGCCGCTCTACACGAAAGACGGCGGGCACGGGATGCACTTTGTGACATTCGAGGGGAAACACAAAATCATTCTCCACGCGCCGAACCGCGATTCGCGTGCTGTCCTCCTGGACTGTGACGGGAAGGCCGTGCAGCCGTAAATGCGGACAAAGCATCTAAATTATATTTTCGGATTCAGGCTTGAAATCCGGTCAAAGCCTGCTATAGTATCCATAAACATATCTATCACGACAAACAAAAAAGTCCAGTCCAAAAGGGACGGAACAGAATATTGATTGCCCTATCACGGTTTTATCATGAGAAACACAGTCGGTGAAAACATTTCAGTCGAAACGGATATGATTGCGGTACGACAATGATCCAGTCTGTGACCCCGATTCTGATATACGGCACCTGCAACTGGGCGCGGCTGTTGCTTGATGAGCTGGCGGACGATTCGCGTTTCCGCATCGTCGCGTTCACCTGCGACTCCGAGTATTTCGACTCTTCCGAATTTAACGGATATCCGCTGTATGAGTTTTCCGGCATCGAACGGCGCTTCTCCCCGGACAAATTTCAAATGCTGGTCTGCGGCGTCTACGCTTCGCCGAGGGAAAGAGCCGCCTACTACCAGCGTGCCAAGCAGAAGGGGTATGTCTGTCCCAATTTCATCAGCCGCGATGCCCGGGTGTCGTCCACCGCGTGTCTCGGCGAAAACAATTTCATCTTCGGCGGTGCCTATATCGACGCCCGCTGCCGCTTCGGCAACAACAACATCGTCCGCCCCAACGTATACATCGGACACGAGTCCGTGGTCGGCAGCACGGTGTTTTTCGCGCCGGGATGCAACGTGGCCAGCCGCTGCCGGATCGGCGATTTGTCGATGATCTGCATCGGTTCGACGCTCATCGGCGGGCTTGACATCGGGCGCGAAGTGCTGGTCGGAGCCGGGGCGCTGATGCTCGGGGATGCACCGGATGCCGGCAAATACATCGGAGTCCCGGCCCGCCGGGTCGCCGAGATCGACCGGAAACTGGGCATAAGGATGGACAAATGAGTGGTCCGGACAGTTTCATCCTGAACTTTACCCCGACCGGCATGCTGCCGACGCGTGAACAGTCTCCCTTCGTCCCGCTTTCGCCGCCGGAGATAATCGCGGACGTGCTGGCCGCGGCCGAGATCGGCATAACTTCGGTGCATCTGCATGTTCGCAATCCGCAGACCGGGCAGCCGGATTACCGCCCGGAACTCTACGCCGAAGTGATAAACGGCATCCGCCGTTACGCACCGGAACTGGTGATCATCGTGTCGCTCAGCGGCCGGTTCGACAACCTGATCGAGCACCGTTCCGCGCCGCTTCAGCTGACCGGAGCCGAAAAACCGGATATGGGCAGCCTGACGTTGAGTTCGCTGAATTTCAACCGCTCTGCAAGCGTCAACGCCCCCGATACCATCATCGGGTTGGCGGAATTGATGCGGCAATATCGGATCAAGCCGGAGCTCGAAGCTTTTGACGCCGGTATGATCAACTATGCAAAATATATGATCCGCAAGGGCATCCTGACGCCTCCATACATGTTCAACATGATCTTCGGCAACATCTCGTGCGCCCAGGCCGACATGTTCAGTGCGGCGCACATGCTCGCGGAGCTGCCGCCCGGAGCGCTTTGGACGATGGGCGGCGTCGGCGATTTCCAGTTCCGTATGAACATGACGGCACTTCTTTACGGCGGCGGCGTGCGCGTCGGCCTGGAAGACAATCTGTACCTGAACCCGGATCGCAAAAAGCTCGCCCGAAACCTCGACCTGGTGAATCGCATTCACAGCGCCGCCAGGATGTGCGGACGCAAAGTCATGTCTCCGGCGCAGCTGCGGAAACAGCTCGGCCTGGAAGACGGGCACGGACGCTACGGCGTCAGGGAATGAGCAGACGGTAGATCTTCAGCCATTCAGCCAAATGGCGAAAACGCCACCCCGGATTGCCCAGGAGACCGCGACGGCGGATCTCCGCCAGCTCTTTGCGGAACGCTTCTTCCACTTGGGCGGCCGCGGCCGGATCGGCGGTACGCAGCCGCTCCACACGCCGCAACTGGCCTCGGACCGCGCTGGATACGGGGTAATCACGCAGCTGGCGTCGCACCTGAGGACAATGATCGGCATCCAGCCGGTCCGCGAGGTCGTTTATCGCCAGGAGGTAATTGGCGATTTGTCCGCACCTGATCGGCGATTTAGTCTCGGAGCCCGGACGGCGGGTGTACGAATAGAGCTGTTCCCTCAGCATCACACAGCGCTTCATCCCGTAAAGCGCGCACGCCGTATGGTGGAAGTCCGAAAGAATATGCGGATTATCCGGAGTTCCTTCGATGAACTCCACCCCATCCAGCGCGGACCGGCGGTAGAGTTTGGTCCAATAGTTGTAGTTGATGCGGAAATCGCCGCTCCGGCCCATCCGGTAGAAGGGCCGCGTTTCGATCCGGTACGGGAGCCGCTCCGGCGGAGCGCTCAGCTGGGCGTCCGGAGCCCATTGCGCATTGTTGCGGAACAGGAAAGACACCGCGTCGGCGTTCTCCTTTTCGGCGAAGTGCAGCGTACACTCCAGCATCCGGGGATGCAGCATGTCGTCCGGATCCATAAAATATACGAAACGTCCGGCGGCTTCCCTCATTGCCGCGTTGCGCGAGGCGCCGCCGCCGCGCCGGAGCCGATTATGCCGCACGTGGAAGCGCGGATCGGCGGCAAATTCGGCAAGTATCTCTCCGGAACGGTCGGAGGAACAGTCGTCGACGCAGATCGCTTCGAAATCGCGGAATGTCTGCGCGGCGATGCTCCGCAGACAGGCTTCCAGAAAGTCTTCGGCCTGATATATTGCGATGATGATGGAAACTTCCGGTTTGCTGCTCATGAATCGTTCCGCCTTTCTGAATGCTGATGCCTCGCCTGATGTCATAGTTTCCCACGGCATAAGTCCATCTGTTGCACTAAAACTTAGCTCCAAATCCAAAGAAAGTCAAGTAAAAACACGGAAAAACTTCGCCGGCCCATATGGAAAGGCGGACACTCTGTTCTCCTCCCCCTCGAAAAACTGTTTTCAACATGTTTTTTTCGCTTGCAAAAACTGCTGATTGCTGTATATTATCGTTATGTTTGTTTTAAACATCTATTTTGATTCATTTTCACAAAAGAACATGCAGGAGAATTGCGCATGAAGAAAATGAGATTCCCGAACCGCGTGACCGGATTCCTCGCCGGAGCGCTGCTCGCCGCGGGTTCGGCGGTTTCCGCCGCATCTTTCGAGGACATGATCGCCAACAGTCAGAACCGTGCTGAAGAATACTTCCGCATCGCATCCGGCGGTCAGACCGCGACGATTGTTTTGAGCGGGGAGGAGTATGCACCTGTAATCCGCGCAGCGAAAGACCTGAGCGAGGATGTGAAACGCGTGACGGGTACGGCGTCGCCAGCGCCGTAACGCGTTCGTCCGTGGCGAGGAACTGAAGCCGCGCCTTGAAGTTTTTGTTGACGGCGTTGAAGATTGCCGCCTGTTTGTTGATCCCGCTGCCCTGCGGGACCAGTCCGGAACCGTCGTCCCCTTCAAACGGCATCGGCACCAGGATGTCCTGCCCTCCGCCCGCGGAAAGGATGCCGTTGTCGAAACCTCCGGAGATCGAACCGTCATTTGAGGAGAAAAGGAAATCAAGCGCTATCTGGCGTCCATCGTCCAGCAGGATATCCAGCACTTTCACTTCGAGGAGGACCTGCGGAATCGGCTTGTCCAGTTGGTGGATCAGTTTTTTCATCTCCTGAATCGCATCGGAATCCACGCTGCGCAGCATCAGGCAGTTGTTCTCCGGCAGAACGGAAATGAACACGACTCCGGGTGTATTCAGGAGCTCATTGATCTTCAGATCGGTTTGGGAATCTTCTCCGCCCATCGCGACCTTGGATTCAAGCGTATTCGAGTTGATTTTCGCAGGATCGGCCTTCGCGATGCGTCCGGCTTCGTTTCGTCTGTTGTCGCGCGAAGATTCCTCGTACTCGTCGTAATAATCCTGACTGCCCGATGAATCATAATCCGATTCCGAGATATCGAACGTGCCGCGTCTTCCAAGCAAATCCATCCGTTTCATGTTCGACACGGGCGCGGGCGAGGCATTGGTCCCGAACGCAGTCCGAATGGGGATCGACCTGAACTCTGTTACGGACATCATACTATCCCACGGGCATTACGACCACACAGGCGGGCTTGCAAAACTTGCCCCGCAACCTCAAATTCAGGTCTATGTCGGACGAGGTATCGTGAAGCCGTGCTGGAGCCTGCACGATGACGGCACGAAACACGGGATCACGATGCCAACGGAATCTCAAAGTGTCCTGAACAAATGCCGAGTTCACGAAATCAATGCCTTCACCGAGATTCATCCAGGCATCTTCCTGACTGGTCCGATCCCACGCGAATCGGGCGAGGACTGCGGCGGACATTTCTTTTCCGATGAGGCATCCACAATGCCGAATCTCATCCCGGAGGAACAGGCGTTCCTGTTGGCTTCCGGACAGCTGATTACCGGCTGCTGCCATGCCGGGATCATCAACACAGTCGAAGCCTGCCGGAGAGCCCGTCCGAACATCGCCATTCGCACTGTCATAGGCGGGCTTCACCTGCGGCATGCGAACGAAGATCGACTTGAACGTACCGCGTCCTATCTCGCCTCGCTTAAGCTGGAACGCCTCGTTCTGATGCATTGTACCGGGGAGAACGCCGTGGAATATCTCCGTTCGCGCCTTTCATGCGAGGTTGCCACGCTTCCCGTCGGGCACAGCATGAACCTGTAAGAAATCCAGCCGAGCGGTGCAATCCGCCTTGACTATTTCTCGAACATGTGGTATTTTATAATCTTGTTTCATTCATGAACATCCAAAATATTCCAAGACCAAGGAGAACCTATGAAAATAGCCGTGACATGTGAAAACGGAACCGTATTCCAGCACTTTGGACACACGCCGGAGTTTGCGGTGTATAATTGTGAGAACGGACAGATCGTTTCGTCCATCATCGTTTCGAGCGGAGATTCCGGACATGGTGCGCTTGCCGGACTGCTGGATGGAGAACACATTGACGTGCTGATTTGCGGAGGTATTGGCGGCGGAGCTGTCAATGCATTGTCCCAATACGGCATCCAGGTCGTTGGCGGAGCCGAAGGTCCGGTCGAGGATGTCGTGCGCGCCTATCTGACGGGGAACCTGGTTCCGCGTGAGGGATTCATGTGTGCGCATCACGACCACGGGGAAGGTCATGCCTGCGGTGATCACGGATGCGGCAACCACGAAGGTGGACATGGCGACCATGGTTGCGGCGGCGGAATGCGAACTCTGTCAAACAGCTGCGATGACGGCAAAAAACGCGCCGAATGGCAGAACATTTAACAGGAGAAACTCCTTCCTTGTACATGATGAAAACAGAGATCCCGTTTACCAGGGCGGGAAAGGACAATAAGCTCAAGCTGCACGAGGCGGTCGGAATGATGATGGACTGCTGTCAGTTTCAGGAGTATCAGGAAAAGAAATTCTGCGACTATCTGCGGACGAACGAAATCGCGATTTTTCTCTTTTCCATTCAAATCGACATCCTGCGCTGGCCGGAATTCCGGGAAAACGTAACGACCGCGGTCAAAATATACGGATGCAAATCCATTTACGGCCTGCGGCGGCTAACCATGCGGGATGAGCGGGGCGCCCTTTGCATGATCGCCAACGCGACCGGCGCTTTTTTCGATCTCCGGCAGGGAAAAGCCTTGAAAATCGACCCGTCGGAATTCGGCATCCAATACGATGAGGCGGAACCGATGGAGTGTCTGCCACGCAAGATTCCGATTCCCCCGGAATCCGGGGAAAAAGGGTCCCCGTTTCCGGTAACGCCTTCGTCACTTGATCCGAACGGTCATCTGACCAGCGCGATGTATTTCGCGATCGCAGGGGATGCGCTGCCGCCGGACTGCCGTTTCAACCGGGTGAGAATGGAATTCAAAAAACAGATCAAATCGGGACATGCCGTCCAGCCGGTGCGATATGATACCGCGGACAGCAGGCATGTCGTGGATTTGCTGGATGACGAAGGAACGTCCTGCGCCGTGGCGGAGTTTTCGACCTGGCGGGACGGCAGTGAAGACTGAGGGAGACCACCAACCATGAATGACGTAATCATCGAACGCAACCGCGGTACAATGCGCCGTTTCGAAACCTGCATCAACACAAACGACCTGTCGCTGGGAGAAGAACTGATCTCCTCTTCGGCGGCATTCACAACGCCGGTCTCGCCTGAACCGCTCCATGGGGCGAAAGGATACCTGAGCGTTGTGGAATTCATGCGCAGAAGTTTCCCCGATGTTCAGTGGAAACTTGTGAATATGGTCTCCGACGAAACGACGGTTGCCGTGCAGTGGTTGTGTACCGGAACCTTTTCCGGCGACGCCCCGTTTGCCGGACTTCAGCCGAACGGCAGACAATTCTCGACCACGGTCATGAACTTCTACACGCTTGACGCCGACGGCAAAATCATCGACGATGTCGCCGCAACCGGCATTGCGGGAATCCTGCAGGGCATCGGAGCTTTCCCGCCTGCGAATTGAAATGCCGTTTCCCATATCGAAAACCAGAGGAACGAAACACAAGGCGGATTTGTCCCGCGCGAAACAACCGTCCCCGCTGAAAAAAGAGAAATACTCCCGAATACACAACGCATGAAAAGGAAGTTTTTGCCTATGAAACCGTTTTTTATTGCTCTTGCCGTTATCGCGGTCATATTCGTCTGCATCGTGGTGGCGGGAGCTCTGATGATCAGGAAGAAGGAAGCGCCTCCGATTCCGCTTACCGCCAACCTCCGGGGCAGAATCGCGATTGTCGTCTATTCTCAATCCCAAGTGCGCAATACGGCGGAGGTCGCAGAGTGGATCAGGAAGAACACAGGCGGCGACATGTTTTCCCTCGAAATGGAAACGCCTTATCCGGAGCCGTATTCCGAGACGCTCAAAGCCGCCTCGAAGGACATTTCGGAAGGCAAACATCCCGCTCTTGTTGACGTCCCGGATCTGTCCGGCTACGACATCGTGTTCCTCGGATCCCCGATCTGGTACGGGACCTATGCGCCGCCTGTGGCAACGTTCCTTGATTCGGACAAACTCGCGGGCAAGGTCGTTGCGCCGTTCTGCACGCACGGCGGCGGAGGCGCGGGACATTTCTTCGCCGACCTCAGGAAGGAATGCCCCGAAGCGCGTATTCTTGACGGGCTTGTCATTCGCGGATCGAACCAGATCGAACGCCGCCTTGGCGTCGGCGTCACCTCCCACCATACCGAAAACGATGTCATAACCTGGCTCAACAGCCTTTTCCCGGCTGACGGGCCGCAACCGCAAGGAGAACAGAAATGAAGAAAAATCTCGGTATTATCCAGGCAGTGTTTCCCATGCCCGTGCTGATCGTTGCCGCCTACGACGAGCATGGCACCGTTCAGGCGATGAATGCGGCCTGGGGACAGATATGCAACTCCGACCGCATTGCGCTGTTCATCGATGAAGAACATGCGACCACGCAGGCGCTGCTGAAGACCAAATGCTTCACGGTCTCACTGGCGGACAAGGCGCACATGGACGTTGCCGATTTCCTCGGGATCGCCTCCGGAAACAAGATGCCGGACAAATTCGCCCGCACCGGCTATCATGCCGTCAAATCGGCGGCCATGAATGCTCCCGTCATCGACGAATTCCCTGTGGTGATGGAATGCGAGCTCGCCGAAGTCGTGTCCACGGACAGTTTCTACTGCATTGTCGGCAGGATCGTGAACACGGCCGCGGAAGAACGGGCGCTGGATGAAGCGGGGAAAGTCGATCCGTCCAAACTCGACATCATTGCGTTCGACCAGTTCCGCCACGGCTATTACGCGATGGGCGGACAGGTCGGCAAGGCATGGAACGCGGGCGCGGCCCTGATGAAAAAATAACCTGCGCGTTTTCTGTCCCAACGAGGACACGGAGAATGAAAAGGCTTCTGTTATTCATCACGGCTCTGTTCATGACGGCAGGGTGTTCCTTCCACGGGAATCCGCAGCGGTGGCCGGAATCCCATCCTGTTTCCGGCGCCGCCGCGCTACAGGGGAAAACCGCGTTCGAGACATCTCCGTACTATCCCCGGCTTGATTTCTACAACGGGAAAATAACCCCCACTCTGAAGCTGATAAAAAGGTTCCGCACCTGCCAGCAGACCACGGAATACACCTGCGGCGCCGCTTCCCTGCGGATGGTGCTCAATCACTGGGGCATGGCGGACAAAACGGAACGCGCATTGGCGGAGGAACTGGATATCCGTCCGGAGGACAATCCGAAGAACGGCGCTTACGGCTGTTCCGCATCCGCGATAGAAACCGCCCTGAAAAAAAGAGGGATCCCGGTTCTTCCCCGGCAGGATTTCGAAACGCCGGAACGATTTGCGGATTTCGTAAAAAGCCGGCTGGAAGCGGATTGTCCGCTGCTGGTGGAATGGAGCGCATGGGGCGGACACTGGACTGTTATTATCGGATACGACGATATGGGGACTCCGGCCATTTACGACGATGTGCTGATCATGGCGGATCCCTACGACACTTCCGATCATCTTCAGGACGGCTATGCGATCGTCCCGGCGGAACGGTTCTTCTACGAGTGGTTCGATGCGGGAGTGCTTTCTCCGGGGATCATGCGTCAGCAGTATCTTGCACCCGTTAAGCCGGATAGGGTGAAGTCTTCGAAATGAGATCATCCTGCTCCTTCTTATGTTCTTTTTCTGAAGATTATTCCGAACCGATACAATAATATCCGGTGTAAAATCGTTAAAATTAGGAAATAGACAGGACTCGGACCTCAACATATTACTCGTTCTATTCCAACCAAACAGTCATGAAGGAGTTTTTTATGAAACAAATGTTCAACAGAATGTTGTCCGTCGGTTCGGTTGTCGCCGGAACCATGCTTGTCGCCACGATGCTGTCAGCCCAGGCTCCGGGCGGCGCGGCTCCTGGCGGCGCACCTGCAATGGGGGGCGGGTTCCAGATGCCTCCCGGAGGATTCCAGATGCCCGAAGGCGGGTTCCAGATGCCTCCCGGAGGATTCCAGATGCCCGAAGGCGGGTTCCAGATGCCTCCCGGAGGATTCCAGATGCCCGAAGGCGGGTTCCCCGGTTTTGGCGGCGGTCAGGGTGGAATGCCCCCGATGGGCGGCTTCGGCGGCGGTCAGGGCGGAATGCCCCCGATGGGCGGCGGCTTCGGCGGCGGTCAGCCTCCGCAGGGCGGTTTCGGCGGTTTCGGCGGCGGTCAGCCTCCGCAGAGCGGTTTCGGCGGCGGTCAGGGCGGTTTCCCGATGATGGGCGGTTTCGGCGGCGGCTTCCCCGGAATGGGCGGCGCTCCCGGCGGCCAGCAGCAGGAAGCCAAACCGGACAAGGGCAGCCAGCTCCCGAAGGGATACAACGCCGACGGCCCGACCTATGCCAAGGTCGATCTCTGCACTCCTGACAAGAAATGTCCGGTCTGCTCCCTCTGGGATGCGGCCAAGAAGGAATGGAAAGACATCGAACCGCTGAAAAAGAACGGCAGCGGAAGAAGCATGTTCGGAATGTTCGGCATGGGCGGAGGAAACGGCGTCATGCAGCATAACGGCAAGCCGATCGGAGCCAAGCAGATCGCCGACATCAAATATCTGGCCGACGCCTCCAACGCCCAGTACATGGATGCTTATTTCCCCGAGATCAAGGAAGGCCAGAAGGTCCCGGCCATTCTCTTTATCCACGGCGGAGCCTGGTGGATGGGCAGCGCCCGCGGCAACAACACCTTTTTGGTCGATCAGCTCGTCAAAGCCGGTTATGCCGTCTTTGCCCTCAACTATCGTCTCACCAACGAGGCGCTCTTCCCGCGTCAGATCAACGACGCCAAGGCCGCCGTCCGCTGGATTCGCGCTCATGCGAAGGAACACGGCATTGATGCCGACCACATCGGCACGATCGGCGACTCTTCCGGCGGACACATGGCGGGCATGCTCGGCACCACCAGCAATCTGAAAGGACTCCTGATGGGCGACATCGCCGATAACGCCGAGTATTCCTCCTCCGTTCAGGCGGTTGTCGACCTCTTCGGCCCGATGAATGGTCTCACCGCGGAACAGCAGGGCAAAGATGAAGCCCCGGTAGCAGGCAGACTGCAAATGGGATACGACGGAGAAGGAAGCTTCTACAGCACCTTTGTCGGCGTTCCGATCCATACGGCCCGTGAAACCGATCCCACGCCGGTCCAGCTCGCCGATCCCGGCATGTATGCCCATACGCTTGATCCCAAGACCGCGCCGGGGTTCCTGATCCAGCACGGAACCGTGGATACCACTGTCCCGCTCGGATCCTCCAGAGAATTCGCGGAAACCGTGACCAAATACATCGGCAAGGACAAGGTCAGTTTTGAAATCTTCGAAGGCGCGACGCACGAAAACGAACGTTTCTTCGAAGAAAAGAATTGCAAACACATCATCGAATTTTTCGACAAGTATCTGAAGCCGAAGAAATAATCCCTAACTCAAAACGCAATCAGTTATTCAAAGACCATTTCCTCACGGATTTGGTCTTTTTTTTGCAATCCGGAAAGACGCGGACCTCGAATCTCATTGCCGGTCTACAACAAAAAACGACAACTCAAAACCGCAGCAGCCTGATGATCTGACTTTTTTATGATATTTCGCCATCCTCTCTTGCATTTTCCCGCAAAAGATGATATATCGTCAGAAACGCTATCACTTCAAGGTGTTGAGGCGTCAACTCGGAACCGGCCCCGGCAAGTGATTCCCCCCGAGGACGGTATAATCGGAACCATTGGACCGCACAGAAAATCCTTTTATCAAGCGCGGTTCATTCCGGTAAAACCGGTCAGGCTTTCTTTTTAACGGACTTGCCGAGCCGGTACGCCTGTTCGGGGTATTTCGTGCTCCTGATCGCGCCGACCGGCCAGACGCCGGAGGCAATGACCTGTCCGGCATCCGTCCAGCCGAGATACTTCAGCAGGACCTCGTAATGCGACTTGATCGGTACGGCTTCGGATTCGGCGGTGTTCGCATAGGTCATGAGCAGGACGGTCTGCTTCGGGACATGGATCTTTCCGTTGATCGCGTAGAAGCGGTCGATGACGGCCTTGATCTGGGCGGAGATGCCGAAATAGTACATCGGCGTGGCGAAGACGACCATATCCGCGTCCACGATGTGCTTGCGGACGAACTCGAAATCATCCTTGAAAACGCATGGTCCGTTCATGCCGCAGGAATTGCATCCCGTGCACGGATGCACGTCCTTGAATGCCGCATCGAATCTGACGACCTCGTGTCCGGCTTCCCCGGCGCCTTTCGTGAATGAATCGGCCAGTGTGCTGGAATTGCCGCCCTTGCGCGGACTTCCCGTGATAACCAGAATCTTCATTTTGTTTTTGTCTCCTTTATCGGATTTGGAGTCGTCGGCGAACGATCCCAGCACGCCGCCAAGCGACAGCGCCGCTGTGGTCACCAGCGCGCCTTTGATGAATTGTCTCCGGTCCATACGATCATTTCTCCTCAATTCCGCCTGAATCCATCTTTCTGAAAATGGTGTTCATGTGTGCCGGGTCAAGCGGGTTCATCGTGACCAGACGCAGGGACTTTATCATGTGCGGCGTCCCCTCCTTGTACGTGCGGAAGTGAGGCGTGGCAAGATGCGACCGGTAGCCTTCCTCGCCCCGGTAGATTTCCACGATGCGGATGATGCAGGGGTCTTCCGCCGCCTGCATCGGGAAAATGCACACGACGCCGTGTTCTTTCGCAACGGATTCCGCGCCGACCGTGCGTGCCGAATCAAGGTACGCATCCAGCCATTCGGGATAGACTTCGATTTCAGCGATACGAACAAGGAGTTCTTCGGCTTCCATCCTGCTTTCTCCTTTTTGTGAGGATGCGTGGTCGCTGACGCATGAAACACATGCCAGCATTATGCTTGAAAGAATGAAAAGAACGAATCTGCTCATGATGTCACTTTTCCCCGGTCGCGGCACGGTAGGCGGCATCGTCCACGGGTTCCAGCCATTCATTGCGTGTGCCCTCTCCGGGAACTTCCACGGCAAGATGCTGGAACCAGCAGTCCGGAGCCGCGCCGTGCCAGTGTTTGACTCCGGCGGGGATATTTACCGTATCGCCCTTGCGGATTCGCTGTGCGGGCTTGCCCCATTCCTGATAATAGCCCTCTCCGGCAGTGACGATGAGGATCTGTCCTCCACCCTTGTCCGCATGATGGATATGCCAGTTGTTCCGGCATCCGGGCTCAAACGTCACGGCAAAAACGCCGACCTGACTGGTGGAGACCGGAGCCAGAAAACTCCGCCCGATGAAATACTGCGCGTAGGCGGTGTTCGGTTCGCCGACGGGAAACACGGACCAGTCGGCGGGGAGCTGTTCGGGCTCGGCGGGACGACACACGCGTTCGACGGTTGCCGCGCCCTGTTCATCCGTCACACCGTTGTTTTTTGCGATTTGGAGATGAGCCTTCATCTGCGGTTCCGTTTCGGGACGTGCCGCCAGCGCCGCGACAGTCAGGAGTTCGCGGGTGCGCCAG
>CACYHQ010000010.1 GCA_902774245.1 uncultured bacterium
CTTATGACAAGAAACTCCGAAAAAAGATTTCCACGATATCGGATTTGAGTTCAAAAATAAAGCTCATAATCATTAGAATCGGGAGTATTTCGCCTCAAAACCGTGTTTTTAGAAATCAAAAATCGCATAATGCACCTTCGTTTGCATTATTTCCGGTCAAACTGCCCCGATTTTCCCCCTCAAATCGGCTCTCACGGCTACCACAAAACTGCTAAACCAGCCCTCGAAATCTTAGCAGAATGGCGCTTTTCGGGGCCGACAGGGAGTCAGAAAGGGGGATGCCGGATGATCCGGTTAGCAGATTTTGAGCTCAATTTTGAGGACGAGACACGAAAAAAGCCCGGTGGAATCCATCGGGCTTGAAGAATCGAATGGTGGCAAGGACCAGGATCGAACTGGTGACACACGGATTTTCAATCCGTTGCTCTACCAACTGAGCTACCCCGCCACAGAATGATATTTAATATACACCCCATCCAAGCTTTTTCAAGCCGAAACGCGAAAAAAACGCGAAAAAAGTAGTGCAGAGCGGGCTGATTTGAACAGGACCGATGTACAGCCAGGATTTGGCATTTGACCAGTATGTTTGGTTCAGCCCGAACCGAGGCTGAGATCAGCGGTCCACGCGTGCGCTGCCGCCTCCGACCAGCTTTTCGATCTCGGCCAGACGCGCCATGGAGGTGTCGCCGGGGGTAGTCATGGCGAGCGCACCGTGCGCCGCGCCGTATTCGACCGCGAGCGCGGGATCGCCCTTTTCCATGAAGCCGTAGATGAGGCCGGAGGCGAAGCTGTCGCCGCCGCCGACGCGGTCAAAGATCTCAAGGCCATCGCGCTGTTTGGCCTGGTAGAACTTGCCGTCGCTCCAGACGATCGCGCTCCAGTCGTTGACCGTGGCGGTGCGGACGGTGCGGAGCGTGGTGGCGGCGGCCTGGAAGTTCGGGTAGACGGAGACTGCGCGTTCGATCATCTTGCGGAAGTTGGCGGGGTTGATGGCGCTGATGTTGGCGTCGAGTCCCTCGACTTCGAACCCGAGGCAGGCGGTGAAGTCCTCTTCATTGCCGATCATCACGTCCACGTACTGTGCGATTTCGCGGTTGACCTCGCGGGCGCGTTCCTTGCCTCCGATGGCCTTCCACAGGGATGGGCGGTAGTTGAGGTCGTAGCTGGTCACGGTGCCGTATTTCTTGGCGGCCTTCAGGGCCTCGATCACGACTCCGGGGGTAGTGTCGGAGAGCGCGGCGAAGATCCCGCCCGTGTGAAACCAGCGGCTGCCGAGCTTGCCGAAGATCATGTCGAAGTCGATGTCGCCCGCCTTGAGCTGGGAGACCGCCGTGTTGCCGCGGTCGGAGCAGCCCACCGCGCCGCGGATGCCGTAGCCGCGTTCCGTGAAGTTCAGGCCGTTGCGCACCTGGCGTCCCACGCCGTCGTACGGTACCCACTTGATGAGGGAGACGTCCACGCCGCCCTGCAGCATGAAATCCTCGACGAGACGGCCGACCGGATTGTCCGCGAGCGCCGTGATCGCGCCCGCGCGGAGGCCGAAGCAGCGGCGGAGTCCGCGCGCCACATTGTACTCGCCGCCGCCTTCCCAGACGCTGAACTGGCGGGCGGTATGGATGCGGCCCGGCCCCGGATCGAAGCGGAGCATGATCTCTCCGAGCGAAAGGATGTCATATTTGCACGAGTCGGCGGATTTGATTTTCAGCATGGTGAACTCCTTGTGTGGTTGAGCGTACCGGGTCGGGTTTTCTCAGAATTGACTTTATGAAAAGATACGCGGTATATTAAGGGAAAGGAAAAAGAAATATTGAGAAAACCAATCGTTTCCCGTCCGATAATATCAGCGGTTGGATGTGCTTGAAATGAATGCCGCCTGCGCATCATGAAAGAGGCTTGACATCTCGAAATGAACGCAGGAAGCCCGATGATGTAATACTATAGCATCTTTCAACGGCTTTTCAAGCGTTTTTCCCTGATATTGACACAAAATAGAAACAATATACTTCGAAAAAAACGGTCCTGGCTTTTTTTCGGCAAAAGCATTTACCGATTCACCATAGAAATCTTAATCTCGACGGTTTGTCTGTCGGGCTTTTTTGCTTTTTCCCTTCGGATTTGAGTTCAAAAACTGCTGAAAGGTTTGTGTTCATTTCCCGTTTTCTCCGAATTCCGACTTGATTTCTCATGCATGAGAGTGTATATTCAACGCGGTATCACCTGCATGAACCATCAGCAAGAAGAGCACACGGATGAAAAAAATCATCAACGTTTTGGACTACGCGGAGCCCATTCTCAAGAGCGTCCGGAAAGGCGTGCTGCTCACGACGGTCGCGGACGGGAGAGTCAACACGATGGCGATCTCATGGGGAATGCTCGGCATCGAATGGGGACGTCTTCTCTTCAGTACATTTGTCCGTACCGGCCGGTTCACGCGGGAGCTTCTCGACAAAAATGGTGAGTTCACCGTGAATATCCCCATGCGTGGCAGCGATCCCGCCCTCGTAGGGAAATGCGGCATCTGTTCCGGCCGCGAGGTAGACAAGTTCGAACAGTTCGGATTGACGGCCGAGCCCGGAGAGAAAGTCGCGGTCCCCGGCATCCGCGAGTATCCGCTCGCGCTGGAGTGCCGCGTCGTCTGCCGGCAGGAACAGGACAGGGCGGCGATGCATGCCGCGGTCATCCGGGAATGCTACCCTGAAAACGTCGGAAGCGAGAACTGGGGTGCAAACCATGACATCCACATCGCATACATCGGGGAGATCGTCAATGCCTATATCATCTGAAATGATGGTGTTTTGGACGAAGATGATGAATCTGACGACAATGACATCCCTGATCATGATAAAATGCGGCAGGTTCCTGGATGAAGACGATTTTGATAGAATCGACGACGAGGACGAATGAACACGGAAACCTCGCTTAACGGTAGAATCTGAACACAAACACAATCGAAAGGTTTTCCCTTATGATTGACTGCCAGCACAACCAGAAACGTTTTTTCGCTTCGATGATCCCGCTCTTTGCCGTTCTGCTCATCCAGATTGCTTCCGGCTGTGTGTCCGGCAGGCCGCTGTCCCTCTGGAATGACGGCGCCCCCGCCAGAAACGCGCTGGTCGAGTATGTGAATGCGGTCACGGACGAGGATTCCGCCGATTACATCCCGGTCAAAAGCCGGATCGCCGTCTTTGATTTTGACGGCACGCTCTTCCTGGAAACCGATCCGACCTACTTCGACTGGATGCTGTTCTCCCATCGTGTGCTGGAAGATTCGAACTATCATGCGACCGATGAAATGATATCCGCGGCGAAAGCGGCACTGAATGGACGGCTGCCGAAACTCGACAAGAGCCGCGAACGCATGGTCTCGCAGGCCTATCAGGGGATGACGCTGGACGAATTCGACGCATACGTTCGGGATTTCATGGCGGAAGACCAGCCGGGCTTCGTCGGTCTCAAACGGGGCGAAGCGTTCTACCGGCCGATGATCGAGGTCGTGGATTATCTCCGGGACAACGGATTCACCGTGTACGTGATCAGCGGCACCGACCGCCTGACTGTGCGTCCGCTGCTCGAAATGCTGTGCCTGCCGCCCGCGCAGATCATCGGTTCCGACAGCTCCATCGTATCCGATCACCAGACTGGTGACGCCCTGGATTATGTTTTCGTGAAAGGCGACACGCTGAAGCTCGGCGGCGAGAATCTGGTTAAGGTCCTTCAGATGAACAAGGTGTCCGCCATCGTGCGGGAGATCGGCGCGAAGCCGGTGCTGGCGTTCGGCAACACCATGAGCGATGCGAGCATGCTCAATTACACGATCAACGGAAATCCGTACCGGGCGCTCAGTTTCATGCTCCTGTGCGATGATCTGGAGCGCGAGTACGGCAATATGAAAAAGGCCGACGACGCGCGCAACGATTGCGCTCGGTACGGCTGGATCCCCGTTTCCATGCGCGACGAATGGAAGACCATCTACGGCGACGGCGTCACAAAACGAAATCATCCGGCTGCGAAGAAGTGAAAATGACAACGGGATCGCAGAACATCCGCTGTCGAAGCTGAAAGAAACTGGGAGAACGCTGGAACGATGACGGCATTCTTTTATTTCTCGCTGGCAAACTTTCTGCTTTTCGTCCTGTACACGGTTTTCGGGATGACGCTGCTGCCCGCGTCCCTGCGACGCGAAGAGAAAAAGCAGTTCAGTTTTTTACTGGCTCCGCTTCTCGGCGCCGCCGTGTGGGTCGTGCTCAGTCCGTCCTGGCTGTTCTCCCAGAGTCCGTGGAATCTGCCGGTCCGTCTGCTTGTCGCGGCGGTCTGGTGCGGATTCAGGCGGAAAACTCTCTTCCTTCCGAAGGTAAAGACGCCATATCCGGTCCTCGCCGTCCTCTTTTTGTTTTCGGTTTGTTTGAGCCGCCTGGTCTATCCGTTCGAGATCGACGGCGGACTGTATTTTATTTTTGCCGTCTACGACCACGTCCGCTGCGCGATCGTCAGCTCCATCGCGGACTTCGGGATCCCTCCGGTCAATCCGTGGCTTGCGGACGACGGACAGCCGATCCCGCTGTTTTATTATTTCGGCTGGTATGCCTGGGCGGCGCAGCTTCCCATGCTGACGAAGGTTTCCACGCACTTTGCCGAGTGCTGCATGACGGGATTCTCGGCTCTGGTCTCGCTCTCCGGTCTGACCGGGATCGCCGGTCTCTGCGGACTTGGAAAGAAACAATACGGAATCCCCGCCTTTCTCTATTTCACGCTGTTTATCGTCAATTCCTCTCAATTAATAACTCCTCTTTTTCCGGAAAAGGTCTTTCATACTCTCAATCCCACATCTTTCATGGTGGGTTACTGGTCCCATATCGACAACTTCGTCTGGTCGCCGCATCACATGTTTTCCGCCGCGACCGTCGTGCTGCTTCTCTTCCTTTATTTTCAACTGTTCCGGGTAAAAGCGAAGGGCGAAAAATTGGGGATTGCGGTCCTGATCGGGATTCTGGGCGCTTCGGCGTCCTTCACCTCTGTCTACGCAGGTGCTTTCACGCTTGTTTATGCCGGTATCTCCACGCTGGTACTTTATCTCGCATGGGGCGCGTTTCGAAAGCGGGTCAACCGGAACATTGTTCCGCATGTGATGATGCTCGCCGTGTTCCTGCCGCTTTCCTTCTCCTATTTCCGCTATCTTACTTCGGTCAAATCGGAGACTTTCCCCCTCGCGTTCGGCATCATGCCTGCCTACGATCTGTCAAACAGCCTGTCCGGCTGGATCCGGTATCTGTTTTCTCTGTACATGTTCCAGCTCCCGAACAATCTCGGTCTTTTTTTCCTTTTCGGAATGATCGCCTGCCTTGTGCCGCGGATCCTGCCCAAAAACGGCATGATGCTCTTTGCCCGGGTCTTCATTCTGGTTTCGCTCCTGAGCATCACGGTGATCCATAGCAGTTTTTATTCCAACGATTTCGGCTGGCGCACCTTCACTGCGCCGGCCATTCTGCTCAGTTTCTTCTCCGCATTTCTTCTGGTGAGATTCATTGGCTGGTTTCGTGCCGGAGGAAAAGGCCGGAAGGTTTTCGGGTACGGCATGATCGCCCTCCTGATCGTGTTCGAGTGTTTCCTCTACAAGGATGCTCCCGCCGGGATCAGACTGCCGAAAAACTACCCGGATCTGAGGCGACAGTTCGCCCGTTCCGTCGAAGGCTGGGACGTCGTTCACCGGAACACGAAGTCGAACGAACTGGTACAGTGTAATCCAAAAAGCTTTTATGAGCTTGGAGCGTTGTATGACATGAAGGATTGCTCCACGAATGTTTTTTTCTCGCTTTATTCCAAACGCGCTACGGCGGTCGGAGACCTGATCTTCTCCAAATGCTACTCCGAGTATTATCCGCAGGAAAAACTTCAGCGGCGTTATGACCGGGTCTGCACGATCTTTGACGGCGATCCCACGGAGCAGGAGATCGCCTATCTCGCCGAAGACCTGAAGATCGGGGCGGTCCTCGTGACCCCGTACGACGGCATGTGGGAAAAGCCCGGCGCGATCCGGACATATTATCCGCGTCTGATCGAGACTCCGGACTACAGGGTCTACCTCCCGGAATAAAGCGGAACGGAATCCTTGACTGTTACATCATTTCAGGACAGCGTCTGTTTTCTGCCTGCCGCCCTGATCGCGCCTGCACAATGGATCCTTACGACGCGGTTGCCGTCGGTCTCCGAGATCGTGCTCAGCATCTCAAGGCAGGGACGAACGAACTCCGGTCTGCGCTTGCCGAGTACGCGGAATATCTCCGGCGCTTCCATGCGGACTTTGTCGTCGCGGTCGTGCAGCAGTTCCGCGAATACATGCATATAGTTCCCATACGGTTCCGGCGTGTTCGTGGCGATGTTTTCCGATGCCCAGATGAAACTCAGCCTCACGTTGGCTTCCGGATCGGCGGCAAATCGGAACAAACCGGCCCAATACGGTTCGATCAGGGGAAAGTCGCTCCGCCCGATCCTGCCGAGCGCATTGAGCGCGCGTTCGCGCAGAAGAGGTTCCGCACTGCCGCAGAACGATGCGATCGCGGGAACGCTGTCCCGGATGGCGGACGGATGCTTCAGCCCCATTTCTCCAAGCAGCCAGAGCGCCTTTGCTTTGACTTTGACGGAATCGAAAGCAAGAAGCGAAGAGACATACGGGATATTCGTTTCCCATTCGGCTTTGTTTCTGGTCAGCGCACCAAGACTTCTGTACAGTTCGGACTCGTTCAATTTGCCATTTCCTCCGCGTTGTCGGCATGGTTTTATTATACTCCCCGAAACGGGCTTTGTCAAGCGCCGCTCAGGTTATGGTTTCGAGCTGCCGCAAAAAAACTGATATAAAATTTATCGGCTAAAGTGTTTTTTTTGACAGGAATCAACTTGATTTTTCCTTTTTCAGGCGTTATACTATTCAGGAAAAAATGCCATCACTGTTTGTTTGAGTTCAAAACGAGCCGTGATCCCGTTGAAAACCAATCGTTCCGTTTACCTTATTAACCCCCAACATAATGGAGTTCTTATGAATCGTTATGTACACTCGACTGTGATTTCCTGCTCGATCCTCGCAGGTGTCCTTTTGCTCGCATCTTCTCTCTCCGCGCAGGCTCCTGCCGGTGGCGCGGCTCCCGCTGGCGGCGCGCCCGCGATGGGCGGCTTCGGCGGTTTCGGCGGCGGCGCTCCTGCCGGCGGTGCACCTGCTATGGGCGGATTCGGCGGCTTTGGCGGCGGCTTCGGCGGCGGCGCTCCTGCCGGCGGTGCACCTGCTATGGGCGGATTCGGCGGCTTTGGCGGCGGCTTCGGCGGCGGCGCTCCTGCCGGCGGTGCACCCGCGATGGGTGGCTTCGGTGGCTTTGGCGGCGGTTTCGGCGGCGGCGCTCCTGCCGGCGCGGCTCCTGCCGGTGGCATGGGCGGCCAGCGTCCTGCCGGACAGCAGGGCCAGGGTGGCACGAATCGTCAGGGCGGCGTTCCCGCGGCCGGCGGTCAGCCCGGTAATCTTCCTGCCGGTGCTGCTCCTGTCGCCGGACAGGGCGGACAGCAGCGTCCGCGTCGTCAGGGCCAGGGCGGACAGGGCCAGGGTCAGCTCGGTCAGGGCGGTTTCGGTGGTTTCGGCGGCGGCGCTCCCGGCGCCGGTGCTGCTCCCGGAGCAGGCGGTAATCGTCCGCAGGGCCAGGGCGGTTTCGGCCAGGGGGGCCAGCGTCCGCAGGGCCAAGGCGGCTTCGGCCAGGGGGGCCAGCGTCCGCAGGGCCAGGGCGGCTTCGGCCAGGGCGGCCAGCGTCCGCAGGGGCAGGGCGGCTTCGGCCAGGGCGGCCAGCGTCCGCAGGGCCAGGGCGGCTTCGGCCAGGGGGGCCAGCGTCCGCAGGGCCAGGGCGGCTTCGGTCAGGGGGGCCAGCGTCCGCAGGGCCAGGGCGGTTTCGGCCAGGGGGGCCAGCGTCCGCAGGGCGGCATGGGCTTCGGCGGCTTCGGCGGTCAGCCCGGCATGGGCGGACAGCAGGGCGGCGCGGGTACTCCCAGCATCTCCAGCCAGATTCAGGAAAAGTATCCGGAAGAATACGCCGCGGCTCAGAAACTCCGCATTGAGAATCCCAAGGCCTATCGCGAGAAAATGCGCGAACTCCAGGGCAAGCTCACCGAGTCCAAGTAATCCGCGTCGGGTCTTCCCGATCTGAGATAACATCTGTAGTCAACCGGGTCGCACGGATCCGGTTGACTTTTTCGTCTCCTCAAAACGTCCGACTGCCGGAAAGACGGGCGCGAATGAGGAGAAAGCGGCAAAACCGTATGATATCTCCGAATTTGGCTCAATAATACTTGTAAAAAGCGCAAGCCGGGATATATTATCCTGAAGTTTGTTTTTAACTCGTTATTTGATTCTTTTTTCACAAAAACATACCCATTGGAGAACCCTATGCACTCGTTGAGATTCCCCGGCCGTGTGACCGGATTCCTTGCCGGAGCACTCATCGCGGCAGGGACCGCCGTATCCGCCGCATCGTTCGAAGACCTGGTCGTACGCTCGACCGACCAGACTGAAGCCATGTTCTGTATCGCGAACGGCGGTCAGGTCGCGTCGATTGTTCTGAGCGGGGTGGATTACGGCCCCGTGATCCGCGCGGCGAAGGACCTGAGCGAGGACATAAAGCGCGTGACCGGCACGGCGTCGCCCGTCGAGACGGACGGCAAGGCGCGTCCGGGCGCGATCCTGGTCGGCACGGTCGGGAAAAGCCCGCTCATCGACGAGCTCGTCAAGGAGAACAAGCTCAACGTCGACGCGGTCAAAGGCAAGTGGGAATCGTATCTGATCCAGGTCAGCAAGGACACGCTGGTGATCGCGGGCAGCGACAAACGCGGCACGATCTACGGCATCTACGAGCTGTCGAAGCGCATCGGCGTCTCCCCGTGGTACTGGTGGGCTGACGTGCCGGTAATCCATTCGGACACGCTGTATGCCTCGGCCGGGACCTACGTGCAGGACCCGCCGAAGGTGAAATACCGCGGCATCTTCATCAACGACGAAGAGCCGTCGTTCGGCAACTGGTCGCGCGCCAACTTCGGCGGCATCAATTCCAAGATGTACGCGCACATGTTCGAGCTGATTCTGCGCCTCAAAGGCAACTATCTGTGGCCCGCGATGTGGGGCAAGGCGTTCAACGAGGACGACCCGCAGAACCCGGTCGTGGCCGACCAGTACGGCGTGATCATGGGCACCAGCCACCACGAGCCGCTGATGCGAAACCAGGAGGAATGGACGAAGCGCAGCCGCGAGCTCGGCGAGTGGAATTACCGTCAGAACGGCGAGAACATGCGGAAGTTCTGGCTGGAGGGCCTGAAGCGCAACGCGAAGTACGACAACCTGCCGACCGTCGGCCTGCGCGGCGACGGCGACCTGCCGCTCGACCCGAACGCGAATTTCGACAGCAACAAGGAACTGCTGTACCAGCTCTTCCACGACCAGCGCGAGCTGATCCGCGAGGCGTACGGACGCGATCCCGCCACCGTGCCCGTGCGCCCGCCGGACGACGTCATCATGGCGTTCAGCGACAGCAATTTCGGCTATCTGCTGCAGCTCCCCGCCGAGGAGGACCGCAAACGCCCCGGATCGCTGGGGCTGTACTACCACATCGACATGAACGGCGGCCCGTGGAACGACCGCTGGATCAGCACGCGCCCGATCCCGCAGATCTGGCATCAGCTGTACATCGCATATCAGTACAATATCCGCGGGATGTGGATCATCAACGTGGGCGACCTGAAGCCGAAGGAGGCCGAGATCGACTTCATCCTGGATTACGCCTGGGACCCCGACAGGATCCCGTACTACAAGGTCGGGCACTGGATGGAAGACTGGTGCAGGACCATCTTCCCGGCGGAACACGCCAAAGCGTGCGCGTATCTGATCTCGGAGTACATTCGCCTGAACTACATCCGCAAGCCGGAGATCCAGCAGACGCGCATCTGGAGCGCCGTGAATTACACCGAGGCGGACCGATTCGCCCGCGAATGGCGGAAGATCGCCGACCGCGCCGAGGAACTGAAGAAAAAGATGCCGCCCGAGTACACCGACGTGTTCTATCAGCTGGTGTACTATCCGGTCGTGGCGGGCGCGGGCACGGCGGAGATCTACACGGAGCTCGCCAAGGCCGACCAGTACGCGAAACAGGGCCGTTCCAGCGCGGCGGTCGCGCTCAAAAAAGCGCAGGACCTGTTCGAAAAGGACAAACAGCTCTCGGACTTCTACAACAGCGAGAAGATGGCGGGCGGCAAGTGGAAGAACATGATGTCGGACAAGCACATCGGCTACACGCAGTGGAGCATGCCGCAGAACAACTCCCTGCCGCGCATCTCGCGCATGCCGGAACCGGCCGCGGAACCGACGCTCGGCGTCGCCGTGGAGGGCAGCGAGAAGGCCGCGCCGCACCAGGTCGAAAGCCTGACGCTGCCGACGTTCGATATGCTCTCGGTATCAACGTATGACAAGCCTGCCGCCGGCGAATATGGGTATGAGGTCTGGACCGTGTGGGACGGCGGATATCCCGTCACGCTGTTCAACCGTTCGGACAAAGGCTCGATCACCTGCATGATGAAGGCGGACCAGCCGTGGGTGAAGACGCTCGAATTCGTGACCGTGGACGGCACGAACGACGTGACGGTCTTCGTCGGCATCGACTGGAGTAAATACCCCGGCGGGAAAGCGTCCGCGACGCTCACCGTAACGCCTGTAAACGGAGTGATCGAGGAAAAGCCGATCGGTGATCCGGTCAGGATCGCCGTGAACGCGGTCGCCCCCGAAAAGAACGCCCCCAAGTATCGTGAAGACATGAATGAAGTCTATGCGACCGCCGCTCCCGCTCCGATCGTGATCCCGGCGTGGGATTACGTGAACAAAACCGGCGCGAACGGCGCGAACTGGAAAGAGGTCGTCGGACTGGGCCGCTGGGGCAACATCGGCAGTTACGGCGGCGCGATGGCGGTGTTCCCCCTGCCGACGCCGGCCGTGCTGCCCCCGAATCCCGCGCCGACGCTCGAATACCGCGTTTACATCCCGGAACCCGGCAAGGTGACGGTCGACGTGGAGATCATGCCGATCTATCCCGAGAACCCGACCGCCGGGACGCTCAATATCCGCGAGCTCCGCATCGGCACGGCGTTCGACGACGATCCGGTGAAAGTCACCGACACGCTCGCACGCGAGTTCAAACGCCTGAACAACGAGGTATTCGAAAACGTCCGCAAGGTGCGCGTGACGCACGACGTGAAGGAAGCCGGACTGCACACGTTCAAAGTCGTGATGGTCGATCCCGTCGTCGCGGTCGAACGCCTCGTGTTCTACCCCGAACTGGTCCGCAGAAGCAACCTCGGCGCGCCGTTTACCAGGGCGGTCTCGCGCCGTATATTCGAGGATCCCCGTCCGCTCGAACCGAAAGATGAAAACCTGGGCGAGTATCTGCGCGGTCCCGACTGGCGCGAACAGCGGGAAAAACGCAGAATGAAGTAACCGGATCATCCGGCCGCCGCGTGTGCGAGCGAAAGCAGCGCCGCCCGGCAGACATGCAAAGGGGCTGTTGCAAACCTCAGCGGCAAGCAGCAGCCCCGATCTTTTCCTCCGGAGAAGCCCGGTATCGGATTATCGTTTCTTTTTGAGCATTTCCGTTTGCTTTTTGTGTTTGCGGCGGTATAGTATGGGTAACATTTTTGTTCCGACGGAATCGCGTCTCCGACGCCGCACCAACCAAAGAAAGACCGTAACAATGAACGCACAGAACCGTACCTACAAACTTCGCACCACGATTTCCGCCCTGCTGCTCACAGCGGTTTGGTTCCCGTCTCTCGTTCAGGTCCTGAGCGGCTGCGCCTCGGAAACGCCGTCGGACGAAGCGCAGACCCCGGCCGCTCAGACGGCCGAGGCCGTTCAGTCTGCCGTCCAGGCGGCCGCCGCTCAAACTCAGGCTCCGGCGCAGGCTGCGTCCGACCTGAAGGAATACAAGCCGACCGGAAATCCGATGTTCTCCCACAAATTCACCGCGGACCCCGCGCCGGTCGTGATCGGCGACACGCTGTGGCTGATCACCAGCCACGACGAGACCGCGCCGAACGGCAGGTTGAACCGGAATTTCAGGATGCGCGACTGGTGCCTCTTCTCCACGAAGGACATGAAGACGTGGACGGAATACCCGACTCCGCTCTCCGTGAGCGAGTTCAAGTGGGACGGCACGCACACGGCGTATGCGGCGCAGATGATCCCGCGCGACGGCAAGTATTACCTGTACATCAGCACCAACGGCAACGGCATCGGCGTGGCGGTCGCGGACAGGCCGGAAGGCCCGTACAAGGACCCCATCGGCAGGCAGCTCGTGACTCCGGCGCAGTGTTTCGCCACGACTCACTCGTGGGCGTGCATCGACCCGACCGTGTGGATCGACGAAGACGGGCAGGCGTGGCTCGTGTGGGGCAACCGGAAATGCTATTACGCAAAGCTCAAAAAGAACATGGTCGAGCTGGACGGCCCGGTGAAGACGCTGGACATCGACCTGAAGGACATGCCGTTCGAGGAAGGCCCGTGGATCTTCAAGCGCGACGGCAAGTACTATCTGATCTACGCCTGCGGCAACCCCGAAAAGCTCGCCTACGCGATCGGCGACAGGGTCGACGGCCACTTCGAGGCGAAGGGCATCCTGATGGAACGTTCCGGCAACTGCGGCTCCAACCATCCGGGCGTGGCGAACTTCAACGGCGAGTGGTATCTCTTCTACCACACCGGCGCCAACGGCGGCGACTTCAACCGCGCGGTCTGCGTCGACAAAATGACGTTCAACGCGGACGGCACCATCAATCCCGTGCCGTTCTCCAAAGAAGGCATCTTCGGCGCCGCCGAGCAGAAATAAGCCGTGACCGAGCCAATCAGGTCCTCTTCGTCTGCCACGGGAACATCTGCCGCAGTCCCATGGCGGAATATGTGATGAAGGATCTGGTCCGCGGGAAGCACCTCGAAAACCGGTTCGAGATCGCGTCCGCCGCGACCAGCCGCGAGGAACTCGGGAATCCGGTCTATCCGCCCGCCCGGAAGAAACTTGCCGAGCACGGGATCGCCTGCGGCGTTTACCACGCCTGCGTTCATAACATGCTCTATGAAAAGGACGAAGGCATCCTCCGCGGCCTGTATAAAACGGCGACCTTCACCGTCCGCGCGGCCGCATACCGCCGTACCGGGATCTATTGCTCCCGCCTGGACGAGTTGTTACATCATGCGGATGCCGTCGACAAGGAGATCGTCCGATTCTATCTTTCCATGAAGTCCGGCGCTTCCGTTGATTTCGCCTCTGCCTCGAAACTGCTTTTCGCCTGGGCGAAAGCGAGTATCAATAACCAATAAAAGCCGGAATAATCTCCCCAGTACTACAACTGTCACATGCTGGTTACACTTAATACAGCATGCAAGGAGTTATTCCGGCTCATAATTACCATAGCGTGTTTTTCCCAAAAAACAAACTGAGATCTTTTTGGGGGCTTGAAATCCGATTAATAACAGCTATAGTAATGGTACAAATAAACCATCAAAACGGGAGACGGTCATCATGAAATACAAAAAGCCGGCACACCTCAGCGATCCGATGCGTGATTTCTCACAGGAGGAACTGGCCGGGATCCTGTCGAAACAGGATACGGAGCTTGACTGGCATGACTTCGATTGTCTTTTTCAGGGGAAGCTGCCCGCCGGGACCTACGAGGAAGTGCGCTATTATATCCCCATCGCCTGCTCATACATTGAGAATCAGGCGGATGCCTGCGATTTCTTCGAACACTTTTCCATCTGGATCGAGGATAACAGTGAACGGTTGAAAGAGGATGATCTGCTCGCTCCGGTCGTTTCCGCATTCCGCAATCTTTTCCGGAAAGCGACTTCATCGTTTTTACTGGAAGAAAACGGCGATCATTGTCTCTATCCATCCGGCTGCAACTCGGTGGAAAGCCTGCTTGATGTGCTGTTCCGGCTGTCGCCGGCCGTTCCTGAATTCAGCCCGGACGCCCTGTTTGCCGAAATGAAAGAGAACCTGAGTTTTGTTCATGCGGAATGGATCGTCTACATCTCGACGGAAATGGATCTGCTGTCCCCCGAATGGATCCGTTCCGTGATCTCCGCGTCCGATTATCAGAAAGCGCTCGACATGCTCAATGAAAACATTGACGTCATCATGGACGAAGAAAAGCTGTATGCCTTCTGGGGGAAAAGGATATAGGGCAGACGCATCCTGCCTCAGAGTTTCGGGAGGGTCTTCAGCACGTCGGCGACCTTGATCGCCTGCATGCAGGCGCGCGTGCCGAGCGGGCAGACGTGCTTGAAACACGGCGAGCAGGGTTCCTTCCGGTACAGGACGTTCCATTTCGGGGAAAGCGGCCCGGTGGCGGCCATGTCGGTGGAGCCGAAGACGGCGGTGCCGGGGGTGCCGATGGCGGCGGCGAGGTGCATGATGCCGCTGTCGTTCGCAACGCAGTACGCGGCGCGCTTCAGGATGAACATGAGTGCGTGGAGCGAGGTCTTTCCGGCGAGGTTCAGCGTCAGGCCGGGCATCAGGCCCTCGGCGCATTTTTCGCAGATCGGCGCTTCCGTCTTCGACCCCAGCAGGATCACGAATCCGTTGCGTTTCCGCTGCCAGTGATCCGCCACGGCGTGGAACGCGCCCGCGTCCCAGCGTTTGGCGTCGCCGAACGCCGCGCCCGGAGCGACCGCGAGGACCGGATGCTTTTCATCGGGGAAGGGACACTCGAATGCGAGTTCGAACCGCCGCGCGTCGAAATCCGGGTGGATGGCTGGCATGGACACGCCGTCCCAGTCGTCGATGCCGAGCTTCTTCGCGACTTCGAGGCAGCGTCTCGCCTGATGCGGCGGATTGAGCTGGCCGGAGACGCGCTTGGGGAATGTGATCGGTTCGCGGAGCAGGATGGAGCGTCCGCGCGCCGCCGCGCCGTAGAGAGGCTTCACGCCCAGACGGCGCATCACGACGGCGTCCCGGAGCGAGTTGTTGAACAGGATGCCCGCGCCGAAATGCCGGTGTACGAGCGGGAATAGTTCTTTTTTCGTCGGGAATGCGTGCGGATCGGCGACGGGAACGATCTCGTCGACCGTCTCGTCCAAGGCGTCGAGCACGGGGGCGAGTCCGGCGGGACAGATCACGGTGAGAGCGCAGAATTCGGGGAGGAGGCGTTTCAGGAGCATGAGCGAGGGGAACGTCATCACGAGGTCGCCGAGCCAGTTCGGCGAACGCACGAGCAATCCTTCTTTCCAATGTTCGGGCTGAATGGCGGTCATAGCTGAACCTCCTTGTTGTCCGCGCTGTCGGCCGCTTCGAGCACGACGAACGCCGTCGCGAGTTCGCGTTCGTGGCTGATGGAGACGTGGATGCGGGTGATGCCGAGGCGTTTCGTGGTCTCGGCGGTTGCGGCGTACAGCTTCACGAACGGCTTGCCGCGTTCATCGGACAGCACCTCGATCTCCACGAAGGCGCATTCCGCGCACATTCCGGTGCCGAGCGCCTTGGAGAACGCCTCCTTGGCGGCCCAGCGGCCCGCGATATATTCCTTCGGGTCCTTCAGCTCCGCCATGCGTTCGAGTTCGGCGGGAGTGAGGATGTTTTTGACGAAATGGAGGCCGTGCTTCGCGTAGATGGAGCCCACGCGGACACAGTCGGCGATGTCCGTTCCGATTCCGAAAATCATGTGCAATCTCCTTCCAGCTTCGTCAGCAGATTGTTGCGCCCGCGTTCGTGTTCGTGCTCGCGGTAGCTGTAGAACCCGAACCGCGACACGATCACATGGTCCAGCAGGACGATCCCGAGCGGCGCGAGCGCCTTGCAGATGCTGAACGTGATGGCGTCGTCATCGCGGGACGGCATGAAGTTTCCGCCGGGATGGTTGTGGCACAGGACGACCGAACGCGCGCCGCAGAGCAGGGCGTTTTTCGCGACTTCGGACGGGTAGATGCTGACGGAGTCGACCGAGCCGGACCCGGGCATGTCGCACCGGATCAGGCGGTTCTGCGTGTTCAGGTAGAAAATGAGGGTAACTTCGTTGCTTTTGTCGCCGAGCTTCATGCGGGCGTAGTCGGCGAAAATGCGCGGCGAATCCAGCAGCGGCAGCGACTCCATCGTCCGAGCCAGATACCGCACGTTCGCGCTGCGGATCAGTTTCAGCAGCGTGACGGAATTCTGGCCGAGGCCGGGCACCTGCGCCAGGTCCTCGGGGCTGGCGTCCATGACGCCGGGGAACGTGTGGAACCGGTTCATCAGGTCCTTCGCAATGGGCTTCACATCGCGGCGCGGGATGGAATACGTCAGGATCAGTTCCAGAAGCTCGTAATCCAGGAACGCTTCCTGTTCGTGTTTCCCGAACTTCTCGCGCAGGCGCTGTCTGTGTCCGAGCCTGTCTTCCGGCGTCATGGGCGCCTCCTGAAGAGCGTGACCGACTCGAAGTGGCCGGTGGCGGGGAACATGTCGATCATGCCGGCGGATTGGATGCGGAAGCCGAATTCCGCGAGACGGTCGGCGTCGCGCCGCAGGGTGTCAGGACCGCAGGAGACGTACAGGACGGCCTCCGGGCCG
This sequence comes from uncultured bacterium, assembly GCA_902774245.1. Taxonomy (GTDB): domain Bacteria; phylum Verrucomicrobiota; class Lentisphaeria; order Victivallales; family UBA1829; genus UBA1732. The sequence goes on from CACYHQ010000010.1 coordinate 16,602, forward strand.
AATTCCCCGATCTCGCGCGTCAGAGCGCCCGGAAGGCCCGTTCTCGGCGGATCCACGAGGACACAGCTCTTCGCCGGATCGCAGGAAGACGCCAGTGTGTGGAACGCTTCGCCCGCGTCTGCAACCAGAAACGAGCAGCGTCCGGCGACGCCGTGGTGTTTCGCATTGAACACGGCCGCGTCGATCGCCGCCATGTCCAATTCGACCGCGTTTGCCGTGAGGCCGGGGATATGTTCCGTCGCGAGGATGGAGAAGACGCCCGAGCCGCAGTAGAGTTCGAGGATCTGTTCCGCGCCGAGCTCCTTCAGGAGCGTCAGGACGCGTTCCGCCAGCTTGGGCGCCATGTCCGGGTTGACCTGGAAAAACGACGCTTTCGGTACGCGGAACTCCCCGAATGCGCCGAGTTGTTCCGTCAGATGCGCGATCCCCTGCCACTTCTCCGAACCGGAATCCAGCGCGCCGTCATGAAGCGTCCGGCGGAACGTGCGTTTCTGTCCGTCGGCGCCGGGTTTTGCGGTCGCGAGGAGTTCGCGGATGTCAGGATGCCCGAGCGGGCAGTCCTGCACGGAGACCGCCGTTTTGTTGTCGAGTCCGCGGTAACAGAACGCGTCGTTTTCGCAGACAAATGTGAGCTTGTTCCGGCAGCCGTTGCGGGACGGTGCACCCAGTGGCGGCAGGAATTGTATGTCCCCGGCGGCGGGATTGCCGCGCGTGAGGAAGTCGTGAAACTGGCGGTTCTTCCATTCCAGCTCGCAATCGTAGGAGGCGTGACGGTACACGCAGCCGGGACAGGTCCCGGCGAGCGGGCAGTCCGGCGTGATGCGTTCAGGCGAAGCCGTCAGTACGTCCAGAACTCTGGCGCGCGCAAACGACTTCGCCTCATGGGTGATCTCCGCGCGGACCGTTTCCCCGGGCAGGGCGCCCGGGACGAAACAGACCTTGCCGTCCGGGAGTCGGCCCACGCCGTCACCCCCGAACGCGATACGCGAAACCGGAACGGAACAATCCATCAGTTGGGAATATCCCGGAAGAGATCGAGCGGTTCGACGATCTTGAGCTCGCTCTTGATCTTTTCGATGGCATCGTCTGGGTCGGCGAAGCGGAAGATGATGGCGGCCTTGCCGTGGAGTCCGGCGGCGAACGCGTACAGGTATTCGATGTTGACCTGATGCTTGTCGAGGACTTCGAGGACCTTGCTGAGGCTGCCCGCGGCGTGGTCGACTTCGATCGCGACGACGTCGGTGATCTTGACCGCGAAGTTGTGCGCTTCGAGGAGTTCGCGCGCCTTCTCCCAGTCGCGGATCAGGAGGCGCAGCACGCCGAAGAACTTGCTGTCGCTGAGCGAGAGCGTCGAGATGTTGATCCCGTTGTCGGCCAGAAGTTTGAGCGCGGCGTTGACCGTGCCGGGCTTGTTCTCGACGAAGAGAGAGATCTGTTTGAGTTTCATTCTGACGTCTCCTGTGTTATGCGTTGAGGTTGCGGCGGTCGATCACGCGTTTGGCCTTGCCTTCGCTTCTCGGGATGGAGTTCGGGGCGCACATCTTGACGAAGACACGGATGCCGAGGATGCGTTCGATGGCGTGGCTGATGGTGTGGCGGATGTCCTCGATGGCGGACACGCGGTCGTGGAAGATGGTCTCGTTGACCTCGATGTCGACCTCGATGTTGTCCAGGCCGTGGTCGCGGGTCAGGATGATCTGGTACACGGGCAGGACCGATTCCACGCTCAGGATCGCCGTTTCGATCTGCGTCGGGAAGACGTTCACGCCGCGGATGATGAACATGTCGTCGCTGCGGCGTCCGATCTTGCTGATGCGGCGGATCGTGCGTCCGCAGGCGCACTTCGAGGTCATGATGCTGGTGATGTCGCGTGTGCGGTAGCGGATCATGGGCATGGCGTGCTTCGCCAGCGTGGTGAGGACGAGTTCGCCTTCCTGGCCGTCCGGGAGGACTTCGCCGGTGGCGGGGTCGATGATCTCGGGATAGAAGAAGTCTTCGAAGATGTGCAGGCCTTCCTGTTCGAGACAGGAGCAGCCGACGCCGGGACCGACGATTTCGGAGAGGCCGTAGATGTCGTACGCCCGGATGCCGGATTTCTTCTCGATCTGGGAGCGCATGGCTTCGGTCCAGGGTTCCGCGCCGAAGATGCCGAGGCGGACGGGGAGCTCGCGCATGTCGACGCCCATCTTTTCGGCGGTCTCGATCATGTGCAGGAAGTAGCTCGGGGTGCAGGCCACGCAGGTCACGCCGAAGTCCTTCATCAGCATCACCTGGCGTTCCGTGTTGCCGCCTGAGGCCGGGATCACGGTCGCGCCGATCTTCTCGAATCCGCTGTGCGCGCCGAGGCCGCCGGTGAAGAGACCGTAGCCGTAGGAGATCTGCGCGATGTCGCCCTCATGGACGCCGACCGCGGCGAGGGCGCGCGCGACGGCCGTCGACCACACGTCGAGGTCCTGGCGGGTATATGCCACCACGATGGGCTTGCCGGTCGTGCCGCTGGATGCGTGGAGGCGCACGATGTCCTCCATCGGCGAGGCGAAGAGGCCGAAGGGATAGGTGTCGCGGAGGTCGGCCTTCACCGTAAACGGAAGCAGCCGGATGTCCTCAAGCTTCTGGATGTCGTCGGGTTTGATGCCGCGCTCGTCCAGACGCGCCTTGAAGAGCGGGACGTTGGCGTAGGCGAGGTCGACCATTTCGCGGAGGCGTGCGAGCTGGAGCGAATGGAGCTGTTCCTGCGGGATGAAGTCCATCGCGCTGATGGGGTTCATCGGGACTGCCTTGGTGGGTTTCATGATGGTGCCTTGGGTTAGTTTTTTGTTCTTCAGGGCGGGACGCATGAAGATGGCGCCCCTGCATTTCTACCTGAATCTTTAACTAATAATATAGCCTCGGCGGTTGTTTTATCAAGGCGATGCGCGTGAAAAAAGAATAAAAAAACTCGTGTTTTATGATTAGAATCTTAAAAGAATGACAAAAGCTGTATTATCCGCGAAGTTGCATTTCATGTCTTTTTCGGTCAGGTTTCCTGATTTCGATTTGACTTTTCTAAAAAGCATGCTATTTTATTTACTCGTATATTTTACTGCAAACAGAGGCTGATATGGTTTCTCACACTACAAATGATCTCGGCAGACATGACGGGGCCCGCTCCGCCGTGAGATCCCGCATTGTTTCCGCTCAGATCAGCCTTTTTGCGTTCATCGCGATTGATATTATTATTTGACGAGCCGCCCGCTAACCCTTTGCCGGGGAAGATACGGGTGGCTTGGAGACGTTCATCCGTATCCGGCTTCCTGATCTTTCCTGTGCAATCCCCAATACCCCTCACCATAAGGATTGCTACAAATGAAAGACCCACAATCCACTCGAAAGACAAACGCAAACTGCCTGAAACATTTTGCTTTGTTGATCCTTGGCGCCAGCCTGGCCGGAACACAGTATCTCCCGGCGCAGGAACCCGCGAAGGAAGTCCGCACCATCAAACTGCTCCAGGACGATGCCCAGGTCCGCTTCGCCAGCAGGCTCTATGAGCTGAAATACACGAAGCCGACCGACGTCCGCCCGTTCATCCTCGCCGCAATCACCCGCTACAATGCGTTTTCGCTGGTGGACCGTGTGAACAACAACAATGCCGACAAGCACTATCTGCTTGTCTCGACCGGAGAGGACTTTATCCCCTACGTGGACGCGCTGATCGCCGGACTGGACGTGCCGGGCAAGCCGGACGAATACGGCTCCATCATCGAGGGGACCGGCGTCACCCGGGTGACCTATCACCCGAACTACCGCCTCGGGACCGAGATGCTCCGCATCATCAACGCCGGGTTGAGGAGCCCGGAAGGCACGATCTACCTGAACGAGGACACGAACACGATCTACTGGAAGGACGACCGGGCCGCCGCGATGGCCGCGCTCAACTGGATCAAGTATCTGGACCGGCCGCTTCCGCAGGTCAACCTCAAGCTCAAATACTACGAGATCCGCGAAAGCAAGCTGCGCGACATCGGGCTGGACTACCTGGCATGGAAGAACGGCCCCGGCCTCGACATCTTTTCCGCCGGATTCGACACCGGGAAGATCTTCTCCAACGAGGCGGTCTGGAATCTCGTCGGCGGGGCGACTCAGCTGGTTGACCTCACGAAAGATTTCTCTTCGGGCTGGGGCTACGGCGGATTCTTCACCGCGCCGAAGTTCGATCTGAGCTTCATCCGCGTGCTTCAGCAGTCCGGCAACGCGAAACTCGCCGCGGAAGCCGAACTCACGTTCGTGAATACGCCGGTCTACGAGACGGAAGAGCAGAACCAGCACCTGCCGAAAATCTACAAAGCCAGCCTCGTGCCCGGCTATGAGAACATCACGAAGGACGACGACGACCGCATGAGCGTGGTCACGGGCGGCGACAGCAGCATCACGCTCTCCGTGATCAACCCGGTCATCTGTTTCGACGCCGCAAGGGAGGAACAGGCCGCGCTGAGGGGCCGTATCCCCTCCACGCAGGAATATTATGAAACGTCCGACGGCGGGGTCGTGTTCGCCTACAAGCTCGCGTCGAAGAGCGTGACGGAGCGCAGCAACCGCGGCGACGAACTCGGCGACGTCGCCACAGCCTCCGGCGAGCTTACGCTCGGGTTCAAGACCGAAAAGCTCCTGGCGTCCTATGTCCGCGAAAACGACGTGGAGCAGACCGTAGGCATCCCGTTCCTGGTGAAGATCCCCGTGCTGAAATACCTCTTCGGCACCACCACCAGCATCAGGGAGCGGACCTACGTCGTCGTGACCGCCGAAGCCTCGCTCGTTCACCCGGACGGCCCGATCCTGGCTGCCGAACCTATCGTCGAATCCGATTTCGGTCCCGACCGCTGATCGGGAAAGGAGCATGAACCATGAAAACCATGATGAAACATCTTTTCGCAACCGCGTTTCTCCTCGCAGCCGTCTCCGTGTTTTCCGATGATGATGTGTCGGTCGATTTCACCCCGCACGGGATTCCCGGCTCGCCCCAGGCGTACAACAACGCCCCCACGGAAGGCTACGGCAGCAGCACCGTCCAGACGCAGATCCGCGTGGACCTGAAGGACGGCGAAGATGCCGTTCATTTCATCCGCGGCAATACCGACCCCTTCGTCATCACGAAGCTGTACGAGCTGAAACACACCAATCCCTATACGATCCGAGGCTATATTCAGGGCGTGGTGAATGCCACACAGGTCGTGGGAAACCCCGTTGCGGTTGACGCCGTCAGGTACAATGACGGACGCGGCATCGTGCTGGTTTCCGCCGAGGACTACCGGTTTGAGAACCGCGGAAAAGGCGACAGCATCGACGAGATCATCGCGGGTCTGGATCAGCCCGGCATGGAGCTCATCACGGGCAAGGGCCTGTTCCTCTACTTCCCGAAAGCGAACACTGCCGCCAACCTCCGCGAAATGCTTCTGAGAGTCGGCGCGACCACCGAGGACGTCGAATTCTCGCACGGCGTGGACAAACTGGTCGTCGACGGCGGCCTGAACGCTCTCTTCGTCGCCTCGTCCTACTGGAGCTGGAACGGCATCAAGGAGCAGCTGGAATCGTATGACAAGCCGATGCCGGAAATCCGCCTCTCGTACTGCCTCTACGAGGTCAGCACGGAGAACGACGACAAACTCGGCGTCGACTTCCAGAGCTGGAAGAACAACGACGGGATCGACTTCTTCTCCGTCGGCGGCCGCTACCGCAACAACTGGGCGCGGACGTTCGCGGGCGGCATCGACGGCTCCCACAGCAGCCGCACCGATTACTTCAACTTCAACCCGAAGTGGAACACGAAGTATTTCGACTTCCTGACCTCCACCGGACGCGCGAAGGTCGTCACGCAGGGCGTCATCACCGCGAAGAACCGCCGCAAATCGGAGATCTCCGTCGGCTCCGGCCTCTTCTACGAGGAGGAAGACCCGATCGATGACACCTCCATCAACGACGGCATCCTGATCGACGGCAAGCCGAAACTTCCCGCCGGCGCGGACGTCCCGATCGAACACGGCAACCGTCAGAACACGAAGGCGTCCGAAGGCTTCAAGTTCAGCATGGAGGTCACCCCGGTCGTGGCCGAAAAGGCGTCCGTCCTGCCGATCAAGGTCTCCGGCGTGAGCCTGCTCGGCTGGAACAGCGACGGTACGCCCCGCCTCAGCAGGTCCGATTTCGAGACGGAGGTCCACCTCGGATACGAGGCGCGCGACTTCGTGATCGGCGGCATCAAGCGCAAGCAGATCGTCCGCAGCGTGTCCGGGCTTCCGATCCTGAAGGACATCCCGATCCTCGGCTGGGCCTTCTCCTCGGAATCCGAATCCGCCCGCGAGACAGAGCTGATCCTCTCCGTACACGCCGAATATGCCCGGCCGTCCGACAACGTGCCGGAATCGCTCCGCGACGAGCTGAACGCCACGGAGAACGATCTGATCCACGGCATCGAACATCCGATCACAAACCTCGGATTCGAGCAGTTCGGCCTGGATTCGAAGACGATCGAATAAGATCTGTCCTGTTCGAGCAAAAAAACGTCCCCCGGAGCCTGTTGTGACTTCGGGGGCTTCGTTTTGCCTTGATTCGTACTTCGCGCGGATCAGACGAGGTTTGCGCCGCGCCGGAACGCCTGGACATTGGCTTCGCCGATCGGACCGGCGAAATTCTCGCGGATCAGGGCTTCCCACAGGTCGGCGGGGAACTTAAGGTAGCGGTTCAGTACGCCGAGCATCGCGATGTTCGCCATGCGGGACTTCGCGTCGTCGGCCGACAGGTCGGACGGACGCACGATGACCGTGGCGTCGTTCAGATACGGACGGGCGACCTCGATCTGGTCTTCGGAGACGGCCACGAGGTAGTCGGTCATGCCGACCGGGACCATCGGGCTGAGGACTTTCTTGCCGAAGCGGACGTCGCTGGAGACGGATCCGCCGCGCTGGCTCATGCCGTGGAGTTCGCTTTTCTTGACGTCGAAACCGAGGCGGAACGCCGCTTCGGTGAGCATATCGGATGCGCGGATGATACCCTGGCCGCCGATGCCGACGAACAGGACGTTGGTAATGTCACGACTCATTTTTTCACCTCGGTGGAATTGGCCATTTTCGCCATCTTTTTCATTTGCATCAGGCACGGACGGCGCACGATGATCACGGTGGCGTCGTTGGACGCCAGGCGTTCCTGCAGGAGCGCGCGGTAGCCGTCGTTGTCGCCGACCGGATCCACGACGTCGACGTGGTCGACGCCGAGCGAACGGCAGACGTCTTCGAGCTTGATCGGGACCGCCGGGGTTTTGTCCAAGTGGTAGCCGGTGGCGGCGTGTTCCTGAAGTCCGGTCATGGCGGTCGTGCCGTTGTCGAGCAGCAGGACCACGTGCCCGGTCGCGGGCTTGTTGTAGACCATGTCCACGACGCCGGTCAGGCCGCTGTGCAGGAACGTGCTGTCGCCGATCACGCTGACCACGCGGCGGGCTTCGGGCGTGTCGCCGAGCGAACGGCGGAGTCCGAGGCCCATGCCGATGCTCGCGCCCATGCATTCGGAGGCGTCCATGGCGCTGAACGGCGGGAGCACGCCGAGCGTGTAGCAGCCGATGTCGCCGAGCACGGTCAGCTTCAGGTCGCTGAGGAGTTCGAAGGTCTTGCGGTGCGGACAGCCGGGGCAGAGCGCCGGGGGACGGCCCGGAGCGCCCGCGGGCGGCGGCGTGGTGTCGTGCGCGAGGAGCTGTTTCACGCGGCCCACGGAGAGTTCGCCGCATTCGAAAACGTCTTCCTTGCCCTCGACCGCGATCCCGGCCGCGCGGAGATTTTCCTCCAGGAAACGGCTGCCTTCCTCGACGACCACGAAACGCTTCACGCCGGATGCGAACTTGCGGATGGCGTCCATCGGGAGCGGCCAGGTCATTTTCAGCTGGAGCACGGAGGCTTCCGGGGCGGCCTCCAGCACATGCTGGACGCTCACGCCGGAGCTGAGGACGCCGAGTTCGGCGGAACCGGGATTAAGGACCGTGTGGAGGTCGGAGGATTCGTTGTAGGCCGCGAGGTCATGCATGACCTGGATGAGGCGGACGTGGGCGCGGCGGGCGTAGGCCGGGATCATGACCTTGGTCGTGGGGTCGGCCTTGTACGGAGCCGGTCGGAACGCTTCGTCTTCCTTCCAGAGCGCGACGGGTCCCATGGAGTGGCAGACGCGGGTGGTCATGCGGAGGAGGACCGGCACTTTGAACTGTTCAGAAAGCTCGAACGCGCGGATTGTCAGGTCGTAGGCTTCCTGGCTGGAGGACGGCTCCAGCATCGGCATCTGCGCGAACTTCGCGTAATTGCGGTTGTCCTGTTCGTTCTGGCTCGAAACCATGCCCGGATCGTCCGCGGAGACGATCACGAGGCCGCCGTTGACGCCCATGTAGGTCAGCGTGAACAGCGGATCGGCCGCCACGTTCAGTCCGACGTGCTTCATGGTCACCAGCGCGCGCCCGTTGCCGAGCGAGACGCCCGTCGCGACTTCGAGCGCGACTTTCTCGTTGGGCGACCACTGGGCCGCGCCGCCGATGGATGTGAGGGTTTCAAGGATTTCCGTGGACGGCGTGCCGGGATAGCCCGCGCCGAGCGTCACGCCGCACGCTTTCGCGCCGTAGGCGATCGCGCCGTCGCCGCTCAAGATCATTTTTTTATCAGCCATGGTATGCCCTGTTGGTGATGATCTCTGTTTGAGGGAGATATTAGTTTTGTGAAAAAGATTATCTAAATATAACGCACGAATGCGATTTTTCAATAGCGGACGCGGAAAAAAGACCGGAGGAGCAGCGTTCAGGCGAGCTTCGTCAGATACTCGAACGTCTCTTTCAGGCGTTCCAGGGGGAGCCCGATGACGTTCGTGAGCGAGCCATTGATCTTCTCAATGATGTCCTCGCCGTGTTCCTGAATCGCGTACGCCCCGGCTTTGTCCAGCACATTGACGTCCCGCACATACTTGCCGATGATTTCGGGCGTCAGCGTGCGGAACGTAACATGGGTGATGTCTTCGAACCGGACGAGGACGTCGGCCTCGACGCAGCGGACGCAGACGCCGGTCGCCACGTCGTGCGTGCGGCCGGAGAGCATCGCAAGGATCCGTTTTGCGTCTTTGAGATCGGCTGGCTTGCCGATCGTCTTGCCCTCGAACCGGATCACGGTGTCCGCGCCGATCACGAACGCTTGCGGGTTCATCTGCGCGACCGCCTCGGCCTTGCGCATGGCATTTTCCAGCGGGTCGTTGCCCTCTTCGACATGCGAGGTCAGGATTTGCATGGATGCAAATACCGGGCCCGCTTCCCGGAGCAGGGCGGACCTGCGCGGCGAAGCGGAGGCGAGGATGATCGTACGTGAGGCGGAACCGGTTCCGTCCGTCCGGTCAGGCATTAAGTTTCTCCGTTTCCAGCTTGAACGACGCGGCGATCTCCGCCGGATCGGTCGTGGCGGTGCCCGCCTTGCCGACGACGATGCCCGCCGCCTGGTTCGAGATGAGCGCCGCCTCGCGGTCGGTCGCGCCTGCGGCGTGGTACAGCGTGAACGCGGAAATGACGGTGTCGCCCGCGCCGGAGACGTCGAAGACTTCGCGCGCAATGGTCGGGATCACGAATCCGCGCGGCTCCTTCTCGGAGTACAGCGCCATCCCCTGATGGCCGAGCGTGATGAGCAGGATGTCGGGAGCCCATTCCTTGCGGATTTTCTTCGCGACATCCTGCAGGGCCGCGTCTTTCGCCGGATCGCCCGCGGGGTCGGCGTGATAGACGCCGGCCAGCGCGAACGCTTCGGCGCGGTTCGGGGTCATGAGGGAAAGCCCCTTGGTCCGGACCGGGTTGCCGGGATGCGGATCAAGCGCGATGAAAATGCCCTCGTGCGACGAGGTCGACACGATCGCATCGAGCATCTCCTGTCCGATCAGTCCCTTCGCGTAGTCCTCGATGACGACCGCGTCCACCTCGTGCAGGCGGATCTTCTTGGTCAGGGTTTCGATGAGGCGGTCGCGGACCTCGGTGTCGACGGGTGCGGTCTCTTCGAAGTCCATGCGGACGATCTGCTGGTTCCCGGCGATCACGCGTTGTTTTTCGATGGTGACGCGGCCGGGCACGCCGACGATGCCGTTGGTGTTGATGCGGGCTCCGGCGAGCAGCGCGCGGAGCTTTTCGCCGGGCTCGTCGACGCCGACGATGCCGAATGCGAAGATCTTCGCCTCGGGCGAAAGCGCCTTCAGGTTGCGCATGACGTTCGCCGCGCCGCCCAGACGGATGTTCTTGTCGCGGACGCGGAGCACGGGTACGGGGGCCTCCTGGGAGAGGCGCGACGCGCTGCCGGAGATGTAGGTGTCGAGCATGAGGTCGCCGAGCACGGCGATGCGAAGCTGTTTGGAGGCGCTGACGAGCGCGGAGAAACGTTCGGAGGAGATAATCGGGGGCATATTGAATTAACCTCAGTGTGTGTTCAGAATACTGGTTTCGATCGTCCGGGCGTAGGGGGTCGTGTCGAGCATGTCCTGCCGGATATGGTAGTTGTCGGTCTTCTTTTCCTTCCAGGTCATTACTGTCAGCTCGTAGCGCGACAGCACGTTCCGCATTTCGGCTACCTGCTCCAGGTTCATTTCCTTGCCGTTTTCGCGCACATGAAGCGCGAACTGGTCGAGGATGCCTTCGACGAGTTTGACCTCGCCTTTCTGCGCGAAGTCCTTCCCCCTCGTGGCGCGGATGGCGTCGCGGATGCGGTCGATCTGCTCGTACATCTCGTCCTTCTCCATTTCGAGGATCAGAAACTTCTGGTGACGCAGCTGAAGCGGGAAAACGATCGTGATGTAGAGCTGGAACAGGATCAGGATTCCGAACAGCGCGATGGCGGCGCCGGTCACGACGTCGCGTTTGCGCTTCGTGGAGTAATACTGCTTGATATTGACTGTGCTCATCGGAAAGAAACCGTTCAGTTGTTCTGCCAGGGCAGATCCCATTCGCCGAGCTCGTGGAGCGCGTAGAGCGCGACGGACGCGCCCGCGTATTCGCCGAGCTTGCCGCCGAGTTTGCCGGGCACGATGGAACATGCCTCGCGCGGCTGCTTCCAGCCGTACTTCTTGACGCGTTCGAGGAGCGGCTTCATGAAGAGGTCGCCGCACTGGATGGCGATGGTGCCGAGGGCGATGATCGACGGATTGAAGACGTTGTGGAGCATGCCGATCGCCTGCGCATGACGTTCCATCATTTCGTCCCAGACCGCGCACGCATACGGATCGTTCGCCTCGACGGCATCGGAAATCGTCTTCATGTCGATGTTTTCGATGTTGCCGCCCGCAAGTTGAACGACGGCGCTGTTCGGGCTGTTCGCGAGTTCACGCTGCACGCGCTGGGCGATGGCGCGTCCGCCGGAGAACGCTTCCCAGCAACCGCGCAGCCCGCAGTTGCAGAGAGGTCCGTTCGCGTCGAGGACCATGTGCCCGACTTCTCCTGCGTCGCATGTGGCGCCGCGTACAAGACGCCCGTTTGCGATGACGCCCGCGCCGATGCCCGTGCTGATGGAAATATACAGCATGTCCTGCACGCCCACGCCGGATCCGAAGAGCCATTCGGCCAGCCCGGACGCATTGGAGTCGTTGTCGAAGAACGCACGCACTCCGAACGCCTCGGACAGGTAGTCTCGGATGGGGACGTGCTTCCATTTTTTGAGGTTGGAGGGGGCCATCACGATCCCGTTCTTAAAGTCGAGCGGCGACGGCGTGCAGACGCCGACAGCCTTCAGGTTCTCACGGGTCATTCCTGCATCCGCGAGCAGGGATTTCCCTGCGGAGACCATTGCAGGGAGGACATCGTCCGGTTCACGTTCTTTGTTCGGGACGCGGGCGGATGCAACAAGCGTTCCGTCGCTGAGGACGAGCGAGACGGCGACCTTCGTACCGCCGACGTCGAAACCGAGAATCGGGAATGGGGTTTCCATGATTTGGGGCTCCTTCCGGAAAAAAATAAAAAAAAACAGAAAAACCGATACAATATACATTGAAAAATCGGTCTTGGCAAAGTAATTTATAGAGTTTTTAAGATTTTTTTCCCAAAAAGAGGTTCCTTTCATGTTTTCCAGTGTCGTTCTGTCTGTCCCTCCCCTCCTCGCATCCAACGGTATTGTTTACGCTTTTAAAGAAAGCGACGGCGTCGGGCAGGGGATTTGCGTATTGCTCCTCCTCATCTCCATCGCGGTCTGGTATATCATGCTCGAAAAAGCCGGCAACCTGATCTCCGCCATGAAAAAAAGCCAGGCGTTCCTGCGCGCCTTCCGCGAAAAACGCAATCCGCTCGGCTTGAAGGAGAAAGCAGCCGAATCCAAATCGCCCGCCGCGGCTGTTTACCTCGCCGCGTGCGAACGCATCGAGTCGTTCCACCTGGAACAGCCCGGCGGCGGACGCCGCGCGATGAGCGACGATGAGCTGGAAGTGATGCGTTCGGCGATGAACCAGGCGGTCGAGGACCAGCTCGTGATCCTGCAGAGCCGGACCATGGTCCTGGCGACCGCTGTCAGCGGCAGCCCGTTCCTCGGCCTGTTCGGCACGGTCTGGGGCATCACGGTAGCGTTCACGAAGCTCGCGCAGGCGGGCAAGGCCGACGTCCAGACGCTTGCGCCCGGCGTTTCCGGCGCTCTGCTCACCACCGTGATCGCACTGTTCGTGGCCCTGCCGTCCATGGTCGGCCTGAACATCATCTCGTCCAAGATCAAGGACATCACGGTCCACCTCGATTCCTTCGTCGACGAGGTCTACGCCAAGTTCAAGATCGAACAGCTCGATTCCTACCGCGCCGCCGCGGACCAGGAATAAGGGAGCGCCCCAACCATGCCGCCGAAACGCAGATCGCTCCAAGTCCCGATATACGATCAGATCAACCTCACGAACCTGATCGACACGCTCTTTTTCCTCCTGATCATCTTCATGATCACCGCGCCGCTCCTGGAGTATTCCGTCGACGTCACGCCGCCGGAGATGAACGCCGACCCCATCAAGCCGGATTCCGACTCCAAGATCATCAACGTGAAGGAAGACGGCTCCATCGTCTACAACCGGCAGACCATTACAGAGGCGGAGCTTCAGATCGAGCTGTCCCGCATCGAACAGCAGAGCGGCCGCGACACCGCCATCTTCCTGCGCGGCGACCGTGACCTCAGATACGGCGTCGTGATGAACGTGATGAAGCTCATCCGCGCGGCCGGATTCCGCAACGTCAACCTTGTCATGCAGGAGGAGCAATAATGGGCAGCCCGTTCAGCAAAGATCCGTACTGCAACCCGAAGCGGGCGCGTGCGATCCTCACAGGCGTGCTGATGATGCACGTCGGCCTCATCGCCGTCCCGCTCATCTATTCCTCGCTTACGGATTACTTCGATCCGCCGCTCATCGTGATGAAGGTCGGGCTTGCCGATCTTCCCCCCGGAGATTCCCCGGACGCCGGAGCGGTCGCCGACGTGTCGACGCCTAAATCGTCCGAGGCGGAACCGGTGCTCGATCTTCCTCCCGATCCGCAGAAGGTCGATGATCTGCCGCCCATTCCGCCGCCGCCGAAAGTCCAGAATCCGCCGCCTAAGCCGAAGACGGATACGAAAGCGCCTGTCGAGGAGCCTCCGCCGAAACAGAAGCCCGACACGTCGAAACCGAAGGTCACGCCGCCGAAAGTCGAGAATCCCCCGAAGACGCAGACGAAGACCGATCCGCCGAAGTCGAATCTGCTGAAGCCGGAAGACATCATCAAGCCGAAAAACACGAAGACGCAGGCGCAGATCGAGGCCGAACGCCGCGCACGCGAGGCCGCCGAGGCCAGGGCGAAAGCCGAAGCCGAGGCACGTCGGCGTGCCATTGCCGATATCCGCGCCGCCGCAGGAACGCAGCAGGGGCGTTACGGCACGACGGATCCCGGTCAGCAGGGCATTCTCGCGTCCAGGGAGATGCGCGACTACTACGAAACGCTGAACGCGTACATCCGCCCGAAATGGAACGCCGTTTCCCCGTCCAGCGTCGAGCTCAGCGGCAAGGTCGCCAACTGGCCGACCATCCACCTCACGATCGCGAAGGACGGCCGCATCACGAAAGCTGTCATCGTCAAAAAGTCCGGCAACAAGGCGATCGACACTGCGGTCGAGGCCCTGCTTAAAGACCTGAATGTCGCCCCCGTGCCGCCGCAGGCCGCGACCATCCCCGTCACGCTCGAGATCCGTTGATCCGGGCTCATTTCTCCGAACACGAAAAACTCCGCATGGCATGACCCCGTGCGGAGTTTTCTGTTTTCAGTGTTTTGTGCGGAGGCTCAGGAGCGATTGAGCGTGACCTCCAGCTCGATGCTCTCCGATTCCACCGGGGCGTCCGGCTTGCGGATCCTGAGCGTGATCCGGTCGAGAAGCGGGAACTGTGCCAGCAGTTTTTCTCCGCAGGCATAGGCGAGGCGTTCGAGCAGATGGAACGACGTTCCGGCGGCGTACTCCTTCACGCAGCGTTCGACCGCGGTGTAGTCGACGGCGTCGCTGAGGTCGTCGGTCCGTCCGGCGCTGGAGAAATCCCCGCACAGTTCGAGGTCGAAAAAAAGGGTCTGCTGTGCGGTGCGTTCGGCGGGAAGCGTCCCGATCACGCAGCCGACGGGCAGACCTTTCAGAATGATCCTGTCCATTCGGAGAGAAGACGGTTATTTCGTTTCGTCCTTCTTCGTGATGCCCTCGTACTGTTTCTTCGCGGCTTCTTCGCGGAGCTTGATCTCACGGGCGCGCGCCTCTTCCTTTTCCTTGTTTTCAGCGGCTTCACGGGCGCGGTCCTCGGCGCTCTCGGCGATAATCTGTTTTTCACGCTCGAAGGAGAGACGGTCCACGTCGCTTTCGCCGCGGATGAGGCGGGCGATGCTGGTGGCGAGTACGACCGCGGGCAGTTCGCTTTCGCGGATGGAGGAGATGGGCACGCTCAGCGGATCGTATTTCTTGCCGGTCTTGTCGTATACGGTTACCTGGACGTTCTTCACGTCTTTCTTCTCCTTATCCGGGATGATGGTGAGGAGAACCAGATAGTCGCCCTTCGCACCGGCGAGGATGTCCTTGACCTCGTTTTCCGTGAGCGTGGCGCCGAGTTTGTGCTTGATGCGGAAATCCTTCATGGTTTTTTCCACAGTGTCCGCGTTGCACAGTGCGATCTGGGAGTGCGTGACGAGCTCGGATTTCAGATACTCGATCAGGAGCGATGTCGTGCGGTTGTCCTGCTGGTCGGCGGACACGGGGCGGGAGAGGTCGTCGAAAACGAGCACGGAATAGGGCTTGCCCGCGAATGCCGTGAGGGAAACGAGCATGGCGGCGGCGATGACTGCGATATGCTTGAACATGGCTGGATTCCTTTCAGTCCGGATGATTTGCGTCTGCCGGAAACAGATAGTTTGTCTACCGTAATTATAATAATCTACCACGCAAAAACGCAACTTTCAAGCCGTTCCGCGTTTTTTTCCGCTGTTTTTTCGTCCTTTCGCGCGTTTTTTTCCGTTTTCCGTTTGGAATCCCTTCTTTTTCGTGCTATAGTTTTAGCATAGTTTTTACACTGAAAAAGCATAACCTCCAAGGATTCTCCCATGTTCAAACAGCATGCCGCTTTCTCGTCCGAAATCCGTACCGCCATGCGCGGCGGCGACGGCTCCGTCACCATCGAACACATCTGGAAGCCAGGCGTCGAAATGGGCTCCCCCGCCCGCATGTTCTCCCGCCTGATCCTCCGCCCCGGATGTTCCATCGGGTGGCACGTCCATGAGAACGAGGAGGAGATTTTCTACATCCTCGCGGGTCAGGCGTGCATCGACGACAACGGCACCGAGGTCATCGCGTCTGTCGGCGACTCCGTCATCACGCGGTCCGGCGAAGGGCACTCCGTGGCCTGCGAAGGCACTGACACGCTCGAAATCCTGGCGTGCATCGTCCGCTATGTCAACGAGTAATTCTTCCGGCGTGACGAACGTTGCGATCATCGGCTTCGGCCTCCTCGGCGCGTCCTTCGGGCTTGCGCTCGACGGCGTGCCAGGCATCCGGCGTCTCTGCTGCACGCGCAACGCCGCCGCCCGCGAATGGGCGCTGGCCGAACACGCGGCGGACTTCGCCTCTGCCGATCCCGCCGAAGTCATCCCGCAGGCCGACGTCACGTTCCTGTCGCTCCCGCTCCCCGTCATCGTCCGCTACCTCACCGACTACGCGCACCTCTGGCGGCCCGGCACCATCGTGACGGATATGGGCAGCGTGAAGGGGGCGATCCTGAACGTGGCGGAACGCACCGTGGTCCCGCGCGGCGTTGTGTTCGTCGGCGGACACCCGATGGCCGGCACCGAATACTCCGGGCACGTCCACGCGTTCCCCACGATGTTCCGCGGCGCGGACGTCTTCCTCTGTCCCGCCTCGAACGCAAAAGACGCGGACGTCGAGACCGTCGCCGGGTTCTGGCGCGCGGTGAAGACGAACGTGATCCGCATCGACCCGAAGGAGCACGACGACCTCGTGGCGCACACCAGCCACGTCCAGCACATCGTGGCGTCCGCGCTCGCGCTCACCATCCTCGGCAGCGAGGACCCGCGCGAGAAGATGCTCCGCGACGCCGGCTGCGCGGGCGGTTTCCGCGACACCAGCCGCATCGCGTCCAGCAATCCCGTCATGTGGCGCGAGATCATCGAGTTCAACACCCCCGCCATCCTGAACGCACTCGACAACTTCCAGAAGAAGCTCGACGTCCTGCGCGGCGAGATCGCGTCCGGCGATTACGACGCCTTCCAGCGCGAATTTGCCCGCGGGAAGGAGCTCCGCGATGCCTGGCTCGTGAAGCACATGCGGAACAAATAAACCGTTTGATTTAAGTTCAGAAAAACATCGGGCGCGCCTCCGGTTTCAGAGACGCGCCCATTCTTTTGCGAGTAAAACAGAGAAATCTGTAGGCTGTATATGGACTTTGTCTATTTAGTCCCTAAAAATGCTTTTCAACTGCTTCAGCATGTTTTCTTTTTGCCTCGGAAACGATCTGCGATAACAACTCTTGATCGACGGAGATGGTGTAACTTAAAAGATGCTGTTTTCTATTTGTTTTGCACGTTTTGTATTCAAAACCGTCCGAAAACAAAACCGTTGTCTCATATTTCGCACCATTTTTTAAATACTGAACTTCATTAGAGTGAACATCAATGATATGAGCGTTGATATCCGGTTTTGCACCATCGCGCCAAGAACAATGGTCAAAACATGAATCAACAGCCTTAAAAAGATTCCAAAACATGAATCCAAAAAATATTAATACAAGAACAAAAATTATTGGCATTGTCCTTTACTCCTCAACAAGGCAGATGACATAATGTTTTGTTGTAATATACATTTGAAAAAAGTTTTTTTCAAATCATTTACTGCAGAAATATAAGTGAGTCGGCTTACTTCGACGCGAGCTCGTCCGCGAACTTCACGATGCCGTCCGCATAGCGGCTGATGGAATCCAGTTCCACGTATTCGCCCGCGGAATGCTCATTGCCGCCGCGCACGCCGAGCACGGGGACCGGGACTCCGAGCTTGCGCCAATGCCGCGAATCGGTCGCGCCGCAGATGCGCGCCAGCGGGATTTCCTGCCCGCCCCTGACTTCGTCGGAGAGCACACGCTGAAGGAGGAGGAACACCGGATGGTCCTTGTCGAACGACACGGGCGGGATGTCTTCGCCGAGCGTGACCTCGCATCCGGTCGTTTCCTTCAGGTCGCGCAGGATCACGTCGCGGGACGCCTCGTCGACGAGCCGGAAATTGATGGTCATGGTCGCCTCGGCGGGGATTTGGTTCGGCGCGGAGCCGGCGGACATCATGCACGCCGCCATGCTGTTCCGCCAGTCGGTTTCCGAGGCCGGGTTCTCCCATTTCGCGCGGAACTTCGCGTATCCCGCCATGAGCTTGTCGATCGGGTTGTCGTATTTCCACGGGTACGCGGCGTGGCCGTCGCGCCCCTTCGCGGTCAGGTGAACGATCAGGATCCCCTTCTGTTCGTAGATGATGGTCGGATCGTCGCCGGAATCCAGGATCAGGACGGCGTGTTTCGCCTTGTATCCGAGGTCGACCATGTGCTTCGTGGTCCTGCCGCCCGTCTCCTCGTCGGCGGAGAAGACTGCCGCGACGTGAACGTTTGCCTTCAGCAGGATTTCCGTCAGGCAGACCGCGTTGCCGAGGCAGTCGCAGGCCCCGCGCCCGTACAGGATGCCGTCGCGGATCACCGGTTCGAACTGTTCGTCCAACGCCGGGACAACGTCCATGTGCGAGTTCAGGATGATTTCCGGCGTGCCGGATTCGCGGTTCGACGCGTACAGGATTCTGCGTCCGTCGAACTCCTCGACACGACAGAAGACGCCGCGCGTTTCGAGGTAATCGTGCATGATCGCGGTCGCGGCGTTGACGCGTTCCGGGTTGGTCGTGACGGGGCGGGTGCGGATGAGTTGTTCGAGCAGTGCGATCGTATCGTTCATGAGGCGGATTCTCCGTTTATTTGAGTTTCGATGTGATATGTTTTTTAATGCTCCGGCGCGGTCAGGACGACTTCGTTCTGTTCATTCTGCGGGATCGTGAACGATGTGCCGACCTTGCCGTTCCACACCATCGGCGTCCGCGTGCGGAGCTTCAGCCCATCTTCGGGCCAATTCCAGGCATAAATTTCAATGCGGACGGGACGTCCGTTTTTCCACTCCGCCGAGACCCGTTGTCCGCCGTGAATGCGAAGCCCGTTGAACGAGCCGTCGGGCCAGTCCGGGAGTTCGACCGGGAGCACGAAAACGCCGCCGGAATCGTTCTGCACGAGCATTTCGCAGATCGCGCCGACGATCCCGAGGTTGCCGTCGATCTGGAACGGCGGATGCGTGGTGAAGAGGTTTTCGAGCGTGTTGTAGCGCAGGAGGCTGTTGACCATTTCGGTGGCTTTCGCGCCGTCGCCGAGCCGCGCCCACAACGCCGCGCGCCACGGCCAGGTCCACGACCGCCGGGCGTCCCCGGTGAGCGCGCGCCCTTCCAGCGCAACGCGCGCCGCCTGGAAGAGTTCGGGCGTCTTCACGGCGTCGATGGAGCTGCCGGGGTAGACGGCGAAAAGGTGCGAGGTGTGGCGGTGGTCGTCGCCCTTCCGGTCGCGGTCGGTCTCCCATTCCTGAAGCTGGCCCCAGGAGCCGATCTTGTTTCCGAGCAGATGCGCCCGGATTTCCGCCGCCTTTTTCGTGTCGTCGTTTTCGATCTTGAGCTCGCGGGCGATGTCCAGATACTGGTCGAAGAACTCCGCCACGATCTGCTGGTCGTGCGTCACGCCGTCCTCGGTCGGGCCGTGTTCGGGCGACCACCCCTGCGGGACGACATACGTGCCGTCGGCGCGTTTCTTCAGGCGCTTGAACCAGAATTTCGCGACCCCCTGATAATACGACCACGCGTCGCTCTTCAGAAAATTACGGTCGCGGCTGTACTGCCAATGCCGGTAGAAATGCTGCGCGATCCACGCCGCGCTCGGCCAGTTCCAGCGCCAGCCGCCCGCGCCGTAGCTGTTCATGCTGGTGCGGAACGTGAAGCCGCTGTCCTCGCCCAGGACGGTCGCGGTGTCTTTTCCCGCGACTGGCATCGCCGCAAGCATGAAGTCGAACAGCGGCTCATGGCATTCGGGGAGCGCGGCGGGCTCCGCGCCCCAGTAGTTCATCTGGATGTTGATGTTCGTGTGGTAGTCGCTGTGCCAGGCGGGGGTGTTGCTGTTGTTCCAGATGCCCTGCAGGTTCGCGGGCAGCGTGCCGGGCGCGCTGGACGAGAGCAGCAGGTAGCGGCCGTACTGGAACATCAGCGCGACCAGCCCGGGGTCGGATTTCCCCTCGCGGCAGCGTTTCACACGCTGGGCGAGCGTGAGCTTCTCCAGCTCCGGATCGCCGCCAAGGTCGAGCTGCACGTTGTTGATGCGCGAACTGAACCAGACGCTGCTGCTGTTTTTGAGCTTGGTATAACCGAGTTTTATGGCGTCGGCGATGCGTTTTTCCGGCAGCGCGAGCTTCGCGATTTTTTCTTCGCGTGTGAACTCCGCCAGCTTCGGATTGTAGTCGGACTCCGCGGCAAACAGGACTGTGATCTCGCGGCAGTCCCTGAACTCCACGCCGTCCTCCGCCGTGCGGAGCCAGCCGTCCGCGACGACCCGCGCCCGGACCTCGTATCTCAGACTCTTGCGGCCGTTAAGCGCAAACATCCGCACATCGCGGATGTTTTCTATTTCGAACTGGTAGTCAAGATAACGGTCCGGCACGTTCGGCTCCTTGAACTTTTCGGGGATGACCCCGGAGAAGGAGAACCCGTCCGCAGAATATTTCGTCGTGCGGGTGGAAGGAATCGGATCAATCCTGTTCGTGTTCGGGACCAACAAGCCGAAACGTTCCCTGTATTCTTCGATGACGGTGATTCCCTCGCGGGCGTCGCGGTACTCCACGCGGCCGGAGACGGGTGTTTCGGAGGAGACATGGTAGACGAGCACGTTGGATCTGGATATGGCGCTGGCGAACGCCTCGCGGGTCTGTTTCTTGCCGTCGATCTCGAATTCGACCGTGTGGACGGCGTCGGAGATATTGAGGGCACGGCTGTAGTTCTTCACCTCTGATTCCTTCATGCCGTCGAACTTCACCTTCAGCGTGCCGAGCGGCAGATAACAGCCCATCTCCGCGTAATTCGCGTCGGGATTGGGGTTTTTCGGCGGGTTGCCGTCGCCGCTCCACAGCGAATCGAGATTCAGCTGGAGTTCGTCCTCCGCGATGCCGCCGTTGAGCATCGCCCCGAGCGAGCCGTTGCCGATCGGGAAATACTGCGATTCCCAGTCCTTCGCGGGCGCATCCTGCCGGAGCAGGAGGTCTTTTGCCGAGGCGGTATAAAATACTGCGAGGAAAGCGAGCGCGGCGAGCAGTGTCTTTTTCATGGTCCGGGATCCTTTTTCAGCAGGTGAACATCTCATTTTCAGTAGAATATACCACCCGTGCGAGGAAAAGTCAAGAGACGGCGGAACTTTATCAGGATATTAACGTTGCGCCGGAACGAAAAACGCGCCCGGGGCGGAAACCCCGGACGCGCTGAAGTTCATTCGAACTGACCGAAAACGGATTATTCGTCCTCGTCGGAATCGTCGTGGAACTTGCTGATGATGTCGTTCATGACGTTCGGCGGAACGGTCTCGTAGCGCGCGAAATCGACTTCGTAGGAGCCCTGTCCCTGGGTCATGGAGCGGAGTTCGGTGGCGAACTTCTGGATTTCGGCTTCGGGGACTTCTGCTTCGAGGACCTGGAGACCGTCCTTCATGCTCATGCCGAGGATGCGGCCGCGCTTGTGGTTGAGCGCGCCGTTGACGTCGCCGGTGAAGGCGTCGGGGATCATGACCTTGATGTCCATGATGGGCTCGAGCAGGGCGGGGCGGGACTTCGCCATGGCGTCCTTGAAGGCGCGGCGTGTGGCGATCTTGAACGCCATTTCGGAGGAGTCGACTTCGTGGTACTTGCCGTCGAACACGGTCACGCGCATGTTTTCGACCACGCAGCCTGCGAGCGGGCCGCGTTCCATGGCTTCGTGGATGCCTTTTTCGACCGCGGGGATGAAGTTCTTCGGGATGGCGCCGCCGACGATGGCGTTGACGAATTCATAGCCGCCCTCGAAGGGTTCCATGCGGAGGTGCACTTCGGCGAACTGGCCGTGGCCGCCGGACTGCTTTTTGTGGCGGTAGGCGGCCTCGCCGCGGCCCTGGATGGTCTCGCGGTAGGCGATCTTCGGGAGCTCGAGGCGGACGTCGACCTTTGCGGTCGCCTTGAGGTTCTTGATGGCGATGTTGATGTGCTGTTCGCCCATGCCCTTGAGCAGGGATTCGTGGGTCTCGTCGTTGCGCTCGATGTAGAGGGTCGGGTCGCATTCGGAGAGGCGCTGGAGGCCCTGGATGATCTTGTCCTCGTCGCCGCTCTTGGTGGCGTACAGGGCGAAGGAGATGACGGGCTTCGGATAGACCTGGCGCGGCATCGCGTGGTTGTCCTTGGTCGCGCCGAGGGTGTCGCCGGTGGTGGTGCCTTTGAGCTTGGCGACGCCGACGATGCAGCCGGGGCAGACTTCCTCGACGGGGATCTGGTTCTTGCCCTGGAGCAGGACGAGCTGGCCGACGCGTTCCTTGGTGCCTTTGCTGAGGTTCAGCATGTCGGTGTTGCACGCGATCTTGCCGGTGAGGACGCGGAGGTATGCCATCTGGCCGATGAAGGGGTCGAGGGCGCTCTTGAAGACGTAGGCGGCCGCGGGGCCGTCTTCGGCCGGGACGATCTCGGTGCCGTCTTCGGCCTTGCGGACGCGTTCGAGCGGGTTCGGCATGAGGGAGACGACGCCGTCCATGAGTTCGGCGACGCCGAGGTCCTTGGCGGTGGAGCCTGCGAACACGGGGACGAGGCTGCCGGAGAAGATGGCCTTGTGGAGGCCCTTGGCGATCTCTTCGCCGGTGAGCTCTTCACCTTCGAGGTAGCGTTCCATGAGCGCTTCATCGGATTCCGCGGCGGCGTCCTTCAGCATGGTGCGGTATTCTTCCACGGCGTCCTTCAGGTCGGCCGGGATCTCGCTGTCCGGCGTGTCGAGCACGCTGATGACCTTGGAGAAATTGCCTTCCTTGCCGACGGGGAGGGTCATCGGGACGCAGACGGTCTTGCCATAGGCTTCCTGGAGGTGTTCCAGGATGGTGTCGAAGCTGGCGCGTTCGCGGTCGAGGCGGTTCACGAAGATCATGCGCGGGAGCAGGAAGTCGCGGGAGAAGGCCCAGGCGCGGGTGGAGCCGATCTGGATGCCGTCGACGCCGTCGAGGACGATCACGGCGAAGCCGCAGGAGCGGAACGAGGAAATGACTTCGCCGACGAACTCGCCGTAGCCGGGAGTGTCGGTCAGGAAGAGCTTGTGGCCCTTCCAGTCGCAGTGCATGAACGAGGCGTAGATGCTGGAACGTTTGTCCTGCTCGTCGGGGGTGAAGTCGGAAACGCTGGTCTTGGCGTCGACGGAGCCGAGGCGGTCGACTGCGCCGGCCTTGAACAGCATGAGGTCGCAAAGCGTGGTTTTGCCGCAGCCGTTGTGACCGGCGACGACGAAGTTGCGGATCTGCGCGGGATTGGTGATCTTCATTTGGTTTTGTGCTCCTTATGTGAGTTTGAATTGTTTCCGAAAGCAACGGCCGCGAGCTCGAAACACGCGGGGTTCCGCAGGGACGGAATGCGCGTGCGACACCCCTTTCAGATGCGGCTGTATTTTTTCATCCTCTAATAATAGCACGTCTTTCCGCGTATGTCAAACCGGGTTTGACACAAAATGATACTTTTCTTTGGCGTTCCGGCGGTTTTGACGGGGAAGGACGGCGGATGGGACGGCGTTTCGGAAGACCTTCGACGGCGTTACAGAAGCTCGTCGTCCTTCACGACGTTCGGCACCTGGAAATCGCTCAGCTCGACGAACTCGTTCCGTTTGTAGTTCAGCACGGCGCGGACCAGCGACGGGATCGGGAGCGTGGTGATGATCGACAGGATGATGATGGCGTTGAAGAAACGGTCGTCGAGGATGCCCGTGTCCTTGCCGATGGCCGCTGCGGCGAGCGTAGCGGAGAGCTGCGGCACAGTCATGAGCCCGGCGGCGAGGCTGGCCTTGTTGCTGTAGCCGGAGAGCTTCATGGCGGCGAATCCGCTGCCGACCTTGCTGCCGATGAGACCGGCCACGGTCAGAAGTACGATCACGATGTTCCCCATCTGGAAAAACGCGCTGAAATCGGTCTTCATGCCGATGGAAATGAAGAGGAACGGGATCAGGAACCCGTAGCCGATGCTCTCGAACCGCTTGAACAGCAGCTGGTCGCGTTCGCGCACCACACGCGCCAGCCCCAGGCCCGCGATGAACGCGCCGACCACAAGGTTGATGCCGAAGAGCTCGCCGACGATGACCGTGATCAGGATCATGAAGAGCAGGAGCGTGATCACGATGTCGTCGCTGAGCTTGAAGTGCGACAGCACCCAGCGTCCGAAGCAGTTCGTGATGAAGATCATCGCGCCGAGGTACACCAGCACGATCAGCAGAAAGACCGGCAGAAAGCTGTTCCCCAGCAGGTGCGTGTCCATGTGGTCGAAGATCGACAGGGTGCCGCGTCCGACCATGTGCGAGATGTTCTGCGACTGCCGGAAGAGCTGCACGCTGACCGCCAGCAGGATGATCGAGGCGATGTCCGTGATGACCGTGGAGATCAGGACCGCCGCGCCGAACCGCGTGTGCGACAGCTTCAGTTCGCGGATGACCGGAAACACGATGCCGACCGAGTGCGAGGCGAAA
This sequence comes from uncultured bacterium, assembly GCA_902774245.1. Classification (GTDB taxonomy): domain Bacteria; phylum Verrucomicrobiota; class Lentisphaeria; order Victivallales; family UBA1829; genus UBA1732. The sequence goes on from CACYHQ010000010.1 coordinate 40,931, forward strand.
AGCGAGGCGTACAGCACCTTCCCGGCGAGTTCGTCCGGGCAGAAGTGCCAGTAGATCATGTAGCCCGCCACGGCTGGGATGAAGAACGTCAGGACGCTCAGCATGGCCACGGCCTTGCGCGCGGACCGGATCAGCCGGAAATCCGCCTCCATCCCGGCGAGCGCCATCAGGAACATCAGCCCGAGCGAGCCGAGCGAATCCACGAACGTCTTGAACTGCGCCGCCGTGTTCGCCGCGGTCTGCGCCTCCTCGCCCGGCGTGCCGAGGAAACTCAGCCATTTGGAGAGGACCGCCACCAGGTCGAATCCGAGCAGTCCGTTCGACCCGATGAGCATTCCGACCACCAGCAATGCGATTACGTTCGGGATATGGTATTTGCGGAGCAGAAACGGGAATATCGCCATGAGTGCGGTCAGTGCGATGAAGAGGATCAGGAAGGAAGAGTCGTTCATGGTGTTCCGGCGTTTCGGTTGGTTCAGGCGGCGGGGAAAAAAGGCACGGTTTCCGCGCCATCCCGTACTATATCACCGTTTGATGTTTTTTCAAGGAGATATGCCGGAAAACCCGGAAAAAAGACGGACGCATTCTGTTTCCTGCCGGGGAGTCCCAAGACTTCCTGGACTAAAAAGACGACAGCCCTTGTCTTCTTTTCGGATATCGGGATCGGAAAAACACATGTTTCCTCTTGAAAAAAGCCCTCATACGGTGTATTTTAAATAGCATAGTCTTTTGCATTTTCTTCAACATTTTTTGATGTTCTTTTAACATCCGGAGGTTCTTATGTTCGGATCTACGTCCATCTGGTGGATCGCTCCTGTCTGCTCCATCATCGCCCTTCTTTCCGCCGCCTTCTGCTACATCCTGATGAAGCGCGCCGGCACGGGCAACGAACGCATGGAGGAGATCGCCGGATACGTGCGCGACGGCGCGATGGCGTACTTGAAACAGCAGTATTCACGCGTCGGCATCGTCTTCGCCGTGCTCTTCGTGATCTTCGCGATCCTGGCGGTCCTGAAGCTCCAGAACCCCTTCGTCCCGGTCGCGTTCCTGACCGGCGGCTTCTTCTCCGGCCTCTGCGGCTTCGTGGGCATGAAGACCGCCACCTGCGCGTCCAGCCGCACGGCGCAGGGCGCGAGCGAAAGCCTGAACCGCGGCCTTCAGGTGGCGTTCCGCTCCGGCGCGGTCATGGGACTCGCCGTGGTCGGGTTCGGCCTCTTTGACATCACCGCGTGGTATTTCATTCTTGACCGTCTGGTCTACACGCCCGAGCACATGGCGCAGGGCCTTTCGTTCCTCGGATTCCAGCTCGTCGCGCCCGGATTCGACGTTTCGCACAAGTTCATCGAGATCACGACCACCATGCTGACCTTCGGCATGGGCGCGTCCACGCAGGCGCTTTTCGCCCGCGTCGGCGGCGGCATCTACACGAAGGCGGCTGACGTCGGCGCGGACCTTGTCGGCAAGGTCGAGGCGGGCATCCCCGAGGACGACCCGCGCAACCCCGCCACCATCGCGGACAACGTCGGCGACAACGTCGGCGACGTCGCGGGCATGGGCGCGGACCTCTACGAATCCTACTGCGGCTCCATCCTTTCCACCGCCGCCCTCGGCGCTGCCATCCCCGCCGCGATGAAGACCACCTGCGGCTCCATCCTCTCCACCGCCGACCTCGGCGCGGCCATCCCCGCCGCGATGAAGACCACGGTCGCCTACGTGAACGCCCCGATGATCGTCGCGGGCATCGGCGTGGTGCTGTCGCTGATCGGCATCTTCGCGGTGCGCTGCAAGGAAGGTGCGAGCATGGGCACGCTGCTCCGCGCATTGCGTCTCGGCACCTGGGGCAGTTCCGTCCTGATCGTCGTCGCATGCGCGATCCTCGCCGGATGCGGCATCCTCACCTGGGGCGTGTTCGGCGCGATCGTCTCCGGCCTGATCGCCGGCGTGGTGATCGGCTACAGCACCGAATACTACACCTCGGACGAATACGGCCCGACCAAGGAACTCGCCGCGCAGGCGCAGATGGGCCCGGCCCCGACCATCATCTACGGTCTTTCCCTCGGCATGCTCTCCGCCGCGATCCCGGTCGTCGCGACCGTCGCCGCGATCATCAGTTCGTTCGCCTTCGCGGGCGGTTTCACGCAGGGCACGATCTTCGGCCTCTACGGCATCGGATTCGCCGCCGTCGGCATGCTCGCCACGCTCGGTATCACGCTTGCCACGGACGCCTACGGGCCCATCGCCGACAACGCCGGCGGCAACGCCGAGATGTCCGCGCTCCCGCCGCACGTCCGCGAACGCACTGACGCCCTCGACATGCTCGGCAACACCACGGCCGCCACGGGCAAGGGATTCGCCATCGGGTCCGCCGCCCTCACCGCCATGGCGCTGCTCGCCGCCGAAATCCAGGAGATCGAGATCTGGGGCGGCAAGTTCAACGCGTTCCCGATGGAGGTGAAGGCGAAACTCCTGCTGGATTCCGATCACTTCGCCATCCTCGTCGATTTCTTCAAGATCAACGTCATGAACCCGATGTTCCTTTGCGGATGCTTCCTCGGCGCCATGATGGCGTTTGTCTTCTGCGCGCTCACCATGAAGGCCGTCGGCCGCGCCGCCGGGCGCATGGTCGAGGAGGTCCGCCGCCAGTTCCGCACCATCCCCGGCATCATGGACGGAACCGGCAAGCCCGATTACGCCCGCTGCGTGGCGATCTCAACCAAGGGCGCGCAGCACGAGATGATGCTCCCCGCGCTCCTTGCCATCATCATCCCGGTCGCAACCGGCCTGATCCTCGGCGTGGCCGGCATCATGGGCCTGCTCATCGGCGGCCTCACCTGCGGTTTCTCCCTCGCCTGCATGCTGAACAACGCCGGCGGCGCGTGGGACAACGCCAAGAAGCACATCGAAAAAGGCAATTTCGGCGGCAAGAAGCTCCCGGACGGCACCAAGAACCCCGTCCACGGCGCGGCCGTCATCGGCGACACCGTCGGCGATCCCTGCAAGGACACCAGCGGTCCGGCCCTGAACATCCTCGTGAAGCTCATGAGCATGGTCGCGGTCGTCTTCACGCCGCTCTTCATCAAGGTCGCGCCCGCCATTCAGGAATGGCTCGGCCTCATCCAGAAGTGACGCCGACCGCGTTTTTCAGCAAAAAGATACCGGATACAACTGCCTTTTACGAGCCGTATCCGGTTTTTCTGTCTGTCGCGAGTTTTACGCTTGTTTGTTAAGAAGCGGTTCGTCCATGCTGCCGGACCGGAATCCCTCCATGTCGAGCGTGACGTACGGGAATCCCTCTTTGCGGAGCGCGAACGCGATCTCGAAGCGTCTGGCGGCGGCCAGTTCGAATCCGGCGGGATCGGTCTCGATGCGCGCGACGTCGCCGTGGACGCGCAGCCGCACCACCTTCAGCCCGAATTCGCGCAAAACTGCCTCGCCGTGTTCCACCCGGCGCAGCGCCTCGTCCGTCATGACCGTGCCGTAGGGGAACCGTGTCGCGAGGCACGGCGTGGACGGCTTGTCCGCGACGGGGATCAGGAGCTCGCGGGCGGCGGCGCGGATCTCGTCCTTCATGAAGCCGCAGAGCGCCAGCGGACTCAGTACGCCGAGTTCCTCCAGCGCCTTGCGTCCGGGGCGGTACACCTTCGTGTCGTCGGCGTTGGTGCCGTCCACGAGGTTTTTGATGCCGTGCGCCTCGGCGATTTGTTTCATCTCGGAGAACAGCCTGCGCTTGCAGCGGTAGCAGCGGTCCTTCGGGTTTTCGCGCAGCACCGGGTCGGACAGCACGTCACGTTCGACGAGTTCCGCAGGCACGCCGAGTTCCTCCGCCTGTTTCATCGCGGACGCGGTCTCCTCGGCAGTGTGGAACGCCGTGGCGAATACGACCGCAAGCAGAGGAAACGGTTTCCGCGCATTGATCTCGGAGAGGACGGTCAGGAGCAGGGAGCTGTCAACGCCGCCGGAAAACGCCGCGCATACGCCGTCCGCGCTCAAAACCTCCAGCATCCGCCGGAGTTCGTTCAACTTATCTTTCATCGTTTGCCCTCGCAGTCTCCGCGGCGTCGCGGAAGAGATCGGCGAACGGTACGCCGGAAGCGGCCGCCAGCGCCTTGACGCTTTCGTATTCGGGGTAGTAGAACGTCTGCCCGTCGAAGGTGCATTTCTTGACCTTCGCGGACCCGGCGGGAAGTGTCACGTCCACGACCGTACGTGCGAGGCAGGTGCGCCCGGCGGGGAGCTTGCGAATGCCGATGGAACTGGTTTCCGTGAAGATGACGCGTTCCATCGCGGGCACGTCGGCCGCGCGGCAGATCACGCGCAGAAGCCACGCCGGACGGTTTTTCTTCATGAAGGCGGGAATGTAATGCACGTCCAGCGCCCCGGCGGCGAGCAGGGAATCCATCGCCAGGCCGAGCGTTTCGCCCGTGGAATCGTCGATGTTGGTTTCCAGAATCATGATCTCGGCGGGCGGCGCGTCCGCGGCGGCGGTCTCTTCGATCAGCATCGCGCGGAGCACGTTCGGCATGCCGAAATCGCGTTTGCCCGTGCCGAGGCCGATCTTTCTGATTGTGAAGGATTCGGGCAGGGCGGAACGCGTCCGGATCGCGGCGGCGATGGCCGCGCCGGTCGGGGTGACCATTTCGCCCTCCACGGGGAGGATGCGGAGCGGGAGCCCGCTCGCGGCGGCGATGTTCGCCACGGCGGGCACGGGGATCGGGAGCAGGCCGTGCTGGCACTCCACGAATCCGGTCCCCTCGCTCAGCGCCGTCACGACGACGTCGTCGATCCCGAGGTCGTCGAGGCAGACCGCGGCGGCCGCGATGTCGACGATGGAGTCGATCGCGCCGACCTCGTGGAAATGCACCTCGTCGACCGGTTTGCCGTGCGCCTTGGATTCCGCCTCGGCCACGATGCCGAATATCTTCAGCGCAAGTTCGCGGGCGTGAGGCGTCAGATCGCCGCTGTTCAGGATAGCGGTCACGTCCGCCAGATTGCGGTGTACGTGCGGATGATGATGCTCGTGTCCGTGTTCATGCCCGTGCTCGTGTTCATGTCCGTGATGGTGTTCATGGGTTTCGTGCGCGTGCTCGTGTTCGAGCGCCGCATGGCCGTGATGATGCCCGTGTTCGTGCTCATGGTCGTAGTGGTGTTCATGCTCGTTTTCATGTTCCAGTTCGACGTCGAACGAACATGCGTCCACGCCGTGCGAATTGGCGCGTCTGACCGTGACGGAATACCCCTCCACGTTCAGGCTGTCGAGGGCGGCGAGGAGTTTGACTTTGGAAGCGCCGAGGTCGAGCAGCGCGGCCACGGTCATGTCGCCGCTGATCCCGGTGGCGCATTCGAGGTAAAGGATGGTATTGCTCATGGACGGTTCCCCTGTGTGACGAGCGAGTTGATGCGGGCGGCGAGATAGCCCGCGCCGAATCCGTTGTCGATGTTCACGACGGACATGCCTTCGGCGCAGGAATTGAGCATGGTCAGGAGCGGGGCGATTCCGGCGAAGGACGCGCCGTAGCCCACGGACGTCGGCACGGCTACGACCGGCACGGAGACAAGCCCGGCAATCACGCCGCCGAGCGCGCCCTCCATCCCGGCGACGGCGACCACGGCGTTCGCGGTCCGGATCTCGTCCAGACAGGCGAACAGACGGTGGATTCCGGCGATGCCGACGTCGTAACAGCGTATTACGTTCGCGCCGAAGAACTCGGCGGTTTTTGCGGCCTCCTCGGCGACCGGCTGGTCGGACGTGCCGCCCGTGCAGACCGCCACGCATCCGGTCCGCGGCTTCGGATTGCCCATGATGTACAGCAGACGCGACACGGGATCGTACTGGACGTCGGGCAGGGCCGCGCGGACGTATTCGGCCTGTTCGGGGGTGGCGCGCGTCCCGATGGCGTTTCCGCCCGCGGAGATGAAGCGTTCGAAGATGGCGCGAACCTGTTCGGCGGTCTTGCCCGCGCAGAACACGGTTTCGATGCCGCCGCGCCGGATCTGTCTGTGGTGGTCGAGTTTAGCGAAGCCGATGTCCTCGTATGGGAGTTTGTTCAGAAGCGAAAGCGCCTCTTCGCGGGTGATGGCTCCGCTGCGGAAATCGTCGAGTATTCTGCCTGCATCCATGATAAAGGTTCCGTTTTTACTGGTGGTGCTTGTTGCGAACGTATGTCATCCTGTATTGCAGGACAAATCGGGCGGAGCGAATGCCGATGCGACGCGCTCCGCCCCGAAATCTATGCGGCGGGATCAGATCCCGTTCGATTCGATCGCTTTGTAGCGGGTGTTGTAACGGCGGAAGAGCGCCTGCAGTTCGCCGTTTTCGCGTTTTTTGTCAATGATCTTGTCCGCGGCGGCTTTCGCCACGTCGTTGCCGTTCTGGAACGCGAATCCGTATTCTTCGGCGGGGATGGCAATGTTCAGCATTTTGACTCTGCCGATATATTTGCCCGCGGCCAGGTCGGCCTCGCCCTCGTCGTCGATGTAGGCTTCGATCTCGTTGTTGAGGAGTCCCATGATGCCTTGCGTGGCGTTGTCGTAGTGGTAGAAATCTCTTGCGTGGAGCTGGTTGACCGCGAAATCCTCGTTCGTGGTACCCTTCTTGGCGCCGATGACTTTGCCGAACAGGTCTTCGAGCTGTTCGTACGTCGCATCGTCCTTCACGAGGATCCTGCGCACGCCGCTCTCGTAGGACTTGGAGAAGGTCACCATGGCGGAACGTTCCGGCGTGATGGAGACGCCGGACGCGCCCATGTCGGCGGCTCCGGTCATGACGAGCGGGATCACCTCGGTGAACGGCACGATCCTGAGCTCGAGCGGGCGCTTGAGTTCTTTTGCGATGGCCTCGGCCAGCTCGATATCCACGCCGACCAGACGGTTGTTGTCCACGAAGACGAACGGCGCGAACGAGGTCTCGAGGCAGACGATGAACGGCTTGACCTCTTCCTTTATCTTGGCCCCGGAGGGAAGCGCGCCGAGGATGTCGAGGTGTTTGGTGCGGCTGTTCTGAAGCGCGTCCGACATTTTGAACTTGTCAATGATCGCGTTGGCGGCTTCCGCGAGAGCGGTATCCTTCTTGTTGAAGACAAGCCCGTACTGGTCCTTGGTCAGCGCCTTTTCGAGGATCTTGAACATGTCTCCGGTCGCGCGGACCAGAAGCTCCGCCTGCATGCGGTCCATCACGGCGGCGTCGGCGCGTCTGTCGACGAGTGCGGCGTTCACTTCCTCCTGCGTGAGGAACGGCAGGACGATCCTCGGTCTGATGCGTTCACGCAGAAGTGTGAGGTCGCTGGTTCCTTCCTGGGCGGCCACGCGGGCAGTCTTCAGGGAGGCCTCGTCAGTGAGCGCGGAGTTCTTCGGCACGACGATTACCTGGGCGGAGACATCGTAGACCGTGGAGAAGAGGACGCGTTCGGCACGCTGCGGCGTGATGGTGATGCCGGCTGCGCCGATATCGGCCTTGCCCATGGAGACGAGCGTGAAGATCTGCTGGAACGGCACGATCTTGTACTGGACCGGACGTCCGAGTTCCTTTCCGATCTGTTCGACGAGGTCGATGTCGACGCCGGCGACCGGATGGGCCTCCTTTCCCGTATAGTAGCAGTAGGGCGATGTGGACGCTTCGCAGGCGACGATCAGCGGTTTCTCTTTGTTTTCGGACTTGGAACAGCCCGGCAGCAGAGCGATGCCAAGAAGCAGTACGGCGAAGAGACGGAAGATTCTATTCATGATAAACCTTTCTCCGTAGCGGATGAAGATATTTTGAGTTCAAAACAGCTGAAAGGGGGTGTTTTTCCCATAAAGTATCACGTTTTTTCGCGATTTCAAGCGATATTTAATGTTTTAAAGACTTTTATTCCGGTTTTTTCTCGCACGCGCGGAAGACCGGCCTTAGCGATCAGACAAAAAGACGGTGTTTTTTTCCGGCATCGTAGTCCGGGACCGCATACGCCGCCGTCCAAATGCCGTCCCGTCCGCGTGTCAGCAGCACGCCGTGCAGATAGCCGCACCAGTCTTCGATCAGAAATCCGCGGACGCCCAGCGCGCTCAGGATCGACATCGCCAGCACGTCGTGGGACACGATGACTGTGCGCGAGGCGGGGAAGGTCGTTCCGGTGAGGAACGACAGAAGCTCTTCGGCGAATGGGCGCATGTCCTTCAGGCCTTCCGCATGCCCCGTGGAAAAATACTCGCGCATCACATTCTCCGTATTGCGTGTACGGAGCATGGCCTCGAAATTGACCGGATGCGCGAAGATGGTGAGGTCGCTGAGCTCGGGGCAATCGCCGATGTCCCGCCTCGGGAATCCGCCGCCCTCCATCATGCACTGCGCCGTCCGGCGTGTGCGTGTCCGGGGCGACGCGGCGAAGAAAACGTCGTGGCCCAGCCCGGAAATCAGACGCCCGCAGCGCTGTGCCAGTTCCGCGCCTTCCGGGGTCAGATCGGGATCGACCGAGCCCGCCCGGAGCGATTCGCGGATGGAATGCCGCACGACGAGGACGGTCCGGTCCGAGGCGTCCGCGAGAGCCGGGACGTCTCCGAGGAGGACGGGTTCGCGGTTGACGGAGATTGTGTTCAGCATCGGGGGGATGATTCGTCAGCTCACGGCTCAATCCGCGGTTCTCCGGGCGTCGAACTCGTCCGATATGCTGCCGCCGACCTTGAAGCCGCTCTGTTTTTTTTCTTTTGTTTCACGCTCCGGCACGATCTTTTCGGCCTTTTCCACGAACGTCGAAACCGTCGCATTGGTATTGGTGTCGAGGCGGCCGATTTCCTTGCCCGTGGAATCCAGAATGATGACCGTGGGATAGTTCGAGACATGGAATTTCTCGGCGATCCGCGTATTGTGCTGCACCTGTTCGCGGTAGCGCTTGTCTTTCCTGGTGTCGGCGTCGTTCGGATAATCCATGTAGAGAACGAGCAGACGGTCGCGCATTTTGTTCTTGAACCTGTTGTTCTCCATGCGCTCGGTCTTGAACTTGCGCGAATTGTCGTTGTCGGACGAATGGAAGAACACCGCGACCGCTTTCCCGGTCTGCTGCGCCTTCTCCATCACGTCGTCGTAGTCGCAGAACCAGCCGTTCGGCGCGCGCGTCCAGCGGGTCGGCGTCGTGGGTGCCTCCAGCGCTGCGCTGCGTGCGGAATTGTGGATCAGTTCGTCCGCCTTCGAGTCGACCATCACCTTCGGCACGCCTTCGCCGAGGACATCTTTGATCTTTTGGCGCATTTCATCAAATTCCGGACGGGTCCTGTTGGGCTGGTAGTCCGTATCTTTGTACTTGTAGTTATTCTGGAACGGCTTGAAATCGGGATCGAACGTGTCCCGGTCGAAGCCGGATTCCGGTTTTTCTTTCTTCTCTTCCGGATAGCGTTCCGAATACGGAATATAGACCCCGTCGTCGGTGAAACTCTTCGACCTCGTTGAAGATGAGGAGGACGAGGAAGACGCGCTGCTGTTTTTTGTTGAAGTCGAGGAGGAGGAGGAAGACGACTTGGACGACGGTTTCTTTTCCGGCGCGGAGGTCTCTTTGTCGCGGGCGCCCCAGGTGTCGGTCGCGCTGTCATCGACGAGCTGGGCGGATCGCGACACGGACGGTTTGCGTGTGCTTTCGCCCGGCAGCTCGATGAGCGAGTCGTCGTAGGGTTTGATGAGGTCGTCCATCAGGCCGGATCCGGCGAACAGGACCGGCGCGGCGCAGACGGATGCCGCGAATGTAACTGTAATCAGAATGTATTTCATGGTGAAAGCTCCGTTTTGAACCGGGTATCGGGCCGGATTTCATCTCAAAAGTCGCTGTATTTGCTATACTATAAACCTATTTTGCGGAAAAATCAAATCCAAATAGAATCTTTCTCTGATTAATTTGGAAGAAAAAAGCGTTTAGAGCAGTGAAAGAGCGTCGACGTCCACGTACAGGTCCACGTCCTTGACCGTTCGCCGCCAGTTCATGACCTCCGCGCGCAGAAACGCGCGGAACGCGGCGTTGGGCGGCGTCCGGACCGTGGAGAGATACCGGTAGCGCCCCTTGATGCGCTCGATCGGCGCAGGGGTCGCGTCGCTGATCTCCAGCGGCGCGGGGAAACGTTCCGCGACGCGGTTCACGAGCTCGGCGGCCTTCGCCTCGATGAGCACGGGGTCTTCGCCGTCGAAATGCAGGACGGTGAGGTGCGAGAACGGCGGGAACAGAAGCTCCTTGCGGACCGGGAGTTCCTCCTCGAAAAAGTCTTTGCAGGAGTGTTCCGCCGCGCACAGGATCGCGGGATTCTCCGGCGAAAACGTCTGGATGAGCACCTGCCCGTGGACCTCGCCGCGTCCCGCGCGTCCGGCGACCTGCGCCAGCAGCTGGAACGTTCGTTCAAGCGCGCGGAAATCCGGCAGATAAAGCCCCATGTCGGCGTTCAGCACGCCCACGAGCGTGACGTTCGGGAAATCCAGTCCCTTCGCGATCATCTGCGTGCCGATGAGGATGTCGAGGTCGCCGCCGCGGAATTTCGACAGCACCTCCTCGTATTTCTGCGGATTCGTCATGGTGTCCGAGTCCATGCGCGCGATGCGCGCGCCCTGGAACAGCGCCGCAGCGAGACTTTCGACGCGTTCGGTTCCGGTGCCGACGTAGTGGAATTCGGACTGGCCGCAGACGGGGCACGCCGTGATCGCGGGGATGATCCGGCCGCAGAAATGGCAGATCAGCGATGCGTTCTTTTTGTGGTAAGTGTAAGCGACGGAGCAGTCCGGGCAGGTCGGGACATATCCGCAGGCACACTGAAGCTGGCGCGAGTAGCCGCGTTTGTTCAGGAAGAGGATGCTCTGTTCCCCTGCCTGAATCCGGCTGCGCACGGCGTCGATGAGGCGTTTGGAGAACATCGGGATGCGGTCCTCGTCGTCCTTTTCGAGGCGCAAGTCAACGATCTCGACCGCGGGCAGCACGATCGACGGATCCCAGCGGTTCGGCATGGACGCCAGCGCGTATTTCCCCGTGACTGCGTTCTGCCAGGATTCCAGCGAGGGCGTGGCGGACCCGAGGATCACGAGCGCGCCTTCCATGCGGCCGCGGACCACCGCCACGTCGCGTGCGTTGTAGCGCGGCGCTTCGGACTGCTTGTAGGAGGAATCGTGTTCCTCGTCGACGATGATGAGTTTGAGTTTGCGGAACGGCGCGAAGAGCGCGGACCGCGCGCCGACCGCGATGTCGACCTCGCCGCGGTACACCTTCATCCATTCGTCGTAGCGTTCGCCCTGCGTGAGCCCGCTGTGAAGCACGCTGACGCGTTCGCCGAACCGCGCGCGGAACCGCGTCACGGTCTGCGGCGTGAGGGATATCTCCGGCACCAGCACGATCGCGTTGCCGCCCTGTTCCAGGACGCGCGCGATGGCCTGCAGATATACCTCGGTCTTGCCGCTGCAGGTCACGCCGTGCAGCAGGAGCACATGCGGTGAGGCGGGCGGACGGTCCGGCGCGAGCATGGAGAATATCTTGTCCAGCGCCGCGCCCTGTTCGCCCGTGAGCTTGTGCGGAGTCGTCGGGACGATCTTGATGTTGCGGAGCGGGTCGCGGTCGAGCCGGACTTCCTCGATGTTCAGGATGCCGTCCTTTTCGAGCGCGCGGAGCTGGGGCATCTTCGCCCCGGTCATGGCCTGGACCGAGTCCGGCGTCGTGCCGGGATGAAGCGTGATGAACTGGATCGCCTGCGCCCGAACCTTGGCGCGCGCGCCGGATTTTTCCAGGTAGGCGGCGGCTTTCTCCGGGGACGCCAGATAGCACCGGCGGATCTTTTTAGGCTTGATCTTACCGCTGCGGACGGCCGACGGCAGCAGCGCGCGCAGGGCCTGTTCGCGCGTACAGCAGTAGTAATCGGCGATCCATGCGCCGAGTTTCGAGAGGGAATCGGGTATCCGCGGCACGTCTCCGCAGATGTCGATGATCTCCTTCAGGTCGCCGCGGTCGGGACGGGGGATGAGGCGCGTTACGGTCGCCGGGCGCGGCTTGCGGCCCTTGCCGAACGGCACGTTGACCTTCATGCCGGGCTGAATGCGCCCGATGAGGTGCGGCGGGATTAAATAATCGAAGGTCCTGTCAAGCGATAAGTTGACAAGAACCTCCACTGCCGGAAGAGATTGTGCGTCTCCGTCTGGCATATATCTGAAAAATGGTGTTATGCCGGGGAGACGCGCTCCCCGGCAGGGAATTCATCCGCTCTTACTTGACGACGCCAGTCTGCGGATAGAAGAAGTTCTGGTAGTTGTGGGCAGGCGAGATGATCCATTCCGGAGTCAGGATCGGGCCGTAACCCCACTGGGAGCGGTTCGGATCCATCGGATCGTTCGGGCTGCTCGGGAGCGGGAAGGGGAAGGTGAGAAGCTCAAGGATGCCGACGCCTTCACGGATCAGGAAGTAGCCGACGCCGCCGATGACGCCGTAGGTGGCGCCGGCGAGGTTGCCGTCTTCAAACTGAACGTGGGCCATGAAAGCCGGGACTTCCAGCACGCCGAACGCAACGTCGCAGATACCGCGGCCGAGCTTGCGGGTGATACGGTTCCAGAGGTTCTCGTATCCGGGCGGGTTCTCGGGAGACAGATTGAGGTTGTCGATGGCGAGAGCCTGGGTCATTCCGCCGATCATGGCGAAGAAGACGATGCTCAGGACGATTTTTTTCCACTGTTTCATTTGGTACTCCTTGAAGGGTTGTCTGAGTATGTTTTAAGAAAAAGTATCGTTTTTTTTGATGTTTTCACTGGAAAAATCGGAAAACGCGTTTAATATATTCTTATATCCTTCATCAATCAAGTTGAATTCGCGTTTTTTTTTGAATTTTTTTCGAAAAAAACCGATTTCATCTGCAAATAACGTCTGAAAGGCCGTAAAAAATGCCCAAAAACGAAAAAAAGTCGAAAAAAAGTCAGACCGGTGTCATTCCGCATCCGTCCCTGACCCTGCTTTCCCGCAGCCATACCGAGTATCCCGATACTCCGGACAAGGCGAAACTCGAGACCTTCGTCAACGCCTATCCGCAGCGCGACTACGAGATCCTGTTCGACTGCCCCGAGTTCACCAGCCTGTGCCCCGTGACCGGACAGCCCGACTTCGGACACATCCGCGTCCGGTATGTCGCGAACAAACGATGCATCGAAAGCAAGTCCCTCAAGCTCTACCTCTATTCCTTCCGCAATCACCACACGTTCCACGAGGAGGCAGTCAACCGCATCCTCACCGACCTCGTGAAGGCGTGCAAACCGCGCTGGATGGAGGTCAACGGCGAGTTCCGTCCGCGCGGCGGCATCGCCCTGACCATCACCGCGACCGAGGGCAAAAAGCCCTGATCCGGCCCAAACAAATAATACAACAAATCTTTATTCAAAACAATACTTAGGAGATACCTGAATTGAACCAGAACATCCCGTCTTTCGAGGTGATCGAAGGCGGCGGCGTGACATCCGCAACCGGATTCGAGGCCGCCGGCGTCACCTGCGGACTCAAACGGAGCGGCAAGGCCGACCTCGCCCTCCTTTACTCCAGGACCGGCTGCAACAGCGCCGGGACCTTCACATCCAATCTCTTTCCCGCCGCCCCGGTCGTGCTCTGCAAGGAACGCGTCGCCGGACCCGCCGGGATCCGCGCCGTTGTGGTGAACAGCGGCGTTGCGAACGCATGCACGGGCGAACTCGGTATGGAAAATGCGCGCGCGGTTACTAAGCTCGCCGCCGAAGCGCTCGGCATTGAGGAAGACCAGGCACTGTCCTGCTCCACGGGCAGGATCGGCGTCCAGCTCCCGATGGACAAGCTCGCCGCCGGGATCAAGGCCGCCGCCGCCGCGAAGAAGCCGGACGGAGGCCACGAGGCCGCGCTTGCCATCATGACCACCGACACGCGCCCGAAAGAGTGCGCCGTGAGCTTCTTCCTTGACGGAAAGAAGGTCACCGTCGGCGGCATGACCAAGGGCGCCGGCATGATCGCGCCGCACATGTACCCCGCCGTGCCGCACGCCACCATGCTCTGCTTCATCACGACCGACGCCGCGTCCGACAACGCCAGCCTCACGCGCTTCCTCGCCGACGCCGTCGAAGTCTCGTTCAACCGCATCACGGTCGACAACGACATGAGCACGAACGACACCTGCATGCTGTTCGCGAACGGCGAATCCGGCGCGAAGATCGCGTACGACGGTTCCGAGGCGGCGCAGCTCTTCGCCGATGCGCTCCGCCACGTGGTGCAGACGCTCGCCAAGGGCATGGTCATGGACGGGGAAGGCTCCTCGAAGTTCGTCGAAGTCCTCGTGACCGGCGCGAAGGACGCCGCCCAGGCGCATATCTGCGCGAAGGCCATCTCCGATTCCATGCTCTGCAAGACCGCCTGGTTCGGCTGCGATCCGAACTGGGGACGCATCCTCGCCGCCGCCGGGTATTCCGGCGCGCAGTTCAGCCCGGAGAACGTCTCGCTGGACTACAACGACAAGCCGGTCGTGCGCGGCGGCATGGACGCCGGGACTCCGGAAGCCGAGCTTTCCGAACTCATGAAGGCCGGCAGCTTCACAGTTCACATCGACCTCGGCGCGGGCGTCGCGTCCGACACCATGTGGACGAGCGACATTACCTACGACTACGTCAAGATCAACGCGGATTACCACACCTGATTCCGCCCGAACAAACCAAGGAAACCCAATCATGGATCTGAACTATAAGGAAAAACTCATCCACAAGGCGGACGTCCTCATGGAGGCGCTCCCCTACATCCAGCAGTTCCGCGACTCCATCGCCGTCATCAAGTTCGGCGGCAGCGCCATGGAAGATCCCGAACTCACCGCCCGCACCATGCGCGACATCGTCCTGCTCGAAGCCATCGGCATGAAAGTCGTCGTTGTGCACGGCGGCGGCAAGGCCATCACTGCCCGCCTCAAGGAACTCAACATCGAAACGAAGTTCGTGAACGGCCTCCGCTTCACCGACGCCGCGACCATCGGCGTCGTGGACGATGTGCTGCACAACCAGGTCAACCGCACCCTCGTTGACGCCATCCTGAAAACCGGCGGCATCGGCGCCCAGATCTCCGGCAAAAAGATCCTCCGCTGCGAAAAGACGCTTTCCCGCGACCCGGTCACCGGCGTGGAGTCGGACGTCGGTTTCGTCGGCCGCGTGATCGGCGTCGACGCGCGTCCCATCCTCGACTCCCTCAACTTCCGCATCATCCCGGTCATCACGCCGCTCGCCATGGACTTCCACGGCCAGCCGTACAACATTAACGCCGACCTCGCCGCCTGCGAGATCGCCATGGCGCTTCACGCCCGCAAGCTCGTCTTCATCAGCGACGTCCCCGGCGTGCTCCGCGATCCGAAGGACGAATCCACGCTCATCTCCGAGATCCGCACCTCCGCGGTCCCCGGCCTGATCGAATCCGGCGTCCTCTCCGGCGGCATGCTCCCGAAGATCCGCAGCTGCGTCAACGCCATCGAAAACGGCGTCACGCAGGTCCACATGGCCGACGGCCGTCTGCCTCACTCGCTCCTGCTCGAAATCTTCACGAATACCGGCGTCGGCACCCAGATCATCAAGGGATGAACGGTTCCGGTCTGCTGGCCTCAATGAACTCCGGCCCCTGCTTTCGGCGGCGGGTCGCGCATGCTTTCGCCCTGACGGCGGCGCTTCTCTGCGCGCTGTTTGCGACCGCATGCTCCACGCCACGGGAATATCCCCGGACGGAAGCCGGAGTCCGGCAGCTTCTTCAGGATTTTGCCGACGACTACATCCGCAGCACGGACAGCGTGGGGATTGTCGCCGGCGTGATCCTGCCGGATGATGCGGAGCTTATTTCAGTTTCCGGGCAGTCCGACGTGCTCGACCCGGAAAAAGAACTCACGCCCGACACCATCTTCCCGATCGGCTCCCTCACGAAGAACATGGTCTTCGAAATGGTGACCGAGCTGGAGCGAACGGGGCAGATCGATCTCGACACGCCGTTGAAGGACTGCCCCGGACTGGACCTGCCGCCGGAATACGACCCGATCACGGTCCGCGACTTGCTTCTGCACCGATCTGGCCTGCCGCGCGAAAGTTACACGCTCACCAACCTCTGGCCGGTCATTTCCGCCGAGATATGGGACTCGAACGTGTACGAGAATTTCTGCACGCGCGAGGGGCTGCTCGAAACCCTTTCCAACTCCGAATGCAGGTCCGCCGTCTCGCATCCGCGCAGCCGTTACAGCAACCTCGGATACGGCCTGCTCGGACTTGCTCTCGAATCCATTACGGGCGAGATCGTCCCCGGTCTCATGGAACGCGTCATCATCCGTCCATGGGGTTTGCAGGATACCTCGTTCGGTCCGCCCGAAGGCAAGGAGGACCGCATCGCCGGGACGCATTCCGGCGATATCCCGTTCTTCTGGTTCCGCGGACGCCATGTGCGCTCGCACTACCTCGGCGAAGGACTCCGCACCGCGGGCGGCGTGTGGTCGAGCGCGTCCGACCAGATGCTCTGCCTGCGCAAATACCGCGAACGCTTCCTCGCCATGGACCGCGAACATCCCTTTGATACTCCGAGGGGAGAGGACGAGGTGCATTACAACTACTACCTCGTTGATTCGCCCGCCGGGCACCGCTGTCTCATCCGCTACGGCATGACCTTCGGCGTGGCGTCGTTTTTCGGCATCGACCTCGACACCCGCGTCGCGATCCTGATCCTCCGCAACAACTGCGACTGGCCGGACGATGTCGGGATGGACCTGCTGGAACGCCTCGAACAAGTGATCCCTGACGCGGAATCTTGGGGCAAAGAATCCCCGGCCCACTGAAGATGCGGGATTTTACGGAATTGTATTTGAGGAGAGAACCTGCTTAGGAGACGATCGTGCCGGCGGAGAAGTCGCCGGTCAGGACGCGTCCGAGCGCGCCGGGCTCCTCGAACTTGCAAACCACGATCGCGAGGTTGTTGTCCGCGCAGAGGGAGAACGCCGCGGCGTCCATGATCCTGTAGTGTCCCTCGATGGCCTGCTTGAACGAGAGTTCGTCGAACTTCTTCGCGGTCGGGTCCTTCATCGGATCGGCGGTGTAGATGCCGTTGACCTTGGTCGCCTTCACGAGCGCCTGGCAGTTGGATTCCAGCGCGCGGAGCGCTGCCGTGGTGTCGGTGGTGAAGAACGGGCAGCCGGTGCCGCCCGCGTAGATCACGATCTCGCCGCGGGAAAGCTGGTCCAGCGCGGCGTCTCGGTCGAACCTCGGCGCGAAGGGACGCAGGTCGGCGGATGCGTGGATGTTGACTGGGATATTGGCCTTCTGAAACGCGTCTTTCAGGCGCAGGGCATTCATGACGGTGCCGAGCATGCCCATGTGGTCGGCGGTCACGCGGTCCATGCCCACGGCGGATCCGCCGCGCCAGATGTTTCCGGCGCCGACGACGAGTGCGATCTGCACGCCGAGTTCACGGGCTTCCGCGATGCGTGCGACAGTTGCTTCCACGGCGGCGGGATCGTACCCGAATTCGCGGTCGCCCTTGAGGGCTTCGCCGCTGATTTTGAGGAGGACGCGCTGATAACGAAGTTTGGTGGACATGGACTGCTCCCGGTTGGTCGTGATTAAAAAACTGACTGAATTAGTATATCACGGATTTGCTCGTTCGTCAAGTGAAGAGACGTTTTTTCTTTCGTCTCTTTTCCGCGCTGTTTCTCCCGTTTTGCGCTTTAAATCCGCCGGTTTCGTTGTATATTAAGATATGCGCGCTCTCCGGCACACGTGCCGGGACTGTATCATTGAGCAAAAACGAAGAACGAACCTTCCGAGGTGTTTTATGAAGATCAGAACGTTGTTGGTTTCCGTTATGACGATGACGGCTCTGGGCGTTCTTCATGCCGCCGATCCGGACCTGGGGCTGGAGAAAGAATATAAGCGCGAAATCGCGTTGTACCATATCCGCCCTGACCAGTCGCGCTCGCTCAAACGCGATTCCGACGGCACGCCTGTTTCCGAATCGCAGTTGAAACAGACTGTCCGGAGCTTTTACGACCGGCTTTATCCGCTGGATCCCGCTTTCCTGAAGCGTTTTCAGCTCAAAGACGTGGTCTTCAAGGATACCGTGTACGATTATGACGGCGACACATACCAGCATCGCAGGATCGGCAACAGCCTGTACCTCGACGCCGATTTGAACACCCAGCAGTTTTATGTGAACATGTTCTATCTGCAGCTGGGCGTGATGTCGCGGACGTATCTTGAGCATTGGAACAAGCTCAATCCTGACGGGTTCAAGTATGAAGATACGCGAGGAAGCCTTTCGAACAGCGCGCAGAAGAAACTGGACGCGGTCCTGGCCGAATGGGATAAGTATTTCGTGAGCCGCACGGGGATGTACTCGACGGAAATGGACATGGCGGTGACGTTTGCCTATATGGTCGAAAAGGGCCCCGATGCCACAAGGTTCGTGAAGGAAAACAGCCCTTCCGTGCAAAAGAAATTCGACTTGATCGTCGAAATCCTGGAGTCGGTCAAGGCGGTCGAACGCGGCTACATGCAGACCCTTCTCGCGGATGACCTTTCCAAGCTCAAAAACTACGTGCCGCACGCGCTCGCCGTGCGGCTGGAACGCGAGTATACCGGCGTGTGGTCCGCGCAGAAAGACGACGGGGATTGGCTGGAAACGGAAGCAAAGCCCTCGCGCAAGCCCGGCGAACCGGTCGAAGTCGCCGGACGCAAGATCAATCCGCTGATCCTCGCGCTCGAGACGAAGAACAGCCACCTGTTCAAGGTGCTGATGGAAAATAAGGTGGATCCGAACGTCGCCAACGACAAAAAAGTCAGCGCTCTCATGCTTGCGATCGCCAACAACGACCCGGAACAGGTGAAGGCGCTTCTCAAGGCTGGCGCGAAAGTCACGCAGGAGGCCGCCCGCGCGGGCACTGCGTCCGGCGTCAATGCCGAGATCGTGAAGGTGATGAATTCCTATCTCCCCGGAGTTCGGCAGTCTGCTCAGCCGGAAAAGAGTTCCGCAACAGGCAAAAAGACCGGTTTCACGAAAGGGAGACCGTGACGGTGCGCGTATGAACTGGAATTCCTCTGAACTCATCTGCTGCGACACTCCCGCCGAACTGGCGGAACACGGCGTCCGTGACGTCGTGTTCGCGATCGGGACGTTCGACGGCCTGCACCGCGGACATGTTGCGGTCGTGCAAGCTATGCTTGAGGAGAGCCGCCATCTGAACGCCGCTCCGGCCGTCCTGACCTTTCAGCCGCATCCTCGCGCCGTACTCAATCCCGACAATCCGCCTCCGCTTCTGATGTCCCGCGAACGCAAGCTCAGCATCCTCGCCTCGCTCGGCGTTCGCGCGGTGGTCTCTCTGCCGTTCACGAGGAAGTTCGCCTCGCTTTCGCCAGACGACTTCCTCTCCCGCTGTCTGCTTTCCGGTCCGGTACGTGTGCGCGGCGTCTGCGTCGGCTCCCTGTGGCAGTTTGGCGCAAAGGGCGCCGGGGACATCGCATTCCTGCAACAACGTGCAAACGAGCTCGGATTCGTCTGCCGTGCGGTCCCGGAGATCCGCGACGAACGCGGGATCGTGAGCAGCACGAAGATCCGCGAGGCGCTCGCCGCGGGCGACGTGGAGTTTGCCGCGCACTGTCTCGGCAGACGGCCCGCCGTTTCAGGCGTGGTCGTCAGCGGATACGGCATCGCGGGAAACACCCTGCACTGCGCGACGGCGAATCTGGACGTGCGCTGCGGCATGCTTCCGGCGAACGGCGTCTACGCGGCCTTCGCGGTCGTCGGAAACGAACGGTTTCCCGCCGTGGTGAACATCGGCGTCGCCCCGACGTTCGATTCCTACGGCAACGGCGGGCAGGTCCGTGTTGAGGCGCATCTGCTGACGGACGGAGCGCCCGACCTCTACGGGAAAGAAATGGCGCTCGGGTTTGCCGCCCGGATCCGCGGCGAACATAAATTCGCCTCGCCGGAAGAGCTCGCCGCCCGCATTCAGGACGACATCCGCCTGACCCGCGCCGCTTTGAACGAACAAAATCAATCTTCCGCAAAGGAGGAGCTTGTCTTATCATGAATCCCGATAATCAGAATCTTTATTCGATCAGCGACCTCGCCGATCAGGTCGGCGTGCCGCGTACGACCATCACCGACTGGCTCGGCAAGTATTCCCGCTTCATCGAGCTCCAGACGCAGGGACGCCGCCGTTTCTACACCGACCGCACGCTCTCCGTCCTCTGCAAGGTCGCCGAACTCCGCACCGCCGGACGTTCCATCGGCGACATCGACGGCGAACTGGAACGCATCTTCCCCGTTCATCCGACCGTGGAGCCGCCGGACGCCGCCGGGACGGAACAGAACCCGGCGGAGACTCCCGCCGGACCGGATGCTGCGAACCCGGATCATCAGAACTATCCCATGGTGAAACAGGAAAACTTCGACGAACTGTACGATCTGCTCGGTTCGAAGTTCACCGACCTCTGCGACGCGATGAGCGCGGTCAACAAAAAAGCCGACGTTTCCGCGCGCCGTCTGCGGCTTATGCTCGCCGTGGCCGTCATGATCATCGTGGTCCTGGCCGGGTTCCTGGCGCTTTTCTACATCAACTTTCTCGTCCAGCGTGACAACACTGCCGCCAGCCGCGACGCCGCGTCCGCGATCGCCGCGCTTACCGCGGGTTCGGAAACGCGCGAAAACGCCCTTCGGACCGACGTCGGCAATCTCTCCGGCAGCGTGTCCGGTATGGAGGGACGTATGTCCGGTCTCGCGGGCAGCGTGTCCGGCATGGAGGGACGTGTTTCGAATATGAACGACGAGCTTCAGAAACTTCGCGCCGATCTCCCTGCCCAGCGGGCGGCGTTCGAGGCGGCAATCGAGGAGATGAAACGTGCCAGCGGTTCCGCGATGGAGGCGCAGCAGGCGCAGTTCGAGGCGCGGATCGCGCTCGAAAAAGAACAGTTCGCCGCCGAACGCCTCAAGCTCCTTCAGCAGATCGACTCCCTGCAGGAACGCCTGAAACAGGCTGCAGAAAACGAACCCGTTCGCGACGAAGAGCTCCGCAAACTCCGCGAAGAGCTTGCCGCCCAGACCGAACGCGGTCAGGAAGTTGACAGGCTCAATGAAGAGCTGAATATCGTTTCCGGCAAGATCGCCGACCTTCGGGAGAAAAACCAGACGCTTTCCCACGAACTTGCCGCCGCGAACAAACGCGCCGCAGACGAGACGGAAGCCCGGAAGAAAGCCGAAGCGGACGCCGAAAACGCCCGCCGCGCCGCCAATCCCAATTCCAATCCAGTTCAGAATCAGAACAACCAGTTCCCGCAACTCGGCGGGTATCCCTATCAGGGAATGTAAGTCAGGAGATCCCGTTATGAAATTACTGCCGATCCCTCCCGGAATGGAGACCGAAGCCTTCGTGATGGATTCCGGTGCGCTGCGCGACGTGCCGGAACTGATCCGCCGCTGTTTCCAGTCGCGCCGCCCCTGGATCGTGGCTGACGAAAACACCTGGAAAGCCGCCGGTGCCGCGTTGTTCGATATCCTCAAATCCGCCGGACTCGACCCGCACGAACCGTTCATCTTCCCCGCTGTGCCGATGATCCATGCGGACAATGCCCTGACCCCGCGCCTGACCGATGCCATGCCGTTCGACTGCGTGCCCGTCTCGGTCGGCGGCGGCACGATCAACGACCTTGTGAAACGCGCCTCGGCGGTTACGCGGCATCGTTATCTCTGCGTCCCGACCGCCAGCTCCGTGGACGGCTATACGTCTTACGGCGCGGCCATGACCGACAACGGCCTGAAAAAGACGCTGCCCTGCCTCGCCCCGCTTGCTGTCGCAGCCGACACCGACGTCCTGAAGGCCGCTCCCGCGCCGATGGCCGCGTCCGGTTACGCCGACCTCGCCGCGAAGGTCGCGGGCGGCGCGGACTGGGTGATCGCCGACGAGCTCGGCATCGAGCCGATCCGTGCCGATGTTTGGGAACTGGTGCAGAAGGATCTGCGCAAGTGGATCTCCGACCCCGCTGACATCGGCGCGATCTTCCTTGGGCTTGCCGCAACGGGCTATTCCATGCAGATGTACCGCGAATCCCGTCCTGCAAGCGGCGCCGAGCACATGATCAGCCACCTGTGGGAAATGGAGAATCTTGAGTTCAAGGGAATCCCCGTGTCGCACGGGTTCAAGGTCGGTATCGGCACGCTCGCCTCCACCGCCCTGATGGAATGGCTCTTCAACGGCCACGATGCGGCTTGGGCGCGCGCCAACGCACGTCCGCCCCGTACGGAATCCGAACGTCGCGCCGAGGTCGACGTGCTGCTTGTCCGCGGGTGCTACGGCGCGAAGACCGGCGAGATCGCGATGGGCAAGTTCCTGATCGGCGATGCTATGGCCGCGCGCCGCGAGCTCATTTTCGCCCATTGGGACGCGCTCGCGAAACGCACCGCCGAATGCCTGATCCCGTTCGATACGCTGAAAGCCATGTTCCGCGCCGCGTCCTGCCCGGTCGTGCCCGCCGAGATCGGTCTCGACGCTACCCAGTTCGAACACGGCGTCCTGGCGGCCCAGCTGATCCGGAACCGCTACACGATCCTGGACGTTCTGGACGAACTCGGTCTCCTGCGTGAAGCCGCCGATGCCGTTACGGCGCGAATGACCGCGCAGCCTTGATTTTTCACGAATTCATGCTATTGTAATTCAATCTTTTTTCAGAACAGACGAACCGATTAAATCGAAAACGAGGACGTGAGAACCATGACGATCAGAAAAATCCTGCTGGCACTGGCCTGTGCTGTCTGCGCCGTCCCGTTTGCGTCGGTTTTTGCCGACGAGCCTGCCGCGGCGTCTCCCTCCGCCGCCGTGCCCGTTCCGCTCTCCGGCACGCGCATTGACTCGGTCCTGGTGTCCGTGAACGGCGAACCGATCACCCTGCTGGATGTCATCCTGGAAACGGGCAGCCGGGAGAAGGAGCTCGCCGGGATTTACTCCGGGGAACGCCTCCTTTCCGAAACGCGCAAGCTCCGCATGGAGACGGTCGAGCAGATCGTGTTCCGCAAGCTCATTTACGAGAAATACAAGACGGAACCGTTCGACATCCCGCGTCAGGAGATCGAAAACCTGCTGGACGAATTCGTGCGCACCAGCGGCGCGGAATCTCGTGCGGCCCTCGAAAAAAGCCTTCTTCCGGCCGGAATCACACCGGAACGCCTCCGCGAACAGGCCAAGGAACGGATCGCGGTCGAAGTGCTTCTGATGCGCGACTGCGACCATCATGTGTACATCACGCCGAAGGAGGTCTACGAGGATTACAAGGCGCACCCCGAAAAGTGGACCGTCCCCGAGAAGATCTCGCTCCAGCTGCTTCAGATCAACGTGACCGCGGGTTCCGCGGGCGGCGACCCGAAGGCCGCCGTTGAAGCCATCCGCAAGGAACTGGACAAGGATTCCTCCCAGAAGAATTTCACGCGCCTCGTGCTGGAAAGATCCGACGGCGCGACCGCGTCCGAGGGCGGTATCACCGAGGGTGCCGAGCTTGATAAACTCCGTCCCGAGTTCATCGCGGCGCTGAAGGATAAAAAAGCCGGCGACGTGATCGGCCCGATCGAAGCGCCGGAAGCGTATTTCTTCCTGCGTGTCGTCGGCACCGAACCCGCCAAGCTCATCCCGTTCAGCAAGGCCAATCGCGAAGTGCGCGACGCCCTGTTCCAGCAGAGGGCAGCGGAGAAGCGCAAGGAATACTCCGAACAGGTTCGTGAACACGCGGTAGTCCGCTATTTCTTCGACTGATGCGCAATCTCTACATCCACGTGCCGTTCTGCGCCGGGAAGTGCGATTACTGTGCGTTCTACTCCGAACCCGCGCCCGACACGGCGCTGATCCGACTGTGGCTTGATCGAATCCTGTCTCAATTGGAAGAAAACGCTACCCGCCTCAAAGATGCCGAAACCGTGTATTTCGGGGGCGGTACGCCGTCGCTGTTGCCGGATGATGTTCTGAAACGGCTTTTTGCCGCTGTCCGTGAAGCTGTTCCCAATGCCGTTGAAATATCCATCGAGGCGAATCCGTTCACGGTCACGCCGGAGAAAGCCGCCGTCCTGACCTCGTTTCCCAATCGCGTCACACTCGGGATCCAGTCGTTCGAACCGGCCTTGCTGGATGCCATCGGTCGCCGCGCTCACGCCGGACCAGATCCTGAGGAAGCCGTGCGGAATCTGCGCGACGCCGGACTTCGCAACCTCGGACTCGACCTGATGTATGCTCTGCCGGGAGAAACATCCGACCTCTGGCGGCGCGACCTGGAGCATGCGATTGAACTCAATCCCGAACACATCTCCGCGTACTCCGTCACGCCTGAACCAGGCACGCCGTTCGCACGCATGGTCGCAGGGCGGCCGGAGGACGATGCGCTTTCCGAGGCGATGTGGGAACAGTCGGGCTTGATTCTCGGTGAGGCGAGGCTTCCGCGCTACGAGATCAGCAACTACGCGCGTCCGGGCTTCGAATCGCGTCACAATTCCAACGTCTGGTACGGCCAGACCTACCTCGGACTCGGCCCCGCCGCGTGTTCGTTCGACGGAACCGACCGCTGGACGCAGGTTTCCGATCTGCGTGCGTGGCTGGACGGTACTCCGCCCGAAATCGACCGCATCCCGAGGCGGGCGCGCCTTGGCGAGGTCCTGATGATGGGACTCCGCACGATACGTGGCTGGACGCGATGCGAATTCGAGGTTGCGACAGGCACGAACTGGGACGATTTTTCGGCTCAGCTGAACGAGCTTGCGGAACACGGTCTCGTGACGCAAACTGAGGATACGATCATGCCCACGGAACGCGGCCTGGCGTTTTGGAACGACATCGCGGAATCACTCGTTTTTGCCCCGTAGATTTGCATTTTCCCTCGAATGATGGTATATTACGAGGTTAATATTTCCAGATACAAGGATATCCGATATGAAATCTGACCTCGAAATAGCGGCCGGCGTCCCGTGCCGTCCGATCTCGCAGATCGCCGCCTCGCTCGGCCTTTCCGAATCCGACTATGCCCCCTACGGGCACAATAAAGCCAAGCTCGAACTGAGCGTGTTTGACCGTTTTGCCGGGAAACCGGACGGGCATCTTGTTCTCGTGACCGCCATCACGCCGACTCCGGCGGGCGAAGGCAAGACCACCACGACCATCGGCCTGGCCGATGCGCTCCGACGTCGAGGAAAAAGAGTCGTCGCGGCCATCCGGGAACCGTCCCTCGGCCCCGTCTTCGGGCGCAAGGGCGGCGCGGCGGGCGGCGGCTGGGCGCAGGTCATCCCGATGGAGGACATCAACCTGCATTTCACGGGCGATTTCCACGCCGTCTGCGCGGCGAACAACCTGCTGGTCGCCATGACCGACAACCACATCTTCCACGGCAACGCGCTTCAGATCGCCCCGGAACGCGTGGTCCTGAAACGCTGCCTCGACATGAACGACCGCGCGCTGCGTCACATCGAGCTGAAAACCATCGGAAAGGGCGGATACGTCCGTCAGGCCGGATTCGAGATCACGGCGGCCTCCGAGCTGATGGCCGTGCTCTGTCTGGCGTCCGATATCGCCGACCTCAAACGCCGTATCTCGAACGTGATCGTTGCGTACAACATCCACGGCGAACCCGTCACCGCGGGCGACCTCCACGCCGCGGAAGCCGCCGCCGTCCTGCTGAAGGAGGCGATCAAGCCGAACCTCGTGCAGACGCTCGAAGGAACGCCCGTCCTGATCCACGGCGGTCCGTTCGCGAACATCGCGCACGGGTGCAACTCCCTCCTCGCGACCCGTCTCGCGCTCAAGCTCGCCGACTACACGGTCACGGAGGCCGGATTCGGCGCCGACCTGGGCGCGGAGAAGTTCATCGATATCAAATGCCGTTTCGGCGGTCTCAAACCTGCCGTGGCCGTCCTCGTCGTCACGATCCGCGCACTGAAGATGCACGGCGGACTCGCGAAGAACGAACTCGAAAACGAAGACCTCGCCGCGCTCGAACGCGGCCTGCCGAATCTGCTGCGCCACCTCGACAACCTTGTGAACGTCTTCAAACTCCCCGCCGTCGTCGCCGTGAACAGATTCCCCGCCGATACGCAGGCGGAACTCGACCTCGTCATGAAGGCGTGCGCCTCCATGGGCGTCCGCACCGTCCTTTCCGATGTCTGGGCGAAGGGCGGCGAAGGCGGCCTGGAGCTCGCCGACGCCGTGACTGAGCTCTGCGAAAAGAACAGCAGTCCGGAATTCGAGTTCGCCTATCCGCTCGAGGGGATGTCCCTGCGCGAGAAGCTCAATACGATCGTCCGGCGCGTCTACCGCGGACGCGACGCGGTCTTCACGGAAGAAGCCGAACGCCAGCTCGAACTGCTCGCGAAGCACGGCGGCGACTCCATGCCCGTCTGCGTGGCGAAGACGCCATACAGTTTCACGGGCGACCAGACGCTGATCGGCGCGCCGGAAGGCTTCGACCTTCTGATCCGCGACCTGAAGATCTCCGGCGGAGCGGAATTCGTCGTGGCGCTCGCAGGCGATATCATGACCATGCCCGGCCTGCCGTCGTCGCCCGCCGCAGAACGCATCCACATCGCGGATGACGGCACGGTCGACGGTCTTTTCTGACCGCCCGCGTTTCGCCTTCCGGCGGCATAAAACCGCGTATTTTTCCACGGAAAGACACCGTTTTTCCGGCGCAACATCTTGTAAAAACGAGATTTTATGCTATATTATAGTTTTGACTTTAATCCGCAACCCATCAGCAAACGGAGAAAATACCATGGCAATGTATGATGCCGCAGACCTGAAGAAAGGTCTCAAAGTTGAAATCGACGGCCAGCCGTACGTCATCACCGATTTTGAATTCTGCAAGCCCGGAAAGGGCACCGCGCTCTATCGCTGCAAGCTGAAAAGCATGATCAACGGCAGCACGATGGACCGCACCTACCGCCCCGTCGACAAGGTCGGCATCCCGAACCTTGAAGAACGCGACATGTACTACTCCTACCACGACGGCCAGAACTACGTCTTCAGCGACGCCGAGACCTACGAAGAGATCTCCATCAACGAGGAAGCTCTCGGCAAGCGCACCTACTTCCTGATCGAGGAAGCCCTCTGCCAGGGACTCTTCTTCAACGGCAAGCTCATCGACATCACCCTCCCGACCTTCATCGAGAAGGTGGTCGCCGAGACCGAACCGGGCGTGCGCGGCGACACCGCCAGTTCCAACGTGATGAAGCCCGCCAAGACCGACAACGGCTACGACGTCATGGTCCCGCTCTTCATCAACGTCGGCGACACGATCCGCATCGACACCCGTACCGGAGAATACGCCGAACGCGTCAGCAAGGGCTGACAAAGGCCGACCCGTGGATCCCTTCACCCGGCTTCAGCAGACCGTCGCGGCGCTGAAATTCCGCGCCCGCGTTCTCGCCGCCGTCCGGGCAGGGTTCGACAAACGCGGATTCACCGAGGTCACGACACCGGTCCGCATCGCAGCGCCCGCGGCGGAGGAGTATATCGACGCTCCCCCGGCGGGCGCGTTCTTTTTGCGCACGTCGCCCGAACTCGAGATGAAGCGCCTGCTCTGCGCGGGCATGGACCGCATCTACCAGATCGGGCCGTGTTTCCGGGCGGGCGAACGCGGCCGCCTGCACCGCACCGAGTTCGACATGCTCGAATTCTACATGGCGCACGCCGACTATCTGGAACTGCTGGACACGATCCGCGCGATCGTTATCGAGGCCGCGATCACATGTACCGGCGGCACGAAGATCAAATCCCGCGGCTATGAGGTCGAGCTCGGCGGAGAATGGACCATGCTACCCGTCCGCGAGGCGTTCCGCAAATATGCGAATGTCTCCGCCGACGAGGTCGCGGAACAGGAATCGCTCTTCGAGGAGATCCTGGTCGAAAAGGTCGAGCCGAACCTGCCGAAGGACCGTCCGTGCGTGCTCATCGACTATCCGATCCGTTTCGGCGCGTTTGCGCGCGCGAAAGCCTCCGATCCGACCCTTGCCGAACGCTGGGAGGTCTATGTGGCGGGCGTCGAGCTGGCGAATACCTACGGCGAGCTCATCGATCCGGTCGTCCAGCGGGAACGTTTCGCCGCCGCCCGCGCCACGCGCAAGCGTCTCGGCCTTACCGAATACCCCGAACCGACATCGTTTCTGGACGCGATCGACCACGGGATGCCGCCAGCCGCCGGGTCCGCGCTCGGGTTCGACCGCCTCGTGATGCTTCTCGCCGGGGCGGATTCCCTGTCCGAAATCGATTTCCCGCTTGACGACGAGCAGGAACCATGAAGATACTCTTCCTCATCGCCCGTTATTTTCCCTACAGCGGCCTCCAGACGGATTTCCTGCGTGCCTCCGAGGCCGCCGCGGACCGCGGACACGACGTGACGTGTCTGGTCGGTTCGTGGGAGGGCGACCGCCCGGACAACCTCAGAATCCTGACTGCGCCGCTCCCCGGGACAGGCGAGGCCGACGACCTCGACGCGCTCGAAACGGCGTTCCATGAACTGACGCAACGCGAAACGTTCGACCGGACGGCGGCATTCGAGCTGATCCCCGGCGTGGATTTCTATTTCGCGGGGTTCGACTGCCTCGGCAGCGCTCCGGAGAAAGCCGATCCGCGCCTCCTTGAACGCGAAAAAGAGATCTTTTCGCCCGAATCCTCCACATACATCTTCTACCTCGTCACGCCGCAGATCAATGCTTTCTTCGGCGTTTACGGCACGCAGCCCCCGCGGTTTCTGCGTCTGCCGCCCGGTATGAATCCCGCCTGTGGCCGTGTTCCGGATCCTGACGTGGTCCGCGTCCGCAAGCGCGCCGAGCTCGGATTGAAGGATGGCGAACGCCTCGCGATTTCCGCCGCACACGATATGCTTTTGAAGGGCGTCGACCGTACCCTCGCCGCCTACGCCGAACTCTCGCCTGAACGCCGCGCCCGTCTGCATCTCTTCATCACCGGATTTCTCGGCCGCGAACAGTGCGAAAAACAGGCCGCCGATCTCGGCATCATCGACCGCGTGATCTTCGACGGCGGACGGCCCGACCTGCCGGAACTCCTCTGCGCCGCCGACTATCTGGTGCATCCCGCCCGGCGCGAGGCCGCCGGTTCCATTCTGATTGAGGCGATCGCGTCCGGCTTGCCCGTGGTCTGCACCGAGGTCTGCGGATTCCAGGACATCGTGCTGGCGTCCGGCGGACACGTCCTGAACGAACCGTTTTTTCCCGGCGCGCTGACCGCCGAGCTGGATTACCTCGCCGGTATCTCCGACGACGGGCTGTACTACTGGCGGCGGCAGGTGCTGACCTACGCGCGCGGTCCGGCGGATTTCTACCGCCGCGCCGACGTGCTGGTGAATTTCATTCAGTCTCCCGGCGTCGGAGAGTATCTATGAGCATCGACCCGCGCCAGGTCCGGCGGGAAGTCGCCCGCATCTGGTCCGCCCTGCGTCTGACCGACCGTGCCCGCCTGAGCAAACGCCGCCGCGCGTTTCTGGATTTGCTCGACAACGATCCCAATGCCGCCGAGGCGAAACGCGAGGAGTTTTTCCGTCTGCTCGCGACCGCGCAGAAACGTTCGCTCGTCCCGGCCGCGTCCCGCATCCGCTGCGAGTTCCCCGACAACCTCCCGATCACCGCGAAGATCCCGGAAATCCGCGCCGCGTTGAAATCGCATCAGGTCATCGTCGTCTGCGGCACGACGGGTTCCGGCAAGACGACCCAGCTCCCGAAGGCCGCGTTGCTGGAGGGATTCGGGCGCGCCGGACGCATCGGATGCACCCAGCCGCGCAGGATCGCCGCCTCCGCGCTCGCCCGCCGTCTCTCGAACGAGACCGGATGCGTGTGCGGACACGAGATCGGGTATCAGGTGCGCTTCGACGACCGCACGGACGACTCCACGGTCATCAAGTTCATGACGGACGGCATCCTGCTGGCGGAGACGCAGAACGATCCGAAGCTGTACCAATACGACTGCATCATCCTGGACGAGGTGCACGAACGTTCCCTCAACATCGACTTCCTGCTTGGATACATGAAGCTCCTGCTCGCGCGGCGGCCTGAACTCCGCGTGATCATCTCGTCCGCCACGCTCGACGCCGCCCGTATCGCGTCTTTTTTCGGCGACGCCCCGGTCATCGAGGTCGGCGGACGCGTGTATCCGGTCGAGGACGTCTACCTGGAACCGCTTCAGGACGAGGAGCTTGCGGAATCCGTCGCGCGCGGCGTGGAATACCTGCTTGATATCGGCGAACGCGGCGGCATCCTCGTTTTCCTGCCCGGCGAACGCGAAATCCGCGACTGCGCCGACATGCTGACCGGGCGCGACTACCCCCATACGGAAATTCTGCCGCTCTTCGGCCGCATGAGCGCGTCCGAACAGGAACGCATCTTCGCGCCGCAGTCCTCGAACCGCCGGATCGTGCTGGCGACGAACGTGGCGGAAACGTCCATCACGATCCCCGGCATCCGCTACGTGGTCGATTCCGGGCTGGTGCGCCTTTCCCGCTATAACCCGAAAAGCGGCATCCAGGAACTCCGCATCGAGGGCGTTTCCCGCGCGAGCGCCATGCAGCGCCGCGGACGATGCGGACGCGAGCAGGACGGCGTGTGCGTGCATCTGTGTTCCGAGGAGACGCTTGCCGATGCCGCCGAGTTCACGCCGCCGGAAATCCAGCGCGCGTCGCTCGCGGGCGTCATTCTCCAGATGGCGGCGCTGAAACTCCCCCCGATCGTCCAGTTCCCGTTCGTCGATCCGCCGTCGCCCCAGCTGATCCGCGAGGGCCTGACCACGCTGACCGACCTGCACGCCATCGACGCATCCGGCGCGCTCACGGATGAGGGGCGGCGTCTGGCGGAACTTCCCGTCGGGCCGCGCCTCGGGCGCATCCTGCTCGACGGCGTCGACCGGGGTGTCCTGCCTGAAATTCTGCTGATCGCGGCGTTTCTGTCGATGCAGGATCCTCGCGAACGTCCCTTCGAGAAGGCGAAGGAGGCGGATACGGCGCAACGTCAGTTCGACGTGCCGGAATCGGATTTCCTGGGCATCCTGAAGCTGTGGCTGGCGGCGGACGAGGCGTTCCGCGTCTCCAAGTCGCAGTTCCGCAAGTTCTGCCGCGCCAACTACCTGAACTTCCGCCGCATGCAGGAATGGCGCAACCTCTGCGCCGACCTGCTCGAATACCTCCAGCCGGAAACCGAGCTGGATTCCCTCAGGATCGAACTCCGCGCGGACCGGTCCGACCCAATCCACAAGTCGCTCATGGGCGGTCTGCCGCGCCGTCTGGCGTGCTGGGACCCGGAGAAAAAACAGTATTTCGACCGCACCGGCCGCCTGTTCTCCATCTTCCCCGGTTCCGCCCTTGCCAAGCTCAAAAAAGCGCCGGAATGGCTCCTGTGCTTCACGATCATGGAGACCAGCCGCGTCTTCGGGCGCTGCTGCGCCGTGGTCGAGGGCGCGTGGCTGGAGGAAATCGCGCCGGAGCTGTGTTCCCGTGCCTATGACCGCATTGCATGGGACGAGGTCAGCGGATTCGTGTTCGCGCGCGAACGTGTTTTCGCCGGGGCGCTCCCGATCCATCCGGGCCGTCGCTGTCACTACGGACGCGTCGACCGCGATGCCGCGCGGGCGGTGTTTATCAGGGAGGCGCTGGTGCCGTGCGCCGTCAAGGACCCCGCCGCGCCGTGGCTGGTGCGCTGCAACGAACTGGTGCGCCGTCTGCATACGTTCGAGGCGAAACTCCGGCGTTCCGGCTCCGTTGTCGACCTGCACGCGCTCGAACAGCATTTCCTGCGCGTCCTGCCGCCGTGGATGTGCAGCGTGTCCGATATCCGAAAGGACTGGACTCGGCGGCATCGTTCCTACGACCCGAAACCGGAGGACATCGCGCTCGTGCCTCCGGAGTCTTTGCCGGACGCGGATTTCCCGGACCGGCTGGAGGCCGATGGCGAGAGTTACCGTCTGGAGTATATCTACGACCCCGGCGAGGAGGACGACGGCATCACGGTGTATCTGCCGGAAGCGCACATGAACCTCTTCCCGCGCGCCGCTGCCGAATACCTCGTGCCCGGATTCCTCCGCATGAAGCTCGACTACATGTTCCGTTCGCTCACCAAGACAGAGCGCAAGAAGCTCCTGCCGCTGGACGAGTGCGTCGAGGCGTTTCTGGACGGCCTGAAGCACAACGAAATCTACCCCGCACGCAATCTGCCGCGCGTGCTTGCGGCGTTCCTGCGGACCTTCCGCGGCTGCGACTTCGACGAATCCGCATTCGACGACATCGAACTGCCGGAATACCTCGTCCTCAAATATGCGATCCTGAACGATCACGGCAAGCTTCTGCGTGTCGTCCGCGACCTGCCCGAGGTGGACGATTCGGCCGAAACCGTGTCCAGCCGTCATGCCGCCGCCCGCAAATGGGAATTCCACGGCGAGACTTCCTGGCCGGACGAGATCCCCGAACTCCCCGTCTCCGTCCGCCTGAGCCACGGCAAAGGCCGCGAAGTCTACCCCGGATTCTTCCGGGAGCAGGGCGGACAGAGTATCGGCTGCGCGCTTTTCCTGGACGAAGCCGAGGCACGCGCCGCGCACCGCCGCGCCGTCCTGACCCTCTTCCGCATCCGCTACCCGGAGATGTTCGAGCACATGCGGAGCTATGCGAAACTCGGCCGCACGCTGGAACACGAGTTCTTCCCGGACGATCCTGACTGGCGCGGCAATCTGACCGACAACGCCGTCGCCCGCGCCATCGGCTGTCCGCCGGAAACCATCCGCGATCCGAAAGCGTTCGACGACGCATGCTTGCGTCTGCGGAACCGTCTGGCGGACGCAGTGCGCGAGGACGTTTCGGCGCTGCTTCAGCTGCTCTCCTCCTACGAGCCCATCGAACGCCGCCTCGGGGATGTCCCAGTTGATTGTTTTACCGACGATGACGTGAACCGCCAGCTCGCCGTGCTGTTCCGCAGGGGATTCCTGCGGACGCCCGAAGCCGTGGCGCGCTATCCGCGTTATCTGCGCGCGCTCCGGGTGCGCCTCGAACGCGCCGACCAGTCCTACGGACGCGACCGCACGAAAGGCGAGGCGATCGTGCCGTTCATCGACAAATTCCATCTGCTGTACGACGCCGGAGTCAGCCTGGAGGACTGCCGCCCGTTCTTCGATTTTTTCCTGATGCTGCAGGAGGCGCGCATCGCCGCCTGGACCCCGGAACTCCCCACCGTGCAGAAAGCGACCCCGGCGACGCTTCAGGCGGCTTTGTCCGCCGTTCCGCTGTCGGCGGTGCCCGGACGGAAATCCTGACAATTCTCCTGATCCGGAAATCCACGTCATTTCAATCAAAAACGGCTTTTTTCTGTCGGCGGGGCAGGGGGACGGCTTGCATTTTCGCTGAAACACGTGTATATTAATTGAATATCTGTCTATAAATTCATAAATCACATACTCGCGAGGAACTCAAATGGGAAAATACCCGTTGGAAACCATTCGGCACAGCGCGGCCCACGTGATGGCGGCGGCGGTGCAGGAACTCTACCCGAACGCTAAATTCGACATCGGTCCGTCGACCGAGGACGGCTTCTACTACGATTTCGACCTGGAAACCCGCCTCACCGTCGACGACCTGGCGAAGATCGAAGCGAAGATGGAAGAGATCGCAAAGGCGCATCTCCCGTTCGAACGCAAGGTCATGACCCGCGAAGACGCCCACGCGTTCCTCGCCGGACGGGATCAGAAGTACAAGCTCGAACGCCTCGCCGACATTCCGGACGACAGCGAAATCACGTTCTACATCTGCGGCGACTTCACCGACCTCTGCCGCGGTCCGCACGTCTCCAACACCAACGAGATCGGCGCGTTCAAGCTGCTCTCCGTCGCCGGTTCCTACTACCGCGGCGACGAGAAGAACCCGATGCTCCAGCGCATCTACGGCACCGCGTTCGCCGACAAGAAAGAACTCAAGGCGTATCTCCAGCGCATTGAGGAAGCCAAGAAGCGCGACCACCGCCGCCTCGGCAAGGAACTCGACCTTTTCAGCATCTCCGAAATGGTCGGCCCCGGCCTCGTCCTCTGGCACCCGAAAGGAGCCTACATCCGCAACGTCATCGAGACGTTCTGGCGCAAGGAGCACCTGGCGCACGGCTACGACCTGCTGTACACGCCGCATATCGGACGCAGCCAGCTCTGGGAGACCAGCGGTCACCTCGGGTTCTATAAGGAGAGCATGTATTCCCCGATGCAGATCGACGAGTTCGACTACTACGCCAAGCCCATGAACTGCCCGTTCCACATCGAGATCTACAAGAGCCGCGTGCGCTCCTACCGCGAACTCCCCTGCCGCTGGGCCGAACTCGGCACCGTGTACCGCTACGAGAAGAGCGGCGTGCTCCACGGCCTGATGCGCGTCCGCGGTTTCACGCAGGACGACGCGCATATCATCTGCACGCCGGAACAGATCGAGAGCGAGATCATGGAAGTCCTCAAGTTCTGCCTCTACATCTGGAAGACCTTCGGATTCCCCGAAATCAAAGCTTATCTCTCCACCCGTCCCGCCAAGGCGGTCGGCGATCCGGCCCGCTGGGAACAAGCGCAGAAGTCGCTCGTCCAGGCCATCGAAGCCTGCGGCCTCGAATACGAAGTGGACGAGGGCGGCGGCGCGTTCTACGGCCCGAAGATCGACCTCAAGATCAAGGATGCGATCGGCCGCGAATGGCAGACCTCCACGATCCAGTTCGACTTCAACTTGCCGGAACGCTTCGGCATCACGTACGTCGGCGCGGACGGCGCGCTTCATCAGCCCTACATGGTGCACCGCGCGCTCTTCGGCTCGCTGGAACGCTTCTTCGGCATCCTGGTCGAGCACTACGCGGGCGCGTTCCCGCTGTGGCTGGCCCCGACGCAGGTGTGCGTGATCCCGATCACCGAGAAACAGCATGAATACGCGCAGAAGGTCGCTGACGGCCTCCGCAAGGCCGGATTCCAGGTCCTGTGCGATGTCCGATCCGAGAGCATGGGCGCCAAGATCAAGGACGCCCGCCTCCAGCGCATCCCGTTCATGGCTGTGATCGGCGAGAAGGAACAGACCGAAGGCACGATGGCGGTCCGCTCCCGCAGAGAGGACCAGCTCGGCGCCATGGATCTGGAAACTTTCATCAAAAAA
>CACYHQ010000011.1 GCA_902774245.1 uncultured bacterium
GCCGAAGCCGCCCATCATCGGGAAGCCGCCCATGCCGCCGCCCATCGGG
Source organism: uncultured bacterium (assembly GCA_902774245.1). Lineage (GTDB taxonomy): Bacteria > Verrucomicrobiota > Lentisphaeria > Victivallales > UBA1829 > UBA1732. The sequence goes on from CACYHQ010000011.1 coordinate 50, forward strand.
GGCATGCCGCCGCCTTCACCGCCGCCCATCGGAGGCATGCCGCCGCCGAAGCCGCCCATCGGGGGCATACCGCCCTGGCCACCGAACATGGCGCCGAAATCGGGCATCTGGCCGCCGAACATGGCGCTGAAATCAGGCATCTGGCCGCCTTCGCCCATCGGAGGCATGCCGCCGCCGAAGCCGCCCATCGGGGGCATACCGCCCTGGCCGCCGCCGAAGCCGCCTGCAGGCATCTGGAAGCCGCCCCCCATGGGCATGCCGCCCGCGGGAGCGCCGCCGCCGAAGCCGCCCATTGCGGGCGCGCCGCCGGGAGCAGCGCCGGGTGCACCGGCCGGAGCAGCACCGCCGGCCGGAGCCTGAGCGGAGAGCACGGACGCGATCAGCATGGTACCGGCGATGAACGCGCCGGAAGCCAGCATCTTGTTGAACATGTGTTTCATACGAATCTCCTTGTATGATTTTTGTTGGATTGGTTGTTTATGTGTTGCGGGACGAGTTTATTTGCTTACATGTTATTTAACGATACCGGAACAAACATTATTGCATGTACTTTTCAAAAAAACCATGTATTTTAGTTTAATTCCGTAAAAAACGGGAAGCGGACGAACCGCTTCCCGAAGGATCAGAGAACTGGGCTCAGCGAGGGCCGCCCGCAGCGGGAGCACCAGCGCCGGGAGCGCCGGCAGGTCTGGGAGCGCCGCCCGCGGCACCGGGAGCACCGGCAGGTCTGGGAGCGCCGCCCATGCCGCCGCCGAAGCCGCCCATGCCGCCGCCGAAACCGCCCATGCCGCCGCCGGGACGCTGGCCGCCGTTGGCGTTAGCCGCGGGAGCCGGATCCGGCTTGGGCTGCGGAGGAACCGTGCCGCCGAAGGAGTCGAACAGCGGATCCTTGTTGACCGGGAGTTCGAACGCGGAGGTCGTGAGGCAGGTGAGATCGGTCTTGGACTTGATGCCGTAGACTTTCTCGTTGAAGTAGTCGATCATGTAGTTCATGTCTTCGGCCGTGACAGCGTGGCCGGACTTGTGGATGTTCGCGACGATATTGTCGCCGAGGCCGAGCTTCTCATAGGAGGCCTTCGCGGCGCGGAAGGTGAGCCACATGGCCGGGGCGTTCACCCAGTCTTCACCCGTGCAGGAGCCGATGATGAAGAGGTAACGGTTCGGATCGGCGCAGAGCATGGCGAGCATGTGCTGGTCGACGGGGAGCGTCTTCGGATCCTTGAAGCACATGAACTTGTTGTTGAACCAGCCCTGTTCGCCGGTGGCCTGAAGACTGTCGATCGGCTCGTTCCGGCCGTACTTGTATTCCTTGGAATCGTTCTTGCTGGAGAAGTCGTAGGTCTTGCCTTCGGAGACGTAGCGGTACATCGCGACGCCGCCCGCGCCGGAGCAGGACGGAGCGCACATCTTGATGCGGGGCTCGAACGCGCCGCAGACCATGGCGGCCTTGCCGTAACGGGAGACGCCGGTCACGATGGTGTTCTTCGGGTTGATATTGAGTTCCTTGCCCGCGCCCTTTTCGAGGGCGTCGATGATGCGGGAAATGCCCCAGCTCCAGGCGAGGAGTTCGCCGGTCTGTTCCTTCCAGTCTTCGCCGTAGGGATACAGATCGTAGAAGAGGCCGGTGTGACGGTTGTTGTCAGCGGCGATGTTGGTGACGCCGCCCATGAAACCGCCGCCACCGCCGAAGGTCATGGAAGCATAGCCGCGGGAGGCCGCGACCGCTTCCTGCGCGCCGTGCATGCCGAGGACGACGGGCCAGCCGCCTTCCGGCATCTTGACTTCGTCGCTGGCGGTCGGGAGCGTGATGTTCACGTCGAACGTGCCGGACTTGCCGGTGCTCTTGCGGGTGACGGTCACGGTCATGGACTTGCGGCCGTTGTTGTCGCCTTCGTTCATCTTGTAGGAGACATCGACTTCGGAGCCGTCGTGCCACACGCCGTACATGTAGTATTCATAGAGTTTCTTGATCTCTTCGGCGCGCTTCGACCAGTTGTCCTTGGTCACGGCGGTGCCGTCGCGGAATTTCATGACTTCCGGATACGCGTCGGAGGCCTTCAGATCCTTGACCATCGGGAAACCGCTGTCATCGGCCTTTTCGGGTTCCGTGCTGCGGATGCCGCCGGGGAGAGTCGCCATGTCGACCGCCGGGGTCTGATTCTGCTGGCCGCCGCCCATGCCGGGGAAGCCGCCCATGCCGCCGCCCATACCCATGCCGCCGAAGCCGCCCATGCCACCGCCGAAGCCGCCCATGCCGCCGCCTGCGGGTCTCTGTCCGCCTGCGCCGGGTGCGCCAGCGGGTCTCTGTCCGCCTGCGCCGGGCGCGCCAGCGCCGGGACCGCCCGCGGGTCTCTGTCCGCCAGCGCCGGGCGCGCCGCCCATACCCATGCCGCCGAAGCCGCCGAAGCCGCCCATGGCGGGTGCGCCGCCGGGAGCAGCGCCGCCGGGAGCAGCACCACCGGGAGCAGCACCGCCGGCCGGAGCCTGCGCGGAAAGTGATGTTGCGAGGAAGAGCGCCCCTGCGAGAACTGAGCAGGAGACGACTGCCGATTGGACATAACGTTTCATAAAAACTCCATTATGTTTGGGGGTTAAGAAATGAGGAGAGGTGAATTGATTTTTGATGAACGCAAACACGCTTTTGAGTTGGTTTCAACAGCAAAAAGTGCATTTCACCGATAGTATACCATTCATCTGAGCAAAAGTCAAGGTTAATTCACGCAAAAATGTCGGCTTTATTGATTATTCTCTAAACATAAGAGTGTTTAACATGTTTTTTGGTCTTTCGGATTATTTAGCGAAATCCAATATTCAGCCGTCCGCATCGTCCACTCGATGAAACTTTTTTCGGGCGGTTCTCGGGTTTTCCAAACTTTTTTCTTTTCCGCGCTTGCATTATGCGCGCACACGGGATATATTAGGTGGTAATCTTTCAACCACAACCAACGGAACGGAATCGCAATGGAAACACGTGTGGCGGTATTGGCGATCCTCGCGGAGAGTTTCGACTCCGCGGAGCAGATCAACGCGCTCCTGCACGATTTCGGTCCGTACATCGTAGGCCGCATGGGCCTGCCCTACCGCGAAAGGAACGTCAACGTCATCAGCATCGTGATCGATGCTCCGCCGGACAAGATCAACGCTCTTGCCGGAAAACTCGGACGCATCGGAGGAGTCACGGCGAAAGCCGTCTACTCCAACCTCATAACAGCTCACTGAGTCCGCCGCCCGGCGAAAACCGGAAGCGGATTCATCCGATCAGATAGCAACACAACATCCCCTGACGCTGAAAAGTATTTTGAGGCGGAAGACCGAGCGTGCGGCATCGGACCGGACTGCGGAAACCGCATGACATTTGTGCGGCGCGCGCATGTTCCGATCGACCATCCACGGCCGGATCCTTCACCAGGGGATCGCGGCCGATTCTTTTATTCAGCAGAGTCCGAGTGAAAAGAAACGGCGGCGGAAACCGCAGGAAACGCGCATGAACGCAAAGAAACGACAGAACGAGCTCAGGATCGACCGCCTGAACGCGGAGAAACGCCTCCCTCATGAGGATTGGACGGCGCTGCTCTCCACGTGGGACGAGTCCGACCGCGCATACGCAGCAGGGATTGCCCGCGGGCTCGCGACCGCCCGGTTCGGGCACCACGTTTTCGTGCGGGGCATTGTGGAGTTCTCCAACGTCTGCCGCAACGACTGTCTGTACTGCGGCATCCGCAAGTCAAACCTGAACTTCGAGCGCTATCGTCTGACCGAGGCGGAGATCATCGACTGCTGCGACGCCGGATACGAATACGGATTCCGCACATTCGTGCTTCAGAGCGGGGAGGATGCCGCCTGGCCGCCGCACCGCCTCGCAGCGCTGGTCCGCACGCTCAAAACGAATCACCCGGACTGTGCCGTGACGCTGTCCGTCGGCGAGCTGACGCGCGACGAATATCAACTGCTGTTCGACGCGGGCGCGGACCGTTATCTTCTGCGGCACGAGACCGCCGATCCGGAGCATTACGCGAAGCTTCACATGCCGAATCAGAGCTGGGAACGCCGCATGAGGTGTCTGCGCGACCTGAAGGAGATCGGATTCCAGACCGGATGCGGCTTCATGGTCGGCTCGCCGTACCAGACGCCCGGCACGCTCGCGAAGGACATGGAGTTCATCACGGAGTTCCGCCCCGCCATGATCGGCATCGGCCCCTTCATCCCGCACTGCGACACGCCGTTCAGGAATGAACCCGCCGGAAGCGTGGAGTTCACGCTGTTCCTGCTGAGTCTGTGCCGCATCCTGCACCCGGACGTGCTGCTGCCCGCCACGACCGCGCTCGGCTCGCTGGATCCGGTCGGACGCGAAAAGGGCGTGCTCGCCGGGGCGAACGTCATCATGCCGAACCTGTCGCCGGAACAGGTCCGCGCGAAATACATGCTTTACAACAACAAGACCGCGGTCGACGTGGACACGCACATCACCACGTCGGATCTGCAGGCGCGCCTGCAGAAGATCGGCTATACGATCAAGGTGAGCCGCGGGGATTACGGAGAAACGTCATGCTGAAACTCGCATTCTACGGAAAAGGCGGCATCGGGAAATCCACGACCGTATCGAACCTCGCCTCGGCGTTCGCCGCGAACGGACTCAAAGTCATGCAGATCGGGTGCGACCCGAAGGCTGATTCCACCGCGTCCCTGCACGGCGGCGCGCGCATCCGTTCCATCCTCGACCTCGTCCGCGAACGCAACAACGATTTCACGCTCGACGAAATGGTCCGCGAGGGCGACGGCGGCGTGATCTGCGTGGAGGCGGGCGGCCCGACGCCCGGACTCGGCTGCGCAGGACGCGGCATCATCACCGCGCTGGAGAAACTCCAGGAAAAGGGCGCGTACGACGTGTACAAGCCGGACGTGGTGCTGTACGACGTGCTGGGCGACGTGGTCTGCGGCGGGTTCTCCATGCCGATGCGCAAGGGCTATGCCGACCGTGTGTTCATCCTCACTTCAGGCGAGACCATGTCCATTTACGCCGCCGCGAACATCGCCATGGCGGTGAAGAATTTCAGGGGGCGCGGCTATGCTTCGCTCGGCGGATTCGTGCTGAACCGCAGGAACGCGCCGGACGAGGACGCGAAGGCGGCGAAACTGGCGGCGGATTTCGACTCCTCAATCATCGGCGCGCTCGACTGGAGCGAGACTGTCCAGCAGGCCGAACAGCTCGGGAAGACCGTCGTGCACGCTTTCCCGGAGAGCCCGATGGCCGCGCAGTACCGCGCGCTTGCGGATGCCGTGCTCGCCGCCGCCCGGAAAGGAGAAGCTCCATGCTGAAACGTTTGAACGGGCAAGACGACATGACCGGGGCGGAAGTCGCGATCCGCGACGCCGAATTCCCCGTGCCGTTCGTCTCCGGCCTCGAATACAACGCCCCCGCCCGCGGGCCGTGGAACATCGTCCACACGGGCATGCTGATCCCCGAGTCGCACCAGGTCTTCGCCTGCGCGCAGGGCTGTCTCCGCGGCGTGATCCTGACCGCCGCCGAAATGATCGCCATGGACCGCATGTCATGGATCTCCGTGGACCAGAACGACCTGTTCGACGGCTCACTGGAACGCAACATCGTGGACGGCACGGCGGAGATCATCCGCAAACTGCCGAAGAAGCCGCGCGCGCTCCTGCTTTTCATCAGCTGCGTGCACCTCTTCGCAGGGTGCGATTTCGAGGTCATGCTGAACGAACTCCGCGCGATGTTCCCGGACATCGACTTCATCGACTGCTACATGAACCCGACCATGCGCAAGAGCGGCCTCACGCCCGACCAGCTCATGCGCCGTCAGCTCTACGCGCCGTTCCGCCCCTGCCCCGCCGACAAAAACGCCGTGAATCTCATCGGCAACGACCGTCCGACCAACGAATCCAGCGAGCTCGTCCATCTGATCCATGCCGCCGGACGCGAACTTCGCGACATCACGCTGTGCAAGACCTATGACGAATATATGCGCATGGCGAAAAGCGCGCTGAACATCACCTATCTGCCGACCGCCGCAGCATCCGGAGACGCGCTCGAAAAACGTCTCGGACGTAAACATCTTTATCTGCCGCTCTCCTATGATTTCGACGAGATTGAACGAAATCTAAACAGCCTTGCCGATGCGCTCGGGATTGCCGCGCCCGACTGGTCTGGAGCAAAACAGAACGCCGTCCTCGCGCTCGAACAGGCAAAAGCCGTCGTCGGGGACACTCCGGTCGAGATCGACTACACCGCCACGCCGCGCCCGGTCGGACTCGCCCTGCTCCTCGCCGAACACGGCTTCAACGTCACGCGCGTCTATACCGACGCCATGATCGAGGAGGAACGCCCCGCGTTCGAGCGTCTCCGCGCGCTCGCCCCCGACCTGCTGCTGACCGCCACGGTCAACGTGAAGATGCGGTTCGCAGGCAAGGGCGTCCACGAATCCGGCGACGTGCTGGCGATCGGGCAGAAAGCCGCGTATTTCAGCGGCACGAAACACTTTGTGAACATCGTGTCCGGCGGCGGCATGTACGGATTCGACGGCGTCGCCCGTCTCGCCCGGCGCATGATCGAAGCCGCAACGCACGAACAGGACACCGAGGTCGTGATCCAGTACAAGGGCCTCGGATGCAGGAGCTGCTTATGAAACAGACCGCCAGAATCATCTCCATACACGCGGCCGACACCTCCGGTGTGTGCTCCATGCTGTACGAACTCGGCGGCATGGTAGTCGTCCACGACGCCTCCGGCTGCAACTCCACCTACTCCACGCACGACGAACCCCGCTGGTACCGTCAGGACAGCATGATCTACATCTCCGCCCTCACGGAGGCCGACGCGATCCTCGGCAACGACGAAAAGCTCATCGCCGACGTCGTGGCAGCCGCAAAGGACCTCTCGCCGCGCTTCATCGCGCTCTGCGGCGCGCCGGTCCCGCTCCTCGCCGGAACCGATTTCCCCGCCATCGCCGCCGAGGTCGAATCCCGCACCGGCATCCCGGCGTTCGGGCTCCACACCAGCGGCATGCACTCCTACCTGACCGGAGCCTCCGAGGCGCTGGAGGCGGTCGTGTCGCGGTTCTGCACCGACGCACTCCCGCGCACAGATGCGCCGTCCGCGAACATCCTCGGCGCGACACCGCTGGATTTCTCCGTCAACGGCACGATGGAATCCATCATCGAATGGCTGAACAAATCCGGGTTCGAGCTCGTCTCCTGCATGGCGATGGGCAGTACGCTCGACGATATCCGGCGCGCGTCCGCCGCCCACGTCAACCTCGTCGTTTCCTCCTGCGGGATCGCCGCCGCCGAATATCTCAGAAAACGATTCGGCACGCCGTGGCTCGCGGGCGTCCCAATCGGAAAAAGCTTCTCCGGCAAGCTCGCATCCGCATTAATGACTGCAAAAGAAACAGGCGCATGCGCCCTGCCCTGCGCCGAACGAGACGCATCCGCGCCCGGCAAAAAACTCGCCATCCCCGGCGAAACGGTCTTCAGCGGTTCCCTTGCCGCCGCGATCGAATCCGACTTCGGCGCGCCGTGCCGCGTGCTGTGTCCGCTGGAGGCCGAAGACAGATTGCTCGCGCCCGGCGACATCCGCATCTTCGACGAGGACGCCGCCTCGGAAGCGTTCGCCGCATCCTCCGGCGTGATCGCCGACCCGATGTACGCGCCGGTCTGCCCCCCGGACGTCCCGTTCCATCGCCTTCCGCACGAGGCGTTTTCAGGCAGATGCTACCGCAAAGAATCCCTGAACCTGATCGACCGTCCCCTTCCCTGGAGGTTTTAACATGCTGAAACTCGCGATATACGGTAAAGGCGGCATCGGCAAGTCGACCGTGACATCCAACCTCGCGGCGGCGTTCGCGCGCCTCGGATGCAAGGTCATCCAGATCGGCTGCGACCCGAAGGCCGACTCCACCATCAATCTGCTCGGCGGCGATCCCGTGATCCCCGTCATGAACTTCCTGCGCGAACACGACCGCGAACCCGAACGCATCGAGGAGATCGCAAAGACCGGATTCGGCGGGGTGCTGTGCATCGAGACCGGCGGTCCGACCCCCGGCCTCGGCTGCGCCGGACGAGGAATCATCACCACGTTCAGTCTGCTCGCCGACCTGAAACTGTTCGAAACGTACAAGCCCGATGTGGTGCTCTACGACGTGCTGGGCGACGTAGTGTGCGGCGGATTCGCCGCCCCGATCCGCGAAGGATACGCCTCGCAGGTCCTGATCGTGACCTCCGGCGAAAAGATGGCGCTCTATGCGGCAAACAACATCAACAGCGCCGTGCACAATTTCGAGGACCGCGGCTACGCCGCCGTGCGCGGCATCGTGCTGAACCGCCGGAGCGTCGACCGCGAAGAGGAGAAAGTGCGCGCCTTCGCGGACGCGAACGGCCTCCCGATCGTGGCGGACATCCCGCGCAGCGGCGACATCATCCGGTTCGAGGACATGGGGAAAACGGTCGTCGAAGGCAACCCCGAGCTCGACGTCAGCAAGCGCTTCCTCGCGCTTGCGCAACTCCTTCTCGACGAGGAGAAAGCATCCGCATGAATCACGCGTACTCCATCACGGCGGCCGAACTCGCGGCGCGCGGCAGGGACGACATCCCGCCCGAACTGCTCTCCTCCGCTCATCTCATCTACAGCTCCCCGGCCACGCTGGCGTTCAACTCGCCCGGCGCGCAGGGATTCGGTGTGAAACGCGCCGGTCTCGCCGTGCCCGGGTCGGTCATGCTGCTGGTCGCCCCGGCCTGCTGCGGACGAAACACCTCCGCGCTCGGCTGCGAGGCGTCCCTCGCCGAACGGTTCTTCTACCTCATGCAGGACGACACGGACATCGTGACGGGGCGCCATCTGGCGCGCATCCCGGAAGCCGTGAAGGATGTCTGCGATTCCTGCGCGGTGCGTCCGTCCGCGGTCATGATCTGCATCACGTGCGTGGACGCCCTGCTCGGCACGGACATGGAACGCGTCTGCCGGAAGGCTTCGGACTACGCCGGCGTCCCGGTCGTGCCGTGCTACATGTACGCGCTGACCCGCGAAGGCCGCCTGCCGCCGATGGTCTCCGTGCGGCGTTCGGTCTACTCCCTGCTTCAGCCGCGCGAAAAAGTCCCGACCTCCGTGAATATCCTCGGTTTCTTCTCGCCCCTGCGCGACGACACAGAGTTATACACGCTGCTGCGCTCCGCCGGAGTCCGCGCGATCCGCGAAATCTCCCGTTGCGCCGACTATGAAGAATACCAGAAAATGGCCGAGGCGAACTTCAATCTCGTGCTCAATCAGGAGGCGCGCCATGCCGCCGCCGACTTGCAGAAACGCCTGGGTATCCCGTCCGTCGAACTAGCCCGTCTCTACCAGACGGACAAGATCGCGAACCAGTACCGTCTGCTCGGACAGGCAGTCGGCGCGGAGTTCGACGATGCGCCCTACCGCGAACGAGCCGAACAGACCATTGTCAATTTCAAAAACGCGTTCGGACACCGCACTTTCGCCGTCGGCGAATGGCTGAACGCCGATCCCTTCGAGCTTTCGTTGTCTCTGATCCGCAACGGATTCTCCGTCTCCGAAATCTTCGGCACGGTCGGCGGTTCCAACTTCGTCTACGTGAAGAAGATCGCCGCGCTCAGCCCGGAAACGAAAATCTACTCCAATCTCTCCCCGTCCATGATGTTCTACGATGGCGCGGACTCACACTGCGACACGGTCATCGGACGCGACGCGATGTACTACCATCCGGCACTGCCCGGCGTGGCGTGGAACGACGAACGCCAGCCGTTCGGGTACGCCGGAGTCGCCGCACTCTTCGGTGCGCTCGAAAAAGCGCTATCTGGAAAGGAGGGTACTCGATGAAAAGCCTGCTGAAACACCTTTCGCCGTTCGCGCCCGACCAGTCCGGAGCCGTCTCCGCGCTCTTCGACTTCGGCGGACTCATCGTGATCTGCGATGCAGGCGGCTGCACCGGGAACATCTGCGGCTTCGACGAACCGCGCTGGTTCATCCGCAAAAGCGCCGTCTTCAGCGCCGGGCTCCGCGACATGGACGCCATTCTCGGCCGCGATGACAAACTCGTCTCCAAACTCCAGTCCGCCCTGGACAGCTCCGGCCTCAAATTCTCCGCCATCATCGGCACCCCGGTCCCCGCGATCATCGCGACCGATTTCAAGGCGCTGAAACGTATGGCGGAGAAACGCACCGGACTACCCGCGATCACGGTCGCAACGACCGGAACGCGTCACTACGACCGGGGCGCGTCCGACGCCTGGCTGGAACTTTTTAAAACGTTTGCGATTGAGAATCTCGATATTGATCCCGGCACGGTCGGCATCCTCGGCGCGTCGCCGCTGGATTTCCCGACGCTCGACGCCGGAAATCTGCTGTCTGATGCACTGAAAAAAGACGGTTGGAATAAAGTCAAATGCTATGGCATGGGCGCGGGGCTCGATGATGTTAAAAAAGCATCTTCCGTTGTGAAAAACATCGTTGTTTCGCCTGCCGGACTCGCCGCCGCGAAGTATCTGGAAAAGACCTTCGGCACCCCCTATGAAGTACGCTGCCCGTGGCTGCCGCAACAGGTGCTCGGCGCACTGCCCGCGCTCGCCGGGAGAAAGACGCTCGTGATCCATCAGCAGTTCGCCGCGAACACCGTCCGCGATAAAATATTGAAACTTGATCCCGCCTCTCAGGTCGACGTCGCGTCCTGGTTCATTATGGAACCGGACTATATGCGCTCCGGCGGCTTCCGCATCGAGAGCGAAGAGGCGTTCATAGAGGCGGTCGCGAACGGCGGCTACGATGCGATCGTCTGTGACAGCCGTCTGCGCGTCGCCCTGCCCCGGACGCAGAGTTTCAACATCATCGACTTCCCGCATTTCGCCGTCTCCGGACGGCTTCTCGACGAGGTGAAATAAGATGAACACGGCTAACGTTTCCACCACGGTCTTCCGCATCTACGGCGTCGTCCAAGGCGTCGGATTCCGTCCGTTCGTCAGCCGGATCGCCGTCCGCGCCGGACTCACCGGCAGCGTCGCGAACAAGGGTTCCTACGTGGAAATCCACGCGCAGGGAAACGAGGAAGCAATGAAAGACTTCCGCCTCGCGCTCGAACACGAGGCCCCGCCGCGTTCCGCGATCCTGAAAATCGACACGCGCGTCCGCATGGAGCCGCCCTACCCGACGTTCGAGATCATCGAGAGCGAACACGAAACCGGGGATATCTTCGTCTCGCCGGACATCGCCACGTGCGACCAGTGCAAACAGGAGCTGTTTGACGTCACGAACCGCCGCTATCTGCACCCCTTCATCAACTGCACCGCGTGCGGCCCGCGCCTGACCATCCTCGACGCCATGCCCTACGACCGCGAACGCACCAGCATGGGCTATTTTCTGATGTGTCCGCAGTGCGGGAACGAATACACCTCGCCGGAGTCGCGCCGTTACGACGCCCAGCCGGTCTGCTGTCACGACTGCGGCCCGGAAGTCTACCTCATCGGACGCCCCGAACGCAACGAAAAGGCCATCACCGCCGCCCGCCGCGCCATCCTCGACGGAAAGATCGTCGCGATCAAGGGCATCGGCGGCTTCCATCTGTGCTGCAATGCCCGCGACGCGCAGGCCGTGGCGCGTCTGCGCGAACTCAAGCACCGTCCCATGAAGCCGTTCGCCGTGATGATGGACTCGCTGGAGACGGTCCGCCGCGAATGCGTGATCCTGCCCGGACAGGAGGAGATCCTGGACGGCCATCAGAAACCGATCATCCTGCTCAGGAAACGCTCCGAAAGCGCGCTTCCGGACGTCCTCGCGCCCGACAATCCTACGCTCGGCGTGATGCTGCCGTACGCACCCGTCCAGATGCTGCTCTTCCACTTTAACGACGACCTGACCATGCCCGACTGCCTCGTCATGACCAGCGGCAACGTCTCCGGCGCGCCCATCTGCCGCAGCGACGAGGACGCGCTCGCCGAGATCGCCGGGTTCTGCGACGTGATCCTGTCCCACAACCGCCGGATCCGTCTCCGCGCGGACGATTCGGTCATGGACTGGCTGGACGGCCGTCCGTACATGATCCGCCGGTCGCGCGGCTACGCGCCGCTGCCGTTCTTCGTCTCCGGCGACTTCCGCGGACAGGTGCTCGGCATCGGCGGCGAGCTCAAAAACACCTTCTGCCTCGCAAACGGCGGCCTCTTCTATCCCTCGCCCTACATCGGCGACATGGAGGACCTGCGCACGGTCCGCGCCCTGCGGGAATCGGTCGCGCGGATGTCCGAACTGCTCGAGATGAAACCGCAGATCGTCTGCTGCGACCTGCACCCGAAATACAACTCGTCCGCCGTCGCGTCCGAACTCGGCATCCCCGTCCTGAAGATCCAGCACCACTATGCGCATGTGCTCTCCTGCATGGTCGAAAACGACTTCACGGACGAGGTCATCGGCGTGTCGTTCGACGGTACCGGATACGGCACGGACGGCACGATCTGGGGCGGGGAATTCCTGCGCGCCAGACCGGACGGCTTCACCCGCGCCGGATATATCAAACCGTTTTTGCAGGCGGGCGGCGACGCCTCTGCGCGCGAAGGCTGGCGCATCGCCGTTTCGATGATCGCCGGCCTGTTCCCCTCCGATGAAGCAGAACGTGTTGTCGCCGCGCTCGACCTCTGCTCGCCCGGCGTTTATAAGTTCCAGAAGAACATGCTGGATAAAAAACTGAACTGTGTGCTTTCGACCAGCGCGGGGCGTCTTTTCGACGCCGTCAGCGCGATCCTCGGCATCCGCAAATCCTCCACGTTCGAGGGCGAAGCGTCCATGGCGCTCCAGTTCGCCGCCGAGGCATGGAATGAGTCGCATCCCGGACAGACGGAAATCGTTCCGGCTTATACGAACTTCGACCGCGACGCCTCCGGCGCGATCGTCCTGCCGACGGATTTGCTTGCGAAGGACATCATCCTTGCCCGGCTCGACGGCGCGGATTCCGGCATGCTCGCCGCCCGCTTCCACTCGGCACTCGCCAATATGATCGCGAAGACGTGCGAAGCCATCCGAGAAGATTCCGGGCTGAACACCTGCGCGCTGACCGGAGGCGTGTTCCAGAACCGTCTGCTCACGACGCTCTGCGCCGATCTTCTTCGCGGCGCGGGATTCCGCGTGCTGCTGCACGGCATGATCCCGCCCAACGACGGCGGCATCGGCGCGGGCCAGGCGTTCGCCGCCATGTACCATCTGAACCACCCGAACAACAATTCATCCATATCACATTCCCCCATACAAACACAAGGAGACGGCTTATGTGTGTAGGTCTTTCCGCAAGAGTTGTCAGCATCGAGGACGGCACCGCCCTCATCGACGCGTCCGGCGCGAAACGCAAGGTTTCGGCGGACCTCATCGACGATCTGGAGCCGGGCGATTACGTCATGGTCCATGCCGGCGTCGCCATCGCGAAGATCACGGACACGGACACGGACGAATCCCGCAAGATCATGGAGTCGCTCGATGGAATCGGCTAAACAGATCATCGAATCCTACGTCGGGCGCAAACTCCGGATCATGGAGGTCTGCGGCACCCATACCCACGAGATCTTCCGTCTCGGCATCCGCCGCATCCTGCCGCCGCAGATCGAACTCATCTCCGGTCCCGGGTGCCCAGTCTGCGTGACGCCCGCCGGGTACATCGACGAGGCGGTCATGCTCGCGCTCGAACACGGCGCGGTCATCTGCACGTTCGGCGACCTGATCCGCGTGCCAGGGTCGGAAATGAGTCTCGCGGGGGCGCGGTCCAAAGGGGCGGCGGTGAAAACCGTCTACTCGCCGCTGGACGCGGTCGATTTCGCGCGGGAGAACCCGGACAAACAGGTCGTGTTCCTGGCGGTCGGATTCGAGACGACGGTCCCGGCGGCATGTCTTGCGGTGAAGAAGGCCGCCGCCGAAGGGCTCGCGAACTTCTCGATCCTCGGCGCGAACAAGACCATGCCGAACGCGTACAAGGCGCTGAAGGGCAGCGCGGACGCGTTCCTGTACCCCGGCCACGTGAACGCCATCACCGGCACCGCCGTCTGCGAAGACCTCGTGAAGCTCGGCGTCTCCGGCGTCGTGGCGGGATTCACCGCCGACGAGATCCTCACCGCGCTCGCGGTCATCGTCAAGCTGTCCGCCTCCGGCGAACCGTTCTTCCGCAACTGCTATCCGCGTGTAGTGCGCCCCGAGGGGTCGCCCGCCGCGCTGAAGCTGATGGACACGGTCATGGAGCCGTGCGACGCGGAGTGGCGCGGACTCGGCGTGATCCCGATGTCCGGCCTGAAACTCCGTCCGGCGTTCGCCGCGCACGACGCCCGGCTGAAGTTCAGCCTGCCGCCCGTCGCGGGACGGAGCAATCCCGCCTGCCGCTGCGGCGAGGTGCTTCAGGGCAAATGCAAATCCACCGACTGCAAACTATTCGGGACCGCTTGCACCCCGCTCCACCCGGTCGGAGCGTGCATGGTCTCCAACGAAGGGGCGTGTTCCGCCTACTACCAATACGGAGATATTCTCAATGAACAATAATGAATTCGTGACGCTCGCGCACGGCGCGGGCGGACGCCAGACTGCCGAACTCATCGACCGCGTCTTCAAGGCGCATTTCTCCAACCCGGATTTCACCGGCGACGACGCCGCGGTCCTGCCCGTGGACGCCGGAAAGATCGCGTTCACCACCGACGGCTTCATCGTGTCGCCGTTCGAGTTCCCCGGCGGCAACATCGGCAAGCTCAGCATCTGCGGCACGGTCAACGACCTCGCATGCATGGGCGCGAAACCGCTCTACCTCTCCTGCGCGTTCGTGATCGAGGAGGGTTTCCCCCTCGCCAAGCTCGAAGAGATCGCCGCCGCCATGAAGAAGACCGCAGACGAGGCCGGAGTCCGCATCGTGGCGGGCGACACCAAGGTCGCGGGCAAGGGCCAGGTCGACCACGTCTTCATCACCACCACCGGCGTCGGACAGCTCACCGAGGGCGTCCGTACCTCCGGCTCGTTCGCGCGTCCCGGCGACGCCGTGATCGTAACTGGCGACGTAGGCCGCCACGGCTGCACCATATTGCTCGCCCGCAACGAGTTCGAGATCGACGCCGACGTGACCAGCGACTGCGCCCCGCTCTGGGGCACCGTGAAGAGCATGATCGACGCCTCGCACGACATCCACGTGATCCGCGACGCCACGCGTGGCGGCGTCGGCACCGTCCTGTACGAAATCGCCGACCAGAGCAAAGTCGGGATCCGCCTCAATTCAGCCGATGTCCCAGTCGCACCCGAAGTCCGCGGCGTCTGCGGCATGCTCGGACTCGAACCGCTTTACCTCGCCTGCGAAGGACGCCTCGTCGTCTTCGCGCCGAAATCCGAAGCGCCCGCCATCCTCGAAGCGCTCCGCAAGGGCCCCTACTCCGCCAACGCCGCGATCATCGGCGAAGTCGTCGCCGACCATCCCGGCAAGGTCGTCATGACCACCGAGATCGGCGCGCAGTCGCTTCTGCCCCAGCCCGGCGGCGAGCTCCTGCCCCGGATCTGTTAATCAGACGAACAATCTTTGACGATCTATCCCCGTCGAGAACCGAATGATGGTCCGGCGGGGATTCTTTTTGCACGACTGCATCGGCAAAAACTACATACTTTCCACCGAAAATCATCCGAAAACGGGCAAAAGATGTAGTTTTTAACATTTTATCATTGTTTTTCCCCTTTTTTTTGTTTGACATTGGCGGGAAAGCATGTATTTTATGTTTGAACAAGCAAGAAGAACGGCGCGCCGCAAACAGTCAATGCTGTACGGCGTGATGTTCAGAAGAACAAACAATCATCCATGAACTTTTGTTATGTTTGAACTGCCTAAAAAATTCGACCGGGAATACAACGGTATCTTCCGCACCATCGGCCGCGACGTCTTTTCCACCGGCATCCTCAAAAAAGAAAACGTTTCGATCGACTGGAACGGCGGGTCCTTCCCGCTCTTCTCCGTCTCGGTCGTGCTCCGCGGACGAGGCACGTACGTCGACGAGGACGGTGCGGAATACCCCCTGATGCCAGGCAAGCTCTTCTTCCGCATCCCGCACCGCAAGCACGCCACATACATTGAGGAGAACAGCCGCTGGCTCGAGTTCTACATGTCGTGCCATTTCATGAGCGACGATTCGACGGATTACGGCGGGCTGCCGCCGCCCGACCACATGGAGGTGGACGAGAAACGCGAAGGCTACCTGAAGCTCAAGAACATGCCCGGCCAGGACGACAAATGGATCTATGCCATGTGCAAGCACGTCTTCTGCATCCATACGCAGACGCCCGTGCGCGACATCGACCTCTCCCTCGCGCTCCTCAACGAGTGCTTCGACTTCATCTCGTTCATGAACAACGAGACGAACCAGTCGAAGATCCCGCTGGAGATGTTCGCCCTCACCACCAAGCTCCTGAAGAGCCGCCGCGAGGATTTCTCCGACCGCATCACGTCCGAGATCAAGAAGATCATCCTCGAAAACCTCACGGACAACCGTTCCCTGCCCGAGCTCCTGAAGGACCTCCCGCTCAGCTATCCCTCCCTGCGCCAGCACTTCATGCGCGTGATGGGGCACAACATCGGCGAATACCAGATCCAGTGCCGCATGGAGGAGGCCGTGAACATGCTCATGCGCGGCGTGAGCGTGAAGGAAACGGCATTCAACCTGGGCTACAAGGACCAGTTCTTCTTCTCCAAGCAGTTCCACCAGAAACTCGGCTATCCGCCCAGCGCCATCAATCCGCTGAACCCGCGCGGCGTAAAACGCTACCAGCCGAAGGACGCCCCCGCGGAACCGGAACCCGTCAGCGTCAGTGCGCCGCCAGGCGCAAAAGCCTCCGCATCCGCGCCGAAGACGAAAAAAGCCGCATCCGCGCCGAAGAAGTCCTCCGGCAAGTCCGGCAGATAACGCTATCCCGTCCCATCCGGTTTCCGCCCGGACCGTATGGGATTTCCCTTGTTTCAGACAGTTTCATCGACAGACAGGTTCGACTCCATGACAGAATACAGCCCCGTTTCCTCCGCTCCCGAAGCCGCGCCGCGGCTGACCGCCGAACACGATTTCCTCCCGGAAGAGATGCGGACGATTCAGGAGGAAGTCGACCTCTCCGCGCTGGACAGCATCGGCACGCAGTCCGGGCGCGTGCGCCGCTGGACGCAGAAACTGCTCGACCTCTCGCTACGGAATCGTCTGCTGAACGTGCGCGACACGAAACAGATCATCCCGATCGCGTGCACCGACATCACAGTGCTGGAAGACAAGCTCGCCGCGGACGAGACTATCTCGTTGAACTCGCTCTCCAATCTCCTGGACGAAAAAGACCTCCATGACTTGGAGATGCTCCTCGGAAGCGAAGTCAGGACCGAAATCAAGTCGCTGCTCGACTCGGAACTGGACCAGCACCGCCTGTGGAGCATCCTGCCCCCGCCGGAACTCAACAAGCGCCTCGTCGCGGTCTACCGTCAGAGCAAGTCGGACCTGGAGGAAGGCGGCGTCAATACACTCTTCCTCGCGGTCGGATTCCTGGAATGGAAGATGTCCGAACGAGACGAAAGAACCTATCTCGCGCCCATCCTGCTGATCCCGATTCAGATCAAACGCAAATCCGTCACCGAGGGATTCCTCATCTCCCGTCTCGACGAGGATACTATAATCAATGAAACGCTGCTGGAACTCCTCCGCAGTCAGTTCCAGATCACTGTCCCCGGCCTCGACCCGCTCCCCACTGATAATTCGGGCGTGGATGTCGCGTGCGTGATGCAGATTTTCCGCCAGACGCTCAGGGATATGAATGGCTGGGAGGTCCGCGAGGAAGCCCGCATCGGTCTTTTCTCATTCAGCAAGTTCATCATGTGGAACGATTTGAGGGTCCGCCAGGGTGATCTCCGCAAGAACGCCATCGTGAACCATCTGATCGAGGGCGGCAGCCTCTTCGACGACGGGATCGAAGTCTTCCCGCCGGAGGAGATCTCGAAGCATCTGGACCTGAAAAAACTCTATTGCCCCATGAGTGCGGACTCTTCCCAACTGGCCGCCGTCGTCTACTCCGGCATGGGCAAGAGTTTTGTGCTGCACGGCCCGCCCGGCACCGGAAAATCGCAGACCATCACGAACATCATCGCGCACAATCTCGCGCTCGGCCGCCGCGTGCTCTTCGTCTCCGAGAAGAAGGCCGCCCTTGACGTGGTCCACAACCGCCTGACGAAGATCGGACTGAAACCGTTCTGCCTCGAACTCCACTCCAATAAGGCGGGCAAGACAGACGTGCTGAAACAGTTCGCCGAAGCACTTCAGATACACGAAAGCAATCCGCCTGCCGAATGGGAGACCGTTATCGCGTCCATGGAGCAGACCCGCGAGGAGCTGAACCGCTACGTCCGGGAGCTTCACAAAGTCTACCCGAACTGCCTTTCCGCGTACGACTGCTTCTCCCGGACGCTCTGTCTGACGGAATCGCCCGATCCCGAGCTTGCGCCGAAGATCAACTTCCTGACGCAGAGCCGGGATGACCGCGAGACTGTGGAACGCCTCATGGCTGACCTCGCGATTGCTTTCCGCGGAGTTACGTTGGACGCTTTGGATGCCCTGCGCATTCTGGATCCCGTCCCGTGGTCGCCCATGCTCGAAAACGAGATTCTGAAATCCGCGCGGTCGCTCGCCTCCGCCGCAGACACGCTGAAAGAGACTTTCGCCGCGGTCGCGCCGTTGCTCGGGATGCCGCCGCACTCCGCGAACATCCCCGCCATCCGCAAGACCGCCGAACTTACGGCGCTCTTTCCAACGACGCACGACATCCCGGCGAAACTCGTCTACGCGCATTTTCCAGCAAATGAGGAGTTCCTGCGGACCTATCTTGCGAACGACCGTCGCCGCGCCGAACTGGAGGACAAGCTGAAAGCATACCGTCTCGACACGTTCTCCCAGTACGATTTTCCGGGCATTGCCGCCCGCGTCGCCGAACACGACAAGGCGTTCTTCCTTGTCCGGTTCTTCAAGAACAATTCCCTGTTGAAAGAGCTTGCCGGACTGAAGAAGAACGGCGGCACGAAGCTGACCGTGTCCGAGCTGAAAGCGCTGCTCCCCGACGCGGAGGAATACGGGAATCTGCTCCGCACGCTCGAATCCGGCCACGCTCAGGCGGAAGACCTGCTCGGCGCATACTGGAACGCCGGTTCACCGGACTGGAAAACCGTGGAAGCCATGCTGGCGGACGCGGAAAAGATCATGGCGGTCGCATCGGAGTTCGCGGGCGAGGAACTGTACGAAGCGCTCCGAGCCCTGCTCCCGAACGCAAAACAGAGTTTCTCCGAATATCTCCCTGCGATTCAGAGACTTCAGGACACAAAAACCGCTTTCGATACGGCGCTGGACGGCTTCGCCGCTCATGCGTCCGCCGCATCCTCGACAGACAATCTCGACGTGCTCCGCAACGCTGTGCAGGCGGTCATCGACCATAGTTCCGATCTGCGCACCGGACTGCGCTATCTCGTCCTCGCGAAGGACGCGAAGGAACGCGGCCTCGCCAAACTCGTCGCCGCGCTCGAAAAAGGCTCGCTGGATCCTGCCGGATTCGCGGAGTCCTGCGGCGACGTCTTCGCCTCGCTTATGCTCAGCCAGATCCTGACCGCGTCCCCGGTCCTGAGCCAGTTCGACGGCGCCACGCACAATGACCGCATCCGCAAGTTCTCCGAACTGGACGACAAGTACACGGCGCTCGCACGCAAGCTCGTCTTCGCGAAGCTCTCCGCATCCCTCCCGCGGCGGCGTTCCGGCCCCTGCCCCGAAGGCACCGAGCTCGGACTGCTCAAACGAGAATGCGAAAAGCGCACCCGCCAGAAGCCCGTCCGTCAGCTGCTCGAACAGATCCCGACGCTCGCGCCGATCCTCAAGCCGTGTTTCCTGATGAGCCCGCTCTCCGTGGCGCAGTACCTCCCGCCCGACGCCGAGCCCTTCGACCTGATCGTGTTCGACGAGGCATCGCAGATCCCGGTCTGGGACGCCATCGGCGTGATCGCGCGCGGCAAACAGCTGATCGTGGTCGGCGACCCGAAACAGATGCCTCCGACCAATTTCTTCCAGAAGCAGGAGGCCGAGGACGCGGACGACGCCATGGAGGACGCCGCCGACCTCGAAAGCATCCTCGACGAGTGCATCGCCGCCGACGTGTACCCGACCTATCTCAACTGGCATTACCGCAGCCGTCACGAATCCCTGATCGCATTCAGCAACCATTACTACTACGAAGACCGCCTGTTCACGTTCCCCGCCGCGAGTTCGTCCGACCGCCTCGGCGTCCGGTTCGAGTTCGTCCCGGACGGCATGTACGACCGCAAGTCCACGCGCACGAACCGCAAGGAAGCGGAAGCCGTCGTGAAGTATATCTTCGACCGCCTCGAACACTCCCGCAAAAAACGCTCCATCGGCGTCGTGACGTTCAGCCAGGCACAGAAAGACCTGATTGAGGACCTGCTGGAAGAGGAACGCGCGAAACACCCGGATCTCGAGCCGTATTTCAGCGACAAGACCCCTGAACCTCTCTTCGTGAAGAACCTCGAAAACGTGCAGGGCGACGAGCGCGACGTAATCCTGTTCTCCATTGGCTACGCCCCGGATGTAACGGGCAAATTTGCTATGAACTTCGGCCCGCTGAACCGGCAGGGCGGCGAACGCCGTCTGAACGTGGCGATCACGCGCGCAAAGGAACAGGTCGTGGTGTTCTCCAGTATCCACGCGAACCAGATCGATCTCACGCGCACAGGCGCAGTCGGCGCGGCCCACCTCAAATTCTTCCTCGACTACGCCGAAAAAGGCATCCGCATCCAGCACAAAAACGATACGGAATCCGCACGGAACGGTCTCGCCGTGCAGATCGCCGGATTCCTCGCCGAAAACGGCTACGAATCCGAACACGATTTCGGCAGCTCCGAATACCGCATCGACCTCGCCGTCCGCAATCCTGACCGCCCGGAACAGTACCTCCTCGCCATCGAGTGCGACGGTTCGTCCTACGCCGCCCAGCGCACCACGCGCGACCGCGAACACCTCCGCCCGTCCGTCCTTCAGTCGCTCGGCTGGCACACCTTCCGCGCATGGAGCGTGGACTGGGCGTTCGCCCGCAAGCACGCGGAACACGACCTGCTCCAACTCCTCGATGAGATCAAAAACCCACCGGAGACGCCGGAACCTGAGCCCGAACCAGCCCCTGCGGAAACGGAAACTCCCGAGACCGCCCCGGAACCCGATGCCGAAAAACAGGAAGACGCGCCCCCTGCCCCGGCCGCCTCGCAGTTCAAAAAAGATTACGTCGTATGGCGTTCCGCCGAACCGCTCAATCCCGCTCTTTTCTACGAACCGGATTCCCGCGCGCTGATCCGGCGGCAGATCGAAGAGATCATCCGGGACGAAGGCCCGATTTACGAAAGCCTGCTCAAAAAACGCATCACGAAGGCCTGGGGATTCGCCCGCGCGGGCGGCAATATTGCCGCAGTCCTGCGCGAATGCCTTCCCTCCGACCTGACCACAACAGCAAACGCAGACGAGCCGGTCTACTGGCCGCATGAGGTCTCGCCCGCCGATTACCTCGACTACCGCGTCGGCACGGACCGCGACAGTAAGCGCGCCATCGACGAGATCCCGCCGGAAGAACTCGCGAACGCCATGTACGAAGTCCTCGTCGATTTCGCCTCGTGCGAACACGACGTCCTCTTCCGCGAGACGATCCGGCTGTTCGGGCTGAACACCCTCACGGCGAAGGCGCGTCAGTATCTCGAATACGCCGTCGCCGTGCTCCGGAACACCGGCCGTCTTTGATCCCATATAATAGGTTGAAATGTACCTTTTTCTATGCAAAAAAGATAAAAACAGATAAAACAATAAAAATCCAAAAAAAGTTGAGAAACCCGGTTGACTTTTGCGAAAACCGGGTGTATTGTAATTGCATTATGAAAACTTACGCAAACAAATTCTTCTATTCCTGCTGGTGGCGCTGGTGGTAATTTCCGCCAGGGCTGGATTGTTTGCAACCTCTGAAAACTGACTCGCATGGCGGATCGATCACCTGATTGACCCGCCTTTTTTTTGAGACCGCATCCGGACCTGGCAAACAGGCCGGATGCTTTTTTCGTGCCGCATCCGCGCCGAACACAAACAAATCTTCCCCGAACAAAACTTAAAAACACATAACATACAACAAAAAAACAAACACAGGAGAAAATGATGAAAGAAACAACCCTGGAACAATTCCGGAAGATGGCGGAGACCGGCGAAGTCGTGCCGGTCTGCCGCGAGATCCCCGGCGACATGGACACGCCGGTGTCCGTGCTGGAACGCTTCGTGCAGGACGACTATGTCGCGCTGCTGGAGAGCGTGGAGGGCGGCGAAAACCTCGGCCGCTACTCCTTCCTCGGCGTGAACCCGTACGGGATCTTTACGGTCGAGAACGGCGTGCCGTATCTGGAAATGCACGGCGAACGCCGCGTACTGGAGTTCGAAGGCAATCCGCTGAACGCCCTTCGCGGCATCATCGGCAGAAAGAAAGTCGCACATGACCCCGAGCTCCCGCCCCTGCCGGGCGGTGCGATCGGGCGTCTGGACTACGAGGCCGCCGGTATGTTCGAGGAACTCCCCGCGCCGAAGGGCGGAAAAAGCAGCCGTCCGGTGTGCGCCTTCATGCTCACGAACGAGATCATCGCGTTCGACAACAAACAGCACACGATCAAGGTGGTCGTGAACGTGGAGCCCAAGCATTTCTCCTCGGTCGAGGAAGCCTACGCGAGCGCGGCGCACCGGATCGCCGCGATCATCGACAAGATCTGCCGCCGCGCGGCGTCGCACCGGGATTATGTGTCCGACACGCACGTCGAGCTGAAACCCGAGATGACGCACGAGGCGTTTCTGGAGATGGTAAAGCAGGCGAAACACTGCATCGTGGAGGGCGAAGTGATCCAGGTCGTGCCCTCGCAGGCGTTCTCCGCCGAATCCGACATCCCGCCGTTCAGCATCTACCGCGCGCTGCGCCTCATCAACCCCTCGCCGTACATGTTCTACCTGAAGCTCGGCGGCGAGATTCTGATCGGCTCCTCGCCCGAGACGCTCGTGAAGCTCGAAAACGGCGTTTCGCTGGTGCGTCCAATCGCCGGAACGCGTCCGCGCGGAGCCACCGCCGAAAAGGACGTCGCTCTGGAAAAATCGCTCATCGGCGACGAGAAAGAACGCGCGGAACACCTGATGCTGGTCGACCTCGGCCGCAACGACATCGGGCGCACGGCGAAACCGGGCAGCGTCATGGTCTCCGATTTCATGCACGTGGAACGCTACTCCCACGTGATGCACCTGGTCAGCAGCGTGGAGGGCCAGCTCCGCAACGACTGCGATGCCTTTGATCTCGTTTCGACCGCGTTCCCCGCCGGCACGCTCAGCGGCGCCCCGAAGATCCGCGCCATGGAGATCATCCACGAACTCGAACCCGGTCCGCGCGGCTTCTATGGCGGCGCGGTCGGGTATTTCAGCTGCGACGGCAACATGGACCTCGCGATCACGATCCGCACGATCCAGGTCTCCGGACGCCGCCTGAAAGTGCAAGCCGGATGCGGCATCGTGGCGGACTCCGTACCGGAGATGGAGTATCAGGAAACCCTCAACAAAGCGCGTGCGCTCTTCAAAGCCGTGGAATTCGCGGAGAAAGGCCTCAGATAATCATGATCTTCATGCTTGACAACTACGATTCGTTCACCTACAATCTGGTGCACATGCTCGCGAAGACCGGCCAGCGGATCGTCGTGAAGCGCAACCGCGACATCACGCCCGGCGAAGTCCTCGAAATGAACCCGCAGGCGATCATCCTGTCGCCCGGCCCGGGGCGTCCTCAGACCGCCGGATGCATGATGGATCTGATCGCCGCGGCCGCGGGAATGATCCCGATGCTGGGCGTCTGCCTCGGCCATCAGGCGATCGGCGCACACTTCGGCGCGGAGGTCGTCCACGCGAAGAGCATCATGCACGGCAAGACCTCTCCCATCCGCCACGACGGACAGGGCCTCTTCAACGGCCTGCCGCAGGGATTCAGCGCCGTGCGCTACCACTCGCTCGCGCTCCTCGCGTCGAGCATCCCGGCTTGCATGACCGTGTCCGCGAAGACGGACGACGGCGAGATCATGGGTGTCCGCGTCACGCCGGAAGGCGGCGCGGTCATCGAGGGCATCCAGTATCACCCGGAATCCATCATGAGCGAATTCGGGCTGAAACAGATCAACAATTTCTTACGTGAGGCGGGTGTCTTATGCTGAACGATGCATTGAAAAAAGTCATGGCGGGCGGGGTGCTCACCGAAACCGAAAGCGCCGCCATGGTCGAAGCCCTCGCAAACGGAGAGAACCCGACCGCGGCCGCCGGACTCCTCACCGCTCTCTCCCTGCGCGGCGAAAGTGTCTCCGAAATGACCGGAGCCGCCGGATTCCTGCGCAACCGCATGACCGGCGTGGACGCGGGCGACTGCTCGGACATTGTCGGGACCGGCGGCGACGGCGGACGCTCCTTCAATATTTCCACGACTGCTTCCTTCGTCGCGGCGGGCGCGGGCGTACGCATGGCGAAACACGGCAACCGCGCGGTCTCCGGCAAATGCGGCGCGGCCGACGTGCTGGAGGAGCTCGGCGTGAAGCTGAACGACACCCCCGAATCGCTGGCGCAGAGCATCAAAGACAACGGCATCGCGTTCCTCTTCGCACGCAATTTGCACCCCGTAATGGCGAAAGTCGCCCTCCTGCGCCGCGACCTCGGGATCCGCACGGTCTTCAATCTCGTCGGCCCGCTCGCGAATCCCGCCCACGCCACGCACATGGTCGTCGGCGTCTACCACGAACGCCTCATCATGCCGTTCGCCGAAGTCCTGCGGAACCTGGGCGTGCGGAACGGATTCGTAGTCCACAGCGAGGACGGACTCGACGAGATATCCAGCATGGCGGTCACGCACGCCGCGGTCGTCTCGCCGGACGGCATTCATGAGATCATCATCGACCCGGAGGAAATGCTCCATGACAGCGCGTTGTGCGAAGGCTCGCTCGCGGGCGGCGACAAGGTCGAAAACAGCCGCATCCTGCTGGACGTGCTTTCCGGGCACGACCGCACCGCCAAACGCGGGGCCGTGCTCCTGAACGCCGCCGCCATCTGCGCCGCCGCCGGGCTCGGCGACTCCATCCGCGACTGCATCCCGCTCGCGGCGCAGTCCATCGACTCCGGCGCGGCGCTCGACAAACTCCGGAGGATCAGCGCATGAACAGCATCCTGAACGAGATTGTGGAGAAAAACCGCGAGGCGCTCGAACTGAAAAAACAGTATGTGCCGTTTCAGGACATGGCGGCAAAGGCCGCCGAAGCGCCGGAACGCGCGAGCTTCACGGATGCGTTTCGCGGCCCCGGAATCCGCGTGATCGCCGAGCTGAAAAAGGCATCGCCCTCGAAAGGGCTGATCCGCGAAAACCTTGACGTGCCCGTGCTGGCGAAATCGCTGAAGGACGCCGGAGCCGCGGCGCTCTCCGTGCTGACCGAGCCGTTCTTTTTCAAGGGCGGGCTCGAAAACCTGCGGCTGGCATCCGAGTCGGTCTCCATCCCGCTCCTGCGGAAGGACTTCATCTTCGACCCGTACCAGATCCTCGAGGCGAAGGCGTCCGGCGCGTCCGCGGTCCTGCTGATCGTCGCCATGCTGAAACCCGGCGAATTCAAACGCCTGCTGGATTTCGCGCACCTGTGCGGACTCGCCGTGCTCGGCGAAGCCCACACAGAAGACGAACTCGCGCTCGCAGCGTCCGCCGATCTGATCGGCGTGAACGCCCGCGACCTGAAAACTTTTTCGACCTCGCTGGAACGTTCCGCCGACCTGATCGCTATGCTCAAAGGCTGCGGAAAACCGGTCGTCGCGGAAAGCGCCGTCCGCACACACATGGACATCCTGATGCTTCAGAACGCGGGCGCGACGGGATTCCTGATCGGCGAGACGCTGATGCGAGCAGCCGA
Organism: uncultured bacterium; assembly: GCA_902774245.1. Classification (GTDB taxonomy): domain Bacteria; phylum Verrucomicrobiota; class Lentisphaeria; order Victivallales; family UBA1829; genus UBA1732. The sequence goes on from CACYHQ010000011.1 coordinate 26,068, forward strand.
TCCCGGCGCGAAACTGAAGGAACTGCTGCAATGCTGCTGAAACTCTGCGGAATCACGCGGCCGGAGGACATGGCCGTCGCGGAACGGGCCGGAGCCGATTACGTCGGCATGATCCTGGTGCCCGGCACGCCGCGTTTCGTCCCGCGCGAACGCATCCCTGTCCTCATGGCGGCAGTCCATTGCAAAAAAGTCTTTGTCGTGCGCGACTTGCCGCTCGGCGAACTCAACGCCCTGATCGCGGAGTTCCGCCCGGATGCCGTCCAACTCCACGGAAACGAATCCGCCGATTACGCTCAAGCCGTGACCGGAACGGACGTCTGGAAGGCGTTCAATCTGAACTCGGAGGCCGCGCTCGCCGAAGCGGAGGCGTTCCCATGCTCAATGGTCGTGGCGGATTCCGGCGGCGGCACGGGACATCCCTGCCGCTGGGACCTCGCCGCACGTCTCGCATCCGTCCGCCCGGTCCTCCTCGGCGGCGGGATCACGCCGGACAACGTGCGTGAAGCGATCGCGCAGGTCCGCCCCGCCGGGATCGACGTTTCGAGCGGCGTGGAGTCCGCACCCGGCATCAAAGACCACACCCTCATTCATAAACTAGCTGAAAGGATTCAAATATGAACACACACTACGGGATTTACGGCGGACAGTACGTTGCCGAAACCTTGACCGGGGCGCTCCGCGAACTGGAGAAAGCCTATTTCGACGCCAAACAGGATCCCTCTTTTCAGGCGGAACTCGACGACCTGCTCGAAAACTACGTCGGACGCGAATCTCCGCTGTATTTCGCGAAACGCCTCACGGAGCATTGCGGCGGCGCGCGCATCTACCTCAAACGAGAGGACCTAAACCACACAGGTGCGCACAAGATCAACAACACCATCGGGCAGGCTCTGCTCGCCCGCCGCATGGGCAAGAAACGCCTGATCGCGGAGACCGGAGCCGGGATGCACGGCGTCGCCACAGCTACCGTCGCAGCCCTCTTCGGAATGGAGTGCGAGGTCTTCATGGGCGAGGTCGATGTGGCGCGCCAGGCGCCGAACGTGGACCGCATGCACGCCCTCGGCGCGAAGGTGCGTTCCATCAAGGAAGGTTCGCGCACGCTGAAGGACGCCATGAACGCCGCCCTCCGCGAGTGGACCGCCACCAGCAGGGAGACGTTCTACCTGATCGGCACCGCCGCCGGCCCCTACCCCTACCCCATGATCGTGAAGGATTTCCAGTCCGTCATCGGACGCGAAACGCGCCGCCAGTGTCTCGACCGCTGCGGTCGCCTCCCTGACGAGGTCGTCGCGTGCGTCGGCGGCGGCAGCAACGCCATCGGCATGTTCGCCGGATTCCTCGACGATCCCGGCGTGCGGCTGGTCGGCGCTGAGGCGGGCGGACTCGGCATCGAATCCGGCAAACACGCGGCGAGCATCAACGGCGGCCGCGTGGGCATCCTGCACGGCATGAAGGCGTACTTCCTCCAGGACAACAACGGCCAGATGCTTGACACGCATTCGGTCTCCGCCGGACTGGACTATTCCGGCGTCGGACCGGAACACTGCTACCTCGCGGACACGAAGCGCGCAACCTACACCGTCGTGACCGACGAAGAGGCCGTGGCGGCGTTCGACCTGCTCTGCCGCCTCGAAGGCATCATCCCCGCGCTCGAAAGCTCGCATGCCGTGGCGCAGGCGGTGAAGGACGCCCCCGCGCTCGGCCCGGACGGAATCATCGTCGTGAACCTCTCCGGACGCGGCGACAAGGACATGGACAACATCAAAACGTACAAGGTGAATCATGGACAGAATCTCTGATATTTTCGCATCGAAAAAGCCGCTCGTCGTCTTCACGACCGCCGGATATCCCGACCCCGTCCGCAGCGAAGAGGGCATCGCCGCTGCCATCGAAAACGGCGCGGACATCATCGAGCTCGGCGTACCGTTCTCCGACCCGATGGCCGACGGCCCCGTCATCGCCGCCGCCTCCCAGCAGACCGCCGAACACGGCTACAGCATCGGCGACGTGCTCGCGCTCGCGGGCCGCATTCGCGCGAAATATCCGCGCGTCGGCATCATCCTCTTCAGCTACATGAATCCGATGCTGCATTTCGGCTACGAAGCGCTCTGCGCCGAGCTCGCGCGCATCGGCGTCGACGGCATCCTCCCGGTCGATCTCCCGCTCGAAGAACGCGCGGAACTGCTCGAACCCTGCCGCAAACACGGCCTGCACATGATCCCGCTCGTGTCGCCGCTGACTCCGCCCGAACGCATCCGCGAGATCGTGGACGGCATGACCGGATTCGTGTACTACATCAACGTCGCGGGCGTGACCGGGGCGCGTCACGGACTCCCCGCCGATTATCCGCGCCTCATGGAACAGGTGAAGGGCCTGACCTCGCTTCCCGTTGCCTCCGGATTCGGCATCGCGGACGCGGAAACCGCAAAGGAAGCGGTCGCTCACGCGGACGGCGTGATCTCCGGTTCCGGCTTCGTGAAAGCCCTCGCCTCCGGCGTGAAGGAAGCCGGCGACTTCGTGCGCATGCTCGCCGACGCGATCAAATAACAGCCTTTTCAACTACATCCCCTCTACGGGCGGCATCGGCAAAACCGACGCCGCCTGTTTTTTTTGCCTCAAATCACGCCGGATCGAAACTGTTTTAGAGATTCACGAACAAACGCGGAAAAAATCGTCGGAAGGGATTGATTTTCGCTTGCGGCATGTTATATTAACGTAAAATCGTTTATGGCACCATATCATTTTCAAACGTTCAACCTAACAACAGGGACCGAATCAACATGAAACGCATTCTTTCCTCGTTCGCCGCGGCGGCCGTGCTCACCCTCCTCGCCGCCTGCGCATCCACCGACAATTCCAAGCTCAACGAGCCAGTGCCCGGCGCGGATCAGGATCCCGGCTATCAGAAGGTCACCACGCCTGCGCTCAGCCAGAACTTCGTCCAGCGCATCGCGGAGAAGAAACAGCAGGCCGAAAAAGAAGGCAAGGACATCAAGCTCGTCCTCGTCGGCGACTCCATCACGCACTTCTGGGAAGGCGGCGGATTCGGAGGATTCGGCGGCTTTGGAGGATTCGGCGGATTCGGCGGAGGATTCGGCGGCGGATTCGGCGGCGGCGGTCGCATTGGCAACGGCCGTGTGGGCGATGGTGCCCAGAACGCCCAGCCCAGCGAGAACAGCTGGAGCAAACTCGCCGTGTATCATCCGCTGAACCTCGGATTCTCCGGCGACCGCACCGAGAACATCCTCCATGTGATCAAGAACACGGGCATTTTCGAGCTCATCGACCCGCAGCTCGTCACGCTCATGATCGGCACGAACAACTTCGGCATGCATGAGTCCGAGCCCGCCGCGACCGCCGAAGCCATCCGTCTGTGCGTCCTCGCCCTCAAGGAAAAGGCCCCGAACGCCAAGATCCTCCTCTACGGCATCTTCCCGCGCGGCGACGGACTCGGAGACAAGTGCGCCGCCACCAACGAAATCATCAAGGATTTCGCCGACAACAAGACCGTCTTCTATGAAGACCTCACCCCGAAGTTCACCGACGAGAACGGCAACCTCATTCAGGGCGTCATGAACTTCGACCGTCTCCACCCTGCGGAGCCGGGCTACAAAATCTGGGGTGAATCCATCAAGGCGTTCGCCGACCAGCACGGCATCAAGTAATCTTCCCTCTATTAACCTCAACATCATACAAGGAAATAGGACTTATATGACCTATAGGTCATATTTTCATAGAAAGTCTACCTTATGAAACACATCTTCTCATTCTTCGCCGCCGCGGTCGCAGCTCTGCTCCTCGCGGCCTGCGCATCCGAACCCGAAGTAGTCTCCACGCTGAACACCCCCGTGCCCGGCGCGGAACAGGATTTCGGCTACTCCCGTGTCACCACGCCCGAACTCAGCCGCAACTATGTCCAGCGCATCCAGGAAAAGACCCAGCAGGCCGAACGCGAAGGCAAGGACATCAAGTTCGTCATGGTCGGCGATTCCATCACCCACTTCTGGGAACAGGCCGGAAAGAGCGTCATGGACGCCGAGTTCGCGAAGTATCACCCGCTGGACCTCGGATTCGCCGGCGACCGTACGCAGAACTGCCTGTACGTCATTGAGAAGACCGACATCTTCTCCAAGATCGACCCGCAGCTCGTCATGCTCCTGATCGGCGTAAACAACTTCGGCTGGAACCAGGGCGGCCCGGTCGCCACAGCCGAAGGCATCCGCCTCTGCGTCAAGGCGATCCAGGAAAAAGCCCCGAACGCCAAGATCCTGCTCCTCGGCATCTTCCCCGCGGGCAACACGCCCAACGACCAGAACCGTCCGAAGATCGCCGCCACGAACGAGATCATCAAGGGCTTCGCCGACAACAAGACCGTCTTCTACGAAGACCTCGGCCCGAAGTTCCTGACCCCGACCGGCATCCTCGAACGCGACATCATGGCCGACTTCCTGCATCCGACCGCCAAGGGATACCAGATCTGGGCCGACGCGATCCGTCCCTACCTCGAAAAATACTGCAAGTGATACACAGCAAACACGAGCAATTCATAAGCCTCCGTCCTCTTCACGAGCGGCGGAGGCTTTTTTATATCCATTTTTTTTTACCTGAGCGCAGCCAAGCACAGTCCAAACGGAGGCTCTGATTCCCGTGCTCTCGCGTAGCCGAGCACAACTCAGTGGAGGACCTGTCCTCTCCTCAGTCGAACATGGCTGGGGAGGACAGTTTATTTTATGAATGGGGCGGATTAGAACGCGTCGGCGTTTTCGAGAAGTTTCGCGCCGGCGGCGCAGGCGGCGCAGAAACACCATTTTCCGCCGTCAGCCTTCACCTTGTGCGCCAGTGCGGCGAGTTCTTTCGCCTTCGCTTCACCGAAATACTGCACGGCGCGCGGCGACTCGAAGAACGGGATCACCTGGTCGATCGTGCAGACGTCTTCCTTCAGTTCGGCCAGCAGGGCGTCCGCGGCGGCCTTTTCTCCGGCGGTCCCGACGGCGTCGATCCATGCCTGTGCGACGGGCTTGAGGTCCTGGCAGCACGACGGCGCCGCGATCATGGCTTTTGCGGTTTCGATGAGTTCCTGTTTCATCATTTCGGGGGGATTCCTTTCGTGGTTGATTGAATGGTATCGGAAGGTAAAACGAATCGTCTTTTACGGTTTGACCGGAGTCGGGTATTCCAGTTCATCCAGCTCGAATCCGAGCGCTTTCGCGCGGCTCAGGATGCCGTCAAGCTGCGCCTTGTCCATGGTCGGGTTGCGTGCAAGCACCCACAGGTAATCCCGGCTCCCGGCGGTCACGAGTGCATAGCTGTAGTCCGGCGCAAGCTCGATCACGCGGTAGTCGGAGTAGAACGGCCAGAAGAACGACACGCGGAGTTCGCCGGTCTGCGGCTTCGCGTCCGGGCATTTGAGCTTGGCCTTCCCCGTGATGGACGTCGGCTCGCCGTTCTTCATGCCGCTGTTTACGACCTTGACCGTGCCGTCGGAGTTCAGCGTGTACTGCGCAGTCACTTCGTTCAAATCGCGCTCGAAATACTGCGGCAGGCGTGCGATCTCGTACCACGTGCCCATGTAGCGTTCCGGCTCGAAGTTTTGCACCGCCGGGATGTCCGACGTGCTCCCGCATCCGGTCAGCGCCGCAGCGACCGACGAGATGATCCCCGTGATCAGAAAACGTTTCATAGTCATATTCCCTCATTCCGGTTGATGTTCGGGCAATACGGTTCCCTGCCCTCGCCATAACATACCCTGTCCCGAGCAAAAAAGCAACCGCGAAACGCTCTTTTTTTCAAAAAAAAAGGCACACACGAAACGTCCGCCGCATCCCGGGAGAGAGATGGGCGGACGTTTTCTATTTTCTTCGAACGCCGTCGGAAAACGGCGTCGGCGTGCTTGTTTTCAAACAATTACCATCTGCCGGACGCGCCGCCTCCGCCGAACGATCCGCCGCCTCCGCCCGACGAACTGGAGCTGGAGCTGGAATACGAGCGGGACGAACTGGAGGAGCTGTACGAACCGCCGCCGGAACTGGAGGTATAGCGGACCGCGGACGGGTCGTAGATGACCAGATGCGGCGCGGACGTGCCGACGATGCGCCCCCAGTAGGCCAGCAGGATGGCGATGAGGCACCCGAAGACGCCGACCGCGCCCCACATGGAGTCCATCGGATTCAGCACGCGCGGGTCGTGTTTGGGCTGCGTGTATGCGATGTTCGGGAAATCTTTGATCTGCGGCACGTAGGCCGTCTTCGGCGCGGACTGCGGATCGACGGTCACGCTGTCGGGCCGGACGCCCGTCACGTAGAACTCGATGCCCTGCACGGCCTTGATCGCCGCCTCGGCGTATTTCTCGGCCTGGAGTTCCGGCACAATCTGGCGGAGCAGATCGCCCGCGCGGGCGTCGTTGACGGGCCCCTCCCAGCCGTAGCCGATCTCAAGGCGCGACAGATGGTCGTTGATCGCGAGCACCAGCAGTGCGCCGTTGTCCACGCCCGCCTTGCCGATCTTCCACTTCATCGCGGTTTCGAGGCTGAAATCCTCGATGGACGCCGTACCGATGGTCGGGACCGTCAGCACCATCATCTCGCCTCCGGTCTGCGCTTCGAGATGCTTGATGGCCGCAGCGAGTTTCGCCGTGCCGTCCTCGCCGAACACCTCCGCCTTATCGACGATCCGCCAGTTATCGAGCGGCGCGGCGGGGATGTGGCTGTTCGCGGGACGCGGCACATCCTTTTCCGGCAGCTCGGTCACGGTCGAGCTGACGAACCCGAGTCCGAACAGGATGCCGAGCACGACGGCGGCGATCCGCAGGAATTTGGCGTGCAGGATGCCGAGGGGGATATACTCGTTCATGTCGAGCAGGCTGAGACTTTTGTCCTTCTCGTATTTCTTCTTGAACTCCTTGATCACCTTCGGACCGTTCTTCAGGTCGCGGGCGCGCTGGCTCTTGCCGTTTTTGAGCGAGATTACCGCGACCAGAGCGCAGATCCCAAGGAAGATGAGCGCGTACCGCATCGGGGAGCCTTCCCCGCCGCGTTCCACGGTGTTCGAATACAGGATGCCGGTCAGCTTCCGGTTCCTGTTCTTCTCTGCGTACGCCCTCATTCCGACGGACATCTCATCGTCTTCCTCGTCGTAACCCTCATCGTCAAACCCGGCGTCGAGCTCGGCCGCCGCAGCTTTCTCCTCCGCCTCCATCTGTTTTTCGATCTCCTCGTCGGTCATATTGGCGGGGTTCTTCGCCGGAGCCTGACCGGCCTGCTGCTCGCCCTGCGGAGCTGCGGCTTCAGCCGTCCCGGCGGGGTATTTCGCCGCGGTCAGGATCGAGTGTTTCAGGCGTTCCAGCAACGCAATCGCACGCGCGCCGCGTTCATGGACCCGGTATTTGGCGATCTCCTTTCTGACCTCGTCATAATCCCACTCCTCCATACGCCAGCCTTCGCCGATCAGGCCGAACCGGATCGACGTGCCGCGCACGTCCTGCACCAGCAGCACGCCCTTCCCCGGCGCCCATTCCGCCGCGATCTGCTCGAAGACGTCCTTCGGCCCGGCATAGCGTTCGTCGAAGAACATCAGCGCCACGCTGCAATCGCCCGTCTTCGCGATCTCGGCCGCGAGCGATTCGAGCTTCGTCTGGTCCTCCTCCAGCAGCACGCCCTCCGGGTCGGTGACCGTGACGGGCCCCTCGGGAATCTCAAACGACGCCGGCATCTCGCCCAGGGAGTGATAGTACCCCGTCGCGAGCGCCGCTGTAAAAAACAGGAAGATGCCGAAGATCCAGAAGCATCCGAGACGCGGCAGACGCACGCCCGGTTTCTCCGGGGATGCGAGTTTCGCCTCGTATTTCGCGACGGAGTCGAGTTCGGATGCGGTTTTTGAGGCGGCGGAGGAAGAACTGGGGTTCGATTGTTTGGCCATGGTGTTCTGCGAGGGGGGTGATATGGTTATTTTGACTGAAAAACAAGAGAATTCCGGCGGATGGACGAACTTACAAAAACCTCGGACATCCGACCGCATTTTCTAATATAATCTCCCTCGCACGGGAAAACAAGCCGCGAACGGAAAAAACACATTATTTTGTGCGTGCAGGAAACGGAAACTCAGCGGTTCGCGTCGTGCCGTTGGATGAACTTCCACACGTTCTGAGGTGTGGTCCTGACGCCGTGTTCTGACAGGTGTTCCGCGATGGCACGCGCGCTGTTCCGGTCTCGCCATAAGGTCAGGATCAGATCCCGAAACGGCAGCAGGGCGCTTCGTCCCGGGCCGCGTTTAGGCCCCGTCGCATGACGCGAAAACCCTCCCTCGACAAAGATTTGTTCCGGGCTGTAATGCCAGTATTTGCTCGATTCGCGTTCCAGCTCGCAGTACATTTTTGAACGGTAAAACTCCAGGAACGCCGTTTTCGGCGGCACAGCGCGTTTTTCCGCGATCAGCATGGCGACTCCCGCCGCCTTGCCGGGGATCAGCAACCGGACGTTGTCCTGTGTTATTTGAGCGGGCATGGCACCACCTCGCTTCCCGCGTACCGCAAAAGGGACAGCGCCCTTTCCGTGTGGAACAGCGCCTGATCGGTCAGCTTGCGGGCTTTCAGACGGCTGATCAGCTCGGCGAAGTCGATGAGATCGCTTTCGTAAAGCGCAAAACTGGCATAGACCTGATCGTTGGCGACAGGGCCGAAGACCAGGTCGAAATCATGTTCATAGTCCGGGTTGCGGCGGTTCGCTTCCACGAAACGCGCCCATTCCTCATCGGCTTTCCGGAAAACGCGGATCCGAAGCCCGGCTGTTTGCAGAAAATCGTCGGAGACCTCGTAAACGGAGACGATGCCGCCCGTCTTCCGTTCGCGGTCGCACTTCGTCTTCACGAAACGCCGCGCCTGCCGAATGCTCGTGGTCGTATAAAAACCCGCGCCGAAATCGCCGACATGGTCGCTGACGATAATCCGGGGCGTCTTTATCTCGACCAGTCCGCCGTGATACAGCTTCATGCTTTCGCCCTCCTGGCATCCAGAAACCCGCCGATATCGCGCAGGATCGCCTCCCGGCTGAAGGAATGCAGAACGTCATAATGCTCCAGCAGGTAGTCCGTCACGCCGTATCGTTCGAACAGCTCGGCGACGGATCGCCCGTCCATGCCGTGAAGCGTTTTGTACTCCTCGATGCAGAACGACACAAAGACAAGTTTCTTTTCTGGTTCGGTCATAATCGTTTCTCCGTCAGGAATAATATATCACCGAAAGCTGAGATGTCAAGAGTTGATAAAATAAACTCTTGATTTTTTCCTGTTCAACAGTCAGTCCCGGAATGCGTCCCGGATCCATTCCATGACCATGCACACGTATTCGTCGATGATATTCCTCGTGCCGAAACACCGCGTGAGACGGTGCAGAAAGAGATAAATGACCAAAAGCGCGATGACGGTATAAAGAATCCATCGGCAAAAGAACTCGTAGAGATTTATGATAAACTCGATCATAGTACCCCTGCGCAATTAAAACAGAACAACTCCTGAACATGGCGACGGCATCGGGATCGCTCGAATGTATCGGCCTGCATGTTCCCGTTTACCCCGGATTCTGTGTCGCATAGATGATTACGCATTTCGCTATCACATAACCGATGATCCCGACAAGGACCAGAAAATCGTAGAAAAGCAGCAGAAACAGTGAAGTCCTGCTTCGTTTTTTCAGGAAGAACCACAGATTGATCCCCAATGCCAGAAAAAGATTGCAGGCGAACAGGGAAACAACATGAAGCAATGATTTATCCGCGGTCCGGACAAGCGGAATGACCATCAGCCACGCAAGCGCGAAGCAAACGATGATCGACACCTTTTTCGAAACGGATGTCTTTTGTTTTTCGGTTTCATTCATCTTTCACCTCATTTTCGTTGTGATTCGGTTGGATGTTTATAAAGGGAATGAAGAACTATATTTCTTTGCCGCAGCGTTTTCTATTTCCATGCCGGGAAGGAAAAAAGGGGGCCTCCCATCTTGGATACGACGATGCCTGACCCGATCATAAGGATGAAAACCAGGAATCCGAAAAACGTTTTCAGAGGACTGGCATGATACTCCACGGCATCCATATTCAGGCTTTCATCGTATGTGGCCTGGAGACCGTTGGAAACTCTGTGATACTGAAAGTACATCGTGATCACGTTCAGAAAAGGGATTCCTGATGCCATGCCGCCCCAGAAGACTCTTATGTCCCGGACGAAGGAATCTTTGAACGAAAGGGGCTTATGGTCTTTCCGCATGATTTTGATGCCGAACAGCCACTTGCCAAGCATTCCGCCGAAAGCCCAATGGATGACGCTGTCCAGAATGAAAGCAAACAGTACGATCAGGCAACAACTGAAAACGAAACTTGTAATGCTGTCTTCTTCCGCCCAGAGTTTATTCGATGCCAAGTATTCCTCCCAGAAAGAACTCATGCCAAGAAATAAGAAAACATATCCCCCGAGAACATTGACGACAGCAGTTTCGAAGAATAAATCGATAAGCCGTGCGCCCCAGCGAAGGTCCGCGCGTGCCTGAGGTGCATCGGGATCGACATCATCGACATCGCGGGGATGCCTCCGAACGAGTTTTCCAAGCGTTTTCACGAGAAGGGCCAGAAGGAAAGCTCCGACGGCAAGATGAAAGATCAGCCTCAGTCTGAACATATTGGCGGACAGTGGCTCGCCCAAAGCCTTCTGCGCTTCGGGAAAACCTTGTTCCGCGGCCTTGCGATACCATTTTCTGGATTCCGCTCTGTTCTTTTTTACTCCAACGCCGTTTGCATAACAAACGCCGAGACTGTATTGCGCCTCGGCAAGTCCCTGTTCCGCTGCCTTGCGAATCCAGTTAACCGCTTCCGCATCATTTTGCTTCGTCCCCAGCCCCTTTCCAGTGCAAACGCCGAGATTGAATTGAGCTTCTGCATGTCCCTGTTCCGCCGATTTGCGGTACCAATAGACCGCTTCCGCATAGTCCTGCTCCGTCCCCACCCCTTGATAAAAGCAAAGACCGAGATTGGATTGCGCCTCGGCAAGCCCCTGTTCCGCAGCCTTGCGGAACCAGTTGACCGCTTCCGCATAGTCCTGTTCCGTTCCCTGCCCTTGATAAAAGCAAAGACCGAGATTGAATTGCGCTTTGGCAAGGCCCTGTTCCGCGGCCTTGCGGAACCATTTGACCGCCTCTGCCTGGTCTTGCTCAGCGCCCAGCCCTTGATAGAGACAATTGCCGAGTTTGAATTGCGCTTCCGCGTTCCCCTTTTCAGCGGCTTTTCTGAAATGCTTTATGGCGGATTCGTAAGATTGTGCTTCGTATGCTTCTTTTCCCGCCGCAAATTCGTCATCCCCGTCGTCGCCTGACACCGGACAAGCAAAGACCGTCAGAAAAACGGCGGCGAGGAAAAAGAACATTCTACGGACAATTCGTGACAACATTATTTCAGGTTCTTTCGTGTATTGCTTAAAGGGAACCTCTGTCGTGGGAAGGATACGGTTGTTTCAGGACGTTTTCGAGGTCAGGACGAGATAGAACGGCAGTTTCTTCGATTCACCGGAATCGGTCGTTGTATTGCGTTTCAGGACTTCCGTCAGGTGTTCCTGACCGGGATTCGGGCGGATAAAGAGTTTCAGGAACGAGCCGAACACACCGGTTTTCGGCTTCTCCACATACCATTCCGCGTGCTTCAGTGCCCGCTGATATTCGGCGTCCGACGGCAGCGCGAAAGCGTACCCGTCCGGCAGGCTCTTCGCGAAATAATCGTTCAGGATGGAGCAGAACTGTTCCGCGTCCTCCGCGGACACCTCGGCCGGGGAGTTTCCGTCCGTGACAGAGTCGTCGAGGCGGTTCTGCGGCAGAAACTGGTCGCAGGAAACCGGGTAATAGCTGTTCCAGAATGACCGTCCCCCGTCCGCGTCCGCCGGGATATATCTCATGGAAATGAGCTCTCCAGTCGGCAGGATGAGCGAGAAGGATTTCCCTTCGATCCTGTCTTTCGCGGGCGCATCGCTGCCGGGGACATCGTCCAGGCTTCCCACCATGAACCGGGACGGCTCGTACGGGTTCCCGCCGTAGAGACGGTCGGCGAGCTTTTGTTTCGTCGTCCTGTAATCCAAGTGAAAGTATTTGTCGTCATCGGGAGCGAGCATCCAGTCAAGAAATGCCGAAACGCTGTTATCGCAGGAGACAAGGTCCCCCTCGGCCACATCGAGGATCCAGTAATGCTCCGGGTCCTTCCTGTCGATCATCAGGTAGAACACGCTCTCGCCGCCGTCGTCAGCGAAATCGAACAGATCGACCGCGTCAAGGACGACGTCGGGGAAATCGTCCCAGGAATCGGGGATAGACCCGCCGAAATCCTTTGCCCACTGTTCCGCCACCGGCTCATAATCCGGATCATCGAGATACGACAGATCGGTAATGTCCGCAAGACGCATGCAATAAAAACTTCCGATCTCCGCGTTGTTCCATTTTTTGATGAAGCGTTTGAAGTCGGCAGGGAACCGCAGATGCAGTCTTTGTTCGACCTCGGCGATCTGTTCGTCCGTAATCGGTTTCACCTGGTCGTCCGCCACGCATTCGAGCAGTCTTTCCTTGTTCATTTCAGGTTCTCCGGGGTAACGTGAAAGATAGTATCACGATTACGATAGCACATGTCTTTCATTTTTCAAGTCCCAAAAAGATGTTTATTCTTTTTTTTATGAGCAATTTGCATTTCCAACCCGTGACAAGTCGTCATGACCTGACTTTCTTCAGCGCGTGCGGACGGCGTTGACCATGTAGACGCCGAGGACGATCAGGGCCGCGCCGACGATTTGAAGAGGCGTGAGCGGTTCCCGGAGCATCAGCGTGCCGGTCAGAACGGAGACCAGCGTGGCGACGCCGATGAACGACGCCGCGCGGTTCACGCCGAGCTTTTCGATGGCGGCGTTCGAGAGCCAAAACGCAAACACGGAACATCCGATCCCGAGGTAGAGCACGGCGGTCAGGAATCCCCGGTTCTGGAACGGCAGGGCGACGAGCGTCCCGACGTTCCCGTCGTGGATCGCTTCGAGCAGCGCCAACGCCGTAAAGAGCGCCGCACCGGAAATCTGCATGGCGTACGCCAGCTCCGCGCTCGTGTAGACGGACGCCTTGTCCACGCAGACGAGGTACAGCGAATAGGAGATCACGCCGAGCGACATGAAGAGGTAACCGGGCACGGACAGGCTTGCCGTCATGCCCACGGCGGTCACGCAGATCACCATGCCGGCGAGCGTGGTCACGATCCCGGCGACCTGGAGCCGCGACGGGCGGTTTTTCAGGAGCACGGCGGACAGGATCACAGAGACGACCGGGATGCTGGCGACGAAGATGCCGCACTCCGTGGACGTGGTCCGGCTGATGCCGAGCGTCTCGCCCAGAAAATACACGCACGGGCAGAGCAGGATCACGCGGAGGAGCGGCATCAGCGGCTTGCCCCGGAAACGCACCTTGATGAGTCCGGCGGCGATGCAGAGCGTCATCACGGCGGCGGCGATCAGGAATCGCCAGCCGAGGATGAAAAAGACGCCCGCCGTGTTCGTCGACTGCTTGGTGAACGCATAGCTCATGCCGTGCAGGATCTCGGCCCCGGCGGCGCAGAGACATCCCGTGACGAGGGCATTTTTTGTGACTTCTTTGACTGACATGGACGGTTTTCTCCCCATCAAAAAAACGATGGAGTTATCCTAATAATGTACACCGTCGCGGTAGGTTTTACAAGTCGGGACAGGACAGAACGCGCGTTCAGCGTTCAGCCTTCCATAATGTGCAATGCGCGGATCTCGCGGTCGATGATGCCGGACTGCACCGCGAACGCGTGGGGTTCCAGATAGACGTCCTCGCAGGTGCTCAATCCCTGCGCGCGGAGTCCGGACGCGATGACCGCACAGACCGCCTCAATCCTTTCCAGCGTCGCCTCGCCGGATTCGCGTACGGTCAGCAGGTCGGTCAGTTTTCCAGACAATTCGCCGAGCTTCGGCAGGTCCCGCATCGCGCGGAACACCCATTTGTAGTACGGGGCGAACCGCCGGTTCAGTAGGAACACCATCCGCGCGGCGTTCCGCACGAACTCGTCCAGCGCGAGCGCCGCCGCCCCCGGTTCGCCGTGCCGCAGACACCGCATGTAGTTGTACTGCCCGCTCTGCGCCATGAAGACGGCCCGCGCGGCGATCTTTTTCCGCCTCACGTCCTCCGGCATGCCGTTCAGGATCGTGTCGCGGATGCCCGAAAACACGCCGAGGTCATCGCGGAACACCGCGCCGTTCGTCGCTTCGGCGAACGCGTGGTCCGGGGTGTAAAGCCATTGCCGCCACTCCTGCGGCGCGCCGGGGAATCCGAGATGCCGCCGGTAGAAATCTTCGACCGTGACCACGCCGTCCTCGGCGTCGCCGAGCTCGCTGCTGCCTGTGCCCGCGCCCTCGTCCGGCGGGAATTCCTTCCTCAGCCGGGCGTACGCGCGCTCCAGCCGGAACCCGAATTCGCGTTCGTCCTCCCCGGTGATCCAGAGCTGGAATCCGGTGAAAAAATCGTGGTCGCGCGACACCGCGTCGTCGTAGCCGAAACACTCCGAGCCGTGCCCGGCGCGTCCGACGGCGATCCGCGAGACGACATCGCCGAACTCGCGTTCCAGCATCGGCGCGCCCGCCGTTTCGTACCACCGCCGCGCCGCGTCAATGCCCCGCATAATACTCATCCGCGCGCCAGTTGAGTTCCTCCTCGACCTCCGGGAATCCGAGCGGGCCGAACGCCGAGGCGCATTTGCGGCAGGTGTGGGCGTAGTAGCCGTCGCGCACCGCCGCGGGGTCGTCGAAACACCCTACGGCGAGCTCGATTTCGGACGCGATCCGCGGGTCGTCCCGGTCCTCCGCCGCATACATCTGCGCCAGGTTCACGTGCGTGACCGCCGCGTCCATCAGGTTCCCGCACGCCTTCAGCACGTCCAGCGCCTTGCGGTAATACGCCTCGGCGTACTTCACGTCGTGTTTCGCCGCGTACGCCGCCGCCATGTTGTTGAGCAGTCCGGCAAACCGCCAGTCGTTCGGGTCGAGGTGCGCCCCGTAGCACCGGAACGCCTCCTTGTAGTAGTTCAGCGCGCCGTCGACGTCGCCGAACGCCTGCAGCGCGGTCGCGCCGTTGATGAGGATGGTCCCGGCGGTGACGCTGCCCGCGATCCCGATCTGCCCCAGCAGCGCGAATCCGTCGCGCACCGCCATCAGGCCGCGTTCGCGGTCGCCCTGCATCCGGTAGTGCCCCATGAGCTCGCTCAGAATGCCGAGTTCGGCCTCGCGGTCGCCGATGCGCCGCGCCTCCTCGCGCCATTTGCGGAGGTGTTCGCCGAGCTCGGCCATCTTCTCCGAATTGAACAGCCGGTCGCATTCCTGAATGACTTCTTGCATCGGGATGCGCCGTTGCGGGTTCCGATGCGGCGTCGCGGCGTGGTCGTGGTCGCAACAGTCATCCTCATGATCGTGGCCGCAATCACAGCCGTTTCCGTGCGTGTATTCCGCGCCGAGTCCGCTGCCGTGCGCGTGTTCGTGTTTGCATCCGCAGGGTTCTTCCAGCGGGCATCGCGGCTCCAGATAGTCTTCGGGGTCGATCGTCATGGTTCGGGGTCTCCTTGTCTGTTGTCCGGTAAACAATACCACCGATTCATCCGTTTTTCAACCCCGCCCCGACAAAAACAGGAGAAATCGGTCAACGCGGCACGCGGATCAGCGAACGCCCCATATGCTTCCGGCTGAAGCTGATGAACTCGTGGATGAACCGCTGGTCGCCGTCCGCAGTGTAGATGAAGTCCACGCGCCGCAGAATCTCCCCCTCGCTGAACGACCCGGCCCGAAGCACGCCCGCCTTGACCTCGTTCTCCACGGCGAGCTCCGACAGCACCGAGATGCCGCCGCCCGCCTGAACGAGTATCTTCACGGCATCGAGCGAACACACCTCCGTGATCCTCGCCGGGTCGATCTCCGGCAGGCCGTGTTCGCGCACGAAACGTTCCAGCTCGGCGCGTCCGCCGGAACCCGATTCATCGAGGATGAACGTCCCGCCTCGTCGGATGTAGTCGCCCAGCGAAAACGTCCTGCGTTTGAGGTAGCCCGGCGCGAAAACCGGGGTCAGACGGTCCATGCAGTACGGCTCGGACAGGAAATAGGCGCGGTCGTACGGCGCGTCGGTCAGCGCCAGCGCGAGTTCGCCCGCCGCGAGCATCCGGTGAAGCACCTCGGATCGTTCGATCTTCAGGTGCAGCGCGCGGTTCGGATGCGCCTTCTGGTACACCGCGTTCATGCCGATCAGCAGGAAACTCCCGGCGGTCGCCGTTCCCCCGACGAAATACGACCGGCTCCGTTCGTTCGCGTTCCGCACTTTCCGCAGGATGTCCGCCTCCACGGCGAACATGTGTTCGCACTCTTCGCGCAGGACCTCGCCCGCGGGCGTGAGGCGCACGCTGCGCCCTGTCCGCAGGAAAAGCTGTACGCCGAGACGCCGCTCCAGATTCGCGATCTGTTTCGTGACGTTCGGCTGGGTCATCCCGCTCATCGCGGCGACTTCCGTAAAATTGCACACGGCCGCCGCCGTGCGGAAGAGTTTCAGGCTTCGTTCGATCATATCACACCCTAAATCGTGGTTTTATAGAATCATTTGCCGCATATACTATACACCGATAACTTTTCTTTATCAATCTATGCCGAACGATTATTTTCAGTTTTGGTACACACGGGCTATATTTATATTTGACTTTTTGAAACCACCCTACCCTTTTCAGGAGCCTCACATGAATCCAGACAGCCTCATCCATCCGCTCATCCGCAAAGCGTATTCCGTCCTGGACGGTCAGCCTATCTCCCGTGCCGACGCGCTCGCCATCGCCGAAACTGTCCGCGGCGCCGACCTGCTCGACCTGGTCTCCCTCGCGAACAAGGTCCGGCTGAAATTCGCGCCCGCCGTCCACAGCTGTTCCATCATCAACGCGAAGTCCGGCAAATGCGGCGAGAACTGCCGCTTCTGTGCCCAGAGCGCCGCACACCACACCGGCATCGACACCTATCCCATCCTCGCGCCGGAAGCCGTGCTGGAAGCCGCCGGAAAAGTCTACGCCGAGGGCGTCCGCACGTTCGGCTACGTGACCAGCGGACGCGGCTGGGACAAGCCGGACCAGGACTTCCAGATCATTCTCGACACGCTCGATCTCCTGCACGCGAACTACCCGGACATGAGGCTCTGCGCCTCGCTCGGCATCCTCTCCGAAGAATGCGTGAAGCTCCTCGCGGAACACCATGTATGGCGCTACAACATGAATCTGCAGACCAGTCCGGCGCGCTATGCCGGCCTCATCGCCACCACGCACACGATCGAGCAGAAGATCGAGACGATCCGCCTGATGAAAAAGTACGGCATCACGAACTGCACGGGCGGCATCTTCGGGCTGGGCGAGACCTGGGCCGACCGCGTGGACATGGCGTTCGCGATCCGCGAGCTGGACGTGGAGGGCACGCCGCTGAACATCCTCCTGCCGATCCCCGGCACCCCGCTCGAACACCAGGAGCACGTGACGCCCGCGGACGCCGCGAAGATCTTCGCGATCTTCCGTCTCGTCAACCCGACGAAGGAGCTCAAATTCTGCGCCGGACGCGAGACGGTCATGAAAGATTTCCAGGGGCTTCTGATGCTCTCCGGGCTGAACAGCCTCATGACTGGCGGCTACCTGACCACGCGCGGGCGCGAGATCGAACAGGACAAGGCGTTCGCCGCCTCGCTCGACGGCTTCGGCGGAGAAGAGTGACATGTCACACTATATCTACTTCGTTTCCGGCATTGATACCGGCGTCGGCAAGACCATCGTGACCGGGGTCATGGCGCGCTGGCTGCTCGGCAAACACCTCTCAGTCGCCACGGTCAAGCTGGTCCAGACCGGATGCCGCGGCTTCTCCGAGGACCTCGACATGCACCGTACGATCATGGGCATCCCGCCGCTCCCAGAAGATGCCGCCGGGCTGACCGCTCCGCAGATTTTCGAATTTCCCGCCTCGCCGCATCTGGCGGCCAAGCTCGAACACCGCGCCGTCGACACGGACCGCATCTCCGACTGCGTCCGGCAGGTTTCCGCAAAGTACGACGTCACGCTGGTCGAAGGCGCGGGCGGACTTGCCGTACCGCTCACGGAAACATACCTGACAATCGACTTTGCCGCCGCAGAGCTCTGGCCGGTCATCCTGGTGTGTTCCGGCAAGCTCGGCGCTCTGAACCACGCACTCCTCTCGATTGAGGCGCTGAAGCACCGTGACATGGACCTCGCCGGAGTCGTTTACAATTACTGCGCCGAAGCCAATCCGGTCATCGATGAAGATACGCCTCGCATGATCGCATCCGCCATGCGTCAGTCCGGATATCCGCCCGAGCTCGTCCGCCTTGGCAAAAGGGACGCCGCCGCGTCCGACGATGCCGCTCAGCCGGACTTCTTCCCCATTTTCCGGGAGGCGCTGCATGGATTACACCGTTGACCGTGCAAATCTCTGGCATCCGTACGCATCCGCCGTCGCGCCGCCGCCCGTGCTGGGCGCGTCCGCCTCGGACGGCGCGTATATCACACTCGACGACGGGACACGTCTCATCGACAGTATTTCCTCGTGGTGGTGCGCGGCGCACGGACACAGCCGTCCCGAAGTCGTGGAGGCGATCCGGCGTCAGGCACAGGAACTTCCGCATGTGATGTTCGCAGGCTTCACGCATCGTCCCGCCATGGAGCTCGCCGAACGCCTCAACGCGCTCATGCCGCGCGGTCTCAATCATTACTTCTACGCTGATTCAGGTTCCATCGCGGTCGAATGCGCCCTGAAAATGGCGATCCAGTATCAGGCCGCGACCGGACACCCGGAACGTTCCCGGATCGCCGCGCTGAAGGGCGGCTACCATGGCGACACCGTGGGCGCGATGGCGGTCAGCGACCCCGGCGGCATGCACCGCATCTTCCACGGGATTCTCCCTCAACAATTCTTCGCCGAACGCCCCTCGTGCCGGTTCGACGGCGACTGGGACGACGCGGATTTCGCCTCAATGGAAACGATGCTGGACGAGCATGAAGACGAACTCGCCGCAGTCATCGTCGAACCCATTTTTCAGGGCGCGAACGCGATGTGGTTCTATCATCCGGAATATCTCCGCAAACTCCGCGCGGCATGCACGGCACGCGGCATTCTGCTGATCTTCGACGAGATCGCCACGGGATTCGGGCGCACGGGCAGGCTGTTCGCCTCGGAATACGCGGGCGTCACGCCCGATATCATGACCATCGGCAAAGCTCTGACCGCCGGGACGGTCTCGCTCGCTATCGCAGCCGCGTCCGACCGGGTCGCCGCCCCGATTCAAACATTTCTTCACGGTCCGACCTTCATGGCGAATCCGCTCGCCTGCGCCGCCGCGTGCGCTTCGCTCGACGTGCTTGATTCTTACGACTGGGAATCCGAAGTCGCCCGAATCGAAAGGCATCTGAAAGCGGCCCTCGCCCCCTGCCGCGACTGTCCGAACGTCCGGGACGTCCGCGTCCTCGGGGCTGTCGGCGTGCTGGAGGTCGACCGAATCCCCTCCCCCAAAACAACACAGCGGATCGTGCTGGAAACAGGCGTCTGGCTGCGTCCGTACGACCGCTTCGTCTACACCATGCCGCCGTTCGTCACGGACAACACCGCGCTGGACCGTATCGCGTCCGCCATGAGGTGCCTTGCAAATGCCGTCTGACCTTTTCTCCCTCAAAATGCGCGCTTCATGCGGCGGACGGCATATCTCCGGCGCGGAAAAGATACTCCCGGAATCCGGTGTCCCGGCGCATCTGCATTCGCTGCTCGAACGCGCCATGCACCACGCCAACGGCGAGCCGGATTTCGTCAACTTCAAGCTCGAACGCCTCAGTGCGGATTCCATTCTTCACCTGGACGCCCTGCCCGTGCGATCGCTTACCGCCGACTCGCCGGAATCCGGACTGGAATTAATGCGCGGCATGCTCGAATCGCTCGGCGTTGCCCGCGCGCCGGAGATCGTCGGACTCCTGCGGAAAACGCACGGCATGCGCGGGGCGGTCCTGCTGGACGCAGACACACTCGAACACCTCGAACCCGACCTGGAACGCGGTGTTCGCGCGACGATGATGGACGCGGCGGAATCCGATTCGGGCGCACATTGTTCGCCATGCAAAAATCATTACGCCGAAGCGATGGTACTGGCGGCAAAAGTCGCAAACGCGCCGGGACTCGTTGCCGAACTCTGCATTTCCGACGATCCCGACTATGTGACCGGTTACATCGCGTCGAAAACGCTCGGCTATGTACGGATCGCACCATTGAAAAAAGCCGGTTCGCCGTTCGGCGGACGCATTTTCCTGTATCGGGGCAAGCGTGAAGACACCATCCGCACGATCGAATTTCTGGAACAACAGCCCGTCCTCGTGCACGGTATCCCGCCGAAGCCGCAGGACGGGGGAAGGATAGACACGCCGGTCCAAATTTCTAATCCGCAGAAACGCATCCGCATCGCGCTTCAGTCGCTTCACGAACGCAAACTCCACAGAACGGAAGAGGTCTTTGAATCACCCGCTTCCGCTCACGTGACCCTTCACGGACGCGACACGCTGATGTTCGCGTCCAACGATTATCTCGACCTCGCGAACGATCCGCGCGTGAAGGAGGCTGCGCTCGACGCAGTAAAGCAGTTCGGGACCGGAACGGGCGGCTCCCGCCTCACGACCGGTACGCAGACGATTCACAAGGAACTCGAGCGCGCCCTCGCCGAATTCAAAAGCACGGAAGACGCGCTCACGTTCGCCACGGGGTTCGCCGCGAACTCCGGCGTGATCCCGGCGCTGTGTTCCCGCTCCGATGTGATCTTCAGCGACGAATTGAACCACGCCAGCATCATCGACGGCTGCCGCCTCAGCGGCGCGCGAATCGTCGTCTACCGGCACAACGATATGCACGACCTGGAACGGAAGATCGCTTCCAATACGCCCTGCTCCGGGCTCGTCGTCTCCGACGCGGTGTTCAGCATGGACGGGGATATCGTAAATCTCCCTGAATTCCTCGGCGTAGCCCGCCGATACCAGCTTTTCTCCATGATCGATGAAGCGCACGCCACAGGTATCGTCGGTCCCGGAGGACATGGCGTACTTTCCCTGTTCCCGGGGCTCAATCTGCGCCCGGATATCCTCATGGGCACGCTCAGCAAGGCGATCGGTTCCGAAGGCGGGTTCGTCTGCACATCCCGCGAAATGACCGACTATTTACGGAACAAAGCGCGTTCGTACATCTTTTCGACCGCCCCCGCCCCGGCATCGGCCGCAGCAGCTCTCGCCGCGCTCAGGATCATCCGGACGGAACCCGAACGCGTCGCACGGCTTCAGAGCAACGTCGCGTTCTTTCTGGAACAGCTTCACAGGCTTGGCATCCCGGCGCAGACAGGATCAGCAATCATTCCGATCATCGTCGGGAACAGCGCACGTGCGCTCGCCGCGGCGGATTCCATGCGCGACGATGACATTTTCGTCTCGGCGATCCGGTATCCGAGCGTGCCGGAGGGATCGGCGCGTCTGCGTCTGACCGTCATGTCTTCCCATACGCAATCCGAACTCGCCCGCTGTGCGGAATCCCTCGCGAAAGCGATACTCTGACAGACTCGGGGATTCGTCCGAAGACACAAAAACGGCGGGGTCCGAAGACTCCGCCGAAATCATTTCAAACAGAACACCGTTTCATTTCTTCCGGTTCTGCTTCGCTTCCTGTTCCTTGAACTTGATGTACGTGCTGTCCATCCGGTTGATCTCGTACGGCGTGATATTGAGCGAAATGTCGCGAAGTGTCAGCGAGGAGGCCGGATCGGTGATGAACATGAGGCGGACAAACCGCGCCTTGCCGTTCTCGTTGGCAAGAAAATACAGGCGATAACGGTAGTTTTTGAACGGCTTGTCGCCGGTAACGGGCAGAAGATTGAACCCCTGATGACGTTCGCCGATGAAATCCCGGTCGGCACCGAAGAACTCCACGCCGAGCGAGAACGAGCCTTTCCCGGCCGCGTTCGCCACAACGTCGATGATGGAGTCGTCCTCCACTTCATAAAAACCGCTGTAAAAATACAGGGCGGGCTTTTCGAGCGTATTGACCGTGAAAAGATTGGCGCGTTCGTCATATTTGTCGCTGCTCTCGTCCAGACCCTGATACGGCTTTATATCGAACGAACTCGGTCTCGCGAAGAAACCGTCCTCGCGGAAACGCCATCCGTTCGGGATGTACGAGTCCTTTTCTGTATAGAAGCGGCTGGTATACAACGGTTGTGGCTCCGGATCATGGGCACAGGAGCAGAGGAAGCCAAGCAGAATGACGGAAAGAAAGAAGTATTTCATGTCGGAAATCCTTTCGAATAATCGGATTGCTTGTCATGGAAGAAAATTCATGTTAAAATTTAACTCTGAAACCGGAGAAATGCAAGCGGATTTTCAAAAAAAAGTCTCCCGGACTTGAAAAAAAGCATTTCCGGCATATCTTATTTATCGTAAAAAACAGAAAACGACACCCTGCGCCGCCCCGAAAAACAGGCAGGCGGACAGCTTTTAACTTTGGACAGAACATGCCGGACAAAATCAAACTTTCGATCGTGATCCCCGTTTACAACGAGGAACGATATATCGACGCCATCCTCGAACGGGTCTGCGCCGTTCGCTTTCAGGAAGGCGTCGAACTGGAATACATCGCAGTCGACGACCACTCCACGGACAATACATGGGAACGCCTTCAGGCGTGGGAGGTGCGCGGATTCAAGATCAAACGTCACGAAGTAAACGGCGGCAAAGGCGCCGCGCTCCATACCGGATTCGCCATGGCCACCGGCGACGTCGTCACGGTTCAGGACGCCGATTTCGAGTACAGCCCGGAGGAACTCCCATCCGTCCTTCAGCCCATCCTCGACGGCAAGGCCGACGTCGTGTTCGGCGCGCGCACGTCCATCCTTCGCACCGGAGCGCAGCAGGTCATGCTCTACTGGCACTCGAAGATCAACGAATTCCTCACCCGTTTCTGCAATATGTTCTCCAATCTCGCACTCTCCGACATGGAGTGCTGCTACAAGATGGTCCGCCGCGAGCTTCTGCAGAAGATCAGACTGAACGAAAACCGTTTCGGCTTCGAGCCGGAATTCACGCTCAAGGTCGCCCGTCTCCATCCGCGCGCATGGCAGGTCCCCGTATCCTACGCGCCGCGCAGTTACGAGGAAGGCAAGAAGATCAACTGGAAGGACGGAGTCTCCGCGCTCCGCTGCATCATCCAGTACGGACTTTTCCGCCTCTGACGCATTAGCAAATAATCAGATCCGAACTCAAACGAACCACCTACATAAGGATCCATCCCCCATGAAACCAACCGGTCGTCTTCTCCGTCATGTCCTCGCCTCGTTCGCAGTCGCGTCCGCGGCCATGTTTCTCTCCGTCTCTGCCACATCCTGCGCCTGCTGTTCTTCCTCCGGCTCGTCCGACAGTCTTCCGGAGGTCACTGAGGACAATTTCGGCGCGTACCTGATGGTCTCGTTCCGCGAACAGTACCACGACATTTTCTTCGCGCTCAGCAGCGACGGCTACACGTTCACCGACGTGAACGGGAACAAGCCCGTGCTCCTCGGCATCGACCTCGCCGAGCAGAAGGGCATCCGCGATCCGCACATCTTCCGAGGACCGGACGGCTTCTATATGGCCGCGACCGACCTGCACATCCACGCCCAGCGCCAGGGCCTGCGCGACACCCAGTGGCAGCGCGACGGCCAGAAATACGGCTGGGGCAACAACCGCAGCCTCGTCCTCATGAAGTCGAAGGACCTCATCAACTGGACCAGCACCCACTTCGACGTCGCGGCGGCGTTCCCCGAACTCGGCGACATCAGCCAGGCCTGGGCCCCGGAAACCGCCTACGATCCCGAGGAAGGCAAGATATTCGTTTACTTCACACTCGGTCTGAAGGGCGGCGAGGTGAAACAGCTCTACTATTCCTACACGGACAAGGATTTCACGCAGCTCGTCACCGTGCCGAAACGCCTCGGATTCGACCCGGATCTGGGCGATCACTCCTACATCGACGGCGACCTCTCCTACGGGAACGGCAAGTACCATCTCTTCGACTACGACAGCGGCATCAAGCACGCCGAATCCGACCATCTGCTCTACGGCTACAAGTACGTGAACGACGAGAACTGCGCGAAGACAGGCGGCGCGGTCGAAGCCCCGAACGTCTGGCGGCGCATCGGCACCGATAAGTACGTCCTCATGTTCGACAACTACTCGTTCCCCAACGAAATGGCGTTCAGCGAGACCACCGACTTCCGCGAGTTCACGAACCTCGGCCGCTTCAACCAGGGCGTCATGAAGACCACGAACTTCTCCGGCGCGAAACACGGCGCGGTCATCATGCTGACCAAGGACGAAGCCGAAGCCTTCGCAAAATACTGCGGCATCGAAAAGTATTAACCGGGCTACACGATTCAGCGAAACTCCCCACGGAGACGGTTTACCCGGCCGTCTCCATATTTTTTTGTATTCACGCGCGCATGTTGCTTGATTTTTGGAAACGTTTATGCTATATTAGAATTTTGTTTTGTAATAATACTGACTCAAAGCGGAGACTTTCTTTCCGCATTCAGCACATAAGGAACCGTACTGCCATTATGATCAAAAGCATCCTGCTGACCGGCGTAGGCGGACAGGGCATCCTGTTCGCGGCGGGCATCATCGCGTCCGCCGCCGAAGCCGCCGGATTCAATGTCACGACCAACGAGATCCACGGCATGGCGCAGCGCGGCGGCAGCGTGACCGCCCAGGTCCGCTACGGCGAAGGCCCGTTCGCCCCGCTTGCCGTCTCCGGCAGCATCGACGTGATCGCCGCCATGGAGCACATCGAGGCCGTCCGCTACGCCCACTGCCTGAAGCCCGGCGGACTCGCCGTCGTCGCGAAATCGAGCGTGATCCCGGTGACCGTGACCAACGGCGCCTGCACCTATCCCGACGACGTGGAGGACCGCCTCCATGCCGTCTTCCCGCGCCTTGTCTATCTGGACTGCGCCGCGCTCGCGCTGGAGCTGGGCAACGCCCGCCTCGCGAATACGATCCTCACGGGCGCGCTTTCCCAGGGGCTCCCGGAAATTTCCGAGGACCACTGGCGCACCGGGCTGCTCGCCCGTGTCAAAAAAGGGTTTGAAGAAGCAAATCTAACCGCATTCATGAAAGGAAGAATGCTATGTTCCGCTATTTAAACGAAGAAGCCGAGACGCTCTCCCGCGCCCAGATCACCGAACTCCAGAACAAGCGCCTGAAGGAGATCATCGCCCACACCGCGAAGAATTCCTCCTGGTCCGCGGCGCGCTACAAAGCCGCCGGGATCGATCCCGCGAACTTCCGCGGCCTCGCCGACCTGCATAAGCTTCCCTTCTGCTCCAAGAAGGATTTCCGCGAACAGTACCCGCTCGGAATGTCCTGCGTCCCGCGTAACAAACTCGCCGAGATGCACATGTCCAGCGGCTCCACCGGCACCCCGGTCGTGATGCCCTACACACTCGCCGACCTCAAGCAGTGGGCGACCTGCATGGGCCGCTGCTACGTCATGGCGGGCGCGAATCCCGGCGACACCTGCCAGATCACGCCCGGCTTCGGCCTCTTCAACGGCGGATTCGGTTGCTACCACGGCGCGCGCGAGGCCGGACTCTTCGTCGTCCCGACCGGCGCTGGCAACACCGTCCGCCAGATCAAGCTCGCGCGCGATTTCCAGACCCGCGTGATGGTCGCCGTCGTGTCCTACTCCATCCGCATCATGGAGATCCTCGCCGAGACAAATCAGTCCCTGCCCGACCTGAAGATCGGCATCTTCGGCGCGGAATCCTTCTCCCCCGGCATGAAGAAGCGCATCCGCGACGGCCTCAACATCGACGCCTTCGACATCTACGGCATGACCGAGACCGGCGGCATCGGCAGCGGCATGGACTGCCCCGCCCACGAAGGCATCCACATGTGGGAAGACCAGTACATCATCGAGGTCGTCGACCACGACACCGGCGAGCCCGTCCCCGACGGAGAGTTCGGCGAGATCACGATCACGTCCCTCACCCGCGAGGCGCTCCCCGTGATCCGGTTCCGCACCGGCGACCGCGGCCGCATCCTGACCCGCGAGAAATGCGTCTGCGGACGCACTCATCTGCGCCTCGACACCATCAGCGGACGCCTCGACGACATGCTCATCATCTCCGGCGTGAACTTCTTCCCGAACCAGGTCGAGCAGTCCCTGCTGAAGATCCCGGGCGTGCTCCCGAACTACCAGATCATCATCCGCGACGACCACGGCATCAAGAGCCTGCGCGTGAACGTCGAGGCCGAGCCCGGCGTGACCGGATACATGGTCGAGAAACAGCTCAAGGAAGACCTCGGATTCTCCCCCGAAGGCGACATCTACAGACCCGGCGAACTCCCGCGCACCGAAGGCAAGGCCAAGCGCATTTTCCATGAGAACGTCGGCGATGAGAACAAGAACGAAGGAGGCAAATGATGAACAGCGTCGTTTCTCCTGAAATCCTTGGCTATATGGAACATTCCTCCTGGATTCGCAGGATGTTCGAGGCGGGCATCGAACTCAAGAAGAAATACGGCGACGACCAGGTCTACGATTTCAGCCTCGGCAATCCCGACATGCCTCCACCGCCCGAAGTGAAGGCCGCGCTCCTCGACTTCGCGCAGACCGCCGACCGCCCCTACGCCATCGGCTACATGCCGAACGCCGGGTTCCCGGATACCCGCGCCGCGCTCGCGCGCAAGGTCTCGCAGGAACAGTCCGCCGAGATCGAAGCCTCGCACGTCGTCGTGACCTGCGGCGCGGCGGGCGGACTGAACGCCGTATTCCGCGCCACGCTCGAACCCGGCTGCGAAGTCCTCTGCCCGGCACCCTACTTCGTCGAATACGGCTTCTACGTCTCGAATTTCGGCGGCAAGCTCCGCCCCGTCCCGTCGCACCCCGAGGATTTCTCGCTCGACATCGAGGGGTTCCGCGCCGCGCTCGGCGACAAGACGCGCGCCGTCATCATCAACTCCCCGAACAACCCGACCGGTCGCATCTACAACCGGCAGGAGCTCGCCGCGCTCGCCGAGCTGCTCCGCGAACAGTCCGAGAAGAACGGCCGTCCGATCCTGCTCATCTCCGACGAACCGTACCGTTTCCTCAACTTCGAGCACACGGAGATCCCGTCGCTCTTCTCGCTCTATGACGACTCCATCGTGGTCGGATCCTTCTCGAAGAACCTCTCGCTCGCGGGCGAACGCGTCGGCTATGTGGCCGCCGCACCGGATTTCCACGGCGTGAAGGAGTTCATCGCCGCCGTCACCATGACGAACCGCATCCTCGGATTCGTGAACGCGCCCGCGATCGGCCAGCGCGTCCTGAACCACTGCATCGACTGCGAGGTCGATCCCGTTCTCTACGGCCGCCGCCGCGACATGATGGCGGACGTCCTGCGCGAGGCCGGATTCGAGTTCTATCTGCCGCCCGGAGCGTTCTACTTCTTTCCGAAGACGCCCATCGCGGACGACGTCGATTTCGTGCGCATCCTTCAGGGCGAACGCATCCTCGCCGTCCCCGGCGTCGGATTCGGCATGGCCGGCTTCATCCGCCTCGCCTTCTGCGTGCCGGAACGCACCATCACCGATTCGCTCCCGTCCTTCACGCGCGCCATGGCCGCGGCCCGGAGGTAATCCCCCATGCGTCTGCTCCTCACCGGAAACGAGGCCATCGCGCGCGGCGCGTGGGAAGGCGGCGTGACGGCCGCGTTCGGGTACCCCGGCACCCCGTCCACCGAGATCCTCGAAAACCTCGTCAAATACGACGGCGTCTACTGCGAGTGGAGCCCGAACGAAAAGGTCGCCCTTGAGGCGGCCGCCGGAGCCTCCATCGCCGGGGCGCGTTGCATCGTCACCATGAAGCTCGTCGGGCTGAACGTCGCCGCCGACCCGCTGATGACGCTCTCCTATGTCGGCGTCCGCGGCGGTCTCGTGGTCGTCGTGGCGGACGATCCCGGCCAGCATTCCTCCCAGACGGAACAGGACACGCGCCACTACGCCCGTCTCGCGAAGGTCCCGATCCTCGATCCCGCCGATGCCGTCGACGCTCGCGCCTTCATGCTGGAGGCATTCGAACTGTCCGAAAAGTACGGCTGTCCGGTCATCCTCCGCACCACCACCTGCGTCGGGCATTCCCGCGCGCTGGTCGAATGCGGCGAGCCGCGTCCGCGCAACGTCACCGAGTTCAAAAAGGAACCGTCCCGTTTCGTGCCGCTCCCGCTCTGGGGCCGCAAGCTCCGCGTGAAGGCCGAGGAACGCATGGACGCGCAGGCCGTCGACGCCTCGTCGCATGCCTCGCTGAACCATGTGATCCCCGGCACGGGAAACGACCTCGGCATCATCACGTGCGGCATCACCGCTCTCTACTGTCGCGAGCTCATGCCGGAAGCCCCGGTTTTGAAACTCGGCTGGCCCTGGCCCTTCCCCGACTCCATGATCCGCGAATTCGCCGCCTCCGTCAAACGCGTCGTCGTTATCGAGGAAGGCGACCCGATTCTCGAGGAACACGTCCGTTCGCTCGGTATCGCGTGTTCCGGCAAATCCGACGTCGTGCCGCGCTGCGGCGAGCTCACGCCGGACCGCATCTTCGAAATCCGCGAAAAACTCCGCGGCACGAATAACACTTTACCGAAGCCCTTCCCGCAGGCCGACGGTCTCCCGATGCGGCCTCCTGTCTTCTGTCCCGGATGTCCGCACCGCGCTCTCTTCTACGCGCTCACCAAGTTCGACGTGATCGTGACGGGCGACATCGGCTGCTACAGTCTCGCGGTCTTCCCGCCGCTGGAACGCACCGACGTGCTGATCTGCATGGGCGGCGGCTTCACGCTCGCGCACGGCCTCGACAAGGCCGGAGAAAAGAAGAAAGTCGTCGGCGTGCTCGGTGACTCCACGTTCTTCCACTCCGGCATCACCGGACTGCTCGACATCGTCTACAACATGGGCACGTCCACGCTCATCGTCGTCGACAACTCCAGCACCGCCATGACCGGCCATCAGGACCACCCCGGCACCGGACGCACCATCTCCGGCGCGCCCGCGCCCGCCGCCTCCATCGAGGCCATCGCACGCGCCTGCGGCATGAAACGCGTCACGGTCTGCGATCCGTTCGACCAGGAGAAATTGCACAAGGTCCTCGCGGAGGAGATCGCCGCGGACGAGCCTTCCCTCATCATTTCGAAGGCTCCCTGCCCGCTCCAGATACGCCGCCGTCTCGGACCCGTCCGCGCCATCGACACAGCCAAATGCAAAAACTGCAAGGCGTGCCTCAAATGCGGCTGCCCGGCGATCGTGGTCACGGCAAGCGGCAAGCCCGCCATCGACCCGCAGCTGTGTTCCGGCTGCCGCCTCTGCGAATCCGTCTGCAAGTTCAACGCGATCGCGCCCGTCGCGACGCCCGGACAGGAGGGCTGACGCGCTATGGAAATGAAAATCCTCAACCGCGAGACCATCGCTTCCGGCGGCTGGATCTCCCTCCAGAAAGTCACGTACCTCGGCCACGACGGCAAGACGCGCGACTGGGAATGCGCCGCCCGCGTCCATTCCCGGGGCGCGGTCATGATGATCCCCGTCACGAAACCCGGCGACAAGCTCATCGTCATCCGGCAGTTCCGCCCCCCGACCGGACGCCTCGTCTACGAGTTCCCCGCCGGGCTCATCAACCCCGGCGAAGACCCAGCGGAGACAGCAGTGCGCGAGCTGAAGGAGGAGACCGGCTACGTCGGAACGGTCGACTACTGCTCGCCGAAAGTCTTCACCTCGCCCGGGCTCTCCTCCGAGTTCGTACATCTTGTGCGGATGACCGTCGACCTGGATGCGCAGAAGGATCTCGCCACGCACTTCGACGAATCCGAATACATCGAAACGTTTCTCGTCGGGCAGGACGAGCTCGCGGACTTCATCCGCAGGGCGGAAGCCGAAGGTTGCGGCGTGGATACGAAGATGTACATGTGGGCGATTTCCCGCGGAGGATTCTGATACCGGACCGTACATTTCGCACCAAAAACGCGTTTTTTTTGGTGAAAAAAGCGTTTTCCGCTTGTCATTTCCGGATTTGGTGCTATATTTTAAGCAATATTTTTTTCAAACCAGCATACTTTTAACTAGGAATCTTCAACCATGGGCAATCTGAGAAAAAAACGCCGCCGCAAAATCGCTCAGCACAAACGCAAAAAACTGCTGAAGGCCATGCGGCATAAAAACAAATAAGCGGCTATCCCGCTTGTTTCCCCGGCGGACGTCCGGGACGAATGGAACGCGCCCCGCGGTGCCCCTCCGGCACTACTGGCGCGTTTCTTTTTTTCAAATATTCAGTTTCGCCTTAGCAAAAGGTAAAAGGTTTCGGCATGACTCCTTTCCATACATCCAGGCTCCGCATCCTCACGGCGGCTCTGACATTTGCCGCCGCGCCTGCGCTTTTCGCGCAGGGCGACATGGAGTCCGACCTGCTGCCGAACACCACGCTCTTCTTCGACGAGCTGCTGCCGTCGCACGCGGCGCAGGATGAAACGGAGACGCTGGCCGATCTGGCGAGGATCTTCGATAATTCTCTCCTCCTGAACCAGTTCACGGACGCGGACATCGACAAATTCTTCGAGATGGCGGCGAAACATCCCGACAACGAGGCGTTCTTCTCCCCGCTCGTCCAGGCCGTCGTCCAGCCCGCGTTCCATGACAAAGTCCTGCCGCGCCTGCTGAAGCTCGCCGACGAAAATCCCGATTCGCGCGAGCTCAGCCTCACCTGCGGCGAAATCCTCGTGCAGGAAAAACGCATCGACGACGCCGTCAAGTATTTCGAACGCGCATTCGAGGTCGTCCGCAAAGATCCGGAACCGCCCTCCGAACGCCGCCGCGAGTACAATGAAAACATCGCGTCCAAGCTCGTCCTCGTCTACTCGGACAAGGCGTTCGACAAGAAACGCCGCGAGGATTCCGCGCTCGCCGACGATGTGAAGCAGTATCAGGACAAACTCCGCGCACTCCGCGCCGAACTCGCCTCCATGCGCGTCTTCGACGCCTCCCCCCAAGTGCAGTCCGCGCTGATCGCATCCTGCGCCGGGGACATCGAGACCTCCGACGCGAAATCCCCGTTCGCGACCTCCGTGCTCGTTCCGTTCAACCGCACCGCGTGGGCGCTCCGCGACGAGATGTACCGTCTCGCCCGGACCTCGCTGACGTGCCTGCTGGACCGCAGGAAAGAGGTCGAGGACCCCGGTTTTCCCCAGGCGTTCCGCATCCTCTGCGACCTCGGTTACAAGTCGCAGGTCATGACCGCCGCCCTCGCGCGTCTGGCGGAGGCACCCGGCGACACCGAGGCGCTGTTCACCGTGGCGGTCCTCGCCGACGAAGAGGGCGATCCGCTCCTCGGCGCGCGCGCCTGGGACCGCATTTTCGCCGTCGTGAAATCCCCTACCCCGAGCATGTTCGCCGTCTGCGCCGAACTCCAGACCGAGGCGAAGCTCTACGACGACGCCGAGCGCACCTACCGCATCCTCGGCACGTTCCTGGAGTCGCCGGACCTCATCAACACGAAACTCGGCCAGCTCGAATTCAACAAGGGCAACTACAAAAAGGCCCTCGAACTCCTCCAGAAGGCCCCGCTCGACACGGAACGCCTCCTCGTCGAGACCGACTGCTACATGCGCCTCCGCAATTATGACAAGGCGCTCGAACGCATCCGCAACGCCGCGCGCATCACCCCCGCCCTCCTCGAAGGGCGCAGGTTCCGCCTCATCAGCGCGAACATCGCAGACAAGGCCAACAACATGCAGTACGTCGAACAGATGCTCGCCCCGCTCCTCACTAGCCGTCCGCCCGCGCCCCCGTCCGAAGACGTCCCCGAGGCCGAAATCTACAACTCCCTCGGCTACATCTTCGCCGACCACGACTACAAGCTCCCCGAAGCCCTCGAATATCTGAAGAAGGCCGTCGAGCTCGACCCGAAGAACGGCGCGATCGCCGACAGCTACGCGTGGGTGCTTTTCAAACTGAAACGCTACGAAGAGGCGAAACGGGAGATCCTGCGCGCCGTCGAACTCCTCGGCGATGACGTCGACGCCACCATCACGGATCACGCCGGAGACATCTTCCACGCCCTCGGCGACAAGGATGCCGCACGCGAATACTGGGAAAAGGCCATGAGCCTCGACGGCGATGTGGATTTCGACGCCATCGAACGCAAGCTCGAATCCGCCCGGTAAAATCCCCCCTTCGCCTAATTTCCCCGCGCAAACATTTCTTCTGATTCGTGCGAACGCCTCCGCCCGGCAGAAAAGCGTTCTTTTTTCGTATTTTTTTGAAGATTCACATTTGTAAGTTTCCATGTTTGGAATTATATTATCCTGCAAACATCTTTCCCAACTGCCGCAACCGTTTTTTTGTGATGTATTTCTATTCCATTTTTGACAACAGACAGATCGGATTCGACTCTTTTTCCGGCTTCATTTCACTGCTAGTGTCTCCTTGCACAGCACAGCACAGCACAGCACAGCACAGCACAGCACAGCACAGCACAGCACAGCACAGCACAAAAGTACAGACCGCTTTCGCCTGACGCTCACTCGGTCTGTATTCTCAAACAGAGACCGCAAATCATCTCACCTCGCATCGCCCCGGAATGAAGCATCGCGGCTTCGTTCCGGGACTTTTTTTTTCAATCAGGCAACACAACCCGAAAACGATTGGACTGATCACAAATGAACGCGCTGTTTAAACGTTTGTCTCAATCCATGACTCTGTTTTTCTGGTCCGTTGTCCTCTTCATCGTCATCATCATGGGCGCGATGTCGGTCGTTCTGCCGGTGTACTATGCGAAAACAAGGGAATGGAAGGAACCGGAAGTGACCGTCCGCCCGAAAAACAGCTTTGAGAAAACGATCCGCGTCGTCACCGATGCCGACTATATGCCGTTTTCCTACCGTCTTCCGGGCGACCCGGAACCGCGCGGCTACAATATCGAGCTGATCGCGGAACTGGCAAACAGGATCGAATGCAACCTCGACCTGAAGCTGACGACATGGAGCGATGCCATCGCGGCCGTGCAGGACGGGGAAGCCGAGCTGATCCTGGGGTTCGACTGGCAGGACATGGCGGTCATAGACTGCCATATCTCGGTCCCGACTTTCGAGGAGAAATTCGTGGCGTTCGGGCTGAATCCCGGCATGTCGTTCAGCACGCTCTACTCTAAAAGGATCGCATTGATCGAAGGATTCGGACTGCAGGATTCGATGGTGCGTTATCTGCTGGGACCGAACTGCGTGGAGTACCCGTCGGCAACGGAATGCGTGCGCGCGGTCATTGACAGACAGTGCGACTGCTTCATCGTTCACCGGTCCGCCGGCGAGACATATCTCCGGAGCCTGGGACAGGCGGGGAAACGCATCCGGGGACGCTTGGAGATCGAAAGCGCCCAGATGTGCATCGGGATCGAGCAGAGAAATCCGGGTTTGTACGTGGAAGTCAACGCGGCGCTGCTGGCGATGCGTACCGACGGCTTCATGGAAAAACTCGCTAAGAAATGGATTCCGCCGATCGAGGAAGAGATCAGACCCGGCGATTATCTGCGGCGGCATCCGTTTGCGATGTTTCTGGCCATCAATCTGCTTGCGCTCGTGATCCTCGTGCTCCTGATAACGAATTATTACCTGATCCGGATCCGCGAGGAGAGAAACCGCGCGATTACGGCGGAACACACGAAAGACCTGTTCTTTTCCATGGTCAGCCACGACATCCGCACGCCGCTCAACGCCATCATCGGGTTCTCGGAGCTTCTGAATCACGGCATCTCCGACCAGGCGGAGAAAAAACACGCGCTGGACGCCATCACGACGAGCGGACGCACCCTGCTCGACCTGGTCAACGACGTGCTTGATCTTTCCAAGCTCGGCGCGGGCAAAGTCGTGCTGACGCTGGAACGGACCGACCTGAACCGCCTGGCTCATGACGTGATGACGTCGTTCGAGTTCGCCGTCTCCGGCAAGGATGTGGCGCTGGAGGAAAACGTCGAACCGATGCCGCTCCTGTACCTCGATCCGCACCGGATCCGCCAGATTCTCTACAACCTCATCGGAAATGCCGTCAAGTTCACGGATCACGGCAAGGTCGCCCTGAACATCAATTTCAGGGAAAACACGGACGGCGCCACAAAGACAGGCTGTCTGACCTTCGCCGTTGCCGATACGGGATGCGGGATCGCCCCCGAAGACCAGGAAAACGTCATGAAACCGTTTGTGCAGGCCAAAACGGCCAAGGCCTCAAAAGGGACCGGGCTTGGCCTGTCGATCTGCTGTCAGCTGGCGGAACGCATGGGCGGCAAACTGACCATGCAATCCGTTCCGGGCGAAGGCTCGACCTTCACCGTCAAGCTCCCGCGCGTGCCGTTCTCCACGAGAGACGCGGCTGCCGGGGAAACGCAGGACGCATCCGCCGCGCAGAATACGGAAGCGCTGAAACTCTCGGCAAGCGACCCGCGCATTCTGATCGTGGACGATGTGCCGTTGAACATGAGCGTGATCAAGGCGATGCTGCACCGTCTGGGCATCACGGACATCGTCACGGCGGAGAATGGCGCGGAGGCACTGGATATTCTGAAACAGGACGACGGGATCGACCTCGTCCTGACCGACATGTGGATGCCCGTCATGGACGGCGAAGGACTGATCCGCGAAATCCGGAGCCGGGAACAGTGGAAGGACCTGCCGGTCTACGCCGTGACCGCCGACGTCGAAACGCAGAAGACGTTCAAGGCATCCGGTTTTACCGGGATTCTTCTGAAACCGGTCACGCTGGAACAGCTCAAGGCGGTCGTCCGGTAATGAAGAAAAATCGTTTTCAAACAACTGACGTCCCCATGGCAGATAATCGGACAAGAAAACAGTGTGACAGATGCGGAGCCAGACCCGCCGCGGGCAAACTCTTCCGCATCCCGTGGACGGGTGACCGCCTTTGCAAGGATTGCATCGACAAGGACAGCAATCTTCAGCAGATGTTCGCCGAAATCGATTCCATGGCGTATGACAGGCGTCTGCGCGATCTCGGCATCCCGACCGATCTCCCCGACGGGATGGACATGCCCGTATACATCCTTGAGACGGATGACCAGTAAACCGCCTCATCGTCTCAAAAAAAGGTCAAAATAGGGGGGGGTATTTCGATTTCGGCACTTGCTTTTTCGCGCGTGAGCGTCTATATTAGAGGCAAACTCTACTGGTTCCGTATTTTTTGAGCAGGGAGAGGGACTATGACACTCGTCCGGACATGCGGCAAGTTTCCGATACCGGCGTGTTTCGACACGGCGGAGGCGCATGCTCTGTCGAAAAAACAAGAAAGGCAAACAAGCTCAAACTCATTTCTTGAAGTCTCGCCCTTATCCGGGTGAAGCGCTCCCCGGGATCCGATCCTTTACACATTTTTTCGCTATTCTTATAACCCGCCGCAACCAGCCGGCAAAACAAAGGAAAAGTCATGGTAGTCCAGTACACTTATCTCGTAAGCCCGGATTTCAATCCGGATGTCGTCCCCCAAGGATACAATTGGGACGTTGACGCGTTTCAGGAACTCGTCAAAGCGACCGACAAGGCCACCGCGGCCGAAACCATCTACACCTACGGCGGCCCCCAGGGCGGCGCCGATGTCGATTATCTAAACGCCGCCAATCTCACGATCAGCAGCCTGAAATACGACGGTGACGGAGAGGTCGTCGGCACGACCGTTACCGCCAACGCGTTCAACAACACCGGCACGGTCACAACGGACGGCGCGATCATCTTCTCTGTTAAGAGTTTCACCAACTTCGGCGAGTTCGATCTGGACAAAAACGGGGTTCTGACCGCCACCAGCGCGGTCATGAACATGGAGGGCGGCACGATCAACCTCAATGCGGGCACTACGCTGCAGGGCTCCACGGTCGTCAACGCCGGCACGATCACCGTCGTAAGCGATCATGCCACGATCAATGGCGCAATCACCAACCACGGCATCATCGATGCCACGAAGAGAAAACTGATCGTCGTCGGCGACCTCCAGAACGCCAACGAGGACGACACGGCGGAGGCGCGTGACAACACCGTGATCACCGCCAGGGAGTTCGAAGTCACCGGAAACGTCGTGAACTATGGTATACTTGGCACGGAAATGCAGCCGGATCACCAGATCGATATTTCCGGCGAGCTCCGCAACTACCGCCAAATCGAAGTCGGTATCCTGACCGCGGGTTCCATCTACAGTGACGGCTATTATCCTGAAATCGAGGAAAAGTGCACACGGGGTTATATCATTGCCGGAGAGGTCAACGCAGGATCGATCGATAACGTTTCCGGCGTAATTCAAACCGCCGCGCCCAAAGAAACCGGTGTAGGCATCAATGTCACCGGAACGATCAACAACGGAAATGCCGACGGTATTATCGCCAAGCTCAATGCCGGTATCAACGGCTGGATCAAGGCCGCTACTCTGAACAACCTCGGAAACGACATCGAAAATGAAAACGGCTTAATCATCGCCGGCAGGCTCACTGTGGGCGACATCACGAACAATGGCGGAATCTCCACCAGAATCGTCGAGTCCACCGGCACCATCACGAACAACGCCACCGGCCTCTTCGCTGTCTCCTACATTGATGATCCTGCCGTAACCGGGTTGGTTGAAGGCGCATCCATCAACGCCGGGACAATCATCAACGGCGGCACCTTTGCTGTCTACAGCGAGGCTTCGCTGCCCACCGCGGTCAATGTCACATCGATCGAAAACAGCGGCTTGTTCGAATTCAACGGCGAAGGCTTTACACTGACTGGCGATATCGTCAACAACGCCAATGCCCGGATCAATGTCGCCGGAACAGTGACCGGAACCGGTTCGATCACGAACAACGGTTCACTCAGCATCTGCGACGATGAAGATATTTCCGCAGCTCTGACCGTTGACGCGATCTCCGGCACCGGAACGATCCGGATCTCGGTCGCGGGCGCTGTTGAATCCACGGATCCCATCGCGATTACGGCCGACGTCTCAGGCAACGTCATCGATCTGGAGGTTGCTCTTGCCGGTCTTACGGCGGATTCCTATCAGTTCGTCAGCGGCACGATCGGCGAAGGTGTCACGTTCCAAGTCAACGGCACCGTCTACGAAGAAGGCGTCTTGATCGACGGTACCGACTACGTCCTCTCCACGAATGGCGGCACCGGCCTCTGGATGGTCCAGGAAGCTCCGCCGCCGATGTCCTACATCGCCAAGGGCGACCGCGACGGCAACGGCATCTCCGACGTGATGTTCGTCTGGACCGACAACAACTGTGCGCACGGCTACTGGATGAACGGCACGAACGACTGGTGGAGCGCGAACGCCTGGTGGATC
>CACYHQ010000012.1 GCA_902774245.1 uncultured bacterium
CCGTTGTTTTTTGCGATTTGGAGATGAGCCTTCATCTGCGGTTCCGTTTCGGGACGTGCCGCCAGCGCCGCGACAGTCAGGAGTTCGCGGGTGCGCCAGTCCACGTTGTCGCGGGCGAAGATGTCGCCGAAGAGATGGGCTTTCAGATATTCATCGAGCTGAGGATGGAAATCGAAAAGACCGCCCTTGACGGGAGCGCCGCAGAGCCTGGTCTGATTGGCGGTCCCGAAGTCGATGGATTTTCCCGCGGGAAGCGCAGACGGTTGCTTCCCCTCGGGAACTGGACGATTCGAGGCGGCACGTTCGTTCGCCACGTTTTGCAGCGTGGTCGCGGCGTTCAGAGCGCGGGGAAAACCGCAGTAGGCATAGAGCTGCCCGACATACTCCTTCGCCTCGGCGAGCGTAAGTCCCGCATCGAATCCGCGGTTCAGCGCGGAAGCCAGTGTTTTCTGTTCGCCGCGGGCGACGGCGGCTCCGATGTCGACGATGACCTGTTCTTTGACGGTCAGAATGTTCATGGTTTTCTCCTGTTCGGTTTCGGGTTCGGCGGCGGGCAGCATGGCTGCCGCGGCAAGCATGACGCAAAGGATCAGAGGTTTCATTTTACCGCACCTGTTTGTTTCAGCCATTTGTCAACGGCCTGTTCCGTTGCCGTCGCGTCTTTCTGGGCGGTCGTGCCGCGCAGACTCAGGCCGTTCTGTTCGACCTTCGCGCGGGGAAATGCCTTCCGGAGGTTCTTTGCCGTGGAACCGAGGCCGGAGCCTTCATGCGTGCAGAACGGCAGGATCGTTTTCCCCTCGACGGACGACTTTTCGAGGAAGGAATACACGATCATCGGGCAGTCGCCCCACCAGTTGGGATAACCGAGGTAGACGACCTGATATCCGGCGAGGTCCGGCAGAGTCCCGGCGATTTCGGGACGCGCCTTGTCGCGAAGTTCTTTTTTCGCGACGTCGATGCACTCGTTGTAGGAATGCGGATACGGTTTCGCCTCCCTGATCTCATAGATATCCGCTCCGGTCTTCGCTGCGATGACTTTTGCGACCTTGGCGGTGTTTCCCTCCGTTATCACGCCGACCGAGTAATTTTCGCCGGTGTGGGAGAAATAGACGACGATGGCTTTGCCTTCGGGTATGGCGGTCGCATCGGCGGAAGCGGAGGAGGATTCGGCGGAGCATCCGGCAAAAGCGAGGATGAGTCCGGCGGCGGCTCCGGT
The DNA here is from genome assembly GCA_902774245.1 of uncultured bacterium. GTDB lineage: Bacteria > Verrucomicrobiota > Lentisphaeria > Victivallales > UBA1829 > UBA1732. Next base: position 1,217 of record CACYHQ010000012.1, read on the forward strand.
CAGTGAGATTTTACGCATAACGGGTTTCCTTTCAAGTTGTGTTTGAACTGTTCAGCAGGACAATCCGGCTTCATACGCTTCCCGGAACACCGGGAGATCGCGGACTTCGCCCTTCTCGTATGCGCCGCATCCGAGCAGAACGCCGCGTTCGACGGAGCCTTCCATGCAGTCTCGCATGAATCCGCGAATTCCTTCCAGCGTCGCCGACATCATGTCCCGGTTCGTGTCCGCCATCGTGGCGACCAGCCAGAACTCGGTGCCGGAGAACTTGCCGAAGTCATCCCAGCGGGACACGGACCGGTCGATCAGTGCTTTTAGCTGGGCGTCCATGGAGTAGAAATACACCGGAGTCGCCAGCACGATCACGTCCGCGTCGAGCATCTTGCCCACGATCTCGTTTGCATCGTCTTTTTTGACGCACTTTTTCAGCTTCTGGCAGGCGTAGTACCCCTGGCAGTAACCGACATTCTTTTCCGCCAGGCGGATTTTCTCCACGTCATGACCTGCCTTGCGGGCGCCGCGGGCGAATTCGTCGCAGAGCAGATCGGAGTTGCCTTCCTTGCGGGGCGAGGCGGAGATGATAAGGACTTTCTTCATGTCGAACAAAACTCCTTTCGGATTATTTCAGGTTCTTTTGATAGAATTCGGCGATCTTATTGAACGGGATTTTTTCGTGATTGTCGTACAGGTCGGTATGATTCGCGCCGGGAACGATGAAAAGTTCCTTGTTGTCGCCCTTCAGCTTCCTGAACGCTCCCTCGCTGAAATACCGGCTGTGGGCTTTTTCGCCGTGGATGAGCAGGACCGGGGTCTTGATTTCGCCCGCATAAGCAAGGAGTTTCGTATTCAGGAAGGGGATCGCCGAGGTCATATTCCAGCCGATCGCCGAGTTGACCGAACGGGGATGGAATCCGCGTTCCGTCATGTAGTACATCGTGTAATCCTTGAGGAACTGAGGCGTGTCATCGGTCAGTTCTTCCGGTTTGAGGTTGAACGGCGCATGGTCATAGAATCCCTGCTTGAAATCCTTTGTCCTCTGAGCTGCGAGAGAGGCACGTTTCTCATCCCGCTTTTCGGCGCTGTCTTCTTTATCGTCGTAGCCGTTGGCGATCACACGGGTCATATCGTACATTGTGGACGCCACTGTCGCCTTGATGCGCGGATCGGCCGAAGCCGCGTTGATCGCCATGCCGCCCCAGCCGCAGATGCCGAGGATGCCGACGCGTTCCGGGTCGACGAAATCGCGCGTGACGAGATAATCGACCGCGGCGCTGAAGTCTTCGGTATTGAGATCGGGGGAGGCGACATTGCGGGGCTCTCCGCTGCTTTCGCCAGTAAACGACGGGTCGAACGCCACGGTCACGAATCCGCGGGCGGCGAGTTCCTGAGCATAAAGCCCGGAGGACTGTTCCTTCACCGCGCCGAATGGTCCGCTGACCGCAATCGCCGGATATTTCCCGGAAGAATTGAAATCCTTCGGCAGGTAAAGATGCCCGGCGAGCGTGATGCCGAAACGGTTTTTGAACTGGACATCGTGGGCTTCGATGTCGGGATTGATTGCGAAGACGCGGGTATCCTGCGAGATGCCGTTCATGTTTGTTTTCTCCATTTCCGTTGTTGAGGTGGTGCATGCCGTTCCGAGCAGGCAGAGCATGGCGAGGGCGGTCGGGATGATCTTCTTCATGTTGAGTTTTCCTTTCGCCGGACGAACCGGCTTTGAGTTGTTGTTCATGTCGTAAACCAGATAATCCAGACAGTCGATCCGTTTCTGATTCTCATGAACCGTGTTCAATAAAACGGTGCGCTGTTGTGCCAGAATCCGATGTACCGCGGTTTCCCGTCCTTCTTCGAGCAGGGAAATGATTCTCGCTATCTCCGACTCGGGGAAACCGGCATCCGTCAGATTCCGGCGCATCAGGAATTCACTGTTTGTTTCGTCCATTTTCAGGTTCTCCGTTGTTGCCTGCAACTAATATACATGCCGTTCAGAACAATAGCAAATACTTATATTTTATATCACGCCATGCTTGAAAAGCATAGAAAGTGTGCTATATTACTCGAAACACGGAAGGAGTGAATCGATTATGTTGGAAACACGAGTCCTGCGTTATTTCCTGGCTGTTGCGCGTGAAGGTTCCATTACCGCCGCCGCACAATCTTTGCATGTGACCCAGCCGACCTTGTCGCGCCAGCTGATGGATTTGGAGGACAAGCTCGGGCAGAAACTATTTGTGCGCGGAGCCCATCATGTGGTCCTGACGCCGGAAGGAATCCTTCTGCGCAAACGCGCAAGCGAGATTCTTGAACTTGTCGGCAAAACCGAATCGGAATTCAGTTCCATGGGGGAAAACATCGCCGGAGACGTGTATATCGGGAGCGGAGAGACCGATGCCATGAACCGGATCGCCGCAGTTATCCGTGAAATCCGCATGGATTATCCTGACGTACATTTTCATATTTACAGCGGCAACGCCGAGGATGTCATGGACCGCCTCGACAAAGGAATGCTCGATTTCGGCATCCTGATCCAGCCTGTGGATATCGCGAAATACAATGCCCTGAACCTGCCGGAAAAGGATGTCTGGGGTGTCGCGATGAGGCGGGATTGTCCGCTCGCGAGGAAAAAACGGATTACGAAGGACGATCTGCTGGACTATCCGCTCATCTTTTCCCGCCAGGTGGCGCAGAGCAGCCCCGTGAAAAATCCGTGCATCGACTGGTTCGCGGGCAACTACAAAAAACTGAATATCGTCGCCACCTACAATCTGATTTACAATGCGGCGCTTCTGGTCAAAAGCGGTCTCGGCGTGGCGATCACGCTGGACAAGCTTCTGAACGTGACGGCCCACAGCGATCTGGTGTTCCGTCCGCTCGAGCCGCGTCTGGAATCCGGTCTGGATGTTGTCTGGAAGAAGTATCAGGTCTTCTCTGCTGCCGCCGAGCTGTTTCTCTCCCGGTTGCAGGAGCAGCTTCAAAAATGACTTCGCCCGGCCCCTAATTGGAGCCGAGCGAATCAAAAACCCTTAACCAAGGAGGATCATATACGATTCGATGTTACTGGAAGATTTTTTGTGTTGAATTATTTTCGGCAAACATCGTAAAATTCATTTGAAAAGCGATTCAGGATGGTGTATATTGTCGATACAAACCAAAAGGCTTTGTTAATATCATTCGGAAAATTCCGCAACCCCCCTCCTTATTCAACATTCAAAGGAAGCTCTGATATGAAAAAAGCAATGAATCATTGGAACTGTTTTTTGATGGGACTCGCTGCATTCGCGCTGTTCATTCTGGCAGGATGCAGTTCCGTAGACAGGGGAAACGGAGTGCGAGTTTCCGACTTCAAAGTCAAGCGAGGAACAAACCTCAGCCACTGGTTTTCACAAACCGGAGTGCGAGGGGCTGCACGTGCAGCCAGAGTAAAGGAAGATGATTTCATCCGCTTGAAAGAATTTGGATTTGACCATGTCAGAATCCCGATTGATGAAGAACAATTCTGGGACAACAACGGGAACAAACTGACGGATGCCTGGGAACTGCTGGATGCGTCCATCAAGCTCGCCCTCAAGCATGAACTGCGCGTTATTGTGGATTTGCATATCATCCGCAGTTTTTATTTCAATGCATCCATCGAAGGCAACAATACGAATACACTTTTCACAGAAGAAAAATCACAGGAACAATTAGTGAATCTGTGGAGAGAGCTTTCCGCGGCGCTGAAAGGATTCCCGACAGACTGGGTGGCATACGAATTTCTGAATGAACCGGTCGCGGATGATCCGGAACAATGGAACAATCTCATCGCGAAAGTACATAAGACTTTGCGTCAGCTGGAACCCGAACGCGTACTGGTGATCGGGTCCAATATGTGGCAGGATGTGGATACGTTCAAAGACCTGAAGATTCCGAAGGGAGACAAGAATATTCTGCTCAGCTTCCATTATTACAGGCCGATGGCAATAACACATTACCGTGCAAGCTGGAACCCCGTGGGCAAGTATTACGGTCAAGTTCATTATCCCGGTATTGTGATTGCACAGGCTGATTTCGACAAACTGCCCGAAGCGCAAAAAGAAACATTCCAATCTTTTACAACGAACTGGGATCGCAGTGTGCTGAGAGAACAGATTCTTCAGGCGGTAACGGTGGCAAAGAAACTCGGTCTGCCCCTCTTCTGCGGTGAATGGGGTGTGATTTCCTCGTGTCCGCGTGAGCCCGCGTATAATTGGTACCGCGATATGATATCCGTGTTCGATGAGTTTGACATCGGCTGGACTACATGGAATTACGATTCAGGGTTCGGATTCTGGAATTCCTATACAAAACAAGTATCCGACAAGCCCATGCTTGAAATCCTGACCTCAGGGAAAGGTCTGAAGTAAATTCAGATGCCTATCCTTGTACTATCGTTCTATAGTCTTCTCGTTCACGTGCGAATATAGAATGTGCTTCGGGCAAAAACTCAGGATGGCATCCCAGTCTTTCTTCAATGCAGGGTTCTCCCGATAGGCGGAAAGATATTCCATCGGCTCCAAGTCCCCGACAAAGCAATCACCGTCATCGAGAATGAGCGAAACGCTGTCCCTGCTATGGCTGGGCGTGGAGATGATTTCCCCGTCTATTCCGATTCCCGCCAGAAAAGCCCGGCTTTCACTGCAACTGACGACCTTGGCCTCCGATTCGTCAAAGGGGAGAAAACGCAGATGTTTTTCACGGGAGAAGATTTGATCCGAGTAATGAACATCGTTTCTTTGCGTGTCCATCAGGAGAAGCCTGACGCCCTGTTTCATCAGGTCGGGTATCAAGCCCATGTGGTCCGGGTGGTAATGCGTGGCCAGAACGAAAGAAATGTCCTTTGTATGGATTCCGGTCGCCTTTAATGCCTTGTAAAAAGCCGGCAGCATCCCCGCATAATCCGTGTCGACCAGCAAATACCCGCTTTTACCTGTCACAAGGAAGGTATTGGTATTTCCGTATCTCAGCTTGATGGTCATTTCAAGACCTCAGTCCTCTAATCCTCTCCGTCTCCGCCTCATCCGGCGTGGCAGCGTCCGTCCGAGCGTTTCGGGCAGTCCGCCTGCGGATGTCCGGTACCCATGCAGCGGTAGCAGATTTCATTCTCCAGAGGCGCGCCAGCGAAATAGGCGTCAAGATTGGCAAGTGTGGTCGTGGCGATGTTGGCCAGCGCCTCGCGGGTCAGGAACGCCTGATGCGAGGTGACAATGACATTCGGCATGGATACCAGCAGCGACAGCGTACGGTTCTGCCGGGTCACCTCGGAGCGGTCTTCGTAAAACCACTCGCTTTCCTCCTCGTAGACATCCAGTCCCGCCGCACCGACCCGACCGTCCCTGAGCGCGGAGAGCAGAGCTTCGCTGTCCACCAGAGCGCCGCGCGAGGTATTGATGAGTACGACGCCCGGTTTGACTTTTGAGAACGTCTCCCCGCTGAACAGATGCTTTGTTTCGGGCATGAGCGGGCAGTGCAACGATATGACGTCCGATTCCGCAAGCAGAGTATCAAGCGGAACGAACTCGATGCCGTCCTGCGGTTTCGGGAAGGCATCGTATGCGAGGACACGCATACCGAAGCCGAGGCAGATGCCCGCGAAAATACGCCCGATCTTGCCCATCCCGATCACGCCGGCGGTTTTTCCGTGAAGGTCGAAGCCCGTAAGCCCAACAAGCGAGAAATTGAAGTCGCGGGTCCGGGCTGCGGCCTTGTGGATGTGCCGGTTCAACGTCAGCAGCAGCGCGGCGGCATGCTCCGCGACCGCGTAAGGCGAGTAGGCGGGCACACGGACGACCGTCAGACCGGCTTCAAAGGCGGCCTTGAAGTCAACGTTGTTGTAGCCTGCGCACCGCAACGCCAGTACCTTGATCCCCTCCGAAACAAGCCCCTCTACGACCGCACGGTCGATCTCCGCATTCACGAACGCGCATGCGCCGCGTCACAGCCCTTTGCAAGAGGCAGCGCCGCCGCGGTCAGCCTTGTCTCGAAATACCGGATGTCATAACGCCCGTTGTTGAGCAGGTCGAAGGATTCCCTGTTGTAGAGTTTCGTATCAAAGAATGCGATTTTCTTCATGTTTTTCTCCTAATAATTTGACTTCGTTCCGTTTTTCAAAGAATCCGGTAATGCGGGATGATGTCCTCGAAGGAACCGTCCTTCTTCCGGAATCCGCCCGGAATCACGCCAAGCTGAACGAATCCGAGCTTGCGATAAAGAGCAAGAGCGCTTTCGTTTGTCCCGATCTTCGCTTCCTCGGGGGGAGACATTACGGATTGTAGATCAGCGGGCCGTTACCGTCGCCGCCGGTCATGCCGGGGACATCGTAGGTCCATTTGGAACGACGTTTGGACTTGGAGTTGCTGCCCCCTTTTTCGGATTGCGGCGTGATGATGATCGGCTCGTCCAACGCCTCCTGCATCGGCTGGGGCAACTGCTGTACGGCCTGCTCGACCTGCTGCGTGACCGGCCCTTCAAGTTGGCGCGCCATTTCCTGTATCTGCTCGGCGCTGGGCATGTTCTGCATGACCTGTTCGACCTGTTGAGTGACTGGTCCTTCAAGCTGGCGTGCCATTTCCTGTATCTGTTCGGCGCTGGGCATGTTCCGCATGACCTGTTCGACTAGAGGCTGGAGCTCCTGCACGGCCTGCTGGACCTGGCCGATGTCCACCTCGAAGCCATCGGTGTAATAGACCACACTGGAGATTTCATTGCTCGGACGGGGCTTTTGACCCGGTTTGGGATCGGGCCCCGGCTTCGAATTCGGCTTCGGATTGGATCCCTGAGTCGGCTTCTCCGCGGGAGTCGTGGACTGCCGCTGCGGCTTGGTTTTATGCTTCGGCTTGGGTGCAGGTTTCACGATTGCCTTATCGACTACGGGGATGCTTTCCCCCACGAATATCCTCGTCCCTCCGCCGGATCCGGCGAACGCCATGGTGATTCCAAACCCCGCGATCAGGGCAGTCATCGCGAATCGTATCAGAGGTCTGTTCATGTCGTTTCCTCCTTGCATACCGGAGATTTCCGTGCGCATTCATTGCTGAATATATTGAAATTGAACCATCGTCCATAAATATACCATGCTTCGAAGGAAAAAGCAAATCAATAAAACGGCAAAATGATCAGCAATCTGTTAACCCACACGGCATGATTCCCACAAAAAAGAAGGACGCCTCCAATCCGGGGAGACGTCCCGTATCGTCGATTGTGCTTGAGTTCAGATATAGCCCATGCCTCCACCGAAACCATTGAAGGTATTCTCATCGGGGTTCTGCATCGCTCCAAATCCGTTGATGGCTTCGGTGTCCGTTTGCGGTATCGTTCCGAAGCCGTTGAAACCTTCGGTATCCGTTTGCGGCATCGTTCCAAATCCCGGGAAGCCTCCGAAAGGCGGCATCGGCATCATTCCGAAACCGCCTGCAAAAGGCGTCGGCATCGTACCGAAATCGGCGTTCTGCATACCGTTTCCGTTGAAGCCGGGGTTGGGGGTTGCGATTTCGACCGTTACTTCCGGTTCAGTCACGGCGGTCTTGTTTTTTGCTTCACGGGCCGCCTTGCGTTGGGCGCGCCGTTCTGCGGCCGTGAGTTCCGCAGCGGTTTCATCTGCTTCTGCCGTCAGGACTGTCGTCCTGGCTGTGCTGGGCTGAGCTCGGAGGACCTGCACAAAGCCGAAAAGGCCGATGGGTACCACGGTTAAGAAGACCGCGACATAAGTCGCAACGGTGATCAGCGGGTTAGTTGCCTGTGCAACTCCAATGGCGTTTGTCGTGACATTCTTAATAGCCTCCTGACTGCGAGGTGTTTCTGGTTCTCGCTTCTGTCTCAAATAACGGTGCGGAAAAAACTTTATTGTGCCGGATAAGCTTTTTTCGTATTCGTTTTTTTTCGAGTTCCGGATGTTTTCCCTGAACACTTGCTCCGGTATTAGAGTGTTGAGCTCACAAGCTATGCGAGGCGAGTATCCCGCTTCCTCGCACACGTAAGGGAAAAGTTTTTCGATTTACATGTCGTACCCGTCGCATCCGTTCAGACGACGGATACGACGATTGGTGATAGACTTGGGGTTGACGTCTCCATCCTTTTTTGCCGTTCAGACGAGCGTCAAAGGCAGATAATCCGCACGGGCTTATTTCAAACAGCGATAGTGCGACATGGCTTTTTCCAGTTTGGCTGTTCTTAATAAACTGCCTCAGGCTCAATTATAGATCAAAGGTTCTCGCGAACACCAGAAATCACTTGATAAAGGTTTTTACCCGGACAAAAGAAAGTAGCCTCGGAAAAAGAGATCGGCTGCCCAGCGCAAAGCCGGATGTTTGACGAACATCCGTACATGATACGCGGCCAGACGCTGGCTGAACGAGCCTGATTTCATCATGCGGTTGTAAGTATCAAAGCCATCCGCGAAGATGAAGTCCAGGCATTCCACCCGTTTTTCTCTGGGAATCAGCTTCTGATTTTTCGGAAGAAACAACAGGTAATTCAGCCTGGAAAGCCACTGTCGGATCCAGCAGGGAACTACGCGGGAATCGAATCCGTCTTCCTGAGAAACCTTGCCATAAAACGCCAACAGGGATTTCGTGATAATAACCCAGTCTTTCAGAAAATACCCAGCCCCTTTTGCAATAGATGAAACGGAATTGGCATGAATGCGGTAGAGGTAAAACTGCTCATGAAGCGGCACGACCCGTTTGGCACGATAAAGCGCACGCGGCGTAAACTCGCTGTCCTGACGTCGCAGCCCGTAAATGCATTTCAGGTCGTTTTCAATCAGGAACTCCCGACGGAACACCGTAAGCTGAAGCATGGGACAATACTTGTCGACGAGCAGACGGTTGATTTCCAGCAGCGCTTCAATGCCGGTCATTTCGGCGGGCGAGGACGCACTAAAATTATCGCGGATTTCCTTCTTGTCGGAATCTTCCTCATATGCCACAATGGCACAGGGATAGAGATCGGCTCCGGGCGCGGCATTGATCTTGTCGGCGATTCGGGCAAGTGACTCTTCGGCAAGCGTGTCGTCGCCGTCAAGAAAGATCACGTACTCCCCTTGTGCCATATCGGTACCGATGTTGCGCGTGGCGGAACACGATCCGCTGCGAGGATGAGTAAAAATCCTGATACGCGGTTCAGAATCGGCGATCTCCCGCAGGATTTCCTCGGTCCGGTCTTTGGATTCCTCAACCCCGCAGATGCATTCCCAGTCGCCGAAAGACTGTTTCATTACCGAATCAACGGCTTCCCGGATGTATGGTTCGACATCGCAGCACGCCATGATGATGGAAAAAAACGGTTTCTTGTCCATTCTGATATCCCTGAATCAATAAAAGCATCACCTTTGCGGATGACTGCCTTAAAGATTTTTATAAGATTTAATATAGCATTTCATCCGACTTTTTTCAAGGTCTGTATTACAAATTCCGTCAATTGTTTCTAGATAAAAAGCATGCAAAATTGAAATGTGCTGTTTTTTTATCTTCATTAATTAGCATAAAAAGCCGACGTTCTTTTTTACAAAACACAGAACCGTTCAAATCAGTTGTCTATTTTTTTTCAAACAATATTGCGGATATTTCTTGAAAAAATGTTATCAGCTATTATATTATCAAAGTATTTCCTTTCCTTTTTGTTTCCAGGACGAATTACAGCACTGACTGTCGGCATTTCCTCTGATACAGTGCGGAAAACAAGGTTGCAAAAGATGAAGAATGTTCTGTTGTATTACAGTTTCAGTTTCGCTCTTGGCGGAGGCGACTATCTTCCTTTGATTTTTATTCAGGCGTTGCAAAAAATAAGCAATCTGACCGTGGCGGTGGATCTGGCATGCAATGTCGAACATACGGCCAGGACGATCGGCATTGATATCGACATATCCAGACTGAAGGTCGTGCAGGTAACGCCACCGGACTATGATCCCAAAAAGCATACAATCCGTCTTTCCCTTTACAGATTCAGGCAGCTGAAACGGCTTGCCCGAAACGCGGATGTCTGCATATCGACCGCAAGCATCATGGATTTCGGGAAGCCTTCCCACCAGTTCATCAACATGCTGGCATTCGGCGACGATGACTTCACCGCTTATGTCCTGAATCCCGCCGCTCCTACCCGCCCGGGAGCAAAAGCGAGGATCAAACGTTTTCTTTCAGACTCGATCATCCGTCCGCTTCTGGGAATGAGGTCAAAACGAAGTATCATCTGCAATCCCCGTGAACATATTTATCCGAACTCCTTCTTTGTAGAGAATTTCATGAAGAGTTTCTACGGGCCGTTCAACAGCACGGTGTTCTATCCTCCGACTCTGCTGGAGACAGACTCGGTCACAGCTGAACGCGATCACCTGAAGGTCGTTTATATCGGCCGCGTCATTCCCGAGAAACGCGTCGAGGATCTTGTCGGCATCGTCGAAAAGGCGCGTGAACTCACGGGACTTAATATCGAATACCATGTCGCGGGTCGTCTTGACCAGACACCGTCCTATGGTCGGAAACTCCGGGAAATGGCGCAGGAAAGAGACTGGCTGAAATTCACCGGCGCGCTGTACGGAGACGAGAAGATACGGTTCCTGAAATCCGGCTCCTACGCCATCCACGCGGAACGCATTGAAGCGTTTGGCATATCCGTGGCCGAATACCTGCAGTCAGGCATTATTACGATTGTGCCGGACGAAGGCGGCACCACGGAAATCGTCGATTCCCCTGCTCTGGCATATCATACCGATGAAGAGGCGGCGCGAATCCTCGCACGCCTTCTTACCGATGCGGAATTCCGGGAACAGCAACGGGCGCATTGTGCAGAGCGCGCCAAGGCCTTTTCCCGCGAAGCCTATTTGAAACGTCAGAGCAAACTGCTGGAAAGAATCCTGCAAATGTCCTGATGATTTGACGCGGCAGGAAAAGGATTCAGGTCAACAATGAGGTGAATCCTCCTCGGGGAATCACGCACCCAATAATTTCCGTTTGAGTTTTTTCAGACGCCATACCCACGGCGCAACAGGCGTCAGGCAATGATAGAACGGCCACCAGTTGCGACGCAGAGGAAGCGGGACCTCGCTGTTTTTCACATAGCCGTTTTCAACAAGCCATTCAACTGTCAGATACGTCTCTTCCCGCCACTTCGACGCAAAGGAATTCCACATTTGCCAGGGTTTCGGATTATAGCCGAAATGAGCATAAAACCGCTTCCTGTCGATCTTCCCGTCAAACTTGTATGTTTCCGACACATTGGGGACGTCCAGATCAAAACACAGAAGGCTGCTCAAAACACTTTCATCCGTCTGATAATACGCACTCCCCTTTTCCATGAGTATCCCCACATCGGAAGGAAGAACTTTCTTGATCTGAGCATCCCATCGCTCAAGAAACGGACGCCATTTCCTGTGAAGAAGGATTACGCCGGACTGAACTCTGGTGGCATAACGGCTTTCAGGAAGCGCCTGGCCGCGGAATTTCTTTACGTCTCGCTGCCATATTGCGAGATTCTCCGGCGTAAAATCCGGCGGCGGCGGGTCGCTTCTTTTAATTCTGACCTCATCGGCATCACTCCCCGTAAGCCATTCCGTATTATCCCCCACAAAAAGCCCGTCGGAATCCACCCAGCACACCCAGTCGGTCTTTACGGCATCGCTTGCCATCATCGCAGGTTTCTGACACGCCATGCACTGACGGCTCCTCGGAACATCGACGATCGTAACGTTTCCCAAGGCCAGGACAAGATTCTTCATCTTATCCGTCCAATCCATGGCGCCGACCACGACCGGTTGCGGCATACCGTTCCGCCTCATACTTGCCACAAGCAGAAACACACCCCACGAATAAGCCTGGTCGCCGGCTGTAACTACGGTTGTATCACATGAACTTTTCATATGTCTTCCACAATGCTGGTTATAAGGAAACCACGATCAAATAGCTTTTGAGGAGCGGTTCGATCTTTTTTCGGTTAAGATTCGCCGGATGCGATTCTTTCAATAGCATAAAATAGCCTTTCTATTGTTTTTGTCAAGGTTTTTTGCGAGAAAAAAAGCGTTTTCTTTGGTTTTTCTGAAGAATCCTTCCTGTTAATACCATCGGAGCCGTTCCTGTGGTTGAAAAGGACGGTTACGGCACACGGTCCGCAAAAAGACTGCACCATATCGGCCGGACCAGATTCAGATCGGCTTTTTCGGCTCATTTTTGAATACGGCGGCAAAAAATCTACTAAAATTATCGCCTTTGCGCTTGACTTCTTCTTTTTCCGTGCTATATTAGTTCACATCAACTTGATTCCGGAGTCCGCTCCGGGATTTTTTCAAAACCGAATCACAACTTTTTTGATAGAGATTGAAATCAAAAACACTAGCCAGGAGTCCGATCAAGTAATCCTCACGCCCAACAACCGTCTCAACCAGAACTGAACACAACAACGAACCACTCGAACACTTCCTCATCCGTTCGCATAAGGAGATACTACCATGGCCGACAACAAACAATACCGCATCGAAACCCTCGCCATTCACGCCGGACAGGTCCCCGACCCGACCACGCTCTCCCGCGCCGTCCCGGTCTACCGCACCACGGCATACGCGTTCCGCAACTCCAAGCACGGCGCCGACCTCTTCGGACTGCGCGAATCCGGCAACATCTACGCCCGCCTCATGAACCCGACCGAAGACGTGCTCGAACAGCGTCTGGCGGCGCTCGACGGCGGCAAGGCGGCCCTGGCCGTTTCCTCCGGCACGGCGGCGATCTACTTCACGATCACGAACATCGCGAAACAGGGCGACGAGATTGTGGCGGCGAACAACCTGTACGGCGGCACGTTCACTCAGTTCGACGCGATCCTGCCGCAGAGCGGCATCAAGGTCAATTTCACGCCCGTGAACGATTTCGAGGCAGTCGAACGCGCGATCAACGAACGCACCCGCGCCATCTACATCGAGACCGTCGGCAATCCCGGCCTCGATATCGCCGACATCGAAGCCTACGCGAAGATTGCACAGAAGCACCATCTCCCGCTCATCGTCGACTCCACCTTCACGCCCCCCACCCTGCTCCGCCCGATCGAACACGGCGCGAACATCGTGATCCACTCGCTCTCGAAGTGGATCGGCGGACACGGCACGGCCATCGGCGGCGCGGTCGTCGACGCGGGCAATTTCGACTGGACCGATCCGAAGTTCGAGCTGTACAACCAGCCCGACCGCGGCTACCACGGACTGCGTTTCGCGCACGACCTCGGTCCGAACAACCCGCTCGCGTTCATCCTGCGCCTCCGCACGGTCGGTCTCCGCAACCAGGGCCCGACGCTCGCCCCGGACGCCGCGTGGATATTCTTGCAGGGCCTCGAATCCCTCCCGCTCCGCACCGCGCGCCACAGCGAAAACGGCCTCGCGGTCGCGAACTTCCTGAAGAACCATCCGAAGGCCGCCTGGGTCAAGTATCCGGGATTCCAGCCGCTGGCGCAGAAATACCTGCCGAACGGCGCGAACGGCATGGTCGTCTTCGGCGTGAAGGGCGGCGCGGCCGCCGCGCAGAAGCTCGTGGACAACGTCTCCCTCTTCACGATCATCGCGAACGTCGGCGACGCCAAGAGCCTCATCATCCACCCCGCCAGCACGACGCACTCGCAGCTGAGCGAGGAGGACCAGATCAAGGCCGGGCTCCCGCCGGAGCTCATCCGCCTCTCCATCGGCCTCGAAAACGTCGACGACATCATCGGCGCGCTGGATGATGCTTTGAAGCTTATCTAAAAGAGTTTCCCTGAAAGTTAGGGTTAGGTGAAAAGGACGCCCCCGGACCTGTTGAAGGTTCCGGGGGCTGTTTATTTGGCACGCCCTACCGGGCGCACGAAAGGAAGCCTCCGGATCGGTGAGAATGCCATCCCTGAGGCGGATCGAAACATCGCAAAGCCTTCTTCCGCTCAGTTTTCCATTTCCTTCAAAGCCTCTTTTGCCGGTTCGAAGCCATGTTCCGCGGCTTTACGGATCCATTTCACGGCTTCCGCATGATCCTGTTCGACGCCCTTGCCGTTTTCATAGCAGACACCGAGATTGTATTGCCCCTCGACATCGCCTTGTTCCGCTGCTTTGCGCCACCATTCCGCCGCCGCGGCATCGTCCTGTTCGACGCCTTCGCCTTTGTAATAGCAAAGGGCGAGTTTGCATTGCGCAAAGGCATGCCCTTGTTCGGCAGCCTTGCGGAACCATTTCACGGCCTCGGACTTGTCCTGTTCAACGAACCTGCCTAAATCATAACAGAGGCCAATAAGCACTTGCGCCACGACATGGCCCTGTTCCGCTGCTTTGCGATACCATTTTGCCGCCTCGGCAAGGTCTTCTTCAACACCCTTTCCGTTTTCATAGCAGCTGCCGAGATTATATTGCGCCTGGACATCGCCTTGTTCCGCGGCTTTGCGCCACCATTCTGCCGCCTTGGCATCGTCCTGTTCGACGCCATCGCCCTTTTCGTAGCAGACGCCGAGATTGTATTGCGCCTGGACATGGCCCTGTTCCGCTGCTTTGCGGTACCATTTCACAGCTTCCGCATGGTCCTGTTCGACGCCCCTGCCGCCGACATAGGAGACAGCGAAATAGAATTGCGATTCGGCATGTCCCTGTTCCGCCGCTTTTCGCCACCATTCCGCCGCCTTGGCATCGTCCTGTTCGACGCCATCGCCGTTATGATAGCATTGGCCGAGTTTGTATTGCGCCTCGACAGAACCTTGTTCGGCATCCGTGCGCAACCGTTTCACCGCTTCGGCAGAACCTTGTTCGACAGCCGCCGTGCGCAAACGTATCACCGCCTCGGCATCACCTTGTTCGGCAGCCTTGCGGTACCATTTCACCGCTTCGGCATTGTCCTGTTCGACGCCAATGCCGTATTCATAGCAGGCACCGAGATTGTATTGCGCGCCGGCAAGTCCCTGTTCGGCAGCCTTGCGGAACCATTTCACCGCCTCCGTATAGTCCTGTTCGACGCCCAGGCCGAAGTAACAGCATTGGCCGAGATTGTGTTGTGCCTGGGCACTGCCTTGTTCTGCGGCTTTGCGGTACCATTTCACCGCCTCCGCATAGTCCTGTTCGACGCCTTCGCCTTTTGCATAGCAGGTGCCGAGATTGTTTTGCGCCAGAGCTTCGCCTTGTTCCGCGGCTTTGCGATACCATTTCACCGCCTCGGCATCGTCCTGTTCGACGCCTTCGCCTCCTGCATAGCAGGCGCCGAGATTGTTTTGCGCCAGAGCAAAGCCTTGTTCCGCGGCTTTACGGTACCATTTCACGGCTTCCGCATGGTCCTGTTCAACGCCCCGGCCGTAGGAATAGCATTGGCCGAGACTGAATTGCGCGCCGGCAGAACCTTTTTCGGCAGCCTTGCGATACCATTTCAGCGCCTCGGCATAGTCTTGTTCAACGCCCCTGCCGTCTCCATAGTACTGGCCGAGGCTGGTTTGTGCCTCGGCATGCCCTTGATCCGCGGCTTTTCGGAACCATTTCACCGCCTCGGCATCGTCTTGTTTAACGCCCATGCCTTGTTCATAGCAGACACCGAGATTGTGTTGTGCCTGGGCATAGCCTTGATCCGCGGCTTTTCGGAACCATTTCGCCGCCTCGGCATCGTCCTGTTTGACGCCTTCGCCGTTGTGATAGCAAAAGCCGAGAATGAACTGTGCGTCGGCAAGCCCTTGATCGGCAGCCTTGCGATACCAATTCACCGCCTCGGCATTGTCCTGTTCGACGCCCTTGCCGTTTCGATAGCAGACCCCGAGTTTGTATTGTGCCTCGGCAAGCCCTTGTTCCGCGGCTTTCCGGAACCATTTCACGGCCTCGGCATAGTCCTGTTCGATGCCCCTGCCGTAGTAATAGCATCCGCCGAGATTGCATTGCGCCTGGGCATATCCCTGCTCCGCAACTTTGCGATACCATTTCACCGCCTCGACATAGTCCTGTTCGATGCCCCTGCCGTTTTCTAAGTTGGTGGCGAGATCGTATTGTGCGTCAGCGAAATGTTGTTCCGCAGCTTTGGTGTACCATTTCAAGGCTTCAGCCTCGTCCTTTTCGACGCCTTCGCCGTTTTCATAGCAGAAACCGAGATTCCCTTGTGCCCCGGCAAGTCCCTGTTCGGCAGCTTTTCGAAACCATTTCACCGCCTCCCCGGCGTTTTTTTCTACTCCATCGCCCTTGAGATAGCAGCCGCCGAGATTGTTTTGAGCAAAGGCTTCGCCTTGTTCGGCAGCTTTTCGAAACCATTTCGCGGCCTCTTTTTCGTCTTTCTCAACACCATCGCCCAAGAGATAGCAGGCACCGAGATTGTTTTGAGCAATGGCAAGCCCTTGTTCGGCAGCTTTTCGATACCAATTCACTGCCTCGGCATAGTCCTGTTCGACGCCCTTGCCGTATTGATAGCAGTTGCCGAGATTGTTTTGCGCCTCGGCAAACCCCTGTTCGGCGGCCTTGCGATTCCATTTCACCGCCTCGGCATAGTTTTGTTCAACGCCCCTGCCGTAGTAATAGCAGTTGCCGAGATAGCATTGTGCCTTGGCATTGCCTTGATCCGCAGCTATACGGTACCATTTCACCGCCTCGGCATAGTCCTGTTCAACGCCCCTGCCGGTTTCATAGTAGAAGCCGAGATCGCATAACGCCTGGACATGGCCCTGTTCGGCAGCTTTGCGGGACCATTTCACGGCTTCTGTTATGTCCTGTTCGATGCCCGTACCGTGGAAATAGCATGCTGCGAGATTGTTTTGCGCCTGAACATCGCCCTGTTCCGCGGCTTTGCGGTACCATTCTGCCGCCTTGGCATCGTCCTTTTTGACGCCTTCGCCGTAGTAATAGCAGGTGGCGAGATTGAATTGCGCCTGGACATCGCCCTGTTCCGCGGCTTTGCGGAACCATTTCACCGCCTCGGCATCGTCCTTTTCGACGCCATCGCCTTTGTAATAGCAAAAGCCGAGAACGCTTTGTGCTGCGGCGCTCTCGTATGCCGCGGCTTTGCGGAACCATTTCACCGCTTCGGCATAGTCTTGTTCAGCTCCCTTGCCGTAGTAATAGCAGATGCCGAGAAAGTATTGCGCCCCGGCGAGCCCTTGTTCCGCGGCTTTGCGGTACCATTTCGCCGCCTCGGCATCGTCCTTTTCGACGCCATCGCCTTTTTCATAGAGGACGCCGAGATCGCATTGCGCCTTGGGAAACCCCTGTTCGGCAGCCATGCGCATCCATTTCACAGCCTCGGCCTTGTCCTGTTCGACGCCATCGCCGTAGTAATAGCATGCTGCGAGATCGCATTGCGCCCTGGCTTCGCCCTGTTCGGCGGCTTTCCGGATCCGGTTTATATCCTGGCCGGGATCATCTGATGTGCTGTCGGAGCATGCCGAAAACGAGGCGGCGAAAACGATGGAGAACAAAAAAAGCACACGGCTGAAAGGTTTCATATCAGGCTCCTGATGTGGTATACGGGCAATCTTTTTTTTGAAAATAATAATATATCACTATTTAATAAAAAAGTCAAGAGAAAGCATGGAATATCTTCTAAAAGAATAGTGTTTTTTGAGCAAAACAAGATTGATTTCTTCTGCGACTCGAGATCAATTCTATTGTTCCATTCATTTTACGGAAAAAGCCAGGGTCAGGATAAAAGGAAACGGGACCGTCGGTCAACCCGCGGTCCCGCTTTTTATGCGGAAAATGTTAAAACGAAGTCAGAGCTTTTTTCCGACCATCTTTTCCGGACGGACGGCGGCGTCGAACGCGGCTTCGTCGATCAGCCCGCTGGCAAGCGCGGCTTCCTTCAGCGTCAGGCCCTTCTTGTGGGCGGTCTTCGCGATCGCTGCGGCGTTGTCGTAGCCGATGACGGGCGACAGCGCGGTCACGAGCATCAGGGAACGGTTCAGGAGTTCGCCGATGCGGACGGTGTCGGCGCGAAGGCCGACGAGCGCGTATTCTGTAAACGAACGGCAGGAATCCGCGATGAGGCGGATCTCGGTCAGCAGGTCGAAGATCATCACGGGCTTGAAGACGTTCAGCTCGAAATTGCCCTGCGTCCCCGCCATCGCGACCGCCGTGTCGAGGCCGATCACCTGCACGCAGACCATGGTCATCGCCTCGCACTGGGTCGGGTTCACCTTGCCGGGCATGATGGACGAGCCGGGCTCATTTTCGGGGAGGATCAGCTCGCCCAGACCGCAGCGCGGTCCGCTGGCAAGCCACCGGATGTCGTTCGCCATCTTCATGAGGGCACATGCGAGCGTGCGGAGCGTACCGCTGGCGGCGGCGATCGCGTCGTGTCCGGCGAGGAGCGCGAACTTGTTGCGGCCGGAAACGAAAGGCAGTCCGGTCAGTTCGGCGATTTCCTTCGCGGCGGCTTCGGCGAAGCCTTCCGGCGCGTTGAGGCCGGTCCCGACGGCGGTCCCGCCGAGCGCGAGTTCATAGAGTTCCGGCAGAACGCCTTCGATGCGCGCGAGCGCGGCTTCGAGCTGGGCGCGGTACCCGGAGAATTCCTGTCCGAGCGTGAGAGGCACGGCGTCCTGAAGATGCGTGCGGCCGATCTTCACGATGTCGGCGAACTCGCCTTCCTTCTTCGCGACGGCGTCGCGGAGTTCGCGGACGGCGGGCAGAAGCGTCTGCACGAGGGCGCAGGCGGCGGCGATGTGCATGGCCGCCGGGAACGTGTCGTTGGACGACTGGGACATGTTGACGTGGTCGTTCGGGTGAACGGGCTTCTTCGTGCCGCGTTCGCCGCCGAGCAGTTCGTTCGCGCGGTTGGAGATGACCTCGTTCACGTTCATGTTGGACTGCGTGCCGCTGCCGGTCATCCAGACTTTCAGCGGGAATTCGCCGTCGAACTTCCCGGCGAGGATCTCGTCGCAGGCGGCGCAGATCGCGTCCGCCAGCGCGGGATCAAGCCTGCCGAGGCCGAGGTTGGCGAGCGCGCACGCCTTTTTCAGGACGGCGAATCCGCGGATCACCTCGCGCGGGATGAGGTCGTCCCCGATGTTGAAATGGATCAGGGAACGCTGCGTCTGCGCGCCCCAGTAGTGTTCGGCGGGAACGGCGATCGGTCCCATGCTGTCGGTTTCAATGCGCTCTGCCATTTCGGGCGTAATCCTGTTCGGTTCTGGCTAATACGGAAATAAGAAAACCGCCTCAGTCCTTTTTGTCCTGTTCCATTCTGTCGATGTCTTTCTTGACGAACTCGACGACCTTCTCGAATTTCTGCACGTTGCCCTCGTCGATGTCCATCAGGGTCTGGTGGGCGTCGAGCACGTTCCGGGCGTTGCTCTCCGCGGTCGTGGCGTTGGACGCCGCCGCGGCGTCGGACGCGTCGCCGAACTCGCCGTTCTCGAACGCGAAGACCTTCTTCAGGCCGAGGCCGAGGAGCAGCTTTTCGTTCTGTTCGGAGGCGTTCCAGATCTCGGCCGGGACATTTTTCTTTTTCGCGTTCAGGCCGAGCATGGCGAGCATGCCCATGAACGTGCTGTCCATCCAGGTGCATTCCTCCAGGTCGATCTTCAGGCCGCCGAACGGCTCCGATGCGAGCTTCTTCGCGAGCTCGCGGAGCGGCGGGGCGCAGACGAACGAGGCGTTGCCTTTCACGCGGATGAAGGTCACGGCGTCCTTTTCGGAAATGAATACTTCGCCTTTTTCCATGGTCGGGTCTCCTTATTTCTGTTCGGCGCCGTCCTTGACGAGCACGGCCTTGATGCGGCGGACGCCGCGGCTGGAGCTTTCCTCCTTCATGATCTTGAAGCCGCCGAGCGCGCCGGTGTGCGTGGCGTGCGGGCCGCCGCAGATCTCCTTGGAGAAATCGCCCATGCTGTAGACTTTCACGATGTCGCCGTATTTGTTGCCGAAGAGACCGATGGCGCCCTCGGCACGCGCGGCGTCGGGGGACATCTCGCGGCAGACGACCGGGAGGTCGGCCCTGATCTGCTCGTTGACGATGCGTTCGACCTCGGCGATCTGCTCCGGCGTCATCTTCTCGGGGTGGGAGAAGTCGAAGCGGAGACGGACGCCGTCGATGTTGGAGCCCTTCTGCGCCACGTGGTCGCCGAGCACGAGGCGAAGCGCCTTGTGGAGCAGGTGCGTGGCGGTGTGGAGTTCGGCGGAGGCCTCGGAGTGGTCGGCGAGGCCGCCCTTGTTCTGGCCTTTTTCGGCGGTCTGGGAGTCGGCGATGTGTTTCTGGCGGGCCTCCTCGTAGCCCTTCATGTCGACGGTGAAGTTCTTTTCCTTCGCCATTTCGACTGTGAGCTCGATCGGGAATCCATAGGTCTCGTACAGGTTGAACGCGTTCTTGCCGGAGATGACCTTGTTCGTCACGAAGTCCGGCACGCGCGACACCATCTTCTCGAACTCGCGGGTGCCGCGTTCGAGCGTACGCTGGAACGTCTCTTCCTCGCGGTTGAGCTCGGAGAGGATGGTCTCGCGCTGGGCGTTCAGTTCGGGGTAGAAGCCGCCCATGATGGAGATCACGACTTCGGCGATCTTCGCGGTGAACGCCTCTTTGATGCCGAGGTTGTTGCTGCCCTCGCGGATGGCGCGGCGGATGATGCGGCGGAGCACGTACTCGCGGCCGTTCTTGTCGGGCACGACGCCGTCGGCGATGATGAACACGGCGGCGCGGATGTGGTCGGCCACGATGCGTTCGGGCGCGGTCCTGGGCGTGCCTTCCTCATGCGTCACGCCGCGGATTTCGTCGAGCTTGGCGAAGATCGGGGTGAAGAGCTCGGTCTCATAGCAGTTGTCCTTGCCCTGAAGGATCGCGGTCACGCGTTCGAGCCCCATGCCCGTGTCGACGTTCTTCTGCGCCAGCGGGGTGAATGTGCCGTCCGCCTGCTTGAAATACTGCATGAAGACATTGTTCCAGATCTCGACCCAGCGCTTGTCGGAGGGATCGAAGACTTCGGGCGCGGGCTTCGGGCCGGTCCAGTAGAAGAATTCGGTATCGGGGCCGCAGGGGCCGGTGATGCCGGCGGGTCCCCACCAGTTGTCCTTTTTCGGGAGCTTGGCGATGCGTTTTTCGCTCACGCCGTGGTTGCGCCATTCGTTGTAGGCCTCCTCGTCGAACGGGGCATCCTCGTCGCCGGCGAACACGGTGAAGCCGAGCATTTCGAGCGGGAATCCGAGGTAGTCGGGCGAGGTCAGGAATTCGTAGCTGAACGCGATCGCCTCTTTCTTGAAGTAGTCGCCGAGGGACCAGTTGCCCAGCATCTCGAAGAACGTAAGGTGCACGGCGTCGCCCACGTCGTCGATGTCGCCAGTGCGGATGCACTTCTGAACATCGGTGAGGCGGGTCCCCTGCGGGTGCTTCTCGCCGAGGAGATACGGCACCAGCGGGTGCATCCCGGCGGTCGTGAAGAGCACGGTCGGGTCGTTGTCCGGCACCAGGGAGGCGCTGCGGATGACCGCGTGGCCTTTGGACTGGAAGAATTGCAGGTACTTTTCGCGAAGTTGAGCGGCTGTGGTAATCATGATATGGCTGTCTCCATGTATGTTGTCAAAACAAACAATAATAATACACCCGTTTCCTCCTTTTTGCAAGTGGAAAAACGGGTGTTTTATCTCAAATTTGTTTCTGAACCGGCGAATCAGAGGGCGACCGGACGCGGCGCGGCGTTTTCGGAGTATTCCACCGTCTTCACGGGGTTTCCTTCGTAACGCAGCGTGCCGTCCGGATCCAGCGAGAACTTGTTCCGTGCGAAATCGTCGACCGTCTGCGGGAAGACGACCCAGTCGCCGTGCTCCTTCAGGTTCTCCAGGTTGCGTTCCGCCGCCTGCATCAGCAGGTCGCCGCGGTATTCCGCGGGCTTCTTCCCCTGACGCGCCGCCTGGCACGCCTTGAGCTCGTCGACGGTCGTGCCCGCGAGGTCGACCGGAACCGGAGCGGAAATCCCCAGCACCGGGCCGGAGTCCATCTCCTTCGCGCCGCCGGTGAACGCCTGCGCGATGATCACGCTGCTGCGGAGGCTCGTGTGGCCGCGGAGCAGAGCCGTCTCGACCGGGAGACGCTGGAGACCCGCCAGATAACGCCGTCCGTCCTCCTCGAGCGTGAGGTCGCCGGGATGGACATTCAGGCACGGCAGGACGCAGGTGATGTTGGAGAGCGGCACGAATCCTGCGAGGATGCCGAACTGCACGCTGAACGGCATGAGCAGGCGGATCAGCGCGCCAGTCCACTCCTCGCGCACCTGAAGGGCGCGTTCCGAGGTCAGCGCGATCTTTTCCAGGCCGCGTTCGCGGTAGAATTTCGCGATATCGTGTTCGACCAGCGGCAGGCCGTACTGCGCCGCCAGGGCGCGGGCACGGCTCGTTTCGGGTTTGTCGGTCACCAGGACGCGCGGGATCCAGCCTGAAAATGCGCCGGACTGCCACCCCTCAAGCAGCTTGGCGGCGTTCGTGCCGGTCCCGCTTAAAAACACGGCCGCGGCCGGTTTTTCCGGAAAAGTTTGAAAAAAAGTGGAAGACATGGCGTTCTTTCATTTGAATTTTACGATTTTGTGTTTAAAATATAAACGGTGATTTTCGTTTCGCAAATCGATTCACCGACTTTTTTCGTTTTTATTCCAAATTTTCTGCTGGAGACATGAAATGAAGCTTCCGAAATATTCCTCCGTATCCCTCTGCATGATCCTCTGCGCGCTCGCAGTGTCCTCGTTTGCCGCCGACGAAGCGGCCGACAAACCCGCCCCGGCGGCAGTCCCCGTAGCCGTCCCCGCGTCCGAACAGACTAAGGCATCCTCCTTCGAAGATGTCGAAGCCATGAAAAAACAAGCCGATTTGGCCGCCGACAATAAGAAGAAGGACGCCGAGGCGAAGGCCGCCGCCGAGAAAGCCAAGAAAGAAGCTGAGGCCAAGGCCGCCGCTGAGGCGGAACAGATCATGAAACGTCGCGATAAGGCGAAAGAAGAGGCTGCCGAAAAGGCGCAGGCTGCTTTGAAAGCCGAAGTAGAGGCCCATAAGGCGAAGAAGGAAGCCGAGGCAAAAGCCGCCGAAGAAAAGGCGAAAGCGGAAGCCGAGGCAAAAGCCGCCGAAGAAAAAGCAAAGGCTGAAGCCGAAGCAAAAGCAACTGCTGAAGAGAAGAAGAAAGCGGCGGAAGAAAAAGTCGCGACCGCGTTCGAGGAACGTTTCCCCGAACTCGCCAAGGCGATCGCCGACGCAAACCTTTCCGCAGAAAAGAAAGCCGAAGTCGACGTCCTCTCCGCCAACCTCATGGCCAGCAGCGACGCACTCAACGAGGTCACGGCACGCGAAGCAGCCGGGAACGCCCAGCCCGCGGAAAAACTTGAGGCCGAAATCGAGTGTCTTACAAACTACACGGCCATCCTCGCTGCAGTCCCCTCCCCCGAGAACGAAACGCTCCTGGCCGACAAGCAGCTTGAGCTCCATACCGCCCGCGAAGACCGTCTCCTCCTCGCCCAGAAGGAATTCGAGGAAGGAAAGATCGATTCGGACCAGCTCCGCGAACTTGAAGAAAGGTACGTGAAAGCCGACACTGTGACCGAGGCGGAACCCGTGAAGGCCGCAAAGGAACGGAAGGAGCCGTTCTGGGGCTACAAGAAACACAAGCCGCTCCCCTACCTCGTGATCATCGCGAACTACCGCATCCCGCGCAAGGTGATCGCCGAGTACCTCCGCACGGAATACGACGTGCCGTACATCCTGCTGCCGTCCAACCCCGGAAAGCCCTCGAAGGACGACCAGGTCTATTTCAGCGGTGGAAAGAAGAATTCCGGCGAACTTGAAGTCGCCATGCCCGCGCCGCAGCTCTCGCAGTTCATCGCCTATCTCCGCCCCGAAACGGTCATCTTCCTCGGCGACGAGTCCTACATCAACCCGGTGTACCGTCTCGCCGTCCCGGAAGGCGTCCGCAAGGTCGATTTCTCCGACTCCGAATGGAAGGTCAACACGGCGCGCCTCGACGAGTTCTTCCGCCGCACGCTGAAGACCAACCTCTCCGACCACTATCTGGACTACCTGCAGAATCAGGGCAAACGCAACGCGGAGTGATCCACGATGTTCACGATCTTCCGCCTTTCCATGAACGCCTGCCGGGAGTGCCTGCGCGAACCGGTGTACTACCTGATGCTGCTGGCGGCGCTGATCATGATCGGGCTGTTCCCGTACTTCTCGATGTTCGTGTTCCGCCAGCAGATCCGCCTGGTCTGCGACAGCTCCATGGCCACAACCATGCTGTTCGGCCTCTTCGCCGCGGTCCTCTGCTCGGCGCGCACGATCAGCCGCGAGATGAAGAACGGCACGGTCCTGCTGCTGATGTCGAAACCTGTGTCGCGGTTCTCCTTCGTAATCTCGAAGGTCATCGGCATTCTGGTCTCGCTCACCATTTTCGTCCTCGTCTGCAACGCCGCCACCTGGCTCTCCGTCCTGATCGCGGTCGACCAGTTCAAACTGAGCCAGCCGCTCGTCTGGTGCTATTTCGGTGCGATCTGCGCGGCCGCGGTCTACGGCGGCGTCCGCAACTACATCGGGCAGAAATCCTTCTCGTCCAACTCCGTTGCGGCCATGGTCGTACTGTTCCCTGTGATCGCCGCGGTCTCGCATGTCGTCCGCGTGAGAACGCTTTCCGACTATCTGCTGACCGACAAGGAAACGTTCATGGCGGCTGACGTCCTGGTCCCGGCCCTGTGCATGCTGTTCTTCGCCGTCTGGATCATGGGCGTGATCAGTTCGGCGCTGGCGACCCGCATGGAGATCGTGGGCAACCTGATGGTATGCCTGATCCTCTTCCTGATCGGGATGGTGCTGCATTATTTCGCGGCACGCGTGTTCGGCACGGGTTCCGTGAGCGCCCTGCTCTGCACCTCGCTGGTCCCGAACTGGCAGCTCTTCTGGATGGCCGACGTACTCTCGAACCGCATCCATATCCCCGCGTCGTATTTCGTCTGGACGGCGGCCTACTCCGTCCTGTACTGCGCCGCCTGGATCGGCTGGGCGTTCTTCCTGTTCCAGGACAGCGAACTGGCCCGCGACACCCGCTGACCCCGAAACCGGAGCAAGTCACGGCATGATGATCGAAGCGGAACACCTTTTCAAGCGCTACGGCACGCGGCTTGTGGTCGACGACCTCTCGCTGCACGTGAACGTCGGCGACGTGCTGGGATTCATCGGGCCGAACGGCGCGGGCAAAACCACGACCATGAAGATGATCAGCGGGGTCATGCCGCCCTACGCGGGCAAGGTCCGCATCGACGGCATCGACATCGAGGCCGAACCGCGCCTCGCGAAAGCCCGCATCGGGTTCCTGCCCGAAAACGCCCCGCTCCACATGACCATGACCGTCCGTGCGTTTCTCGCCTACACGGGCCGTCTGCACGGGTTCTCCGGGCGCGAACTCGCCCGCCGCGTGGACCGCGCCATCGAACGCTGCGCGCTGAAGGAAGCCGCCGGGCAGGAGATCGAATCCCTGTCGAAAGGCTACAAGCGGCGCGTCTGCCTCGCGCAGTCCATCCTGCACGACCCGAAGGCGCTCATCATGGACGAACCGACCGACGGGCTCGACCCAAACCAGAAACGCCAGATCCGCGAGCTGATCCTCTCGCTCCGTGAAGAGACCGCCGTCATCATCTCCACGCACATCTTGGAGGAAGTCGACGCCGTGTGCTCCCGCGTCTTCCTGCTCTGCAGGGGCAAAACGCTGTTCGACGGCGCAAAAGACGAATTCCGGGCGAAGGCCGACGCGCTCCACACGGACCTCGCCGGGCTCTTCGCCGTCATGACGGAAGGAGAACAGGCATGACCGCTTCCCTCCGCCGTATCTTCGCCGTCGCCTCGCGCGAGTTCTTCGCAAGCCTCGCATCGCCCGCCGCGTGGGTTTTCCTCGTGATCTTCCTCGTCATGGCGAACGTCTGCACGTTCGTCTTCAGCGACATCCTCGCGCTCGGACAGGCCGAGCTCGGCCCGTTCTTCAACTGGATGCCGTGGCTGTTCATGTTCCTGATGCCCGCGCTCGGCATGCCGCTCTGGGCGGAGGAACGCCGCGTCGGAACGTTCGAGCTGACCTTGTCCTACCCGATCTCGCTCTGGGAACTCGTCTTCGGCAAATACCTCGCGGGCATGGCGCTCGTCGCGACGGCGCTCGCCCTGACCCTGCCGGTCCCGGTCACCATCGCCGTGCTCGGCCAGCCCGACGTCGGTGCGATCGTCTGCGGCTATGCCGGGGCGCTTCTGGTCGGATCGGCGTTTTTAGCGGTCTCGAGTTTCTGTTCCGCGCTCTCGAAAAGCCAGACGGCCAGCTTCCTGCTCGCGCTTCTGTTGTGCGCGCTGCTGATGTTTACCGGCTGGGACCGCGTGACGGGCCTGCTGTACCAGTGGCTCCCGGAAAGCGTCTGCCGCCTCGTTTCCTATTGCACGGTCGTGCCGCATTACCAGGCGTTCCAGCGCGGCCTCTTCGATACCTCCGAGCTCACCTACAGCATCCTGATCACGCTGCTTTTCCTCTACTTCGCACGGACCGTGCTGGCCTACGCGGCGTCGGGCGGCGGCGGACTCTTCCTCCCCGGCGCGCTCCGCGACCGCTACACGTGGAAGAACGTCCTCTCCATGGCGCTGTCGTTCGTGATCGCCATATACGTCTTCATCTGTCTCGCGCTCACCGCCGAGGCGTTCCGCATCCGCATCGACTGCACCGCCGACCGGGCGTATTCGCTCTCGCCGGAGGCACGTTCGCTGGCGCGTTCGCTGGACCGCCACGTGACCGTGCGCCTGTACGTCTCGCCGCCGGGCGCGGACACGCCGAAAGACCTGCTGGGCTACGCCGAACGCGTGAAATGGCTCCTGCGCGAATTCAGCAAGGAAGCGGGCGGCAAGGTCACGCTCGAGATCATCTCGCCCGCCCCGGACACACGCGAGGAGGAGGCCGCGATCATCGAGGGGCTTCAGCCCGCAAAGAACGCCGGCGGCGACCGGTTCTTCCTCGGCATGACCGTTTCCGCCGGACAGCTCTGCCTCGCCGCGCCGTTCCTCTCCCCGAAAAATGAATCCATGCTCGAATACGAGCTTCTGCGGCGCGTGATGCACGCGCAGAACCCGAAACGCCCCGTAGTCGGCGTGATGAGCCCGTTCCCCGTGCTCGGACGCGCCCCGTCGCCCCAGACCGGCAGTTCCGGCGCGGCGGCCTGGTATCTCTTCACCGAGCTGAACAAGGATTATACACTGACGGAGATCCCCACGGACCTGAAGGAGATCCCGGACGGCCTGGACGCTCTGCTGGTGGTGCATCCGCACGAGTTCGACAGGCGGACGCTTGAGGCGATCGACAATTATCTGGTGAATGGCGGCCGCATGGCGGTGTTCGTGGACCCGCTGTCCGCCTACGCGCTCGCCTCGGCACAGAAGGACTACACCTATGTGAACATGACCGACTCCACGCTGGAGCCGCTCCTCTCGAAATGGGGCGTGGCGTATTCCCCGTCGCGCCTCGCCGCCGACATGAATTTCAAGTACGACCAGCTGGACCGCAACGGCGTTCGCCGGACGATCCCGACCGCGCTCCTCATCAACGAGGCGGGCATCGACCGCGGCAATCCGGTCACGGGCGGCCTGACCTCGCTGCGCATGAACTACGCCGGATTCTTCGACCTGAAAAATCCGGCACGCACACTGACGTTCGAGCCGCTGGTCTACACGACCGACTACTCCATGGTCGCGGACGTGGCGGACCAGCCGGAAAAGATCCTCGCCGACTTTGCGGCCCCCGGAAAGCATTCCGGTGAAAAACTCAATCTGCTCATGCACATCACGGGGCAGTTCCCGAGCGCATACGATTCGGAAGAAAACGACGCCAAGCCCGGCGAAGTCTACCTCTTCGGCGACGCCGACATGCTGTTCCACGACGCATGCGTCGCGCAGGCGAAGGACGAGTTCGGGCAGACCATCGTGGTACGCAGCAACGACAACATCACGCTCATGGAAAACGTGGTAGAATCCCTTTGCGGCGGCGGCCGTCTCTCCTCGCTCCGCAGCCGCATCCCCATGTCCCGTCCGCTCACGCGCATCAACGAAAGCCAAATGCGCGCCGACCTCGCGTTCAAGGACCGCATCCTCGCGCTCGCCGAGGAGTCCATGCGGCTGGAAGACCGTGTGGAGTCGATCCGCAAACAGCTGATCGTGAGCGGAGGCGCGGCACGTCTGACGCAGGAACAGCGCGAACTGCTCAACACCTATGAACAGAAGGACGCCGCGCTCAAACGCGAAATCCGCGAAATCCGTCTCCAGCTGCGGCAGGACCTCGACCGCATCAACAACACGGTCCGCCTTATCAACATCGTCCTGATCCCCGCGTTCGTCATCCTCTGCGGCATCGTCTGGAGCATCGCTCGCAAACTCAAATGGAAACGGCACATCTCATGAAAAAACGCAGAGTCCTCATCATCCTTTTCCTCGCGGCCGTCACGGCGCTCGCCGTGGTGTCCGAGCTGCGTCTGCGCCGCGAATCCGCCTCGAACACAGCCTCCGCGCGCCTCGCCCTGCCGGAATTCCGCCCGGAGGACGTCCGTTCGCTCGAAATCTCCTGGCGCACGCAGAAAAGCACGCTGGACTTCGTGCAGGACGGCGGGTACTGGGCGGTGAAGGAACGCGCCGGGGCACAGGCTGCCTCCGCGCAAGTCGCCGACCTGCTGGAGGGCCTCGCGAAAGCCGCGCCGCTGAAGGAACTGGATATCTCCGGCATGAACGACCTCAGGGATTTGAACCTGGTCTCGCCGGAGGAGATCGCCGCGCCCGGCGCCGACCCCGCGCTGAAGAATTCCGAGGGCATCCTCGCCGTTCTGCGCGACGCCAACGGCGCGGAACTGCTCCGCATTATGCTCGGACGCGGCCACACGCGCCTTGCCGCCGACCGCATCGGCAACCTCGCCGTGCAGGGCTACGACGGACGGTACATCCGCGTATGGTATCCCGACAAATCCAGCCGCGTCTTCCTCATTTCCCGCGTTTTCGAGAAATGCGTGCCGAATCCGCGCCAGTGGATCGAACCGCTCTTCCTCTCCAAGCCGGAGAATCCGGTATACGCCCGGTTCCAGCGCAAACCTCCCGGCGCGGAGACCGCCGCGGTCGTTTGGTTCGTGAACTCGGGCAAGGACAATTTCGAGCTGCTCGTCCCCACGGGCGAGCTTGACATGGAGGCGTTCTCGCAGAAATACTCCGCGCTCGCCGCGCCGTTCTCCGTCGACCTCGTGCAGAATCCGCCGAAGGAACTGAAGTTCAACGACGCGTTCCAGACGGTCATGGGCGACGGATTCGCGTATCTGCTGGAATTCGCCAAAGTCGAGGTCGACATGCCCGCCGAGAATCCCGACGCCGATGTCTACGCCGGCCGCATGACCGTCTCGTTCGATCCCGAAAGCGTGCACCGTCTCATCGGCGAGCCCGACGATGCGTTCGAGCAGCGGAAGAAACGCCTCGCGGCCCGCGCCGAATATGAAAAACGCACCGCGAACGGGCGCGTCTTCCTGCTGAAGACCGGACTGCTGGAGCTTCTGGCGCAGCCGCCCGTCAAGACCTTGAGGTCCGCCGCTCCGCGCGCCTCGTCCGCAAAAACTTCGTCCGACGCGAAAAAGGAGGAATAACATGCCGAAATCCCTGCTCCAGTCTTTCCTCGCAGCCTGCGCCCTCCTCGCTTCCGTTTCCGTCATGGCGCAGACCGTCACGGACGTTCCTCTTTCCGACGCTGACGTCAAGATCAAGTCCGCCGCACAGAATGCCGCTCAGAATGCAGTCCAGAACGCGGCATCCGAGGCGGCGAAGAAGCTCCCGACCGCCGAGGAGATCGCCGCGGAACGCGCCCGCCTCGAACGCATGCGCGCCGCTCTGGCCGCCGAACGCGCCGCTCTGGAAAAGTATAAAGCCGATCTCGTGCAGCGCCAGCAGGAAGCCGCCGCGGCAGCAGCAAAGGCGAAAGCCGACGCCGAGGCGAAAGCCAGGATCGAAAAAGCCATAGAGGAAAAAGAGATCGGGACCGCCGGATCCGTCCCGCCGCCAGCGAAGGATGACCCGGTTTCGGTAAAAAACATGTCTCCGGAGGAACTTCAGCGGCAGCGCCAGCTGGCGATCGAACGCGCCAAGGCGATCGAAAAGGCGGTCGCCGTACAAAAAGCCGCCGACGCGAAGAAGAAAGCCGCCGCGGCCGCCGCTTCAGCGGCGCAGACGACCACGCCGAAGGACAAGGACGTCGCGACCATGAAGCTCCGCAGGATCACGCAGAACAAAGTCAAATATGTGCACCTGCGCGACGTCGCGGTCAACTACGGCCTCACGTTCGCCTACACGAAAAACAAAGCGAACAAGGTCTCCGGCGCGGTCATCTACGACAAGACGCGCAAGGCGATCTTTTCCTCCTCATACCGCGACGGCACGGTCAACGGCGTTCAGGTCTATTTCCTCTACCCGATGCTCATCAAAAACAGCGAACCGTACATATCCGAGGTCGATTTCCTGACCTGCCTCGACCCGCTCCTGCGCTACAAGACGGCGGTCAAGCTCGGCATGAAGACCATCATGATCGACGCCGGGCACGGCGGCTCCGATCCCGGCGCGATCAACGGCGCGCACAAGGAGAAAGTCTATACGCTGCAGATCGCGAAACGCCTCCAGACCCAGCTCGAAAAACTCGGATTCCGCGTGATCATGACGCGCACCGGGGACACGTACCCCACGCTTCAGGAACGCGCCGCGCTATGCAAGAAGTACAAGCCCGATCTCTTCATCTCCATCCACTGCAATTCCTCCACGAACAAGACCCCCGCCGGGATCGAGACCTACCGCGCGGTCCCCGTCGGCGGCACCGAGACGAAAGGCTCCAAGGTCAAGACGGAAAAGCAGTCCGCGAACGAGTTCGACGCCAACAATTCGCGTCTGGCCTACGAGATCCAGAAGGGCGTGCTCGCGGCGACCGGCGGGACCGACCGCGGCACCCGTCATCAGGCGATCTACGTGACCGGAAACGCGACCTGTCCGGCGGTCCTGGTCGAAGTCGGCTATCTCTCCAACGAGGCCGAAGTCAAGAAGATCGCCTCGCCGGACTACCAGAACAAGATCGTCTCCGGCATCCTCGCCGGACTCGCCGGATACGGCTCTTTCCTCCGCTGAAGCCGGACGTCCGCGCTTTTTTTCACGCCTCAGAAACCGAGGAGCTTCCCGATGCCGTTCAACAGGACGGACAGGAACCGGTCGAGGCCGCTCCCGAGGACTTCCTTTTCGTTGCGTCCGACCAGGTTCTGCGTGAGGAACGTGCCGCCGCAGAGCTTGTAGTCGAGGAGCGAGGTCATGCCGCGGAAATACGCCCAAAACGTCTGCGTGCGGCAGAGGGAATACGCCGCGCCTGGCACGTAGCCGACGAGCACGCCATCCTCGATCTTGTGGACCGCGGAGGAACCCGGCTCGATCCGCTGGACGTCGATGCCGCGTCCGCCGATGATGAAGATCGTGCCGGTCCCGAAGAAGACGATGTGGCGCAGGCGCATGGAAATGAGGTTGTGCAGTTTGAAACTCCAGATCGTGCGGACCTCCACGTCGTCGGTCAGACCGATCACGTGCCGCGGCGTCAGGACCAGCCCCGGACCGCCGTTCAGTTCGATCTGCTGGATGTAGACCTCGTCGTCTTTGGGGGACGTCAGCTTGATCTGGCCGGGATTCTTCGCGCCGGGTTCATTGCGGTAGGCAAGCAGTTCCACCAGGTCGGACGCGATGGACACAAGCGGCGCGCCCCAGCGCCACATGAACTTGGTTCGGCATGTCACGTCGCGTCGTTCCTTGCCCCAGTCGCCGCCCTGCGCCCGCAGGTAAAACTTACGCCCCTCGGGAATCGTGAACGTGATGCTTCGGGCGGCACGGTAGAACACAGGCTCGCGCGCATCGCCGTCCCTGACCTTGATGCGGATCGGCGGAAACCTCTCAATGAGCGCGGCAACACAGTAATACATGAACACGAGCCACAGCGGCGGGGTGAGTAGCACGAAGCAGATCGTAAAAAGAAGGATGCGAAGGCCGTTCGTGTTCCACTCGTTCGAGACGGATTCCGTGAGGGATTGTGTCACGCTTTCGAGCTGGAACACCAGCATCTGACGGTTTTTGTCAAGCCGGTCGATCGTATCCTTGTACCGCGAGATTGCGTCTTCCAGCGTGTCGATCTGAAGTTCCAGACGCTTCTGTTCGGCGGTAAGGCGGGCGTACTCGGACCAGTGGTCAATCGGATGCCGCCACGGGCTTGGCAGGGCGTCGATCTGTTCCAGGATTTCCCGCCGCTGTTTGCGCCAGTGATCGAGCATGGAATGACGGCTTTCGAGCGATTCCTTCGTCTTTGCGATCTCCTCCTCGGCCGATTTGATGCCGGCAAGGAGCGCGTCGCGCTGTTCCGAGAGTCTCAGCGCGTTGTCCTTCGCAACGCGGATCCCCGGCGACAACAGGCACAGGATCACAGTGATCGCGGCGATCGTAAGAATGTTCCGCAGGATCCATGCGATGATTTTTCCGATGAGTGCCATGGCGTATCCGGGGTTAAATAAAAAAAGCTGTACTTACCGGGGAAACAGCAGGGATACCAGAGAATAGAATACACACATTTGGTTTCTTGTCTCTGCTTATCCTACTGCGTTTGAAGATTCGATTGTCCGGGATCCGTATCCTCCGCAATGGATACAGAAGAAACAACGGAGATTTGATTTTTTTCATCCTGATTTGCAGAGGCCACCGCATCAGTCCGGGATACGACGCCATGATTATTCTCTTGAAGCGGAGTCACAGGATGTCTTCGTCTGCTTTTTTTCAGCTGCTCCTGCATTTGTTTGTTTGCAAGACTCTTCTGATAAGCTTTTTTTATGTTTTTCCGGTTGACGGCAATAACACCAATAAGGGCATATAAAACCATTTGTCCGGCAAAATTGTTGAACTGTTTCAAACTCCACTCCAGGGTGGAGTGCCAGTAATTGCAGGTCAATCCGCCGAATAGGCCGATCACAATACCGGAACACGGCTTTTTTCGCAGATAGAACATACTGATAATATCAGAGAGATAGTAATACAAAAACCAAAGAAGAAGTACAACAAGCCCCCACCAGCCGCACTCGGCGGCAACCAGCAGATAAATTGTTTCGACAACGGGGCCATCGCTGACATAGTTCTCATTCTGTTCTTTTGCATAATCCCATCTGGTACTGGAGTACTCAGAGAAGTTGTTTGCCCCGACGCCAAATCTAAAATCATTGGCCATACGTCTGGCGGCAATGGCAAGATAGATTCTAGTGTTTTTGGATGCTTCCGGGGCCTTTGTAAATCGCTGGATAATTCGGGGCAATGCATAGCCAACAACACTCAGCATGACGATCAAACCGATCAGCATGAGAGTCAGGCGTCTGACGGAGAATCCGTTAAAAAGGATCGAAAGCGCGCAAACAATGGCTATGCCTCCAAAATAAACGACAAGTCCGCCGCGGGAATATGTAAAAAGAATCAGAAGAACAGAGCCGCCGAACGCAAATAGACAGAGCACGAACAGAATCCTGCTTATTTGCTCGTTCATCAGGACGCCAAGGGCGAGAAGTCCGAAGAGTTCAAGGTACAGTGAAAGCGAATTCTGATGAGGAAACGTCGAATTGATCTGAAAAATACCCATCCTGTATTTCTGATAGAATCCGACAAGAAAAAGGATGATAAGAACTCCGCAAACCAAATAAATAAAATATGTCAGATCCTTGCTGTTGTTCAGATAATTGAATGCTGCCAGAAACGTAATGTACATCCAGAACATCTTGTAAACTTCAAAGCCCCATTGATGCATGTGGACAGCATTCATACCGGAAAGCAAAATGGAGAAATAATACAGAAAATATAAAAAGACCCCTGGCGGAAACAGCTTTATCTTGTATTTGATACTAAAGAACATGCTCAGCAGAAGCGGAACGGCAAAAAGAGATACGGCGGTAAACGCATAACCGCGCGCTGTACCGTGCCAGTCAGGCATAGGTACGAAATTGAGCGAATACTCATTGCTGGTAAAATAGAACATTCCCCCAAAACAGATGTGCCGGAATACAGGAAACATGCAGCATAATACCGTCATAATCGGTATTACATACAGAAAAATAAACAGGAATGCTACGATTTTGATTACCGACATAAGAATCCGCCGGGGTACAGATCAGAACAACGTATTATTTCAGAGATTGAAATAACCGAGGATGGAGGAACCGAACGGACCCGCCAACAGATTAACAAGCTGAAGTGTCGGCAAAATCTTCCGGATAACGGTATTCCATTTTGTGAATCCATCCTGCGGCACATAGATGATGTCATTCGCGTTCAGAGCAAAATCCTTCATCTTTCCGTTCAGGATCTTATCTATATTGACAGTATAGACCACAGTATTCTCCTGACCGCCGCGAATGACCCGAATGAAGGAACTGTATGTTTCGGACCGCAATCCCCCCACGTACGACAGTCCCTGCATCAGGGTCATCCCTTCGGTAAAACCGACATAGGAATTGCTGCCGACTTCTCCCAGGAAGATAATATAACCGCTCATCGTGGACGGCACATAAATGTAGTCTCCGTTCAGGACGGGAATATTATGAAGGTCATCGCCCTCATAGACAAGTTTTTTGAAATCCACGGGCAATCTTCTGCCGTCCCGTTTGATGTAGGAATTGTCCAAATCGGCAAGTTCCACGGTATCGTTGTGGAACACACCTCGTTCAAATCCGCCGGACAAGGCGATCGCGTCCAGCAGCTTCGTCTGTCCGAGAGAAACGGTATAATTTCCGGGCTTTACCACACGTCCCGCGATCGTAAAATAATATCCGCTCACTTCCTGAGGAGCCAGGGAAACGATTGGCGATCTCAAGTACTTGGTAAGCTGTTTCGCAATCAGGTCGGAGGCATCTTCCAGATTCAATCCGGACAATTTAATGATTCCGACCAAAGGCAAACTCGCCGTTCCGTCCGGAGCAATAATAAAAGAGGTAGAAAGCGAAGGCTGATTATAGACATTCATCGCAAAGGAATCGCCCGGATGAATCTCATATGGCGTAGGATTGACTACATGCAGCGCTTTCAGTTCTTCCTGGATGGCATAATAATCCTCTTCCGTCTTCGGTTCGACAGACGTCATCCCGGGAACGGCGATCCCCCCGAAGGGAGTGGTATTACATGCAGTTGCGACAAGGGAAATGACCGGGAAAAAGAGAAACAGAATCCTGTGGAATTTGGAAATCATAAAGTCACCTTGTTGTAGTGCTTATTGTTGATATTGTAAAGGAATCCGACAATGTTTTTAACGTGGAACGTTCTCAGGAACTGGAGAATACGGTAAACGCTCAGTTTTGAGGTCTGTGCATATTTCATCGGAATGACGGTAAGATCGGCATTGTGGGCAATTTCAGCGAACAGCTGACGGTGCAGCTCAAAATCAAACAGATCCCACACGATCAGAGAAACGGACTTGGACTTATAAGCTGTCTTGACACGCTGGATCTGATCGCTCGTCAATGGAGAAATGAACGAAAGATCGTCCAGCTTGAAGAAAACCTTGTGTTCCTTGTCCGGTTTCGGAGCATCATCGGTAAACTGATACAGATAGTCATTGATCAGAACTGGCGCGGAGCCAGCCGCGGACGAAGCGGCCTCATCCTCCGCAATAGGCGCAATCACCACATAGTTGCACCCCAGTCGGATCTTCAAAGTCTCACAGAACTCTTCCCGTATCTTTTCATCCATATCCGACCGCTTGTTCGGGGCAAACACAAGCAGAAGAGGGTGCTCCGGAGAAATATTGGAGAAATAATCTTCCCCGTTCGTGATGATCGTCTGAAGTGCACTGTAATAGTTGGCGCGATAGGCCTGTTCCAATACCGGGATCATCCCCAGCATTTTGATCCTGAGAGCCTGTTCGATGTCCACACTGGAACGGATCGACAAGTTGAACAGCTCACAGCCGATGACAATCGAAACCGCGACAAAGGTTCCCAGAATAAAGCCGATAATGGCCCACATTCCTCTTTTGCGCGAAAGCGACGTATTGGGGGGCTTCGCAAGTTCCTGGATGGAGATGTCGGAAAAAGAACGGTCCAGGAAGTTGCGGATCGTCGTGATCTGAAGCTTGTTTTTGTTGATTTGATCCTTTAACTGGGCAAGGTCTATTTCCATTTGGCGAATGACAGGCTGAATCTGCGCAAGAAGTTCGCGTCTGGCACGGAGCTGGACAGCGATCTCATTGTTCAGCTTGATGTCATTCGACAAAGCCGTTATTTCGGACCGTTGCTTCGCGATGGAAACCAGTATCTGAGTATAGGCCGGATTGCGCTGTACTATAACCTTGCTGTTCGCATCGTTTTCCACCGATTCATCTTCCTGTTGCGTTTTCTCCAGGTCGGCTCTCATTTCTTTGACAAGCTCGCGCTGCTGAATCAGAAGAGGATTGTTCTTCGCGTAAATCTGCTCGTATTCCTTCAGTGTGGCTTCCGCCTGAGTAAGCCTGTCTTCTGCAAGCGTACTTTTCTCTCTGAGGGTAACGACTTCTTCCGGCGTATTGGCGAGTTCGCCCTGCAATTCATACAACGCCTGTTTTGCCGAATCCAAAGTGGATGAGGAACGCGTGAGCAGATCTTCGACCTGAAGCAGACGCTGGTTGTTGAACGCGATGTCGCTTTCAATCGTCGTAAGATTGTTTTCCGCGCACAGAGTCTTGAGGTTTTCGTTGATCTCTTCCAGCTGCTTTTCCATTTCGTTCTGGGTACGGGTATAGCTGTCGCGGAGGTCTTCCAGATTCTTCCGGATCAGTTTTTTATACTCTTCGATAAACACGTCGGCCAGCGTGTTCGCCAATGCCGCGGACATCGTCGGGTCCTTGGACGATGCAGATACATAAAAATAATCGGAGTTCTTTTCCGACTGGACAGTGATATTGTTGAAAAGCTGTTCCGCAGTATAGGGAAGGCTGAGACGCTTGACCGTCTCCTCCAGCACGGCACGGCTCTTGAACAAGCTCATGATAACGGATTTCTGAATATTCACATAGCCGGGCGGAAGAATACCGCTCTTCGTATCCGTGACCTGCTGGCGGATCAGGCCGCAATTCGCCACATACACGTTGGTCGTGGTCATTGTACGGATAAAAAACATCGAAACAGCAAAAAGCAGCGGGAACAGAGCAAACAGCCACCACATTCTCTGAACTGCACTGACCCAGCACCAAATATCCCGCTTGAACAAACGGGTAAAACGGATGATCGCGGGTTCGGAGCCTTCCTGTTCCGAAATGGTGTTATTCTCACGGAAGGTTTCGACATCGCCGTTGTCTGACAAAATCATTCAAAAACTCCTCTCTGTTGCGGAATGCGGCTATCTGCGCACAGATTATGCCGCAGGATCCCCATCAATATCTTAATATTGAGCCAACTGTTCAATGCATGCGCATAAAACAGCTCGTCGAGTTCAATTTGGTATGGTTCATTTTCATGGCCGAGATACTCGCTGTAGGAAAAAATGCCCGGCGCGTAACCGGGCAATTCCCGGATAAAAGATTCATTGTGTTCCGTAGCCTCAAAAAAACGGTTCCCGACCAGGCGAAGTTTCCC
The DNA here is from genome assembly GCA_902774245.1 of uncultured bacterium. Taxonomy (GTDB): domain Bacteria; phylum Verrucomicrobiota; class Lentisphaeria; order Victivallales; family UBA1829; genus UBA1732. Next base: position 38,768 of record CACYHQ010000012.1, read on the forward strand.
CGTCACAGCAGAGGACAGCAAATGATATTTGTTCAGGGTTAGGCTGCGGAAAAGTCTCCCCGCCAGGCTGTCCTGCGGCAGGACATATCTGTTCACGGATACAGTACGCTTCCGTCCGTTCACCATCAGGCATTCCGCCAGAGTGGAGTGGATTTCCAGAAACGGCCTCAGCAGAAAATAGGGCAGAGTCTGAAGAATGAACAGAAGCAGAGCCAGTATCCGCTGGTAACCCGGACATCTGCTGTATTCGTTCGGCTCCACTTCAGAAAGAACGGATTCGTTCGCGACATCAATGCAGATCCCCGATTCCGGATCAATGAGATGATTCCCACAGCATATCTTCCCGTTGATTTCGGTGTTCCGCCCGACATAGGTATTGCCGAGCACAATCGAGTTCAAAATCGTTGCACCGTTGTCAATGATGCATTTGTCGCCCACAATGATATTCGGTCCGGCATGGACTCCGGACCCGAACTGAATTCCATTCCCGAGAATGACGGGGGATTTGACGCGGGCAGAGCCGGAAATCTGAACGTCGCATCCGACAAAACTGTGTTTTCCTTCGCTGAAGCCCGGAAGATTGTATTTTTCGATGTCGCTTCCGGCCAGACGCATGTTGTGCATGTAATAACCGCGAATATCGGTCACGGATGCGCCGCGCACAGGAGCATTGTCGCGGAATCCGCTCATATCGTCCGGCAGATCGTCCAGTCTGCCACGCCCGATCAAATACCAAGCGGCGGAATCGTCCGAACAGCCATTCACCTCGTCGGCTCCGATGTTCAGCTCGAGCGGAACCCGCTTGTCGTATTCAGGCAGGAACAGCCCGGAAAAAACAAGGAGATCGCAATCGCGGCAAAACGCCATATTCTGCCGGATCACGTGCTTGATCGATTGCCGGGGAGTCATCCCGCCATAGCTGATGTTCAGACCAAGCATTTCGCCGTTTCTGTACTGCGTACGCAAAATACCCGATTCCTCGTCGGAAACGATCCGGACTTCATGAATCCCGCTCAGGACGCAGTAATCCAGCATAAACTCAATCGCCGGTTTGTTCGCGAACGGCAGCATATACACAGGATAGTCGGGGAAATAACGGCTCCATTCCGTATTGCCGCGAACCGGACAGCAAAGAAGCGCTTTCATCATTTCAGTACGCCCCTTTCCCCGTCAGCACGGCCGGAACAGTCTTGAACAGAATCAGCACGTCCTTCCAGAACCCCTGTCCGCGGATGTATTCCTTGTCAAGCACGACCTGTTCCCGGAACGGGATGTCGCTCCGTCCTGAGATCTGCCAGATACAGGTGATCCCCGGCAGGATATCCAGACGCTTCCGATCATCAAGCGTGTACTGCGCGACCTCGGACGGCAGCGGCGGCCGCGGACCAACCAGGCTCATGTCACCGAGCAGGACATTGAAAAACTGCGGAGCTTCGTCGATGCTGTATTTCCGGATAAACCGGCCGCATCTCGTAATGCGCGGATCATTTTTCATCTTGAAAATCACGCCGTCCTTCGACTCGTTTGTCTTCTCCAGCGCGGCACGGCGAGCTTCGGAATCGATATACATGGAGCGGAACTTGTAAAAATAAAACGGTCGCCCGTGGAGCCCGACTCTGACCTGACGATAAATGAGCGGCCCGGGAGAATCAAGCTTAAGCCAGACCGCGATGACCAGAAAAAGCGGAAGAAGCATTATGATCGCGGCCAGACTGCCGCATACATCCATTCCGCGCTTAAAAACACGGCTGCTGTTTACGGAGAAAAGGCGGATGCGTTTTTTGAGGCGCGAACGGGGCTTTGAGAAAAAACCGGCATGGGAAGATATGGATGAAGAAAACAGGGAAAACCCGTCCAAACCGGATGCCATATCAACCCCTGACGCACTTGCGTCCTGCATCCGGCGGAACAACCCCTTTTCCAGTTCCGCTGACTCCAGGCTGTTCAGCCTCATTTCAGCCTCCTTAGCCGATACGCCGTCTCAAGCGAGTGCGGCGTGTTACGCCTCGCGGGCAGCCTTGATCGCTTCGCTCAGGTCGTCGTAAATATCGAAAATACGGAATGCCTTCGTGATCTCAAAGATCATTCTCGCACGCTGCGTCAGATTCGCCAGTTTCAGAGTCCCGTTGAATTCCGTGCAGCTTTTCAGGCAGAATACCAGCGTTCCAAGACCCGTGCTGTCCAGGTTTTCCATCTCGGACAGGTCAAACACAAATTTGCGCTGGGTGGCGAACAATTCAAGAAACTTGGACCGGAGCGTCTCCGCATTTTCAGCAGAAAGATGGCCTTTGATCTGAATGACCTCGATTCCATCGTTTTCGAAATTGGAAATTTCCATGTGTTTTTCTCTTCTGGTTCACTGTTTCAAAACTACGGCATACGCGCCGCACATACTGTCTATAACATACATCATATTTACAAAAAATCAAACTTTTTTTCCCATTTCAAGCTTTTTTTACCGTTTTTTTCACTTTTTCCCCCTTTTATCAGACTATTTTCCCGCAAAAGAAAATAGTAGAAACATTTCGCCAAGAAAAAACATCTATCCGGGAAAGATATAAATATACCATCCAGTTTTATTAAAAACAAAACAACGGAAATACAAACTAAAAGAATAATACGAGCGTCTATTGTCAGTCGGAATATCACAAAAAGCACTCTCATCCATACGTTTCCGCAGAAAGAGAGTGCAATTAGGCTCAGAAAAAAATTACTATTTCACTCCCCTTCCACAAAAGGAATCAGTATCCGGCAGATTGAAGTGCGTCGTCAATCCGTTCCAGGAACTCCTGGACCGCCTCGATCGTGCTGCCAATGACTTCCTCTTCCTCGGGCGTCTCGAGCATTTGCTGAAGCTCTCCGGACTGAATGAGATCCAGCTGCGCGCGGTATTCCTTCTCGAAATTCTCGCGCTCCTTTTCCAGCTCTTCAGGAGACATCTTTTCGATAGAGGATTCGCTGAGGTCGGCAAACAGCCGGATCAGCTCTTTTCCGCCCTCGCATTCCTCGATCACTTCCTGGCGTTCCTCGGGCGTACCGCGGAATTTACGGACCATCTCTTCGACCTCGTTCCGCATTTCTTCGACCTCGTTCCGCATTTCTTCGACCTCATTCCGCATTTCCACGACCTCGGAGTTGGCATTGTTGCGCTCGTCCAGGCTCTTCCCTGACTTGCTGCGGTTCTTCGCCGGACGGGAATCCGTTGCTTCGGCGCCCGGTTCATCCTTCTCTCCGCCGCCATAGACGCCGCATTCCGAACCGGATTCGGCTTCCTCGCCGGATTGTTGGAAATGCGGACGCATTCGCAGTGCAATCACGGCTGCGGCGAGCATAAGCGCCAGCACGAAAAGGAGGAGAACGGTATAAAGTCTGTTGTTCATGCGGGGATCAGTCGTTCGGGAAGAGTTCGTCCAGCTTCAGGATGCGGACCTTGCCGTACTTTTTGAGCCCCTCCTGATCGATCTGCTTCAGGTCGGCGAGGATCAGGATGATGTTCTTCTTTCCGGCGACGCGCGTTTTCGCCTCGTCAAGATACTGCTCCATGCTCATCTTGAGCAGGCCCTCGTAGGCCGTTTTGCGCGATTCTTCCTTCAGGTCGAACTTTTTCATCGTGCGGCGGATGCCGTAGTAGTTTTCCTTCTGGACGCGCACGTTGCGGTACTGGGACAGCAGGTTCTGACGCGAAGACTCGAACGCCGCTGCGGCTCCGGTCTCCGGATCGTTCAGCAGGGCAAGCACGCCGTCGAGCGAGGTATAGAACTTGTCGTGCTGGGTGCCGATCGCGCCGTAGGACATGGAGTAGCCGTTCGGGTCGCGTCCGGGGTTGGAATACCCCGCGCCGACCGAATACGCCAGCGCCTGACGTTCGCGCAGTTCGTTCATGAACGTGCGGGATTCGAGCGTGGAGTAGATATCCTCGAAATCATACGGCTTTTCCTTGTATTTCCCGTCGAGACGGATGACCTCAATCTCCGCCTGCGCCGCGCCGGGATAATCCACCACGTAGACCATGTCTTCCTCCGGCTCGACCGCCTGGAAGAACTGCGTTTTCGGGAACGTGCCGGGCGCACCGTTTTTGTCAATGACGCCGCTCAACAATTCTTTGACTTCTTTATCGTCGACGGGGCCGTAATACACCACGTCGTGCGTGAAACCGCGCAGGCCGTGGATGCGTCCGATCAGCTTTTCGGGGTCGATCTCGCGCATTTTCTTCACTGGCAGGATGTCGGCGGAATAGTTCTCCGGGCCGCCGTAGATCGCGAAACCGGACGCAGCGGACAGGCGCGAGCTGCGGCTCGACCGGCGGTCGGCGCGGCTCTTCTCGACGGCGTCGACGAGCGTCTTGTACGATTCCGCATCGGCCTTCACGTTGGAGATCACGTGGTTGAAGAGCGCGAGGGATTCCTTGAAATTGCGCTGAAGCCCGCTCAGCGTGAAACCGCAGCGGTCGGTCTCCACGAACGTGCCCATGCGGGCGGCGAGCTTGAACCACTCCTGACGGAGCTCCTCGGCGGTATATTTGTCAGTGCCGAGTTCGTCGATCCAGCCGAGCGCGAGCGCGAGTTCCTTGTCCATGCGCGTGCCCACGGGGAACTGGAGCGAGAGGGAGAAGCGTTCGTTGATGTCATTTTTCGAGGTAAAAAGCGTGATGCCGTCGGCCAGCGGGGTGATATGAAGGTCTTTCTCAAGATCGGCATAAACCGGACCGTTTTCGGGTTCGACGGGCAGGAGTTCGAAATTGCGTCCGAACTCGGAAAGTTCCTCGTGGACGGGCACGGGCGTGATGGGCGGCTTCACGGCCTTCACGATGTCCTTCGCCTCGCCCTGGCGCTTGTAGACGATCACGTAGTTGTCGCGGTAGTGCTTCTTCGCGAATTCGGTGATCTGCTCCTTCGTGATCTTCTCCATCGCATCGATGTCGTTCAGCTGGTCGACCAGCGGACGCCCCTCGATGAACGCATTGTTCAGCACGTGCGCGGCGGTGGAGGCGTCCTCGGAGATCGTGATGAGCGACATGCGCTGGTTGTTCACGATCGCGCCGGGGAGCCAGTCGGGGAACTCGCCGCGTTTGAGCTTTTCGAGTTCGCCGAGGATCAGGTCGCGTGTCTCTTCGAGCGTCTTGCCCTGCGCCGGTTCCGCCGCGAAAACATGCAGCAGATAGTCGCGCATAGCGTGGACGCCGCTGGATTCAGACATCACCTTGCGCGGCAGTTCCAGGTTCAGCTCCATGATGCCGCACAGGTTGTTGTTCAGAATGTTGTTGATCATCTCCAGCATGACCTCCGTGTCGCGGTCCGCCTCGAACCGGAACGCCAGCTGAATGCTCTCGGCGTCGGGTCCGAAGACTTCCGCGGTGCGGACGGATTCGATGGGCTGTTCGCGGCGGACGCGTCCGCTCTCGCCGAGGATCCTGCGGGCTTCCTGCTGTTTGGCCGTGTCGGTGCGGAACACGCCGAAATACTTGCGGACGGAGCGCATGGCCTCCTCATAATTGAGGTCGCCGGCCAGGATGATCGCCATGTTCGCGGGCTGGTAATACTCGAAGAAGAAGAGCGAGATGTCGCTCATGGACGGACTCTTCAGGTGTTCCGGCAGCCCGAGGATGTCGCGGCCGTAGGGATGCGACAGAAAGAGCTGTTTGCGAAGCGCGGTGGAGGCGCGGCGGGCGTCGTTGTTCTGGGAGCGGTTGAACTCCTCGTAGACGGCCTCGAGTTCGGTGTGGAATCTGCGGAGCGCGATGGAGGAGAAGCGGACGGATTCGAGGTAGAGATACTTGTCGAGCGCGTTGGACGGGATGTTGTTGATGTAGACCGTCTCGTCGTATCCGGTCCAGGCGTTGGTGTCGGTCGCGCCGAGGCCGCGCACGAGCGTCCAGTATTCATCGTTGGAGTATTTGGCCGCCTCGCCGGAGACCTTGTCGATCTCGCGGTAGATGGCGGCGCGCTTTTCGGTGTCGGTCTCCTTGCGGTACTGGTCGAACAACTCCGCGAGCTTGCCGAGCAGCGGGGCTTCCTTTTCCCAGTCCAGCGACGCCAGCACGCCGTTGCCCTTGAACATCATGTGTTCGAAGTAGTGGGCGAGGCCGGTCGAGGCTTCCGGATCGTCGGCCCCGCCCGTACGCACGGAGATCAGCGAGGTGATGCGGGGTTCGAGGGTGTTGCGGGAGAGGAATACCTTCAGGCCGTTCTCCAGCACATAGGTACGCGTGGAGAACGGATCGTCGGGAATGTATTCGTAGGTGAACCCGTCTTTGTCGACGGCCTGTTTGGTCTCCCAGGCTCCGCAGAGGAACGGCAGGGCAGTCAGCAAAAAGAACAGCAGACCGCAAATAGCTTTGCGCATGAGTGTTTTCCTTTCTTCCCCGCCGTCACGATCAGCGGACAGGCGGATTCAATATTCGGGTATCTCCATTTGTACTTGAGATACCCGGTTTTCAATGTCTAAGATCAGTTGCCCTGCGGCTGGGCTTCTTCGGCGGCTTCGTCTTTCTTTCCGCCGAACAGGCCCTTGATGGCGTCGGCGGCGGCGTTAGTGGCGTCGTTCACCGCATTGTTGGCGGCATCGACGGCGGCGCTTGTGGCGCCTGCGACGGCCGCGGACGTGGCGTCGCCGATCGCGGCGGCGGCATCGCCGACGGAACCGCCGGCGGTCTTGATCGCGGTCGTCACGATAGCACCGAGGATGCGGAGCGTGAGGCCGACGGGCGTGATGCCTTCTTCATCCGTGCCGAGGTTGGTCATCGGATCAATGGTGACCTTGATCGGGAGGCCGGTGGCAGCGCCCTTCGCCTGAACCGTGACGCCGACGCTGCTGAGTTCGATGAGGTCGACCTGGAGCGTTTTCTCCTTGTCTTCTTCGCCGGACTTCTCTTCTTCCTGCTTCTCTTTTTTCTCGGCAGTGTCGAGCTTCTTCACGTTGTCGAGGATCTCCTGCAGGTTGCTGTTGATCACGTTCGTTTCATAAACGATGTCGACGTCCTTCAGGAACATCTCTTCGATGCGGATCTTGTCTTTCAGGAGGGTATTGATGTCGATGTCGGCGATGATGTCGCCGAGCTTGATCGCGTATTCGGAGGAGTAGGTACCCTGCGGGTTGTCAACGATCAGATTCGTGATTTCCACGCGGGCGTTGAACGGCTCGATGTGGATACGCTCCACGGAGACGTTGGTGCCGAGAACCAGCGGCGCGCCCTTTTCCAGCGCGTTCTTCGCGAGCGTGTCGATGAAGAACAGCCCCGCAACGACGAGGATGACGAGGACGATGAGGATGCCGAGGATGATTTTGACGATCAGACCGGATTTCTTTTTAGCCATGACGGTTTCTCCTTCTGGTTGGAAGCGACCGGGACGTTTCCGTGCCCGACCGGTATGAAAAAGTGAAAATGGAATTGATTGCGTTACGCAGAATAATATAGCAGAGAAAAAGGGAATGTCAAAATTTAAAATATAAAAACCGCTCCGGGACGCCGGCTTGCGTCCGAAGCGGCTTTCTGTGTTGCGATTCAGGCAAAGGCCATGAAGCGCCGGGAAACGATTCCTCAGCAGGCTTTCTGGACTTTTCCGCTCCGGATGCAAGCCGTGCAGACTTTTTTCCGGACGGTATTGCCGTTCTCGACCACGCGGATGGTCTGGATGTTCGGCGTGAAGGTGCGGGTGGTGTTTTTCACGACGTGCATACCGATACCGCCTTTTTTCTTGGCCAGACCGCGGCGGATGATGTGTCCGCCCTGGACTTTGTGCTTTCCGCAGATTTCGCAAACGTTGCTCATGATGGGTTCCTCCGAGCTATATTGAGTATTGTTTGTATGTTTTTTTGATAAACGCAAAATATAATATACACCAAAAACCGTTTCTTTCAAGCTTTTTTCGCGTTTTTTTTGCGCTTTCGGCTGTTTTCGGATGCACCGTCAGGCTTTCGGACGGAATCCGAAGAAGCACATCAGGCGGCGTCCGATCGTCGCTTTCGGCAGCGCGGTGTCGTAAACGAACTTATAGAACAGCGCCGGGATCAGGTAGACGGTGAGGACGGAGGCGAAGGTCAGGCCGCCGACCACGCCGAGGCCGCAACTGGACCGGAGTTCGGAGCCGAGACCGCGTCCGAACGCCATCGGCAGCATGCCCGCGACGCTCGCGATGGAGGTCATCACGACGGGGCGGAACTTGTTCTTCGCGGCCTGCGTCATGGCTTCGTGCGAGGTCACGCCGGAAAGTTCCAGCATGCGCGTCTCGTCCAGGATCAGGATGGCGTTGTTCACCACGATGCCGATCATCATGACGGCGCCGAGCATGCCGACCATGGAAAGCGAGGAATGCGCCAGGAAGATGATCAGGAAGAGTCCGACGAATCCGAGCGGAACGGTGAACATGATGAGGATCGGGCGCGTCCAGGATTCGAGCAGCGCGGCGATCAGCAGGTAGGTCATGATGATGGCGATCGCGAAGACCGAGACGAACTCGTTTGCGCCGTCGCGCATCATTTCCGCCTGACCGAAGAACTTCAGTTCGTAGCCCTGGTCCAGCTGCGGCGCGAGCTTGCGTTCCAGCAGCTGCATGATGTCGTTCATGGTGTAACCGGGCGCCGGGTTCGCGTAAATCCAGCCGCCGCGCATCTTGTCCTCGCGCATCAGCGCGATGGACACGGGGTCGGCTTCGAGCGAAGCCACCACGTCCAGGTCGATCGGCTTGCCGTTGATGGACCCGGCGACGATGTTCGCGGCCTGGTCGAAACCGGGGACATCCTCGGTCTTCACGCGGATGTCGTAGCTGCGCCCGCCGACCTTGAACGTGCCGGACTCGATGCCTTCGTAGTAGCCGACCAGCGAGGTGCCGAGCGTGGCGGCGTCAATGCCGAGGTCCTTGATGATGGTGCGGTTCGGCTTCAGCACGATGCGCGGTTTGCGCGTGCGGACGCTTGTGTCGATGTCCTGCGCCATGCCGGATTCACGCAGGATCTGCGCACCGAGCAGGGCGTATTGCTCAAGCTTGTCGAAGTCGTCGCCGGAGACAAACGCCGTCATATCCACGCCGGACACGCCGGTCGCCTTCGGGAGCGTCAGCGAGTACAGCACGTTTTCATATTTGGTGTTCAGAAGATTGTGAATCTGCGCCACAAGCTCGTGCATCGGCTCGCGTTCGCTCTTCTGCTTGCCGATGATCGCGATCTCCGCCAGATGGACGCCCTCCGGCACCTGGCCGGGCATCACGTTGCGGTAGCCGACGGTCACGCCAGTCTTCACCACCCACGGCAGCGCCTGGACGTCCTTGAGGACAGCGAGCGTGCAGGCACGCGTCTCGTCGATGCTGTAGTTGGCGGGGAATTCCAGTTCAATGGAGATCTCGCCTTTGTCGTTGTCCGGCATGAACGACATGCTCACGTTCGGCAGGACCACGCGCATGATGAGGAAGCAGCCGGCGAAGATCAGGATAATCACGATGCCGCTGAACCTGCGGATCACGCCGAGCGTGTGCCCGTAGGCGGCGGTGATCATGTCGTAGACCTTGTCCCACAGCCAGAACAGCGCCTTCTGCCACGCGCGCGGCCCGGTCGTGTCCTTCAGCAGGATGGACGCCAGCAGCGGGGTCAGCGTGAAGCTCACAAAGAGCGAAACGACCGTAGCGATCACCATCACGCCGGCAAACGGCGCGATCAGGAGGCCGATGACCGATTTCATCAGCGCCACGGGCACGAAAACCACGATGTTCGTCAGCGCGGACGCCGCCACCGCCACGAGGACTTCATCAGCGCCCTTCGAGGCGGCTTCGGCGGGCGGCAGCCCTTCATGCTGTTTCTTGATGATGTTTTCGATCACAACGACCGAGTTCGCCACGAGGATACCGGCGGAACACCCGATCGCCACGAGCGTCATCATGTCGAACGTGTAATGCATCAGGTCCATCGCCGCGAACGTGATCACGACCGAAACCGGCATGGTGATGGAGATGATGAGCGTGGGGCGCACCTCATGCAGGAAGAGGAAGATGAGGACGGCGGTCAGCAGGATGCCCAGCAGCACGCTCTGCCAGGAATCCGCCACGGACGCCCGGATAAAACTGCCGGTGTCCTTGAACCAGGTGAGATGCATCCCGCCGGGGAGCATGCCGCCCTTGTTCAGCGTGTCGTATTTCTTCCGGATGCCTTCGATGACCTTCACGGCGTTGGCATCGCTTCGCTTGATGATCTCGATGCAGACGCCGAGTTCGTCGCCGTAGTAGCCCTCCTGGCGAATTTCCTGGGAGATCAGTTTGACCTCGGCGATGTCGCCGAGATAGAGACGTTTTCCGGCCTGCGTGCCGATCTCGAGGCTCTTCACGTCCTCGGGATCCTGAAATTCGGCATTGTAGGTGAGGCTGATCTCGCGGCCGGATTCGCGGACGCGGCCGACCGGGAGCTTCACGTTGTTCTTCGCGACGCACTGGATCACTTCGGCGACCGTGAGGTTGGCGGCGGCCATTTTCTCGCGGTTCAGGACGATGTGCAGCTGGACCTCGTTTCCGCCGTGGACGCGGACCTCGCCGACGCCGGGGATCGAGGAGAACTGGTCGGAGAGCTTGTCGTCCACGTAGTCGTACATCTCGTCGAGCGTGCGCGTGCCGGTGAGGAAGAGCGTGACGACCGGGATGGCGTTGATGTTGATCTTGCTGAGCTGGGGCGTCTTCACGGCGGACGGGAAATCGTCCATGATGGTGTTGAGCTTTTCGCGGACCTGGTGGATCATGACGTCGATGTCGGTGCCCAGCTCGAACTCGAGCGTGAGCGCGGCGGCGTTCTCCATGCAGACAGTCGTGATGTGCTTCAGACCTTCGATCGAGGCGATCGCGTCTTCGATGCGGCGGGCGACGTCGACTTCGATCTCCTCGGGCGACGCGCCGGGATAGATGGCCGTGACCTGCACGTACGGCACATCGAACTTCGGCAGCAGGTCGATGCCGATCTTTTTATAGGCGAACAGGCCGAGGATGACCAGCATCAGGATGACGCAGGTCATGGCGACCTTCCGGTGAATGGAAAGCTGGCTGAGTGTCATGGGACTGCCTCCGCGCTTACTTCGTGCCCGTGACATTCACGGCGGAACCGTCGTTCACGAAATACTGGCCGGAAACGATGATGTCCCTGCCGGCGACCGCCTCGGGATTCAGGATCTCGGTGAACCCGTCGGACGTGATGCCGGTCTCGACCTCGATCTCCTGCGCCTTGCCGTCCTTCACGGCATAGACCGCGCTCTTGCCGCCCTTCTTCAGGATCACGGCGTCGCGCGGCACGCCCATGCCGTCGCGTTCGGCGAGCATGATGTCGACGTCCACGAGCATGCCGTCCATGAGCGGCGTCCCCTCGGGCAGATACGCACGCATCGTGAACGTGCGGCTGAGCGTGTCGATGACCGGGCTGCACCAGTCAACCTTCGCCTCGACCTTCCTGTCGCGGAAGCTCACGGTGACCGGAGTCACGCCGGGCTTGATCGCCTCGAAATACACGGCGCTGATGAGGCAGGCGGCGCGAAGTTTCTTCGGGTCGTTGATGCGGATGATGCTGACGCCGGTTCCGACGAATTCGCCGTTCTCACGGTATTTGACCGCGACCACGCCGTCGTAGGGAGCCTTTTCCGTGGCATCGCTGAGGTTCTTTTTGGCAATCTCAAGTTCGAGCTTCACCAGGTCGACTTTCGCCGCGTCGTTGCGGAGCGCCGCCTCGGCCTTTTCGTAGGATTTCTTCGCCTTGTCGAGCGCGACCTCGTAGGTCTCGAACGCGTTGTCGGACACAGCGTGCCCTTCATGAAGCATCCGGTTGCGGTCAAAGTCCTTCTGCGCTTTTTCGAGCTGGGTCTCCGCGATCCCGATGTCCAGCTGCGTCGAACGATACGTCTCCTCGACCACCTTCAGAGCCTGTTCCGCCATCGCCACGCGGTTTTTCAGGTTGTCCTGGTCGATCAGGAACAGCGTCTGCCCCTTTTTGATCGTGTCGCCGTCGTCGACCTTCAATTCCATGTTCCCGGCCGCACGCGCAGCGACATTCGTGAAGATATACGCCTGAATCGTGCCCTGCACGCGGATCTGCTTGCGGAAATGGCGCTGTTGCGCCTGAGCGGTCTGGACTTTGATCTGATAGACGGTCCCGGCCTGCGCGTCGTCCTGTTCGGGCTTGGAGCATGCGGCGGCGAAGCAGAGGATGCCCGCGACCGGAAGAAGGAAAGAAGGATGTTTCATGATCGCCTCGTTCGTTTCAAAAAAAGGATGCAAACTAATGTTTTCAATCTTAAAAAAAGATTACTTGCTAAGTAATATAGCGCCTATTCAGTCCAAAGTCAAGCAAAAATCCATTTTTTGACGCAAAAAACCCGCCGGTCCGAACAGACTGGCGGGTAAAAGAGATAAGGCGGGAAAAATACGGGGGATAGGATGAGACGCTTTATGTCCTGGCGATCCGGCGCTGAAGCCCGACGACGACGCCTTTGACGTTCGGCGCATCGGACAGCGTGCCGTTGACGATCGCGTCCTTCGCCTGCTTGAGGATCTCGCGTCCGTTCTCCTCGGCCACGACGATGTCCTCGCCGCTGACGGTCGCCGGGTTGCTCTTCACGATCAGGATGTCGCCGTCGAAAATGCCGCTGGCGTTCAGGTCGGCCCCGTGCACATGTACGGCGTAGAGGTCTTCCTTTGCGGGACTGTCGAGGAGACGCGTCACGTCGCACACCAGCGTTTTGTCGCCGGGCTCCGCCAGGGTGGCCTCGCCGATGCAGTGGAACGGGATGGACTGGACGCCGGCAGGGAAGCGCGAGCGCTTTTTCGGGTGGGACAGGCTGATGCTGCGGGCTTTCGAGCTGCGCGTGAGGTAGTTTTTCTTCTGCAGGGCCCGGATGTGAGCAAAGACGGTGGAAGTCTTGATGTGGAAATGTTCGGCGATCTCGTAGATGGTCGGCGCCATTTCCTGCGTGGTCATGAATTCGTTGATGAACTCGATGATGTTTTTCTGTTTCTGGGTCAGACCTTTCATGGATGATTCCCTCCTGTTTTGGTTTGGTCCGAGGCGCCTGAGCTCCGCACCCCCCTAACGGCGGAGTTTTGCGCACCCTTTTCCGATTACTATAAATGCATACGGAGTTTTTTCCAGCGTCTTTTCCTGCGCGGCATACACTTTTTCCGGGAAAACCGCGGGAAAAACCGACCTGGTCAAATTTGCTGGTCAGGATTCGGGACCGAAACGAAGCGGCACGCATCCGGCAAAAACGCCGGAAAACGTTTTCCTCGCGCGCTTGACAAACCCGCGCGGGCATGCTATAATAATTGAATAATTAAACCATCCAGCACTTTCCCCCCGACCGAAAGGACCTTCCGCCTCATGACGCCCCCGATCCGCCCGACCGGATTCCGTTCCGCCTTGCTCTCCTGTATCCTCTGCATCGCCGCATTTCTGAACGCCTCCTGCGCCTCCGCCATCACGCCCGTCTACGAGCACAAGGAAGGCGCGCTGCCATCCATTAAGTTCATGCTCCCCGGCGAGATCCCGCTCGAACTCGTCACGCTGCCTGCCGGATCCATCGCGATGGAGGTCAACCGCAAGCCGCAGCCGAACGAGACGGTCGACAAGGACGGACGCGTGGTGTACAAGTTCAAGGAGAACGAACTGTCCGTGGGGAAATTCGAGGTGACGCAGGCGCAGTGGCAGGCGGTCATGCGAACCACGCAGAAACAGCTTTCCGAGGCGGCGCGTCCGGGCGGGAAAGCATTCGGGATCGGCGCGGACCTCCCCGTGTACGACGTCTCGGCGGACCAGGCGAAGGAATTCTGCGCCCGACTGAACAAGTCGCTGCCGAGCTCGTTCCGCTACCGGTTCACGCTCCCGAACGAGGCGGAATGGGAATACGCGTGCCGCGCCGGGACGACGACCGAACTCAACAACGGCCGCGAACTGCGGGCCCGCGACAACATCTCCGCCGCCCTCGGCGAGATCGCCTGGTACCGCGGCAACTCCTTCCGTTCCGCGCCGTCCGTGTCAGCGAAGGGCCTGAAATCGCCCAATGCCTGGGGTCTCTACGACATGCACGGGAACGTGCAGGAACTCTGCCTCGACTGGTTCATGCGCGATTTCTCCGCCGCGTACAAAGGCGACCTCTGCGCCATGCGCGGCGGCTCCTGGCACTGTTCGCCGGAGGACTGCACCGTGACCGCGTGCAGGCCCGTCGATGCCGCCGTCCCCGTGTTCGACGCCGGATTCCGCCTCGCGCTGAAGCCCGCCGCGAACATCCCGAAAACGCCGCAGCAGTACGCGCAGACGCCGCTTCATCAGGACCGCATCACCGGCCTCGCCGTGCTCGTGAAGTTCCCGGACGATCCGCCGGACGTGATCATCCCGAAGGAGAAAGTGGAATTCTTCCTGAACGAGAAGAACTACCGCGGATACGGCAATTCCTGCTCGATCCACGATTTCGTCGACAACCAGTCCTACGGCCGGTGCGACCTCAAATACCTCGTCTCCGACTACATCGTGGCCGACCACAACCGCGACTACTATCAGAAGGCGCTGAACTACCGCGGCGCGGACATGCTCATCAAGGAGGCGATGGCGAAGCTCCCGAAGGACTTCGACCTCTCGACCGTCTCGAAGGAACCCGACGGCACGATCCGGTCCGCCTGCGTGCTCTACTCGCGCAACAGCTCGTTCGACGGCCTCTGGCCGCAGGCGCACTGGTTCTCGCCAGTGGACCAGATCCGGCTGCCCGGCGGGCTTCACAGCATGCAGGTGCTGATCTGCGGCATTCAGGACAGCCCCACGGTCAGCATCCTGATCCATGAGATCATGCACCAGACGTTCGACATCCTCGACTACGTCGACTACGGCGAGAAGAGCGACAAGACGCCGAAGAACGAGCAGAAAGTCTCGCACGGACTCGGCAACCACTGCATCATGGGCATCGGCATGTACGACCGCATCACCGGGCTCCAGACCAACCCGACCGCCCTCGCCGGGGCGTTCCGCTACCGCCTCGGCTGGCTGAAGGCGCTCCCGCTGCCAAGCAAGGGCAAGGTCAGAATCCCCGCCACCAGCGAATACGGCTACATCTGGCGCAACCTCGAAAACCCGGACGAGTATTTCCTCCTCGAAAACCGCAACGCAGACACGTCGTTCTATCGCGCGCTCCCCTCGCACGGGCTCGCTATCTGGCACGTCGACGACGCCGTGACCGACATGGAGGAGGACGAGGAGATGACGAAGGAAAAGCACTACGAAGTCTCGCTCGAACAGGCGGGCGGCGAACCGCTCCTCGAAAAGCCCTGCCCCGGCACGTTCGGACACCAGCAGCACGGCAGGGACTGCAACGGCATCGCCACGGATTATTTCTACCCGCCGGACCGCGTCGTCTTCAACGACACCTCGAAGCCGGACAGTCTCTGGTGGGACGGCACCCCCTCCGGGCTCGACATCAGCAACATCGAAGTCGACGGCCGCGACCTCATCGTCACCATCGGCCCCGATCCGAAGAACCCCAGGCCGCGCGCGCAGGTCCAGCCGCAATCCCAGACGCAACAGCAGAATCAGCAGGCACAGCCTCAGTCTCAGCGCCAGCCCGGCCGCCGTCCCGGTCAGCAGCAGCCCGCGCAGGGGCAGAACTTCGGTCCCGGCCGCAGGATGCCCGGCTTCGGACGTAATACCGGCGCCCGCCAGTGAATGAACAGGTAAGGTTTGAAATGTCCGTTTGGCGTGATATATTATCTACGACACTTCTCAGAGTCTCGGAGGACGCATGAAACACGGAAAACAACCTCATTGCTACGTGGTAGCCGGCCCCAATGGAGCCGGAAAAACCACGTTTGCGCTGGAATATCTTCCACGGATCGTGTCCTGCCGGGACTTCATCAATGCCGATGAGATCGCAAAGGGGCTGTCTCCCCTCGACTACGAAGCGGGATTGCTGAGAGCAAGCAAAATCTTTCTCGAAACTCTGAACCGGAAAATAGAAGACCGGAATGATTTTGCCTTTGAAACCACGCTTTCGGGACGCACCTATCTGCCCCGTATCGTCGAATGGCGCAAATCGGGCTGGATCGTCACGCTGTTTTACCTCTACATCCCAGATGCCGAGTTTTCCGCCCAAAGAGTACGTCATCGGGTTCTGGAAGGCGGACACGACATTCCGTCAGAAGATATCGTCAGGCGGTATCCTCGGAGCATACGGAATCTGTTTGATTATGCCGAGGTCTGCGACCATACGATTTGCTTCGACAATACTGGGAACCGAATCGTTTCCATCTTTGAAAAAAGACTGGGACACTCTTTAGAGGTTCAGGACAAAGAACGATTCGCGAAAATACAAGGAGATATAAGTCATGAGTAATGAAATGAAAAAAGCCATCGAAGCTATGCAGGAAGCCGTGGACAAAGAGATGGAACGCAAGGCGAAACTCGGCTACAAGGCCGTCATCGCCGACAAGCACGGCCGCCCAAAAGCAGTTTCCGCAAAATACCTCGTCAGGAAACGCCGTGCGGAACTTGCCGCTGCGGCTCGCAGCGCCCGCCAGTAAACGACGAAACTCTTTTTTCCGGTCAAACCCTTACAAAAAGTAATGGGTTGAGCTTGACACATAAAACCGTTTTCGAAAGGAAAGACTGAAAATGAAGCGGAGCAGGATCACGAGTTGGAATCATCGGATATCCTTTGCGTTCGCGGCGACCACCGTCTGCCTTTGCGGGACCGGATGCTGCTTGCGCAACGCGTGGAGCATCGGGGAAAGAACGGTGACGCTTGACGACCGGTATTTCGAGTATTCCGAGGACGGGAGCGAGTTCATCTATACATGCAGCAGGAAGACGGAACGCAGTCTGCCGTTCTTCACGACGCATGACACCTACGAACCGGTCTCTCTGCGCGTCCATTTGGACTCCGTCCGGGAGGACATGATCCCCGTTATTCTGGAAAAGGAGCCTTATGCGACGTATTCCTACATGCAGAGAAAGAGCCGGGACGGGAAAAAAAATGCAAACCGTTTCGAGGTAGCGGATCTGATCCGGGATGGAAAGTATGTCGATGCCCAAACGATAAGCGCCGAATCCGGTGTTCGCCCCGGCGATACGATCCGGCTGCGGATCGCCCCCGAGGACTATCCGGTCCTGTCCGAACCGTGCCTGATCGAATTGGGCTACCCGCCGATGGACAACCGGCTTACGACGGGGTTCGATTTCGGTTATTATTACTGTTTCGTATTTCCGCAGCAGCAAACCGCGGACGGAGACCGCTGCGAAATGCTGGCATATCCGGAGCTTTCCCGCTTCGACGAACAGGTCCAGAGGGACATCATAGAGAAAAACAAGCAGCTTCGGGATTCCTACAATCCGCTTTGGTGTGGGGCATGTGTTCTGATGACGCCCCTGGCGGTCGTCGGCGACGTCCTGCTGCTGCCGTACTACATCCCAGTGGGGATTGTGATGATCGTGACAGGCGGACATCCCGATATAATTTTTTAACGGAACGTTTTTGCTTCCTCCCGTTTGAATTGCCACAAAACAGTGTTATATTAGTTGGAAACGGTTCTTTTTTTTGCCATAAAAAAAGACCGTTTTTCTCGCGTTTCAGTTCAGACGATTCCCCCATTTTCAGATACAGGATTCCTTCGACCCCATGAAAACCGAACAGACCGCACAACCGGAAACAAAAAAAACAAACCCCGTCGTCAATTTCTTCCGCCACTATCTTTTCGACGATGAAAACGATCACGGCGCGGACGGCGTGAACTATACGCGCATCCTGCTCATCATCCTGTCCGCCTGGGCTGGAAAACATCGTGTGGGGACGCCATTTCCAGTTCGGATTCGACAAGAATCCGTATGCCGGACCGTTCTTCGGCGCGGGCGTGTGGTATCTCAGCGGGAAGGCGTTCTTTTCGAGCTTCCTCGCGAGCCAGGTCTGCGTGTTCACGGGAATCTTCTGCGTGTTCCAGGTGGCGAAACGCATCCTGCCGCTCCGCACGGCGTTCCTCGCCGCGGTCACGCTCCTCTTCATCAACTTCTACGGCATCAAGGCGACGGAACTCTGCGACGACGTGATGGAGCTGGCGGTGTGGCCGCTGACCATGCTGTTCGTCTACCTCGGCGTGAAGGGCGATCAGAAGAAAAGCTGGCTGTACTGGCTGTGCGCCGGGTTCTTCGCCGGACTCGCCATGATGGTGAAGTATTTCGCGCCGGCGATGTATGTTTGCGTGATCATCCCGCTGCTCTTTACGAAGGAGGGCCGCGCCGTCTTCCGCAAGCCGCAGTTCTACCTGGCGGCGATCCCGTTCATCCTCGTGATCCTGCCGAACATCCTCTGGCTCTTCTCGAACGACTTCAAGCCGTTCCAGTACGCGGCGGGACGCGCGGCGCTGTCGGGCGGCGAGACGATCCCGCTTTCCGATCATTTCACGCGTCCGCTGAAGGCGCTGGACCGCGCGGCGCAGGTGTTCGGCGTGGCGGTCATCTTCTTCGCGCTGTTCTTCCCGTGGCGGCGGAAACGCGCCGACCGGACGCAGTACTCCGCGTTCGACAAGGTGTTCGTGTGGTCCTGCTGCTGGGGCTCGTTCGGCTCGGCGCTGGTCTTCTCGCTCGTGACCGGCGGCAAGATCAATTATTCGTGGGTCGTGCCGTGCTTCCCGTTCATGGGCGTGTGGCTCTTCATGGTCTGGTCGCCGCGGATCACGCGGATCAAGGCAAATTTCTACCTCGCCGCCACGCTGCTGATGGGATTCATCTTCGGCGTGATCTTCGTGCTGCGTTCGCTGGAGCATCAGGGCTACAAGAAACGCGGCTGCGACTACGAGAACTACCCCGGACACGCCGTGACCGCGGCGGCGACCGCATTGTGGCACGAGGTCTCGGACAAGCCGATGCCTTACGTGATCTCCGACCGCAAGGGCTCGTGCAACGTGTCTGTGTACTCGCCCGAAGCGCCGGAAGCGTTCTTCGACGCCGACGTCACGCAGAGCCAGTGGATCGACCCGGAGGACATCATGAAACGCGGCGGCGTCCTGGTCTGGGACGAGAAGACCGACGAACAGAGCCTGTTCGATTACATGAACTCGATCCCCGCGGACAAGCTCGGCGAACTGCACGAGATGCAAATCCCGCGCGCCGTCCCCGCATGGTATCGGAAACTGCGCGGCACGCCGAAACTGTTCCGCGTCTCCATGCGCGTGATCCTGCCCGAAACCGCGGTAAAAACGCCGGAAGCACAGGCGGAATAAGTCCCTCTTCCCCGCTCTCGAAAAAGATGCTTTTCGACCGTTATTCCGCCTGGATGATCGGTCGGCGCGCCGATGCCCAAAAAGTATTTGCACGGCTTGACTTTTGCCTGGGCGGATGATATATTAGCTATCAGTCTTCGAGCTGTTTCCGCGCCCCGTATCCGTTTCCGGCATAAGCTCTTCCAACCTAGAACAAGGAATCCGACATGAAACTGTTCCCCCTCCTGTTCCTCTCCGTCCTCCTCGCATATCCCGTCATGGCGCAGGAAACGCAAACGCAGCTGTCGGACGCCACATCCGCAACCGAAACAAACTCCGAGGCGCGGAGCCTTTATGCTGCCGGGGTTGCCGCATACGAAAACGAGCGTTTCGAGGAGGCGGCCTCACGCTTCCGGCAGGCGGCGGACATGGAATATGCGCCCGCCCAATACATGCTCAGCGAGTGTTACCGTAGGGGACGCGGGGTAAAAGGAAACGAGGCGCAGGCACGGGATTTGCGGCAGAAGGCGCTGAAACCGCTTCAGGACGCGGCGGACATGGACGACGCCGAAGCGCTTTATCTCCTCGGCAAATACGCCGAAAGCATCTATTCGTTTCCCGCCTCCGGCATCATCCGGCCGGAAGCGCGTTTCTGGGTTTTCTACCGGAAAGCGGCGGATCTGGGCTATGCCCCCGCCCAATATGCGCTCGGAGACTGTTCTTATTCCGAGGTATTCGGCGCGCCGGGCAAAAAAGACCTTGACGAGGCGTTGAAATGGTATCGGAAGGCGGCGGAAGCCGGGTATGCCCCCGCGCAGCATGTGCTGGGCATGTGCTATGAAACGGGCGACGGCGTGACAAAGGATTCGGTCGAATCCCTGAAATGGTATCGGAAGGCGGCGGAAGCCGGGTATGCGCGGGCGATCTACCGGACCGGCGTGTATTACGCCGAGGGAAAAGCCGTCGAAAAAGACGAAATCGAGGCGGGGAAATGGTATCGAAAGGCCGCGGAACTCGGTTATTCTCTGGCGCAGTTTGTGTACGGCAGATGCTGCGACCGGGGCGAATACGGAGTCGAAAAGAACGAGGCCGAAGCGTTCCATTGGTATAAGAAGGCGGCCGAACAGAGCCTGCCCGCCGCGTGCTCCGCACTCGCGGAGTGTTATGTAAACGGCCGGGGCACGGAATGCGACATCGGCGAGGCGCGGAAATGGAACAGGCATAATCTGGGCGATTACACGCGCCGCGAACTGCAGATCGGAAAACGTGTCATGCGCCACCTGGATCCCGGGGAACTGGAGGATTTCGACAACGGGCTGAATGCCAGAATACTCGAGGATTCATCGGATGTCACCATGTTGCGGACGGACATCGCCGACAGTTATTACTACGGTCGGAACGGCTTCAAACAGAATTACGCGGAAGCCGCGAAGTGGTACAGGATCAGCGCGGATATGCAGAGGGAGGGGTATGGGTTCTACGAACTGGGATTCTGTTACGAGTTCGGCAAGGGCGTGGAAGCCGACCTGGAGGAGGCGGAGAAGTGGTACGACAATCCCCATAACAGTTACAAAAAATACAGCTGGCTGATCGAAAACCGGACGAATATCCGCCGGATGGTCCGCCGGGCGCAGGCCGGCGACGCGGAGACCGCATATCAGCTTGGGCTGGCGTTTTTCAGCGGCATCGGCGTCAAACAGGACACGCCGGAGTCGGCGAAATGGTTCCGCGCGGCTGCAGAACAGAATCACCCCGGTGCGCTGTACCGGCTCGGACGCTGTTACGCGGAGGGTCTGGGGGTCGAAAAGGACATGAAAGAGGCTGTCGAATGTTATTTCAAGGCGGCGGAACATGGAAACGCCGAGGCGCAGTTCGAACTTGGAAAATGCTGCGAGACGGGGACCGGCGTACCGCAGGACGACGCGGAGGCGATCGAACGGTACAGGCAGGCTGCGGAACAGGGCCTCGCGGAAGCTCAGTGCGCCCTCGCGAACCTGTATTTGAAAAGTGAAGAGGCCGGGGGAACCGCAAACGAGTTCAACGCCCTGCTGTGGTTTTTCCGCGCGGCGGAGCATGGAAACGCCGAGGCGCAGTACCGGACCGGGAAGTACTACGGTTCCGGAAAGGATTACAGCCGCGAACGGCGCCGGGATTGGCTGACGCTGTCCGCGGAACAGAATTATGCTCCGGCGCTGTACGAGCTCGCCCGTTCGGCGCGCGGGACCTATCCCGACCCTGAAATCAGCCGTGACCGGGCGGCGGAGTATCTCATCCGGGCCGCTTATCTGAACTACGCTCCGGCGCAGATGTACCTCGCCGAATGTTATCGGGACCGGGACAACATCGTCAAGCAGGACGAAGGCGAAGCCGCCAAATGGTACCTCCGGGCAGAGAAAAACGGCGCCAAACTGGACAGTTACGCCATGTATTTCGTGGGACAGTGCCATGCCGCCGGGAAGGGCGTGAAACAGGACAAGGCCGAGGCCGTCAAATGGTATCGCAGGGCGGTTGAGCACGAGAAGAAAGATCGTCCGGCATACCTTGCGGCCTCCGCGCTCGGAGACTGCTATTATCTGGGCGACGGCGTGAAGCAGGACAAGGCCGAAGCGGAGAAATGGTATCGCAAAGCGGCGGACGATGGGGGATCGGGCGCATACAATTACAAATCCCATGTGATGCTCGCGATCTGCTACCGGGAAAGCGGCGACGAACGCTACGAGGAACAGGCCACGAAGGCAATGAAGAACCTGCTTGCAGCCGAGCATTATGTCACCGACCGGGAGGCGTACAGGCTGGTGCTCGCCACGTGCTATGAGAAGGGGATCGGAGTCGGCAAGTCGGATTCCGAGTCGTTCCGGTATTGCACTCTGGCGGCGGACAGATATGTCGGCGTTTCCACGGCTTTCATGCGGATGGCGCGCTGTTACAGGCTCGGCATCGGCGTCGAAAAGAGCCGGGAGAAGGAGGAGGAATGGCTGCTGAAGGCGGCGATGAAGGACAGCCCGGAAGCCCAGGTCATGCTGGGCGACTTCTACGCCGAAAGGAAGGACGATCCCGTCAGCTGCGCCAACGCGCTCCGCTGGTATCAGGCGGGGGCGGAACACGGCTATGCTCCCGCGGTGAGAAAACTTGCGACGTGTTATTCCACCGGTTCGCTCGGCGTCAGACGGGACACGGATCTGGCAATGGAATTCAGCCGGGAAAAGGCCGGAATCGTTCAGCCGGTGCGGGACGCCCTCCGCGAGTTCGGATTCGCGGACTGAAGCCCGCCTTTCTCCAGCTCCGGGTTGCTTTTCCGCACCCGGAAACAGCCTGTTTTTTTCCGTTCCGGGCAAAGCCGGGCGCTGCCGCAGCAGAGTTTCCGCATCCTCGTGCGCAAGCGAAGCTGAGCGCACGGGAGG
Organism: uncultured bacterium; assembly: GCA_902774245.1. Taxonomy (GTDB): domain Bacteria; phylum Verrucomicrobiota; class Lentisphaeria; order Victivallales; family UBA1829; genus UBA1732. The sequence goes on from CACYHQ010000012.1 coordinate 61,353, forward strand.
AGGGAAGACTTGTCTTTGCATGGAATATTTTCAGCAAATATCATTTGAAAAAGGCGGGCTTCTATGATATATTAAAGTTTAAAATTTTTTCGGACGTGAAAAACATCATGATCAGAAACCCGCGCATTTTATTCATGGGAGCCGGCGTTTTCGCCGTCCCGATCCTGGAGGCCTTGGCGAACAGCCATGACCTCACGCTCGCCGTGGCCGTGACCCAGCCGGACCGCGCGGCGGGGCGCAAACGCGTGCTGACGCCGACTCCGCTCGGACGGTACGCGGACGAGGCGGGGATCCCGTGCGAACGCGTGCAGTCCGTGAACACTCCGGAGTTCCTGGACCACGCGGCGGCGCTGGAACCGGACATGATCGTGGTGGTGTCGTTCGGTCAGATCCTGCGGGAACCGATCCTGAATCTCCCGCCGCTCGGCTGCCTGAACGTCCATGCGTCCCTTCTCCCGAAATACCGCGGGGCGTCGCCCATCACCACCTGCGTATTGAACGGAGACGACATCACCGGAGTAACGTTTATGCAGATGGAGCGGGGACTGGACTCGGGGCCGATCTACGAGATGCACCGCATGCCCGTCCCGCCCGGAATCACCACGGACGAGCTGGAACGCACGCTTTCCGCGATGGCCGGGAACCGCATCTGCGACTGCGTAGGCCGCATCGCGCGCGGCGAGATCACGCCGCGTCCGCAGCCCCCCGAGGGCGTCACCGTTGCGGTCAAGATCCGAAAATCGGACGGGTTCGTCGACTGGAACGAAGACGCCGCCGTCCTGGAACGAAAGGTGAGGGCTTACCATAACTGGCCGTCGATGTCGTTCCGCGTCAACGTGCGCGGACGCGTCATGTCGGCCAAGATCACCAAAGCGTCGTATACGTCCTTCAAAGCGCCCAATGCGGAGCCGGGAAAGATCACTGCACTCGCCGACAACAGGATCATGGTATCCTGCGGCTCCGGTTCCCTGCTGCTCGACCGCATCGTGCCCGAAGGAAAAAAGGAAATGCCTGTCGCCGATTTCCTGAACGGCGCCCGCCTCGAAGTCGGCGACGTCCTGCTGAACGGCCAGCCCGAACAGCAGCCAACCCCGTGAAAGATTTTTCCAACTCATGCCTCAAGAGAAAAAACAGATCATCCTGAACTGCGAGGAACTTGAGACCCGCTCGGCACTGCTCATCAACGGACATCTGGAGGACTACCAGATCGAGCGCAAGGGCGACGACATCGTCGCCGGGTCCATCTACCTCGGCAAGATCGTCCGCATCGAACCGGGCCTGGAAGCCTGCTTCGTCGACATCGGCGCGGAGAAGAACGCGTTCATGCACTTCCGCGACATGCTCCCGGCGTCCTACGACATCCTCGACAACATCAAAAAGATCGGCGAGGAGCGCGAACGCGTCAAGGAAACCGACGCCTCCCCGAAGAAGAAAAAACACATCATCTCCATCCTCAGCGAGAAATTCCGCAACCTCGTGACCGGCGGCGACCGTGCCAAACGCCTGAAGGAAATGGAGGAGCGCATCCACACCGGCAAGATCACCATCGAGGACATCCCGCGCGTCTTCCCCGCCGGGTCCGAGCTCCTCGTGCAGGTCACGAAGGGCCCCATCGGCACCAAGGGCGCGCGCGTTACGACCAACATCACCATCCCCGGCCGCTACCTGGTCCTGCTCCCCTACTCCAAGCACATCGGTCTCTCCTCGCGCATCGAGGACAAAAAGGAACGCGACCGCCTCCGCAAAATCCTGCTCGGGCTGAAGCTCCCGGACGGGATGGGCCTCATCTGCCGCACCGTCGGCGAACACCGCAAGGCCGTCTTCTTCCAGCGCGACCTGGAAATGCTGCTGGAACTCTGGTCGAAGGTCGACAACGCCCTTCTGAAGCCGAAAGCGCCCGCGCTCGTCTACGCCGAACCCGATCTGCTGGAACGCACCGTGCGCGACCTGCTGACGGACGACATCGACGAGATCGTGGTCGACGACAAGGACAAGTACGATTTCCTCGTCGAAGCGCTCAAGAAGTTCGTCGGTAACGACTTCAACACGCAGATCACGCGCCACAAACGCGCCGAATCCGTGTTCGACCGCTACAAGGTCACGCCCCAGGTCGCCGAAATCTACAACCGCATCGTGAACCTCCCCGGCGGCGGCTACCTCTGCATCGACGAGACCGAAGCGCTCGTGGCGATCGACATCAACACCGGCAAATCCAAGGCCGGCAAAGCGCAGCGCGAGCTCATCCTGAACACCAACCTCGAGGCCGCGAAGGAGATCGCGCGCCAGATACGGCTCCGCAACATCGGCGGCCAGATCGTCATCGACTTCATCGACATGGCGAACAGCTCCGACCGCGAACAGGTCAACCGCACCATGAACAAGCTCGCCGACCTCGACCGCGCACGCACGAAGATCCTCCCGATCAGCAAGTTCGGGCTCATGGAAATGACGCGCCAGCGCGAGAGCGAGAGCGTGCAGGATTCGCTGTTCGACCCGTGCCCCTACTGCGGCGGCTCCGGCCATGTGAAATCCGCCATCAGCATGAGCGTGGAGATTCAGCGCCGCCTGCTCGAAATCCTCAAGCAGCGCACGAAGTCGAAGAAGGCCGCCACCGTCCGGGTCATCCTGAACCCCGCCGTGCTCGCGCGCCTCAAGAACGACGACGCGAAGATCCTCTACGAAATGGAAAGCAAATACGGCCGCGACCTCGAATTCCGCGCGGACCCGGCAATCCACGTCGAGGAATTCCGCCTCATCGACCCGAAGACGGGCGAGCTTCTATAATCACGCGGACGGGCGGTTTCGCGGGCGGCTTGCCGGGATTCTCCGGCGGACCGCCGATCAGCGCGACCGTCACGGCGGCCAGACGCCACGGGATGCCGAGCGCGCCCGACGGCGCGGCGACCGGCGGGAAATAGACGCCCGTCCCGGTCAGGATGCCGCCGTTCGCGAGGTGCCAGCATTCCTCCTCGTACACATAGTGCGTCTTCATGTCCGCGCGCCAGTACACGCCGTCCTTGTGGTAATACCCGCCGTCCGCGTAGTAATAGCAATCCCCGATCCACCCCGGATCGGGCTCCGGCGCTTTTTTTTCCGCCTCGGCCGCGGCGCACGCGAACGGCGCGAGCAATGCCGCCAGCGCCAGCGTTTTCAGCTGTTTCGAGGGGAAAAGGAACGTTTTCATGCGGATTTCTCCAATGTGGAAAGCCTGTTTTATTGTTTCCGTGTCCACAAGACCCGTTTGTTGAACTTCACGACATCGACATGCGGAGGAATCTCGACCTCGTATTCGAATGCGCCCTGTCCTTCCGACACCAAAGTGCCGGTCAGGACGATGGTGTTGCCGGTCGTTTCCTGTTCGATGCTCCTGATGCCCCAGGCGCTTTCCGCATAGTCGCCCTCGATTTTCAACGTCAGCGCGCCGCGCTCTTCTTCATTCGGAATAACCGCCATGCTGGAAACGACAAGATAATCTTCGTTGATCTCTTTCGTCGTTTCGCATCCGGCGAACGATGCAACGATCAGGAAGACCGCAATGACGGTGAGGATAGTTTTTCGGATGGGATTCGTGTTCGACATACTTACAGCCCTTTCATGGTGTTGCTAATGGAGGATTTTGAGGAATCACAGTTTTATTATACCACATGTTTTGTAAAAAAACAAGCGGGAAATGCCGGAAATGCAAGGAATACGCCGAAGAGAATTTTCCCGCGGTCTTTTCCCTCATTCTTTCCTTGAAAAACAAGTTCTGTTATAGATCAGGATTTTATTCGGCAACTTGACAGTGGAACAAGGTCAACCGAAGAGATCGCTGTGCGATCCGGTGCGAACACAAACCAGAACAAGCCGGTCTGCCTGAACGTAATAGACCAGTAGCCAGTCGGGGTTGATATGGCACTCCCGGAATCCGGCGTAATCCCCGGTCAAAACGTGATCGCGTTTTTCAGGTGGGAGTGCCTGTCCGGACTGCAACAGCGCGATCACGTCCGTAAGCTCTTTCATGTTCGCACCGCGTTTTTTCATGCGCTTGCAGTCTTTTTTGAACTGAGAAGTCTGCTGTAATTGATAACTCATTTTTCTATATCCCGCATCATTTCATCCGCAGACACATATGTCTTTGCTTTCGGATCGGATGCGAGGGCGACAGCTTCCTTCATTGCCGCCAGCGTGGTCTTGTTCGGCTGATTCTTGCGAATTTCAAAGGGAATCCCCTGTACACGCACGGCCTGACGGAGAAAGACGTTGACAGCGCCAGACAACGTCATTCCGAGGTCATTGAAGAGGATTTCGGCATCCTGTTTCAGTTTTGAGTCCAAACGAACTGTAAAATTTGTTGTTTGTGCTGTGGGCATGATACACCTCCTGACTGATTGTTACAAATAACATAGCACAAAACATGTGCTTTTCAAGTGCTTTTACAAAAGATATTCATGCATGCCGCTTTCTGGAAGGTGACACGCGGAATATGGTGCTCAGTATGACGCAGACCGGGATCATTCCGCGCCGATGCGTTCAAGCGTCACGGGGATGTTTTCGCTTCTGTTGTCTTTGATTCGTATTTCTTTTGCGATTCGTACAGCACGGACAGGAAGTCCTGGCACATCGTCAGACAGCTCCTGAAGTCGTCCATTTCCTTGCCATCCCAGACGCGGGCGTCTTTCACGTCCTCCAGCGCGAGCCGCAGCGCGAGGCGGTCCTCGGTTTTCCGTATCCTCGCCATCACGGCCAGATTGAGCTCGCGGAACGCCGTGCGATCAAATCCGTACCGCATGAGCTCCGAGACGCTGTAATAGAGATAACAGCCCTCGACGAAGCCGCCCGCCGCGCAGCCGTAAAACAGCAGCAGGAACGGAAGCGTTTTGAGCTTGAAACGCATCGACGCGAACAGGACGCCCGCCAGCAGAAGCAGTCCGGCGATCACGAGCAAGGAACGGACGACCACGTTTTTCTTCAACGCGCTCCATTGCGCCGGGTCCGCCTCCCTGTAAAACTTTTCCGTGAGCCTGACGCAAACCTCATCTGCGGAAAGCTTCTCCTGGTCGAGCGCATCCCGGGCGTCGTAAACATACCCCTGCAATTTCAAGCGGGCATCCGTGTTCACATTGACCGCCGCGGATTTTACAAATTCCAGTACCAGCACCAGCTGCACAACGCACAGCAGGACCGCGAACAGGACTTTCCGGATTCTCGACCACGGATTGTCGCATGGTTCCCGCAGGAACAGCCAGGGGAGGATCAACATCGGCAGGAGATATAGCAGAAAAAAACTAATCGCGTTCGTCATCGCAAACTCACTTCCGTTCGTCTTCTATACCCCGAAACGCTTCCGCACGCACGGACAACCCGCCGGAAACCTTCCTGGTGAGCTCGGATTCGCCGGCAAGGACAATGTTCCGTTTCATTTTCGTGCTCGACATACTTTCAGGCTCTTTCAAGTTGTTGCTGATGGAGGGTTTGAGGAATCACATCTTTATTATACCACGCCCCATGCCAAAAAACAAGCGGAAAATGCCGAAAAATCAAGGGAAAACACCATCTTTCCCGCCGACTTCCTGCCCGGAGCCTGCCGGACAGGTGTGGACTAATTTTTGATGCAAACCGGGATTATTCCGTGTTTTTGCTATATTTTGCATCAATAATCTTTCCTTAAATAGCATCTGAAAGAGTTTTTATTTCAAAACTGGAAACACGGCCGTCTTTGAACGTGATTTCGATACACTTGTCATGAGCCCCCACTATTGTTTTTTCTGTGACATAAAAGACTTCCCAAACATCTGATTTTAGCAGCCGTTCATCTTGCTCTGCTTCTGCTTTAGATGAATGGGGATATTCACAAAAATGCCCATAATCATCTTTGGCTGCGAA
>CACYHQ010000013.1 GCA_902774245.1 uncultured bacterium
GTGATCGGCGAGAAGGAACAGACCGAAGGCACGATGGCGGTCCGCTCCCGCAGAGAGGACCAGCTCGGCGCCATGGATCTGGAAACTTTCATCAAAAAATTACAGTCGGAGCTTGAAAACAAGCTTTGATGTGCTATATTAAAGGTTTATGTGCGTTTCCGTCACCGTGGCGGAAACATCCGAGACCAACTCACATGGAGGGCGTTTACTATCGCCAAGCTACTGAAAAGCAATGACCGTGCGTATTCCGACAAGCCCCTGCGCGTCATAGGGGCGGACGGAGAACAGCTGGGCGTCATGAAACTTGCTGCTGCCTGCCAGGCGGCGCAGAACGCGCATCTGGATCTCGTGCTCGTGTCGGAAAACAGCAACCCGCCCGTCTGCCGCATCATGGACTTCGGGAAGCTCCTGTATGAACAGAAGAAAAAGCTGAAGGAGCAGAAGAAGAACCAGCAGGCCCAGAAGGTGAAGGAGATCAAGTTCCGCCTTCACATTGACACGCATGACTACGAGGTGAAACTCAACCATGCGAAGGAGTTTCTGGGCGAAGGGAACAAGCTGCGTGTGACGATCACGTTCAAGGGCCGCGAACTCTCGCACCCGGAAATGGGATTCGAACTCGTGACACGGATCACGGAAGACCTGGCTGAGATCGCCGTCGTGGACGCGCCGGCGAAACTGCTCGGAAAGAACATCAATATGTCCTTCAATCCGAAGGGCTGATATACAGAACCGCCGGACACGGCTGATGGCGTCTGCCCGTCCGGTCGAGAAAAAACTCTAACATAAGGAGACCAAACGATGCCGAAAATGAAGACTCGCAAGAGTATCGCCAAGCGCGTGAAACGCACCGCCTCCGGCGGCTACAAGTTCACGAAGCCGGGCCGCCGCCACCTCATGACGAACAAATCCGGAAAGAACAAGCGCCAGAAACGCAACGCCGGACTGCTCGACGCCGCCCACGCACAGAGAATCAAAAAGGCCCTGCCCTACGGCTGAGCTTGAAAAACAGGAGAAATCATCATGAGAGTTACTTGCGCTGTTTATTCGAGAAAACGCCGCAAACGCGTCCTTGAGCGTGCAAAAGGTTTCTACGGTGCCAGCTCCAAGCGTATCCGCACAGCTTACGATGCCGTCGACAAAGCGAACGTCCACGCCTACGAAGGACGCAAGCAGAAAAAGCGTCAGTACCGCCGCCTCTGGACGGTGCGTATCAACGCCGCCTGCCGCGCCCAGGGCATGACCTACAGCAAGTTCATCGACGGACTCAAGAAGGCGAACATCGACTTGAACCGCAAGGTTCTCGCCGACCTCGCTGTCAAGGATCCCGCGGCATTTACGGCCCTGCTCGAAAAGGCAAAGGCCGCCTGCTGACGAACTCGATCCGGACGTCCGCGCCTTGCGTCGGGCGTCCCCAAAACAGATTATCTGTGATTCGCGGGCTGCCGCCTCCCGGCAGGCCCGCGTTTTTCTTTTTTCCAAAGTCCCCTTTAAGGAGTTTTCAACATGCTGGAAGAACTGCTGCAAAAGCTTCAGGCCATCACGGCCGATGCGAAAACCGCTCTGTCCGCAGCCTCGACTCCGGCCGACGTCGAGGCCGTCAAGAACCGCACGCTGGGCCGCAACGGCGCCATCACCGCCCTCAGCCCGATGATGGGCAAACTGCCTGCCGAAGACAAGAAAGCCGCCGGCATGGCCTTCAACGAGGCCAAACAGGGCATCCAGGCCGCACTCAACGAGGCAAGCGCCCGCATCAACGAGAAGAAAGCCGAAGACGCGCCCGCGGTCGACGTCACGCTTCCCGGCCGCATGTGGCCGTTCGGACGCAAGCACCCGATCAGCCAGACCATCGACGCCTGCTGCTCCATCTTCCGCCGCATGGGCTTCATTGCCGTCACCGGCCCCGAACTCGAGACCGTCTGGTACAACTTCGATGCCCTGAACGCCCCTGCGAACCATCCCTCCCGCGACCCGCAGGACACCTTCTATCTCCCCGACGGACGCCTTCTCCGCACGCAGACCTCTCCGGTCCAGATCCGCACCATGCTCGGCTCCAAGCCGCCCGTGCGCATCGTCTCGCCCGGCCGCTGCTACCGTCGCGACACCCCGGACGCCACCCACGGCGTACATTTCCACCAGCTGGAAGGCCTTTACATCGACAAGGACGTCTCCCTCGCCGACCTCCGCAGCACCATCCTGAAGTTCGCGAAGGAATTCTTCGGCATGGACGTCCAGATCCGCATGCGTCCCCACTTTTTCCCGTTCACGGAACCCAGCGTCGAATGCGATTTCAGCTGCGTGATGTGCGGCGGCAAAGGCTGCCGCGTCTGCAAGAACTCCGGCTGGATCGAGATCATGGGCGCGGGCATGGTCAACCCGGCCGTGCTCCGCAACGTCGGCTACGATCCGGAAGAGGTCCAGGGCTTTGCCTTCGGGTTCGGGCTCGAACGCCTGACCATGCTGAAACACCGCATCAGCGATCTGCGTATCTTCTCCGACAACGATCTGCGGTTCCTCAAACAGTTCTGAGAAAGGAAGACCGACATGAAACTTTCCCTGTTTAGACTGAAACATTACATCGACATCAGCCTTTCCCCGGAAGAACTCGCCAACGCGCTCACCATGGCCGGACTCGAGGTCGAAGAGATCGAGACCGTCGGCAAGATCCCGGACGGCGTGATCGTCGCGAAGATCATTTCCCGCCGCAAACACGAAAACTCCGACCACCTCTCCATCTGCGAAGTCTTCACCGGCTCCGAAACGCTCCAGATCGTCTGCGGCGCGCCGAACTGCGACACCGGAAACATCGTCCCGCTCGCCACCATCGGCACCGTCTTCCCGGACGGCGAGGGCGGCACGTTCACGATCAAGAAGGGCAAGATACGCGGCGTGGAATCCTTCGGCATGATGTGCTCCGCGAAAGAACTCGGACTCAGCGAGGACCACAAGGGCCTCATGCTGCTCCCCGGCACGTTCGAGATCGGCAAGCCGCTCCAGGACTACGTCCCCACCGACACCGTCTACACGCTCGAAATCACCCCGAACCGCCCCGACTGGCTCTCCTACTGGGGCGTCGCGCGCGACATCGCCGCGCTCGTCGGCGGCGAAGTGAAATTCCCCGCGCCGGAAAGCGTCCCGACCGAACTCGCCGGCGACTGGAGCAATCTCGTCACGGTCGAAGCCCCGGACCTCTGCCCGCTGTACACCGCGCGCGTCATCCGCAACGTGAAGGTCGGCGACAGCCCGGCCTGGCTGAAGGCCTCGCTCGCCGCCGTCGGCATCCGTCCGATCAACAACATCGTCGACATCACGAACTTCGTCATGATGGAGCTCGGCGAGCCGCTGCACGTGTTCGACATGCGGTTCCTGAAGGGCGAACGCCTCGTGATCCGCCGCGCGAAGGAGAATGAGACCATCACCGCGCTCGACGGCAAACAGTACGACCTCACCGAAAAGGACCTCGTCATCGCCGACACCGAAAAGCCCGTCGCGATCGCGGGCGTCATGGGCGGCGAATACTCCGGCGTCGTGGGCGACACCACCGACGTCGTCCTGGAAAGCGCCTGGTTCGATCCGGCGTCCGTCCGCGCGACCTCCCGCCGCCTCGGCCTCTCCTCGGAAGCCTCCTACCGCTTCGAACGCGGCGCCGACCGCGCCATGATCGTCCCGGCCAGCATGCGCGCCGCCCAGCTCATCCGCGAACTCGCCAGCGGCGACGTCGTCTCCCCGCTCATTTCCGTCGCGGAACCCGAAAAGCCCGCGCGCGTCATCGACCTCAAGTACGACCGCGTGCGCAGTCTGCTCGGCATGGACGTGGGCAACCGCCGCATCGACGACATCCTTCATTCGCTCGGTTTCGTCACCGTCCGCCAGTCCGAAAGCGGCGCGTCCTTCAGCGTGCCCACCTGGCGCGACCTCGACGTGATGGGCCCCGCCGACCTCGCGGAGGAAGTCGCCCGCATCCACGGCCTCGACAAGCTCCCCGACGTGCCCATCAAGGCCACGCAGTCCGACATCTCCGGCGACGCCATCCTGCCGATCACGCATCTGCGCGAAGAACTCGCCGACGTCGGCCTCTACGAGATCGTCAGCAACAGCATGATGAGCGAGGCCTCCGCCATCCGCGGCGGCATCTTCGAGCCCGCCGACCTGATCCGACCCAACAACCCGATCAGCCTCGACCTCGCGGTCATGCGTCCCTCGCTGCTCCCGTGCCTGCTGGATGCCGTCCGCTACAACATCGCGCGCAAGAACTACGACCTCGGTTTCTTCGAGATCGGCCACGTCTTCTGCGCGAACCAGGCGAAGTTCCCCGAGGAACGCGACGAGATCGGCATCGCCATCACCGGCTGCGCCCACCCCGAACGCTACTCCAGGGAACGCGGCCAGCAGCTTGATTTCTTCGACCTGAAGGGCATTCTCGAATCCGTCCTCACCAGACGCCGCCTCGCCTCCTTCTCGTTCGTCCCCGCCACGGATCCTCGGTTCAACCCGCTCTGCTGCGCCGAGCTCATCATTGACGGTAAAAAGGCGGGCGTGCTCGGTCAGGCCGCCGACGGGCTCACGAAGGGCATGCGCCTGAACACCCCGCTCTTCATCGCCCTGATCCAGCTCGACGCCGTTCTCAATGCGAGCAAGCGGTCCGAATACTACGTCCCCGTTTCCCAGTTCCCGAGCGTGTCCCGCGACATCGCGTTCATCGCGCCCGCCAAACTCCGCAACCAGGACGTCGTCGACTTCATCCGCAAGCTCCATCTGCCCCACCTCGAGTCCGTCTCCATCTTCGACGTCTTCGAGGGCAAGGCGATCGGCGAAGGGAAGAAGAGCCTCGCCTACTCGCTCGTGTTCCGGTCCCCCGACCGCACGCTTACCGACGACGAGGTCAACGTACTTTACGAAAAGGTCCGCAAGAACCTCGCGGAAGGACTGGGCGTCGAACTCCGCTGAGTTCGCGGCGGATTATCCGCGTTTTCCGACAAATTCCGGCACCACTGGAGAAGATTTCCGGTGGTGTCTTTTTTTTGTTATTTTAAAAAAAACGCTTGACATTGCTGTATTTATATGCTATAGTACGCGCGATGGCGGAATTGTCTTTCCTATTTCCGCTCAGTTTATGATGCGTTTCCATTTTTTCAACGATATCCACCAAGAAAGGATGACCAATCCAAAATGGCAGTCTACAACATTTCAAGCGGCGTCACCAGCACCGGCAAGATTCTGAATAACTCCGACTACATGTACATCATGTCCAGCGGCCGGGCGGAAAGCACCACCGTCAATTCCGGCGGCTATATCGTCGTTTCCTCGGCCGGCTTCGCATACGTCGGTACGGTCAATTCCGGCGGCAAGACCTGGGTCCAATCCGGCGGTCTGGCGACCAGCATTACGGTCATGAACGGAGGCGAATTGCATATCAGCGGGTCAAAAGCCGAAGCGCGCTACGCCAAGGTCAGTTCCGGCGGCGTACTATGGGTTTCCTCTGGCGGGATCACTGACAACAGCGATGTTTTCTCCGGCGGTTCCGTTTACGTCAAGGACCACGGTTCGGCGGGGACCATCGATATCTGGTCCGGCGGTATGATCGATATTTACGCCAACGGTACCGGTACCCGTGTATCGGCCTATGCGGACGGCCGTGTTGTCGTCAGCTCCGGGGGCGTTACGAGCAACGGCACGGTCGCCGGCGGCGATTTCGACGTCATGTCCTTCGGCTGGGCGAGCCAGACGAACGTGAGCAGCGGCAGATTCAATATTTATGGCGGCGGCATCGCGGACAACGTCATGGTCTACGGCGGCACGGCGAACGTTTACTCCGCGGCCGTGGCGAGCACCGTCACGGTCTTTTCCAGAGGCGTCTTCAATGTTTCCAACGGCGGCTGGGCGACGAAAATTGTCGCCAGCGGCGGCAGGACGAATATCGTCTACGGCGGCGCCGTGAGCAGCGCGAACGTCAAGGACGGCGCGGCTTTCATCGTCGAAGGCAGGGCGCATGAGGTCACGCTTGACCTTGGAACGCTTAATGTTACCAACTACGGCTCGGCGAACAACGTCTACGCCTACGGCGGCTATATCTACAACGCCGGGACTGTGAACAACGCCTATCTCCGCAGCAGCGGCACGTTTACTGTTTCTTCGGGCGGCGTGGCGAACGGCACCGTCGTGAGCAGCGGCACGGTGTACGTCAAAGACGGCGGCGCGGCGAACAGCACCACGCTCATCAACGGCGACCTGTACGTCGCGGGCACGGCGCTCGAAACCGTCGTGAGCAGCGGCAACATGCGCGTATCCGGCGGCCAGGCGACCAGCACCAACGTGGGCGCCCTGGGGCGTCTGTTCGTCGAACTCGGCGGTGTCGTAACCGAAACAACCGTGACTGGCGGCATTGATCTGTTCAGTGGCGGCACGGCTGTCAGCACTTTCCTGAATGGCGCCGATATGAACGTCTACACCCGCGCCATGGCGTCAGCCACCTACGTCAGCAGCGGCGCCACGCAAAACGTCCTCAGCGGAGGCATCGCCAGCAATACTCACGTATATGAAGACGGGGCGATCAGGGTTTCTTCGGGCGGGACCATGTTGGACGCCAATGTGAGCGGCGGCATGCTTTACGTCTCCTCGGGCGCCAGCGCATTAGCTGTTACCGTCTCCAGCGGCGGATCCGTGATAATGAACGGAGGCAGTGCGGCGATCGTCATCCTGGACCAAGGCAGCATGTTCCTGCTCAGCGGCGCATTCGCGGGCGCGATGACGGCGAGAAACAGTGCCTCAATCAGCGCCTACTCCGGCGGTACGGCGGTCTCTGTCTCCCTGTCGTCCGGCGGCGGTCTGTTCGTTTCCAACGGCGGACTTGCGGTCTGGACCACTGTGGCCGAGGGCGGCCGTTTTCACGTCCGTGCCGGCGGCGTGGTACGCGGTGTCACTCAGCGCGAGGGCGGCACCGTGGTGATCTCCAGCGGCGGCACGCTCACCGGAAGCGCGGATGTGGTATCCGCCACGGTATCCTCGGGCGGCGTGGTCGACTTCGACCTGACGATGGTGATGTCGATGAATTCATCGATCATCCAAAACCTCTCGGCCATCACGGGCGCTCCGACGTACACGCTCACCGTCGAAGACACCACGCCGACGCTCGGCACGTACCAGCTCGCCGGAGGCGCGGCAGGATTCGACAAGGTCATCACCGTGAAGAATACCTCCGGCAGGGAGCTCGGCACGCTCACGGTCAATGCCGGCACACAGGAGATCGGCGGCTGGGCCTATTCGCTGCAGCTGAGCGACTCGGGCAACCTCTCCGTCACGGTCGCCAGGGATATTTTCACCGGCGACCTGACCAGCGAGACGAAGGAGATCAACTCCTCGCTGCACGCAAGCCGCGTCAACGTCAACGTGCAGGGCATTCTCAACGTCGTCTCGGGCGGCGTCGCGAGCGTCACCAGGATCAATTCCGCCGGCCTCGTGAAAGTCATTGGCGGTGAAGCCTACGATACGGTCATCAATTCCGGCGGCAGCATGATTATCCAGCGCAGCGGTTCGGCGACCGACGTCACGGTCCAAAAAGGCGGCATCCTGACGAACCAAGACGGCTATGTCTTCAACGCCGTGGTCACCAGCGACGGCTCGTTCCTCCTCAGCGGCGGCGTCGCGAGTGGCACCCGGGTCGCTTCCAGCGGTTTCATGACCGTCGCACGGGGCGAAGCCTACGACACCACGGTCGATGCCGACGGTTACTTCTTCGTTTCCAGCGGCTCGGCAATCAACACCATGGTCAACGGCAGGATGGAGGTCTTCTACGGCGCGAGGGTGAGCGGCGCCACCGTCGGTTCCGGCAAACTCCTCCTCAGCGGGGGCTCCGCGGTTGACCTGAGCGTCGGGGCGGGCGGCGAGGTCCTGGTCGACAGACACGGAGACGTGTCCAGCGCCACGGTCAATACCGGCGCAAGCATGACCGTCATGACCGGCGCACGCGCAAGGCATGTGACGCTTACGGGCGCCATGGACATCCACAGTTCAGCGAATGCGGACGAGGTCACAGTCAGCGCAGGCGGCAGCATCCTTGTCTCTTCCGGCGGCTCCATGACCCGTGCCCAGCTCAGTTCCGGCGGCACGGCGACCGTCCTCGCCGGCGGCATCGCGAGCAATGCCTCGGTCGGCGTGGGCGCCCTCATGGTCTTCTCCTCCGGCGCGAAGGGCATGAGCATCTCGGAGTACGGCGGCTACGTGGACGTCCAAGGCGACGCGAACGTGCAGTTCTCGGCGCACTCGTTCTCCGCCACAATCACCGACGAGGCCACCGCGCACAACGGCACGAGGGTGTCCGGCGGCAAGATCAGTTCCGGCGGCCTGCTGCATATCTTCAGCCGCGGCGTGGTGGATTCCGTCACGGTCTACGACGGCGGCGCGATCCGCGTCTCCTCCGGCGGTACGGCGTACGACAACAAGCTGAGCGGCGGCGAACTGGCCGTCCTCGACGGCGGCTTCGCGAAAAACATCTCGGCCTTCGCCAGCGGCGCGGTGACCATTTACAGCGGCGCGGTCGTGAGCAGTCTCAGGTTCAGTTCCGGCGGCATCCTGAACGTGTTCGGCGGCACGCTGAACGAAAGCCGCACGGATTACGACCTCCTCAGCGCGTGCGTCAAGGACGGCGGCATCCTGACCAACGCCGAATTCAGAGGGAAATCCGCCACCATCGACGTCTCCAGCGGCGGTACCCTGACCTCCGCCAAACTCACTGGAGTCTACTTGAACCTTAACGTCTACAGCGGCGGCGTCGCGAGCAACACTACAATCGAGGGACTCAACGCGTTCATGACCGTCGAATCCGGCGGGGCCGCGAACGATACCGTCCTCGACAGGAACAGCTGCGGCATGATCGTCCGCGGCGTCGCGACGGGCGTCAACGCAATCTCCAAGTCCGTGATCAACGTCGAGGATGGCGGCGTCCTGAGCAGCGCCACCGTGGCCTCCTCCGCCTGCATCGTGATCTCCGACGGCGGCTACGCGTACGACACCGATATCGACTACTATGGATCCATGACCGTCCTCGCCGGCGGCACCGCGGTCGGGATCAGCGTCGCAGGCGGCGGCGTATTCGCCGAGGGCTACGTATACGACGCTGTGATCTCCAGCGGCAGCATGACGCTCTCCGGCTCCGACGCGTGGGCCGCATATACCTCGGTCGTGTCCCGCGGTATGATGACCGTCATCTCCGGCGCTGTGGCGAACGATACCTCCATCGGGATCGAAGGCATTGCCCGCATTATCTCCGGAGGCGTCATGAACGGCGTTGCCGCCGATTCCGGCGCAAGATTCTTTGTCTCCCAGGGCGGCAAGCTCACCGGCAGCATGTTCTTCGCATACGGCGCGTCCGCTTTCGTCTCCTCCGAAGGCATCGTCGACTTCGACCTCACCTGCGCCACGCCCGCGCCCGATCCCACCGAACCCGATCCCGTTGCCGGGGTCTGGCCCAGCGCCACCCCCATTCTCAACGACTTCACCGCGATCAGCGGCGCCCCGACCTTCACGCTCACGGTCTCCGATTACGTGACGAACGGCGAATACGTCCTTGCCAACAACGCGGCCGACTTCACCGGCACGCTCTCGGTCTGCGACACGACCGGCGCCGCCTACGGCGCGCTCGCCGTCGACCAGACCGTCACCGTGAACGGCAAGAGCTACACGCTGAACATGGCCGAGACCGTGACCGGAACCGACCTCACCGTCACGGTGTCGGGCGAACCCGGACCGGGACCCGCTCCGGCCCGCATCGCGCGCGGCGACCGCGACTTCAACGGCGTGTCCGACGTGATGTTCGTCTGGACCGGCAACAACTATGCGCACGGCTACTGGATGAACGGCTCGTCCGAATGGTGGAGCGCCAACGCGGTCGGGATCTCCCCCGACTGGGACAACCTCGGCAGCTACGACATGTCCGGCGACGGCTGCGCCGACGCGGTCATGTTCGGCAACGTAACCACGGAAGCCGGAATCAAGGGCGCCTACATCGGCTACTATCAGGACGGCAACGACTTCGACGGCTGGGTCATGATCGGGTATCTGGAAAACTGGGATGACATCCAGTGGCAGAACAAGGTCGGCAACCTCACCGAAAACGTCCGGAGCGTCGTCGATCCGGTCGGGATTGTCGGGTACGCGGAGACCAACTCCATCGTCTGGTACGCGCCGGAACTCTACGCTCTCGGCGCCTGGACCGACGGCACCGACAGATGGGTCTCCCTCAGCGAAGATTTCGGCGGCGACGCCTGGACGCTGGTCGGGTGCGGCGACTTCGACGGCGACGGCAAGGACAGCGTGCTGATGACCTACAACAACGGCCAGCTCTTCTATGCGGTCGGCATCGACGGCGTGGCGCAGTCGCTCGGCACCGCGAACTGGGCCGGATGGGAAGTCCGCGCCATCGGCGATTTCTACGGCGACGGCATGGACGACCTGGTCCTCTTCCACAAGGATACCGGTTCCATGGTCATGTGCCTGGACGGCTACGTTGACCAGTATCAGTCGATCGGTCAGCTCGACCCGACCGACTGGTTCGTGGCCGGCTGCGGCGATTACAACGGCGACGGATCGGACAATCTGCTTGTCCGCCAGTATTCCACCGGCATGCTGGGCTATTACACCATCGGCAATGGCGGGATGCAGTGGAACGAACTCGGCTATGGCGTCGGCATGGAGTGGACCGTCATCGCGTAAGAAGAACAGGCAATCCGCTGAAACAGTGCCGGGGCTTCGCTCCGGCACGGGAAACACAAAACGCAATCCATTTGCGCCCGCTGGTTCCATGCAGAACCCGCGGGCGTTTTTTCGGCACTGCGCTGTGTGACGTAAAATCCTGTCAAAAGTTGTCAGATTTTATCAGGATTGGAGAAAAAAGATTGCAAAAAAGGGGGTTGCGGTGTATATTATTTGGATAAAGCATTCACATTCACACAACACATTTTCTATTCAACTCAGGAGCTTTTTCCCATGAAAAACAGTTTGTTCGATCTCGAAGACCGCGTCATCGTCGTAACCGGAGCCGCAGGCGTGCTTGCGGGCGGGACCGCCCGTTATCTGCTCGAACAGGGCGCGAAAGTCGTGATGCTGGACCTGAAGCAGGAAGTCGTGGACCAGATCGTCGCGGACGCGAAGGCGACCATCTCTCCGAAGGTGTCCGGCTACGCGTGCAACGTGCTTGACCGCGCCATGATCGAATCCGTCTATGAGAAGGTCATGGCGGAACACGGCCGCGTGGACGCGCTGGTGAACGGCGCGGGCGGCAACATGGCGGGCGCGATGGTGAATCCCGACCAGACCATCTTCGACCTTCAGTTCGACCAGTACGAGAAGGTCCTCGACCTGAACCTGAAGGGCACACTGCTGCCGACGATCGTGTTTGTGAAGGCCATGGTCCAGCAGAAGAAGGGCGCGATCGTGAACTTCTCCAGCATGGCGGCGAAGCAGGCCATCTCCCGCGGCATCGGCTACTCGAACGCGAAGGGCGCGATCGATAATCTGACCCGCTGGCTCGCGATGGAGTTCGGCATGAAATTCGGCGAAGGCCTCCGCGTGAACGCCATCGCCCCCGGATTCTTCCTCGGCAAGCAGAACCGCGCGCTCCTCGTGAACGAGGACGGCTCCTACACGGCCCGCGGCAAGCAGGTCGTCGCGAAGACCCCGATGGGCCGTTTCGGCGACCAGAGCGAGGTCTACGGCTGCATCCACTATCTGCTCTCCGACGCCGCCAGCTTCGTGACCGGCGCGATCATCCCGGTCGATGGCGGCTTCTCGTCCTTCTCCGGCATCTGACCTCACACGCACCTCAGGAGACCATGCCATGCTGATGGAAGAATCGTTCCGCTGGTTCGGGCCGAACGACCCGGTTTCGCTTCAGACGATCCGCCAGACCGGCGCGACCGGCGTCGTAACCTCGCTGCACCAGATCCCGTACGGCGAAGTCTGGACCGTGAAGGACATCATGGAGCGCAAGGAGATGATCGAACGCGCCGGGCTGACCTGGAGCGCCGTCGAAAGCCTACCCGTCCATGAGAACATCAAGACGAAGACCGGCAACTACGAGGAGCTGTATGAAAACTACCGCATCTCGCTCCGCAACCTCGGCAAGTGCGGCCTCTCCGTCATCACCTACAACTTCATGCCCGTGCTGGACTGGGTCCGCACCGACCTGAACTACGAGCTCCCGGACGGCTCCCGCACTCTCTTCTTCAACCGCACCAAGTTCGCGGCGTTCGACATCTTCATCCTCCAGCGGAAGAACGCCGAGGCGGACTTCGCGCCGGAGATCGTGGAACGCGCGAAAAAGCTCTTCGAAAGCATGTCCCGCGAGGAAGCGAAGCAGTTCGAGCTCGACATCGTCGACAACTTTCCCGGCTTCAAGGGCGTCACGCTCGACGACGTCCGCGCCATGCTCTCCCGCTACGACAAGATCGGCCGCGCCGAACTCAAGGCGAACCACAAGGCGTTCCTCAACGCCGTCTGCCCCGCCGCCGAAGAGGCCGGCTGCCGGCTCGTGATTCACCCCGACGATCCGCCGTTCCCGATGCTCGGCCTCCCGCGCATTTTCAGCACGGCGCAGGACGTGACCGAGCTCCTGGCGATGGACGACAGCCCGGCGAACGGCGTCTGCTTCTGCACCGGTTCGTTCAGCGGCCGCGCGGAAAACGACCTCGTGCCGATGTTCAAGAGCTGCGCCGACCGCGTCGGATTCGTGCATCTGCGCAGCACCGAGCACACGCCCGAGGGCAATTTCTACGAGGCGAACCACCTGGAAGGCGTTGTGGACATGTACGGCATGGTCAAGGCCGTCGTCGAAGAGCAGATCCGCCGCATCGAATCCGGCCGCAAGGACTGGCGCATCGTGATGAGGCCCGACCACGGCCACGTGATCGCGAACGACCTCGACGCGACCGCTCCCATTACGCCCGGCTACTCCGCGCTCGGACGCATGCGCGGCCTCGCCGAACTCCGCGGCCTCGAATACGGCATCCTGCACGCGCTGTATCCGCAGTACCTCAAATACTGCACTAAGTAATTCTTCTTCTGCACTTGAACGCAAAAAAGCCGGTGACCTTGAACTTGCCGCCGGCTTCTTTTGTGCTTGTTTGTGTGAATACTGCTTACGCCGGATTGAACTTGTCCTTCGGCTGACGGCAGCGCGGGCACTTCCAGTCCGCGGGCAAATCCTCGAACGCCGTCCCGGCGGGAATGCCGTGTTCGGGATCGCCGACAGCCGGATCGTAGACCTGCCCGCAGACGGAGCAGATGTATTTCCCCGATGCTTCTTTGAAATGGATCTCCCCGACGGGAAGAGTTTCCGTGGGATGCGCGAGATCGACCGTCCGTTTCGCCTCAAGGTTCTCGTATCCCAGCGGCGTATGGGTGGAAAGATAGACTGTGGGATGGTGCGCGATGAAGTCGCGGACGCGGTCCAGCGTCTCCCGCGCGGCGGCCTTGTCCTCGAACACCACCGAGAGCTTGTTTTCGTAGAGCGCCTCGTCCGTATAGGTCACGTCGCCGTGGATCATGTAGAAAAGGCCGTCGCTTTCCACGATGACGATGCTGTTGCCCATGGTGTGGCCCTTGGCCTTGATGTAGGTGACGCCGTCGGCGATCTTCTGACTTTCGGGGAAGTTGTAATATGCGCCGTCGGTGAAGGAGACGGGCGTGACGTTCGGGAGGTCTTTCAGCTCGTCCGCGGCGCATTCCTCCCGAGCGGCGTAGATCGTTGCTCCCGGAAAAGCGGAGAGTCTGCCGGTATGATCGGCGTGTTTGTGGGTGATGAGGACCTTCGAGATCTGTTCCGGCTTATATCCCAGGTCCGCCAGAGCATCCACATAATCCTTGATGGGGGTACCCAGGTAAATGGTCGCATCGGGCGTGGCGGCGGGTGCGGGGAAACCCGAAGGCAGGCCGGTGTCCACCAGAATGACTTCCTTTCCGGTGTCGATCACGTAGTTCTGGAGGCAGGAACGGTAGCGCACGGATGCGTCGAACTTGTCCATGCCGTCCTCGCCGCCGAGGGCGAACGGCTGCGTCATGAAGCCGTTTTCATAAAACTTGACTGCTTTGATTTTCATGTCCGGATCCTTTGGGTTTAAGTGGTTATGGTTTGAGATGGGTTATCTTGTCTGTGTTTCCTGTTCAAAACGCCTCATCGGGCGGCATCCTGACAAGGCGGATTCGATTTGCCCGTTGTTTTTTTCAGAACAAGTCTCCAGACCGCGGTCATTTCCACGACGGCGTCCGGGAGGGATTCGAACGGCGATTCGACAAACCGGTTTGCCAGCGCGATCAGGATGCGGCGTTTTTCCTCCGGCTCGCAGACCTGTTCCATCGTGCCTTCTCCCGCGACCGAGACGTAAAGGTCTGTCACGCTGCGCATGCCGCCCGGACGCACGATCTCCTTCGCGCCGTCGTCGCGTTCGGCGAAGAAATAGACATGCGGATCGCGCGCCAGGATTTCCGCCTTCCGTCCCTCTTTCGCGCCGTGGAAATACAGCACGGCGCTTCCGTCCGGGCCGGGTTCGGCGAGATAGTTCATGGTCACACCGTATGGTTTTCCGGCGTCGTTCATGGCGAGGTGTCCGGCGGGCAGAGAACGGAGGATTGCCCAAATGGTATTCGGGTCTTTGATCTTGCGGTCTGTGCGTCGCATGAGATTCTATTCCTTACTGTGATCTGTTGTTCCGCAACGAAAAGTGTTTATTGGGCTGCCAGCTTTATGCCGAGCTCGAACGCCTTTTTACAATCATGAGGGAATACCGTTTCATGGCGTTTCTGCCTGGCATCGCCGTCGACGCCAGCGATGTGGTAACGGCTGTAGTCTTTCACCTGAAGCGTCTCGGAGGAATACAGCGTCTCACAGTTCCCGAAATAAAGTTTGAGGATATCTTCGTACCGTTTGAAAAGATCGTTGTATCCGACCTCCGGGAACCACGCCTCCGGGCAGTTCATCGTGTACACCATCGCGGTCTTTTTCGGCTGGCTCAACGGTTTGCTGAAATCATCGTAGTTCAAATACTGGAAGAGGAAACGTTCGATGAACGAACGGAGTTCGCCCGTGACCTCGCTGAAATAAATCGGGCTGCCGAGGACAACGGCATCCGCTTCATGAACATGGTCCAGTACGGGCGTGAGGTCGTCGCGCAACACACAACGGTTCGGGCGCGGCTCCTTTTTGAGCTTGCATGCCATACAGCTCTTGCAGCCGCAGAATTTGAGATCGTACAGGTAGACCATCTCCGTCTCCGCGCCGACCGACGATGCCCCGTCCAGCACGTTTTTCAGCAGGGTGTCTGTGTTCCAGTTCTTTCGGGGGCTGCCATTGATTGCTATGATCTTCATGGGGGGATCCTTTCCTGTTCGTTTGTGCTCGGCGGCAGGATGTCTGCTGGTTTTCAGCATAATATACACTCGTATATACGCGAAATCAAATCGGGAACAGAAAAAAACGAATGCCTTGTGGTTCTGTACCTTAGTACGCAACCGTGCCAAAACTGTGCCATTGCGACAGGGTTTCGCGACATTTTGACACAGTGAGACGTGCCGCGCCATGCCAAAAATCCGTCCGCGCCAAAGATTTATTTTTGTAACCGACTGCAAGACGAATTGTTTTTGAGAATCGCAAAAACTTGGCATCATGTATGCTTAATCCAAAGGCGAAGTCTCAAACAAAAAACAACAAACCCTTTTACAGGAAAGGACAGTCACTATGAGCAAGATTCTCGGTATTGACCTCGGCACCACCAACAGCTGCATGGCCGTCATGGATGGCAACACATTCAAGATCATCCCCAACGCGGAAGGCGCCAACACGACTCCGTCCGTCGTCGCTTTCACCAAGAACGGCGAGCGCCTCGTCGGCCAGACCGCGAAACGTCAGGCCGTGACGAACCCGAAAAACACCATCTTCTCCGTGAAGCGTTTCATGGGCCGCAAGTTCAACGAAGTGCAGGAAGAGATCTCCCGCGTACCGTATAAAGTGGTCGCGAACAACAACGGCGACGCCTGCATCGAGGCGAACGGCAAGACCTACACCCCGCCCGAGATCTCCGCGATGATCCTCCAGAAGCTCAAACAGGACGCGGAAGCGTACCTCGGCGAGAAGATCACGGAAGCCGTCATCACGGTCCCGGCCTACTTCAACGACACGCAGCGTCAGGCTACCAAGGACGCGGGCCGCATCGCCGGTCTCGACGTCAAGCGCATCATCAACGAGCCGACCGCGGCCGCTCTGGCCTATGGCATGGACAAGCAGAAATCCGATGAACGCATCGCTGTGTACGACCTCGGCGGCGGCACGTTCGATATCTCCATCCTCGAGATCGGCGACGGCGTCTTCGAAGTGAAGGCCACCAACGGCGACACCCACCTGGGCGGCGACGACTTCGACAAGGTCGTCATGGACTGGATCGCCGACGAATTCCAGAAGGAAAACGGCGTCGACCTCCGCAAGGACCCGCAGGCGCTCCAGCGTCTGAAAGAGGCCGCCGAAAAGGCGAAGATCGAACTTTCCTCCAGCATGAGCTCCGACATCAACCTGCCGTTCATCAGCATGAACGCCGACGGTCCGGTGCACCTCCAGATGACGCTTACCCGCGCCCAGCTCGAAAAGCTCACCGATCCGCTGCTCGAACGCTCCAAGATCCCGTGCAACAACTGCCTGAGTGACTCCGGCCTCAGCAATTCCCAGATCAACGAGGTCATCCTCGTCGGCGGCATGACCCGTATGCCCCGCGTCCAGGAAGTCGCCAAGCAGATCTTCAGCAAGGATCCGCACAAGGGCGTGAACCCGGACGAAGTCGTGGCGGCCGGCGCTGCCATCCAGGGCGGCGTGCTCAGCGGCAACGCCAGCCTCGGCGACGTGGTTCTGCTCGACGTTACCCCGCTGTCCCTCGGCATCGAGACCCTCGGCGGCGTCACCACCCGCCTGATCGAACGCAACACCACGATCCCGACCCGCAAGAGCCAGATATTCTCCACCGCCGCCGACAACCAGCCCTCCGTTGACATCCACGTGCTCCAGGGCGAACGCGACATGGCGAAGGACAACAAGACCATCGGCCGCTTCCGCCTGGACGGCATCGCTCCCGCGCCGCGCGGCGTTCCGCAGATCGAAGTCTCCTTTGACATCGACGCGAACGGCATCCTGAACGTGACCGCGAAGGATATGGGCACCGGCAAGGAACAGAAGATCACGATCACCGCCAGCAGCGGACTCTCCGAACAGGATATCCAGCGCATGGTCAACGACGCCAAGGCGCACGAAGCCGAAGACAAGGCCGCCAAGGACAAGATCGAGGTCAAGAACCGCGCCGACTCCCTGGTCTACCAGACTGAAAAACAGCTGAAGGACCTCGGCGACAAGGTCCCGGCCAACGTCAAGCAGCCCGTCGAAGAGCTCATCGAAAAGCTCAAGAAGGACATTGAGCGCGACGACACCGACGCCATGAAGGCCGACTCCAAGGCCCTCGAAGACAAGCTCATGGAGATCGGGCAGGCCGTCTACCAGCAGCAACAGGCCGGCGGCGCCGCGGGCGCACAGCCCGGACCCGACGCCTCCGCGCAGGGCGGCAAGAAGAACGACGACGGCGTGGTCGACGCCGAAGTCGTGGACGATTGAGCCGAAGATCGAGATTGAAACACAGGTAAGACAATCCTGAATCAATAACCCATAACAACCAATACTCAAGGGTGCCTCCGCGAACCTCAGCAAACAGCGGAGGCATCCGCACAACCAAACAAGGAGTCATGCAATCATGGCAAAAACGCAGAAAATCCAGCCCCTGGGCGATCGCGTCCTCGTGGAACCCGTCGAAGAAGTCGAACAGATCAAGGGCGGCATCTACATCCCCGACACCGCGAAGGAAAAACCCATGTCCGCGAAGGTCATCGCGCTCGGTACCGGCAAGCTCAACGACGACGGCACCCGTTCCAAATTCGACGTCAAGGTCGGCGACATCGTCCTGACCAGCAAGTACGGCGGAACCGAGATCAAGCTCAACGACAAAGAATACAAGATCCTCAGCTCCAGCGACATCCTCGCCATCGTCGGCTGACACCATCTGAACCTTAAACGATTTATACAGGAGATACCATATCATGGCTGCTAAACAACTGCTTTTCAACGACGAAGCACGTCGTCAGCTTCTTTCCGGCGTCGAACAGCTCTCCGCCGCCGTCAAGGCCACCCTCGGCCCCCGCGGCCGCAACGTCGTCCTCGACAAGAAATTCGGCTCCCCGCTGATCACCAAGGACGGCGTCAGCGTCGCCAAGGAGATCGAGCTCCAGAACCCCTTCCAGAACATGGGCGCGCAGATGGTCCGTGAAGTCGCCAGCAAGACCAGCGACATCGCAGGCGACGGCACCACCACCGCCACCGTCCTTGCCGAGGCCATCTTCAAGCAGGGCCTGAAGAACGTTACCGCCGGCGCGAACCCGATGAGCCTGAAGCGCGGCATCGACAAGGCCGTCGAAGCCATCGTCGCCAAGCTCGACACCATCAAGAAGGACGTCAGCGAGAGCGAGCAGGTCGCCCAGGTCGCCACCATCTCCGCCAACGGCGACGCCGAAATCGGCAAGATCATCGCCAACGCCATGGACAAGGTCGGCAAGGACGGCACCATCACCGTCGAAGAGGCCAAGACCATCGAGACCACACTCGACGTCGTCGAAGGCATGCAGTTCGACAAGGGATACCTCTCCCCCTATTTCGTGAACAACGCCGAAGAGATGACCTGCTCCCTCGAGGACGCCTACATCCTCATCAACGAGAAGAAGATCTCCAACCTCAACGACATGCTCCCCGTCCTGCAGGCCGTCGCCAAGACCGGCAAGCCCCTGCTCATCATCGCGGAGGACGTCGAGGGTGAAGCGCTCGCCACGCTCGTCATCAACAAGATGCGCGGCACGCTGAACGTCTGCGCCGTGAAGGCCCCCGGCTTCGGCGACCGCCGCAAAGCCATGCTCGAAGACATCGCCATCCTCACCGGCGGCACCCTGATCTCCGAAGACCTCGGCATCAAGCTCGACACCGTCGGCCTCGACAAGCTCGGCAAGGCGAAACGCATCACCATCGAGAAGGAAAACACCACGATCGTCGAAGGCGCCGGCAAGCAGTCCGACATCCTCGCTCGCGTCAACCAGATCCGCAAGCAGATCGAAGAGACCACCAGCGATTACGACCGTGAAAAACTCCAGGAACGCCTCGCCAAGCTCTCCGGCGGCGTCGCCGTCATCAACGTCGGCGCGGCCACCGAGATCGAGATGAAGGAGAAGAAGGCGCGCGTCGAAGACGCCCTCCACGCCACCCGTGCGGCCGTGGAAGAAGGCATCGTCCCCGGCGGCGGCGTCGCGCTGCTCCGCGCGGTCAAGGCGCTCGATTCCCTGAAGCTCCAGGGCGACGAGGCAGTCGGCGCCGACATCGTCCGCCGTGCCGTCGAAGAACCCCTCCGCACCCTCGCCTCCAACGGCGGCTTCGAGGGCAGCGTGATGGTCAACAAGGTCCTCGCGGGCAAGGGCGCCGAAGGCTACGACATCGCCACCGGCGAATACGTCGACCTCCTGAAGGCCGGCATCATCGACCCGAAGAAGGTCACGCGCAGCGCCCTCCAGAACGCCGCGTCCATCTCCGGTCTCCTCCTCACCACCGAATGCCTCATCACCGAGATCCCCGAGAAGGAAAAACCCGCGGTCCCCGGTGACGGCGGCATGGGCGGAATGGGCGGCATGGGCGGCATGATGTAATTCATCCGGCTGCCCGGGGTACTTCCCCCTCGGATTTCGCGCCTCGCGTTTGCGAAAATGTCGAACTCGTGCAAACGAGTTCACCGAGGAGCGAAGCGACCCAAAAAACGCAAAACATTGGCGGACGTCTGTTTCTTGGTTGGGCAGACGTCCGCCTTTTTCGTGCCCCGATTTCAGCTCCTTGATTCTCGCGTTCCGCGTTAAACAAAAAGTTGTCGAGCGAAAGCGAGCTTACCGAGGCGGCGCAGCCGCCCCCAGCAACGCGGGGACGCAACGCGTCCTACCACACAGCTCTTCCATAATCTGATTCGTCTTGATAGGACCAGCTTTGTACTGTTTTTTTTAATTTATTTATTCTTTGACCAATTGAAAACCGTCTTTTTCATGCTATATTATCCATAATGTATGGTTATCCCCCCATTAATTCACGGCTAGAAAGGAGCTGTTCACGCCATGAGTGAAGAACTTATTCAGAGAAATTTGGTAGCAGCCCCGGAACACATGGGGTCGTGGGACTATTACAACATAGGGTCAACAACATTAACGGCCCTTAAAGCAGCAAAGATTATTCCAAGCAAGGACTATACCAATTTTGAATCAAAAAAGCCTGATGCACTTCTTGTAAACAAACCAAACGTTATTGCTGCTATTGAATATAAGCAACCAAGCAAATTAAAAACAAAAAAGCAGATTGAGGAAGCGATTCAACAGGAAATAGGAACAGCACAGGCACTTAATGCAAAAATATATATCGTCACAGACGGAAAAAAATCTTTTTGGATTAATCCACTTACAGGCAATCGTATCAAGATGGATAGTGGAGAACCGGTATCAACTGTGTTTGATCAGCATTCCGATGAATGCATTAAATTGATAAGCAGGATTATTTCCTCAATAGGCAAAAATAACGATAAAATTCTTGCATCGACTGTTGTTGACCCATTGCCTTTAGCGCAACAGGTATGGCAAGACCTATGGGCTGTGTCTGGGGCAACGCCTGAAAACTGTCTCTACACTTTTGTAGAAGTCTTTATTTTTAAATATCTAAGTGACTTGGGTGTATTGCCAGGCATGTATTCTTTTAGTAATTTGCTTGCGCAATATAAGAGCAATAGTACTAATGAAGTGCTGGAGTTTTATGCAAAAACTGTGCGTCCAAAAATTAAAGAACTCTTTCCTGGAAATCCAAAGGATAACACAACAATAATTAATGGGACGATTTTTGTTTCAAAAGATGATAAAGCGGTTGATGGATATGCTGTTGTTTTCCGAAAGATTTTAGAACGGTTTGAAAAATTTGGAACACTTGAAAACATTGATTATGATTTTAAGAGCAAGCTATTCGAAACTTTTTTGAAAGAATCCATTAGCAAAAAGAATTGGGGACAGTTTTTTACTCCATTAAAAGTTGTACGATCAATTGTTGATATGGCTGATGTGCACCCGGGCATGAGTATTTGTGACCCAGCTTGCGGCGTTGGAAAGTTTTTGCTTGAGCCAATACTGCATGACCTGAACCGCTATTTTAAAATTGAGAAAGGGAAATTGAACCCACAGATTACTCTTTCTGGTTTTGATAAGGGATTTGACAAAGATGAGCAAAAGACTATTATCCTTGCCAAGGCCAATATGCTCATATATCTTTCATCGCTCATTCGGGATAATCCCGGTCTAACTGCTGATTTTGCCAAGCTTTTTAACGAGACCTTCCTATTGCAAACGAACTCAATTTTAGGAACACTTGCACATCCGACAAAAAATGAATATGACCTGATTCTGACAAACCCGCCTTATGTCATGAGTGGCAGCAGCAATTTGAAAGATGAAATTGCTAAGCAAGATGAATTAAAAAAATATTATTCCATAAGCGCAATGGGAATTGAAGGTTTGTTTATGGAATGGATTATTCGTGCGTTGAAACCTGGGGGAAAAGCTTTTATAGTTGTGCCGGATGGTATCATGAACCGTGGCAATGATAAACGGTTGCGAGATTTTATTCTTGAAGAATGTGAGATAGACGCAGTTATTTCTCTGCCAATCAATACATTCTTTACTACGAACAAAAAGACATATATCCTTGCCATTACGAAGAAAGTTCCTGTAAAGCATGATGGCGTTGAGGTAAAAGAGAAACAAACGAGTCGTGTATTTACTTATCTTTGTTCCGAAATAGGTGAATCTCGCGATGTATATCGTTTCGATATTGAACAGAATGACCTTGCAAAAGCCGCAGGGCTGTATAATATGTTTAAAGGCGCAAAATCAGTTTTTACAACAGAGGATAAACGTTGTAAAATCGTAGACATAGACATCTTTTATACAGGAGCGTATTGGTCTGTAGAACGTTGGTGGACGAGGGAAGAACGTATTGATCTTGGTATTGAAGAAGAATCCGAATGCGTGACTCTTGAAGGTTTTGTAGAATTGGTAGATGACATAGCGGTTACATTAACGCAATATGAGGAACCAATTCGCGAATTGATAAAAAAAAAAGAGCATTCAAACATAACGATTACCTATAAGCCTTTGGCTGAGATTCTTGATCCGATAAAAGGCAAAAGTAAATATACCAGGAAGTATGGAGAGACACATAAGGGTAGTTACCCGGTATACTCGGCTTCATCCTCAATACCTTTGACATTTCTTGATACTTTTGATTATGAGGGAGAGTATCTCAGTTGGTCAACAAACGGTTTTGCGGGAACTGTAAGAGTCCTTACAGGACGTTTTTCTATCAATGGAGATAGAGGACTGTTGATTCCCAAAACTGGCAACATAGATATACAGTATTTGCGGTATATTTTGGAACCAGCGTTTCGTCTGCTTGCAAAAGGACGTAAAGGTGACAACGGAGAGGATGAATTTACAAAACTCTCTTCCTCAATGATTAAAGATGTTCCAGTCCCTTTGCCTATTAATGCGGATGGGAGTATCTGTCTTGAAGAACAGCATAATATTGCATCTCGCTATGACTTTATTGAAAAGATGAAAGCAGAAATAGTAGAAAAAAAGGATAGGATACATACTATCGGAGTAGGACTAGATTATAGTGACTATTCGATGGTATATAAACCCATTTCTGACTTATTTACGATTGAGCGAGGAAGTGGCCGATACACAAAAACATATACAAGAAAGCATGTTGGAGAATATCCTTTGTTTTCTGGAAATACT
The DNA here is from genome assembly GCA_902774245.1 of uncultured bacterium. Classification (GTDB taxonomy): domain Bacteria; phylum Verrucomicrobiota; class Lentisphaeria; order Victivallales; family UBA1829; genus UBA1732. The sequence goes on from CACYHQ010000013.1 coordinate 22,933, forward strand.
TTTGGAGCGTTTGCCTATATTGACAGTTATGATTACGATATTCCATGTTTGTCATGGGCAATAGATGGATTGGCTGGTTATATGATGGTTCATAAAGTCCCCTTTTCTGCAACAAATCATAGAGGTATTCTAATACCTAAAACAACAGATATAGATCTTGACTATATCAAATTTGTACTTGAACCTCGCTTTAGACAGGCAAAAAAGGGACGCACAGGGGATAATGGAGAAAATGAGTATACATCTTTGCCTCCATTTATGCTCAAAAATATAGAAATTGGAATTCCTGTTGATGAATCAGGGAAAGTCAGTATAGATTTACAGAAAAAAATAGCAGAAGCCCATCTTGCCATAGAGCAATATCGTCATGAAATTGAAGAAAAGCTAAATATGCTGTTAAGTCAAAAAATCGATTTTTGAATCCTTTAGTTAAGGAGGCATTCATGTCACGCTTCGCTGGGGGCTCGCATTCGCGAGCCTCGGTGGCCTCTTGTGCTCGGCGACAGATTAACTGACCGCGAGACGCGGAAGGACAAGTCCTTCACTGCGGTTGTGCTTGGCTCCGCTCAAGCACGTAGGACGCGTCCAGGGGACGAACCGCAGAGTTTTTTATTTGATGAGGAGACTTGTTTTCCTCATTGTCCCCTGTCATGCGCTGGGCGGGGAATCAGAGTTCGCTTTCGCGGAGGATGCAGATGTCGGGGAGGTTGCGGTAGAGCTCGTCGGAGTCCATGCCGCAGCCGACGAGGTACTCCGCAGGCGCGCGGAATCCGAACCAGTCGGGCTTCGCTTTTTTCATTTCGGGCGGAATGGCTTTGTCGAACAGAACGCAGGTGCGGCAGGAGGCGGCGCCGTCCGCCAGGATCATTTTCCGGAGTTCGGCGAGCGTAAACCCGGTGTCGAGGATGTCGTCGATCAGGAGGACATGGCGGTCCTTCACGTCGAGTTTCAGGCGGCCGCGCATCGTGAGCTGTCCGGTCGAAGCATGGTGCACGTAGGAGCCGGCGGGGAGGGAATCCACGCGCACGGGCAGATCGACATGGCGCAGGAGGTCGGCGGCGAAGAAGAACCCGCCGTTCATGATGATGATGGCGGTGAGTTCCTGCCCGGCGTAAGCGCGGGAGATGTCGGCGGCGAGTTCCTCGACGCGGCGGCGGATCGTCTGCGCGTCGTAAAGTGTGGTGAGGATAACGGGCATCGGGGGGATCAGGCTCCTTTTCCGGCGGCTTTTTTGAGGGTTCCCGTGGTGGAATAACCGGGGACGAACGGGATGAAGCGGATTTCGGACTTGGCGTCGAGCAGCGCGGCGCGTTCGGAGGGGTCGAGCGATTCGACCGTGTAGTCGCCGCCCTTCGCGTAGACGTCGGGCTTCAGCGCGGCGAGTTCGCGGTCGCAACGGGACGAACGGAAGACGACCACGCCGTCCACGAACTCCAGGCACGCCAGCAGAAACGCGCGGTCGGATTCCTGATTGACGGGGCGCGCGGGGCCCTTCAGCGCGCGGACGGATTCGTCGCTGTTGATGAGCACGAAGAGGGCGTCGGCGAGGGCGCGCGCCTGCATGAGGTATTCGGCGTGGCCGCGGTGGAGCAGGTCGAAACAGCCGTTGGTGACCGCGAGCTTGCGGCCCTCGGCGGCGAGCTTTTTCCGGGCTTCGACGGCCTGTTCCAGCGTCATGACTTTGGTGTGTGGGTCGTTCATATCAGTCGGTTCTTTCATCGGAAAGGTCTTTGTGGGCGGGCATGTACACCTGCTCCTCAATCCGCAGATTATTGACGCCGAAGAGCCATTTTACAGCATTTTCGAGCGAGCCGAGATTGTGGTCACGGAGCGAATCCGTCGTGTATGCATCGCCGGAGGCGAGTGTCGCGGCGTTCACGAACATGTTGGAGTCCTGGAGCAGGGCGAAGTCGCTGCGAAGCGTCGAGTCCGAGGAGGACGGCGGGTTGGTGAGCGCCACATGGCCGGTATTGTCGGCGAGCTGGCGTATGAACAGCGCCCCATCGCCCGCGGAACCGAGCACGGCGTGGTCGTCGGTCGTGAACGGGATCTCGTCCGCGCCGTAGTCCCAGTAGCGGATGCTGTCGCCGCTCTGCGAGGAAACGCCGCTCGAACTCTTCCGGTCGGCTTCTTCGCGGGCGCGGATGAGCATCGACACGCGGTCGGAACTGAGCGCGGCGACGAGCAGGAACCCGACGAACGCGGCCAGGATCGCGACGAGCGAGACCGCCAGCTCGGCGAAAGCCTGACCGGATTCGCCGCGCCGCAGTCCGTTCCGTATGATCCTGACCGTGCGGAAGTTCATTTTTTGTCTTCCTTGTCCTTGGTTTTATCCTTGTCCGCGTCCGCCGCCGGAGCGGGGACCGCGGGCGTTTCGTCGTCTTTCGAGAGGAAGAGGTCGGCGGGGGCCTTGGCCTCCTCCACGCGTCCGGCGTCGCGCTTGTCGAATTCGACGCGGGTGCGCCAGTCCTGCCCGAACAGGAAAAGCTCCTGCACGACGTAGAAATCGTTTTCCTTCTTCACGCCGCCGAGTTCGAGCTCGCGGTACGGCTTGGTCTTTTCGTCCGGGAGCGTGCGGAACCAGTGGGCTTTCAGCGGGAAGAAGTATTCCGTGCTCAGCCAGACGCGCACATAGTCGTTCTCGCCGCCCTTCAGCACGAACACGCGGCAGTCGATCATCTTCACGCTCTCCGGTTTCTCCTCGCGCACCAGGTCGCGGTAGAGGAACCCGAGCGTGAGGTCGGAGGGCATGATGCCGTACAGGGAGAGGCGCGTTTTGTTCTTGTCCGGGACGTCGGTCTCCTGCGTGAAAACGGGCGGCGTGTCGAACGTCTGCCCCATCTCGTAGTATTCGTTTCCGGCGAAGACGAGCTGAGCGATCACGCGTTTCGGGGTGAAGCGGATGCCGACGCGGATCGTGTCCTTGACCGCGCTGGACCCGCTGCGGCGGTGCGTGGCCGTGCCTTCCATCTTCGCCCAGGATTCGCCGGCGGGAGCGCGGCGCGCCATGCGGAGGAATGCCTCGGCGGAGATCTTCGCGGGATCGGTCTCGACGCCTTCGGGGAAGAGCGCCTTGAGGACTTCGGGCGGAAGGTCCTTCTGCGGCGGGATTTCGTCTTTCTTCGGGGCTTCATCGGCGGCGTATGCGAACGATGCGGCCGTCATGGTAAGCAGGGAACAGAGAATCAATCGGGGGGAAATGCGGATCATGGTCATTTTCCTTTCTTGGCTGAAGTGGCGCCGGTTGTTTTGCGCGGCACTTTCTTCTCCGGGGCGTTTCCGGCATGTGCGGCGGACGAGACTTTGACCTGGAGTTTCCGCGTTTTCGCGGGACGGAAGCTCTTCGGCGCGGTTTTGCGGACGTGCTTTTTGCGGACCGGAGACGTTGCGGATTGTTCCGTTTTCACGGGAGCATGCAGCGAGATCACCGGTGCGTCGTTCGCGGTTTCATTCGCCGTTGAAATCTTTACGTCGAGATGGAATTTATTATCCGCCTTGAACGACTTGGGCGGGGCGGGCTTCTGCGGCTCGGGCAGGGGATGCTGATCGGGCGCTTTCAGCGGGGCCTGCCCGACCGTGAACGAGGCGTTCGGTTTTTTCCCGTAATTCACGACCAGCGTCGGCATTCTGAACTCGAACTGCGACGCGGAATGGTGCTCCGGCTTCTTTTCATCGGCGGGTGCAACCGGGGTGGATTCCGGCTTTTTCTCTTCCTGAGCTGGCTTTTTGTCGTCCGTTTTCGCCTCGGATTGAGCAGGCTTGTCTTCCGTTTTCTGAGATTCCGGCTTCTTTTCTTCGGCGGGAGCAGATGGTTTTTCCTCCGGCTTTACTGTTTCAGACTTCGCCGCAGGTTTTTCCTCGGCAGGTTTCACCTCGGGAGGTTTTACCGTTTCAGATGCGACATCCGCCGGTTTCGCCTCGGACTTGGAATCCGTCTTCTGATCCTGCTTTTTCTCCTCGGGTTCGACCTTCTGGAAGAGATAGTCGTCGTACTCGTAGAACTCGTCTTTGGTCTTTTCGGCGCGCTTCGGGACGAACGGCTTGACGTTCTTCGGCAGCGCGATCTTCAATACCTCGTCGATCGTGCGGACGAAGTGGAACGTGATCTTGCTGCGGACCTCCTGCGGAACGTCCTCCATGTCCTTTTCGTTGTCGGCGGGCATAATGACGTCGCGGATCCCGGCCCGGAGCGCGGCAATCACTTTCTCGCGGACGCCGCCGATGGGCGTGACTTTCCCGCTGAGCGTGATCTCGCCAGTCATGGAGAGGCGCGGTTTCACGGGTTTGTCCGTGAGAAGCGACACGATGGCGGTGGCGAGCGTGATGCCCGCGGACGGGCCGTCCTTCGGCGTGGCGCCGTCCGGCACGTGAATATGGAAATCGTTTTCCTTGAATATTTTCTGGTCGATCTTGAGCGCTTTCGCGTGACCGCGGACGTAGCTGAACGCCGCGAGCGCGCTTTCCTTCATGACGTCGCCGAGCGAACCGGTGAGCTTCAGTTCGCCCCGGCCGGGCATCTTGGCGGCCTCGACCTCAAGCGTAGTGCCGCCGCAGCTGGTCCACGCCATGCCGGTCACGACGCCGACGCGCGGGATGTTCTCGCTTTCGTCGCCGGTGAACTTGCGCGGCCCGAGCAGTTCGCGGACCAGCTTGTCGTCCACGACGACCGGCTTCTCCGGCGGCAGACCGCCGTTCTGTTCCACGAACCTGCGAACGAGCTTGCGACAGACCGACGCGATGGTGCGTTCCAGGCTGCGGACGCCCGCCTCCATGGTGTAATGCTCGATGATCTCGAACGCGGCACTGTGCTTGAAGCGCACGAACGAGTTGTCGAGGCCGTTTTCCACCATCTGGCGCGGGATCAGGTAACGTTTCGCGATCTGTTCCTTTTCGAGCGCGGTGTAGCCGGGCAGGCGGATGATCTCCATGCGGTCGAGCAACGGACGCGGGATGGTCTCCAGCATGTTCGCTGTCGCGATGAACATCACCTTGCTGAGGTCGTAGTCTACCTCAAGATAATGGTCGTTGAACGCCTTGTTTTGTTCCGGGTCGAGCACTTCGAGCAGCGCGGACGCCGGATCACCCTTGTAATCGCTGCCGAGCTTGTCCAGCTCGTCAAGCATGAACACCGGATTGACCGTCCCGGCGCGTTTCATGCCCTGGATGATGCGTCCGGGGAGCGCGCCGATGTACGTGCGGCGGTGGCCGCGGATCTCCGCCTCGTCGCGGATGCCGCCGAGCGACATGCGGACGAACTTGCGGTTGAGGGAGACGGCGATGGAGCGTCCGAGCGAGGTCTTGCCGACGCCGGGCGGTCCGATGAAGCAGATGATCGGGGACTTGCTGTTCTTTTTGAGCTGGTGGACGGCGAGGAATTCGAGGATGCGCTCCTTCACGTCCTTGAGTCCGTAGTGGTCGGCGTCGAGCACGGACGCCGCGACCTGCACGTCGGCGCGTTCTTCGGTCGCCTGCGTCCACGGCACGCTGAGCAGCCAGTCGATGTAGGTGTAGGAGATATTGTACTCCGGCGAGGATGCCGGGACCATGTTGAGGCGTTCGAGTTCCTTCGTCACGACCTTGTACGCCGCCTCGGGGAGGTGCGCCTTTTCGATGCGTTCCGAGATCGCGACCACGTCCGGGTTGCGGTTGTCCTCGCCCAGCTCCTCGCGGATCTGCTTGAGCTGTTCGCGCAGGAAGAACTCGCGCTGCTGCTTCGACATGGCGTCGTGGACCTGGCGCTGGATTTCGGATCCGAGGCGCAGGACTTCAAGTTCGCGGTTGAGCAGGATCGTCAGGAAATGCAGGCGGTCCTGAAGCTTCAGCGAGGTGAGCAGGACGACCTTCTCCGCGAAGGAGATGTTGAGCGTATCGGCGATCACGTCCGCGATGCGCGAATTGTCCGTCATGTTGAGCACGGCGATCTTCAGTTCCTCCGGGAAATTCGGTGCGAACGAGATGACTTCCTGGAACTGCTTTGTCGCGTTTCGGACCATCGCCGCCGTCTCCAGTGATGCGTCCGGGGCGTCGGAAAGCCGGTGCACCTTCATGACCATGTACGGCTTGCCCGGCACGACCGTCATGAATCGGCAGCGCGCGATGCCGCGCACGAGCACGCGGACCGTGCCGTCCGGGAATTTCAGCGTCTTCACGATCCGGGCGAGCGCACCGACGGAGGCGATCCGGCGTTTGTTGAGCAGGAACGAGCTGGTATTCGGGTCGAACGCCTTGCCTTTGATCAGGCCGCGCATGGATTCGTCGTCCGGCACCTCCGGGAACAGCGCGATCATGCGGTCGCCGGTCGATGCGGCGTCCATCATCGCGATCATGCCCGGGTCGTTCAGGACGAGCGGCGTGAGCGCGTGAGGGAATACGACGATGCCGCCCAGGATGAGGGCGGGCGCATCTATAATGCGATCCACGGAGGAATCGTCCTGGGACGGGTCATTTCCGTTTTCTCCTGAAACCGTAATGCTGAGCGGAGCAAAGGACGCCTGATCCTTCGCTTCCTTGAATTCCATGTTCTGATTGTCTTTGTCGTCTTTCATCGGTACCCTTCCTGGCGGGCTTTTAGTGCCCCGCCTTTACATAATGTAACGCATCAACGCGCGTTTCGCAAGTGGAAAAAGCGTTTTTTATGCCCGCTTTCGTGCATTTTTCGGGAAAGATACGGATACACAGTGGCACCCGGCGGAAAAATGGCATGACGCGCCCCCCGGAACCTTGAAAATTCGGATTCCGCGTGTACAGTATTAGATTGCCATTTTTCAGCGTTTTTTGGAGAGTATAAGTCATGCCGGACGAGGAGTCAACCACACGCAGCACCGTGACCGCCGCCGTGTTCATTTTCCTGGCAGCCATGCTGGTCTGCCCGGGGATGCTCCTCTGCGTGCCGTCGTGGTCGTTCCGGTTCTTTGAAACGGGGACGATCGTGCTCGCGGCCGCAGGCGCTGCACTGCTCTTTCCGCAACGCGTCCTGTCCGTTTACGACCATCTGCCGCGCGGCCTGCTCATCGCGTGCGGGATCCTGCTCGGCATCGGGGTGTGGCACGGTCTTCGTCATTCGGGGCAATACAATGCTGCGGAAACGGGCGAACTCTTCCTCTCGGTCGCCGTGCCGTTCGCCGTGTGCGTATTCGCCCGTGAATTCAAACGTCTTCTGCCGTGGTATCTGACGCTCTTCTGGCTGATCGACGTCGCGCTCGGATTCGTCGAGTATTACGGCCTGCACTGGTTCCTTTTCGGACTGCCGGGGAACATCAACTGGAACGCCGCGTTCCTCGCTGTCACCGCCCCGTTCGCGATCCTGACGGCGTGGAAATGGTGTCCCTCCGAGGATAATTGGAGCGCGAATGCTCTCTGGCGCAACGGGTCCCTCCTCCTCGTCGCCGGCGTGACTGTCTGGCAGATCGCGCTGACGGATTCGCGCGGCACGATCCTGGGCATCGCTGCCGCCGGGGCGCTATGGATATTTCTGAAGCTGGGACACCGCGGACGCCGCCTGACCCTGTTTGCCGTGCTGACGCTGGCGATCGTCGGGTCGGTCTGGTTCGCTTTTTTCACCTCGCATGACCGCATCCTGGAGGACCTTTCGCGCGACGAACGCGTCTTCCTGGCGAACACGACCATGAGCATGATCGCGGAACAGCCGGAAATCGGGTTCGGCGCTCCGTCGTTCGAGCAGGAATACCTGAACTTCCGTCGTCCGGAGTTCTTCTCCATGCGGCACTCCGCAGTGCGCATCGACCACCCGCACAACCATCTGCTGTACGTCGCGGCGTCGTTCGGCATCCTCGGCGTGCTCTGCTGGCTTTATCTTGTGCTGGAGCCCATGTTCTTCGCCGCGAAACGCATCGCCGGCGAAACCTGGGGTCGCACGGACGTAAAACTCCCGGCCGGGATGACGGCATGGGAATTCCGCAACTGCGGACTGGACGACGAAACGAGGCTCTCGCTGCTGTGCCTCACGGGGCTGCTCGTCCACGCGCAGTTCGACCTCGTGCTTTTCCGCTGGCCGACCAATCTCCTCGCCATGATCTTCCTCGGCCTTCTTATCCACGAACGGGAAGGCGCTCCCGCCCCCTTCTGGCGCCCGCCCGCGTTCCTGAGGCGATTCCGCTGGCATTTCCTCAAAAGGCTGGAACGGAACGGTTCCGCCGAACACCGCTCGGGACGCCTGATCCGGCCATCCCTCTTCGCGTTCGGCGTCGTCCTGCTCTGCGTCGGGCTCTTTTCCGCGTTCAGCAATTTTGCGGCGGAATCCATTGCCTGGCACGCGGACAACGTTGCGCTGGAGGGGCGGCACGGCGACGCATCCCGGCTCTACCTCATGGCGGCATCCATGCCCGGCTCAAGTCTGCCGCTCAAAGCCCGCGCGCTCAACCATGCCTCGCTTCACGATACTGCGCACGCCTCGCGCTACTACGCCATGTTCGCCGCGAGCAGCACGCCCGATTTCGGTTACGTCAACGACTATTTCGCCCGGGCCTGCGTGATCGGCGGGCATCCCGCGGACGCCGTGCCGTTCCTCAAACGCGCCATGACTCTGCGCCCGCGGTCCGTTCTGCCGCTCCTCATGCTCGCGGATGTTTACGAGCGCCTCGGAAGCCGCGGCGCGGTCGACGCCGTGCAGGAACGTCTCGACCAGCTCATGGCGTACCGGCGTCTCGGGCAGGAAGACCTCGAAACCATCTACAAGAATCAGGAACTGGATCTGCACACATGGTTCAAACGCGATCCGGTCCTTATGAAGGAAAATAACTTATGACCAGTGAATTCAGCGGCATGACACTCATCGCCGGATGCGGAGTCAGCGGACGCGCCGCCGCCCGCCTCGCCGCCCGCCTCGGCATTCCCTTTGCTCTGCTCGACGAAAAGGACAACGATTCCCTGCGGGCGTTCGCCGCATCCCTCCCGAAACAGCCCGAGGCCGTTTACTTCGGATTCCGCGCGCAGGACGAACTGCCTCATTTCGAATGTACTGTGCTCAGCCCCGGATTCCGTGCCGGAAATCCTGTGCGGGCGAAACTCGCCGAAGTCTCCGGCCGTCTCGTGAGCGAACTTGAGTTCGCGCTCAATTCCTGCGGAAAACCGTTCGTCGGCATCACCGGGACCAACGGCAAGACGACCACGACCGAGCTGACCGCCGAACTCTTCCGCGCCGCCGGAGTCCGGGCGTGCGCCTGCGGCAACAACGGTTACGCCATGAGCGACGCCGCGATCGACTGCCTCGACGGCAAGCTTGATCTCCCGGTCGTCGAGATCAGTTCGTTCCAGCTCGAGATCATGCCCGTGCCGCATCCGCTTGCCGCCGCGGTCCTGAACCTGGCGTCCGATCACATCGACCGTCACGGCAGCATGGAGGCGTACGCCGCCGCGAAATTCAAGCTGCTCGGCGATCCCGCCGCCGTCTGCGTGGTGAACTCGCTCATCCTCGAACGCTTTAAAACCGCCGCTCCCGAACAACAACTCTATACCTTCTCGGCGAATATGCCCGCTGATTTTACGGCGCAAAGTGGTTCGCTGTGTTTCCGCGGACGCGCTATCATTTCCATTGAGAATCTTGCGTTGAAGGGTGTCCATAATCTGGAAAACGCGCTTGCCGCCCTCGCGCTTCTTGCTTCGGTTCAGGGCGAAGATGCGGTGTTCGATCCCGCCGTGACCGGCGCCCTAGCGAAATTCGAGTCCGGGCCGCACAGACTGGAACATTTTCTGACCGCGAACGGCGTGCAGTACATCAACGACTCGAAGGCGACCAATCCGCACGCCGTGAACGCCGCGCTCGCCGCGGTCGGAGGGGATCACAACGTGGTCATCCTGCTCGGCGGCCTGGATAAGGCGATGGATTTCGAGGAACTTGTGCCGAGCCTGAAATACCTGAAACACGCCGTCGTCTTCGGTTCGTGTGGACAGAAGATCGCCGCATACCTCGAAAAACAAACCGTGCCGTTCTCCATGAGCGGGACATTCCCGGAAGCCGTCGAAAAGGCCGTCTCCGCCGCGTCGTCCGGCGACATCGTGCTGCTCTCGCCTGCCACCGCCAGCATGGATATGTTCCGCGATTACAAGGACCGCGGCGACCAGTTCAAGGCTTTGTGCCGGAAATTTGCGGCGCGGAAATAAGACCTTATGGAACAAACCGCGAAAGTGCGTGTCTAAAGGTTTTGACGCCGGAAGCGTCCGCGACCGTTTTATTGGATAGTCAGGATGATTTGCCGGACGTCAAAACTCTGAAACATCAATGAATCGCGGCGGAATCCGCCCGAAGGAAGCACTGCATTATGTCATTTCTCAGCGGCAGCATATTATGGAATTTACTGTGGATCATCCCGTTGATCCTCGTTCTGGCCATCGCGGGCGGCGTCCGCCGGAACAGCCTCCTGCGCAAAATGTTCGGCACGGACGAACGTGTCGCCCGTTTCTCCAACGCGTCGTCCGGCAAACGCGTCTTCCGCATCATCCTGCTCACGCTCGTCGTGCTGCTTCTGGCCGTCGCTGCCGCCCGTCCGTCCTGGGGCAAACAGGTCATGCACAACACCTCCACCGGGCGCGACCTGCTCGTGGTGTTCGACGTTTCGAAAAGCATGCTCTCCGACGACGTGAAACCGAGCCGCATGGACCACGCGAAATGGCTCGTACGCGAGATCGTGAAGAAGAATCCGGGCGACCGGTTCGGGCTTATTGCATTCGCCGGCGAATCCTTCCTGGTCTGCCCGCTGACGGTCGACCGGGCGAGTTTCATTCAGCTTGTCGACGACCTCGACACCGACACGATCCCGGTCGGCGGCACGAATGTCCAGCTTGCGCTGGAAGAGGCAGTCCGGGCATTCGAAGGCGCGCAGGGCATGCACAAGGCGGTCGTCCTCGTGACCGACGGCGACGAACTCACCGGACGCGGCGCATCGGTCGTCAACGATCTTTCCAAGGTGCAGATCCCGATTTTCGCGGTCGGCGTCGGCGATCCGTCGAATCCGGCGGTCATCCGCGTCCCGGACGAAGACGGAAAACTCCGCATCCTTACGGACCGCGAGGGCAATCCGGTCAAAAGTCCGCTCAACGAGCCTCAGCTGACCGAACTCGCCCGTCGAACGGGCGGCATCTACGTCCGGTCCACCGCCGCATACAGCGGCATCGACGAACTCGAAACGCGCATCCGTCAGCTCGACCGCAAGGAGAGCGAAAACGCCGTTTCCACGTTCCGTCCCATCGAACGACCGGCCTATCCGCTCACCGCCGCGATCATCCTGCTCGCGCTGTTCTTCTGCGTCTCCGAAACGCGTCCGCGCTCGGTTCAGACCGTGCTCGCCCTCGCCGTGTTTCTGCTTGTTGCCGCGCCGGACGAATCCCGCGCACAGGCCGCGTCTGCGCCCGCTCAAATCCAGCAGGCACAGACCGCCGCGCCCGCGACAACGGCGTCCGAGGCCGAACAGGCCGCGCCGGAACCCGTCAGATCGGCGTCCGAGCTTTACAACAGCGGGCTGGAACAGCAGCAGGTCGAACAGGACAACGAGAAGGCACGTTCGTTCTATGAACGCGCTATCGCCGCCTCGGAAAAGGAGCCGCTCGTGCGCGCTTCCTCGTACCAGAATATCGGTGTGATCTCGCACCTCGATGCGCGTTCCAGCATGCAGAGTGCGGTCGAAAAACTCCACATGCAGGACCTCAATTCCGCCGAAAAAGCCGTCGGCGAGGCTCTGACCAAGCTGAATCAGACCGAGGAGCTTTACCGCGAAAGCATGCGTTCCGCCGCAGGCGACGCGTCCGTCATCCGCAACCAGCAGATCCTCCTCGCCGACCGCAGGCAGGCCGAGGAGATGAAGAAGCAGATCGAAGAGCTGAAGAAACTTATGGAACAGGCGCGTCAGCAGACGCAGGATGCGCACGACCAGCAGCAACAGGAGAATCAGCAGCAGGACCAGCAGGATCAGCAGGATCAGCAGGATCAGCAGCAGTCCGGTGAACAGGATCAGCAACAACAGGATCAGCAATCCTCTCAGGATCAGCAGTCCGAAGGCCAACAGCAGGATCAGCAGCAGTCCGGCGAACAGGATCAGCAAAATCAGCAGTTCGCTCAGAATCAGCAGCAGTCCGGCGAACAGAATCAGCAGCAGGATCAGCAGTCCGCTCAGGATAAGACGAAACAGGCCGAGGATACCGTTTCCGAGCTTGAACAGAAGGCATCCGAGATGAATCAGGACCGCCAGAAACAGGCTGCCCAGGAGGCGCGCGAAGAGCTTCGGAAGGCCCGCGAGGAACAGGAGCAGGGCAACGGCGAAAAGGCCGAAGAGCACCTGAAGAATGCGCTCGACACGCTGAACCAGAGTCAGCAGGACCAGCAGGGCGAACAGGAGAAACAGGACGAGAAGGGCGGCGACCAGGGTGAGCAGGATCAGCAGGAGCAGCAGGGCGAACAGGACCAGCAGGAGCATCCCGATGCCCAGGCGAACCAGTCCGACACGCAGAACGCCCCGCAGGACAACACGGGCGACATGGAAAAACAGCAGGCGGAAGCCATTCTCGATATGATGTCGAAAGACGAACTTGACTACAAGGACGCCAACCGTCTGCAGCGTCCGGCCCGCCTGAACAACCGTGTGGAAAAGGACTGGTAACACCATGCTGAACAGAACGATACTCCCCCGGCTCATTGCCTTTCTGCTCTTTCTTTTCGCGTTTGCCGCCTCGGCCGCCGATCTGAACGTCTCCGTTCAGCCGCGCAACCTCACGGTGGGCATGCGCGGTTATATCGAGATCTCTGCCGAGAACGTGAGCCGTCTCCAGCTCAACCGGATGCCGGGCCGCGTCTCCGGGATCGAATGGAGCAGCGGCATTTCCAGCGGCTCCAGCATGTCCGTCATCAACGGCGTGACCTCCTCGAAATACACGCTCCGCATCCCGTTCACCGCCCGCGAGGAAGGCGATTTCACGATCCCGTCGTTCGAGGTCATCGTGAACGGCAACACGCGCCAGCCGGAATCGGCCGGTCCGGTCCGGATCCGCATCTCCGCCATGCCGAAGATCGACCCGTCGCAGGTGAACTCCAACGAGCCGGTCTATTCCCGCATGACGTTCCCCGGCGTCGCGGAGGACAAGCCCCCGACGTTCTGGGTCGGCGAGGAGATCCCGCTCCAGCTCTCCATTTTCGTGCGCACGCCCTACGAGCTCCGCCTCGCGAACTACCCGGAGATCAAATCGGTCAACGGCAAGATGTCGATCCGGTTCCACGATTTCCGCAAGGTCAACCCGGATGCGCCGAACTTCGAGTCCATCACCAGCCACAATCAGCGCCTCGGCAACATCCCGTACACCGTGTACGATTTCGACACGAAATTCCGTGCACTCGCGCCCGGCCAGCTTCAGCTTGTCGCCGACACCGCCGCCATCCTGCTCGACGAACGCGATTTCTTCTCCGCGTTCACCTCGACCCGGCAGACCATCCGCGGCGCTTCGCCCGAGATCACGATCAAGCCGCTGCCTGCCGCGCCCGCGGACGCTCCGTTCGTCGGCCTCATCGGCAAATGGGCGCCGGAAGCCTCGCTTTCGCCCGGGCCGTACCGCATCGGGGAGCCTCTGAGCCTGAAGATCAGTTTCACGGGCGAGGATCAGACCGAGATGCTGAACATGCCGAAGATCGAACCGGAGCATTTCCGCGCGTATCCGCCCGAGACCAAGGAAACCGCGTCCGGCGTCTCCGTGAGCTGCATTCTCATCCCGCTTGAGGAGGGCGAACAGACCATTTCCTTCAACTGCTCCACGTTCGATCCCTCGACCGGACAGTATGTCCCGTTCAAGTTCAAGGAGACGATCAAGGTGGACAAGGCCGCGTCCGGCGGCATGGCTGCGATCCCGGCGGGCGCGGCGGTCGTGAACGCCGACCCCGATCTGACCTCGGGCGCCGCTTCGACGCCCGCGCCGGAAAGCATCCTGTATCTGCACGACGAGAACGACGGCGGACGCGTGTCGATGCCGCTCGCCATGAATGCGCTGTGGATCTCGCTCGGGCTGATCCTCGTCGGTTCGGTCTTCGCAGGCGGAAGCGCATTTGCCGCCGCGCGGAGACGTTCCCTCGAATCCGACCCGTCCGCCCGCAGACGCATTGACGCCCGCGCCCGCAGAGGCAAGCTCGCCTCCGCCATCGAAAAGACGCCGCCTCAGGACCTGCCGGACAAAGTCGGCGCGGACCTCGCAGCGTTCTTCAACGATATGCTCGATCTGCCGCCGGGGACGTCTTTGAGCGAGACCGCGTCCCGCGTGAAGGAATCCGAACCGGAGCTCGGCCGCCAGCTCGAAGACCTCGCGAACATCGCCTGGATGCCGTCGCTCCGCAGTCAGCTCAACGAAAAATTCCGCAAACAGCTCGCGTCCGCCGTCCGCAAGTTCGGAGTGATCGCGTTCATCTTTGGGGCGCTCTGCTTCACTTTGCCCACGAACGCTGCAGAAGAAGATTCAGCCCCGGCTGATGCCGCCGCAACGGAAACCGCGCTTCCGAAGACCTCGGACGAGGCGAAGACCGCCTACGACGCCGGGCAGTTCCGGCAGGCGCTGGATTACTATGCGTCGAAGATCGACCCGCGCAACGTCTCGCCCGCGCTGCTCTACAACATGGGCAACTGCTTCTACCAGCTCGGCGATTATCCGCGCGCCCTGGTCTGCTACGAACGCGCCCGTTACCTTCAGCCGCGCGACTCGGACATCTCCGGCAATCTGGAGCTGACGCGCCGCAAACTGCTTCTGCCTCCGAAATACCGCGTGGAATCGCCTGCGGACTTCATGCTCGCGGCACGCGATTTCCTGCGCGTGGACGAATGGCTCGTGGCCTGCGCGTGCGGCCTCACGCTCGTGCTCATTGCGCTCGGCATGTTCTTCATGCGCCGTTCGAACCTCTGGCAATGGCCGTTCTACGCCGGGATCGCGGTCGTCGTGATCTGCACCGCCGCGCTCATCGCGAAGGTGTCCGCCGACGATCCGGCGCGCGAGGCCGTCGTGATCGTCCGCAACACGCCGCTGTACAGTCTGCCGTCCGCCGAATCCGGGCGTGTGGAACAGTACCTGAAACCCGGCGCGGAAGTCTCCATCGAGGAGAACCGCATGGATTGGGTGCGCGTGCGGCTGGAGAACAACGACGAAGGCTGGGTGCGCGGCGCGAACATGGCGCTTCTGTGGAGCAGTTCGCCCGGCGACCTGGCGACGTATACCGACGCCGCGCAGTAAGTTCGCTTCGGCTTCAGTCAGTTTCAAAAAAGGAGGGGAATTATGAAACGTATCTTTTTGTCCGTCGTGCTGGCGCTCGCATGCACCGTCCTGACCGCCGCGCCGCCGTCCGACTTCGTGATCCGGCTGCTTGACGGCGTTACGCTCGAAAACGCCACCATCGACAGCATGTCCGGGTCACGCGTCATCGTGACCGGACGCCTGCCGGACGGCAGCACCACAACCAAGACCGTGAGTTTCGCCGACCTCACGCCGGAATCGCGCGACGCCGTGATGTGGAAGATGCGCGACCGTCTGATGCTCGACTCGAAACCCGGCTGGTTCTTCTCCGGGCCCGCGGTCGCCGGAAACGACCTGCCGCCCGCGAGCAGTTCCGGCGGCGGCATTCTGGTGCCCGCGGATGCTCCGATCGTCCTGCCGGGTTCGCCCGGCCGCATCTCGCTCACGTCCATCACGGAGCTGACCAACGGCACACTCGGATGGGCGGCATCGTGGGACGGCGGATTCGATGCGCATCCGCAGCGGTTCGGCCGCATTTACGTTTACGGAGTGATGCTGCTCCAGGGGACGACCTGGTTCGGGAACGTCTATCCCACGTGCCGGACCATCTGGTGGCAGGGGAATTACTTCCCGTGTTTTGCCACCACGCCCGAGTTCGCGAAGCGCATCAATGAGATGACGCGCGAGAGCGGCAGCGAGATGATGCAGTAACGGGCGTTTACTGCGCGAAATCACGTTCAGGAGCGGTTTTTAACGTTACAAACGTTCATTTCCCGAAAAAATGTCTTAAATTCTTTTAAAAGGGCGGAAAGCGTCTTGAAAACGGCTTGATTTTATGCTATATTCCCCTTGAAACCCAAATTCAACCTCATGTTTCAAGGAGAATCATCATGAAACGATTCCTGCTCTGTTCGGCTCTGATGGCCTTCGCCGCGCTCTCGTCCGTCGCGGCAGAACCCACCCAGCCTCTTTCCACACCCGTCGGACGTCTGCTCTCGACTCCGCACGAAATGACCATCGCCATTACCGCCGAAAGCGACAACTGGAACGGCACTCTGCTGAACCAGCAGGGCGGCAGCTGCGGCTTCTCCGTCAGCTTCACCGGCGGCGGTGGCGGCAGAGGCGGAAGACCCGGCGGCGGTCCCGGCGGATTCGGCGGCGGATTCGGCGGCGGCCCCGGCGGTCCCGGCGGCGGCTGGGGACAGCAGCCCGCGGCCCAGACCGGTCTCCGTGTGAACGGCGTCCAGGGAGCCGCGCAGGTCAGTTCGGACAGCTTCCCGAAAGGCAAACCCGTGAAACTCGTCATCGTGGCGAGCCAGAAGGAACACCGTTTCGAGGTGTACGCCAACGGGCAGCGCGTCGGACAGTCCCGCGCGAACAACGTGATCGGCGAGCCCACCTGGCGCGCCATGACCATCGGTTCCGACGCCAATGGCAACAGCCGGTTCAACGGCCGCATCGACTACGTGGCTTTGTGGGACCGCGCGCTCAGCGCCGACGAGATCAACAAGCTCTATTCAAATTCTGACGAAGCCACGGGATTCACCGACGCCAAGGCAAGCTATTCTTGGGACATCAAGGCCGCGAAGCCCATCACCGGCGGCGTGCCCCTGTTCCCCGTCCGCAACGTGAACATCCTCCGCGGTGACGCCGATCCGAATCCCGCCCCGGCGCCCGAAGACCCGCTCACGGTCTGGTTCCGCCGCATGCCCGGCACCTGGACCGACATGATCCCGATCGGCAACGGCCACATGGGCGCGATGATCGCCGGCCGTCCCGAACGCGAATACCTCATCCTCAACGAGGACACGATCTGGGCGGGCGGTCCGTACGATCACCTGAACCCGGACGCCTCCCCCGAGAAGCTCGCCCGTATGCGCCAGCTCATCTTCGACGGCAAGGCGAACGAGGCCGGAAACATCGCGAACAGCAGCTTCATCTCCCGTCCGAGCGCCGAAATGGCGTTCTCCGTGGCGGGCGCGCTCGGACTTGAACAGGACACCGGCGACGGCGATATCTCCGGCTACATCCACAGCCTGAACATCCGCGAAGCCGTCGCGCAGACCAGATTCACGCGCAACGGCGTGACCTACACCCGCGAATACTTCGCCAGCTATCCGGACCGCGTGGTCGCCATGCGCCTGACCGCCGACAAGCCCGCCAGCATCACCGTCGGAGCCTTCATCGGCACCGCGCAGGACCTCCAGGCCGTCAAGGTCGAGGGCAACACCATGACCCTCACCGGCCGCACGATTGACTACAACGGCATCAAGGGCGCGACGAACATCCAGATCACCGGCCGCGTGTTCAACAAGGGCGGCAAGCTCGTCTCCGGCGAACGCGGCATCAGCGTGGAAAAGGCCGACTCCGTTGTCATCCTGCTCGACGCCGAATCCTCGTTCAAGGCGTACAACGACGTCTCCGGCGATCCCGCGAAGCGCATTGACGACGTCTTCAAGAAGTTCAGCTCCGTCGACTACGACGCCCTGAAGAAGGCGCACATCGCCGACTACCGCAAGCTCTTCGACCGCGTGACCTTCGACCTTGGCGGCACCCCGTCCAAGCTTCCGACCGACGAACGCCTCAACGCCCGCCGCCAGCCCGGCAACCAGCTCGATCCCGACCTCGCGTCCCTCTACTTCCAGTTCGGCCGCTACCTCCTGATCGCCAGCTCCCGTCCCGGCAGCCAGCCCGCCAACCTCCAGGGCATCTGGAGCGAAGAGGTGAACGTGCCGTGGCAGAGCAAGTACACGATCAACATCAACGCGGAAATGAACTACTGGCCCGCCGAGACCGCGAACCTCTCCGAGTGCCATGAGCCGCTCTTCGACATGATCCACGAGATGGTCCCGAACGGCAAGAAGGCTGCCAAGAAACTCTACGACGTCGACCACGGCTGGGTCGCACACCACAACACCGACCTCTGGCGCCAGTGCGGCCCGATCGACTTCTCCCCCACCGGCATGTGGCCCATGGGCGGCGCCTGGCTGTGCCTCCACTTCTGGGACCACTACCAGTTCACGCGCAACCTCGACGACCTCCGCAAGCACTACCCGGTCATGAAGGAATCCGTGGCGTTCTACCTCGACTTCCTCCAGCCCGATCCCAAGCATGGCGGCGTCCTCGTCACCATCCCGTCCTATTCGCCCGAGCAGGGCGGCCTCTGCGCCTCGCCCACCATGGACACCGGCATCCTGACCGCGCTTTTCAAGGCCACCATCGAGAGCTCCAAGCTCCTCAACGACGATCCCGAGTTCCGTGCGAAGATGGAAGCCGCGCTGAAGAAGTTCCCGCCGTTCAAGATCGGCTCCTGGGGCCAGCTCCGCGAATGGCAGGACGAGGAACGCGACGACAACCCGAACAACAAGCACCGCCATGTCTCCCACCTCTTCACCATCTTCCCCGGCAACGTGATCCGCGCCAGTGACACCGACCTCTTCAACGCTGCGAAAGTCTCCCTGAACGCCCGCGGCGACGACGCCACCGGCTGGAGCATGGGCTGGAAGATCAACCTGTGGGCGCGCCTGCTCGACGGCGACCGCGCCTGGCGGCTCGTCGGCAACCTGATCCACCCGAACAAGACCTACAACAACCTCTTCGACGCGCATCCGCCGTTCCAGATCGACGGCAACTTCGGCGGCGCGGCCGGCATGATCGAGATCCTGCTCCAGTCGCAGGAAACGACCGCCGACGGCAAAGTCATCATCGACATCCTGCCCTGCCTCCCGAAGGCACTCCCGAAAGGCAACGTCTCCGGCCTGAAGGCACGCGGCAACGTCACCGTCGCGATCCAGTGGGACAACGGCGCGCTCGGCAAGACCGTGCTCTCCGGCCTCACCGGCATCCCGCTCGCAGCGCGTTACAACGGCAAGCTCGTCGACCTCACCGGCAAGACGGGCACGGTCGAACTGACCGCCGCCAGCTTCAAGTAAGCCAGAACCGAACGTCCGGCTGTTCCTTCCCGGGGCAGCCGGTTTTTCTTTCTCCGCAGAAACACCCTTTCCACGGAAGGAAACCACATGAAATTTCATCTCCCGTTCCTCAAACTGAAGGCGGCCGCCGAGGTCTCCTGTGCCGTCGCCGCCGCCCTGATTTCGGTTCAGGCGTTCGCCACGACGAACCCGGCCGTGCAGGAATACGCCCGCCGCGCCGCATCCGAAGGCATCGTACTGCTCAAAAACGACAACGACGCGCTCCCGCTCGGCCAGAACGGACCTCAGCCCGTCGCGTTCTTCGGCGTCACGCAGGTCCAGACCTTCCTGGTCGGCTACGGGTCCGGCGGCGACGTGAAGCCCCCGTACCGTACCACGCTCGCCGACGCCCTCGCCCGTCAGTCCGCCATCGTGCCCGACAAGGAGCTCCTCGACGCCTACACGAAGTGGGCGCAGGCGCATCCGCTCGCCACGGGCGGCTGGGGCAACTGGCCGTTCTACGCGCCGGAAATGCCCATCACCGCCGAACAGGTCCAGGCGGCGGCGAAACGCGCCGACACCGCCGTGATCGTGATCGGGCGCGCTGCAGGCGAGGACCGCGAATGCAAGCTCGAACCCGGAAGCTACTACCTCACCGACGACGAGAAATCCCTGCTGAAGGAAGTCTCCGCCGCGTTCAAAAAGACGGTCGTCCTGCTCAACGTCGGAAACGTGATCGACATGGCGTGGGTCAAGGACTACAAGATCGACGCCCTCATGTACGTCTGGCAGGGCGGCATGGAGACAGGCGACGCCATCGTGTCCGTGCTGACCGGCGAGGAAACGCCCTCCGGCAAGCTCGCATCCGCCATCGCGAACACCTATCAGGATTATCCATCGTCGTCGAGCTTCGGCGGCCGCGACTTCAACAACTACACAGAGGACATCTACGTCGGGTACCGCTACTTCGAGACGTTCGCCCCCGAAAAAGTCATGTATCCCTTCGGATTCGGCCTCAGTTACACCACGTTCGACATCTCCGGCGTGAGTGTGAAATCCGCCGACCTCGTGAAGGACGGCGTGACCGTCGAGGCCACCGTGAGGAACACCGGGACGAAATATATGGGCCGTGAAGTCGTGCAGGTCTACTGCGGCGCGCCGCAGGGCAAGCTCGGCAAGCCCGCGAAAGTCCTCGTCGCCTACGGAAAGACAAGCCCGCTCGGCCCCGCGCCTTTTTCTCCAATTTTGGACGGCGGATCCGTGAAACTCACGTTCAAGATCCCTGCAAAGGTTTTCGCCTCGTTCGACGACAGCGGCGCGACCGGGCATCAGGCCGCGTGGGTCCTCGAACCCGGCAAGTACACGTTCTACGTCGGGAACAGCAGCCGCGACGCGAAGGAATGCGGCAGTATTGAGCTCGGCGAACTCGCCGTGATCGAACAGCTCGAGCCCGCCCTCGCGATCGCCTCGGAAGACGTCGCGTTCGACCGTATGAAGCCGGTCGAACAGGGCGGCAAACTCGTCCTCGGATCGGAACGCGTCCCCGTCTCGAAAGTCGACCTCGCCGCCCGCGTGAAGGAACGCCTCCCGAAGGCCGTGCCGGAGACCGGCGACAAGGGCATCAAGCTCATCGACGTGAAGCAGGGTAAAAATACACTTGATGAGTTCGTCGCCCAGCTCACGCCCGCCGAAATGGAAACGCTGCTCCGCGGCGACGGCGGCATGAACAGCCCGCTCGGCCCCGCCGGAAATGCCTCGGTCTTCGGCGGCACGCTCCAGAGTCTCCGTGACAAGGGCGTCCCGCCCATCCCGACCTGCGACGGCCCCTCCGGCCTGCGCCTCTCCGCGAACGCCTCGCTCCTGCCCATCGGCTCCCTGCTCGCCTGCACGTGGAACAACAAGCTCGTCGAGCAGATGTATTACCAGATCGGCATGGAGATGGATAAGAACGGCGTCGACTGCATCCTCGGTCCCGGCATGAACATCCACCGCAACCCGCTCTGTGGACGCAATTTCGAGTATTTCTCCGAAGATCCGCTCCTCACCGGACTCATGGCTGCGTCCATGACGCGCGGCATCCAGTCCGCCGGCGCGTCCACCGTGCCGAAGCACTTCGCGCTGAACAACCAGGAGACCAACCGCAACTACAACGATTCCCGCTGCTCCGAACGCGCCCTCCGCGAGATCTATCTGCGGGCGTTCGAGATCTGCGTGAAGGTCGGCAAGCCCTACAACATCATGGGCAGCTACAACAAGATCAACAGCTTCTGGAACTACTACAACTACGACCTGAACACCACCATCCTGCGCGGCCAGTGGGGCTGGACCGGCTCCCTCATGACCGACTGGTGGGCGCGTGAAGGCTCCTCCGACATCCTACACGTCAAAAACAACGCGTGGCGCGTCCGCTCCCAGATGGACGTGCTGATGCCAGGCGAAGGACCCGCCCGCGGAAAAGACAACTCCCTGCTCGAATCCTACGAAGCATGGGTGGCGGCGGGCCGTCCGGACGACATTACGGCGGGCATCACGCTCGGCGAGATGCAGCGCAGCGTGAAAAACGTGCTGAATTTCGTGATGAAGTCACGCACGTTCCGCGACGCGCACGGTCGCCTCCCGAACACCTACAGGCCCGGCGAAGACTGGTTTGCCGTCGAAGAGTACACCGGCCGTATCAGTACTGCTCCGATTGCTCCGCATCTGAGGGGCATTCTCGTAAACGGCAAATGGCTTCGCGGATTCGATTCGCGGGTGCTGGACTACACGATTTTCTGCCGCGCGTCCGGCGAGCTCCCGACCATCACGCCCGAACCGAGTGTCGTCAACGGCGTGAAAACGACTGTTTCGAAACTTTCCGCCGGCGGAAAGGAATTCTACCGGATCACGGCGACCTCCGAACTCGGCACCCTCACGTACCGCGTGTTCTTCTCCGATGCGCCGGGCCTGCCGCGTTCGGTTGACAGCGACGCGCCGGAAGCCGTCCCGGACAACATCACGGTCAACGGCCAGCCGATCGGGTTCTGGCCCGGCTTGACCTCGTACACCCTCCCCGGCATTGATTTCGCAAGCGCGAAGATCGAGGTCGCCGTGCCTGACGGAGTCGAAAAGATAATCACGCGCGACGACGCGGCGAAGACCGTGACCGTCCGCACGGAAAACGACCTCGAAGCCCGCGAATACACGCTCGACTTCAAGGTTCCGACCCGCAACGGCCGTCCGGTCCGCATCATCGAGCTCGACCCGGCGGCCGGCGCGAAGATCGATGCGGGTGCGGATGCGGCGTTCCTCTCGCAGGGACTCCGCACGGAAGCCGCGCAGGACGAAGGCGGCGGCCAGAACATCGGCTACACGCAGATCGGCAGCGTGGCGCGCTACAGTGTCCATGCGCCCCAGGACTGCGTGTTCAAAATCTCCGCCCGTGTGGCGAGCGGCCAGACGAACGCCCTGGCACAGCTCGCGGTCGATGTCCTGATCGACGGGCAGCTCAAGACGACGTTCATTGCGAACGCCACCGGCGGCTGGCAGAACTGGGTCAGCACGAAGTCCTACACCATCAAGTTCAAGCAGGGCTGGCACACGCTCGAACTCCGCTGGAAATCCGAAGGGCTGAATGTGGGCCGCATCACGCTTGCCCCCGTGAAATAATCCAGGCTCAAAACAAGCTCACCGGGCGCGTCTCCTTTTCCGGGAAACGCGCCCGATGTATGTTCACAGGAATCCGCAGGACAGCACGCACGTCTCGTCGTCGACCTTCCCGGTCACGAGGCGGAACAGCATGTCCTGTTCGACCTCCTTCCCGTCGGCGGTGTCGCGCTCGAACTCTACGCGCCAGATCAGGTTCCGCACCGCGGGCGTGTCCAGCTCAAGAACGTAATCGAAGTCCTTGATGCGTCCGAGCGAATCGCGCCAGTTCGCGCATGAGGTCTTGAAGTCCTTTTCGGTCATCTTCGTCTGAAGCGGACCGGGGATGTTCTTCCTCAGCTTCGTGTAGTCCTCGTCGCGGAACGACGCGAGGATGTTGTTTCCGAGCTTCACGGACTCCACGAACGTGGCGTCGTCCGGGTCGGCGTCCTCGAAATCGTCCTTTTCGACCACCACGCACGCGGCGAGAGAAAACGAACAGAAAAGCACCAGAACGGTATAGATGATCTGTTTCATAGTTCAACTCCTTTTGTTTAAATTTGAGGTTGCGGGACGTCCGCCGGGATGTCCGGCGCGGGCATGACCGGCCCCGAGGTAGGCTTCTTCGCCGCGACGGGTGCGCCGCGTGTTTCCGCTTTCGAGGTATTCTTGAGGTCGGGCTTGTCGGCGGGCGTGTCCCATTCGCACTGCGCCATCACGACCAGCTCCGTGTGCTTGACCGAATTCGAGACCGAGCTGAAAAGATACCCGAGCACGGGGATGTCCATGAGCCACGGCACGCCCGTGCGCGACTCGACCTCCTCCTGCTTCGTGAGGCCGCCGATCACGAACGTGTCCTTGCCGTGCGGCAGGCTGACGACCTGCTTTACCACGCCGCCGTTCGAGACGCGCGGCGCGCCGTTGGACTGGAATCCGAGCAGACTGGTGTTCGAGAGCGTGACGTCGAAGCGCGTTTCCTCGAGGTTGACGGAGACGTTGTTCACGGTCATGGTGAACCCGAATCCGGTGAACGCCTTGATCTCCTGCGCTTCGCCCTTGCCGACCGGGAGCGGGTCGCCCTTGTCGAATACCTTGTTGATGACCTGGGAGAGCAGCTCGTACGGCCCGACGCCCATGTCGGGCGCGGCCTGCGCCTTCGAGACGGCGGCGGAGTCGTCGGAGTAGAGCAGCTGCGTGGTCCGCGCGAACGTGGCGCCCTCGGCGGCGTTGCGGATGCAGAGTTCACCGGTGTGCAGGACCTTTGCCTTTCCGCGCGACTCCAGGAAGTCGATGTAGCGCGTGTTCCACTTCGGATTGAAGTTGAAGTAGCTGGTGCGCTCGGACCCGTAGGCGGAGACCGGCCCGACGCCGCCGCTGTAGACCGACGACCAGTTGTTGCGGTAGCGTCCGCCGACGGAGAAGAAATCCGCGCCCTCGTTGTTCTTCCACCCCTGGAAGTCGATGCCGATGCGGTCGTCGTTCTCGGTGTCGAGCTCGTAGACCTTGATTTTGAGGCGGACCTGGGGGACGGGCACGTCGAACTTCGCGAGCATGTGGGCGATGTTGTCGCAGGAGTAGTTGCAGACGTCGAAGATGAGCCAGTTCAGGTCGGGGTCGTACGCGACCAGGTCCATGCCCTGCCACACCTCCGACGCGTCGTTGATGTTCATGCCGACGTTTTCGACGAGCGGCATCAGGTTGCGCGCGGGCACGAATTTCGGCATGTAGATGTACATCTGATAGCCGTAGTTCAGCGCGCCCAGCGCCGGATCGTCAAGCGTGGCGACGAGCGTGTCGATGCCGATGCCGTTCTCGTTGTCGCTGAACCGGTATTCCTCCGCGCTCACGATGAGCAGTCCGGTGCCGTCCGCGTACTTGAGACACTCGACGGCGGTGTTGCTGCCGAGCTGGACGGGCGGCGTGTAGCCGGGCTGGGCGTTGGCGGGTCCGAGTTCGGCGGAGCTTTCGGTGGCGAGGAACGGCGACGCGGCGGTGTTCGAGGGATACTGCTGCTGGAGCATGGAGTTGCCGACGCGCTTTGTCTGGACCATCTGGCGCAGATAGTCGCGGAACTCGTACGGGTCGACGTGCCGGAGCAGATAGGTCTTCGTGACCACGCGCGGATCGTTGTTGTCGCGGATGAAATGCACGACCTTCGTCTCCGGGTCCACGTTCACGTTCAGGCGCGCCACGATGCGCGTGGCGTCGTATCCGCCGGTGTTGTTGAAATTGGAGTCGCGCGGCACGCCGGGCAGGTCGGCGGCGCGCAGGTTCAGATTCAGCAGGCATGCGATACCCGCCGCAACGATGGAAATGAGGTTGATTCGTTTCATTGTACGGTTCCTTCCGCTTTTTCGACTTTTTTCAGTTCACCGGTCTCGAAATCGAGCGTTTGCGGGCTCGCGGTGTCCAGCATCCGCGCCGTTACGGTGAGGTACACGCGTGTCGTCTCGCGGTTGGTCGTGACGGTGCTGAAGAGGTATTTGAGGTACGGGATGCGGCAGAGCCATGGGATGCCGATTGTCTGCTCCACGTCCTGTTCCTTGTCCCACTGGCCGAGCACGACCTCCTCGTTGAGCGGGATGAGCGCGTCGCTGGAGACCTCGCTCGTCTCGATCAGCTCCGTGCCGTCGCCCGCGCGTTCGACCGTGTTCGCGGCCTGCACGGTGTAGCCGAAGAACAGCGTGCCGTCCATGTCCGCATACACACCGGGCTCGTAGTCGTTCACGGAGAACGCCTCGCTCGCGGGATATCCGGTCTGCGATTCGCCGTAGTGAAGGTTGACGAGCGGGCTGTTCACCTGCAGGAAGACCTGCGAAAATCCGACGGGCAGATTGAGCTGGTCGCCGACCACGCTCATGGCGTCGTTGTCGCTCTTCACGATGTTCTGGAGCTGCGGATTGAACTGGAGCGAATAACTCTCCGTGTCGGAGTTCGCCACGGTCAGCGAGGCGGTGTCCGTGACCTTCGCGTCGCCGCGTTGCGCCAGGAGCCGGATGAAGCTCGCGTCGAACTGCGGCGCTGCGAGGAATCCGCCGACTGGCCCGGTGATGGTGTTGAGCGCGGCGGTTCCGGCGGACGTCACGTTGATAACGTCGAATCCGACCTGAAAGATGTTCATGCCGGGTCCGTTCTTCCACGCAAGATACTCGATCCCGAGGTCGCGGAACGTGCTTTCGCGGACTTCGTAGAGCTGGAACGTGAGCGTGATCTGCGGCGCGGGACGGTCCAGATAGCCGAGGAACTGGTACACGTACTGCGTGTTCGAGCTGTTGTCCTTCCAGTAGATCTGGTTGGAATTGCGGTCCCAGGCGTACACGCTGCCGTATACGCCTTCGCCGATCTGCGAATCGACCAGCACATTCAGCAGCGCCTGGCCGGAACGGTATTTCGGGCGGTAGACGGCGCGCGTGATGCCGGTTCCCTTCACGATGTCGCCGGGGACCTTGCCGTCGATTAGGACGTTCCGGTCGGCCTTTGCGATGAAGTCGTCCACGTACGGCATCATCTCGACCGGGCAGGTCACGGTCAGCATCTGGGCATTGTTCGCGCCGTACTCCACGCAGTTCACGGTGGAGTTCATGTTGTAGCGCATTACGATTCCCATCACGAACGGCGTGATGTCGTTTGCCTGGATGTATTTCAGGCGATAGATCTTCGACACCATGTAATCCTGGGCGTCGTCCTGCACGAACCGCAGGGTCTGGGTCGGGGCGTCCTCCGCGCCGCCGGACGCGGTCTGTCCGGACAGAGCCGGAGGCAGAACGGCGAGCGCGAGCAGCGGGATGCAACGGGCGAGTTTGAGCATGATTCCCTCCTTTTGGTTTCGGGTATCTCCATCGAACGGATCAATCGGGATGCCCTTTTGATTTTGTTGTCATGCGGCTGGTTTTTAATGGAATTCCGCATACCGATAATATACCGCGGATTCCGACAATTTCAAATATGCGGAAGTTTCTGCGTACGAATGAATAACAGTGTGTTTTGATGGGTGCGGCGGCGCATCGGGACGGCTCCCGGACTTTTGCGGACTTGTCTGATTTCACGGTTGAAAAACGTCGAAACCGCCTGTATATTAATATTTACCCTTTTATGAAAGGAAGACGAGGGGGCTTTGTATGGCCAAAGATCTGACGAGGGGAAATCCCCTGAAAATCATTCTGCTCTTTTCGATCCCGCTGGCGATCGGAAACGCCTGCAACCAGCTGTACAGCATGGTCGACTCGATGGTCGTGGGGCGCTGGTGCGGACCGGACAAGCTCGCCGCGGTCGGCAACGCCGGATCGGTCATCTTCATGCTGCTCGGGTTCTTCTGGGGGCTTCCGGCGGGACTTACGATCATCACGGGGCAGCGGTTCGGCGCGAAGGACGCGTCCGGCGTGCGGCGTTCGTTCTGTGCGGCGGTGGTGCTGTGTTCATCGCTGGTGGCGGCTGTCACGCTGGTATTTCTGGCATATCTGGATCCGATCCTGGAGGCGATGAACACGCCGCCCGAGATCCGGGCGGATTCCCTGAAATACCTGCGGATCATCGTGGCGGGCACGCCGTGCATGACGTTCTACCTGCTGATGTCGTTCCTGATGCGCTCGCTGGGCGACAGCAAACGTCCACTGTACGTGATCGTGTTTTCCTCGTTCCTGAACGCCGGTCTCGACCTCTTTCTGGTCTGCAAGTGCAATATGGGTGTGGCGGGCGCGGCGTACGCGACGATCGTGTCCCAGCTCATTTCCGGCGTGATCTGTCTCTGGATCATCCTGAAGAAATTCCCGGAGCTGCTGCCCGCGGGGAAATCCGACTGGCGATTCGACTGGCGGTTCTACTGGGAACACCTGCGCGTGGCGGTGCCGATGTCGCTTCAGTTTTCCGTGACCGGGCTTGGCTGCGTGATCCTGCAAAGCGCGTTCAACCAGTTTGGCCCCGGCACGGTGGCCGCGACGACTGCCGCAAGCCGTCTCGAGGGCCTGATCTGCATCCCGTTCTTCGCAATCGGCACGACGCTGGCGGCATACACGGCGCAGAACAGCGGCGCGAACAACTACCGGCGCATTCTGGTCGGCGTGCGCAGCGGGTGGCTGATCACGGCGTTTATCTCGGCGGGTGGGGCGATCCTGATGATGGTGTTCAGTGCGCGTCTGTTGCAGATGTTCCTGGATGTGGAGGCGTCGCCGGAGATCCTGCGTGCCGGACGCCAGTACATCTACACGGTCGCGCCCGCATACATCTCGCTCGGCATGATCCTGATCTTCCGCAACACGCTCCAGGGCATGGGGTGTTCGCTGGTGCCGCTGCTCGGCGGCGCCATGGAGACGCTTAGCCGCATCTTCACGGCGGTCTACCTGGCGAAATGGTTCGGCTACACCGGGGCGTGTTTCGCGTCAAGCATCACCTGGACGATCACCGGCGTGATGCTGCTGGTCTATTATGTGTATGAGATCCGCGCCCGCCTGAAGGGCAAACGTACCGGCGTCGGCGCGAAACATCCCGTCGGACTGGGGCGTTCCTGCAAGTGTGCAAAGAGTTCGCGTCCGACGTGAGTTTATGCTGAAAAAAGGGCGACTCAGCGGCGGATTCGCGTGAACAGTTCCGCGCCGCCGGGCATCGGCTCGCGTTTGAGACTGCCGCGTTTCACCAGGGCATCCAGCGATGCCGCCATGTCGTTTGTCCAGAGTTCTGCGGCCTGCGGCAGATAATCGGGGTTGCGGTCGGGAGGACGGATGTACAGGCAGGTGAATTCGTTGTCGTCCAGAAGTTTCAGCAGGCCGTCCGCGTCCGGTGTCTTCCCGCCGGGGAAGTATTTGTCCTGGAAAAACGGTGTGCCGATCTCGCATCCGCGCGGGAAATACAACGTGCGTTCCTCCAGGATCAGCAGGCATTTGCCGCCTTTTGCGAGGCGGTCGCGCAGGATGTCGACGGCGGGAAGCATGCTGTCCCCGGTGCGGCCGTATAGGACGTCACGTCTGCCGTCCCCGCCCGAAGAAGTCGCGCGGAGATTCGCGCCGTAGCTGGAGATCACGGCCGGAGGGAAGGAAAACACGGAGAACGCGACGGCGGTCCACAGGACGATCCGTCCGGCGCGTCCGCGGAAGATCGGGAACGTGTCGCGCATGACTAGCGCGAGGAACGCCAGCGTGGGGATCAGAAAGCGCGCCTGAGGAGAGGTCATTATCCATGAAGCGACGAGGAACAGCAGCGGCAGGAGTGCCGCATAAATGCGTTTCGGGCGACGCCAGAGCGCAGCCAGGACCAGGAACACCCACAGGAGCGTCTGAAGCCCGTACACGCCGTCAAACATCCTGGAAAGCGCGGGAAAGGTCAGTCCCGGCAGAAGCAGGATGATTGTCACGACGGAACGCCCGGCGAACTTATCCGTCCCGAGCAGATGATGGTAGGTTGACGTCATCGCCTCTGGCGTGCCGAAGATGCCGGCGAGATACGGATAGCACGGATTGCCTGTCGCGATCCACGGCCGCTGGTAGAACAGCAGGGCGAAGAGTGTGCCCGTGATTGCAAAGACGAACGTGAACCGGATGAAACCGGAGCGTTTCCTTAGCAGAATGTACAGCAGCAGCGCGGCTCCCGCGAATCCTCCGGTCAGCTTGATCGAGGCCGTCGCGCCCGCCAGGATCCCGCACGCGACCGCGAATCCGGGGGAACCGGCGCGTCTGCCGGGTGCTTTCAGTGCGGCGTCGGCAAGGAGCAGTCCGGCGGCAAGGAGCGAGCCCATGAGCGGTTCGGCATAGCCTGAGATCAGCACATGAATCGTCAGCGGCGCGATCAGGAACGACCCGGCGAAGACACATGCTCCGATGAGGTTGCGCCGGATGCCGCCGCACGCCAGAACCGTCAGCGAGGCAAAGAAGCATGCCGCTCCGCCGTACAGCAGGAATTTGACCGCCGCCAGCCCGCCGAACTTCATCATCGGCACGTACAGGAACTGCGGCAGCATCGGGAAGCCGGAGTACGGCAGGTCGCGGTACAATAGAACATGTCCGTCGGCGAGCCAGCGCTGCGGCACGGCCAGCTGGTACACGCATTCGTCCCAGCTCGCGGGATACTGGAACGCGCCGATGGAGAGGAAGAGCAGGGGGACAAGGACGATCAGGACCGCGAACGGCATCCGGTCCCGAACAGAAAACGAGGGAAATATCTCTTTGCGGAAGCGGATCAGGCATCCGATTCCGGCGAGGACGGGAAACAGGCAGACCGAACATGCGAATCCGCCCGTGCCGAGGCTCATCAGGACGGCGGCGCAGAAAAACGCGCAGACGGCGAATCCGGCGGCGAGAGAGACCAGCAAGAGCGTCAGGCCGCGCACCATGCCGCGTCCGAGGCCGCAGACACGCAGGAATCCGTATCCGGTCCCCGCGAATCCCGCCGCAAAGGCGAGCGACACGAGCATGGCGGGGAGGATCCCGCCGCACAGATGCGCCAGATACTCGGTCATTCATCCGCCCTGCGGAAAACGTGCGTCACCAGACTTCGCCCTTAGACTCGAAGTATGCGGCGACGTGCGGGACCACGGGCTTGATCAGTTTCTTGATTGCCTTCGCGTATTCGCGGATCTCCCACTGGGCGTGGTCGCTGTCGCGCAGCTCCAGGAAATGGATCAGGTTGCTCAGGTCGACCGTGCCCCAGAACGTGACCATCATGTTCTGGGAGAGCACCCCGCGGGCCTGTTCGCGGCAGACGCCGGCGGCGAGCAGGGATTCGTATGCCTTCAGGGACTGTTCGTTCTGGGTGCGGATGAGGTCGCGGAGCGCGGTGTCGTCGAAGTCCTCGCAGGCGACGGATGCCTGACGGTTGTTTTCGGCCTGCTTGCGGAGTTTCGGCGGCACGTAGAACTCCATGTCGATCTCGGTGTAGCGGCGCGAGATCTCGTTGTACGACCAGGTGCGGTGACGGTGCCACTGGCCGCGCACGAAGAGCGGACAATGCACGCTGAACGTGAAGACGATGTGCTCCAGCGGGCTTGTGTGGCGGTTTTCGATCAGGTAGTGCAGCAGCGCCACGTCGCGCTCGTCCATCTCCTGCCGGATCTTGCCGAACGAAACGCGCGCAGCGTTCACGATCGTGGTTTCGGTGCCGAGGGTGTCGATCAGGCCCACCCAGCCTTGTCCGTCGAGTACCTTCACATGGTTTTCCGGTGGCACGTTCACGTGTGTCAGAGCCATTTCAGTCGTTCCTTCCGCTTGAGATTTTGTTCAACAAATGAAATCAGCATCAATATACAGTCTTTCCGATATAAAATCAAGCGTGCTTTTGCCGAAAAAACAGAAAAGATTGCTTCCTGCATGAAAAACGGGCCCGGGGTGAAACGCCCGAGCCCATAGGTTTTTTTTTGATGCGGTTCAGTCTGCATGAAAAGCTTCAAAGCGGACTGAATGTGTTTTGAGTTCAACGGCCGCCGCCGGGACGCTGGCCGCCGCCGAAGCCGCCGCCGAA
>CACYHQ010000014.1 GCA_902774245.1 uncultured bacterium
ACTCACGTTCCCATCCCGAACACGATCGATAAGGGGCCCAGCGACGATGGTACTGCATATTTGACTGTGGGAGAGTAGTTCGATGCCGGATTTCTTTTCCAGGAGCTTGATTCTTGCGAATCAGGCTCCTTTTTTTTGCCCGGATTCCTCGTGCCCGAGCGTAGCCGGGCACTGTATCGGCACCCCTTTGGGGTGTGCAGTGCAGGCGTTCGCCTGCCCAGATTTCTTTTCTGGAGCTTAACTTAACCGTTAGGCTTCTTTTTTTTGCGCCTTTTTGCAAAGATGTTTTGTAATAATCTTCGATTTTCGCGTCTCGCGGTCAGTTAAACAGTCGAACTTGCATCAGCAAGTTCACCGAGGAGCGAAGCGACCCCCGAAGGGACACCCTCCTGACATAATAGATGAAACTAATTGCAATAAAGTTTCGGCTAAGACTGCTTCGCTGGGGGCACCGCAAGCGGTGTTGAAGCTGTGTCCGGCTGCGCTCGGACACGATTGTGCACCTCGGTGAACTTGCTGATGCAAGTTCGACTGTTTAACTGACCGCGAGACGCGAATGGCGGAACAACCAAATGAAATAAAATTAAAACTAGTTGCAGAAAAGTTGCTGAGGTTATCTTTTGGCGAGCGACGAGTTTTTTTCCTGTTTTCATCCATATTTACCTTGTTTTTTCTCGAAAAATGTGGTATAATAAAGTTGTGATACTTCAAACCCTCCATCAGAAACATCATGAAAGAGCTGAAATGATGTCGAACACGAAAATGAAACGAAATATCTTCTTTGCGGCCGTCGCGGTCATCCTGGCCGGGACCGCCGTCTACGGCGCCGGGCTTCCGGACAAGACGGACAGGCAGGCGGAGAAAACAGAAACCGAAGCACCGGATAATGCGGACCGGAAAAAGGCGGAGGAACTGTATCTTCAGTACGAGGAATACGACTCGAATGACGAATCGGAAAAGGCCGTGGAGTGTTTGCGTCAGGCCGCTGAATTGGGGCATGACAAAGCGCAGGCGCTTTACGCCTACACGTGCATGACGGAAGACAGGATTGACGAGGCGATCAAGTGGTACCGTGCGGCCGCCGCGCAGGGAAACACCATGGCGCCGACCCTTCTGGGCCGGATCTATTTCGAAGAAGAACAGAAGATGAACATGAAAGAGGCCGCGCGATGGTTCCGCAAAGGCGCCGAACAGGGGAAGACTTTTGCACAGCGGATGTACGGCATCTGTTGTTTCGAGGGATACGGCGTCACGCAGGACCGTGCGGAGGCCGTGAAATGGTTCCGCAAGGCCGCCGAACAGTTTATTCCCGACTCGGAGGCGCTGTACATGCTGGGCGTCTGTTACCGGGACGGCCTGGGCGTCGAACAGGACCGGGCGGAAGCCGCGAAATGGTTCCGCAAGGGCGCCGGTCATACCGATGACTACAACGCGTACGGGCTCGGCGTCTGCTACATGGAAGGCTACGGCGTCGAACAGGATATGAAGGAGGCCGTGAAATGGTTCCTCAAGGCCGCCGAACAGGATCTCCCGTATGCGCAATGTGCGCTGGGCATCTGCTACGCGCACGGGCTCGGCGTGACGGAAGATCCCGCCAAGGCGGGGGATTATTTCAAGAAGGCGATGGCCGGCAGCGCGAAGTATTCGTCCAAGGGGCTGCCGGAACGCGCGGAGAACGGCGATCATGAGGCGCAGTATTGGCTGGGCGTCTGTTACGAGGAGGGGCGGGGCGTCCGGCAGGACGACACCATGGCGGTCGCCTGGCTTCAGGCCGCCGAACAGGAAAACGACCGGGCTCAGGTCGCATTGGCGCGGCTTGCCCTGAACGCCGGAGACCGGGATTCGGCGGAACGCTGGCTCCGCAAAGCAGCGAAACGGGACAATCCGTCCGCGAAAAAGCTCCTCGCCGAGCTTTTCCCGGAGAAGGAAGCCGGGGAAAAAGAAGACGCGTCCGCTCAGCCCCGGACGGCGGAAATCGGCGCCACGGTCAAACGACTTGTTTCCGCTTTAAGGCCAGTCGATCAGGAAACGCTCGACACGGAGTCGGTCGAGTGGCTCCGCAAGGCCGCCGAACAGGGCGATCCGAAAGCGCAGTGCGCCCTCGGCGTTGTCTGCCTGAAACACTATGGCGGGGCAGAGGGGAAAGCGGAAGCGGATAAATGGTTCGCCAAGGCGATCGACGGCCTGCGCGAGGCGGCGGAAAACGGCGATCCCGAGGCGCAGACACTGCTTTCGGGATGCTACGGAGAAGGAAACGGCGTGAAACAGGACCAGACGCTGTCCCTCATCTGGCTTCGCAAGGCGGCGGAACAGGGATTCGCCAGGGCGCAGTTCGGACTCGCGCTCATGTATTTTGCGGAGGATAAAGACATGAAGGAAGCGGACAAGTGGTTCCGGAAAGCCGCCGAAAACGGAGAAAGCGCCGCCGAAGGGTTCATGGAACGGCATTTCCCGGATCCCGAGGTAGAATGAAGTCTTGCGTTTCTTAAAGAAAATCTGGGGGCTGAAGGTAAGTCGGATATGAAAACGAACAGGAAGTTTTTTTATGCAGGGCGGTTTTTCCTGATTCTGCTTCTTTCGCTCCTCGTTTTCGCGTGCCGTTCTGTTCAGGCTGAGGAAGACGGGGAACCGCAAAACGTGCCGGAGCAGACCCGTCAGGCCGAGGGGCGAGGCGAGGAACCGGTTCCCGAGCTTAACAAACAGAAGAGGCGGACGGTCCTGATCGACGCGGATTCCTTTTCGCCGGGCGCGTATCTGCCGTTCAATGCGAGCTGTTTCGACTGTTTTCTTTTTCCGACGTATGATGTGAACGGCGTTTACCTCGATTTCGCGCCGGCTTCATGCCTGGAAAACCGCTGGGGAGATCCGACCGATGAAATCAGACAGGTCAATGGCATTCATTGTTTTCTCGTATCCCCCCGACTTCATCAGACGAACGGACTGTTTCTCGGAGCCGTGGCCCAGCCGAAGACACTTGTTTCCGGCGTTTCCCTGATCGGCGCGGGGACCAGCGATTTCCCCTTCAGCGTGAATCTTGTACGGCAGGACGGCATTTCGTTTTCGTTCTTCGGCGCGCCGTTGGAATGCAACGGCGTATCGTTTTCGCTTCTCGGTACGCCGATCCGGTCCAACGGCGTTTCGTTTTCCCTGTTGGGGATTTGCCGGAGACAGCGGCAGGGCGTTTACTGTTCCTTGCTCAACTACTCCTATGCGGCGGACTGGACTGAAGAGGACGATCCGCAATCCGTGGTCCAGTTCGGGCTGTTCAATTCGTGCCGTTCCGGCGTCCAGATCGGACTTTTCAACTATAACGAAAACGCATTGATCCCGTTCCTTCCGTTCTTCAACTTCTCCAGGGAATGATTATCCGAGGTAAAAAGACCATGAACCATACGAAAGCGATTAACGCGATTTGCGCCTTCGGGCTGGTCCTCGCGACCGTCGTGACGTTCGATTTCATGAATCCCCATTCTCTCTATCACCAATCGTGGCCGTACCTGGTCGCCTCCGCGGTCGGAGGCATCGCCGTCATCGCGTGCTGGGGGATGTTTACGGCGTGCGAGGACCCGGAAACGCGGCGCCGGCTGATCCCGTTCTGCATCCCGCTGACCGTGCAGACGCTCCTGGTGCCGTTGGGCGACATTTGCGCGCTGCTTCGGCTCGGTCCCCTGGCAGCACTTTTCATGTTGTTTTACGTTCTGTGCGTTCCGATTTTCTTCCTGTTCGTCCTGGTCTATCCCTTCTGCATCCGCATGAACCGCGTTTTGTGGATCACCACGGCGGTTTTCGCCGCGAATCTCCTGGTGCAGGCCGTTCTGTTGGTTCTGTTAGCATTACATTAAAAAAGGGAAAGCCATGTCCCGCGAATAAGGAATGAGGAGAAAACGTTGGAAATGGAAAACGAACCTGAAAAAATGACGGATCGGACTGCCACGCCGGGCTCGCAGAATTCGACAGCCGCGCCTGGCTCGCCGAGTTCGCCGGGTTCGTCCCCCGTGCCGAAACAGGTTGTGGTGAACAACGGCTTCGACAAGCTTTTCTTCGCCTTCAGCATCCCGTTCATCGTGGTCAGTTTATCTTTGGTGTCCCTATTTGTTATCCTTGCATTGATTCCCGAACGGCGCGGTTCCGTACCCGATTTCGTCAAATACGTGGCGGGGGATCAATATGAAGTGGTCGTGCGCAAACTCGGGCCCATGGATGACAATCTCTTCCGGAGCACCACTGCGTTTGTGCTCGTGCGGACGGATGCGGACGTCGTTTCCAACATTGAGCAGATGTCCGTGCCGGATTTCAAGTTCATCCCGCTGGAGTCGGCCGAGCTGGAAGATGACAAAGAGTGGATCCATTTGTATGACTCCACGGCGGAGATCGACAAGGTCTATCGGGAACTCGCGGGAACGCCGCCGGGCGCGGACTGCCGGTATTTCGTCACCTGGGACGATCCGGAATTTTCCATTACCTACCTGTGCTTTTCGCCGGAATCCAAACTGCTCCTGATCTTCCGGACCATGAAAAGATGGTCGGATCAGGAAATCGACTGACCGCGGGCAAAAAAGAAGCTCTCCGGGCAGGCGGAGCCTGCACTGCGGAAGTGCTCTGCTGCGCGAGAGCACACCCCAAGGGGTGCTGATATAGTGTTCGGCTACGGAAACGGGGGGGATTTACGGGCACAAAAAAGGAGCCTGATTCTTGAAAAATCAAGCTCCGGGAAAAAACGGAACGGTTGCCGACTGTCCCCGAAACACCGTACGGAACAGAAAAAAATCTGTTCACCCGGACGGAAACGCCCGGAACGATGTCGATGGGAGATCGGAGAATTCGACCGTAAAAAGGCTTTCTTACTCAGCCTTTGCAGCGACCAGCGCGGCAAGACGGGATTTCTTGCGGTTGGCCTTGTTCTCGTGGATCACGCCGACCTTGACGGCCTTGTCGAGGGCGGAGCATTCCTTGCGGTAGAGCTCGGCGACGGCGGCTTTGTCATCGGAAGCGGCGGCCGCGCGGAAGGTCTTTTCGAGCGTGGCGAGAGCGTTTCTGTGGGATTTGTTTTTGATGCGCGCTTTTTCGCTGTTGCGCTGGGTCTTCACAGCGGACTTGCGGACGTACGTTTTGGGCATGGTGTCACCTTTCGGTTTTCGATATGTTTTTCAGAAAAAATGTGTATACAGTTATTTTTGGAAGAATTAATATAGCATGCCGTTGCGCATTTTTCAAGAAAAAAAGCGGAAAAAGCGTCTGTTTTTTCGTTTTTTCCGCGGAAAACGGAAGTTTTTCCCGCTTTTTATTAAGAAATAACTTGAACTATCTTTTTTTCGATGTATCTTATTAGTGCCATGGTCTGCTTTCGCGGATCCCGGTACAAAGACGACGGACGCGCCTCAAAACGCATCCGGTCATGCAGGAAACCGCCAGACCCTTCGAAGCGGATGACTGCGGAACCGCGCCCAATGCGGTTCGCGCAATCGGACGGTCAGGGGCCTGTGGGGTTCTTTTGCATTTGTACGCCGGACGCGCGGCGCGGGACACGGCACGGAACGAACAGGAACACCGCGGACGGCGGAAGCCGCCCCCGGCATCACGATAACAACAACGAACCCGGCACCTGGAGGCAAACAATGAACAACGAATTACTGGCAATGCTCGAATACATCGAGCAGGAACGCGGCATCAGCAAAGAGCAGGTGGTCAAGGCACTGGAACAGGCGATCCTTTCCGCATACAAGAAGAGCGCCCATCCCGCAACCGATCTGAACGTGGAAGTCAATCTCCGCACCGGCGAACTGAAAGCCTGGGCGCGTCTGAAGGTCGTCGAGGAATTCCCCTCCGACGACGAAATCCTCCTGGCCGAGGCCGTGCGCCGCATCCCGAGCGCGAAGGTCGGCGACATCGTGGAATGGGAAGTGAAATCGACCGATTTCGGCCGCATCGCCGCCCAGACCGCGCGCCAGACCATCTGGCAGCTGCTCCGCAAGGCGGAAAAGGACCTCATCCACGACGAGTTCAAGGACAAAGTCGGCGAGATCGTGACCGGCACGGTGCATCACGCCGACGCCGCGGGCATCGTGGTCGACATCAAGAAGTCGCAGGGCATCATCGCCGGCCGCGACCGCATCCCCGGCGAACAGTTCTCCGCGGGCGACCGCGTCAGCGCCTTGCTTGTGAAGGTCGACATGGAAGGATCCGGCCCGAGCCTCATCCTCACCCGTACGTCCAACAATTTCGTCCGCCGCCTCTTCGAACGCGAAGTCTCCGAGATCCACGACGGCGTGGTCGAGATCGTCGGCATCGCGCGTGCCCCGGGATCCCGCACGAAGGTCGCCGTGAAGTCCAACGACCCGCGCGTCGATCCGGTCGGCGCCTGTGTCGGCATGCGCGGCCTCCGCGTCCGCAACATCACGAACGAGCTCGGCAGCGAGCGCATCGACGTGATCCCGTACAGCAGCGACCTGAAGACGTTCATCGCGAACGCTATGCATCCCGCGAAGCTTCTCGACATCGAGCTGAATCCCGAAACGAAGACCATCACGCTCCACGTCGACCACGAGAATTCCCGCCTCGCGTTCGGCCGCAAAGCGCAGAACGTCCGCCTCACGCAGCGCCTCGTTCAGTGGAACATCAACATCGTCATCGAGGAAAGCGAGGAGGAGGAATTCGCCCGCAAGAAACAGGAAGCCGCCGCCGAACTGGCGTCGCTGGCCGGCGTCTCGAACGAGGCCGCGGCCGCGCTCGTCGAACACGGCTACCTGACCGTCGAAGGGCTCGGCAACGCTTCCGCCGAAGACCTCGCGTCCATCGCCGAACTCACGGACGAGGACCGCGCGGGCATCGCGAAGGCCGTTGCCGCGAAGAAGGCCGCCCCCGCCGAAGACGCGGAGAAGCCCGCGGACGCCGCCACGGAAGGACAGCCGGAATAACGGCGGAACCGCGTGATTTGAGGAGTACCCATCATGGCAAGCAAAAATATCAGAATCAGAGATTGGGCCACGCAGTACGGCCTTCAGAACAAAGACGTGATCGCCGCGCTCGACGAATTCGGTTTCCCCGGCAAGACCGCGTCCTCCAACCTCCCCCCGGAGGCAATGGACCGTCTCGTCGCGAAATTCAAGCTCAAAGCGGGCGAAAAGCCCGCATCCGAAAGCAAGCCCGCGCAGCCAGAAAAGGTTGCGAAGCCCGCCGCTCCGAAGAAGGCCGAAGAGCCGAAGAAGGAAACGCCGAAGCCCCAGCCCAAGGCGCAGGCTCCGGTCCAGCCGAAGCCCCAGCCGCAGGCTCAGCCGAAACCGCAGCCGCAAGCGCAGGTTCAGCCGAAGACCCAGCCGCAAGCGCAGGTTCAGCCGAAGCCCCAGCACGTCCTCGGCGGAAACGCCGCGAAATTCACGTCCGACCTCGACGACGGTGACGACGATGCCATGCAGGGGCATCGCGAGCGTTTCAACCATCCCGGCGGCGGCAAGAATTTCCGTCACGAGACGCGCGGACCCGGCCACGACAACCGCGACAACAGAGGCGGCGGCCGCGACAATCGCGACAACCGCAACCGTGACAACCGCGACAATCGCAACCGCGACAACAGAGGCGGCGGCCGCGATAATCGCGACAACCGCAACCGCGACAACCGCGACAACCGTCCGAACAGCGAACCGCAGGCCGCGAACAACGTTCCCGGCCGCGAGGTGCATATCAAGACCCCGATCGTGGTGAAGGCGCTCGCCGACGCCATCGGGCGCAAGCCGAACGAAGTCATCATGAGCCTCATGATGATGAACGTGCTGGCGAACATCAACCAGACCGTGGAGTCCGAGGTCGCCCAGAAGCTCGCCGACAAGTTCGGCTGCAAGCTCATCGTGGACCATCGCGACAAAGACCTCCACATGCTCAAGAACGAGGTCGAGGAGACCGTCGCGCCCGAAGACCGCGTGTACGTCAGCGCCGAATCCGAGCTCAAGGAACGTCCCCCGATCGTGACCTTCATGGGCCACGTCGACCACGGCAAGACCTCGCTGCAGGACTGCATCCGCAAGACGCACGTGACCGCGTCCGAAGCCGGCGGCATCACGCAGAGCATCGGCGCGTCCGTCGTCAACCTCGACGGCAAGAACATCACGTTCGTCGACACTCCCGGCCACGAGGCGTTCACGCAGATGCGCGCCCGCGGCGCCAACGTGACCGACATCGTGGTTCTGGTCGTGGCGGCGGACGACGGCTTCATGCCGCAGACGATCGAGGCGCTGAATCACGCCAAGGCCGCCAAGGTGCCGATCATCGTCGCCGTCAACAAAATGGACCTCCCCGAGGCGAATTTCGACCGCGTCCTCCGCAACATGCAGGAACACGACCTGATGCCGGAAGACTGGGGCGGACAGACCGCCGCGATCAAGGTCTCCGCACGTACCGGTGCAGGCATCGACGATCTCCTCGAACGCATCCTGCTCGAAGCCGAAATGCTGGAACTGAAAGCGAACCCGAAGAACCCGGCGCAGGCATTCGTGCTCGAATCCGAGCTGGAACAGGGCCTTGGCGCGACCGCGAACGTCGTCGTGAAGAACGGCACGCTCCGCGTCGGCGACGCCATCATCTGCGGCCAGTATTACGGCAAGGTCAAATCCCTGATCGACAGCCGCGGACACCGCGTCCCGCTCGCCGGTCCCAGCACCCCGGTCAAGGTCGTCGGACTCTCCGGCGTCCCGCCCGCGGGCACCAAGCTCGCCGTCTGCGAATCGCTCAACGTCGCGAAGTCCCTCGGCGAAGCCCGCGAGGCGCAGAACCGCGTGGAGACGCTCTCCGCGAAACCCGTCGCCGCCGGACTCGAAGCCCTCTTCTCCCAGATGGAGGAAGGCAAGCGCAACGACCTGAAGGTCGTCGTGAAGGCCGACGTGCGCGGCTCGACGGAAGCGATCGTGGAGTCCCTGAAGAAGAAATCGAACCCGAAGATCAGCATCGAGGTCATCCATTCTGACGTCGGCGCCATCACGGAAAACGACGTGATGCTCGCCAGCAGCGCCAACGCCATCATCCTCGGTTTCCACGTGCGCGTCAACCCCGGCGTGAACGACCTCGCCAAGAAGGAACGCGTCGAGATCCGCCTGTACAGCATCATCTACGAGCTGCTGGAGGATATCGAGGACGCCATGGCGGGCCGCCTGGAACCCGAAAAGCGCGAAAAGGAGCTCGCCACCGTCCGCATCCTGAAGATATTCCACCTTTCCAACGGCTCCGACATCTGCGGCTGCATCGTCGAGAAGGGCACCGCGAAGGTCGGCTCCAAGGCCAGGGTCTACCGCGGCAAGGAACTCCTGTTCAACGGTGAAGTGCGCTCCCTCCGCCACCTCAAGGACGACGTCCGCGAGGTCCGTGCCGGCATGGAGTGCGGCATCCGTCTGGACAACTTCGCCGATTTCGACGAGGGCGACACGATCCAGCTCTACGAAATCGAACTGAAGAAACAAACACTGTAAGCTCAGGAGGCGCATCATGCCTCGAAACAACAGAAAACACCCGGTCGCCTCGGTCGACCGTCTCGTCCGCGTCAACGAGCTGCTCAAACGCGTGCTCGCGGACCTGCTGGAGACGCTCGGATACAACGAGGAACAGGGCAAGATCATATCCATCACCCGCGTGGACTGCGCGTCCAACCTCAAGACCGCCAGCGTATACGTCAGCATCCTCGGCGCGAAGAACGAGGAGGAGGAAGCGCGCATCGTCCGCCGACTGATCGAACGCAAAGCCGAGATCCAGTCGCTCATGTCGAAGGAGGTCATCCTCAAATATACGCCGGTTCTGCATTTCGTCCTCGACCATTCCGTCGCGGACGGGGACCGTGTGCTCGACCTGCTGCGGCACATGGAGGACGAAAATGCCGGAGACTGATTTCGCCGGCATGGCGGCCGCGCTGGAAGCCGTCCGCGACAATCCCGCTCCGATCCTCGTGGTCACACACGAGTGGCCGGACGGTGATGCGGTCGGCTCCGCGTGCGGACTTTGCACTCTGCTGCGGGACAACGGGTTCCGCGCAGAGTTTTTTCTTGCGGCGCAGATGCCGGACTGCTACCGCCCGTTCCTCCCGTTCTCGCCCGTCGAGTTTACGGCGAACGAGATCAACACGAAATTCTCGCTGGTGTTGAACGTGGACGCGTCCACGGTGAAGCGCATGCAGCTCGGTCCGGCAGAATTCGCGAACATCACGATCCCGGTCATTACGTTCGACCATCACCCGGACGACGAGATGTTCGGCACGCTGACCTGCCTGGACCCGGAAGCCAGCTCGACCGCCGAGCTGATCTACTACTTCGCAGTCTCGCAGGGCTGGAAGATTTCCCCGCTCTCCGCCACGTTCCTGATGCTCGGAGTCGTGACCGACACCGGCTGCTTCAAGTTCACGAATACCAGCGCGAAATCGCACCGTGCCGCCGCAGCCCTGCTGGAACTCGGCGCGGACCACGACCGCATCATCAACGAGGTGTACCTCTCGAAGCCGCTGAACATGGTCCGGTTCGAAAGCGAACTTTTTTCCAATATCCAGACCGCGTACGACGGAAAATTCGCCTGGATCTCCGTCCCGCGCGAGCTGCTCGACAAATACGACGTGAACCTGCGGAATACCGAACAGCTGATCGAGCTGGTGCGCGGGATTCAGGGCGTGGTCGTCGCCGCGCTCGTCAAGCCGACCTCCAACCCCGGCATCTTCCGCGTCTCCATGCGCTCGAAAGACGCGGAGATATCCGTCGGACGCATCGCGCGCGCCCTGAAGGGCGGCGGACACGAAATGGCCGCCGGATGCTCGATTTTCGCGAAAACCCAGGCGGAAGCCGCCGAGGTGCTACTCCGCTATGTCAGAAAAGAGATGAACCATGAAATATGACCCCAAACGCCACAGGCTGCCGCCTTTCACCCAGAACGGCATCCTCCTCGTCAACAAGCCGAAAGGATGGACCAGCCACGACGTCGTCGGGTTCTTCCGCGCGCGCTTCAACGCCGTGAAGGTGGGGCACTGCGGCACGCTCGACCCCGCCGCGACCGGCCTGCTCGTCGTCGTGTTCGGCAAGTTCACGAAGTTCAGCCAGAAGTTCTCCGGCGAGGACAAGGTCTACGAGGGGACCGCGCTCCTCGGCACGCGCACCGATTCGCAGGACATGGACGGCGCCGTCCTCAGCACGACCGACACGTCGCACCTCACGGTCGAACAGGTCCGCGAGGCTTTCCTGAAATTCCAGGGCGACATCATGCAGACGCCGCCGATGGTGTCCGCCGTGAAGCACAACGGCGAACGCCTCTATGATTTGGCGCGCAAGGGCGTCGAAGTCCAGCGCGAACCGAAGCCCATTACGATCCACTCCATCACGTTCAAGAAATTCGACCTCCCGTACGTTGATTTCGAGGTTGCATGCTCCAAGGGGACCTACATCCGCACGCTCTGCGCGGACGTCGGCGACGTGCTCGGATGCGGCGCGGCGCTCTACCGCCTGAACCGCCTCAGAAGCGGCGATTTCGAGCTGAAGGACGCGGTGGACATTGAGACGGTCAAGACCTGGGAACAGGAGGAACTGAAGGCCGCCATCAACGATTTCCTGTTCAACAAACTCTCCAAGATGCCCAAGTTCGCATTCTGACGGGCGCAATTCATTTCAGGGGGACACGACTATGCTTTATCTGAACAACGCCCAGCATGAACAATACGACAAGGCGCTGACCGATTACGCGGGGGGAAAACCGCGCGGATGTTTCGAGCTTGACGAGGCCGCGCAGGCGATCGCCGACGGCATCCCGTGCGACGCGGGGCAGGAGAAGGACCTGCTCGAACGCGTCCGCACCATGCTGAAGGACGACCACCGTGTTTTCGAGCAGGACGGACAATGCGCCCTTCGCACGAAGTTCTTCAACGGCGCGCGCATCAAGATCGTCCCGTCCGATTTCGAGCTGGCAAACGGCATCCTTCTGCCGGGCGACCGTTTCGAGGCGTTCAATCCGTGCGAACTTTCCAACGACGATTTCGAGCTGTACGCGCCCGGCGCGAATACGCCCGCCGAACTCACTGTGATCCG
This sequence comes from uncultured bacterium, assembly GCA_902774245.1. Classification (GTDB taxonomy): domain Bacteria; phylum Verrucomicrobiota; class Lentisphaeria; order Victivallales; family UBA1829; genus UBA1732. Next base: position 12,036 of record CACYHQ010000014.1, read on the forward strand.
CTGCGATTTCGCCAAGCTCGCGCCGTACTACATCCTGCTCGGGCACGGCGGCATGATCGACGCCTTCGCCGCGGAATCCCACGACAACTACCTGCGGATGCGCTCCGCGAAGAACATCCGGAACGCCATGCTCGACGTCCCGGCGTTCGACCTGAGCGATTTCTACATGCAGACCAATTTCCGGTTCGGCGACTACATCATCGTCACGATTGAGGATGCGGAAAACGGAAAATTCTCCCTCGAATACCGCCCCGCCGAGCTCGACGCGTCCAACGCCGACAAGATCGAATGGATCGAACAGTTCGAAGCGGCGCTGATCGAAGTCTGGCACCGCAGCTACAACTACATCACGATCACCGAACAGCTCGCCGCCGGGTTCTTCTGTGCGTACTGCGGCGGAAACGACCTCCTCATGCACCCGCGCGTGTCGTTCGACGAGTTCCACCGGAACATGATCGAAGTCACGCTTAGCAATCAGGACGGCGAGACCATGATCGTGCCCATCGACGAGACCAACGAACCCGGCGCGGACGCCCATTCCCCGCACGACGAGCACGACCACGAACATGAACACGAACACGGACATGACGGCCACTGTTCGTGCGGACATCACCACGGCGGGAAGCACGACGTCATGCACGGGGAACACCGCGACGGTGCGCCGCACGACGGCGATCCCGTCCCCGGACTCTCCGCAAGCGATTTCTCCGCCTCGTCCGGGCATCTTGACTCGCTGGACGCGATCCTGTCCGACGTGAACGCCCCGATCGGCTACATCGAACTTTACGCGTTCACTCTTGACGCCATCGCGAACGGCGTGGACTTCAATTCCTACCGCGCGTCCATCCTCGGGCTCATCGAACACGATTTCGCCGACGACACGCAGGAAGTGGCGTTCCTGAACTTCCTCGACGAAAACTGGGAAGCCTGCAACGAGATCTACCATCCCGGCGAGGACGAGGCGAAAGCGCCCATCCGAGCCCGTCTGATCGAGCTCGACAACGCCCGGATCGCCATGACGAAGGCCATCCTCTCCGGCGCGGACGAGGACCGGATCAAACGCTTCGTCACGCGCGTGAAGCACTTCCACCGCGCCATCATCGACACGCTCGCGCTGCTGAACAACCAGGCGGACCTGCCGGAAGGCCCCGAGCTCGAGGCGTTCGAACAGCGCATCGAGGACATCGAGGACGAATGGGACGCCATTGAGGCGGACTTCGAGAACTGAGCGGAACATGGCCGGCACCGTACTCTGGACAGGCGAAGGGATCAGCCTCGCCATCGGGACGCAGATCCTGCTCGACGACGCGAAGATCTCCATCCACGCGGGCGAACGCGTCGCGCTCGTCGGCAGAAACGGCAGCGGCAAATCCACGTTCATGCGCATCGTAGCCGGAACGGAGCAGCCCGCGACCGGCGAAATCACTTGTGCACGCGCCCTCCGCATCGCCTGCATGGAACAGGACTGCGCGCGCTACCGCGACGTTTCCGTCCGCGACGCCGTCGCCGAAGGGCTGGCGTATTTCAACGAGATCCATCGGCAGCTCGACGCCATGCGGCCGGGTTCCGCCGAACAGGAAAAGCTCGAACGCATCCTCACGCTTCACGACGCGTGGGATCCCGCGCACCAAATCGAGGTCGTGGCGCAGAAACTGAACCTGCCGCCGCTCGATTCCCTCTGCGGCTCGCTGTCCGGCGGCGAACTCCGCAAGGTCATGCTCGCGCGCGCCATCGCCGCCGATCCCGACCTGCTCCTGCTTGACGAGCCGACCAACCACCTCGATATTGGGGCGATCACCTGGATCGAGGACTTTCTGGCGGACTACCGCGGCACGTGCCTCTTCGTCACGCACGACCGGTGTTTCCTGGACCGCATCGCCACGCGCATCGTGGAGCTGGACCACGGCAAGTTCTATTCCTGCGAGGGCTCCTACGCCGATTTCCTGGCCGCGAAGGCCGAGCGCGAATACCGCGAGGACCAGGCGGAATACAAACGCCAGAGTTTTCTGCGGCGCGAGATCGAATGGGTGCGGCGTTCCCCGAAGGCGCGCCTCCGCCGCAACCTCGGCCGTATCAAACGCTACGAGGAGACGGCGGCGCAATCCGCGCCTGACCGCATCGGCAGCATGGAACTCATCATCCCGAAGGCCGGCCGCCTCGGCAACCAGGTCGTGCGGATCGAAAACGTCAGCCACGCCATGGGCGGGAAACCCCTCATCCGCGATTTCTCGTTCGAGTTCGAGGCCGGCCAGCGCGTCGGCATCGTGGGGCCGAACGGCGCGGGCAAGACCACGCTGCTGAAGCTCATCACGCGGCAGCTTACGCCCGACAGCGGAAAGATCGAGGTCGCGCCGACCGTCGTCTTCAACTACATCGGGCAGGCGCACCTGGAGCTGAACCCGAACCATACCGTGCTGGAGGAGATCGGCGAGGGCCACGAGTTCATCAACCTCGGCGACGAACGCGTCTCCATCCGCGGCTATCTCCGGCGGTTCCTCTTCGAGGATGACCGCGTGAACACGCGCATCGACCGGCTTTCCGGCGGCGAACGCGCCCGCATCTCGCTTGCGAAGATCCTCAAATCCGGCGGCAGTTTCCTGATCCTCGACGAGCCGACCAACGACCTGGATCTGCCGTCGATGCGCGTGCTGGAGGAAGCTCTCGTGGGGTATTCCGGTTGCCTCGCCGTCGTGAGCCACGACCGTTATTTCCTGAACCGCGTCTGCACGCACATCATCGCGTTCGAGCCGGACGGGCATCTCTTCGCCGGGCCGGGCGATTACGATTACTACCTCGAACACCGTCCCACGGTCAGGCAGGCGTCCGTCGCGCCCGCCCCGAAAAAAGACGTCCCGCCGCCGAGGCCGAAAAGCCCGCCGAAAAAGCTTTCCTACAAGGAGGAACGCGAGCTCGCGGAGCTGGAACCGGAGATCGAACGCCTTGAAGTGCGCGTCTCTGAGATCGAGGCGATCTTCTCCGCGCCGGATTTCTTCGCAAACCACGGCTCGGAATCCGCTGTGCTTCAGAATGAGCTGAACGGCCTGCGCGAAAGGATCGACGGTCTGTACGCGCGTTGGGACGAGCTTGAACAGAAAAAACAGGCTTTGCGGTCCTGAGCAGAGCGACCACGGGGGCAGACATGGGCAGAAGTTTCGCGGACAAGCTCGCACGCCGTCAGCTCTACAGCCATGTTCCCGAGGCGGAGGACGGCGCCGCGCTGCCCGATTACCTCGCCGCGCATTTCAGCCGATTCGACCGCCCCGGCTGGATTCGGGCGATCGAAGCCGGACTCGTGACCGTGAACGACCTTCCCGCGCAACAGAATATGAACGTGAAACGCCACGACCGCGTGGGGTATTTCCCGCCGGAGACGCCCGAACCGGATGCCGAGCTGCATTACCGTGTTGTTTTTGAGGACGCCGACTTTCTCGTTATCGACAAGCCAGGAAATCTGTGCATGCATCCGACCGGACCGTTCTTCCGCCATACGCTCTGGCACCTCGTCGGCAGCAAATACGGCGAGATCCGTTTCGTGCATCGTCTCGACCGCGAGACATCCGGGCTGGTCATCGCCGCGCGCACGCGCCGGGCGGCGGCCGCCATGGACAACGGAAACACGCCCGTCCACAAGGAATACCTCGCGCTCGTGAACGGGGAGTTTCGCGGACGCGTCCATGCGGAAGGATATCTTATACATGAACAGGGAAGCGCGGTCCGCAAGAAAAAACGGTTCGTCTTCGCGGATTCGCCGGAAGCCGAAGCCGCGCGCCTCGATCCGAACTCGGAAACCGCCGAGACCGACCTCATCGAAGAATCGCATGTGCCGCCGGATATGACGCTGGTCCGCGCCATCCTCGGCACAGGCCGCCAACACCAGGTCCGCGCCACGCTCTTTTCGCTCGGTTTCCCGCTCGCGGGAGACAAGCTCTACGGTCCGGACGAACGCCTTTTCCTGAAGATCGCCGCGCAGAATTTGAACGAAGATGACCTCAGAAATTTGAAATACAGCCGTCAGGCGCTCCATGCCGCCGTGCTGGAGTTCCGGCACCCCTTCACATCCGAACTTCTCCGCTTCGAATCGCCGTTTCCCTGCGCCGAATTCGGATTCTGAAAGCAAGCTCAAAACATGGAAAAAGCGTGCCTTCCGCCTTGAAAACCGGAAAAGGTATGCTACATTGAATCATATTCCTCGCAATAAGCTCGAAACCCCGGAAAGGAATCCCCGGCCATGACACATATCCTGAAATACCTCGGCGTCTCCGTTCTCGCGTTGATCACTACATCTGCTTCCGCCCAGACGTTCACCTGTTACACAAGCACCGATGGCGACTATTGGAAGGAAAGTACCGTTTTCGCCTCGGAAAAGGCTGAAGGACAGCCGATTGTCTCCGTGAACGGCGACGAGTCCGTCATGACGTTCAAAGGCTGGGGCACGTGCTTCAACGAACTTGGCTGGGACGCTTTGCAGGTCCTGCCGGAGGAGAAGCAGACCGAACTGCTGAAACGGATCTTCGCGCCGGACGGCGACCTGAAGTACACGCACGGACGTTTCTCGCTCGGCGCGAACGACTATGCGCGCGACTGGTACAGCGCCAGCATGGTGGCGGGCGATTTCGAGCTCAGGTATTTCGATATGACGCGCGACCTCTCCACGATCATCCCGTACATGCACGCCGCGCAGAAACAAAATCCGGACCTCTGGTTCTGGTGTTCTCCGTGGTCTCCGCCCGCATGGATGAAGATCAACCAGGACTACCCCGTGCTGAGCAGCCGTTACAACAAGATGGACCGCCGCCTGGACTACCTGCTCCACCGTAATTCCGACCTCAAGGCGCGCAGCCGTGACAAATTTCCCGACTGGCTCGCCGGCGAAGATTTCTTCATTCAGGATCCGCGCTATCTCAAAGCCTACGCGGACTATTTCTGCCGCTACATTGAAGAATACGGCAAAAACGGGATCCCGGTCAAACGCGTGATGTATCAGAACGAAGCTTACAGTTACACGGCGTACCCCGGATGCCCGTGGACTCCGCACGGCGCAGCGGTCTTCAACGCCGAATACCTCGCGCCCGCGCTGAAGGCGAAGTTCCCGAACGTGGAGCTCTACCTCGGCACGTTCAACACGAACCGCTTCGAGGAAGTCGACGGCATCCTGTCCGACGATGTAATGAACGGCAAGGACATCTTCACCGGGCTGGGATTCCAGTGGGAAGGCTCGCAGATCATTCCCCAGGTGCGGAACAAATATCCTCACCTCAAAATCGTGCAGACGGAGAGCGAGTGCGGCAGCGGCACGTTCGACTGGCGCGCGGCGGAGCACACATTCGGCATTATCAACGACTACCTCGGCAAGGGCTGTGAAGAATACACGTTCTGGAACGTGATCCTGTGCGACCGCGGGGAGAGCGCGTGGGGCTGGAAGCAGAACGCCCTGATCCGCGTGGATTCCCGGGCGAAGACCGCGACGCTCACGCCCGAATTTTATGCCGTGAAGCATTACAGCCACTTCGTGACCGCCGGGACTAAACTGCTCGGTGCGTTCGGCGGACGTACTGGAGAGACGTCGGCGATGGTCTTCAAAAACCCGGCCGGGAAATACGTGATCGTGGCGGGAAACCGCGCGAACGCGGAACGTCGTCTGACGCTCAAGCTCGGCGGGAAGTATCTGGAAATGACGCTCGCGCCGCATTCCTTCCAGACGTTCGTGGAGGGAGACTGAGTCTCCTCTCAGCAGTGCGCGGCTTTCGCTCGCGCACGGAGTGTTTTCAAAGTCCCTGCATGAGATTTGACGGCCTGCGCGGCGTCATGGAACGGTAGTGTTCGACGTCCTCCTCGCGAACGACCGCGAACACCAGGAACTCTTCCACGTACGGTCCCCACACGGGACGCTCGTTCTTGCGCGAATCGTACAGCAGGATCATGTTCGGCGGGAAAAGGTTCGGTTTCTCGTTCATCGCGACCACGAAAAGCCCGTACTGCTGCGTCGGTTCGAGCCGTTCCGCCGCCTCGTCCGCCATGTCCTTCATGGACTGACCGAACGCGCGGCCCCATTTCGAGTAGGTGCCGTATTCGCCCCGGTCGAAGAGGAAGAATTTCCGGCCCGGCAGCCACGGCAGGACCGAGACGTTCGAGCGTGCCGTGAAGCAGAACATCGGGACGTCCTCGGGGACGTTTTCGCGGATGAAATTCGCGGCGGCGTGTCCGTGCGAGAAGGGGTACAGGATCTCGAATATGACGAAGAACGGCGTGATAAGCGCCTGAAGGAACAGGATCAATGCGGCAGTACAGCCAGCGGCGTAGTTCAAACATGCCGTTCCCCGCGCCGGCAGCCGGAACACGGCATTGAGTCCCGGCGCATCGTCCGCGGTGGTGATCCAGCATGCCGCGACCGTCCCGATCAGCATGAACCCGATGTGGCGGATCGAGTGGAACCCGCCGACGAGCTGAAGCGCGATCATCAGTCCGACGGACATGAAAAAGCAGATGAACGCCGGGACGGATCTCCAGATAAAATACAGCGCGCCGAGCACGATGCACACGACACACAGCCAGACGGGCAGATAGACCATGTTCGAAACCGCCTCGAACGAAGTATGCAGCCGTTCCGATACGGCCAGTTGCGCAAGTGCGTCGCCGCGTCTCCCCACATACGGCGATCCGAACCCGGACCCGTTGAAAATGCTCGCCAGCGCCAGCACAAATCCGAACGCGCAGATCAGCATGGAGGCGAACACCCCGCGCGACCACAGACGGCGCACGATCACCTCGTAGGCGATCGCACAGCACAGCCCGCCCAGACACGCCCAAATCGGCAGATTCGACTGAGCGCAGAGCGCGATTCCGCATGCATACAGCACCGGACGCCGGAAGCGTTCGCGCCAGTTCATCATCAGGACCGTGAGCAGGAAGACGCCGATGGCGTAATGCCGTGCGATCACGGTGAATTCGAACGCGAACAATATGCTGAAAATGAGCGCGGCCCGCGTAAGGAAGCGGAACGGCGCGCGCCGTACGATCAGGAACGCCGTGCAGCACGACAGCGCCCAGTGCAGCAGGTTGATCCCGAAGATCGGCAGTCCGAGCCGGGCGAACGGCCAGGTGAAGAGATACCACAGCAGGAACTGGCTCTCGAACTTCATGTGCAGGATGAGGCCGACGAGCGAGTTGTCGCGGGCGACAAGATACCCCTGCGCCTCGTCGCGCCACGGTTCGTGATAGCAGACCATCACCAGCGTGACGGCGGCGAAAACGAGCCAGAGGACGAGTTCGGCGGGCGACGGACGGAACAGCGGCCGGGCGGAATCCGGGAGCGGATTGATCCGCCGGAGCGTGTCACGGAGTTTCGCCGGAAAGCCCGCCGCCGAGGTCATATTTCAAGCCCTTTGAGCCAGTCGGCGAGCGCGTCGTGGTATTCCGGCCGTGCGAGCGCGAATTCGAGCGTCGCCTTCACGAAATCGATCTTGCTGCCGATATCGTGACGGCGTCCGCGGAATTCCAGCCCGAACATCGGCTGGACTTTGCACAGCGCGCGCATGGCGTCCGTGAGCTGGATCTCGCCGCCTTTGCCGGGCTTGCCGCTGTGCAGGAATCCGAAGATCTCCGGCGTCATCACGTAGCGGCTCGCGATGGCGAGGTTGGACGGCGCTTCCTCGGGCGCGGGCTTCTCCACAAACGTTTTTACGCGGAACAGGCCGTCGCCCTCGTCCGTGCCGTCGATCACGCCGTAGCGCTTCGTCAGGGACTTCGGGACGCGTTCGAGCGCGGTCACGGACCCGCCCGCGCGCATCGCCGCGTCGATCAGCTGGCGCGTCACGGGGACGCCGCAGGACGATGTGGTCACGGTGTCGCCAAGCAGGATCGCGAACGGTTCGTCGCCGACGAACTCCTCCGCGCGGAGGACGGCGTCGCCGAGGCCCTTGAGCTCGGTCTGGGTGATGTATGTGAGGTGCATCAGGCCGTCGATGGCCTCCAGCGATTCGAGCAGGTCGGTTTTGCCGTCGTGCTTCAGGCGGTCGTACAGCGCCGGGACCGGGGCGAAATGATGCCGGATCGCGTCCTTGCCGTCGCTCACGATCACGGCGGCCTCGGTGATGCCGGATGCCGCGGCTTCCTCAAGCACGTACTGGATGACGGGTTTGTCGACGACGGGCACGAGCTCCTTCGGGACCGCCTTGGTAAACGGCAGGAACCGGGTGCCGAAGCCGGCCGCGGGGATCACGGCTTTCCGGATGGGTTTCATGAGTAATTATCTCCTGTTGATCGCGATTGTCGGTTTTTTGAACAGATTTTATGCAGAAAATATACACTGAGAAACGGTGAAATGCAACTCGCGGGCGCGTTTTTCTTATTTATTGGAAAGCCTGCCTGTCCGGAAATCAGACGGACAGGTCTTTCACTGCTTCAAGCTCGAACTGTTTCGTGTACAGCGACCAGTAATATCCGCGTGCATGCATCAGCTCGGTGTGCGTGCCGTGCTCGACCACGCGTCCGTCCTTCATGACGAGGATCATGTCGGCGCTGCGGATGGTGGAGAGACGGTGCGCGATGACGAACGACGTGCGGCCGCGCGTGACCTCGCCGATGGCGTCCTGGATCATCTTTTCGGTCACGGTGTCGACCGAGGACGTCGCCTCGTCCAGCACCAGGATCCTCGGGTCGGCGAGGATGGCGCGCGCGAACGAGATTAACTGTTTTTCGCCGGTGGAGAGCAGGTCGCCGCATTCGCCGACCTGACTGTCCAGGCCATTGCCCATGCGCACGATGACCCGGTCGGCCGACACGCGCTTGATCGCGAGCGCGATCTGTTCCTCCGTGGCGTCGGGGTTGCCGTACAGGAGATTCTCGCGGACGGTGCCGGAGAAAAGGTACGGTGTCTGCAGGACGTATCCGATGTGGCTGTGCAGCCAGAGCTGGGAACGTTCGCGCACATCGCGTCCGTCAATCAGGATCTGTCCGGCGGTCGGCTCGAAGAACCGGCACACGAGGTTCACAAGCGTGGATTTGCCCGCGCCCGTTTCGCCGACCAGCGCCACGCTGGATCCCTGCGGCACTTTCAGATTGAAATGCTCGAAGATCGTCTCGTCGCCGTCCGGGTAGCGGAACGACACGTCGCGGAACTCGACGTCGCCGTGCAGCGGCTCCCAGTTTTCGCGTTTCGGGCGGAACGCGTCGCCGTACTTTGCCGTGACCTCCGGCGTGTCCGCCACGTCCGACGCGGTGTTCACGAGGCGCGAGAACCGTTCGATGTTCACCTGCGCCGCGATCAGTTCGGAGACCGCGGACGAGATCCAGAAGAACGGCTCCATCATGCTGATGGCGTAGGACATGAACATGGACAGCGTGCCGATCTCCATCACGCCCTCGCGCGTCAGCAGGCCGCCGCGCCACAGCACGATCGCAAGTGCGAGCGAAGACGCGAACGACACCGAGGCGGTGAAAAGCGAACGGAAGTGCATGCCGAGGATGGACGTGCGTTTCATCTCGCGCGTGTCCTTCATGAAGTCGCCGCAGATGCGCTCCGCGGCCACAAGCGTCTTGATCGTGCGCGCGCCGGTGATGCCCTCGTTGAAGTCCCCCGTGATGCGGGAATTGAGCTCGCGGATCTTCTTGTTGACGTGGAACAGCGCCCGCTGGAAGATCACGATCACGAACGCCGCGACCGGCAGGACCAGGCTTACGCCCGCCGCGAGTTTCCAGTGGATGGAGAACATGATCGCGAGCGCGCCGAACATGAAGATGAGGGTCCAGACGGCCTCCATCACGTGCCATGACACCAGCGACGAGATGCGCTCCGTGTCGCTCATGACGCGCGAATGGATGTACCCGACGCTGTTCCGGTTGAAGAACGAGAACGACAGCGTCTGAAGATGGTTGAACGCCGCTTTGCGGAGTTCCAGCGACACGTTCATCTCCATGAAAAATGCGCGGTAGAACGAGCCGTAGTTCAGCACAAACGACCCGATGACGAAGAGCAGGTACAGCGCGATGAACGCCGGCAGTGTGTCGAGCGTCCGCTCCGTGATGAAATGGTCGATGGCGTATCGCTGGAAGAGCGGCAGACAGATGTCGAGACAGCCGCCCGCGAGGCACAGCGTCACCATGAGGATCATGGGCCGCCGGAACGGCTTCAGGAACGGCACGAGCGCGGGGATGCCGAACCACGGCAGACAGGCGCGGGCGGATTCGTTTTCGAGGAGCGGGGCGTTACTCATGGCACACCTCCGCGGTTCGAGGCGCGGACGGCGCATCGTCCTCGTCTTCCGGCGACTTCATCTGCAATTCATAATTCCTGCGGTAGATGCCGTCGCGCCGCATGAGCTCGTCATGTGTGCCGGTCTCGACGATGCGCCCGTTGGAGAGCACGAGGATGCGGTCGGCCTCCATAAGCGTGGCGATGCGGTGCGAGATCAGGATCACGGTGCGTCCCTTGAAATCGTGCCGCAGGGCATGGCGAATCTTCACATCGGTCTCGGCGTCGACCGCTGACAGCGAATCGTCGAAGATCATGACAGGGGATCGCCCGACCAGCAGACGCGCGATGGCGGTGCGCTGTTTCTGCCCGCCGGAAAGCGTCACGCCGCGTTCGCCGACGGTCGTGTCGAATCCGTCCTTAAACCGGTCGACCGTCTCCTCGACGCATGCAGTGCGGGCTGCGGCGCGGACGGCGTCCATGCCGATGCCGGGCACCGCGATCCCGATGTTTTCCGCGATGGTGCGCGAGAAAAGGAACGGTTCCTGAAGCACGATCCCGACGCCCTTGCGGAGATGGTCGCGGCCGATCTTCGTGATGTCGACGCCGCCGATGGAGATGGAGCCGCTGCTTGGCTTCAGGTCGTACAGGCGGCACAGCAGGTGCATCAGCGTGGATTTGCCGCTTCCCGTGCCGCCGAGGATGCCGAACACCGTGCCGGACGGGACCGTGAACGAAACGTCGTGCAGGAGTTCGGGGCAACCTTCGTAGCCGAAGCTCACATGGTCGAACACGATGTCACCGTCGAGCGGCGGCGTGAGCGCGTCCGGCGGGTCGGTCTCCTCCGGCGACGCCATGATCTCGCGGATGCGGTTCAGGGAAATTCCCGCCTTGCTGAGCTCGGAGATCATGCGTCCGAGGTGGCGGATCGGGAACATCAGCATACCGTTGTAGGAGAGGAACGCGATGAATTCGCCGGCGGTCAGTTCGCCGCGGATCGCGAAGACGGAGCCGCAGACGAGCAGGAGCAGCACCTGCAGCGCGCCGATGAGGTCGCCCGTCATCCAGAAGAGGCTCAGCACGCGCCCCAGTTTCATCCACAACGACACATAATACCGGTTCTGCGCGTCGAACTTCGCGACCTCGTACTGTTCGCGCCCGAACGCCCGGATCACGCGCACCCCGGTCAGGTTTTCCTGCACGATGGTCGAGAGTTTGCCCTCGTTTTCATCGCATTCCTGAAATTTCGAGGCGATCTTCCGGTGGAAGACGACCGACGCCCCCACGACCAGAGGGATCACGATGGACGCGAGCGCAGCCAGCCGCGCGTTCATGCCGAACATGAAGCACAGCGACAGCACGATCAGGATCACGATGCGGAAGATGCCCGTGAGCTGTTCGGAGAGGAAGCGCTTCACCATGTCGACGTCCGAGGTGCAGCGCTGGATGATGTCGCCCGTCTGGTGCGCCATGTGCCACGCGAACGGCAGACGCTGGATGTGGCCGAAGAGGCTGTTCCGCATCGTCTCCACCAGAGTCTCCGAGCCGACCGCCTCCGTGAGCTGGAAGAGATAGCGGCACAGCAACGAGGCCGCCGACACGGCAAGCACGGCGCACGCCGCCACCCAAAGATGCTCCCGGATGAACTCCGTTCCGCCCATGAGCTCCGGCAGGATCGCGAGCAGGCCGCCGGAATCCGGCTCCTTCCCGCCCAGCACGGAGTCCACCGTGAAGCGGATGATCTGCGGATTGAGAAGTTCCAGCAGGGACACGAGCGAGGTGAACACGGCGGCGAGCGCGAACCAGCGCTTGCTGCCGCGCAGGAAGATCAGGACCAGTCCGGCCTTCGTAAGTTCTTTCTGTGGTGTTCCGTTCGTTTTCATCATGGTATAATATACTTCATGCTTCAGGCTGTTTCCAGTCCGCCGGGCCGTTTTCCGACGGGTTTCCGGCAAAAAAGCGGAAAAAAAGAGGTTTTGCGGCTTGATATTCCTCCGTTTCCCATTATATTCCTGTTATAAAATAACAGCCCCCCGAAACCGGGCAGGAAAGAAAAGACGCTCCCTCAATATGATGACACCCCAAACGGAAATGGATTTTGACAGAAAGCCTGTCGTCTGCCGCAGAACGCGCATGGACGATCTGGCGGATATTCTGATCGACGAGATATTTGAGGAGATCCGGTGTGGGCGCGACCTTTTCCGCAGGATTCCGGTCATCGTGCCGAACCGGAGCATCGAACGGTATCTTTCCCTCCGGTTTGCGCACCGGCATGAGGTGACTGCCCAGATCGGGTTTTTGCCGCTGATGTCGGTCTTTCACCGGTTCATGCCCCGGAATCCCGCTCATGGCCGTCTGAACATCGACGAAAAGACGATCGGCTGGCGCGTGTACCGGATCCTGCTGGAACGCGACTCCGAAACGGTGTTTCCCGAACTGATCCGGTGGGTCAACGGCGACGCGAAGAAACTGTATGAATTGTCCCGTCAGCTCGGAAGCCTGTATGACAAATATATCCTGTACCGCCCGGACTGGATCAACGCCTGGGAAGACGGGCGGATGCCGTCCGGCCTGGAGCGCGAACCCTCCGCGCTCTGGCAGGGCGAACTCTGGCGGCGCGTCGCGGGCGAAGACTGGAAAGGCAATCATTTCGCCGCGGTGTACGGGAAGATCCTGCGCGGCGAGGCGGATTCGGTTTCCGGTGCGGACAAGGCCGGGCCGATCCGTATTTTCGGGTTTTCGCAGCTGCCTCCGGCCGTGCTGCGGTGCCTGGAACGTTTCAGCGGCGCGGGAACGTCCGTTACGCTGTATCATCTGGTGCCGGGCAAGACGTTCTTCATGGAGGACGTCCGCCGGGAAAAGGACGAGCTGAAGGAGTTTTTGACGCGGTATTTTCACGAGGGGCAGGACCCGGACTGCCTCCGGGAAGACATGGAGACGCTGTATTTCCAGCACAATCCGCTCGTGGCATCGTTCGCGATGCAGAGCCGCGTCCTGCTGAGCGGGACCGGCGACTGGGACGGCGATACGGACTACGATTACGAGGCGGAGGAACGTTCCGTGCCGGAAGACGACACGGTCCTGCACCGGCTTCAGGACCGCATCCGGAGAGACATCAGGCCGCGCGGCGTGCAGGCTGCCGCCCGGAAAGATGGAAACGGCTGCCGTTCGGTCCAGATCCGGAGCTGCTATTCGGCGTTCCGCGAGGTCGAGGCGGCGCACAATTTCATCCTGCACTGTCTGGACGCGGACCCGGAGCTTTCGATCAAGGACATTTTCATCATGACGCCGTCCCCGTCCGAATACGCCCCTCTGGTGGATGCCGTGTTCAATCACTCGCACGAGACGGCGCGCCTTGACGTATCCGTGGCTGACCGACCTCAGACGGAGCGTCTGCCGTCGTACCGCACCCTGATGAAGATCCTGGCGCTGTTCAAAGGCGATTTCGCCGCGTCCGACGTCTTCGGGATCATGCAGGACCGCGAGCTTCAGGCACAGTGGGGACTTACGGCGGACGACTGCCAGTATTGCCTGACCTCGGCGACACGGGCGGGCATCCGCTGGGGCTGGGACGCGGACGAACACAGGCTTTCCGGCGGCGCGGCGTTCCCGGAAAACAGCTGGCGGACGGGATTCGACCGGATGCTGCTGGACTACGCCATGGACGCCGAGCCCGCGGTCCCGTACCGGATCAGCGATGAAAATGAAGTCTTCCCTGTGCCGGGATTCGACGGCAGCCGCGCCGACCTGCTGGGCAAATTCATCAGCCTGACCTCGAAACTGCACGAGATCGCCCGGTTCATGCGGAGACGCGAGCGCAACGGCATCCCGTTCGGGGAATGGGAATCCATGCTGACCGATGCTGCCGGGTATCTTTTTGGAAAGGAATCCGAGCTGAAGATCCTGTTGCAAAGCGTGTTGAGCGCATGGTTCCGCATTCTCGCGGACGCGGACGCCGAGGACGTACCGCTGACCAGCGGGATCGTGCTGGCGTATCTTCAGGACAAACACGTCCGGCCGGAGGACAACACCGTCGGGTTCATGCGCGGAAAGATCACGTTCTGCGGCCTGCGCCCCATGCGCAGCATCCCGGCCGACGCGATCCTGCTGCTCGGCATGGACCACGGGACTTTCCCGGAGGAGGACGACAACCGCGAATTCGACCTCATGCAGCAGTACCGGGACGCCGGGAAAGACGGTTCCGCCGCCGGACGCGAGCCGGGCGATCCGCTCCGGCGCGACGAATCGCGCCAGCTTTTCCTGGATACGCTCATGGCGGCGCGGAAATATTTGTATATCAGCTATATCGGACGGGACAACCACGACCGCAAGGAGAAACCGCCGTCCGCGTGCGTGGACGAACTCAAAAACTATCTGACGCAGGAATTCGGCAAAAACAGTTTTATCGACCTTCAGGAGCCGATCCATTCCTTCTCGACGGAGCTTTTCCGGTCCGGCGCGGTGAACCAGTCGTATTCGGCGACGCTGCTGGCCGCCGCGAAGCAGATCGCGGATCCGGCGCGCGACCGGGAACAGCTGCCGTTGTTCCATATTCAATCCGGGATTCGTCAGGCAGGCGGGGAGGTAAAAAACCAACGAGTCGATCTTAACGAGCTGACGAAGTTCTTCCGCAATCCGGCCGGGGCCTTTGTCAAAAACGGCATTGACGCGTCCGTGACCGTGTACGGGAATGCGTCTCCGGAGGATTCGGAGATGTTCGAGGGCGGACTGGATTGGAGCTGGAAGGAAGAACTGCTCCAACTGTATCTGGAGACGGACGAAGCGGACCGCGCGGACCTGAAACGTGTGAGCTTGAAACGGATGAAACTGAACGGGGCCGAACCGTTGACGCAGACGGAGGACGACTGGCAGGACTGGGCGGAGATCGCCGAGCTTGCCCGCGGGATCGAAGCCGTTACGGCGGCTGGGACGGAAATGATCCCGGCTGAGGAAAGAGAGTTCGAGTATTCGGCGGAGGACGCCGGAGAATGCGGCATGGAGCTTCAAAACGTCCTTTCCGGTACATTCCGTACGACGCTGATCCTGCCGGAAGCGACCGTGTCTCCGTCCGGCGATCCGGACGGGACCAGTGTTCAGGCGTTCCCATGCATGACGGACAGGATTTCCGGCTCGTTGCTGATCGATCCGATCATGAAGCACCTCCGGGCGAACCTCAGTCGGAAGACCCGGACGCGGATCGTATATTTTGACAAAAGGAAAGGTGTCGCGGCGTTTCTGGAGGCGGACGCGATGGAGCAGGCCGATGCGGAACAGGCAGTGAAGCGTCTCCTGTATCTTTATCAGGCAGGCATGCTCGCTCCGCTGCCGTTCTTCCCGAAGGCGTCTTACCAGCTTTTCCTGACGGGGAGCATGAAGGATGCGGAAAATGTCTGGGGCGGCGGATACAATTCTCCCGGGGACGCCGCGAAATTCGGCATGTTCTTCGGCGGCGCGATGCCGTCCGGCGCCCTGTTCGAATCCCTCGCGAAAGCATTTTTCGGCGCGGCGGTCTTCACTGGCGGGAAAGGAGGAGGGAAAGCATGAACCTTTCCGACTATCCCATCGACCGCGGGCGGTACCTGATCGAGGCGAGCGCCGGGACCGGCAAGACCTACACGATCACGCACCTCATCCTGCGCCTGATCCTGCAGGGGGTCCCCGTGCGGAAGATCCTCGTCACGACATTTTCCAATGCCGCCGCGGACGAACTGAAGGCCCGCATCCTCGCGCTCCTGAACGAGGAGCTGGTCAAACTGATCCCCGCGCCGGAGTCCGCGGATGCCCCCGGGGCGTATCATCCCGACATTTTCACTCCGACAGAAGACCTGAAATCGAGGATATTGCTTCAGCTCGCCGTCAGCTCGATCGACGAAATGACCGTGAGCACGATCCACGGGTTCTGCCAGAAGATGCTCCGGGAGTTCGCGCTCAAATCCGGCAAGGGGTTCGAGGTCGAACTCGTCCCGGACGAATCCCCGTACCGGGACCGTCTGGTGCGCGCGTTCTGCCGCGAACGTTTCTATACTGGCGGCGCCTCGAAAGACGGATCGTTCGACGATCTGTGCCGTGCGGCGGCTTTTGCTTCGGAGCCGGTTGACCGGGATTCCTTCGACGGCGAGGCGCTGAACGACACTCAGACGCTCCGCCGGGACGTGTACCGTTATGTCCGGGACAGGCTTCCGGCGGAACTGGAGAAGGACGGCGCGATGTCGTTCAACGACATGATCCGGGACCTGGACGCGGCGCTTCAGACGGACGACGGTCTGGCGAAGCTGATCCGGGCGCGGTACCAGGCCGTTTTCGTGGACGAATTCCAGGATACCGACCGGATCCAGTACCGCATCTTCGACCGGTGTTTCCCGAAGGGCTGTCCCAATCTTTTCTACATGATCGGCGACCCCAAGCAGGCTATCTACGGATTTCGCGGCGCGGATATTTACACCTATCTCCGGGCGAAAAACACGGCGGACGCCCGGTTTACCCTCACGAAAAACTTCAGAAGCTCGCCCGCCATGATCGAGGCCGTAAATCGGATGTTCGGCGACGGCGAACCGGACGAGGGGCACACGACCGAGGGCGTTTTCCTTCAGAACGACATCCCGTTCGTTTCGATCGCGTCGGGGAAGGGCGACGGGGAATTCCCCGCCAATTCCGGCGGAAGCATGCGCCTCAGACATTATGCAGGCAAAAAAGACGAATGCGCACGCCGGATCGCGGAGGATGTCGTGCGCGAGATACGCTATCTGCTTTCGGAAGATTGCCCCGTGCGCGTGTTTGAGAAAGACGGCGAGGCGGACACTCCTGTTTCTAGACCGCTCCGCGCGTCCGACATCGCGATCCTGGTGCAGCGGCACGAGGAGGCCGCCGGATTCGTGGCCATGCTGAACCGGGAGGGGATTGCGGCGTCCGCGTGCAAGTCCGGCAAGGTCTACGACACGGACGAGGCGAAGCTCTTGCGCCTGCTGCTCCGGTGCTTCCTGCATCCCGACATGCGGACGGTCCGGGGGCTGATGCTTTCCCCGTTCTTCCGCATTTCCGCCGCGGACGCCGCCGCCAATCCGGCATGGTGCGAGTCACTCATGAAACAGCTCGCGGACTGCGGCAGGGTATGGGCGCAGTCGGGATTCCCCGCCGCCTTCCTGCAATTCCTGGATACTCCGTTCCTGGGCGGTTCCCCGCGCGGACACATCCTGTCCGAGTTCAACGGCGAACGCGTGATCACGAACCTCATCCAGCTGATGGAACTGCTGTTCCGGAAGGAAGCGGAGGAACACCTTCTGCCGGAGGATGTTTACAATAGTTTGAACGCGATCATCGAGGGGCATGCGGACAGCGGCGACGCGGGCGGTTCCGAGGACAATCCCGACCAGCTTCGCCTCGATCGGGATTCCGCCTCGGTGCAGATCCTGACCATGTTCGCGGCGAAGGGGCTGGAGTTTCCCGTGGTGTTCATCCCGTATCCCGCCATGCGGGACTGGAACTACATGCAGCGCAACGTGATCGCATACCGGATCAACACGGCGGCGCAGGCGGGGGCAACCACCTCGCCGGAGTACGGCGAAACGGTCCTGGATTTCGGCATGAGCGATGCGAACAAGGCGACGGCCAAAGACGAGGAATTCCGGAGTTCACTGCGGCTTCTCTACGTGGCGCTCACCCGTGCTTCCCTCATCACGTATCTCTATACGCGCCAGCTCGCGAAGCCGGGCAGAAACGCCATTAATTTCACGAACTCCGCTCAGGGCATCCTCCTGATGTCGCATGAACATGGCGCAGGGGAATCCGGTGCTGCCGGAAAGACCATTGTGGAACAGCAGTGGAAGGCCGGTTATTTTGCCGGATCGAAGGATCTTCTGCCCCAGCCGGCCGCCGCCTGGTGGACGGATCTGGACGAGCCGGAAAACGGCGGAGCGTTCCATATCCGCCGGAACGGCGTTTTCGAGCGGCATTTCGGTATGCGCGACGACATCGGGCCGCTCCGTCCGGACGATGCGCCGGAGAGACTCGAGGCGGCGGAGTTCACTGGAGAGGTCCGCGACGACTGGAGCATCATGAGCTTCTCGGCGTTCCACAACATCCTGAACGACCGGGCGGACGCGGAAACGGAAACTCCGGCGGACATGGATGAACGCAATGATGCGCTCTCCGAGGCGATAGAGCCTGAAACAGACGGTGAAGCGCCGGATGTGCTGTCCGCCGATTTGAACTTGTTCCGGGACTTCCCGCGTGGCGCGACCGTCGGCAGCATGACGCACAAACTTCTGGAAAACTGCACCGGACACTTCGATCTGTTCGCCTCGACGGGGCAGGGGGACTTCGATGTGGTTCAAAATCGTGTCGCTGCCGTCCTCCGGGAATTCGGTTATGACGCCGAAAACGAGACCTTGAAACGTCAGCTCGTCGACGGCGTATCCCGTACGCTTCAAATTACTCTGCCGGGCATGGGCATCTCCCTCTCCGAACTCGATCAGGACCGGATGGTCCCGGAAATGGAATTCTTCCTGGATGCTCCGTCCAGCCTCGACATCGGGCGCATCACGGGCATTCTGTCCACGTCCGCCTCTGAGCAGGCGCGGGCTCTGATCGACCGGGCGGACATCGCCCTCGACAAAAAAGGCATTCTCAACGGCATCATCGACCTCGTCTTCGAGCACGACGGCAAATATTACATCGTGGACTGGAAAACGAACTGGCTTGGCGGTTCCGATGCGGACTACGCGCCGGACCGCGTCCGCTCTGCGATGGGGCACGCCGGATACGTCCTGCAATCCTACCTCTACGCGACCGCCCTCCTTCAGATGCTCCGTCAACGCGGCATGGATTACGGTTCGTTCGGCGGCATCTATTATTTCTTCCTGCGCGGGGTGAAACGCGGGACACGGAACGGCATCTGGTTCGACGTTCCGCCGCGGGATTGCCTCGATAACCTCCTGGCGCTCTTCCGGAAAGGAGACGGAGAATGACGACCATCTTTGAGTTTCTGAATCAGCTACGCGGATGCGGCATGCTCGCGGACATCGACGTCGCCTTCGCGCGGTTCCTCGGCGGAAACGCCGGCAGCGATCCCGCTCTGACACTTCTCGCCGCGCTCGTTTCCAACGCCGCATCCATGCACGGGGAGATCGCCCTGGCTGAGAACAAAATCGGAACGCGCGGAAAGCTCCGGTACTATCTGGAAAACCTTTCCGCCGGGGACAATGACGACGCTATGCAGGATCCCGATAAAACGGTTGACTTCGGTTTTGTCGACCGGCTGAATAACTGGCCTCCGGCTCCGAATGCATTTCCATGTCTTTTCCGGGAGTATCATCCCGACTCGGGCGAGGCATTCCAGCCAGCCCCGCTGCTTCTGGTAAACGGGCTGTATTACCTCGGACGCGCGTTCCAGAACGAACTCTTCCTGCGCGATTATCTGCTGTCGCGCACGCTTGATGCGCATTCCGCCGAATCCATTTCGTTTGAAACGGTTACGAAACTTGAACTTGGCGACGAACAGAAGTCCGCCGCGATCGCCGCGGTCAACTCGAAGTTCCTCGTCATCAGCGGCGGTCCCGGGACCGGCAAGACGACGATCGTGTCCATCATCCTCGCTCTTCGAGGAGAAAAACCCTCCGACGTGATCCTGTGCGCCCCGACCGGAAAGGCGCAGATGCGCATGAAACAGGCGCTGGACGGGCAGCTGGGCAATCTGCGCGACGAATCGCGCCGAGCGGAGATCGCGCAGATCCAGTCGTCCACCATCCACCGTCTGCTCTCCTGGAATCCGCAGGACGGAGCGTTCCGCCATAACCGGAACAACCCGCTCCGCTACAAGCTCTTCATCGTCGACGAATGCTCCATGATCGCGCAGTCGCTCATGGTCAGCCTTCTGAAAGCCGTCCCCGATGACGCGTCGGTCATCCTGCTGGGCGACCGCTACCAGCTGTCCTCCGTGGAACCCGGCTCCGTCTTCGGCGATTTCTGCTCCATCCTGCGCGCTTCCGCGCCGGGCTGTCTCACCGAGCTCAACTTCAGCCGCCGTTTCAAGCAGGGCGGCGAGATCTGCAAGATGAAGGACGCAATCAACGAGGGACAGGCGGAAGAGGCCTGGAATACCATGACGCAGCCGGATCGGGAGGCGGTCGTCTCTCACAACATCCCGTCGAGACAAGCGCTCCGTCAATTCCTGCTGGACGAGATCGAGGGAGCGGACGCATGGTTCCATAAAAAAGGCTCCGTCGCGGTCCGCTACTGCGACGAGGACGCCATCGATGCCGCATGGGTGCGTTTCGAGCAGTTCCGCATCCTGACGCCGTTCAATGTCGGTCCGTACGGCGCAAACGCGCTCAACAGACTCGCCCGCTCCATCCTCGGATTCCCGGACACGGGCGGTCCCGTCCCCGGCGAGACCTTCCTGGTCCTCCGGAACGACTACGGCACAAACGTGTTCAACGGCGACACCGGCATCCTGTGGTTCGCCGATGACGACGGCCGTCCGCTCCGGCGGTCGGAAGCCGGAAGCCGCGCGAACCGTCTGCTGGTCTTCTTCCCCGATCCCGCCTCCGAGTACAAATGGCGCGGGATCCCGCCGGAATCCCTGCCGCAATACGCGCCAGCATACGCGTTCACCATCCACAAATCCCAGGGCAGCGACTATGACAACATCTTGCTGTTCCTGCCGCCGTCCGGCTCGGACCATGGCATCGTGACGCGCGAATCCGTCTACACCGGCCTGACCCGTGCGAAGAAAAAAGCCGTGATCGCCGCCGGACACGATGCCTTCTGCGAAGCGGTCGAACGGCATATCGACCGTGTTTCCGGCCTGCCGCGTCTCTGTGCGCAGGACAAATGAGCGTCTCGGAGAAACGTTAAAAAACGCCCTGCGGAAAGCCAAAACGGAATATCAGCTCATTCGCGCCCGTTTTTTCCCGTTTTTCTACTTGACTTTATTACCTGAATCGAATATATTAACCGGGAAATGCGCGGAGCGGCTTCAATCTACCTCAGAAACCGCCCGCTTTCCGATTCATACAACCTCAACTCAGGAGTTTTCAATGAAAGCGACACTCAAAACTCTTACGCTCGCATGCGCCATGATCGCGGGCGCGGCTCTCTCCGCGGCCGATTTCCATGACTGGGCGCCGACTCCGCCGATGGGCTGGAACAGCTTCGACTGCTTCGGCCTCAGCCTGACCGAGGCGCAGGCGAAGGAACAGGCCGAAGCCATGATCAAACAGCTGAAGCCGTTCGGCTGGGACGTCTTCGTGATCGACCACCAGTGGTACAACGACAACCAGAAGGGATTCCAGAGCGACGCCCGCCACCAGTTCTCCATGGACGAATACGGCCGCTTCATCCCCGGACCGGAACGCTTCCCGTCCTCCAAGGACGGCAAGGGCCTGAAACCGCTCGCCGACTACATGCACGAACGCGGCCTGAAGATCGGCGTGCACCTGATGCGCGGCATCCCGCGTCAGGCGGTCCGCGAGAACACCAAGGTGAAGGGCACGAACTACCGCGCACAGGACATCGCCAACACCCGCAGCATCTGCCCGTGGAACTCCGATATGTACGGCGTCGACATGAGCAAGCCCGGCGCGCAGGAATACTACGACTCCCTCTTCGAGCAGTTCGCCGAGTGGGGTCTTGACTTCATCAAGATCGACGACCTTTCCCGTCCGTACGCCACCGCCGAGATCGAGGCGATTCGCAAGGCCATCGACAAATGCGGCCGTCCGATCATCCTCAGTCTTTCCCCCGGCGACACCCCGATCCAGAACGGCAAGCACGCCGACGAGCACGCCAACATGTGGCGCGTCTCCGACGACTTCTGGGACCGCTGGTCTCCGCTGTACGGCATGTTCGGCCGTCTGCACCGCTGGGAACCCTACCGCATCAAAGGCTCCTGGCCGGACGCCGACATGCTCCCGTTCGGCATCATCCAGTTCAACCGCAAGACCAACTTCACGCAGGACGAACAGCGTCTGTGCTTCTCGCTCTGGTCGATCGCGCGTTCCCCGCTCATCCTCGGCGCGGACATGACCAAGCTCGACGAGTGGACGCTGAAACTCCTCACGAACAAAGAGGTCATCGAGATCAACCAGAACAGCGAAAACAACCGCCAGCTCTCGCAGAAGGGCGACCTCTTCGTGTGGGCGGCGGACGTCCCCGGCAGCAAGGATAAATACGTCGCGCTGTTCAACGCCTCCACGCCCGGCACGCACAACATTGATTACCAGAAGGCCAAATTCCACAGCATCAAGGTCGGCGGCTCCGGCATCCGCGAAACGGAGATCAAGGCCGATATCGGCGGCGCGAAGTCGTTCGCACTGGCCGTGACCGACGGCGGCGACGGCATCAACTTCGACCACGCGGCCTGGCTGGAACCCGTCCTCTCCGGTCCCGCGGGCACGAAGAAGCTCACCGAACTCCGCTGGAAGAGCGCCACGGCGGGCTGGGGCAATCCCCGCGTCGGACAGTCCTCCGACGGCCGCCGGATCGACGGCATCGGCACGCACGCCGCCTCGGTCATCATCTACGACCGTCCGGAAGGTTACGACACCCTCACCGCGCGCGGCGTCCTGGCCGACGGCATGGATCGTCAGGGCGGCACGATCGAATTCCTCGTTCTGACCGACGAAGCGTTCGATGTGGAAGTCAAGGACACGGCGGAAGTCTCCGTGGACTTCGCCGAACTCGGCATCGGCAAGAAGGCCAAAGTCCGCGACCTGTGGGAAGGCAAGGATCTCGGCACGTTCGAAGGTTCCTTCTCTCAGACGCTCAAATGCCATGCCGCGGGCGTCTACCGCATCTCTCCGGCCGACTGAAATAAAAATCAGTCTTTCCTGAACAGAAAAAGCCTCCGGGATTCCTGACGGGTCCCGGAGGCTGTTTTTTTTTGCTTGACGGAGAGGATGACTCAGCGTTTCTTCGTGCTGGAGGCCGGGGTCGGGTCCGGTTCGGTCAGTGCATTGTCGACCGCACGGACGGAACAGCCGGAATCGTTCCACACGAGGTACGCGTAATTGCTGTCCACGGAGAAACTCTTTTTGCCGCCTTCCTTGATGTTCTTGTCGCCCGTGACGGATTCGGCGTCCAGCACGACCGTGTACGTGACCGGGACATCGCCCTTCGCGCCGTTCTCCGCGGTCGTCTCCACGGAATCGAACATCGTGAGGATGACATAGCGGCCGTCGGTGATGATGCCGGTGATCGTGCCGGAGAACGAGAGGTTGGTATTGGACGGGATGGCCTTCGCACGGATGCAGTCGGCAATCTTTGTACTTGTTTTCCAGCGGTGCCCCGAGGATTTCGTGCGGGGCGAGGTTGTGCCGAACGGCGAGGCCGTGGCTGTGCTTCTGCCCGTTGCGGGCGCGGCGGAACCGGATCCCTTTCCCGCGTCGGACGAGGTCGCGATGTCGAAAATGCCCCTGCCGCCGGACTGCTTCGCGTTCGTTTTGCCGGAGGATGAAGAAGGCGGAGCCGAAAGCCCGGTCCGGGACTGCGCGAAGACGGCGCAGGCGGCCGCCATACAGAAGAAAGCGGTTAGTGCGATGCGAATCCTCATGTGTCCGGTCCTTTCCGGTTGAATGCAGCCAGTGGATGTTTGTCTTTGACTATAAAAGTATCATGCCAAACGCGGAAAAGCAAGCCGTTTTTCCGAAAAAACTTGAATTCCCGGAAAAAACGTGTAGATTAAGAGGTCGAAGTTTCCCGCGCGTCTCCGACGATTTGAAGCGGGAATCCGTTTTTGCAATTCATTTTCAGGGAGTTCGAATTTACCATGCCGATGCTTGATCTCTTCCGCAATCTCGGACTTGCCGTCCTCGGGGTGGCGCTGCTGTACTACGGGGCGGAATTTCTGGTCAGGGGCGGCGTTTCGCTGGCGCTGAAGGCGCGCATCTCCCGTCTCGTGATCGGCCTCACGCTCGCGGCGTTCGCCACCAGCGCGCCGGAGCTGGTCGTGAGCATCGACTCGGCGCTGCGCGGTTCGGCAGACATCAGCCTCGGCAACGTGGTTGGGTCGAACATCTGCAACGTGGCGCTGATCCTCGGACTGTGCGCCATCCTGCGCCCGATGCCGTTCCACGCGAACCTGAAAAAGTTCGACCTGCCCGTGATGCTGTTCGCCGTGCTCGCGCTCACCGGGTTTTATTTCCTGAGCCACGGCATCAACCGCTGGGAAGGCGCGTTCTTCTTCCTGTGCATCCTCACCTACACTACGCTGAACGTGATCCTGTCGAAGAAACAGGAGGCGAAGAAGGCGGCGGAGGGCGCGGCGGAAGCGGAGGCGGACTCCGGCGTCGATCCCGAGGTCGAGGAGAGCATGAAAAAGCCGCTCGGCGTGCCGCTGGCGCTGCTCGCGGTCGCGGGAGGTGTCGCCATGCTGGTGTTCGGCGCGAAGTCGTTCCTGATCGCCGCCGTGGCGTTCGCGAACGCCGCCGGCATCAGCGAGGCCGTGACCGGGCTGACGATCGTGGCGGTCGGGACCAGCCTGCCGGAACTCGCCACGTCGTTCGTGGCGGCGCTGAAGGGCGAGAACGACATCGCCATCGGCAACATCGTGGGGTCGAACATCTTCAACGTCTTCTGCATCCTCGGCATCGTGCCGATGATCTCGCCGCTCATGGGACAGTCGATCCGCGGCCTGGATTTCGCGGTCATGCTCGGCACGTCCGGCGCGCTGTTTCTCTTCGGGATGTTCGGCAAACGCCTCAACCGAATCCAGGGCGCGCTGCTGCTTTCGGCGTACATCGCGTACACCGTCTACCTGGTGATGCACCACGCCTGAAGCCGGAAAAACGCAAGAACTACTTCGCCGGGTTCGCCTCTTTTTCCGGCGCGGGGAGCAGCTTCACGGTCCGTGTTTCCCACATCTCAAGCAGTTCAGCCCTGTGCGCGGACAGCCACTTGTCGAGCGTGTCCTGCTTTTCCTGAGGCAATGACCATTTCCACACGAAAACGGCTTTTCCCGTCTGAACGTCGATGTCTTTTTCGCTTTCTCCGCATGTCACCTCGATCTTTGCGTTTCCGCGCTCCTTGCCGTAGGGATGCATTTTTACGGTCATCCCGTGGAACTGCGCGATCAGATTGGTGCGGATCTTTTCCGAAGACGCGTTCGGCGGATAGATAAGTTTGCCCTTGCTGAACTGGTTGTAGTAATATTCGATCGGTTTGAATTCCCCGGGCGTCAGCAGACATGCCTGTTTCAATTCCGCTTCGGTCGGCAGCAAGGTCGTTTTGCCGGTCGCGTATTCCAGATAGCCGAATGTCCCGTCCTCTTTCCGGAAAACAGCGAAGTCTTCCAGCGGATGAAGATGCGTAATTCTCCCCCCGACATCAATCCCTTGCATGGATTTCGATCCCGCCGCGATATCGCCGCCGGTATGCTCTTCCAGATATCCTTCTCTCAGTTGGTCGATCGTCGAGATCTGGTACGGATATTTCAGCGGAAGACGGTACCAGTCCCGGAAGCCAGTGTATGTGTAGAACGGATGCATGGGCGGAGGCTTCGGCGAACTGCTTCCGCTCAGTTTCTGTTTGATGCGTCCGCACCCCGTGAGCAGCACGACCAGACACAGAAGGACAAAGAGCAGTGACTTTTTCATGGTTTCACCTCGGGGTTGAGTTCGGGAGGCAGTTTCATTTTCTTGCGTTTCGGGTCGATGTTTTTGAGCGGATCGCCGGAATGTTCGATGATTAATCTGTCGCCCTGAATATACCATTTGATCCGACCCGATCCATAATCAGACTTGTACCGTTCCTCAAGAAAATTATTCTCGAATTTCACGTCATCCAGATCTTTCGGCAATTCTCCGGTTTCCTGCAGTTTTTCCGCAACAATCCCGAGCATTTGTTCCAACTGATAGTTGAGGGTTTGTTCCCTGGGTACAACGTCACCGAGAAGATACGCGCCGAAATAATCCGCAACGAAACTCAGAAAAATGATGCCGATGAGGATAAAAAACACTAGAAACACCGGGCTGATCCTGCGTTGTTTCTTCATCGGAAAACTCCTCGGAAGAGAAGGCTGTGTTTAAATGAGGGCGATTTTCTTTCCGCAGGCGCGGGCATAACGCGCGAGCGTGGAAAACGTGATGTTCTTTTTGCCGTGTTCGACCGCGGCGATATAAGTCTGGCTCGTCCCCATCCGCCGTGCCAGTTCTTTTTGGGTCAGTTTGGCTTCCCGGCGGGCTTTGTACAACTCTTCTCTGAGGCGGAAACGTTCGAACATGGCGTTGACCTCTTCCGCATTTGCCGGGTCGTTGAAATACGCGTCACGTTCCAGCTCTTCCTGACTTCGGATGCCTTTTTTCGCACGTTCTAGTATTTCTGCGATATTTGCGGCGTTTTCCTCGTCCGTCCAGTCCTCTTGTCTTTTCTTCTTCATATGCAACCTCCTTGTATCAACTGCCTCAGCAGTTTTCGTGCTTGTTTCAGTTCGTTTTCCGGTATTTGTTCGGTTTTCTTCACGTAGCCGTGAATGCCATAGATTACATCATAAAGACCGTACACGTAAAAAACACGTATATTTCCCGTTTGGATTACACGCAGGGCAAACAAATCTTCACCCTCGATCTTTTCCGCATTCGGATAGTTCAAGTATCCGTCCCGCTCAAGTTGAAAGATCAGGCCGTTCAGCTCCTGTTTGACTTCGCCGGGCTGGTCGCGCAGGAAGTCTTTCACTCTGTCGAGCAATTCAAAGTGTTTTTTCTTCTTAATCGGGCGGTTCATGACTTCCTCATTTGTTCCGGAACCTAAGTAATATATCCGCCGGGATAACTTTTTTCAAGCATTTTCTTGTTCTTTTTCAGAAAAAAGCAGGAGCAGGAGGATAGCAATGCTGTATGGCAAAACGGATTATATGCATTCAGAAGATCACGTCGTCGGCGAGGATCAGGAAGACGATCATCGCGCCGAGCTCGGCGGTCTCGCAGACGGCTCCGGCGAATTCGGGCGGCGGGCTGACTCGCAGCTTCTTCGACGCCTCGGTGTTCCAGTACAGCACGGACAGGAATCCGCTCGCCAGGAACGTGACGGCGTCCTGAATGCCGAGGCTGACGACCGTGAGGAACGGGGAGAAACCAGTGACGTCGCCGGTACGGCTGCGGAACCCGGACATCGTGAGCTTCATCGAGCGGAATGAGAAGAAATCGCCGCCGTAGGTGCGGATCAAGCCCAGCGCGAACGCCAGAAGCAGCATCGCGACGACGACCCAGCCCAGCCGGAGCACCTCAAGGACCTCGGGGCGTTCCCGGCCGTTGCCGGACGGATAGGCGAACAGCATCGCGATGCGCCCGAAGAACGGCACCGCGACGAGCGTGAGGGCGAGCATCATATTGTCGCCGAAGAGCGCGGTCCGCATGAAGATCAGGTACATCACGAGCAGTTTCAGCCCGACCAGGAGGGCGGTGCACGGGGAGGAACCCGGCTGCGCGGCGCGTCCGAGGCGTTCCTCGGGGGAGACGTTATCGCCCGCGAGCATCCGGCAGGCGGCGTCGAACGCGTGGAAATTGTCGAACCGCGTGAGCCATTCCAGCAGGAAGACGTAGATGCCCGAGGCGAGCAGGACAAATCCCTGCAGGCCGCGGAAGTTCGCGCTGACGAGCAGCGTGGGGAGCGTGGCGACAGCCCCGATCAGAAGTCCGGCGAACGGCTGAAGCGTCAGGGCACGGGAGTACAGAGCGGGCTCGGCGGGCTTCACGGGACCGCGGAACCGCGTGCCGAAACTGAGCGCGGCGAGGAGGACTTGCAGGAAACGGGGCATGGTTTGTCTTGCTTGTTGCGTTGAAAAAAGCCGCCGGGCGTCTGGATGGAGCTTCGCCCGGCGGAGGGGATTACGTTTGTGAGAAGATCACTTCATCAGGTCGAGCTGGACCACGTCGCCGGGGCGGGTCTGGACGTCGGCCCAGATCTTGCGGCCGGGGTAGATGGCCGTGTGGATGCCGGTGTGGACGTTCTCGCCGATGATGGAGCCGAATTTGCGGCGGCCGGTGTCGATGAGGCAGCCCTGGACCATGGAACGGTGGTTCTTGCCATCGTGACGGAAATTCGAGGTGATGGTGCCCGCGCCGAAGTTGACGTTCTGGCAGACGATGGAGTCGCCGATGTAGGAGAGGTGTCCGGCGGCGACGTGCGTCATGAGGATGGAGTTCTTGATCTCGACGGCCTGCCCGATGTGGCATTTATCGGAAATGAAGTTGTAGCCGCGCAGATAGCAGTTCGGGCCGATCTTGCAGTTCTTGCCGATCACGGCGACGCCCTCGATGTAGACGCCGGGGAGCAGCACGGAGCCTTCGCCCAGGATCACCACGCCGTCGAGCGTGACGCGTTCGCGCACGGTGCCGTTGATGACGTTTTCGGTGTAGCCCGCGAGGTATTCCTCGTTGATCTTCAGCAGATCCCACGGATAGCGGATGCGGAAGGATGCTTCGTCGGCGGGGATGGCGACGGTGTTCGCGCCGCAGCCGGTGCATTCGGCGGCCACGCCGTCGGCGTCGGTCACGGAGAAGGATTTGCCGTCCGCGATCGCGGCGGACGCCTTTTCGAGCAACGCCTTGGACGGCCAGAAATCGGACGCGAGGCGGAGATGCGCGCCGGGCGCGGCGTTCTGGATTGAGGACCAGCGGGCCAGCAGGGTGGATTCGAGCGTGCCGGCGGCGAGTTCCAGTTCAAGAGCCGGCTTCTTGCAGGTCAGGGGTTCCAGCAGGGCGGGATTGCCGTGCTCGACGATTTCGAAAGCGAACGTAGCCATTATGGGATTACCTCCAGTTCGCGGGCTGCGACGCCCGCTATTTTGTCATGCCAGAGCCGCGCGGCGGATTCCGTTCGGGCTTCGGCGAGAATACGAAGTTTGTTTTCGGTGCCGGAGTAGCGCACGATCACGCGTCCGGCGTCCCCGAGGTCCTGCTTGGCCTCGCGGATGCACTTGGAAAGCTCCGGCAGGTCGTCGAACGGGACGCGCTCGGCGATGCGGAGCGAACTTTGGATCTGCGGATACTCGCGCATGAATCCGGCGAGCTCGGCGATGGATTTGCCCGTCTCCTTCATGATGCGCATCACGTGCAGGGCGGAGATGAGGCCGTCGCCGGTCGGGGAATGCTCCAGAAAGATCAGGTGTCCAGTCTGTTCTCCGCCCAGGTTCAGCCCCTTTTCGCGCATGCGCTCGATCACGTAGCGGTCGCCGACGTTGGTGACTTCGACTTTGATGCCCGCCTGACGCATTGCGTCGTGCAGCCCGAGGTTGCTGATGGATGTGACGGCGACCGTGTCGTTGCAGAGCTGGCCGCGCGATTTGTAGTCCAGCGCGCACAGCCCGATGATGCGGTCGCAGTTGATGATGGCGCCGGTATGGTCGCAGAACTGCACCCGGTCGGCGTCGCCGTCGAACGACACGCCGATGTCCGCGCCGTGCTCCTTCACCAGACGGCACATGTTCTCCGGATGAAGCGCGCCGCAGCCGTCGTTGATGTTGAGTCCGTCCGGTTTCACGCCCGACGTGATGACCTCGGCCCCGAGCTCGCGCATTACGATGGGCGCCACGTAGTAGGACGCGCCGTTTGCGCAGTCCAGCACCACTTTCATGCCCTTCAGCGAGGTGTAGCCGATGGAGCGTTTCGCCTGGTGGATGTAGCGTCCGCGGGCGTCGTCCACGCGGAACGCCTTTCCGATGTCGGGCGTGCCGTCGGCGGGGTGCTCCATCATGGAGAAGATGGCGCGTTCGATGTCGTCCTCGACCTCGTCCGGGAGCTTGAAGCCCTCGGAATTGAACAGCTTGATGCCGTTGTCCGAGGCGGGATTGTGGGAGGCTGTAATCATGACGCCGCAGTCGGCGCACATGGATTTCGTGAGGCTGGCGACCGCGGGCGTCGGCATCGGGCCGATCTCGTAGGCGTCCATGCCCATGCTCACCATGCCGCTGATCAGCGCCGTTTCCAGCATGTAGCCGGAGATGCGCGTGTCTTTGCCGATGATGGCGCGCGGATTGCCGCGCTGCCCGAAAGCATCGTCCCGGGGCGTATTCCGGCAGAAATGCCGTGCGACGGCTTTGCCCGCCAGCAGGGCGAGCTCCGGCGTGATAGGATATTCATTTGCCTTGCCTCGAATGCCGTCAGTCCCGAATAACCGCCCCATACGCGTCTCCTTCCGGTCCGGACGCCTCATTCCGGCGTGCCCGGACGATGTGTTTTCGTCTTTTTTGAACGTCATTTGACTATGATTCCGCTCATGATTTCCTTCCGTGAACAAAACCATGCTGTTAATATACGTTTTTCCGGCCTGTTTTTCAATAATCCTA
This sequence comes from uncultured bacterium, assembly GCA_902774245.1. Lineage (GTDB taxonomy): Bacteria > Verrucomicrobiota > Lentisphaeria > Victivallales > UBA1829 > UBA1732. Next base: position 42,500 of record CACYHQ010000014.1, read on the forward strand.
CAGCATTTTTTCAAAAAAAACTTGCAGAGTTTGGAACATGAACAGACTTGCTTAACAGGATATGATCCGGATAATCTTCGAATTCTGAAAGGTAGTGCTGAAAAAAGCCGACTGAAAATCAAGGCATAAAAATGGTGGATCCTGCTGGGTTTGAACCAGCGACCAAAGGTTTATGAGACCTCCGGTCGTCCATATATATCATATTTACAATGAGAATTTTGCAAAATCTTTTTAGTCGGTCAGCTTGACGATTACTTGACGATTGCGACCTGATGTTACGGTAAAAGCAAACAATCGCAAACCATCGTAACAGAAGAAAGGTACGACCGATGCCAAGTAAAACCGCGTTGAGAACCCGTGAAAAAGGAACCGGAACCGTCTATAAGGAAAAGAACCGGTTCTATTTGAAAATCATCATCAACGGCAAGACGAAAACGACAATGCTCCGCAGCGAGGCCGGCCCGCCCTGCACGACCAGGAAAGAAGCGGACAGGGCTGCGAACGGAATGCGAAAGGTCCTTTTTGCTGACACCCTGGAGGAGACCGCTCATTTCGTACAGGAAGCGAAGCGCCTCAAACGGCAGTCCGGGATGCTCCTCTCGAAAGGCTGGGAAGCCTACCTCCGGCAGACCACGCGACCTGACAGCGGCGATGCGACCCTGAAGGATCCGTAACGATCGTGAAGTAACGATGACCCGAAAACACCTGCTTTTCATCGAAGCCGAGAACGCTGGGCATTTCTTTGCCTCTGCGCTCAAGACCTCGATCAACGGCTTGCTGCATTATGGTTCCAAGCCGTTCCCAAGTGACTCCGGTAATCCTGGCGGCTGCCGTGCGGTCACATTCTTCCATGACCTGAATGCACTTGGCTTCCAGCTTATAGGTTACGTCACGGTATGGCCCGGCAAGAGGAAACACCCCCTGCTTGACTCCGTGCTCGGGACAGTCCACGCGGGGAAGTCTCACGTGAAGGAATGTCTTGCTTTCGCATGTGTCCAGATGTTGGAAGACGCGTTCCGGCATGTGGTCGTATGTCGGCGCTTTCCGGTGGCATTCCGAACAGAGAAACGTGTATTCCTCATGTTTCAGCCATACATCCACACGGGAACTGTCCTCGGACATTTCCACCCTCGACACCTTCCACGGATGGGGCGGATTCAGCAGTCTTTGATAAAATGTCTCCAATGTCATGTCTTCACCTCACACTCATAATATACTGCCGATTTGCGTTTTTGAAAGGGGTTGAAAAGGAATTCTTTCCTTTTTCAAGCCCGAAAGCAAATTGTACACCGGGTTCTGGCGGCTGTCAAATTCCAAACGGAATAAAAGGGAGCGAAGCGACCGGTTATGCCGGATTGGGACTTGACTGACGACAGGTTCCGGGGTATTCCGCCCTCCGAATCCAAAACTAATATTTTGAACTCAAAATTTTCGACAAACAGTGATTTTACCCTCAAAGTTAATTGCCGCCGCCAAAAAGTTAATTGCTGTTTTTGCCACCATTTCCACGGTTTCCAGTTAATCAGGAGCTCACCATTGACCCACAAAAAATCCCGATGCCCCTTTTTTTTCTTAGGCGGGCTTGTTTTTTGCGCGTATGCGTTGTATATTGTGGATAAATAATGAATGACATCATCCCCATCCCCCATGCAACGAGGTGAAACATGGCGACTCTCTCGAAACACGACACGCAGACGAACCGAACCGTAGTCCTTGATTTCAATGGCGGAATACAGGTTTACCGCAACCCCGAACTCGGACTGAATATCCCGGCACAGATCGAGCCGGGCGATTTTCCCGCCGCGCGCAGAGCCGGACTTATCTCCACGCTGAACCGTGAATACGCTTCTCAGGGCATCCGTTTCACGACTGACGCCATGCCGGGAGCATCCGCCGTTCACATCGGGCGCACAGACGCGTTCGATGCGTTCGGGCGTTTTCTCGGTCTCGCGGAGGGGATCGGATCGGGCGATGCCTTCGTGCTGCTGGACGATTCCGCCAGCGACGACGAGCTTGTGGACGTCATCCGTCACGAGTCGGGGCACATCCTCGGCGTGCTCGACCACAGCGGCTCGGGGCTTGCCCGATATGCGTGGAAAAGTGAGCAAACCGATTATTTCGGGGCCTATGCTTCTTATGAAAACCCGTCGGAATGGCGTCGTTATCTGAAGAGGAAAACGACCATCACGGTCACATACAAGTATCTTTCCGTCCCATCCGATCTTGATGACGTCACACTGTCATACCATACGAACGGCACGGAGGTAACCGACACGTACAGCTCCTACGGGAAACAATACAACGAGAATTCGCAGTCCTATGTGTTTCCCAGCGCTCCCGCTACGGAGTATGTCAATGAAACATCGGTCAGAGAGGCATATCGCGACGGATCGGGGCTCAGCGTCGTCAACCTGACGGTCTATGGCTGCAACGCCTCGGGATGCTCGGTGAGCGGAACCCTGTATGTGGGTGAATCGTTCGATTCCGACTATAAAGGTATCCATGACGACTGGTGGAATCTGAACGGGGGCGATTCCTCGACGCAGAACAACTTCACATATCACCGGGGAAGCGCCACCGGATGCGAGGCCGGTCACCTCTATGTCGACGGCTATGGAACCGCACGCCAATGCTTGGCGACCAACCTCACCGTTCAGGGGACCCTCAGTTCCACCTCGATCACTTCCCGCCTGGGAGAAATCAATTATACGAAGGAATTGCACAATGGCCTGGCGGAAAACTGCATCGTCACCGGCGGCACGCTGTCCGTGGAACCGGGCGGCATCGCCAGGGACATCGTCGTCAGGTCGGGCAAGGTCGACATCGGAATGGATTATTTTTATCTCGTCAACTATACAGCCGATGAAGTCGCACAACGTCTTCAGGACCTCGGTTACGCCACGGCGACCAGCCTGATCACCGAGAAGAGCAGCGTGTCCGTGCGGTATGGCGGCGAACTGCGCAACGCCACGATTGACGGTGGACTGACAGCCACGGAGGGCGCCCGGCTGAGCGGCGTCATCACGTGCAAAAGCGTCGATCTGAGCGATGTCACACCGGGGACCAATATCACGATCAAGCTCGATCTGCACGACTATGCTGTCCCGAACTACACGGAGAAAGTGGGAGAGAACACATACGTCTACTACTACGCCAACTACACCACGAAAACCATCAATCTTTCCACGGGGGAAGTGACCAAGGGCACGTTCGACAACAAGGACGGTCGTTTTGACATGAAGAACTGGGAATACACCTTCGGCGCCGACATCGGCCGCGTGGACAGTATGTCGGTCAACTCGGTCGTGGTGGACTTCGGCGGCACGGAAAAGGATTTCGACAAAGGGACCATCGGCTTTTTCTTTCCGTCGTCCGGCGGGGATATCCCGTTCCAGATGAGGAGCAACAAGAAGAATTACGAAGTCGGGTATACCTACTATACCGACGGAACCATGGAGCCCAGTTCCCTCATCTACAACGGCGACCTCTTCGGCGATGCGGCGGACGTGCTGTGGCTGGAATACGGCTGGAACGAGGAAGTCGATTACACCATAGACCTGGCGCCCATGATGACGGGCGCGACCAAGGAGCTGACCATCACCGACACCGATACGGGCAAGGAAACCATGCTGAACACCAAGATCCAGGGAGCCACGCTCGTCGTGCCGGGCGGCAACGCGGACACCGCGGACCTGCTCGTTCAGGCGGAGGACGCCGACAAGCGCGACCACTCCTGCGATCTGGAGCTGATCGTGGTGCCGGAGACGATCCCGGTCATCGGCAAGGAAGGTACGAAAAAATACTCGGAGATGCTCCGGAAAGCGCAGAAGACCCACACCACGACGACGATCAAAGACGTCCTGCCGTACAACATCCATACCAAGTTCTTCGGCATGTCGTTCGACCTCACGAACATGGGCATCTCGCTGAAGGTGGACTGGACCGCACCGACCATGACCTTGAAGCTGCAGGGCAAGATGGAGTGGGCGATCGGCAAAGGCACTGCCGGGACCGGCAAGCAGCTGAAACTCGTGGTCGACCTGTCCGGCGACAACTACGTCTCCATCACGAGCAGGGGCGGCAAGACGTACTCCTGGGACCTGGTGGGCGAGCTCAAAGTGCCGGACTTCAAGATCGGCAAGTTCGAATTTTCGAACATGTCCCTGAAGGTCAACAAGGGGCAATCCTCGTTCTCGGTCAGCGCCTATGTGAAGTTGCCGTGGATCAAGTATTCCTTCGGCGGTTCCATCGGCATCGTGGACGGATACCTGGACAGCATGTCGATCGGCGTGGACGGCCTCAACGTCCCGCTCGGATCCACGGGACTCTTCCTGCAGAAGATCGAAGGCGGCATCTCCGGGATCGCCACGGAGCTTTACCTCGCATTCAACGGCACGCTCGGGCTGACCGCGGGACCGCAGTTCAACGTGGAATATGTCGACTGGCTCGGGATCGACGCGGGAACCTACTCCCTGTGCGAAGTCACGGTGGGCGGCTCCATTTCCACCTCCGGCGATCTTATGGGGTCCGCCCAGATCATCGTCCTCGGCGGTTTCGCTTCGGGCGGCGGTTCGGCGGAGATCAAGGGCGGCGCGCTCATCGTCAAAGGCAGTTTCTCGCTTCTCAACGGCTGCATCTCAATCAACGGGGTTTTCAACGCGGGTTCCGGCGAGACCTCCATATCCGGCAAGGGCAACATGACTGTGCCGAATGAACTGGTTTTCGGCCCTCTCGCGGGCCTGGGACTGACCGTCGACGCAAAGGCTATAATCGGAAAAGACAAAGCATCCAGTTACGTGCAGGCTTCGTCGAAAGTCACCTTGCTCGGAAACGATTTCTCGGTCGGCGTCAAGTGCACCTTCGACGGCAGCATTTCCCTCCTCGGATGCACCGATCTGCTGAAGCAGGAGGAAATCAAACCCAAACGCTATCTGCGTGCTTCGAAATACTCCGTGCCCGGAGAGGGGCTGCGCGGGACCAATGAACCCTCCGCGACGGAAACCATTACGGTATCCGGGCCCGGACTGACTCTGTTTCAAGTGAACCTGAGCGTTTCCGATGCATTCATGTCTCTGGCATACGGCGGCGCGGAATACACGCAGGATGCTATCGCGGCTGGCTTGTATGACAACATGCAGATCGTCGACGAGCTGACCGGAGTAAACTGCATCACGGTCGCCGTCCAGGACGCCGCGTCGGGCGAATGGACCCTCAACGCCTACGGCGATGCGGGCGCGACGTTCGGAGCATATTCGATTCTCTCCGGCGCGCAGACCCCTGTTCTGACCTCGGTGTCGGTCGGCACGGATGAACGGAGCGCGACGCTCCGCTACACCGCCGACCTTTCCGGCCTGACCAACGCGACACTTTCCGTCTTCCGCACGACCGCCGGAGCGACCGAATACAACGGCTCGAAGATCGCCGAAATCGCCGCCGCCGATGCAAACGGCGTTTACGAATATGTGCTGCCGGACGAGATCGAGGGCGGGGATTATTCGTTCTACCTCATGGTGAACAGCGACGACCGCACCCCGGTCTACAGCGCGATTTCCGATGCGTACACGTTCCGCGTGCTCGACCTTGAAGCCCCCGACCAGATCCAAATCGTGAACAGCGAATGGAAGTCCTCCGGCACGGTCCTGACCTGGGACGAACCGTGGGACGACAAAGGCGTTGCCGGATATACGTTCCGTTACGCCGCCGGCGACGAGAACATGGCGGAGGTCGACGTGAAGACCAACACGTTCACATTCGACAAGGTCCCGAACGGGACATACGATTTCCAGATCGCCGCTTACGACGAGGCCGGCAATCTCTCGGCGTGGAGCGAACAGCAGAGCTGCCTCGTGCTCACGGTCGCCAATGCGAAATACAAAGATACGACGCTGAACAAGTCCATTGAGCTTGCCGAATATGAAAGCGCCGCCGGGATCACCGCCGGGGATTTCGCGGTCACAGCCGCGGCGAACTCGCTGGTCTCCGGTTCGACGCTTGGTCACGCCGGGATCTCCGGGATCGTGGAGGACACCACGATCAACGGCACGGTCACGCTTTACGACGGCGCGCAGGGCTACGGCCTCACCGTCAACGGCGAACTGACCGTCGGCGGCCCGGAACCCGTTCCCGAGATCGACATCACGAAGCCCGTCCCGGCCGACGGCGGCGGCGAAGGCGACGAAACACAGGAAGAGGACGAATCCACCGTGACCTTCACGGGTGCGACCGCGGACGGCATCACGGTCAAAAGCGGCGGCAAACTGACGATCGGGGCGGACGCGAAGGTGCGGAACGTCACGGTCGAAGAAGGCGGTTCGCTCGTACTGAACGACATGGCCGACTTCGACCAGATCTCGCTCGCCTGCGGGACCGGCCTGATCGTGCTCGGCGGCAAGGACAGCTCGTTCCGCCTGACCGGCGACATCTGGACGGCCGGCACGCTCAGCACCCTCCGCATGATCTCCGGCGGCGGACACAAGATCCACTTCGAGCAGTACAAGCAGACGGCGGAATACGATTATGCCGGCACCGACTATACCACCGACTCCCACGCGCTGCTGCCCGATATGGACAAGCTCGTCGGAAAAGCGGTGGACGTGGTGATCGATTCCAGCGTCTACGGCATCTTCAAGATCGCGGACGTCGCGGAGCATTTCGACGGCACGATCACCGTGACCGATTCGGTCGACGGGACCTCCGCCGAGGTCGGATTCGACAAGCTCATGCTCGTCGGCAACGCCCTCTGCGGCCTCAGCAAAAACAACGACGGAGTCCTGTGGCTTCAGACCGTCCGTTCGACAATCGGCACGCCGACCCTCACGGTCGAAAACGCGGACAGCGACGCCTACGACGCGGTCTATCTGAATGCGAAGGCGGCCGAGGATTCCGGCTTCGTCAGCCAGTACACCTTCCGCTACTCGCTCAATGCGGACATGTCCGACGCGGTGACGATTACCACCCCGGGGTATTCGAGCGGGACGTCGATCAGCAAATACGACCTGGTCGACAACGCGACCTATTACGCCCAGGTATGCGTCGAGAACGACAGCGGCGTGAAGAGCCTGTGGAGCGACACGGTGAGTTTCACCGTCGTCCCGAAACTCCTGCCCGACGCCCCGACCACCCTGACCGTGTCCGGCGCGACGAACAAAGACAGCAATGCCATCACCTTCACCGCGACCGGCGTGGACGATTCGAACTACACGGTCCGGGATTACCGGTTCCGCTACGCCGACAACCCGGAGATGGAAAACGCCATCGTCATCACCACCGGGCAGAGGCTCATCAACTACGCCTCCATTCAGAAGTCCGACATCGTGGACGGCAAGGACTACTACGTCCAGGCGGGCGTGAAGCAGAACAACGACTGGAGCTACTGGAGCGACATCGTCGTTTTCAATACGCAGGGCTGGGATTACGAAAACATCACAATCGGTCCGGAGCCGGACGGCGACTTCAACTACTTCAGCCTGAACGGAAGCAGCGCGAAGAACGTCACGGTCATCGACGGCGGTTATTTCTACGGCGGCGGCGCGGTGGACGGCCTGACCGTCGAACAGGGCGGGTTCTTCCGCGACGACAACGCCACGGTCAGCAACGCCGTGGTCAACGGCGGCCGCTACTGGCTGGATTCCGGCAGCGTCACCGACATCGTCGTGAACGGCGGCGAACTCCGGCTCATGAACGGCTCGGTCAACGGCGCGACCGTGGGCGTGAACGGCCTCATGAATCTCGACCGTTCCTCCAGCCAGCCCACCATCACCGGTACGATCCTGATCCAGGGCTCCATGTCGGTCTACTATTACCATCCCGGCGTCTCGACCGGCGCGGCCTTCGTCTTCGATCTCGGCGCGCACGAGACGGACAAGGACAGGGCGTTCATCGACTACACCTCGCCGCTTCTGGGCACGCGCACCTTCACCGTGAAGCTCGACGACTCCCCGGAGACCGGCGATTACCGCATGGCCTTCACGCCGAATTCGGGCGAATTCTACGCCTCCCTCTCGGCTGCCGACGGCACGGATCTCGGCGTTATGGGATTCGACATGGCCCCCATCGCGTACGGCGGCCTGTATTATTCGCTCGTCGATCAGAAGGGCGTCACGTATCTCCACGTCTCCGACACGGAGGGGCCGGCGTTCATCGGCGCCGTGAAACTCTCCAAGGGCGGGGCCTTCTACGATTCCGACACGGGATACGACGATCTCGCGGTCTCGGACGAGGACGAATGCGATTACGTCCTGGTCGGCGAAGACGGCGCGGTGTCCTATCTCACCGTCGGAAACGGCGGTTCGGCCGACGTCTACGGATACCTCTACGGCGCGACCGTCGGGAACGGCGGCCGGCTCACGCTCAAGGAGGGCGGCTGCGCGGCTTCCGACATCATCACGGTCGAGAACGGCGGCAACGTCACGATCGAGGGCGGCAAAGTCGAACTCGGCGCGGCGATCCACCTCGCGGGCGGCACGCTCACGGTGAACGGCGTCCTGCAGGGCCTGGAGGACGACTCCGGCCCCTGGGGGCCCACCAACCACTGGTTCGTCTTCGAACTCGACACGTTCTCGGCGGCCCCGTCCGGCGTGATGATCTCCGACTGGTCCATGCTGCAGTGCAATCCCATGTTCACCGCCACCGTCTCGCCCGATCAGGCGGAGGGCGAATACAAGCTCGCCGGGAATGCTGCCGGGTTCACCGGCTACATCTCCTTCGGCTACGATCTCGACGACTGGACGGAATTCCTCGCCGTCGGGAATGAATGTATCTACGATGGCCAACGTTATGCGCTCGCAGTCAAGAAGGGCGTGCTCACGCTGACCGTCGGCGAAGACGTCACCGAACCGGACACGTACGTGGCGAAGGGCGACCGCGACGGCAACGGCGTCAGCGACGTCATGTTCGTCTGGACGGGCAACACGTATGCGCACGGCTACTGGATGAACGGCACGAACGACTGGTGGAGCGCCAATGCGACCTGGATCTCGCCCGAATGGGACAACCTCGGCAGCTACGACATG
>CACYHQ010000015.1 GCA_902774245.1 uncultured bacterium
CGGCCTTGTCGCAGTCCTCCCGCTTCACGATCAGCGGGGGCAGAAGACGAAGCACGACCTCGCCCGCGGACAGGGCGACGAGCCCTTTCTCGCGCAGGACGGGGAGGATGTCCTTCGCCGGGAAATCGAGCACGATGCCGAGCATGAGGCCGCGTCCGCGGACCTCCTTGGCGAAATCGTACTTTTCGACGAGTTTTTCGAGTTTGCCGCGCAGATACGCGCCCATCTCCCTGACGTTGTCCATGATCTTGTCCTTGTAGATCGTCTCGAAGACGGCGAGCGAGGCGGCGGTGGCGAGCGCATTGCCGCCAAACGTGTTGCCATGGGTGCCCGGAGTCAGCACGCCGGAGAGGCGCTCGTTGCACACGAACGCGCCCATCGGGATGCCGTTCGCGATCGCCTTGGCGAACGAGAAGGCGTCGGGCTTGATGCCGTATCCCTGCCAGGCGCAGAGCGTGCCGGTACGGCCCATGCCGCACTGCACTTCGTCGAACATCAGCAGGACGTCTTTTTCCTTGCAGAGCTTGTCGAGCCCCTTGATAAAATCCTCGTCGGCGGGCAGGATGCCGCCTTCGCCCTGGACCGCCTCAAGCAGTACGGCGCAGGTCTTCGGGCCGATGGCCTTCTTCACGGACTTCAGGTCGTTGAACTTCGCATATTTGAAGCCGGGCATGTCGGGGTTGAACCCCTCGCGGTATTTGCTGCGGCCGGTGGCGGCGAGCGTGGCGAGCGTGCGTCCGTGGAAGGAGTTCTCCATCACGACGATCTCGTTGCGGCCTGTCGCGTTGCCCCACTTACGCGCGAGCTTGATGAGGCCTTCGTTTGCTTCCGCGCCGCTGTTACAGAAGAAAACGCGGCCCTTGCCGAACGTCTTCTTCACGATCAGCTCGGCCAGACGCGGACTGTTTTCGTTCAGGAAGAGATTGGACACGTGCATCAGCGTCTGCGCCTGACGGCAGATCGCCTCGGTGACCGCCGGATGGCAGTGCCCGAGGTTGCACACGGAGATGCCGGAGGAAAAATCCAGATATTTGCGTCGGTTCGCGTCGTACAGGTTGACGCCGCCGCCGCGCACGAACAGCACCGCGGGCGTCCCGTAGGTGTTCATGATATTCTTTTCGTAAAGTTTCTGGAGTTTTTTCGTTGTGTCCTGTTTCATTTTTCCGAATTCCTTTCCTAATAAAGATGGAAAAGAGTTACTATAGCACGTTTTTTGTAGAAAACAATCTTTTTTCAGGCTTTTTTCCGCTTTTTTCCATTTTTTGTCACAAAACCGGCGAAAACGGAGAAAAAGAACGGCATGCGCCGGAGTTTTTCAGTTGCCGGTGCATGCCGTCAGTATCACACGGCGATCAGCCCGGAACGCCGCGGAGAAATCAAAGACTCAGGATTCCGAGGTCGCCTCGCCGATGGACGGCGTGTGCTTGTGGTCCTGTTTCTTATCAAGATAACGTCTCATCTGCGCGGAAGCCTTCGCGACGACCTCGTCGATGGCCTTGTAGACATTGTCGAACGCCTGAGAAGCCGCTGTGACCGGGTGGTCTTTCACGGCGGCGTCGAGGTGCGCCGTGATCAGGTTTCTCTGCAAGTCAAGAACGATCTTCACGCTGCTGATGCGCAGGCGGAATTCGGAGAAGGCATCCTCCGCCGCTTTCACGGCGTAATCGCGAACCTCGTTGTCAAGTTCAAAGTGACGAACGCTTACAGTAATGTCCATATGAGACCTCCTTGGTTCTGATGGTTCTTTGAGCGGACCGGGCCTCCGGTCCTGTTCTCTCTGCCTTCAACTTACATCTGTTTGTCCCAATTGTCAAGCGGATTTTGCGTTTTTTTCCGCTTTTTCCCCATTTTTCCTGAAAACGGGCAGAAAAAGATGCCGCCGGCATACGTCGGAGATATGCTCAGTCTTCCTCGTCGACCACAGGTTTCCGGAAGCCCCCGGCGATCCTGCACAGTTCGTCCATGACCTCATCGGGCAGACCGGACGCGCGGACAAAACGGTTTTGGAGCACTTCGGGATCGACGCCGAGGAACAGCGCCCGAACAAACAAATACTCGCGGAATTCCTCGGACAGCTTTGCAAGCTGGGGACTGTTGATCAGCGTTACGACGATCCGGTCCTCCCCCTCTTCCCTGCGGAGCTGACTCCAGGTCTTCTTCTGTTTGATGTTGGCCTTTTTGTCCTGAACGCTCAGCTGGAAGTTGGATCCGGAAATATCGACAAGAACACTGTCCGGGTAGGAGCGAGGGAAAAGCTTCATGCCCTGGAGCGCCTTCTCGTTCTCGTCGAGATACGGCAGCATCGGCGCATTGTTCAGCACCAGGAATTTCCGGATGCCGAGGCAGTTTTTCCGCGGAATCTCGACCGTGAAATCCTTGTCGGACAGAAGTTCGTTCACCAGTCGGAGCGCTTCGGCGCTCTTCGCCTCGTCGCGGATGGTGCCCGGCAGATAGTCCAGCAGGAGCAGATAGTTCATGAGCAGCTTGGAATCGATCAGAGGTTCTTCCGGGGAATCATCCGGCTCCGTTCCGGCGGGCTCCTCTTCTTTCGGTTCCGTTTTGACGGACGCCTCTTCTTTCAGCTCCGGTTTCACCGTTTCCGGCTTCGTCCCGGTCGAAATCTCGCCGCCCAGAGACACGGCGAGCTGAAGATCGGAAAGCTGTTTCACGTAGTCATCGACCGTCTTCCGGTGTTCCGGCAGGAAAATGTGTTCGGACAGCCCGGCGTCGAGTTTGTTCAGTTCTTCGCGTTTTGACAACACGGATTGATACAGCGCATCGATCGCATCGAAATCCAGTTTCTTCGCAGTGTCAGGAGCGAATGCCGCCGCCTGATCCAGAAGCTCGTTCCGCAGAGTCAGGGCACGGCTTTGGTTTTCAATGGCGCGGAGTTCGGCAAGCGCCTCGACAGCCTCCGCGGGCGCTTTCGCCCCGGCCTCCGAGACAAACTTTTCGATTTGACTCAGCTCCAGACCGGACCCCATGGATTCCTCCTGGATCATACGCCAGCGCGCCTGATAAAACGCCTCGTCATGAATGGACGTTGATTCCGTTTTGTCCCCGGACACGTTTTTTCCGGTTACAGACGGAGTTTCGTCAGCGGGAGACGGATCAGCCTTGCCCGGCCCGGCAGTTTCTGTTCTCGTGCCGAACAAGAATACAGCGATCACTGCGATCAGCAGGATCACTGCGGCAGCGATTGCCCAAACGGGGAAACGCTTCTTTCCATGTTGTGCTGGAATACGTCCGGTATCGGCATCATCATGTTTTACGGAGACCGCTGCGGAATTGAGATCACGCTGAATCTCCTTCAGTTCATCGACCACGTCGCTCCAAGACGCGGGCCGGTTCGCCGGATCCTTTTCCATCAGCGCGTCGACCAGGTCAGACAGCCGTTTCGGAATATTCGGATTGAGCTCGCATAGCGGTATCTGAATGTCGGAAAGCTGCATGGCGCAGACTTTCACGGGGTCGGTGTCGACAAACGGTTCGTGTCCGATCAGGATATGGTAGGCCGTGGCGCCGAAGGAATACATATCCGACTTGAACCCCGGGACGTCCTTGTCTCCGTTGATGATCTCAGGCGGAGCGTAGGCGGGCGTGGCGCGGATGTCCTCGTCGGCCAGTTCGGGGTCTTTCGCACGGCGGGCAAGCCCGAAGTCGGCGAGCTTGACCTTTCCGTTCAGGCGCATGATGATGTTTTCCGGTTTGATGTCGCCGTGGCTGAGCTGATTCCGGGTCCATGCGTAGGACAACGCATTCGCGACGGCAATAAAGACGTCCAGCGCCTGCGGGATGTTCAGCGGCCCGACGTTGTTCAGCACCAGTTCCAGGTTTTCCCCGGTGATCTTCTCCATCACGAAATAATAGATGCCGTCCTCGGTCACGCCCGCGTCGTATGCCTGCACCACGTTCGGATGCGACAGACTGGCCGCGGCACGCGCCTCGCGGAAGAATCGTTCCACGTACACCTCGTCGCTGGCGCTGTCGTCGGACAGGATCTTGATCGCGACCTCGCGGTCGAGGTTGGTCTGCCGTGCCTGATACACGATTCCCATCGCGCCGCGTCCGAGTTCCTCCTCAATCTGGAATCCGGCCACGACTTCGCCCGGCCGCAGGTCGCGGCGCAACGGGATGACGCCGCCGCACTTCTTGCAGAAATACGTCACCGTGCCGTCGTCGTGTTTCTGCGGTGTGGTCGCTTCAAGCTGCTGGCATTTCGGACAATAGAGCATGGATTCATTTTCCTGTTGCGCCATGACCGCCGGACACGATTCGGACGCGGCCCGGCAGGAGGAAATCATGACAAAATAAGATTCTAACTAATATAGACCGCGCACGCTGAAACTTCAACCTCAAAACCGCTTTTTTCCTCATTTTCGGTCGCATTTCCATGATTCGGCGCTTGTTTTTCGGATTTGCCGGATTATATTTGTTGCCATGATTATCAGCCAAAACAAGCCGGACGATCCGGACAACTCTTTCCAAAGCGCAACATGTTTCAATTCGTACAGCCAAAATTGACCTTCCCGGCGCACGCGGGATCGCCGGAAAAGAAAGCCTATGCCCCGATACAGCTGATTCCGGGAAAGACTTATGTTTTCGGATCCACGCACATCGACGTCGGCGGATGCTCCTACTACCGGATTCTCTTCATTTCCCAGCTGCTTTCCCAGGTACACGACCGCGCGCTTTTCTGCGACGCCCGGATTCTGTTCAACTACAAGGAGATCCTCCCCTTGCTTTCGTCCTTCCGGCTCCAGCGCGCCTGTACCGTCCGCAATCTCGAATGGTTCCGGGACGTCCTCCTTCCCGCGAAGAACGAATTCCGTTTCCCCGCCGTCTACGAGATCGATGACATCCTCGTCCATGAGGACATCCCCGTCTACAACTGCTACCGCGACATTTTCAGGGAGGGCAAGGACTCCATCCCGATCTACATGAACGGCTGCGACGCCGTCACGGTCACATGCGCCCCGCTCGCAGACTATTACAGCAGGAAATTCGGAATTCCTCGCACGAAATTCCGCGTGATCCCGAACTATTTGCCCCGCTACTTCTTCGATTCTTACGACGAAGCGGTCATCCTCGACCGCATCCGTTCGCAGAAATCGCGAAAACCGCGCATCTGCTTCTCCTGCGGCATGTCGCACTTCGACATGTGGAAAACCGGCGCGGGCGACGATTTCTCCGGCATCATCGACTGGATCGTGGAGAACCGCCGCAAATACGAGTTCATCTTCCACGGCGGATTCCCCCCTGCCCTCGAAAAGTACGCCGATGACTTCACGCGCATCCCCGTCGGACCGTTCCTGGACTACCCTCGTGTGCGGCGCTCCATCCGCGCCGACCTCTTCATCCAGCCGCTCCGCCATTCCATGTTCAACGAATGCAAGAGCCCGATCAAGCTGCTGGAATCCTGGGCGGAAGGCACGCCCGCGTTCGTGCAGGACCTCGGCAGCTACATGCAGATCGCCCCGGACGCATGTTTCGACTCGGCGGACACGCTCGACCGCAAGGTCAACGGTCTCTTTGCGGATCCCGATGCGCAGTTCCGGCTCATCCGTGCGAACTACGCCCGGATGAAAGATTTCTGGCTCGACGACCATCTGAACGAGTGGCTCGAAGTCATGCTGTTCCCGAAAGGGCGCTGACCCGCCTCATTTTCTGCCGAAAAGGGAAGTGCCGGAAGGGACCGTCTTTCCGGGAAATGGCGCACATATCGTGCAAAGAAACTTGATTTTTTCGCCGCCCGACTGTATATTTGTACCGGATCATACCAATGCAAACAAACCTTTTTGAACGGAAGGAAACCGATATGGAAAAGAACGAAAAGAGCACGGAACAGGCGGCGCAGGGACAGAGCGCAGACGGTTGTGGTTGCGGCTGCGGCAGAGGAAAAGGCTCCAACAAGATCGTGATCGCGATCTGGGTGGTGCTTCTGCTCGGATTCGCCTGCGTCCTGGCTTATACCCGCTCGCAGGGACAGAACGAGGCGGAAAAGCTCCTGAATGACGCATACGCGCTGTACGAGAAACAGGATTTCGCGTCGGCTGCGGACCGGCTCCGTCAGGCCGCCGAACTCGGCAATCCATGGGCGCAGATCTATTACGGCGGCTGCCTCAAACAGGGCACCGGCGTGGCGGCGGATCCCGCGGCGGCGGTCGAATGGTACAGCAAGGCCGCCGCGCAGAACAACAATGTCGCGTATTACGAGCTCGCGGTCTGCTATGAGTACGGCCAGGGCGTCGCGCCGAGTCTGGACGAAGCGGCCTCATGGTATCAGAAAGCGCTGGACGGCGGGATCGGGGAAGCTCAGAGTGCACTGTGGCGCGTATCCGTCGCGAAGGCGAACGATCTTTTTGCGCATCAGAGATACCGCGAGGCTGTGGAAATCCTCAAAAAACCGGCGGAAGAAGGCTATGCCGAGGCGCAGGCATGTTATGCCGCATGCCTGATGAATGCATCCGGGGTGAATCCGGATCCGTTTGCGGCGGTCGAATGGTACCGCAAGGCCGCCGCGCAGAACAATCCGACCGCGATCTATTCGCTCGGCGTCTGCTATGAAAACGGCGAGGGCGTGGACCGGAATCTGGACACCGCGCTTGAATGGTACCACAAGGCGAAGGACGCGGGACTTGAGGACGCCCAGAGCGCGATCATCCGCGTCGAAAAGCTCAAGGCGCTGAAAGAAGCGGAGAAGTAAAACAGACGACTCGCCCGCAGCACAGGAAACTGCAAACAACAGGTCGTACAGGTCGGATGAGGCTTGTACGACTTATCTTTTTAGCCCCATCGGCCGGGAAAAGTTCGGCGGCAGTCCCCGATGAAGAGAACCGCCGCCGTAAAACGGACGGGACTGAGCCCGCCGGATGATTTGCGGATCAGAGCTTGTTGCCGTCCTGGTCGGTGTGTCCGCTGTCGACGACGTCGGAACGGTTGCGTCCGGCGGCGTACTCGATCAGGTTGAAGAGGAGTCTTCTGCACACGGGATCGTTGTAGTTGGTGAGCCCGAGCGTGCTGTAGAAGAAGGAGCCGGAACCGGTCTTCGCGCGGCCGATGGCGGTGCCCATGCGGCATCCGAGGGAATGCCATGCGCCGGCGATCAGCTCCTCGTCGCCTTCCATGATGATGGCGGAGCGCGGATTGGAGACCGCGGCGTCGAACGCATAGTCGAGGACGGCGGGCTTCAGGAAACCGTTGAAAACGGGGTGGTCCTTGCAGAAATACTGGCCGCCGACCCAGTTGTTGCCGAGGCGGAAGCTGCCGAGGTATTTCAGGTTGCCGTTCGCGGCGGCAATGGTCGGGGCCCAGTTTTCCACGTCGTTGAGGACGATGACCTGCGTGCCGGCCTTCGCGAGCTCGACGACCGCGTTCACGTCGACGGAATTGCCGTTCGGCGGGAAGCAGAGGACGTTGAAGCGCTGCGCGGTCTTCTTGGTCATGGAGATGGCCAGCTGCGCGGGGACGCCGCGGTAGAGCGTGACCTTGGCTGTGCCGTCGTTCGCGACCGCGACTTCCTTGCCGTCGACCTTGAAGCTCAACTGATCGTCGGCCTTGGTCGGGCCTTCGATCTTGAAGGTATAGTCGCCGTCGGCGGCCGGCATGTACTGGCCTTCGAACAGCACGGTGTAACCGGCGGTCATAGGCACGTTCGGATCGGGCGTGCCGCCGTCCGGGAGCGCCAGTTCGAGTTGGCGGACGTTGCGTTCGGCCTTCTTTTCGCCGTCGACGAGGAAGGTCAGGCGGAAGGAGCCGGCGATCCCGTCGGGGGTGGCGATGGCGTTCGCCGGGATCCTCTGCGGGACGGGGTAGCGCTGGGTCACGACGAGGACGTCGGGCTTCAGGTTGCCGCCGGGCTGGAAAGTCTGGAAGTTGCCGCCCGCGGCGTTGAGGATGCTGACGAGCGACTGCTGGGGCTGGCCGCCGCGACCGCCGAAGCCGCCGGGACGGTTGCCGCCGCCCTGGCCGCCGCCGAAACCGCCGGGACGGTTGCCGCCGGGCTGCATCTGGCCCTGGCCCTGAGGCTGCGGATTTTCATAAACGGCGTAGGTCTTGCCCGCGGGGAGCTGGATTTTGGAGTTATCGACGGCGGTGACTTCCATTTCGCCCTCGACTTTGGTTCCCTTGAGGATCGCCTTGATGACGGAGACGCCGGGCTTGTCGACCTGGATCTTCACGCCTTCGGCGAGGAGTTCGCCGTAGACGTCGCCGCCGGTGACTTTCACTTTCTGCTCGGACTCGTTGACGACCTTGCCGTCCTGGATGAGCTGCGTCACGAGCGTGTATTCGCCGTTCAGGTTCTCCTCGTTGATGATGTGGATGTCGGCGGAAACGGTGTTCGGGACGGTGAAGGACGGGGTCGGGGTGTGGACCGCGAGCTTCAGCGGGGCGTTGTATGCGCGGAGGATGGCCGGATCGCCCTTCGGGTTGCGGAAGGTGTCGACGACGCCGGAGTTGTTTTCGCGGAGCATGGCTTCCCAGCCGTTGATCGCGTAGCCGTCGGTGATATTGTTGAGGCGGATGATCTCGATGCGGCGGCCCTGGTGGCGGATGCCGACCTTGCCGAGTTCGGTGGTGAAGGCTTCGACGGTCGGGAAGTCCTTGCGGAGCCCCTTCTCGTCGAGGTACTTGTTCATGCGCTTGTACCAGTTCTTGTAGTCTTCGCCGTCCATGCCGTCCTGGCCGATCTTCTTCAGTTCGTCCATGATGAGCTCAAGACGCGGCGGAGTGGAGATGGCGCCCTCCTCGCCCCAGAAGACGAGTTCTTCCTTGTTTTCGGTGTAGTTCCAGTAGCGCTTGCTGTTCGTGTAGTAGTTCGCGGGATAGGAGATGTTCGGGCCGGTGGCGTTGTGGTTGTCGCGGAATCCGACCTGGTACACCTTGTCGTCGAACGGCATGCAGTTCATCTTGTTGTAGTCTTCGACGTTGATGCCTTCCTTGCTCCAGCCGCTGGTGAGCACAACGATGCGCGACGGGTCGTTCTGGTGCGTGAAGGAGACCATGCTGGAATACCAGTTCTGGTCATGCTGTTCGCGGCCGAGACCGAGCTCGTTGATGAGGTTGTAGATGACGAGGGACGGATGGGAACGGAATTTCTTCACCATGCGGCGGACGCGTTCCTTGGCGATCACGCGGCCTTCGGGAGACTGGCTGCCGGAGATGAATCCGCCGGGCTCGGCGTAGTACAGGAGGCCCTGCTTGTCGGCTTCCTGGAGCACGATGTCCTGGCCCATGTGACGGTGGAAGTTCAGCATGTTCATGCCGAAGTTCTTCGCGGCCTTGATCTGCTTCTCGGCGTATTCGGGCAGCGGGATGGTGCCGGTGACGGGCCACCAACCCCAGCTGATCGCGGAACGCAGCACGATGCGCTTGCCGTTGAGGCGGAACATGGCGTCCTTGCCGACGCCTTCGGGGCCGAACCAGCGGAACCCGAACGTCTGGATCTCTTCCTCGTCGCCGATCTTCACGCTCATGGTGTACAGATTCGGGTTGTCGAGGTCCCACAGCTCCGCGTTCGCGTGCGTGAACTTGCGGGTGATGAGGTTTTCGCCGGGTTTGAGCTTGACTCTTTCACCCGCCATGACCGGGACGTTGTCCTGCACGAGCCGGACGGTGCACTCCTCCTCCACGTCCTTGCCGGTGTCGTTGATCGCGGTGATGCGGACTTCGACCGTCTTCGGATCGGGGGTGTTCATGATGTACACGTCGTCGATATACACGGGATCGGTGATCTCGAGGGAGACATGGCCGGTCACGCCGCCGACGGCGCGTCTGCCGTTCAGCTTGACGCCGTTCCATGTGAACGGGATGTAGTCGGTCCAGTCGTAGTCGCCGCCGGGGTTGGTGATGCGGATGTCGAGCGCGGCGGTGTCGCCCTTCTTGAGCTTGCCGGTGATGTCGAGCACGAATTCGGTGTCGCACGCGGCGTCGCACGCGATCAGTTCATGGTTCAGGAAGATCTCGGCCTGGTAGGTGAGCGCGGAGAAGCGGAGGAACACCTTCTTGCCGGTCAGGTCCTGGTCGACCTTGAACGTGCGGCTCCACCACGAAACGCCCTGCAGCGGCTGCCAGAAGTTCTTCGGGTCGATCGTGTAGTCCTTTTCCAGCGCGGACATGTCGGTGAAATACTGTTCGACCGTGCCGGGGACCGAGACGTCCTTGCGGTCCGCCTTGCTCAGGGCGTCCCAGCCGCCGGTCGGCTGATGCGCGGTGATCTGGTCGAGCGGAGTGCCGGGGACGACGACTTTTTCGGACTGCCACTTGGCGGCGGTGTCGCGCCAGAGTTTCCAGCCGGAGCCGGAGAGACTGACGACTTCGCGCGCGTCGGCCTGCCAGAGCATTCCGGCGGCGAGCGCGAGGATGAAGATGGATTTTTTCATGGGGTCTTTCCTGTTTGTATGGGGGTATTGTGTGATTGTTTTAGAAAATAATTTTTTGATAATATACCCTTTCGAGCGGGATTTTCAAGCTGTTTCCAAAAAAAACAGAGCGTTTTCGGGGGAAGACACGGTCATCCGGCGATTCTTTGCGGGCGGCGGAGCGCGCAAGTCCGCAATAATCCGACATCACGGCGACTGCCATTTTTCTTTACTAAAAATGCGCGGGCGACACAATTTTATGAGATGTTCCGGCGTTAATTGTGTTATAGTGTATTTGTATGCCGATTCGCGGCAAATATGGAAACAACCTCATTTCCTGCTCAACGCGGGGAAAGAAAACAGAGCAATATCCATGAAAATCAAATGGTTTCGATATCTTCGGGGCGTGACGCCGGTCCTTCTCCTGCTCACGGTCCTCCTCCCGTTTGCCGTCCCGGCACAGGACAAGACGGCCCAGAAAACAGAAACAAAAGCTTCCGCCGACACAAAAGAGATTACGCTCACGCTTGAAGGCGCGATCCGGGGCGGACGGTTTTTCTTCAAGGAAAACGCGATCTCTTTCGATACCCTGAACAAATACGACTGGCCGACCGGGGACGTCCTCGTCAACGGGAAACGATGGAGCGAACTGAACAAGCCGTTCAAGCTCGACTTCACGCCGGATTTCGGGAAGGCGGTCATCCTCGAGAAGAAAGGCGGTCCCGTTGGGCGCATCTACGTGATGCCGCGGGAAAAGATGTTCGCGCTGATGATCGTCCCGCGCGAGCAGAATCCCGAGGAGACGCCGTTCCGCGTCAAGCTCGCCGTGAAGAACCAGGTCCCGCACGACGATCTGCCCCCGGACGAAACGCCTGTCTCGGGCGGGACCACGAAGAGCGCCGCGATCCGTCAGGCGGACCCGAACAAGCCGTCCGCCGCGGGCGAGGATCATTTCGCACTGGTCCTGACCGGGGAGATCAACGGGAAAGGGAAATTCCGCCTCCAGTCCGACCGGATCGAATTCGTGCCGGATTCCGCGTCCAAGCCCGCCTGGCCGGACAAAGTCACGGTCAACGGCAAGCCGTGGGACGATCCGCACAAGCCGTTCGAGCTGGATTTCGTGACGGATTACGCCACGGGGAAGCTCACGGAACGCACCGGAACGGCCGCGATCGGCTGGCGGTGCATCCCCGTCCCGGACGGCGATTCCGTTTTCGACCGCTACAAGCTGTCCGTGGGCGAGCTTACTGTCGTCGGCGAAAAAGAGGGCACGGCTTCGACCTTCCGCGCCTCGGTCTCGCTTCGGAAATACCCGCGCGACTACACCGCGCGAATCCTCGCCATGCTGCACAATGCCAGGGAAAAGAGCCGGAAGGGCGAGCTTGACAGCGAGTATATGTCCGACATGGAGCTGCTCTCCCCGGACGAACGCAAAGAAGTGGAGAATTGGCGGGCGGAACGCCAGAGGGACCAGCTCGCGTGGTCAAGCGACCGGAGTTATTCGACCGACGGGAAAGACCTGCCGTACCTCACGCGGACGGCAATCCCCGTGCCGCGCGATCCCGACCCGGACCAGTTCGACGTCACGGTCGAGGCGGATGTGAACTGCAACGCGGTCTTCGCGTTCCTGGGGGACAAGATCGTCTACAGCGACCAGCAGTATCCCAACGACGGGAAATATCCGGGCCACGTCAGGATCAACGGGAGCGCGTGGCGGAACCTGCATCTGCCGTTCAGCCTCGACGGCGAGGTCGATCCCGATTGCGTCGCCGGGATGCAGGTCGAAACGGAATACTACCGCTATTACCTCACGCCGGAGAAAAACAGGATCGTCCTCGGGATCGTCAACCACGGTCCGCGCGACGAGGAACACGTCAGGATCCGGATCACTCTGAAGAAAAAGGCCGAACCCGCGAAAACGAAGTAAAAGAAGGAGGCAGAGACAATGGATACGGGAACAACACGTTTCAAGCATCTTTGGGGCGCTGCGCTGTGCCTCATTCTGCTCGCCGCCGCGATTCCGCTTGCCGTCCTCGCTCTGTCCATGTCCGTCCAAAAAACGGAGACGCTCGTTTCCCCGGAACTGGAAACGGAGGAATTGACCGTTCCGGATAAGATCGCCGAACCGGGCGAACAGGAAAAAAGAATAAAGAGAAGAGGACTCACTCTCGATCCGCCCCCGATATCGCCTGATTTTGTCAATCCCCCGACTGCCGGATTCCCGATGTTCGGATTTCCGCCCGCGACGGCACAAAACAACGGGAACGTCCCCACAGGGGAGAACGTAACGGAATCCATGGCTCCCGCCACTCCCGAGATCACGCTTGTCATGGAGGGAAAAGTATATGACGGCGTGTTTACATTTGAGGGAAACAAGATCACATATTTCCACCGCAACGCATGGGGCCCCCTCCTGCCGCAGGACATCATGATCGACGGCAAACCGTGGAAGGACCTGACAAAGCCGTTTGAACTTGATTATACGCCGGATTACGCCAAGGCGGTCATCCTGGAAAAGGAGCTCGACGAAGTGCGCGCCGCGCGTTTGTACTCCATTGATGATACAAAAAAGTTTTCTCTTTCCATCGAAGATGCAACGTCATGGGAAGGACGGAAAAAAATGCTCAGTTCTCCCGTCGCCCTGGTCCCGTTCCGGATCAAACTCGCCGTAAAAAATCAGCTGCCGCATACGGAAGTCATCTGGAAACGGATGCACTCTTCCTCAAGTAAAACGGATCCGTCCGGATACAACGCAACCAACAACCCGAAACAATAACCTGAAAACAAGTAAAGCGGGAAACAATATGAAAACAAGCCGGTTCAAAACTCTTTGGGGGATCGCTCTGAGCTTCGTTCTGCTCACAACCGCCCTGCCCTTCCTCGTACAGGCACAATCCGCGGCGAAAACGAACGGCTCGCAGGAGATCACGCTCACGATCGAGGGAACGGTCCTGGGCGGACGTTTCTTCTTCAAGGAAAACACGATCCAGTTCGATACGCTGAACAAGTACGAGTGGCCGCAGGAGGATTTCAGCGTCAACGGGAAAACGTGGAGCGAACTGAACAAGCCGTTCGAGCTTGATTTCACGCCGGATTTCGCGAAGGCGGTCATCCTGGAGAAGGAAGGCGGCCCCGAAGGGCGCACCTACGTGATACCGCGTGAAAACCTCTTCGCGCTGATGATCGTGCCCGATGACGTGGATTCCAAGCCGGCGCCGTTCCGCGTCAAGCTCGCCGTGAAGAACCAGGTCCCGCACGACAATCTTCCTCCGGACGAGACGCCGGCCGGAAAGACCGCGAGGAGCGCCGGAAACTCCCGCCGTCAGGCAAATCAGAACGCCTCCGACGACGGCGAAATCCGTTCGATCACCGTCGTGCAGGCCGGGACGACCGCCGCCGAACGTAAGATCGCCGCGAACCTGAACCGCAAGGGCTTCGACCTCTTCCGCATGCTCAGTGAGAAAGACGAAAACACAAACGCGTTCGTTTCCCCGTACAGCATCGACAGCGCGTTCGGGCTGGTCTACTGCGGCGCGAAGGACAAGACCGCCGAGGAGATCCGCACGACGCTGGGCCTGCCCGACGATCCCGCCGCCTGCGGCAGGTTCTTCAGCAAGGTTTCGAAGGAATACGCGGTGAACAAGCTGGCCGAGGTCCTGGTGTCGAACTCCGTCTGGTACGAACAGAAGTTCGAAAAGAACATCCTGCCGCCGTTCATCTCCATGATCAGAGAATACTACGGCGGGACGTTCTACAAGGAGGATTTTTCCAAACCGGACGCCCTCGCCGCGAAGGTCAACGGCTACGTCGAGGACCGCACGAAAAACATGATCCGGAACCTCCTTTCGCCCGCCGACATCAAGCCCAATACGTTCATGATCCTGCTGAACACGCTGTATTTCGAGGCGAAATGGCAGACGCCGTTCGAGAAGGAAAACACCCGTCCCATGGTGTTCCACAATTTCGACGGCTGGGAAAAGCGGGTCAAGATGATGCACCGGAGGGGATTCGACATCGGGTACTGCGCCGACCCGAGGGACAATGTCCACGCCGTGGTCCTGCCGTACGAGGATCCGCGTTTCGAGCTCGTCGCCCTCATGCCGATCAACCCCGGCTTCGACCAGGGGAAGGCCGCGATGGCGGACATCGTCTCGAAGATCGGGACCAGGCTTGATTCCTGGCTCGCGAACCGCTCGGAATACGAAACGCTCCTCTGGCTCCCCGTGACCGACCTGACCTGCAGATACGACCTCAACGACGCGCTCGGCACGCTCGGCATGAAAACGCCGTTTTCCATGACGCAGGCGGATTTCCACGGCATCGCGGAGCCGACCGAGCTCCTGCAATACATCTGGATCGACAAGGTAATCCACAAGACCGCCCTGAAGATGGACGAGGAATCCACGAAGGCCGCGGCCGCCACCGCGATCACGATGGGTTTCGGAGGCGCCGCCGCTCCGAGAGAACAGCCCCCGGTCAACACCTTCCGCGCCGACCGCCCGTTTATCGTCCTGATCCGCGACAACCGGACCGGCCTGATCCTCTTCGCCGGCCGCATCAACGATCCCGGCGTGGAGGCCGCATCGGACGGCTTCGGAACGTTCGGGCGGCGGTCTCCCTCGCTCGCCCCGGCGGCATCTCCGGGCAGATAACGGCTCCGAATACAATCCTGTTTTTCACGGGCGGTCCGGTTTCGGTCGGACCGCCTTTTTTCCGCGCGTTTTTTTTCGTGGGAAAAGGCGTTTTTCCTTTGGAACGGGTTTGAAAAAAGGGCGATTGTGTGGTATATTATAAGATTTAGAATTTATCAAAAAACGCAACCGTTCAACATAACTACCCAACCCCCAAACAGGAGAACACCTAAATGAACTTAGGCAGTCTGATTTTCGATGGCCTGAAAGCCATGGTCCTCGGAATGCTCTGGGTCTTCTGCTTCCTCTCCATCATGATCGTATGCATGAAGGTGATGTCGAAGGCGCTGGCCCCCTTCTCGAACTTCCTCGAACCTGTCGCACCCGCGCCGAAAAAGAAAAAAGCGTCCGGCGCGAAGGCAGCGCTTTCTCCCGAAGACCGGGTCCGCGCACTGGCGGCGATCGAAGCCGTCAAGCTGTACCGCGCAGGGAAATGAACCGCAGATTTCAAACAATATAACATATACAACCATAAAGGCAACCCCTTCTTATGAAAAAAATCAAATTCATGGACTGCTCCTTCCGCGACGGATTCCAGTCCTGCCTCGGCGCCCGTGTCAAAACCGATGACTTCCTGCCCGCCCTCGACGCGGCGGTGAAGGCCGGCATCAACTACATCGAAATCGGCGGCGGCGCCCGTTTCCAGGCGCTCTATTTCTACTGCCAGGAAGACGCGTTCGAGATGATGGACAAGTGGCGCGCCACGGTCGGTCCGGACGTGAACCTGCAGACGCTCTCCCGCGGCGTGAACGTGGTCGGCCTCTCCTCCCAGTCCACCGACATCATCCAGCTCCACGCGAAGATGTTCAAGAAGCACGGCATCACCACGATCCGCAACTTCGACGCCCTGAACGACGTCCGCAACCTCGACGTCTCCGGCCGCGCCATCGCCGCGAACGGCCTGAAGCACCAGATCACCATCACCATGATGGGCCTGGCCCCCGGACTCAACGAGCCCTACGCGCACACCCCGAAGTTCTACGAAGACCGCCTGAACGAGATCATCAAGTCCGGCATCCCGTTCGACAGCCTCGCCTTCAAGGACGCCTCCGGCACCTCCACGCCGCAGACCGTGTTCGACACGATCAAGGCCGCCCGCGCGATCCTCGACAAGGAATTCGGCGTCGGCGCGAAGGAAATCCAGTTCCACACGCATGACACCGCCGGCATGGCCGTCGCCTGCAACTGGGCCGCCATCACCGCCGGCGCGGACGTGATCGACCTCGCCATGGCCCCGCTCTCCGGCGGCACCTGCGAGACCGACATCCTCACCATGTACCACCGCCTCCGCGGCACCGACTACACGCTCGACATCGACCCGGACAAGATCCTCAAGGTCGAAAAAGTCTTCAAGCAGTGCCTGAGCAAATACTTCATGCCGCCCGAGTCCATGCAGGTCTCCCCCGAGATCATCTTCAGCCCGATGCCCGGCGGCGCGCTCACGGCCAACACCCAGATGATGCGCGACAACAACTGCCTCGACAAGTACGATTCCTGCATCGAAGAGATGCGCGAAGTCGTCGCCCGCGGCGGTTTCGGCACCTCCGTCACCCCCGTCTCCCAGTTCTACTTCCAGCAGGCGTTCCGCAACGCCGTGATGGGCAAGAACGCCGACGGTTCCTGGAAGCTCGATCCGAACGGCTACGGCAAGATGGTCCTCGGCTACTTCGGCAAGACCCCGGTCGAACCCGATCCGCAGGTCGTGAAGTGGGCGCAGGAACAGCTCCAGCTCGAGCCGACCACCAAGTCCGTCGTCGAGATCAACGACGCCAATCCGAAGCTCGGCGTGAAGTACAACACCGAACTCCTCCAGAAGAACAACCTCCCCGTGACCGACGAGAACATCTTCATCGCGGCCGCCTGCGGCGACAAGGGCATCGCGTTCCTGAAGGGCGACAAGCCCATGGGCATCCGCTACGCCGCCGACGCCGCCCCGAAGGCGAAGAACGACGTCCCGGCCGCCTACACTGTCACGGTCGAAGGCAAGACCTTCAACGTCCAGGTCAAGGAAGGCGGAGTGATCACCGCCGACCTCGCCGGCCAGGTCACCGAAGGCGGCGCCAAGAAGGCCGCCGCTCCGTCCGCCGGTTCCGGCAACACCGTCGACATCAACAGCCCGTTCCCCGGCACCGTGACCAAGATCCTGGTCTCCGAGGGCGACGAATTCGAAGCCGGCGACGTGATCGCCGTGGTCGAAGCCATGAAGATGGAAAACGAGATCAAGCCCGACAAGGCCGGCGTCATCCGCGAGATCTGCGTCGACGTGAAGGCTGTCGTCACCTCCGGTCAGGCTCTCTTCAAAGTTGAGGAGAAGTGATCCATGCGTAATTTCATCCTTGCGATCCTCTTCGCGTTCCTGTGCTCCGCCGGGCTCGCGGTGTCCGCCCAGGACGCCGCCGCCCTGCAGCAGGCCGCCGCGAATCAGGCTCAGACGGTCGCCGCCGATGCGGCGAAGACCGCCGAACCTGCGAAATCCGCGTTCCCGAAGAAACTGTCCGAGCTTGAAGCCAGCATCCCCGGCCTCAAGCGAAACAGCCAGATGTCCGAACCCGACGAATGCTTCGACTGGTACGAAGACCCCGCCACGGGCCGCGTGTACCTCGTCTACGTCTGGGGCAACGCCGAAACGATGGCGAAGTATACTGCCGATGCCGCGGCCGTCGCCGCCGAAAAGCTCCTCGCGGGCGATGAAGCCGGCGCGAAGCTGGTCACCGACAATGCGAAGAGCGTCGTCGATGCGACCCGCGCGGCCAAGGGCTACGGCCTCGTCTACTCCGTCTCCTTCGCGAAGGGCAAAGACCTCCACGACGGACGCGAGATCCTCATCGTGAAGCCGGTCAACCGCAGCAAAGGCAAAGTGATCCTCGCGCGCTCCATGGCGGTCGAGGAAGTGAAGGACGGCCTCCTGGTCGCGTCTTCCCTCGAAACCGGCGACGTCGTGGCCGAGTTCATGCCCGCGATACTCTACAACGAATCCGTGCGCGAAGGCAGCCAGGCCAAGTCCCTCCCCGGCTTCGGCACCGCCATCAACAACCTCTGGCACAGCACCGGCATCTACGACATCTACCGTCAGACGACCGCCGACTTCTCCAAGACCTGGATCCTCGGCCTCGGACGTCTCCTCATGATGTTCGTCGCCCTCATCCTGCTCTACCTCGCCATCGTCAAGGGATTCGAACCGCTCCTGCTCCTCCCGATCGGTTTCGGCGCTCTCCTCGCCAACATCCCGCTCGCCGGCATCAGCGGCCCGGACGGACTCCAGGGCATGATCTACATGGTCGGCATTGAGTCCGGCGTGTTCCCGTGCCTCATCTTCATGGGCGTTGGCGCGATGACCGACTTCGGCCCGATGCTCGCGAATCCGCGCACCGCCCTCCTCGGCGCGGCCGCCCAGTTCGGCATCTTCGGCGCGCTCCTCGGCGCGCTCGCGCTGAACGTCGTCCCCGGCATCACGTTCAACATCAAGGACGCCGCGTCCATCGGCATCATCGGCGGCGCGGACGGCCCGACCTCCATCTTCGTGACCTCCCGCCTGTCTCCGTCGCTCCTCGGCGCCATCGCCGTCGCCGCGTACTCCTACATGGCCCTGGTCCCGATCATCCAGCCCCCGATCATGAAGCTCTGCACGACCGAGGCGGAACGCAAGATCCGCATGAAACAGCTCCGCGTCGTGCCGAAGATCGAGAAGATCTGCTTCCCGGTCCTCATCACGCTCCTCTGCGCGTTCCTGCTCCCGGACGCCGCCCCGCTGATCGGCATGCTCATGCTCGGCAACCTGATGCGCGAATGCGGCGTGGTCGACCGTCTGTCCGACACCGCCCAGAACGCCCTCATCAACATCGTGACGATCTTCCTCGGCATCGCGGTCGGCTCCAAGCTCTCCGCCGAGCAGTTCCTGAGTCTCCAGACGCTCGGCATCCTCGTCATGGGCTGCTGCGCGTTCTGCATCGCCACAGCCGCGGGCGTCATGTTCGCCAAGATCATGAACCTGCTCTCCAAGGAGAAGATCAACCCGCTCATCGGCGCTGCCGGCGTGTCCGCCGTCCCGATGGCGGCCCGTGTCGCCAACAAGCTCGGCCTCGAATACGACAGCCAGAACTTCCTGCTCATGCACGCCATGGGCCCGAACGTCTCCGGCGTGATCGGATCCGCGGTCGCGGCGGGCGTCCTGCTCTCCCTCTGCGGCGGTCTCTGATCCCCGCTGTCAGACTAGAAAGATTAATCCGGAACCGGCTTCAAAACCGGTTCCGGATTTTTTCGTGCACCTTATATTTTTGAGGGAGGATTGGGAAAAGGGAATAGTCTTCAGCAGGAAATCCGCAGGAAGGACGTCCGGGCGTGGAGCTGGATATCGTCCGCGCCGGCGGGAAGGAACACGCAGTCGCCCTTGAAGAATTGAAGCATGGAGTCATTGCAGAACATCGAGCCGCATCCGTCGAGGAAAAGGAATATCTGGAACGACTCGGGAGAAACATGGAACGTCGCGAGTTCGCGGCGCTGTTCCGTATTCACGAGTACGCGTTCCACCTGGAAATACTGACACCGGCAGAGCAGTTCCGAGGCGGTCCCGCCTGAATACCGCAGCAGGCGCATCGGCTGGCGCGGCTCGGGCATGGCTTCGAGGTTCGCGACGGCAAGTCCTTTTTCGAGGTGAAGCGGGCGTCTGTTTCCGTTCCGGTCGACGCGGTTGTAATCGTACAGACGGTACGTGAGGTTGGAACTCTGCTGGATTTCTGCGATCAGGCTGCCCGTGCCGATGGCGTGGACCGTGCCGGGCGGAATGAAGAAGAGGTCGTTTTTACGGGCGGGAACATACTGAAGATACTTTTCCACAGTCCCGTCCTCGACCGCCCTTTGAAAGCTTTCCCGGCTGATCGTATGGTGCAGACCGTACGCGATCCGCGTGTCCGGTTCGGCGTCCATCACATACCACATCTCGGTCTTGCCGTTCTGTCCGTTCTCGTGCTCTTTCGCAAACTCGTCGGACGGATGCACCTGCACGGAGAGGTCGCGCTTGGCGTCGATGAGCTTCACGAGCACAGGCAAATCCGCACCGCCGTGCGCGTGTTCGCCCAGATACCCGGGATGCGCCCGAAGGATTTCGTCCAGCGGCATCCCGATCCATTCCCCGCTCGCGGCGATGCTCACGCCGTCCGGGTGCGTGGAGCACTCCCACGTCTCGGCGACGACGTCGGACGCGACGTGCTTGGCGAAGTCGTCATTGAGGCGCGTACCGCCCCAAAGATAATCCTTCGCCGCGGGATGCAGCAGAAATGGAACGGGCCGGGACAAATCGGACCTCACAGGGACGGCAGTTTGTATTTTTTCTTGTCGAGCTTGGATATCTCCTGCCCGACCTGGACTTCGATCAGCTTCAGCGCGGCATCCGCGAAGATCGTGTGGCGGCAACCCGCCTCGATCGTGATCACGTCTCCGGCGCGGACCTTCTGCTCCATGCCGTCGACGATGGTGCGCCCTTCGCCGCTGATGACCGTCCATATCTCGTCGCGTTTTTCATGGCTGTGATAGTTCATGGACTGGCCGGGCTTCAGGTCGATCTTGATCGTCAGGCTGCCTTCCTCGACGTTCAGAATCTGGAACGTGCCCCACGATTTCTCGGCGAACATGATTTGGTTCTCAAACTTGTCGACGATGGTCTTGATGCGCGCCGAACGGTCCTTGTCCGACACCAGAATGCCTTCCGGCGAGGCGGCGATCACCACGTCATGCACGCCCATCGCCAGCACCGGCATCGAAAGCTCGTTCAGGATATGCACGTTGCCGCACTGGTCGTCGATCACGGCGTTTCCGAGCGTGTTGCCGGGCATGACCTCCGTGAGCGTGTTCCAAGTGCCGATGTCGCGCCATTCGCCGCTGAACCGCATCACCTGAATGTCCGGCTCCTTCTCGACCACGGCGTAGTCGAAGCTGATCTTCGGCAGCGTGGCGTACTGCTGGAAGAGGTCGTGATAGTCCGTGTACGAGATCATCTCGTGCGCCTTTTTCAGCACGTATCCGATCCGGTATGCGAAAACGCCACCGTTCCACAGCGCCCCCTGCGCGATGTACTTCTCCGCGGTGTACATGTCCGGCTTCTCCTTGAACTCGCTCACGCGGCTCAAATCCGCTTTTTCCTTCGGGATGATGTAACCGTATTTCTCGCTCGGATGAAGCGGCCGGATGCCCATCAGCGTCAGGTTCGCCTCGCCCTTCGAGGCCTGTTCCCAGAGACGCTTCAGAAACTCGAAATAATCGTCGTTCACGTACGGGTCGACCGGGCAGACGACAACAGCCTCATCCTCGGAAACGCCCTGCACGGTGTGAAGGTACTCCGTCGCCAGCACGATCGCCGGGAACGTGTCGCGGCGGCACGGCTCAACCGAGATGCCCACGCCGTCGCCGAGCTGGTTGAGAAGCGCGGACACCTGCGTCTTCGAAGTCGCGACCGTCACGGTCGAATCCGAATCCGCCGCCTTGATCTGCCGGTACACGCGCTGGACCATGGATTCCGGTTCGCCGTCCGGCCCGACGAAGAATTTGATGAACTGTTTCGACCGGACATCGTTGGAGAGCGGCCAGAGGCGCTTTCCCGATCCGCCTGAGAGAAGGATGATGTTCATTTGCGGAAATATGGTGGAAGTCAGTTGGAGGTTTAGACGGAAAAATCACTCTTCATGAACTCGGCAAGGGCGTCGTGCCAGTCGGGCATAGCGGGAAGTCCGGCGAGGCGGAGCATCATCTTGTCGAGACGGGAATTCTTCGGACGCGGCGCGGGACGCGGGAATTCATCGGTCGTGCACGGGGAAACGGCCTGCGTTTTCCCGGCGAGACGGAATATCTCCTGCGCGAAGTCGAACCACGTGGCCTCGCCCTCGCAGGTGAGGTGGAACGTGCCGACGAGCTCCGGTTTCGCGAGGATGTTGCGAAGCTGACGCGCCACGGCGGTCGTCGAGGTCGGATTGCCGTGCTGATCCGCAACCACCTTCAGCATCGGACGCGTGCCGTCCGCCAGCGACATCATCGCGTGGACAAAGCTCGGTCCGCCGTGTCCGTAGAGCCAGGAGATCCGGCAGATCACGTGGTTCGGGCAGTGCCGGCGCACAGCTTCCTCGCCCGCGAACTTGCTTTTGCCGTAGACGGTGTTCCCGCCGGTCGCCCGGTCGAATTCGTTGTACGGACGCTCGGAATCGCCGTCGAAGACGTAATCCGTGGAGATCGCGATGAGGCGCACGCCGTGTCGGTTGCAGGCGGCGGCAACGTTCGCCGTACCGAACGCGTTCAGTTTATACGCGAATTCGATTTCGCATTCACACTTGTCGACCGCGGTCATGGCGGCACAGTGGATTACGGCGTCGGGCTTGTTTGCCGCCAGAAAGCGGTCAAAACCCGCCGCATCCGTGATGTCCGCCTCAGGCAGGTCCGCGATCACGATCTCGCAGTCCTTGAACTCGTTCTGAAGCGTGCGGCCGAGCATGCCTTTGCCACCGGTGATGAGGAGTTTCATTACGCTTCCTCCCACGGTACGATCTCGGCGAGACGCGGATGCTTTTTGTCCTTTTCGGAGAGATTCCACTCGCCGGGACTCATACGCCAGTCAATGGCAAGATCGGGGTCATTGAAGATAATGCCGCGTTCAGCAGACGGCATGTAGATGTTGTCGCACTTGTACGCGAAGACGGCCTCGTCGCTGAGCACGGCAAATCCGTGCGCGAATCCGCGCGGGATGTACAGCTGGCGCTTGTTTTCGGCGGAAAGCTCCACCGCGACGTGTTTGCCATAGGTCGGCGATCCCTTGCGAATGTCGACCGCCACGTCCAGCACGGCGCCAACGATCGCACGGACGATCTTCGCCTGTGTATACGGCGCGGCCTGGTAATGCAGCCCGCGGAGCACACCGGCGCAGGATTTGGACTCGTTGTCCTGCACCCATTTGTTCGTGATTCCGGCAGCCTCATACGCCGCCTGGTTCCAGGATTCGAAGAAATATCCGCGGGAATCACCGAAGACTTTCGGTTCGATGATCAGCACGCCGGGGAGTTCGGTTTTGATGATGTTCATGGTTCGATCAGCCTCACTAGATTAATGTAATGCATTCCGGTTTACTGTAGCAGTTTTTACCCGAAAGTCAAGCGGAAACCCTGAAAAAAAGCCGGATTTTACGAGGCGGTATCCGTTATAAACGGATAAATCGCATTTTCAGCGGATCATTTTGCGAGGGCGAGGATGACCACGCCGAGCAGGATCAGCGCCAGCGCGCACGCTTTCTTCTTCACGTGGACGTCGCGAAAATACCATGCGCCCGCCGTGAACGACACGATGCAGCTGCACCGTCGCACCAGCGAGACGATCGAAATCTGAATGTCCGGCAGGCTGACCGCGTAGAAATACAGAAAGTCGGCGACGATGAGCAGGACGCCCGTGAGCGGGATCGTCCAGCGCCAGATGAATTTGTGTTTCTGCCCGAAGCATTTCGCGCGGATCAGACAGCCCGCGCCGAGGATGAAGACGAGGTCGACGGAGAACCAGAACTGGACCGTGCGCGGCGGGATATGAAGCGAGTTCAGGAGGTATTTGTCGTAGAGCGCGGAGGCCGCGCCGAGGATCGTGCCGAGCAGGATCAGATGCACCTCGCGGGCGCGCCGGAAGGAGATGCCTTCGAGCTTGCCGAAGACGGAGAAAAGATAGTAGCCAGTGAAGATCAGGAGCATGGCGACGCCCTGCCAGAGCGTCGGGATCTCGTGGAACAGCAGCAGGCCGCCGATGAAGGTCCAGACCGGGCTGCTCGCGCGGATGGGCGCGGCGATGGAGATCGGCAGGTCGCGCATGGCGTAATAGACGCAGGTCCAGCTTGAGGAGACGAGCAGAGATTTGAGGACGATCAGGGCGAAATCGCGTCCGGAGCACTTCGCGTCGGCGAAGGATCCGGTCCACAGCACGGTCGCGAGCAGATAGAACGCCGAGCCGCAGAGCGTGGCGAAAAAGAGCACATGCATCACGGAGTTTTTGTCGACGGCGTGTTTCTTGCAGAGGTCGTAGAAGCCGAGCGCGAACGCGGAACCGAGAACGGGCAGAAGCCACGCGGGAAGGGAAACGGGCATAACGGATCAGCTTTCTGTATTCATCAGAAGCAACGGTCAGCCGAGGATGGACGCGATGTCCGGCGCGACCGACTGGATGTGCTCCTTCGCGAGGACCATGACGTCCTCCGGATCGGCGGCCGTGAGCGCGATCTTCGCGAGCTGTTCCGAGGCGAGCATGGAGGTCTTGCGGATGACGCCGCGGACTTCCGCGAGGGCGTTCGGACTCATGCTCAGTTCCAGCACGCCGAGTCCAAGCAGGATGGGCGTGAATCGCGGATCGGCGGCGATCTCGCCGCAGACGCAGACCGGAATGCGGTGTTTCTTCGCGGCCTCGACCGTGAGGCGGATCAGCTCCATGACGGCCGGATGGCTAGGGCGGTAGAGATAGGCGACGCGTTCGTTCAGGCGGTCGACCGCGAGCGTGTACTGGACCAGGTCGTTGGACCCGATGCTGAAGAAATCGACCTTCGCGGCAAGCGCGTCCGCGATGAGGCATGCGCTCGGAATCTCGATCATGGCGCCGACCTTGACCTTCGGATCGAACGGGACATTCTCGTTTTTCAGTTCCTCCATGATCTCGTCGCGGATGGAAAGCAGTTCCTCGATCTCGGAGAGAGAGGAAACCATCGGGAACATGATCCGCAGGTCGCCTTCCGTTCCGGCGCGAAGCAACGCGCGGAGCTGGGTGCGGATGAGCTGGGGTTTCTCGTGGCAGAGACGAATCGCGCGGAGTCCGAGAAACGGGTTCGGTTCGCGCGTGGCGGACGCCGAGGCGAAATCGAGCTTGTCGCCGCCGAGGTCGACCGTACGGATGGTGACAGCGCGTCCTCGCATGGCACGCAGCAGCTTCGCGTAAATCTGATACTGCGTTTCCTCGTCGGGCGCGATCGGAGTGTTCATGAAGAGGTATTCGGTACGGAAGAGCCCGATGCCCTCCGCGCCGCAGCGGGAGACTTCCTCCAGGTCGTCCGCGCCTTCGATGTTGGCGCAGAGTTTCACGCGGTAGCCGTCGGTCGTTTCGGCGGCGCGGGAGCTTTCCTTCTGCAGGATGCTGTAGAGTTCGTCCTTGCGGCTGATCTTCTCGCGGTAGAACGCCAGCGTTTCGCGGCTGGGGTTGCGGATGACCATGCCGAGGAAGCCGTCCACGATCACCTCGTCGCCGTTGGCGAACTTGCCCGCGATGTTCCGCATGCCCACGACCGCCGGGATGCGCAGGGAGCGCGCGAGGATGGAGGTGTGGCAGGTCTTGCTGCCGGTCTCGATCGCGAATCCGAGGATATTCTTCCGGTCGAGCATGGCGGTGTCGGACGGGGTCAGGTCGTGCGCGATGACGACGGTGTTTTCAGGCAGATTGTCGAGCGAAGGGCCGCCGTCCTTGTCGCCGTTCAAATTGCGGAGGATGCGGTTCGCGATGTCGCGGATGTCGCCGGCGCGTTCGTTCAGGTAGGTATCGTTCGTGCCGGAGATGGCGTCGAGGTAACGCCGGACCGTGAGCAGGAAGGACGACTGCGCGTTGCAGAGCTCGTTGCGGATGCGCGAGACGACTTCCTTGTGCAGGAGCTTGTCCTCCACGATCAGCAGATGCGCGTCGAATATCTTCGCGTCGCGTTTTTCGATGGTCTTCCGCATCCGGTCCTGGATCGTCTTGATCTCGGACTTCGTCTTTTCGATGGCGGACTGGAAACGCGCGATCTCGGCGTCGATCTCGGACGCTTCGATCGGGATCGGATCGACCTCGCGGAAATCGGAGTGAGCCGCGCCGAAGACCAGCACGCGACCGCGGCAAATGCCCGGCGACGCCGGAAATCCGTGGAAGAGGACTTCCTTCTTTTCAACGGGATGCGGCGCTGCGGCCGGAAGAGGATCTGCGGAGGCGGGGTCGATCATTCGTCGAAGCCTCCTTCGATGAGCGCGGAAAGGACCTCCATCGCCTTGTCTGCGTCGCGGCCGCTGATCTCGACACGGAGACGCGTGCCCTTCGGAGCGGCGAGCATGAGCATGGACATGACGCTTTTTCCGTCGGCGACATGCCCGGAATCAAGGTTCGTAACGGATATCTCGGACTCGAAATCGGCGGCCGTCTGCACAAACACAGACGCGGGCCGCGCATGTATCCCGAGGGGATTGCTTACGACAAATTCTTTCGCGAGGTTCTTTGGATCCATATCTTTGGTTCGGCCCTTTCGAAAACTCTAAGCCAACTATAATAATATACACCCGTTTCAGCGTGTATTCAAGATGCGCGCGTAAAAAACACGGAAAACAATCGGAAAAGAAGAGCTGCCGCATCCGACTCGGACGGAGCCGTCGCGTCCGGGAAGTGCCTTCCCCGCCTCCCCTGCCCCGTATATTACTTCAGTAACTACACAAAAAAAAGCCGATCTTTCACGTTTCCGGCTTGCTTTTCCCGCTGAACGGATTATATTAGACAAATATGCGCGTATACGTATTTCGAATACAACGTCGCATGCAAAACCACAACACGAAACGCAACCCAACATACCAACACAAAACAAAAATCGAAAGGTCACACAACATGAAAAAACTCCTGATGTCCCTGATGTGCCTCGCCATCGGCGCGTCCGTCTTCGGCGCAGACCTCTACATCTCCCAGGCCAACGGCAAGAAGAAAGGTCCCGGCACGAAGGAAGAGCCCTTCAAGGCACTCCTCGACGCGGTCAAGGCCGCCCAGCCCGGCGACACCATCTACATGGCCGCAGGCAACTACTCCGGCGCGCTCGGAGCCAGCGAGATCATCATCGACAAGCCTGTCACCATCAAGGGCGGCTATTCCGACGACTTCGCCACCCGCGACCTCGCCAAGTTCACCACCAAGATCCAGCCCCCGAACGACAAGAACGACTCCAAGGGCCTCGGCGTGATCTCCCTCAAGCTCCCGAACGGCAAAGGCCCCGACATGGTCCTCGACGGCATCGTCATCGACCAGTCCTTCATGAACAGCTATCACGACACCAAGGGCAAACCCGAAGGCGTCGAGACCGGCATGTGGCTCGAACCCCCGGCCAAGGGCTCCAAGGACAAATTCGCCTCCGCGAAATCCTACTCCATCTACAGCGAGACGCAGGGCCGTTTCGAAGGCAACATCATCATCAAGAACTGCGTGTTCTCCAACAGCGGCAACTACGGCATCAACATCAACCTCTACAAGGGCAAAGTCACCGTCGAGAACAACCTCTTCGTCGCCTGCCGCATGATCTCCTGCAACGTCCTCTGCTCCAGCTCCCAGAACGGCGACGTGACCTGCGAATTCGCGCACAACACCGTCCTCTTCTCCTGGAGCCGCACCGACGACTTCGGCGACATGGGCTACGGCTACCGCTGCAACTCCAAGGTCAACTCCAACGTCCACCACAACATCTTCGGTCTCAGCGTCTTCGCCGGCGTCGACAACGCCATGGGCGATCCCAAGACCAAGAAAGTCTCCATCGACAACAACGTCTTCTTCCTCAACAAGCAGGCCGACGTCACCGTCGTGAAGAGCCCCAGCATCCTCAAGCTCCGCGTCGATTCCGACGAGTTCGAAGACATGGTCGACTTCCCCGGCATGGAAAGCGTCGAGGACAACGTCTCCCTCAAGGATCCCGCAGCGTTCAAGGGCGCCATCGACGAGGCCTACCTCAACGCCTTCCTCAACGCATCCTACACCGAGACCACCGATTTCGACGAAAACTCCCCCGCCAACCAGCTCCGCGCCGCCCTCGGCATGAACAAGGTCGGCAAGATCGAGACCAAGGTCTCCATGTACGGCAACCGTTACCCGCTGGAAAAGACCTTCAAGCTCTTCGGAGCCTACAAGGACTTCGGCGCGCAGGCCGTCAAGTAATCTGACGCCTCACACCATATAATCTTGTTCCACGCGCGGGCCCGGACTTATCTCCGGGTCCGCTTTTTTCGCCCGTTTTTTCCTTTGGACGGAACTTAACAAGTTTACAGTTTTTTTTCAGAACATCTTGACTTTTTTCAGTTTCGCAGTATAGTAATTTAGGTAATCATGTTCCCACTTTTGATTTGAGGCAAAATCCACATGGACGACATCAATCTCGCGATCTGGACGAGCTACGAAAAGATCAGAATCTTCTACGAAAAGCATCCCGGTCTTTATAGGCTCAGAATCGTCCTGCTCCTCCTGTTCACGGTCCTGTTCCTCCTCATCCTCCTCGGCGTTTTCATCCTGCTCCTGTTCGTTCCCGCCGGGCTAAAAAAATGGATCTTTTTCGTCATCATGATCGGCGGCGCCATCGGCATGCTGCATGACATGGTCAGCAACAAACCGTGGAAAGACCTGTTTTATCTGGAGCCGGGAAAATACCGCGCGCTGTACGACGACGTCGGGGAAATATGCCGCGAACTGCGCGCCCGGCGCATCGACGGGATTTATCTCGGCATGACGGAGTCGCTGGCGCTCGTTTCCCATGTGCCGTTCCTGCCGTTTCTGAGGCGGGACATCCTGATCGTCGGCTACCCGACGTTCTGTTCCGTGGACGCGAAGGCGCTGCGCGTGCTGATCACGCACGAGCTCGGCCATCTCGCCGCCGCCCATCCCGAGGGCGACATGGCACGGAATTTCATCGAATGGATCTGGTCGATCTGCGTCTTTTCTCCTCTGTACAGATTCCTCGTTTTCCTGAAAGTCATGCCGCCTCTGCCGATCCTCTTCTTCCCGATGGAGATCGAACAGGAAAAAGCCGCCGACGAGTATTGCCGCAGGACGTTCGCCTACCGGGATTTCACGGAGGCTTTCACGCAGATGGTCGCCAGGGATCAGCTGGAAGACGCGGAGGTCCTGCTCCGGAAACTCTCCGGGACCGAACCGGGCGACGATCTCGCCGCGATCATCCGCGCGTCCCGGCGCGAACTGCCGGACGACGGCAAGGTCCGGCGCGAGCTCGGGCATCTGCTCAAATCGGCGAATCCGGTCAACATCCCGCATCCGCCCTTCCGCGAACGCGTCGGCACGGCCGACGTCGAAGCGCTTCTGTCCTGCCTGAAACGCACCCCGGATGCCGTGGAACACTATCTGCTCGCCTGTCCCGATTTCGAACGGGATTACAACGCGTATCTGGAGAAAAGCGGTCTGCGCGACTTCCTGACGAACTACAGAAAGAGCCTCGAAGAGCTGCGCGAAAAACTTGACTCCCTGGATATGTCGTCCGACGATCCGGACACGTTCACGGATGCTCTGCACCCGGCACGCTTGCTCGACCGGATGGATGTTTTCAATGCCTGCCTCGACATCCTCCGCGAACGTTTCCCCGATTCCCTTTCCGCGCAGGCGACGGTCCTCTCGGCGCAAATGGACTGGGCCGACGACGATCGGGAGCTCGACGAAGCCGCCGGAAAACTCGAACAGATGATTCTCGGCAACTCCATGCTCGCGCTTCAGTTCGCCGACACGCTCGTAAAATACTGGCTCCGGCAGGGCGACCTCGCGAAAGTGAAACAGCTCCTCGTGCTGGCGAACAAGGCGACGAACGGGATGCGCGGCGCGTTCAATGCGAAACTCTCAATGGACGATTTTCTGCTCACGAGCGACATCCCGGACCATTACATCACCGATATCGCCGACGCCCTCGTCGACCCGTCCATGGGCGTGAAAAAGTTTTATCTCGTGTCGCGCCGCTATGACCGCTCCGTCGCGCTGGGTTCGCTGTTCCTCTACCTCGTCTGCAAACAGAACATCCACAGTTTTTTCTCCGGCTTCTCGGGCAGGGAACTCGCGGACAGATGCACGATCGCGCTTGCGGATTTCAACATTGAAGCACGCATCGCCACAAAAAAGGACATCCGGATCCTTGAGGCGAAGGGCATCCCCGCGCACGAACCGAAACTGAGCGAGGAACACGCCCGCGCGATCGCGGAGAAGAAAAAGAAATAGCTTTGTCATTCAAATAAGGAGAAACGACCATGTTTGACGACCTCATTTTCACGATTCTCATGCTGATCCTGCCGGCCGTCCTGTGGATCGTGCCGAAGACACGGCGCAACAACGGAAACTGGCTCATCGCGTGGAAGACTGTCCCGCTGGGGTTCATTGCCATTTGCTGGACCGGATGGCTTATGTCGAAGTT
This sequence comes from uncultured bacterium, assembly GCA_902774245.1. Taxonomy (GTDB): domain Bacteria; phylum Verrucomicrobiota; class Lentisphaeria; order Victivallales; family UBA1829; genus UBA1732. The sequence goes on from CACYHQ010000015.1 coordinate 30,222, forward strand.
TCAATCTGTCCTCTGCGAACGGCTGGAAAGAAACATCGATATTCCGTTCTGGGTTACGCTTGTCGTGCCGCTGACGGTGGCATTCCTGGTCATCATCCTCGGCGGACTATTCATCAAACGGAAGTTCGGCACGGAGAAAAAATACAATCCCGGACCGTCCATCCTGATCTTCCTTGCCGCTGTGCCGCACGTGATCATCTTGTCCTGGATCCTGTCCTTTGTCTGTGATCTCGGGGCCGATGATTATAAGGGGGAATGGCGGACCGCCTGGCTCCCGAAGGAAGGAAACACCGCGATCGCGTTTCAGGAACAGTCCATCCACCCGTTTCTGGCGGAATACAACTACCGGCTCCGTTTTTCGCGTGATGGAGAGCAGACTTATCAGCTTCTCCTGACGAACACCGGAGGAAGCACGTATTTCAATGTCTACCGGCTGAAAGACGGACGGCTGCTTTTCTGCGACAAGGAATGGGACTATCTCGTGGACGTGCAGGGCCCGGAATGCCGCGTGTTCAGGGTGGATTCGCTTGAAGACAAACTGTATGCCGCGCGGATTCCGAACGAAAAAATCGGCTCGTGGTCCATCGTACCGATACGGGAAGACGACCAGATCGTGATGAGAATGGGCGACCATACCGTCCCCGCGGAGGACGTCACCGGCATCCTCGACGACATGACCTATTACGGCTGCATCCAGGACCGTTTTTATCCGGCGGATCAGAAACCGGAACAGACAATCAAAAAAATGTTTGAAAAGCCCCAACCCGGCGAATTGCTGTACTGACGCCGGGCCGTGGGAAAGCCACCTCGCAACAGCTCCCCCCATCATAAAAACACTCGCGTCCGCGTTCATCCCCGCCTGAAAAATAGCTTCCCCGACCGCATACGACTGAGGAGGCTTTCCTGTTCCGGGACAATTACTTCAGTTCCGGAAGCGGCGTTATCTTGACTTCGGTCTGCAAATCGTCCTTTGCAAACGGCTTGTCGTCATCCGTGAACTCGATGGAAGTCTTCTGTGCCCATTCACGAAGTTGCGTCAGCACCTCTTTCAGCGCTTTCCCGTTCATGTGGGACGCCTCGAACATCAGGTCCTGATCCAGTTGGATGACATCGGACTTATTGCCGTCCAACGAAACCTTCGAGGTCAGGAAGGCTTTCCAGTTTACGGAATACGCCTGAATCTTGTTTTTCTCCTCAAGCTCGCCGGCCTTTTTGGAGAAGATCGCCTTGAAGAACTTGTTCGTCGCGAGCTTCGTCATCAGGGCGGACCCGTTGCTCCAGGAGATACCTTTGGGCGTAAACACCAGACCGGAATTGCCGGACGAGATCATTTCCGTATTCAGATAGGCGAAAACGGGCGTATCGTCTTCCAGATTCAAGGTCTTGCGCACCGTGCTCTGCACCGAGGCGCTGTAGGCATTAAACGCCTTGATTCCGTTCTTTTTGACATACCGGCCGATCCGGGACCACACCGCCAGGAAGAACAATGCCTCGTCGCCGGACGCCCGCGCGCAATCCTCCCTCGTTTTGTACATGTAATCAAAAGCCGTTCTGGCGAGCTCGTCGAAATGCTTCAGTGCCTTGTCGACGTCTTCCGTCAGCCAGGATACGTCGATCGAATCGCGTTTGGCCAGTTCGTCGAGCTGGTGCCGGACGGCCTGAGCCTTTTCCTCCGAGGCGGTAAAACCGGAGGAATGATACAGCTCGTAGGCCTGACGCTGCTTCTGCGCCTCTTCCCGTGTCTCGAACTCCCTGGGGCCGACGGTCCTGGCGATCCGGTCGAACTCCGCCGCCAGCTTGTCAAGCGCCGGATATCCGTTATAATCCTCCATGCCGATCTTTTTGGCGTATTCGGCCATCTTCTTCTGGGAGTCCCAGACGTCATTTTCCGTGTCGACGCACAGCGTCTTGTAAAACTCATCCAGTTTCCGGGACAGCATGTCCTTGACTTCACTGACGTTGAAAAAGTTCGCGACCTTTACGACCGGAGCGATCTCGTCCGGGTATTTTTCAATGATATAGGCGTATGCGTTCACAAGCAGGGGGTTCAGGGACAGGATCCTGCGGCATTGTTCCTCGATCTTTTCCGGGGGAATGATGCCTTTCATGATGTTGGAGAGCAGCAGATCCGCCTTGGCGACATCCTCGTCCTTCAGGCAGTCGATGCTGATCGCCGGACACTTTTTGTCGATATACTTGAACAGGTCAAGATACATGTTGGCAAGGCTGTTGTAAATGGCATCGGCAAACACCTGGGACGTTTTCTTGTCGGCGCAGAACTTGTCAAGCTCGGTTTTCTGCCGATTGCCCTCGCAGGAACGCCCGATCAGACTGAACGTGCCGGAGAGAGCGGTATCGGCCGGCTTGACCTCTTCCGCGTCCGCAGCAGCCGGCGCATCATTCGTTTCATCGACATCCTTTTTTTCCTCCGCCGCATCGGAGGCGTCTATCTTCTCCACGCTGTCATCCGCCTGTACCGGACTTGATGTCTGTTGAGCCGGTTTCTGTTCGAACGCCTTCAGGTACGACACGGCGGCGTCGAGGCGCGACATGTCAAAATCCTCCTTCACGAACCGTGCCGGATCCAGATCGTAATGCTCGTTCTCCGCCAGGATCTTCGAGGCGAGCGTAGCCCCCTGAACAAGATATTCGTTGACCCAGTTGTCCGCGCCGTTGGTCAGGTCGGAGAAACTCCTGAATTTCCTCGGGAACTCATCCAGCGCAAGCTGACGGCTTTTTTCGGCCAGCATCCTGAATCTGTACCGGATATCATAATACTCCAGCTGCTCGGGAGTAAAGGCTATTTCTCCATGCAGGACGGAAAAAACTTCGACGTGCTTTCTCATTCTGACCTCCGAAAAGAGTTTGATTGGTTTCACCGGACATCCGCCGGATAATCATTTCCGGTTTTGAGCGTCCACAAGCTATAATATAGCTGAATCCGTCCGGATTGCAAGGCAGAAAAAGACGACAGCGAGAGGAAAAAGATATAGTTCCTCAAGAAATGGTCAAACGAGCTTAAACCGGCAACCTGCCCGAGGCGGGACCAATGCGTTTTTACACGCGGGACTCGAAGCCGATCCGCGGGTCGGCGATCACGTACAGGATGTCCGACAGCAGGATGCCGGCGAGCGTCAGGAATCCGCTGAACGCGAAGAGCGTCATCATCAGCGGGATGTCGCGGCTGCTGAGCGCGAGCATGGAAAGCGCGCCCATGCCGGGGATGTTGAAGATGTATTCGATCAGGATGCTGCCGGACACGAGGCCGGGCAGGATGCCCGCGAACAGCGTGATCATGATGATCAGGGCGTTGCGGAACGCGTGAACGTAGATGACCTCTTTTTCCGCGACGCCCTTCGCGCGCGCCGTGCGGATGTATTCCTGCCGGATCACGTCGAGCATGCCCGCCCGCGTGAACCGCGCGATCCCGGCGAACGACGCATAGCTGAGGCAGAAGACCGGGAGCACATAATGCATCGCCGTCACCCACATGATCTTCCACGAGCTCATCCCCTGCGTGATATCGGGCGTAAGTCCCTTCAACGGGAAGATCGGTGCGAGGCCGCCCACGCACAGCGTCGCCTGAAGCAGCAGCGCCACGGAGATCGCCGGAAGCGAGTACAGGAAGAACAGGAACAGCGTCGTGGTCTTGTCGAACGCCGTGTCGTGCCGGACGGCGGTCTGGATGCCAATGGGGATAGAAAGGATATATGTGACGAGGATCGCGAAGAGGTTGAGCTTGATCGTGACGGGGAGGCGTTCGAGGACCAGCTCGGTCACGGGCCGTCCCTTGTCGACCGCGACGGACGCGCCCAGGTCGCCGTGACACGCTTCCCAGATCCACAGGCCGAACCCGACGATGATCGGTTTGTCGAGGTGGAGTTTCTCCTCGATGATCTTGTTGCGCCCGAGGTCGGTCTTGTCGCTCGACATGGTCCCCGCCGCGTTCTTGCCGCCTCCATCGGCGGAGAGGAACGTGCTTTTAGACGGGTCGCCCGGCGCGAGGCGCACAAGCGCGTAGCTCGCCAGCAGGATCACGAAAAGCGTGAAGAAGCCGAGGGCGAGGCGTTTGACCAGATATGTCCAGAATTGTCCCTTCATGCGCGGGCGGATGTCCTATTCGGTTTGAATGACGGAATCAACAAAACTCTCTACAAATTTACCTCATTTTTCCCCGAATGCAAATCCGCGTCCGAAAAAATCGCGCAAAACATGCACTTTTCCCGTTTCACGCTTGATTTTCAGGCGTCAGCGATGTATTGTATTGAATTCGTAAAACAACAGCACCAATCCGCACGATTCTTCGTTTATCATGGTCTTTATTCTGTTCGTTTCCGCGCTTTTCATGCTCGCATTCGTGTTTCTGGACATGTCGCACGAAGTCCTGAAAAAACAGATTCGCCGCATCAGTGCGAAAAAAAAGGACGAGCCGCGTCCGCCTGAACTGGATTATCCGTTTTTCAGGCTCGGCCCGTCCGGGTCCGGCCGTGCGCCGTGGCAGCGTTACGGCCGACGCGAAACGCAGGTCGCCGACCGCGACGACTTCATCAGGAAGATCGCGCCGGAATACCTCGACAGGTTCATCCTTCAGGAACGCATCCTGCGACTGATGTTCGGCGCGACATTTTTCGTGCTCGCGCTGGACGTGCTCGCGGTCGCGATCCACATCATCCGGCACTGGAAATAAGCAGATTTCTACTCAGATCGAAGCAACGAGCTGAAGCCCCTTGAGGTAACGCCCTTCCGGGAACGAACTCAGGACAGGATGGTCCGGCCCCTGGGAGAGCCACCGCACAGTGCGGAGCGGACGGTGCGCGTCCGACGCCGCGTAATCCACGATCTTCGCAAAGAAGTCGTCGTCGATCGCCCCCGAACACGAGAACGTGAACAGCTGTCCGCCCGGATTCAGGAGCTTGACCGCCAGCAGATTGATGTCCTTGTAGGCACGCGCGGCTCGCTCGCGCTGCGACATCGTCTCCGCGAACTTCGGCGGATCCAGCACGATCACGTCGAAACTCTTCCGCGCGTCGCGGCAGCTCCGCAGGAACTGGAACACGTCCGCCTCCTTCGTCTCGAACGCGTCGGGGGAAAAGCCGTTCAGCGCGGCCAGCTCGCGCGCACAGGCCAGCGCGGGCTCCGAAGAATCCACATTCAGCACATGTTTCGCGCCGCCGTTCAGCGCGGCCAGCCCGAATCCGCCCGTGTACGAGAAACAGTTCAGCACGCTCTCGGCTCCGGCGGCGCATTCCGCCACCAGCCGGCGGTTGTCGCGCTGGTCGAGGTAGAACCCGGTCTTGTGTCCCGCCAGGTAATCGGCGCGGTACCGGATGCCGTTCTCCGTGAACTCCAGCACGTCCGGAAGCGGTTCTCCAGCGAGGTGTCCGGTCCGCGACGGCAGCCCGTCCTTCGTGCGGCTGTCGACATCAGAACGTTCGTACACGCCCTTCGCATAATCCAGCAGCAGCCTGCCGATCAGCTCGCGGTGGCGTTCCATCCCCGCGCCCGTGATCTGGCAGACGGCGTATTCGCCGAAGACGTCGGCGATCAGCCCGGGGAGACCGTCCGATTCCGCGCAGACCAGCCGGTACGCATCCGGCAGATCGCCATGAAACACGGTCCTGCGAAGTGCAAACGCCGAAGCAAGCCGTTTGCGGAAAAACGCCTCGTCTATCGCCTCGGATTCCGAGAAATTCCAAAGTTTCACCGGGATGTGCGATTCGGCGGCGTATGCCCCGTGTGCGAGGAATTCGCCGCGCGCGCTCCGCACCTCGACCGTCTCGCCGGATCCGGGATTCCCCGTCACCTCGCGGACCGCGCCGGAGAAGATCCACGGGTGATGCCGCAGGACGGATTTTTCGCGGCCTTCTTTCAGGATGACGGTATGCATGGGACAGCCTCGCAGGGGTTCAATTCAGGTTCAAATCGCAGAAAAACGGAACAAAAAGAAAGGCGGATCGTTCAGACCCGCCCTCGGGAAAACACGCTCAGTAGCGGATCAGCATGGAGCCCCACGCCAGGCCGCCGCCGAACGATGTGAACAACACCAGGTCGCCGCGTTTGATGCGGCCCGTGCGGCACGCTTCGTCGAGCGCGATGCCGATCGAGGCGGAGCTGGTGTTGCCGTAGTAGCGGATATTGCAGAAGGCGCGGTCGTCGGAGATGCCGAGGCGCTTCGCCACGGCGTCGATGATGCGGAGGTTCGCCTGATGCGGGATCACCAGCGCGACCTGGTCGACCGTCACGCCCGCCTTCGCCAGCACTTCCTCGCTGGACGACACCATGGCGTTCACGGCGAGCTTGAACGTCTCACGGCCTTCCATGTAGATGAAATGCTGACGATTCCAGATCGTTTCGTGGCTGGATGGAGCTTTACTGCCGCCGGCGGGGATCCGCAGGACGTCGGTGTAGCCGCCGTCGGCGTGGAGCGAACTCGCGAGGATGCTGTCCGGGGCGTCCGTGCCGTCGTTCTGAAGCAGCGCGCACCCCGCGCCGTCGCCGAAGAGGATGCAGGTGTTGCGGTCGGTCCAGTCCACGATCACGGAGAGCTTGTCGGAACCGCAGACCAGCACGTTGCGGTATTTGTCCGGGAAGGAACGCATGAGGGAGAATCCGACCTCAAGCGAGGAGACGAATCCGGCGCACGCGGCGGAGAGGTCGAAGCAGAACGCGTGCTTGCACTGGAAATGATGCTGGATCAGCGCGCCGGTGTTCGGGAAGATGTAGTCGGGAGAGATCGTGGCGACCACGATCGCGTCGATGTCGCGTCCGTCGACTCCGGCCTGCGTCAATGCTTTTTCCGCAGCTTTGATGCCCATGGTGGACGCGGTTTCGTCAGGTCCGGCGATGCGGCGTTCCTCCACGCCGGTGCGTGTGCGGATCCACTCGTCGTTGGTGTCGACCAGCTTTTCGATATCGGCGTTGGTCCGTATATGTTCAGGGAGGTACGAGCCCGTCCCCGCAATGCGAATGCCCATATTGTCATCCTTTTGGCTGCCGTTCGGCGTAGGGGTTGATATCGTTTTCTTCCTGCCGCGGCCCGTGTTTTTGCTCCGCGAGCGCACGAAAACAGAGTAAACACCCCATAATATAACACCCGTTTGCGCTTTGTCAAGCATGTTTTCGCCTCTGTTTTCAAACAAATGAAGAGAAAAAGGCGTTCCGGCGAAAAATCCGGCTTTTTTCGCCTTTTTTTAAATTAGCCCCTTGACAAATCGGACTTGAATGGTATCTTACTTGTAACACACATACCCCCAACCCTGTTCACACAATCAAGTTTTCAGGAGTTACACCATGAAACGTTCCTTCTTTGCCGCACTTGCGGCCGGCGCTTTCCTCGCGCTGCCCGCGTTCCAGGCCGCGGCCCAGACCGATGCCGACCAGCTCAAGGACCTCAAACCCGTCAAGTACGTCTTCCTGTTCATCGGCGACGGCATGTCCCTGCCCCAGCGCATGATGGCCGAGGAGTTCAGCCGTTCCACCACGGGCAAGGGCCTCACGATCAACGCCATGCCGGTGCAGGGCTACTCCAAGACCAGCTCCGCCAGTAACTTCATCACCGACTCCGCCGCCAGCGGAACCGCCATCGCCTGCGGCGAAAAGACCAACAACGGCCGCATCGGCATGGACACCGAGGGCAAGAAGAACCTCGAATCCGTCGCCGAAGTCGCGAAGAAGAACGGCCGCGCCGTCGGCATCCTCACCAGCATCACCATCAACCACGCCACCCCGGCTTCCTTCTACGCCCACAACGTGAGCCGTGACAACTACTACGACATCGGCCTCGACCTCGTGAAGTCCGGCTTCGAATACTTCGGCGGCGGCGGCCTCCAGGGCAACCGCAACGGCGACAACGACATCTACAAGATCGCCGAGAAGGCCGGCTACACCGTCGCGTACAAGGACGAAGTCCCGAAAGTCGACCTGAAGAAGGCCGACAAGCTCTTCGTCCGCGGCCACAACGGCCAGCTCCCCTACGCCATTGATAAACCGGCGGATGAATGGGGCCTCGCCGAGTACACCCAGCAGTGCATCGACTTCCTCATGCTGAAGAACAAACCGTTCTTCGTCATGGTCGAAGGCGGCAACATCGACCACCACGGACACAGCAATGACGCGGGCTCCAGCCTCCGCGAAACCATGGAAATGGACCGCGCCGTCTCCGTCATCATGGACTTCGCCAAGAAGCACCCGAACGACACGCTCCTCGTCGTCACCGGCGACCACGAGACCGGCGGCCTGACCCTCGGCTTCGCGAACACCCAGTACGAATCCTCCATCTACCTGCTCGGCAACCAGAAGTGCTCCAGCGACGAGTTCAAGAACAAAGTCAACCAGCTCGCCGACAAGATCCTTGGCCCCAGACGGATGGGCCCTCCCGCCGGCAGAAACAACGACAACCAGAACCAGGCCAACACCGAAGAAAAGACCATCAAGTTCGACGACATCAAGCCGCTCATCACCGAGAACTTCGGCCTGATCTTCGACAACCAGGGCGCACCCAACGAAAACAACGGCGCCGTTCAGGCCAACCTCAGATCCGCCGATCGCAACGCCCGCAGAAAACTGAACCTCGTCCTCTCCAAGTCCGAACAGGACCGCATCGAAGAGGCGTTCAACAGACAGTTCCCGAACGGCAAGCGCGCAGGTTTCGGCGGCGGCGACGCCGTCGCGAACACCGTCGTGGCGATCTTCGACAACAAGTCCTCCGTCGGCTGGACCAGCGGCGCGCATACCGCCCTCCCCGTCGACACCAGCTCCTACGGCGTGAACGCCAACGTCTTCGGCGGCATGTACGAGAACTCCGACATCGCCAAGCGCCTCAAGGCGATCATCTCCGTCCCCGTGAAATGATCTGAGCTTACAGCCTCATTTTCCATGTTCGATCATTGGAAAATATCCAGACGCGACGCGGTCATGGTGGTCGTTTTCCTCCTTGCCTGCGCCGCGCTTTGGTTTCTCGACATCCTCCACACGGCTCCGCCGCCGGAGGGCGTCAAGTGCAAGGCGCGCATCCTCTCCGTCGACAACAGCAACATCTTCAAGATCGGCCTGCTGCAGAAGGGCGAACAGCATGTCCGCCTGAAAGTCCTCTCCGGACCGTTCAAGGGACGCGAGTTCAACGGGACGAACATCATCCGCGCCAACATGGAGCTTGACAAGGTGTTCGAGCCGGGCGACATCGCGCTCGCGGCCATCCCGTACGACGCCGACGAGAACTTCACGGTCATCGCGCAGGACCACTACCGCATCGGGTACGCGCTCCTGCTCTTCGGACTCTTCGCGCTGCTCCTGCTCGTTTTCGGCGGTATCACCGGATTCAACGCCCTGCTCTCCTTCGTCTTCAGCTGTCTGGTCATCTGGAAACTCGTGATCCCGCTGGCACTGAAGGGCGGAAACGTGCTGCTGATCACGTTCGCCGCCGTCACGCTGCTCAGCGCGGTCATCATCTTCCTGGTCGCCGGGATGACCCGAAAAGGCGTCACGGCCTTCTTCGGCGCGATCCTCGGCGTGCTCGCCAGCTGCGCCATGGCATACATCTTCACGAAGCTCTTCAGGATCAGCGGCGGCATGATGCCCTACTCCCAGACGCTGCTTTATTCCGGCTACGAATTCCTCAGCCTCCCCGACATCTACATCGGCGCGATCTTCCTCTCCAGCTCCGGCGCGGTCATGGACCTCGCCATGGACGTTTCCGCAGGCATGGTCGAAGTCCTCCACAAGCGCCCGGACATCCACCGCCGAGAGCTCATCGGTTCCGGCCTGAACATGGGCCGCAGCGTGGTCGGCACCATGACCACGACGCTCCTGCTTGCCTATTCCGGCGGCTATCTCACGCTCATGATGACATTCGCCGCGCAGGGCATCGGCCCGCTCGACTTCATCAACAATCCGTACGTCGCTTCCGAAGCGGTCAAGACCCTCGTCGGCAGTTTCGGGCTCGTCCTCGTCGCGCCGTTCACGGCGTTCGTCGGCGGATTCATCATCCCGCACAAGGCGGAAAAACAGGCGGAACCGGAGCGGATCCCGGAAGAAAAATCGACTTCCCCGGAAAACGCCTGATCCTTCATTTCCTCTGCCGTTTTCGTCTCTTTTCCGGCTTTTTTCTATAAAAAAAGCGCGAAAACACGAAAAAAAATGCGTTTTCCGGTTGTTTTCCTCAAAAACGGCGCTATATTGTTTCCTTTACAAGGAAAAACACGCTATGCCAGACCAGAACATCCTCATATACGACTCCACGCTTCGCGACGGCGCCCAGGGAGAACATGTCTCGTTCTCGAAGGACGACAAGTTGCGTATTGCCGCGAAACTGGACGAACTGGGCGTGGCATACATCGAAGGCGGCTGGCCGGGATCCAACCCGCGCGACGCCGAATTCTTCCGCGACGCCGCCTCCTATACGTTCAAATACGCGAAACTCTGCGCGTTCGGCTGCACCCGCCGCAAGGAACTGACCGCGGAGAACGATCCGCAGCTGCGCGCCCTGCTCGATTCCGGCGCGCCCGTCTGTACCATTGTCGGCAAGACGCCCGCCTCGCAGGTCCGCGAGATCCTGAACGTCTCCGAGGAGGACAACCTCGCCATGATCCGCGAATCCTGCCGGTTCCTCGCCGACGCCGGGCGCGAGGTCATCTTCGACGCCGAACACTTCTTCGACGCCTGGAGCGAGGACCGCGCCTACGCCGAACGCGTGCTGAATGCGGCATGCGAGGGCGGCGCTTCGGCCGTCACCATCTGCGACACGAACGGCGGGCTGCTTCCCGTCGAGATTCTCGACATCACGAAGAAAGTCCGCGCGCTTCTCCCAGAAAACATCGTCCTCGGCATCCACTGCCACAACGACTCCGGCACGGCCGTCGCGAACTCCATCGTGGCAGTGCGGAGCGGCGCCCGCCTCGTGCAGGGCACGATCAACGGCATCGGGGAACGCTGCGGCAACGCCAACCTCAGCACCATCATCCCGAATTTCGAACTCAAGACCGATTTCCGCTGCCTTCCGCCCGGCCATCTCGCCATGCTGAAGGACGTCAGCGATTTCGTCTGCGAGAAAGCCAACATGCGCCCGGACGCCCACGCCCCGTACGTCGGTGAAAGCGCGTTCGCGCACAAGGCGGGGCTCCACGTCGACGCCATCGCGAAGAATCCGGTCACTTTCGAGCACGTCCGCCCGGAATCCGTCGGCAACCGCCGCCGCATCCTCATCTCGGAGCTTTCCGGACGCCACTCGCTCACCATGAAGGCCGCCGAATTCGGCATCGACCTGCGGGATTCCCGCCTCGGCAACGCCGGGCTTCAGGAGCTCAAGAAACGCGAACGCGCCGGGTACGAATACGAGACCGCCGAAGCGTCGTTCGTCGTGCTGATGCACAAGGTCATGAACCTCTGGCCCTCCTACTTCACGCTCGAGGGCTTCCGCGTCATCATCGAAAAACGCGGCGAAGGCGACCGCGTGGTTTCCGAAGCCACGGTCAAGCTCAGCGTCGGCGGCGTCTCCCAGCTCACCGCAGCGGAAGGCGACGGCCCGGTCAACGCGCTCGACCTCGCGCTCCGCAAGGCGCTGGAGCGTTTCTACCCCGCGCTCCGCGACGTCTCCCTCATCGACTTCAAAGTCCGCATCCTGGAGAATCTGAACGGCACCGCCGCCCAGACGCGCGTCCGCATCCAGAGCCACGACTCCACCAGCGTGTGGGACACAGTCGGCGTCAGCGAAAACATCATCGAAGCATCCTGGATCGCACTCGCCGATTCCGTGGAATATGCCCTCTTCAAGAAACACATCGCACCCTCAAACAGCCAGGAAGGATCCGAACCATGACCCGGCGTTTTCTTTTGATTCTGACCATCGTGCTCGTCGGCACGTTCTATTTTGCGCCCCAGCCCAAAGCCGAGGCGTTCGACCCCGTCACCCTCGCCATCCTGACCCCGCTGGCCATCCAGGGCGCGAAGATCCTCGCGCCGTACGTGATCCGCGGCCTCAAGAACGTCGCCGTCGTCGGGTTGCGCTCCGCGAAATACTTCCTCAAATTCTTCCTGGTCCCGGTCGGGCTCGTGGAATGCATCATCATGCCGTGGCGCATCTCGACCGGCCTAAGTCACATGGGGCAAGGGTTCATAGGATTGTTTTGTTTCATGGGGAACCTGCTGCTAATTCCGGTCGCCATCTTTGGTGTCGGCGTTTAGCGGGGACGTGCTGAACAATGCCGAACGAAAAACGTCCGCCCGAAGGGACCGCCACAGGCCGCGCCCGCAAGAAGATGGACTCCATCCTCCGCGAGTGGTACGGCGAAAGCGGTTCCGACGGCGAACTCATGAAGTATCTGCCCGGCACCCAGCCCGTCGGGGACGTGCTTCAGCGCGTCATGCGGAAGAAACTGCCGGACGGCGTCGCGGATTTCCGCATGATCGCGACCCGCTGGCCCGACATCGCCGGCGCGGTCGCCGCAAAGCACACCACGCCGCTCTCCATCACCAATAAAACGCTCTTCATCGAGGTGGAGCATCCCGCCTATCTGACGTCCGTCCGCACGAGGACTGTGCAGACCGCCATCCTCGCCCGTATCGCCGAACTGATCGGCGCGGACAAATGCACCGCCCTGACCTTCACCCCCGCGGGACGCCGCCGTACCGTCTGATTTCACTATGATCTTCTTCGACACCATCGACTCCACGACGACCTGGGCGGTCGCGCATTTCGCCGAACTGAACGACCGCGAACTCGTCGTGGCCGCCACGCAGACCGCCGGACGCGGCCGCCTCGACCGCACATGGATCTCCCCGCGCGGCAACATCTACGCCAGCTTCGTCCAGAAAAACGTGAACAGCCCCCTGCTCGGCGTCGCGGCCGGATCGCTCGCGGTCCTCGACCTCGTGCGCGAGCTCGCCCCCGCTCAGAAATTCCACATCAAGTGGCCGAACGACATCTTCTGCGGCACGGCGAAGATATCCGGCATCCTCTCCCAGTTCATCTCCCCGCGCAATGGTGCGCCCGGCGGACTCGTGACCGGGATGGGCGTCAACCTGAACATGACGCGCGAACAGCTCGCGTCCGCCTCGCAGGAAGCCACGTCCATCCTCATCCTGACCGGTGCGCCATGCGATTACGAGGCGGCCCTGCACCGGTTCGAGGAAATCCTGCACGATCACGCCGAAATCCTGAAAAACGCCCCGGAAACGCTTTTCGCACGCTGGAAAACGGAAAATGGTCTCCTCGGAAAGCGCGTGGAATTCCTCGCGGGCGACGGTTCCCGCCTCTCCGGGCTTTTCCGCGACATCGCGGACGACGGCTCGGTGATCCTCGACGAGGACGACGGCCGCACGCTCAAGTTGAACTGCGGCGACGTGCGTCTGCAGACACGCGCTTGATTTTCGCGCGAACGCGTGTATAGTATCTGCCAAGATTCACAATAACGCCCGAAGGACTTCTCCCATGATCGCTCAGCTCACAGGTAAAATCGTTTCCCTGAACTTCACCGAACTCATCCTCGACGTGAACGGCGTCGGGTACTTCGTCTCCATCCCCATGAGCACCTACGACGTGCTGCTCAAAGCGGGCGAAGGCGGCACCGCCACGGTCCTGACCTGGCTCCAGGTGCGCGAGGACGCGCTCCAGCTCTACGGGTTCGCGAAAAAGGAGGAGCTCGAAATCTTCAAGCTCCTGCTCACGGTGAACGGCATCGGCGCGAAGACCGCGCTCGCGATCCTCAGCAGCATGAACATCCCAACGTTCTGCAACGCCATCGTCAACGCCGACATCAAGGTCCTCAAGCATATCAGCGGCATCGGCCCGCGCTCCGCCGAGCGCATGATCGTCGAGCTCCGCGACAAGATCGTGAAGCTCTTCCCCGAGCTCACGTTCGCCGGACTTCCGCAGGACGTCCCGCAGTCGCGCGAGATGGAGGACGCGCTCCTCGCGCTCGAACAGCTCGGATTCCAGCGGGCGAAGATCCAGAAGACCGTCGCGGACCTCGTCGCCGCCCTGCCCGAACAGGAACGTTCCAGCGAGAACATCATCCGCAAGGCTCTCCGCAAGCTCAACAGCTGATTATTTCCACCTCATTATCCATTTTCCGAATCTTTCCAGCCGCCTCAAATTCGAGGCGGCTTTTTTTTCGGACTTCAGCTCAGCTCCACCTCATTTTTCACATCTTTGATCCATCTTGTGCCATCGGCACTTTTCTGAGCTCATGAGTTCTACCTTTTGAGGGGAATATATGTCTTATTTTCTGCGCATGATGTACACATGCGCCATCGTGCACGCGCGCGGCCTCACTCCAAGCTCAAATCTATAAGTCTTATAGGGCCTATAGGTCTTATCTTTTTGCCTCATTTTGCCTCACAAAACAGTCAGTCGTCATGCACGCTTTTTTTTCGTATTTTTTCTTTACCGCATGACATAGCCTTTTTCATGGTTTTAGACACCAAAAGGGGCAAAAAGGGGCCTAAAAACGGGGAAAACGAAAAAAAATCGAAAAAAAATCGAAAAAAAGTTTGATTTCGGCTTGAAAAAAGGCGGAGACAGGGTAAATTAGGGGAAGAAAGGTGAAAATAGGAACCCGATAGGGGAACCAAGGAACATCTCGAAAACAGCCATGGCAAACGACACGAAAACAACCTCAAGTTTCTGCATTCTGAGCGGCAACTGCGAGTACAAGCTCGACAGTCAGCACCGCGTTGCAGTGCCTTCGGACTGGCGAAGCCAGACTCCGACCGGGTGTTTCGTGCTCATGCCGGGGCGCGACCGCACGCTTCAGCTGTACACGGAGGAAGTGTACAACGAGCGTATCGGTGCCAAGTTGAACCAGCTTTCGCCTTCGAACAAAGAGGACCTCATGAAACTGCGTCAGTTGGGCGCCCGCACGTTCAAGCTCCAGTGCGACAAACAGGGCCGCATCCAGATCCCGCAGATTTTGATGGATTTCGCCCAGCTCAAGGACACCGTCGCCTTCATCGCATCCAGCAACTTCGGCCAGATCATGGACGGAGCCCGCTGGCGCGCCGAGTTCGAGGCATTCAACGAAACCGGCGACAGTTTCCTCGACGTACTGGATTAAGGAGAACGCGGCATGACGCAGACCACGAACATACAGGAAAGCCGGCTCGAAGCCCCGAAGCACATCCCCGTGCTCCCGGAGGCCGTCTGCTCGTTCCTCGCGCCCGAATCCCGCACCGTCCGCCGCATCGTCGACGGCACCGTGGGCTACGGCGGCCACAGCTCGCTTCTCCTGAAGTGCAAGCCCGAAGCGGAATTGCTCGGCCTCGATCGCGATGAAGAGGCCCTGGCGGCCGCGCGCGAACGCCTCGCCTTCGCCGGGGACCGCGTACACCTCATGCATTCCGACTACTCCCGCATGGCCGACCGCGCCGCGGCGCTCGGCTGGGACAAGGTCGATACCATACTCCTTGACATCGGCGTGTCCTCCAGGCAGATCGACGACGCGGAACGCGGCTTCTCGTTCCGGTTCGCCCGCGGACATCGTCAACACGCAATCAGAAGAGGATCTTACTTCCATATTCCGCGACTACGGCGAAATCCGCGAGGCACGCCGCCTCGCCCGCCACATCGTCGAACTCCGTCAAACAAAACCTTTCCTCACCTGCGGGGACCTGGCCGGCGTCTGCGACGACGTTCTCGGCGGATTCCACCGCAAGGGCGGACGCAAAGGTCCGCCCGCTCCCACCCTCGCGTTTCAGGCCCTCCGAATCGCCGTCAACGGGGAACTCGACGAACTCCGCGACGGTCTTCAGGCGGCAGTCGATCTCCTGGCTCCCGGCGGCCGCATGGCGGTCATCAGCTTCCATTCGCTCGAAGACCGCATCGTCAAGAACTTCATCCGGGACATGGCCATGAACTGCAAATGTCCGCCCGGCACCCCGGTTTGCATCTGCTCCTGGCGGGCCGTCCTGAAACCCCTGACCAAAAAGCCCGTCGAAGCCGACGAACGCGAGCTCGCCGCCAACCCGAGGGCCGCCTGTGCCAAACTACGCGCTGCAGAAAAACTTTAACCATAACACGAGAGAGCGGGACACATGAACCAATTCACCAAAAAAACGAATTCGCCGGAACCCGGGGCCGAACCCGGGCGCACGCAAACTCCCTGGGTCGCGGGGCTGATCTTCAAAATGGCCATGATGATGGTCATCATCGCCGCGGCATTCTGGGCCCGTGTGCATCTGAACGACAAGACCGAACAGCTCGCACGCGAGAAAAACCGCATCACCAGGGAAATCCAGGAGAAGCGCACTGAGATCCAGACCCTCATCGCCCAGCGCGAAACGCTCCGTTCCTGGGACAACATCAACTCCAAGATCAAGCAGTACAACCTCGCACTCCGCTCCGTCAATCCGAGCCAGGTGCGCTACATGAAACGTTTCGAAGGCCAGGTCTCCGCGCCCTCCCAGTACAGCGGCGACACGCGCGTCGCGGACACTTCCGCTGGCGCGGACCGGACCTCCGGAGAAGTTCAATAACCTGAAACCGAAATCCCGCACACAGAAAGGACGACCGACATGACACTGTTCCGCTCAATGGCCATCCGCATGGCTCTCGTGTACATCCTGCTCATCTGCGGGTTCGGCTACGTCGCACGCGTGCTCTATTCCGTTCAGATTTCGCGCCATGACGAACTTTTCGGCAAAGCCCAGAACACCTATACGACCCGGATCGAGACGCACGGCACGCGCGGCGAGATCTTCGACTTCGGCGGTTCGCTGCTCGTCGGGAACGTCCCCACGATGGACATCGTCGGCGATCCCGCGAACATCTACATCCTGAACAAGAAAGACGATGAAAAGACCGAGACGGAATGCCGCATGATCGCGGATTTCTTCGAAAAGAATTGCGAAAACGTCAATTCCGACGAAGTCTTCCGCCGCCTCAGCAAACGTTCCTTCATCTCGAAGGACGCAAACGGCAAGGAAATTGAGCGCGAGTGCCACTACGCCGTCATCGCAACCGGCGTCAAGTACGAGACCGCGAAGATGCTGAAGGAAAAAGTCAAGGAACTCGCGTTCCACGGCGTCTCCTTCACCAGCTCCTACCGCAGAAACTATCCGAAGAACACGATGCTGGCGAACATCCTCGGCCTCACGAACGTCTCCTACGATACGTTCGTCCCGATTCAGGGCATCGAGCGCTCCCTCAACGACGCCATGACCGCCACCTCCGGCTCCATGGTCTACGAACGCGCCAGGAACGGCCGTCCCGTGACCTTCACGAACAGCAAGAGCGAGCCCACGCTCGACGGCTACAATATCTTCCTCACCATCCGCGAACCGCTCCAGGCCATCGTGGAAGAGGAACTCGATCTGATGTGCGAACGCGTGAAGCCGCACGCAGCCTGGGCGCTCCTCGTCGATCCGAAGAACGGCGACGTCCTCGCCGCGGCGCAGCGCCCCACGTTCAACCCGAACGACCGCGGCACCATGACCCCGGAATCCTCCGCGAACCGCCTCTCCGAGCTCGCGATCGAACCCGGCTCGATCATGAAGCCGTTCGTGGTCTCCTACGCGCTCGACAAGGGCTTCGTGACGCCGAACTCCATCGTCGACTGCGAACAGGGGGTCTGGAAATACGCGGGCCGTCTCCTGCACGACACGCACAACGTCGGCAAGGTCTCCGTCTCCGAAGTCATCAAACAGTCCAGCAACATCGGCACGGCGAAGATCTCGGTCATGATGGGCGCGAAGAACCTCGACAACGCGCTCCGTTCCTTCGGATTCGGCCAGCGGACCGGGATTCAGCTCAAGCCCGAGACATCCGGCATCTTCCGTCCCCTCGAAAAGTGGGATTCCCTCTCCGTCTCGCGTTTCTGCATCGGACAGGGCATCGCGGTCTCCCCGCTCCAGCTCGCCCGCGCCTACTGCATGATCGCGAACGGCGGCTACAAGGTCAACCTCCGCATCGTCGACCGCATCGAACGCGGCGACGACGTGCGCGTCATGCCCGTGATCCGGGAATCGAAGAGCATCTTCGCGAATCCGACCACGAAAAAGATGATCACCGACATGATGATCGGCGTGACCGAGGCGGGCGGCACCTGCACGGACGCCGCCATCGAGGGATTCCACGTGGCGGGCAAGACCGGGACCGCGCAGAAGGTCATCAACGGCGCGTACTCCAACCGCTACTACGCTTCCTTCGTCGGGTTCGTCCCCGCCGAGGATCCGAAGTTCGTCCTGCTCGTCACCTGCGACGATCCCACGGTCGGCAGCCGCTACGGCGGATCCGCCTCCGGCCCCACGTTCAAAGCCATCGCCGAACGCACGCTCAAATACATGTACGTCCAGCCCCAGCTTTCCAGAGAGGAATGGCTCGCGGAACGTTCCGCCGCGCAGAAAGCCCTGCATGAACGCAAGGTCCGCGAGGACGCGCTCGTTCAGGCCAGACGCGAAGCGCGCGACCGTCAGCTGAAGGAACAGCAGGCGAAGCAGACCGCGAAGAAATCCGGGACCACCGTCGCCAGCCGTCCGGCGTCCACCTCAAAATCCTCCACGATACGCCGCTGACACCTTCACATTTCAATACAGACTTTCTCCTTGTACCCGCGAAAATGATTTCTCCCGTTTTCGCGGGTATTTTTTCCTCAAAAGAAGCCCGAAAACGCTTTATTTCCTGAAACGACCCCGTTTTTTTTCGAAAAAAACGCCGTTTTTCGTCTTTTTCCGCTTGAAATAACCTCATTCCGGCTTTATTATATAGTAGAAAATACACAAACCGCTATTTTTCTTCAGGAGTTACTATGAACAAAGTTCAGATCATGCCCTGCCTTGACATGCAGAACGGACGCGTCGTGAAGGGCGTCCATTTCATCGATATTGCCGACGCCGGCGACCCCGTCGCCTGCGCGGAAGCCTACTGCGCCGCCGGAGCCGACCAGCTCGCCCTGCTCGACATCAACGCCACGGTCGAAAACCGCGGCACACTCCTCGACGTCGTCAAATCCGTCGCCGCGGCAGCGACCGTCCCGTTCACCGTGGGCGGCGGCATCAGCGACGAAAAGAGCGCGGAAGCCGTGCTTTCCGCGGGCGCCGACTGCATCTCCATCAGCTCCGCGGCCTACAAGAACCGCAAGCTCCTCGCCAGCCTGGTCAGAGAATTCGGCGCGAACCGCATCACCGCGGCTATCGACGTCGACGCAAACAAGTCCATGCCGTCCGGCTACGAGGTCTACATCAACGGCGGACGCACCGCCACGGGCACCGACGCGCTCGAATTCGCCAAGTTCGTCGACGACACCGGCGTGAACGTCATCCTCCCGACCAGCAAGGCCGGAGACGGCGCGCGCACCGGTTACGATCTCCCGCTCATCCGCACCCTCGCCCGGAACTGCCGGGCCGCCATCGTGGCCTCCGGCGGCGCCGGGACGATGGAGCATTTCTACGAGGCAGCCGAGGCGGGCGCCTCCATCCTCCTCGCCGCTTCCGTCTTTCATTTCCACATGATCGACATCGGCGAGCTGAAAGCCTACCTCAAATCCAAAGGTCTCCAGGTAAACGCATAACTTCGAGAGGTGTGACCATGAACAAGACCAAGACTCTTACCGCCATCTGCTGTGCCGCGCTGCTCGCGCCCGCACTGTTTGCGCAGCGCCCCGCCGCCGACCCCGGCAGCATTTCCGCACGCTATCAGTTTGCCGTTTCCCGTCTCTCCGGCGCCGGTTCTCTTCAGGCCGGACAGAAAACCGCCTTCGAGTATCTGCTCGAACTCGCCAAGCTCCCGCCGTCCAGAGAATTCACCGTCGCACAGTATTTCGAGGTGCACAACATGCTCGGCGAATGCTACGAAAAAGGCAAGGGCGTGCAGCCCAACCTCGACCTGGCGTTCCGCTACTACCTGTTCGCCTCCGTCTACAACGAAAAAGCGCGCCTCGCCCTCGCACGCATTTTCCTGAAAGGCATCGACTCCATCGGAGTCAAGGAGAACCCGGACGCCGCGATGTTCGAGTTCTTTGATGTCTTCACAAGAAACGAAAAGCGCATTCCCGAGATCATCGCCATGCTCCGTACGGCCGACAAGGTCAACGATTTCTCGAATTTCCTGGAGCGCAAGGCCCGCGCAGGCGACCCCGTGGCCGCCTACTTCCTCGCCAGCAATACCTTCTCCGGCAACATCTTCCCGAAGGAGATCCAGAAATCTCTTGAGATCTACGAGCTCGCGGTCCGCTACGGCGACCTGAAAGCCGCCATCGACCTCGGCGACATCTACACGTTCGGAAAGAACTTCATCCCCGTCGACGAGGAAAAAGGCTACGGGTACTACGACCTCGCGCTTGCCTCGACTGTCGCCGAGGTGCGCGAGACCGCCGCGAAGCGCATGCTCCGCTACGCCGAAAAGAAGAACGATCCTTACGATCTCTTCAAGTTCAATATCCTCGCAAACGACCTCCGCGCCGCCCGCAAGGTGATCCGCGACAACGTCCAGATGAGCTGGTCCGCCGAGGACATCTACCTGAAGGCGAAGGAATTCAAGGACGGCAGAGTGCGCCTGAAACAGTTCGACAAGCGTGCGCAGACCGACTACTTCGAACGCCTTCACATGGCGTCCAACGCCGGTTACTTCCTCGCCGTCGAAGATTACTTCCGCGAGGCCGGCAGCCGCGAATACGCCCGCATGATCTGGGCGCTCGAACTTGACCCGCATCCCGAGGATCCCGACTGGCTCTACACGCTATCCGTCTGCTACCGTTCCGGCGGCGCGGAAAACAAGAGCCGCGACTTCAAGAAGTCCCTCGACTACATGATTCAGGCCGCGGACAAGGGTCATGTGACCTCCATGGACCTGCTGGTCAAGCTCTACACCCGCGGCGGCGCGCGCTACGGCGTGCCGGAACCCGTGCCCGAGCTCGCGCAGAAGTACACCGACATGCTCGTCCAACATGACTACAAGCTCAAATATCCGAGCTATTTCAACGCCTACCTCGAAGAACTCGAAAAGGTCGAAGGCGAGGAATACGACCCCACCAGCCTCGACCCGGCGTTCCGCTCCATCCAGACCAGCCCTCTCGCCGCCATGGCCCTTTCCAGGATCTTCATGAAGGGCAACGAGGATTTCAAGGTCGAAAAGGATGAAATGATCGCCCTGATCCTGCTCCACGAGGCGGCGGCGAACGGCTATGAGCCTGCCGTCCGCGAGCTTGCCGAGATTTCCAGAAACGGCATCACGGACGTCTTCTCCGCCAACGCGAATTTCGCCAAAAAGTATGAGACGCTGCTGAACTACATCCCGCGGTACATCCAGAATGAAGACGGTACCGCTGCGGAAACCGCGGCCAAGCCCGCCGAGGAAACCGCGCCCGACCGCAACCAGCCCAGATTCCCGACCATCCGTCCGACCGTCCCGCGTCAGGGATGGAGACCCGGCATGATCCCCGGCAGAAGCGGCGGCATGATGGGCCCCGGCGGCATGGGCGGCGGCATGGGTCCCGGCATGGGTCCCGCAATGCCCGGCACCATCCCCGGCACCATCCCCGGCACCATCCCCGGCACCATCCCCGGCACCATCCCCGGCACCATCCCCGGCACCATCCCCGGCACCATCCCCGCACCATCCCCGGCACCATCCCCGGCACCATCCCCGGCACCATCCCCGGCACCGGTCCCAGGACAATCCCGGGCGCGGGTCCCGGCGGCCCCAGAATTGTCCCCGGCACGATCCCCGGCGGCGGAATGCAGGGGCCCGGCATGACTCCCGGAATGGGCGGCATGCCCCCTGCCCCCGGTGCCATGCGGGGCTCCGGCAGACAGAATGCCGGACCGGCACAGGCCGAGCAGAAAGCCGACGACAAACCCCGGGATAAAGCTGATGACAAGGCCGCGGACGAACCGGCGGACGAAGACACCCTCTAACGCAGGAGACCTGAAGCTCCCATGAAAAAGTTACAGCTCCTTCTGACGGCGGCGGTCCTTCTCGCCGCCGCCCTTCCCGTCTTCGCGCAGAACGCCGCGCCCGGCGGAATCGTGGTTACGGCCGAGGCGAAAAACGCCAATCCGACGCTCGTTTTCAAGGGCGGCCTGTCCGACCAGGCGCTGAACGAGAAGATCCTTTCCGACTTCCAGTACTGCGGCTGGTTCACCGTGCTGAATTCCGGCAGCGCCGCGGCCTACCAGGTCTCGGCGAAAGGTTCGCTTCAGGACTTCACGGTCACGATCTCGAACAGCGCGGGCGTCGCGATGAACTCGTTCCGCATCACGGACAGCAAGGAAGTCGACGCGGCCGCGCACACGGCGGTCGACACGGTCCTGAACAAGATCTTCGGCATCCAGGGCATCTGCCGTTCGAAGATCGTGTTCTCCGCCGCCACCACGGCGAAAAATCGCGAAATCTTCATCTGCGACTTCGACGGAAAAAACATCAAGCAGATCACGAAGAACAACACGCTCTGCGTCGAGCCCGTCTGGGCTCCCGACGGAAAGAGTTTCGTCTACAGCTTCTACGGCCCCAGCTACACGAACCTCGTGCAGTACAACATGGAGACCGGGCTTTCCCGCAGGCTCACCCAGTACGGCGGAATCAACGCCGGCGGCTCGCTCTCGCCTGACGGAAAGACCCTCGCCATGATCCTTTCGCGCAGCAACAAGGTCGACCTCTATACGCGTCCGACCGAGGGCGGCCAGCTGAAACAGCTCTCCAGCAACAAGGCCGTCGAGGCCAGTCCGCGCTGGAGTCCGGACGGAAAGAAGCTCTGCTTCGTCTCCGACGCGAAGAACGGACGTCCCGTGCTCTGCGTGATCGACCCGTTCGCGGGCGGCAATGCCACGGAGATCTCCGGCCTCGTCGGCAGCGAACGCGTCGCGCCGTCCTGGTCCTCCGACAACAAGATCGCCTACTGCGCGAAGATCAACCGAAACTACGAGCTCCGCGTGGCAAAGCTCAGCGCCGACGGCAAGTCCGGCGTCATGGAGGACATCGGCGTCGCGGGAAACAACACGTTCCCCGGCGAAGACCCGTCCTGGGCCCCCGACAACCGCCACGTCACGCTGACCGTGAACGGCGCGATCTACGTGATCGACACCCGTCTCGGCGCGAAACGCAAGCTCGTCTCCGGTTCACGCAAGGTCGGCCAGTCCAACTGGTCGCCCATCCTGAAGTGATCCTGAAGTATCGTTCTCATCACAGGCATTCGCTCTTCCACCATGACGAACTCTCAATTTCTCGACTGGCTGGCCGGGCTTGAAATCTTCGGCATCAAGCTCGGCCTCGACCAGACGCGCGCGCTTTTCCTTGCGGCAGGTTCGCCCGAACGCCACCTCAAATTCATCCATGTCGCCGGAAGCAACGGCAAAGGCTCCGTCTGCGCCATGATCGAATCCGGCCTCCGCGCCGCGGGATTCCGTACCGGGTTCTACTCCTCACCGCACCTCGTCTCCCCGTGCGAACGTTTCCGCATCGACGGGCGTCCGGTCCCGGAGGACGACCTCTGCGCAGTTCAGGACATCGTCGTGCCCGCCGTCGCGAAGCTGGAAGAGGACGGCATGAAGCCGACCTATTTCGAGGTCACGACGCTCATCGCCGCGCTGCTTTTCGCGCGCGCGCACTGCGACTATGTGGTGTGGGAGGTCGGCATGGGCGGACGTCTGGACGCGACCAACATCGTCACCCCGCTCGTCTCCGTCATCACCGGCATCTCCATGGAGCACACGCAATACCTCGGCGACACCATTCAGAAGATCGCGACCGAAAAGGCCGGCATCGTCAAACCCGGCGTCCCCGTGTACTGTTCCTCCGGCACCCCGATCCCCGCCCGCAACGTGATCGGATTCCGCGCCGCCGAGCTCAATGCGCCGTTCCGCATCCCGCCCGAACCTTCCGCGCCCGACTGCGTGCGTCTGCTCGACGGCGGCCGCGCCGTGGAACAGCGTTTCACGTTCGACGACGTCCCGCTCACGCTCAGGCTGGCCGGACCGCACCAGCGCAGGAACGCCGCGCTCGCATTCTCCGTTCTGCGCTACCTGGCCGACCTCGGCGGATTCGATTTCGCAGCGGCGATCGACGGCCTCCGGCACACGGTCTGGCAGGGACGGTTCGACCTGTATCCCGAGTTCGGGCTCGTGCTGGACGGCGCGCACAATCCCGAGGGGATCGGCGTGCTCGCGGAAACCCTCCGCGAAGTCTTCCCCGGACAGAAGTTCCGCTTCATCTTCGGGGCATTCTCCGACAAAGACACGGTCGACAGTCTCCGCGTGCTCGCGCCGCTCGCGCTTGAGTTCATCTTCGTGCGGCCGGAATCCGCCCGTCCAAGCAAGTCCGCAGCCGAGCTCGAATCCGAGCTTGCACACATCGCCCCGGGCATTCCCGCGTCCGACTCCGGACTGGACCGAGCGCTCGAATCGCTCGATCCGGCGCGTCCGACCGTCCTCTGCGGCTCGCTGCATCTCTGCGGCGACGTCCTGGCGCATCTGGGCGTCAGAGTCCGCTGAGACACCGTCCGCCCCTCTCCTTTTCCACCTGAAACAAGCTCAAAGAAAGAGCGAAAAAGATTCTGAAACAATCAGAGATTTTCAGTTCAAAACCGCTGTAGCTCAAAAAAGTTTTTTCCGAAAAATACTTTCGTTTTTTCTTGTATTTTCCGATTTCCGATGTATATTATTACTCCGTTTTGTTAAAACCAAGAGGTAAGCCTAATGTCTTCTTCATCCATAGCCGAAAAAAATTTGGCGAGACTCGCGAAAACCAGCCTCGCACAAGATTTCGTTACTCGTCATAATGGCGAATGGAACCACACGGACTGGCTCGAATTCTGCGCCTTCCTTGAGGAAAACGGCTATACGCCCATCGACCTCGACCGCGTCGGCCTCCTCCTCGAACAGAAGAAATCCGAATTCTTCGAGCACCGCTGAGCGGCGGAGCTTTCTTTTCTCATGGCCGACCGTCCAGCCTCCGGCACGCTCTACATCGTCGCCACGCCCATCGGGAATCTTGAGGACATCACGCTCCGCGCGCTGCGTGTCCTGAAAGAAGCCGATCTCATCCTTGCCGAGGACACGCGCCGCACGGCCATCCTGCTCCAGCATTTCGACATCAGGAAGCCGCTGGAATCCTACCACATCTTCAACGAACACGCGCGGACGCCCGCTCTCATCCAACGCATTCGGAACGGCCTCACTGCCGCGCTCGTGAGCGACGCCGGGACACCATGTATCGCGGACCCCGGATTCATGCTCATCCGCGCCGCCGTCGAAGCGGGCATCGAACCGGTCATCATCCCCGGCGTCTCCGCCCTGACCTTCGCGGTCTCCGCCAGCGCCCTCCCATCCGACCATTTCACATTCCACGGATTCGTCCCCGTCAAGAGCGGACGCCGTCGCGCCGAACTCGAACGCATCGCCGCCGACAAGCGCACCGCGGTCGTATTCGAATCCCCCTTCCGCATCGCGAAACTCCTCGCCGAGGTCAGCGAGATCGTCGGCCCGGACACCCCGCTCGCGCTCGTCCGCGAGGCGACCAAGATCCACGAACAGATCCTCCGCGGCCCGGCGGCTCAGCTCGCCGAACAGGCGAAGAAGGTCAACTGGAAAGGCGAGTGCGTGCTCGTGATCGACGCCCGCGACGCTTCGGACCGCGCAAACGACGACGCCCGTGAAACTTCCCCCGCCGACGACGGCCCGGAAGACTGATTCCCATCCTCGGTTTTTTCTCTCAATACCCCCTTTTTCTTTTGCACGACCGCAGCCCGGCGCCAACGCCATGGAGCGGTTGCACGCCTGCCTCGTTTGTGCCTCACATCGGCTTTTTATCCCTGCGAAGGGCTTTTTTCACATTTTTTTAGTGATTTCCGCTGATTTATATTTGCATTTAAACAATTTTCATGTATATTATCTTTGCGACAAAACTATTTTTCACAAAAGACACTTTCCACAAAAGAGACCAACCATGAAAACTGTCTCCCGTTTCTCCGCTCTCGCAGCCGTCCTCCTCGCAGGCACAGTCTCCGCATGCACGACTATCCGTGAACTCCCGACCGAACCCGCCGACCTCGAGCTCAGCGCAGAGCAGACGGAGGAACGCGAATACTCCCGCAAGCTGCTGGAAGCGTTCCTGAAGAACGACGCGTCCGGCTTCATCTCCATGCTCTCGCCCGAGATGAAGGAAGAATTCGGCAAGGACAAGTTCGAGCTCTCGCGCAAGGTCATCACGGAAACGCTCGGCGAGCCGGTCTCCTTCAGCTATGTCACCGCGCTTGAACACATCGCGATCACTCCGTACATTTGGAAAGTCCGTTTCGTGCTCAAAAACAAAGAGGATAAGGAATACTACAGCGAAGCGCTGTTCCGCGTCCTCGCCGGACACGACACCAAAGGCGAAGTGGTCATCGTCGGATTCAATTTCCTCTGATCCGCACGGACGGCGTTCCCCGGGACCATCATCCCCCACAACACAAAACAAAACGGAACCACGCGTTCCGGGGACGCCTTCATAGTTTTCGCACAGTTTTACCCACACACATACCCTCACCCCTAACCCCGAAAAACACATGAACAAGACCGCAAGAATTCTTCTCTGCCTGGCTGCCGGGACGCTCTGTCTCGTCTCCCTCGCCGCGGACGACGCGTCCCAGGACGACGGCTCCGCAAGAACCATTCACCTGAAGCAGGACGACGCGCAAATCCGTTTCGACAGCCGTGTGTACGAGCTGAAGAACGTGACCTCCGAGGCCGTTCTCCCGTTCGTGAACTCCGCGATCCAGCGCTACAACCGCAGCTCCACGATCCGCCGCGTCACGGCCATCGCCCCGGACGCCAAGGACGCGATCCTCGTCTCCACGGGCAAGGACTTCCTCCCCTACGTCGACCAGATCGTCGCCGCGCTCGACCACCCCGGCCAGAACGGCGGCATCCAAGGTACCGGCGTGGCGCGCATCGCCTACACACCGAAATACCGCGCCGCGCAGGAGCTCACCGACCTGATCGACAAGACGCTCGGCACGTCCGCTGGCAAGTCCTACGTGAACGACGAGACCAACACGATTTTCTGGCGCGACCAGACCGATGCAGCGCGCGGCACGCTCGACTTCATCGAAACCGAGCTTGACCGGCCCCTGCCCCAGGTCGCGCTCCGCCTCAACTACTACGAACTCCGCGACAGTGACCTCAAGGACTGGGGTTTCGACTACCTCGCGTGGAAGAACGGCCCCGGCGTGAACCTGCTCAACCTGAGCTACAACGTCGGCCGCCTCGCCGTCGACCAGGCCCTCGAGGACATGGTTTTCGCCGCCACCTCCACCTGGGACTACGCCGGTTTCTTCACCGCGCCGCAGTTCGACATGAGCTTCATCCGCTGCCTCCAGCAGTCCGGCAACGCCGCCGTCGCCGCGAACGTCTCCCTGACCATGGTAAACACCCCGGTCCGCTCGCTCGACGAGTACGCGATGCTCCGCAGCGTGCAGGAAGCTGCCGCCGACAAGGCTCCGTTCATCTACCGCGCGTCCATGGAGCCGGAATACCAGAACATCGCCAAGAACGTGCTCGGACGCACGTTCGTCGGCAAGAGCTACTACGAGGACGAAGACGGCAACAAATACTCCAATCCCCCGGCGCTCGATGTCCAGATCATCAACCCGTTCATCTGCCTCCCGCAGGAAAACGCCCCCGCCGGAGCCTACAATGAAAAGTACAAAGTCAAGGACGAGGCTTCCGACCTCAACAGCCAGATGGTCAAGACTGATGGCTGCGTAATGTTCGACTACTCCCTCTTCTTCAAGGACGTCGTCGAACGCGGCAACACCGGCGCCGAACTCAGCAACAACGTCCTCTGCGCGGGCGCGGCCTCCCTCGGCCTCGGACAGGAAAAAGTCCTTACCGTGTACGAAAAGGAAAACGACGTCGAGCAGACCATCGGCCTCCCGATCCTCTGCCGCATCCCCGTCATCAAATACCTCTTCAGCACCGTCACCAGCATCAAGGAACGCACCTACGTGATCGTGACCGCCGAAGCCGTCCTGCTCCACCCCGAGGAGAAGAAAGGCATCCCGCAGACTACCAGCGTCAACAAGGACGTGAAGCGCCGCATCGAGAATCCCTTCCGCGCCAGCGAGGACGAAGCCCCCAAGGCTCTGACCGCGGAAGAACAGCAGGCCGAAACCGAACAGAACGCCGAAAGCGAGGACTGATCCATGAAAACCAAACTCTACAGAAATATCATTCTTACCTTCGCCGCCGGCCTCATCGCGGCTTCCTGCAACTCCGAACAGCCGCAGCCCCCGCCGAACGTCTCCATCCTCGAGAACGCGAAAGTCCCCTCCCACCTCACCATCACTCCGCAGGCGATCCCCGGCTCCGCCAAGAGCGAACAGGGCGCCCCGACCGGCGGCTACGCCCCGACCGGAGTCCAGGCGAAACTGAACATCGATGTGAAGGACGGCACGAAGGAAGTCACCGTCATCCGCGACAACACAGACCCCTTCGTGATCACGAAGCCCTACACGATCAAGAACGCCGACCCCTACGCGGTCCGCAGCTATCTTGAAGCCGCCGTCGGTGCGCGCAGCGTCAGCACCAGCCCCGCGCAGGCCACCGCCGTCAAGTTCGACGACGGCACCGGCGTGGTCCTCGTCTCCGCCGAAGAATACCGTTTCAGCGACAACGAGGACGGACGCGGCATCGACAGCATCGTCGCCGCGCTCGACCGCAAGGGCCTGACCTACTCCGGCGACGCGGGCACCCGCATCTACTTCCCGCGCGCCAGCAAGGCCGCGAACCTCCGCGACATGCTCCTGAAAGTCGGCTCCTCCGACCTCGACCCGCAGTTCGAGATCTCCCCCAGCACGGTCCTGGTCGACGGCGAGCTGAACGCGCTCGTGATCTGCGCCCCGGAATGGTCCTGGGAAGACATGCGCAAACTCCTCGTGAGCTACGACCGCCCGATCCCCGAGGTCAAGATATCCTACCGCATCATTGAGATCTACGCAGAGAACGACGACCGCATCGGCGTCGACTTCCAGAGCTGGAAGAACAACGAGGGCGTCGACCTCTTCTCCGCCGGCGCCATGATGAGCCGCAACTGGGGCACCTTCTTCACCAGCAGCGTCCAGGACACCAGTTTCAACAAGGTCTCCTACTGGAACTTCAACCCGAAGTGGAACAGCCGCTACCTCGACTTCATGACCTCCATCGGCAAGGCCAAGATCCTCGCCCGCGGCGAAATCGTGGCGCAGAACCGCACCGTCTCCACCGTCCAGGTCGCCTCCGGCTTCTTCTATGACCGCACGTTCTACACCGCCGGCGCGAAGACCATCGCCGAGGGCACGGGCGAGTTCGCCTACACCGACCCGAACCCGGATACCATCCTCCGCGAGGCCATCACGAAGATCCAGCCGCTCTCCAAGATTCAGGAGCTCTACAGGGATGCCGGGACCAGCGCGATCATCCGTCCCGACGGTTACACGCTCCGCACCATGGGCACCCAGACCGGCACGAACACCTACGGCGACGTCTCCGCGAAAGTCTTCGACAACGACAACAGGACCAGCCCGCTCGCCAAGTACCTCACCGGCTACGTCAAGGCCGACGGCACCGTCGTCAACGGCGCATACTACAACACCAACTGGGACAACGCGAACGCCGCGCCCGGCATCATCCACGGCTGGCTCCAGTACCCGATGGTCACCGACGGCTTCCAGTTCGACCTCCGCGTCACCCCGGTCGTCACCGCCAAGGCCGCCAAGGTCACCTTCGACCTCAACAGCATCTCCCTGCTCGGCTGGAACGCCGACGGCTCCGCACGCATGAGCAAGTCCCAGACCGGCACGACTTTCCAGATCGGCACCGAAGCCGAGGAATTCGTGATCGGCGGCCTCAAGAAATCCGAGTCCGTCCGCAGCACCGCCGGTTTGCCCTTCCTGAAGGACATCCCCGTCCTCGGACGTGTCGTCTCCACCGAATCCGAATCCATCAAGCAGTCCCAGCTCGTCGTGATCGCCAAGGTCGAATACTCCAACCCGGACGACAAGGTCGGCGAGAACATCTCCGAAGACCTCGGCAAGATCGTCAAGAGCGTCAACAAGGGCATGACCAGCCGCGTCGGCAACATGTTCTTCCAGCAGTACGGCCTCGACGAGGACCGCTCCGACCGCGTCGAACGTCTTGACAAGGTCGGCAACTTCATCAACGACGACTATCAGGAGATGAAGTGATGACGAAGAACGGCGTCAAACAGGTGAAGCGCCCCGCTTCCGGGGTGCCGCTTCCTGAGACTTCGCCGGACCTTGAGGCGCTCAAGAAGATGGTCCGCCTCCTCGAACGCAAGCACCGCGCGTTCCTCGAGCAGGACTGGAAGGAACACGCCTACGAGATCCAGCGCAGCCAGTTCAACCAGCTCATGATCGTCCGGTTCGCCATGCCCTGCAACCTCAGCCGCATCATGGCGGTCACCGGGCTCACCTCCGCCGGCGCGTCCCTCTTCGTCGACAAGCTCGTCCAAAGCGGATACCTCATCCGCACCGACGACCCCAACGACCGCAGAAACGTGCGCATTTCGCTCTCCGACAAGGGTGCGAAGTTCATCAGCGAGGTCGTCGACAGGTTCAACGCATTCATCGAGGGCTACCTCCGGACGTGCACCCGCGACGAGCTGGCGACCGTGTCCCAGGCGATGGACATCATCAACAGGACGATCGACGACGGGGAGGAAGGCGCTTAGTTTCAAGTTCAACCTCACCTCGACTTCAAGCCGATTTTCGCATCCCGCCGCCTCTCACCGGGGCAGCGGGATTTTTATGTACTCGGATAAGCTCAAAAATGCGCCCGGAACGCAAACCGGCGAACGCGGCGGCATTTTTCCGGTACGTTAAGAAAAGTTACGGTCCTAGATAAAAAATCTATGCCGCCGGGATCGGGATTCAGGCGAAAAGCAGTTTAGACTTTACACAAAATCAAAGATTAAGGTTTTTACATTTCTCGATAAAAAACACATGCTTTTATCATATTTTACATATCTTTTACTATTGAAAAATCAAATCCGCGATTGTATATTAACGCTGAAATCCCGAAACAACCAAACAAGTGAGCTCAAGATCCCCTCGCCAGGTGGCGTAAGGATTCAGGCTCACGCCAACAAATCACAAGGAG
Source organism: uncultured bacterium (assembly GCA_902774245.1). GTDB lineage: Bacteria > Verrucomicrobiota > Lentisphaeria > Victivallales > UBA1829 > UBA1732. Next base: position 61,278 of record CACYHQ010000015.1, read on the forward strand.
TTCAATATGAAACTCGGTCATTTCCTCGGTTGCGCAGCGGCGATCGCCCTCGCGATCACGGTCTTCGCACAGGCTCCGGCCGGCCCCGGCGCAGGCGCTGGTGCTGGTAACGGCGGCGCTCCGGCCATGGGCGGCTTCGGCGGCGGCATGGGCGGCTTCGGCGGCGGCATGGGCGGCTTCGGCGGCGGCATGGGCGGCTTCGGCGGCGGTGCTCCCGCTGGTGGCGGCTTCGGCGGCTTCGGCGGCT
>CACYHQ010000016.1 GCA_902774245.1 uncultured bacterium
TGTTGATTGTGACGGAGGCGTTCGACAAATCTACCTTCGTGGAATCGATAGAAGTAATCTGCTTTGTGGGACCGTCCGCGAAATTGTTCGTGTCGGAGTTGATTGCTCCGGCTTGGGTGATGGTCTGCGGAAATTCGGTGCGCTGAAGGCAGATTCCGCCGTCGGTGACGGTGAGTCCGGCGTAGGCAGCCATGCTGGGTTCTTCGATGGAGCCGAGTTCACGGTCAGAAATGTATTCGATCATGATCAGTCTCTCCTTCTCTCCGGTTGAACGGGGAATGAGTCGTTTGTTTCCGCGCACGCCCCGTTTTGAGCGGGACGGCGCGTTTTTTCCTGATATATCAATATACAATATATCCCCCTGCAAACGAAAGTCAAGAGAAAAAAGAAGATTTTTATAACTTTCTTTCGTTGCCATCGAACAATTGTATGCCGGTTCGAGGGCGTCTCCGCCCATTTTATCCCGTCATCCGTGGCAGGCGTCCTGCAATCATCCCAAAAGAAACCGCCGCCCCCGGTTTGCGGAAGCGGCGGAAAAAACGGCGAACGATTTTTGAGGTGCGTCCGCCGGATATGTGCCGGAGCGTGTTACGGCTCGCGGATGGATTCGTCAAGGGCCTTGACGAACGGGTTGATGATGTAGTTGATGACGGTGCGGTCGCCGACCTTGATTTCGGCGTTGACGGTCATGCCGGGACGGATCTTCGCGCCCTTGGCCCAGCCGCGGAAATCGCCGGGTTCGAGGAGGATGCGCGCCTGATAGGTCGCGCCGCGCGCCATCTTGCTGAGGCGTCCGCCAGCGTCGCTCGTCATGCTTTCCTCTGTCATCATCCGTTCGTTGCCGGTGAATGCGTCTTCGGAGATGTAGGTGATCTTGCCGGTGCGCGTGCCGCACTGCTGGAAGGGATAGGTGTCGAACTTGACGCGGCATGTCTGGCCGACGCGGACCCAGCTGATGTCCTTGGCCGGGATGTAGACTTCGACTTCGATCTTGTCTTCGAGCGGGATCAGGGTGATCAGGGATTCGGCCTCGCGGACCGCGGAGCCTTCCTGGAACGGGGCGATCTCGTGAACGACGGCATCGCACGGGGCGCGGAGCTCGGTGTATTCGACCATCTGCTTCGTCTGGACCTGCTGCTGTTCGAGCGAGCTGATGTTGCGGTCGACCTCGACGAGCTCCTCGTAGATCTGGCGGCGCCAGTCGCTGATGAAGGAGTCGCGTTCGGCATTGACCGACTTGATGGCCTGTTCGTTCTCGACGATGGAGACTTTCTGCTGGTCGACGGAGATGGCGGTCTCGATGACCTGGACCTGGATGTTCAGGTAGTCGCGGAGACTGACCACGCGGGAGTCCTCGAAGCCCTTCATCATGTCCTCGATCTCGTCGAGCTTGCCCTTGCGGGCCTCGAACTTCTCCATGGAGACATGGAGCTGTTCCAGCGTCTTCTTATAACGCGCCAGCGTGGCGTCGTAGGAGAGGAGCTTGCCGTTGTAGGAGTTCTTGCGCGCCTCGAAAGCGTTGTGCTGGAGAATCTCGAACGTGTTCGGGTTCGCGGGGAGCGGGAACGGCTTGTCGTAGCCTTCGATCTCCGCCTTGAGGCGGTCGCGGTGCGCCCGGAACGCCTTGAGCTGTTCCGTGATGCGTTCCATCTCGGCCTTGTTGTTTGTCTGGTCGAAGCTGAAGAGCAGGTCGCCTTCCTTCACTTCCTGGCCGGTGCGGACATGCACTTTTTCGATGGTGGCGCGTTCGAAGGGCTTCATGACGATGTTCGGGCGCTCGGTGACGATCTTGCCGGGCGCGACGACGACCTTGTCGACGTGGGCGTAGCAGGCCCAGACGATGAAGCCGATGACGAGGGCGATGATGATATACCAGATGATGTGGAGCGGAACCGGAGGCGCGTGGGTCTCCAGCATGATGGCATCAGGCTGGAAATCCTGCGCGGATTTCATGCTCTTGACGGGCAGATTGGTATTCGGATTGTTATTGCTCATCTTCGTTAAACCCCATTTGCTGTTTCCAGAATTCGGCGTAGATGCCGCCCTGTTCGATCAGTTCCTTGTGCGTGCCCTGTTCGATCAGGTCGCCGTGGTCCATGACCACGATCCTGTCGGCGCGGCAGAGGACGGAGAGGCGGTGGGAAATGATGAACACCGTACGGTTTCTGGCGATCATGTTCAGGTTCTTCCGGACCATGGTCTCGCTTTCCGGGTCGAGGGCGCTGGTGGCTTCGTCGAAAATGAGGAAGCGCGGGTTCGGGAGAAGCGCACGCGCGATGGCGAGGCGCTGGCGCTGACCGCCGGAGAGGTTGGAGGCGTTTTCCTCGAGGAGGGAGTCGTAACCGCGGCTCATCTTCTGGATGAACTCGTCGGCGCCCGCGAGACGCGCGGCGTAGATGATCTCCTCCATGGTGGCGTCCTTCTTCGTAAGGGACAGGTTCTCGCGGACGGTGCCGTAGAAGAAGTAGTTGTCCTGAAGCACGATACCGATGGCGGAGCGGAGCGACGCGCGGTCGATTTCGCGGATGTCGATGCCGTCGTACTTGATGATGCCGGTCTGGAGCGGATACAGGCCCTGGATGAGCTTGGTGAGCGTGGTCTTGCCGGAACCGGAGCGTCCGACGAGGCCGATGGTGGAACCGGGCGAGATATGGAGGTTGAAGTCCTTGATGACCATCGGGGTGTCCGGGGAGTACCGGAAGTTCACGTTCTCGATGGAGAGCTCGCCCTGGAGCTGGTGGTGGAGGGAGCCGCCGACCTGCTCCTGCGGGCAGTTCATGACGACGCCGAGCATGCGGACGGAGAGGAGAGTCTGCTGGTATTCGTGGACGAGGCCGACGATGTGGACCAGCGGGCCGGTGACGCGTCCGGAGAGCATCTGGAAGGCGATGAGCTTGCCGACGGTGAGGTTGCCGTCGAAGACAGCGAGCGCGCCGATCCAGATGATGGCGATGAACATGAGCTTTTCGATCAGGCCGGAGAGCGTCTTGGCCGTGATGGAGATCTGCGCCACGCGGAAATAGCGCGTGATCGCGAAGGCCGCCGTGTCGTTCCACTTGCGCTGCTGCGTGGGCTCGAGCGCGAGGGACTTCACGGTGCGGATGCCGTGGATGGTCTCCACCAGCATCGCCTGGCGCTTGCCTTCCGCCATGTACAGCTCCTCGAGGCGGTGCTGGAACGGCTTGATGAGGAGCGCGATGACCAGCGCCATCATGAATGTGAAGAGCAGCACGACGCCGGTGAGGACCGGGCTGTAGATGAAGAGGAACGGCAGGAAGACCACGAGGGAGAGGAGCTCCAGCGCGGTGTAGAACAGGCTGCCGGACAGGAACGAACGGATGCGCTCGGTCTGCTGCATGTGCTTGATGAGCACGCCGGACGAGATGCGTTCGTAGAAGTCGACCGGGAGGCTGAGCAAACGCGCGAAGGTCTTCACTGCCAGGCGGATGTCGATGCGGTTCGTGGCGTACAGCAGGAAGTATTTTTCGAGGTACTCCAGGATGGCGTTGACGCAGAGCATGATCGTGACGCCGATGCCGATGGTCATGAGCGTGATCTCGCCTTCGTTCACGAGCACCTTGTCGACGACGATCTGGAAGAACAGCGGGACGACCAGGCCGATGGCGCTGATGGCCAGAATGGCGATGGCGACCTGCACCAGCAGAGTCCTCTGGCGGAAGAATTCCGGGATGAACCAGCGGAGACGAGCGAGTAGTGCTTCTTCACGAGGACGACGCGGTTGGAGTATTTCTCCTCCCACTCTTCCCTGTTGATGAACACGACGCTCGGACGGTGGCCGTCGGCCACGTAGGGATCCCAGATGGCGGCCTGCTGGACCATCTTCGGCTTGTCTTCGGCGGGAGCCTCCTCCTTCGCCTCTTCAGGCTCGGGGTCGGCGCCGGGAACGACCTCCTCGGACTGCTTGAGCAAGGCCTCGGTCGTGAGCTTCGGCTTGCTGTCTTCCTCGTTTTTCGGATAGGCGACGCTTTCGGGGACTTCGCGCACGCCGCAGAGCACGGCGAAACGTCCGTCCTTCTTGATTGCCATGCAGGGGAACGCCGCGCCGATCTTCGGGATTCTGTCCCACTTGACGCGGATTTCCTTCGTCTTGTAGTCGAGGTCGTCGGCGATCTTGCCGAGGAGGCGGATGGACGGCTCGTCCTCGGAGATCGCGTATTCGTGCATCAGGCGGCCGACGTCGGTGTCGTCGCCGTAATGCTTCACGATGGAGGCGAGGCAGTAGAGGGAGGTCTGCTTGCCGTCGACCGAGCAGCCGCGCATCTCCATGCGGATGAAGACGGCCTTGCCCGCCCAGGATTTGAGGAGCTGGTCCTTCTGGAGGAACAGCATCTTGCCCTGGACCTTGGTCAGCGGATCAAAGACGGCGTAGCGTTCCTGCTGGACGCCGCCCTGCAGGAGCTTGCGGATGCCGAGATAGAGCACCCAGTTGCCGTTGTTGAGCTGAAGGAAGATCGGCGCGCCGAAGAAGGAGGCGAGTTCCTCGATGGTGACGTCGCCGCGGCTTTCGGGCGCGAGCCGTAACTTGTTCGCAAGCTTCAGACAGAGTTCGAGGGGATCTTCGACGTTTTCGAGCGCGGACAGGAAGGCGTTGAGGTCGCCCGCCTGCGGCATCATCTTGATGATCTCCTGGAAACACAGCAGAAGTGAATTTCTGTTGTTGGGATTTTGACTCATGAGATTTCCATATTGGTTATGAATCGTACAAAAATTGGCTCCGAATTGCACTAATATAGCACCATTATGCGGGCTTGTCAAGCATGCCGGACCAAAGAATTACTATAATTTACTAAAAGCGCGTCTGAAAAGACGGCGGATTGGGCGCTTCGCGGCGGGCGTCGCAGAAGGAAATGATCCGTTCATTTCGTGCCGAACGGGTCCAACAGCAGCATGGACAAATTGTAAAGCCCGTGAACGACGGTCGCGGCGGCGAACCACGGGAACGCGTCGGACAGCCTGAACGGACGTTCTTTTGCAAGGCTTTCCCGCCACACGCGCCGGAGCCCCATGGAGGAAATTACGGTGCAGAGGATATGCAATGCCGTGCAGATGGTCCAGCGGAACGCCATGACAGATGCCAGTTCCTCCGGCTGGAGTTTCCTCAGGTAGATGTGCTGGTAGATGAGATTTTCCAGAATGCTGAAAACCAGGCCGCCCAGCGCCCCCGACAGGAAGAACTGCCAGTCATACCGGATCGAACCGCGCATCTTTTCCAGCTGGAAGACCGCGCCGCTCTGCTTCAGCGTTTCCTCGGTAAACGGACCGAGAACGACGAGGACGGCCGCCCCGAGCACGAGCCCGAACCCCAGCGAGGAACTGAGTGTGTCCAGAAATACGGCCGGGACGGCAAAAAGTCCGCCCGCGATGCCGGCCAGGATCGAAAGAAACGGGGCAACGGAAGCCGGATAACGTTCCTGCTCCATGCGGATCAGTTCCCGGTATTCCGGGGAGTTGCCGTTTCCCACGCCGGGCTCGAAGGCCGCGGAGGAGTAATAGCATGTCCCGGAGTCCGTTTCCTTTTCCGGTGGCGCGGGCAAATCTTCGACGTGCGACTGCTCCCGGTTCAATTCCGGGTGCAGCGCGACTTCGTCTTCCACCGAGAAGAGTTTGTCCTGTTTTTTCATAAAACGAGTCTTTTGACCGCCGTCCCGTAGGCGATCAGCTCCACGCCTCCGGAACTCTTTCTCTTCTCGCCGGAATTGACGGTGGACGTTTCGAAGCGGACGTTGTAGACCGCATCCGCGCCCTGCTGTTCCGCGTCCTGAAGCATACGGACCAGCGCGATGCGCCGTGCGTCGGAGCACATGCCGGTGTAGCCTTTCATCTCGCCGCCGAAAAGATGTTTGAAGGAGGAAATGAAGGAGATAAAATAGTTTGTGGCGATCACCACGGACCCCGTTACCAGGGCCGGGTCGCAATAGGCCTCGTCGGGGAACCGTTTCAGGTTCGTCATCGGGATTTTCTCCCTGAAATACGCTTCCTGTTCCGAAAGGTATTTCCTGCGCGCCCTGATGATCTGGTGCTGGGTCGCCCATGTGGCGATGAGAAGTGTGACCGGCACGCCGACATTGAAAGCGAGTGAAAAGATGTCTTTCGTCTCCATGGTCAGGACTCCGGCCGGGCGTCCTCGGGAACGGCGATCACGGCGGTGCCGTAGGCATAAAGCTCGGCCGCGCCCGCGGTGATGCTGCTGGTGGCGAACCGGACGTTGACGATGGCGTTGGCGTGAAGCTCCTCGGCCTGGGCGATCATGCGCGCCACAGCCTCGCGGCGGGATTCCACCAGAAGCTCCGTGTAGCCGCTGAGCTCGCCGCCCACAAGGTTTTTGAGGGACGCCGCGATGTCCCGGCCCACATGCTTCGCTCGCACGGTGTTACCCTGGACTAGACCTTTGAGCTCGACGATTTTCATGCCGGGGATGGTTTCGGTATTGACAACGATCATTTGTTATTCTCCTGGAAGATGATTTCGGGGGGAAAATGGATCCGTTTTTGACGGAATCAGGATTTATCTTTTTAATATAATTCACAAAAAAACATTATCAAGTCCAAATCACGTGAAAGATGTTTATTTGCTAAATATAGCAGAAACGAGCAGAAAAAAGAGACGAAAAACGCCGCAGGGAAAACGTATCCCGTGCGGCGGAAATTGAGTGGAAAAAGAATGGCTTCCTCTGACCCGAATCAGGTGGCTTTCCGGCGGGTCGCGATCTGGTCGGCGGTCACGGCCACGATGATGATGAGGCCGATCACGACGAGCTGGACGTTCGTGGAGATGTCGAGCAGGGTAAGCCCGTTGCGGAGGAAGCTGATGAGCAGCGTGCCGATGACGGTGCCCATCATGGTGCCGCGTCCGCCGGAGGGGGCGCAGCCGCCGATGATGCAGGCGGCGATGATGTCGAGTTCGAGCGAGATGCCGGCGGTGGGCTGGGCCGTGCTGGCTCGGGCGACGGTGATCATGGATGCGAGGCCGACGAGCGCGCCGGTGAGGGTGTAGATCCAGACGATCGTCTTGTTCACGTTGATGCCGGCGTGGAATGCGGTCTGGACGTTGGATCCGATGGCGTAGGTGTAGCGCCCGAACCGTGTGTGCTTGAGCAGGAACCAGAAGGCGATCATGACGATGACGAGCAGGATCACGGAGGAGGGGATGCCCGCCACGCGGCCGGTGTCAAGCCAGCTGTAGTCGGAGACGGCGAAGGGCTTGCCCGCGTTCATGATGTAGGAGATACCGCGGAAGATACTCATGGTGCCGAGCGTGACGATGAACGGCGCGAGCTTCAGTTTCGTGATCAGCATGCCGTTGGCGAAGCCGCAGAGCGCGCCTGCGAGGATGCTGATGAGCGTACCGGCGATCATGGCGAGAAGACTCAGATGGATGTACGTGCCGGACGAGATGTCCGCCCAGTTGCCGCCGGAGAAGAACAGCATGGACGCCGCGCCGATCATGCCGCACATGGCGAGCATGGAGCCGACCGAGAGGTCGATGCCGCCGGTGATGATGATGTAGGTCATGCCGGCCGCCATGATGCCGTTGATGGAGGAACGGCAGAGGACGTTGACGAGGTTGCGCGTGGAAAGGAAATTGTCCGGCTCCAGGAACGTGCAGAGGGAGATGATGAAGATGAGGGAGCAGAACGGAAGCAGTTGTTTGGCGAAGCGGTTCATATGGATAATACTCCTGAGTTGAGTGTCAGCAGACGGCGAAGTGCATGACTTCTTCCTGTGTGGTTTTTGCGGTTTCGAGCTGTGCGGCGAGGCGTTTCCTGCGGAAGACGAGCAGACGGTCGCAGATGCCGAAGAGTTCGGGCAGTTCGGACGAGATCACGAGGACGCCCTTGCCCGCGGCGGCGAGCTCGTTGATGAGCGTGTAGATCTCCTTCTTCGCGCCGACGTCGATGCCGCGCGTGGGTTCGTCGAAGATGATGAAATCCGGGTTGGCGAGGAGCCAGCGAGCCACAAGAAGTTTCTGCTGGTTGCCGCCGGAAAGCGAGGACGCTTCATCGTACGGGGACGCCCATTTGAGCTTGACCTTGCCGCCGTATTCGTCCATGAGCTTCTGTTCCTTTCCGAAGTCCAGAAGCCATTTCATGCCGGTCGCCTCGTAGTTCGGGAGCATGATGTTGTCCCGGCAGGGCAGGCCGACGCAGAGGCCGCAGCGCTTGCGGTCCTCGGGGAGGTAGGCGATGCGCCCCGCGATGGCATCGGCGGGCGTCTTGATGTGGAGTTCCTTCCCGTTCAGGAAGAGCTGGCCCGCGGTGAGCGGCTGGAGACCGAAGATCGCGCGCGCGGTCTCGGTGCGGCCCGCGCCGACGAGTCCCGCCATGCCGACGACTTCGCCGCGGCGGACCTGGAACGAGATGTCTTCGATGCCTTCGTCGGAAGCGAGGTCTTTCGCCTCGAAGCAGACGTCGCCGATCTCGACGCTGCGCGGCGGATAGTAGTCGGAGAGTTCGCGTCCGACCATTTCGTGCACGATGCGCTGGACGGTGTATTCGGAGAGCGGGCCGGAGGAGACGACCGCGCCATCGCGCAGGATGCTGACGTCGTCGGCGAGGTCCAAGACCTCTTCCAGTCTGTGCGAGATGTAGATGATGGTGAGGCCGCGTTTGCGGAGGTCCTTCACGATGGAGAAAAGCTGGTCGGCCTCCTTTTCGGAGAGAGAGGACGTCGGTTCGTCCATCACGATGATCTTCGCATTGCGTTCCAGCGCCTTCAGCAGCTCGACGATCTGGCAGTCGCCGGTCGACAGCGTGCTGATAAGCGCGTCCGGATCAAGGTCGAAATTATTCTCCTTGATGATGGCGCGGGCGCGTTCCCGCATCGCCTTGGAGTCCATGCGGCCGAATTTCATGATCTCACGCCCGAGGAAGATGTTGTCCGCCACGGTCAGGTCGCCCGCCAGGTCGAGTTCCTGGTAGAGCATGGAGATGCCGCGGTCGAGGGAATCCTTCGGGCTCGTGAGCTCGACTTTTTCGCCGAACAGTTCGATGTAGCCGGAGTCCGGCGTGTGGATGCCGGAAAGGACTTTCATGAGGGTGGATTTCCCGGCGCCGTTTTCGCCGCAGAGGGCGTGTACTGTGCCCGGTCGTGCCGAGAAGCTGACGCCGGACAGGGCTTTCACCGGCCCGAACGTCTTGACGATGTCGTGCATCGCCAGAGAGTAGGTTTGAGGAGAGTTATTATCCATAGGTCAGAGTCCCAAAGCGGCCGGGTTTTCTTTTTTCTGCTCTTCAAGATTGTTCTTGTCGACGATCATGCTGGGGATCGGTTTGAGTTTTTCGACCTTTTTCCCGTCGAGGATGTCGACCGCGGTCTTGACGCCGGTGTAGCCGATCTTGTAGGGATCCTGAACGATGAGGGAGTCGACTTCGCCCTTTTCGATGCCTTCGAGGAGCACGGGGTCGGAGTCGAACCCGACGAACTTGACTTTGCCGGTGAGCTTCTGGCTCTGGAGCGCCTTGTACGCGCCGACGGACGTGGGCTGGTTCACGGCGAAGAGGCCGTCGATGTCGTTGTGCTTGGTGAGCATGTCGACGGTCTTCTGTCGGGCATCCTCGACCGTGCCGAGCGTGTACTGTTCGGCGACGAGTTCGATGCCGGGGAATTCCGTCGCGAGGGTTTCCTTGAAGCCTTTGGCCCGGTCGTCGGTGGAGGCGGAGTTCTGGATGAAGCAGGTGAGGATGACCTTGCCGTGGCCGTTCAGAGCCGCGCCGAGGCGGCGTGCGGCGTCCGCTCCGCCCGCGACGTTGTCGGTCGCCGCGAAGGAGTCGTACTTGTCGGTCTCAAGGTTGGAGTCGATGATCACGACGGGGATGCCGGAGGCTTTCGCCTTTTCGACGGGGCGGACGAGCGCCTTGGAGTCGTTCGGGCCGAGCACGAGCGCGACCGCGCCGCGGGTGAGGGAGTCTTCGACCGACTGGATCTGCTTTTCACGGTCGTTTTCCTGTTCGGGACCGTTCCAGCTGATCTTGTAGCCTTCCTCCTCGCCGGCCTTTTCCGCGCCCTTGCGGACGACTTCCCACCACATGGAGGCGGTGCCCTTCGGGATGACGGCGATGGTCTTGCCGGTCTGCGCCTTGCCCGCCGGGGCTTTGCCGGAAGTGAGCCCGAGCGCGGCGGGGAATTTCGCCTTCATCTCGGCGAGGTTGGATTTGTCGACGATCATGCTGGGGATCGGTTTGAGCTTCTCGACCTGCTTGCCCTGAAGGAGCGCGACCGCGGTCTTCACGCCGGAGTATCCGATCTCGAACGGGTTCTGGACGATGAGGGAATCGACCTCGCCCTTTTCGATGCCTTCGAGGAGGACCGGGTCGGAGTCGAAGCCGACGAATTTGACCTTGCCGGTCAGGCCCTGCGTCTGGAGCGCCTTGTATGCGCCGACGGAGACGGGCTGGTTGACCGCGAAGACGCCGTCGGTGTCGCTGTGCTTGGTGAGCATGTCGACGGTCTTCTGACGGGCGTCCTCGACCGTGCCGAGCGTGTACTGTTCGGCGATCAGTTCGATGCCGGGGAATTCCTTCGCGAGGGTTTCCTTGAAGCCCTTCGCGCGGTCGTCGGTGGAGGCGGAATTCTGGATGAAGCAGGTGAGGATGACTTTGCCGTGTCCGTTCAGGGCCGCGCCGAGACGGCGTGCGGCTTCGGCTCCGCCCAAGACGTTGTCCGTAGCGGCGAAGGAGTCGTACTTGTCGGTCTCGATGCTGGAGTCGATGATGACAACCGGGATTCCGGTCCCCTTGGCTTTCTCGACCGGGCGGACGAGCGCCTTGGAGTCGTTCGGGCCGAGCACGAGCGCCTTGATGCCGTGCGTGAGGGCGTCTTCGACCGACTGGATCTGTTTCTCGCGGTCGTTTTCCTGTTCGGGGCCGTTCCAGCTGATGGTGTAGCCTTCTTCCTTGCCGGCCTGTTCCGCGCCGCTGCGGACGACTTCCCACCACATGGAGGCGGTGCCTTTCGGGATGACGGCGATGATGTTTCCGGACTTGTTTGCGCCGGAAGTCATGTGCTGGATCTTTTTGATGACTCCCAGCGTAAACAGCACCGCCGAGACGGCGAGGATCAGGATGACCGCGATGTTGTTCTTTTTCATGAAGGTTTTAACTCCTGTTGTTGTGTTATGTTTTGGATTAAATATGTGCAAGGATTGTGTCCGCGGCAGTGCGCAAACGCAAAACTATAATCTTTTTTCCGCGAAAAATCAAGCTGACTTACGAAAAAAAAACATTTTTAACGTAAGAATAACGCAGGGCAGGGCGTGAAATCAGCTTGAAAACCCGCGTTTCTGAAACGTTACCGGGAAAGGAAAGGCGGCGGTATTGACTGGATACAATTCTCTATCGAAGAAAGATGTCTTTTGAGAAGAAATACAATTGTGGAGTAGATTATCTTTTGTCAAAGACACATTTAGAAACGGTTTCCCGATAAAACCCGGAAAAACGCCGGGCGATTTTTCGGGACAATTGTGAAAATAATGTCGAAAATGTTTGAAAACTAAAGAAAATGATGTATATTATATGTTCAAACTTTTTCAGACCTTTTTTTCTTACGCTAAAATGTCTTCACTTCAACACGCTTCCGGCGTTCCCCCGAAAAAAAACGGCATAAAACGGCTTTTTTTCCTGATCCGCGGACGGAAGGGCGACAACAAGACCTACACGAAGGGGCCGATCGCGGGCACGATGCTCCGCACGGCGCTCGTGATGTTGCCCGGCACGCTCACGATCAGCGGATACAACCTGGTCGACGCGTATTTCGTGGGACGGCTGGACGGCGACGCTCCGATGGCGGCCATCGGTCTGACCGCGCCTCTCGTGATGATCTGCGGATGCTTCTTCCACGGGCTTTCCGCGGGCGTGATGACCACGACGGCGCAGTCGCTCGGCGGGAGCCGCCGCTGGCGCGCGGAACAGCTCGTGAGCACGGGACTCTTTCTGATCACGCTCGTTTCCCTGTCGTTCGCCATCATCGGTCCGCTGGTGACGCGCGCAGTCTACGGGAGCGTGATGCATGCTTCGCCCGAGGCGACGCATCTCGCCACGAAATATATGGACATCTGGTTCTGGGCGTGCGTGACCTCCGCGCTCGGCATGAGCGGAAACAACCTGCTCGTGACCGCCAACGACTCCAAGATGGCGAGCGCCACGATGGTGCTGGGACTGGCCTCCAACGCCCTCCTTGACCCCGTGTTCATGTTCCAGAAGGAAGTGTGCGGCATCCCGCTCGGGTTCGGACTGGGCGTGGTCGGCGCGGCCTGGGCGACCGTGATGGCGCAGATCATCGGTACGACCCCGGTCCTGTGTATCCTCTGGAAAAAACACCACCTGATCCGGTTCCGTGCGATCCGGTTCGCAAAATTGACGAGCCTGTGGAAACGCATCATTTCGTTCGCGATCCCGGCGTGTCTCGGTTCGCTGATGCTGCCGATCGGGCAGTTCATCATGACCTGGATCACGTCGCATTTCGGCGATGTGGTGATCGGCGCGATCACGGCGGCGCAGCGTGTCCAGGTGATCGCGTTCTTCTTCCCGATGTCGCTGGGCGTGTCCCTGATGCCGATGATCGGGCAGAACTACGGCGCGCGCCTGTACAGCCGAATCAACGGCTGCCGCCGCTTCGCCATGCGCTTTGCATTCTTCTACCTGATGACGATGTCGGTAGTATTCTGCCTCTTCGCTCAGCAAATCGCCGAAAAGTTCCTGGCGGATCCCGACAAGGTCGAAATGCGCGCCGTGATGATGTTCGCGCTCCGGATCCTGCCGTGGGGATTTGCGTTCCTGGAGATCCACCGCTATTCCGGATTCTTCTTCACCGGTTGCGGACGTCCACTGGCCGCGGCGATGCTGAACGTGATGCGCATCCTCGGATTCCTGGTGCCGCTCTCGCTGCTGGTCCTGCTGTTCTTCCGCATGACCGGAAACGAAGATACGGCACTGACGCTTCTTCTCTCCACGCAGATGGGGTCCGACGTGCTGGCGGGCACGATCGCGCTGATCCTGGCGCGGCGTCTCACGAGACGGTTCCCCGCCGACGGCATGTCGGAATCGTTCGACCGGCACCGCCGGATGTTCGACTGAGCGTAGCAACTTTCGCCTCGTTTTCGGCTCGTTTCCGACCTTAAAAACATTTTCCTCCGTTTTCCCGTCGCATCTTCAGGGCAAAAAGACCTTGTTTTTTTGTAAAAATGATTTGAAAGTCGGGGCAAAAGGCATTAGATTATTGTGATAAAGATTTTGTTCACGATACAAGGCTTCCTCATGAAACGATTCCAGACGATCCTGATCCTGCTGGCCCTGACGGCCGGCATTTTTGCACAGGCGGACGATACGGTCCCCATGCCCGCGCAGAATCCGCAGCAGCCGCTCCCCGAGATCCGGCTGGACGACGACGCGTGCAAGGAAATGATTACGTTCCTGTACGGGCTGTCTCTGCTCCGGACGCATTACGTGGACGGCAGCAAGACGAACTACCGCGACATGTTCCGCTCGGCGCTGCGCGGCGTGATGCAGGACCTCGACCGGTTCAGCAACTTCGAGACGCCGCAGTCGTTCGAGGAGACGCAGAAGGATTTCTCCGCGCAGTTCGGCGGCGTCGGCGTCACGCTGTCCACCCGCAACGGCATGCTCGAGATCGTGAGCGTGACGGAGGACGGCCCCGCCGAAAAGGCCGGGATCAAGGCCGGCGACGTGATCGTGAAGATCGACGGCAAGGACCTGAACAAACTCAAACTCTCCGACTGCGTCGGCATGCTCCGCGGCGAGGTCGGCACCACGGTCGAACTCGGCGTCCGGCGCGCGGGCGTGAAGGACGAACTCTCCATGCACGTGGTCCGCGGCACGGTCGAAGTGCCGAGCGTGGTCGGCGCGCATATCCTGCCGGACAGCGGCGGCATCGGATATCTCCGTATCCTCCAGTTCTCGCGCGACACGCCGGGCCGTCTGGACGCCGCGCTCGCCAGGCTCTCCGCGGAGGGCATGACCTCGCTGGTCATCGACCTGCGGAACAACCCCGGCGGCATCGTGGACAGCGCGGTCGAGGTGTGCAGCCGCTTCGTGAAGGAGGACCAGACGCTCGTCACGCTCGAATGGCGCGACCCGTCCAAGAACCAGACCTACAAGACGGTGAACTGCACGAAATACTACAATCTGCCGGTGATCCTGCTCGTGAACGGCAATTCCGCCAGCGCCGCCGAGCTTTCCGCGTCCGCCCTGCGCGACATGAAACGTGTGGTCGTGCTCGGGGAAAGGACGTTCGGCAAGGGCTCCGCGCAGAACATCATGCCCATCGGCGACCTCGGCGCACTCCGCATCACCGTGGCGCACTACTTCACCCCGTCGCACACGCCCATCCACGGCGTCGGCCTCCAGCCGGACATCACGGTCGAAATACCGCCTCAGAGACAGCAGGCGTTCTTCGCGCAGCTGAACGACTATCCCGGCGTGATCGACCCCGGACTGGCGGACGGCGTGCGCGACGTTCAGCTGGAACGCGCCGTGGAAATCCTCCGCAGCGCCTCGGTCCTGGAGTCCGTGAAGGAGTCCGCCCCCGCATCCGAAACCAATTCCACAACAAGGAAATAACATCATGAGACTTCGCCATTGCCTTTCCCTTTTCCTGTTCGCCGCGGTGTTTGCACTCTGCGGCTGTGCCCACGAAATGATCGTTTCCGAGGTGCTGCAGATCCCGGAACAGGCCCCGATCTACACCAGCTACAACCTGTGGTACACCGACCCGATGCGGATGGACACGCTGAACATGCTCAAGGGCGAGATCCTGCCGTTCGGCACGGAGGTCGTCATCACATCCGCGTCCGACCGCGAGATCTGCTTCACCACGGTGAAGGATAAACGCGATTTCCGCATCAGTTTCTCCGACGAGTACCGCATGATGTCCGCCGAGAACTATCTCCGCGAGCTCTTCTCCACGAACAATGAATCCGACCTCACGGTCGGTATCCGTCCGCTCACGATCGAAAAACTGAAGGCGGGCATCGTCGAGAAAGGCATGACGCGTCATGAAGTCGAGCTCGCGTTCGGTCCGCCGTGTGCCTTCCGCACGCCGTCGCCCGCGCTGGACACCTGGTGCTTCTGGACGGAGTACCTGGTCGGCAAGCGCATCATCTTCACCCGGGACGTCGTTTCGGACATCCTCGTCCTTTAATCTTTTGAGGAGCACAGCATGAAAAAGACAGTCAGCAATAAGACGGCATCCCGCATCGCGGTCATCGGCGCCGGCAAGATGGCGACCGCGATCACCGTTTCCCTCGTTTCCAAAGGCGTCCCCGCCTCGTCCATCCTCGCCTACGACGTCAGCGACGCAGCCGCGAAGAAGTTCACCGATGCCACGGGCTGCAAGACTGCCGCGACGCTTGCAGAAGCTTTGAAGGACGCTTCGACCGTCCTGCTGGCGGTGAAGCCGCAGGTCGCACCGGTCGCGCTGAAGGAAGTCGGCGTCGCTCTCCGCGGCAAGCTCCTGATCTCGATTGTTGCCGGGCTCAAGCTCGAATCCCTCGCGGCGCTCGCGTCCACGAACCGTATCGTCCGCGTGATGCCGAACACGCCCGCGCTCGTTCAGCAGGGCATGACGTGTTTCGCCATGTCGCCGAAAGCCACGGCCGCCGACCGCGACTGCGCACAGGACATCCTTTCCAGTTTCGGCCTCGTCCGCGAGGTGCCGGAATCTCTGCTCGACGCCGTCACCGGCCTGAGCGGAAGCGGCCCGGCGTTCGTGATGGAATTCATCCTCGGTCTCGCCGAGGGCGGCGTGTACTGCGGCCTGCCGCGTGACCTCGCCGTCGAATCCGCCATTCAGACCGTTCTTGGCACCGCCGAGATGTGCAAACGCGATCCGCAGGCGATCTCCGCGCTGCGCAACGCCGTCATCACGCCGAACGGCACCACGGCGCGCGGGATCCACGTGCTCGATACCGCCGGATTCCGCGGCATCGTGGAGAACTGCGTGATCGCGGCGGCGGAGCGTTCCGCCGAGCTCGGCCGCAAGAAATAACGGTTTCCGTTTTTCCGAAAAACAAACCATCCCCTTCCGGGGGGAGACAAGGAGGCAAATATGATCGTTCTCGGTACCATAAGCGAGTTTGTGAACGGCGGCGGCATGATGTCCGTCTACTGGGGTTTCGCCATCGGCGGATCCGCGATCTTCGCCATCACGGCCATCGCGGCCCTCTTCGGGATGGGCGGAGCCGAATCCGGCGACATCGACGTGGATATGGACGGCGAGATCGACATCGTCCACCCCGATTCCGGCATCTTCGACTTCAAACTGATCTCCTTCCGCTCCATTCTGGCCTTCATCGCCATGTTCGGCTGGGGCGGCGTGGTGTTTGGCGAACACGGCTGGAAGGGCTTCGGCGTCGCCATCGCCTGCGGCCTCGTGACCATGGTCATCACCGCCTACCTCATCATGTCCATCCTGAAGCTCCAGCAGAGCGGCACGCGCGCGAACGCGTCGCTCGTCGGGCAGAAGGGCACCGTGTACCTCGCCATCCCGGCGGGCGGACGCGGCAAGGTCATTCTCGACCTCGGCGACTCCACGCGCGAGATTGCGGCGTTTTCCGAGGTCGCGCTGGAAAAGGGCGCGCCGGTTGTCACGACTGCGCTGAAGGCTGAAGTCTTCACTGTGAAACCGATCTGATCCTTTTCCCAATAAGGAAAGCCAAAAAGCCGGCGCCCGTTGTTTGCGGACGCCGGCATGTTTTTAGAGGGGAATTCAAATCTTTTTTCAGGCGGATTCGTGCTTGGCAATACGTTTTGCGGCGGTCGACCGATGGGGCGCCGTTTCTTTCTTGTGCGGACGTCCGCCCTTCAATCCGTTACGGCGGCTTGCGGCGGCTTTCCGAGCTGATTTGACCTGACCGAGGATTCGGGCGGCACTGCGGCTTCTGGCCTTGAGCCAGGATTCCACGGAAATCTTTTCGGGGAACTGTTCCGGGTGTTCCAGAGCCTCGATCGGCAGGTCGATTCCGATCGTATTCCAGTATACGCCCCAACGGTCCGCCGTGACGTCGCGCAGTTCCGTCGCGCCGCAGTATTCGAACCACGGGAAATCCGCATAACGCAGGAAATAGTCCTTCCCGTTGACCAGGACCGCCATGCCCTCGTCGGTCGTCCCGAGGAAGCATGTCTTATTGTCCGATGTACTGATCCCAAGCATCTCGGCAAAGCTGTTCATTTCGTTTGACCTCCTGAAGAAGTTCGTTGAGCATGGATTCGTTGATGCGCCCTTTGACGGACGCGATGGAGATTTCCGGTTCAAGCCATATTTTGACGTTCGCGTCGTCGCTGATGGCGTGAACATGCCGACGCCGTTCCTCGAAGCAATACCAGAAACGGATGACGAAACCTTTGTAACGGAAAATGAGCGGCATGAAGGAAAACCTTTGAATTGACAGAGATAATATAAACCTGACGATGGATTATTTCAAGTGAAAAACGAAAAAAACAAAAAAGCCGATGCCTGCTCTGCACAGACACCGGCGGGGTTAACTTGGTGTTGAGGCTTCGTTACTTGTTCGGCAGGTAGACCGCGCGGACGGAGACGCCGGGATCGACGGCGCGGATCGTGAATTTGTTTTCGCCTTTTTTGAGGTTCTTCAGCGGGACGACGACGCGTGCGAAGTTGTCGAGGATGAGCGTGCTGCGCGGGCCGTTTTCCTCCTTCAGACTGTCGGAATGCGGCACGGAGACGGTCTGGACTTCCTCGCCGTTCAGCAGGACGGCGATGCGCGCCTGGCTGCCGGGGTAGAGCTCGTAGGACGGCAGGAAGTCGATCAGGGCGTTTGCCTCGGCTTTATCCGTCTTGAACGTGTATTCCAGCGTCTGGTCGGCCTTGTCCATGTCCTTGCGCATTACATCGGTCGAGAATGTGCAGAATCTGTTTTCCGCCTCGTTGGGGGAGACCATGTACGGCTTGCCGGACAGCAGGTCGAGTTCCCCGATGCCGCGGAACGTCAGCCAGTTGTTCACTTTGTCCGGCGCGGTGAGCGCGAGACCGGGTTCCAGGCCTTTCTTGTGGTCGGTGTTTCCGAAATGCCACCCGCGGCCGTCGTTCCACGGCCACTGCATGTGCGTCCACCATTCGTTATTTGTGGTGCGATTGCGGACGGTGTCGGGGAGGAATCCCGCCCATTTGCCGTCGTGGAGCTTGCCGAAGCGCTCGCGGTTTTCGTCGATTGGCTTGATGTACGGCTCGGCGGCGGCGCGGAGGTCCTGATTCTGTTTCGAGGCCTCGCGGCAGGCGAGGAAGATAAGTCCGGCGTTGCCGAGGTACTGCGCCTGATATCCGGCGAGCTCGAACCACGCGTCCTTCATGGCGGCGTCCGGGATCAGCTCCTCGGCTTGCTTCGCGGACTGGATCAGCTCTTCATACAGGTTTTTGAGCACGGGGATGTATGCGTCGGGGAGGTCCTTCGCCCACGTGATGGACATTTCCTCGGGCTTGCGGAAGAATCCGAGTGTGAAATAGCGTTCCAGCGTCCTGTAGCAGGCCTGGATGCCGCTTTCCGGGACGCCGCGGAAGTTTTTGGCGAGGAAATCGGAGAAGAAACGTTCCTGCTGGAGCGCGGAGTTTTCCTGTCCGCCGAAGTCCAAAGTCGGGTCCCATGCGAGGCGGGCGAAGTAGTCGACGCCGATTTCCATGAGTTTGAGGTCGCCCACGTTCAGCACCCACAGGTCGCGCGTGTTGTTGTTATACGCCTTCAGGAGTTCGAGGTACATCAGGCCGGGCGGAGTGGTGTTCAGTTCGCAGTAGGAGTGCGGCCCGCCGTAGTAGGAGATGTGGTAGTACACGCCGGAGCCGCCGGACCGCTTCTGTTCCTCGGGATTGCCGAGACGGCGGATGTAGCCGTAGTTGTCGTCGACCCAGACGAGCGTGACGTCCTCGGGGACTTCAAGTCCGGCGTCGTAGATGGCGAGGACTTCCTTATAGGGGACGAAGCACTGGGCTATGGGGCCCCATTCCTTGCTCACGCCCGCTTCGAGCATGGCGCGCTGGTTCGTGATCGCCTTGGAGACGAGCGCCTTCTTCTCGTCCATCGTGTTCGCGCCTGCCATGGCGGAGTCGTGGATGCCGCGGATGCCGAGCGTCCAGACAGCTTCCTTGTCGCCGCGCTGGTCCACGCTTTCCTTCCAGTAGGAGTCGATCTTCGCCTGGTTCGTGATGTAGTTCCAATCGCCGTCTTCCTTTTTCCAGTGGCAGTTGTTGCGGAGCATGGGCTCGCAGTGGCTCGCGCCCATCACGATGCCGTACCGGTCGGCGAGGATCGGGTTTTCGGGGACCGCGCCGAACTCGACGCTGACGTCGTGCATGGCGGGCCAGAAATAGTTCATGCGGAGGCGGAGCATGAGCTCGAATATCTTTTCGTTTGTCTTCGGGCCGATGCGCCCGAAGCCGTCCTTTTCGAAGTTGTTCTTCGCCCACTCGTGAAGCGCCCAGTCCTCGTCGTTGATGAAGATGCCGCGGTACTTCACCTTCGGCGCGTCGATGCGGCCGATGCTGACCTCGCCGCGGTCGACCGCGCTTGGCCAGAAGATGTAGGTTTCAACATGGTTCGGCGGGACGTCCGCCCACCAGTTCCACGGAGACATGCCGCATTCCTCGGAGAGCTTCATAAGCCCGAAGGCGGCGGCGCGGCGGTCGCTGCCGACGATGACGAGGGCATCTTCGCCGCTGTTGAACGGATCTCTGACGCAGGCGGTCAGGGTGTGTTCCCATTTCCCTTTGATCTGGGAGACGTCGATCTTGCCTTTCTCGACGAGCTGGTCGATGAATTTGCTGTGCCCGATCGTGCCGACGACGACCAGGGCTTCCTTTGTGCTGTATCTGAGTTCGTTCTCGACCTTGGCGGCGTCCTCGCGTCCTGTGATGGCTTTCAGGTCGGAACTGAACATCTCGGCAGCTTTTTTCACGCAGGCGTAGTCCGCATCGTCGACGAGGATTCGGACACGGGAATCCTTGTTGACGAGGGTGAGGAAAAGATGATAGTTTCCGTTGAACGATGTGTGCTGCACGGTCTGGGCCTGAAGATCGGCCGACGTTATCTGGATGGCGGCACAGCAGAGGGCTGCCGCGGCGGCGAGTTTTCGGAAGGAACGGAAGGACATTGGGGACTCCTTGCTTTTGATGCCGCACGGCTGTGCGGCACGTTCAAAAACGGGTGGGATGGTGTATGAATTCGTTTTGTTTTTACTATAATCCGGCGGAAGGGCAAAGTCAAGGAAGCGGCGGGTGTTTTTTCGCCGAAAAAGAGGCGGCGTTCCTGTCGACTGAAAGCGTGTGTCTGGAAAGAATTTTAGAAACATTTCGATTTTACGTTAAAAAACTCTAAAACCCGCTTGAAATATGCGGATGCGAATATTATATTACAGCAAACATATTTGCGGATCGTATCATTTTTCCTGCCGAAAGGCGGATTTTGAGGCGAACCGCGGTGTTCCCCGCGCATTCCAATTTTTATTCAATACCAACTTGAAAGGACGGCATCATGAAATCCCGTTACTCCAAACAATTCACGCTGATCGAGTTGCTGATCGTGATCGCGATCATCGCGATCCTGGCCGCAATGCTTCTGCCCGCGCTGCAGGCCGCCAGAAGAACCGCGAAGATGGCGCAGTGCACCTCGAACTGCAAACAGTTCGCGCAGTCGAACCACCTGTATGCGGCTTCCTACAATGCCTACGTGACCCCGATCGCGTGGGGCGACGGCGTCAATATCTGGCCCGCCATCCTCTGGAACCAGATCGGCGGCGCTGCCGAGATGCCTTACAACAACTACACCTCCGGCAAAGACAAATGGGTCCAGGCTGTGAAGACCACCCACCTCTTCGAGTGTCCCGCCGATGAAGCCACGAAGGCCGTCGGTGACCTCAGTATGCCGAAGCTTTCCTACGGCATCAACCGTTCCGCCGTCTACTCCGTGAAGGGTACCAGCAACGCCACGTCCATCCCGAACGGCCCGGTCCTGAAGACCACTAAGTTCAAAATCCCGTCCCAGATGATCTACGTCTGCGACGCGTCCTGGAACAAGGGCGCCAGCAACTCCAACGCTCCCGGATATGTGTACAATTCGACGTCGCACTACTCCTATTCTTCGATCAAGGTCGGCAGCCTCTGCCACCACTGGGACCAGAACGGTCTCGGCGGCGAATTCGTCAAGAAAGGTGAAGTCTCGAACAACGACAAGACCTACTGGCAGGATCCCTGGCACGTGAGTCTCTCCTGGAACTATTCCTTCATCGATGGACATGCCTCCAACTACCGTCCGGAACAGACCGTCAACACGAAGCTCTCCAAAGTCAGCGCCCGTGAACCCTCCGGATACTGGACCTGGAATCAGAGAGTCTGGGGCGAAGCCGAGAATTAATTCATTCTCGGAAAATGACCCGTTCATGCGGGCCCTGCTCAAAAAATCAACTCCGGTTGACCTCAATGGTTCGCCGGAGTTTTTTTGTGTCTGCACGCTGCCGCGACCTCGCACACCGTGCATCGGCATGGGGGGCAGTGCGAACGGGGAGGGAGGATTTTAAAGACAGTTCATCCGTGCTGCCGACGAATGAAAGAGGGCAGGGGGGATGCTTATTCTTCCGTGCCGGATGAGCGTGCGGCCGCGGATCAGTCCTGACCGGCGCGGCGTTTGTTCTGCGCGGCGACCTTTTTCTTGAAGTTGGACTTCTTCTTCGCGGTCTTCGCTTGCTTCGCGTTGGCGAACTTCTTCTTCGCGTTGCTGGAACTTCCGGCATGGTTGACGACCTCGGAAAGGTCGCGGCGGTCGCGTTCCTGCAGGACGATGCGGATGGGGACGCCGACGAGGTTGAAGGCGTTGCGGAAGTAATTGGAAAGGTACGCCTTGTAGCTGTCGGCGCAGTAGTCGCGCTTGTTGATGAATAGGATGAAGTGCGGCGGCGCGGTCTCGGTCATGGTGCCGTAGTATATCTTGAGCGGCTTGAGGCCGACGACAGGGGGCGCGGTGCGCGTCGTGGCGTCCTGGATTACGCGGTTCAGCATGGCGGTGGAGATGCGCGCGGAGAGCTGTGCGCGGACCTGCGCGATGAGGTCGTATAGGACGGCGAGGTTTTCGCCGGTGAGGGCGGAGACGAAGACGAGCGGCGCGTAGCTCATCTTCGGCAGGGAGGCGCGGAATTCGCGGATGAGTTCTTCGCGAGGCATTTTTTCGGGGCGGATGTCCCACTTGTTGACGACGAGGATGCAGCCCTTGCCGGACTCCTCGATCATGCGCGCGATGGTCTTGTCCTGCGAGGTGGCCTCGCCCTTGTCGGCCTCGACCACGAAGAGCACGATGTCGCAGGTGTCGAGCGAATGCTGGGCGCGCATCATGCTGTACTGTTCGACCGCGCCGTCGACCTTGGATTTCTTGCGGAGTCCGGCGGTGTCGACGAGCACGGCGCGGACGGTCTCGCTGTCGGAGCATTTCAGCTCGAATTCTACGTCGATGGAGTCGCGCGTGGTGCCCGCGACGTCGCTGACGATCACACGGTCCTTGCCGATGAGTCTGTTCACGAGGGAGGACTTGCCGACGTTCGGACGGCCGAGGACGGCGATCTTCAGCACGTGCGCGGCGAGCTCGGCGTCGGAGGGTTCGATGCCGGAGAGGGCGTCCTCCAAAACGTCTTCGATGCCGCGCTTGTGGAGGCAGGAAACGGGGTGGATGTGCTCGAATCCGAGCGTGTGGAAATCGTCCGCGAGGAGGGCGTCCTCGCGGTTGTCCGCTTTGTTCGCGATCAGGTAGACGGGCTTGCCGCAGGCGCGGAGACGGTCGGCGATGCCGTGGTCAAGCGGGAGAAGCCCGGCCTGGACGTCCACGACGAACAGGATGGCGGCGGCGTCCTCAATGGCGGCGGCGACCTGCTCGGCGATGAGCTTGTCCCACTTGCCGACGGAGTTCGTCTCGTTCTCGAACATGCCGAGTCCGCCTGTGTCGATGAGGTTGAAACGGCGGCCCTGCCAGACGCCGGACGCACTCACGCGGTCGCGTGTCACGCCGCAGTCGAAATGCACGATGGCCTGGCGGCGTCCGAGGATGGCGTTGAAAAGGGAGGATTTGCCGACGTTTGGGCGTCCCACGATGGCGAGGGAGGGCAGCTCCATGTGCGCGCAGGAGTCGATGAAGGACGCGGACACGGGTTCGGCGTCGTCGCGGCGGGGCTGTCTGCGCGGTCTGGATTTCGGGATGCGTTTGCCTTTCATGGGGATCTCCTTTCAACGAGCGGAAACAAACTGGAAAGCGGAGGGAAAATGGTTCGCGGCACCGTGTGGATTCTGATCCCGGGGCGGATTCCGCCGCCGGACGTTCGCGCACGATGCCGCGGTTTGTATTGTGCGGGCCCTGTTCAGCTCAACGCAGAGAGGGCAGGGCGCCGCACGGATGGCCGGTTATTTCTTCTTGGCGGCCTTCTTTGCCGGAGTTGCCTTCTTGGCGGCAGCCTTGACCGGAGCAGCGGCTTTCTTGGCCGGAGCGGCCTTCTTGGCGGCCTTGCCGGACATGGCCTGGGCGACCGCGACCGCGACGTCGACGGAAGCGCCGACCATCGGGTTGTTGCCCATGCCGATGAGGCCCATCATCTCGACGTGCGCCGGGACGGAGGAGGAACCCGCGAACTGGGCGTCGGAGTGCATGCGGCCCATGGTGTCGGTCATGCCGTAGCTGGCAGGGCCGGCGGCCATGTTGTCCGGGTGCAGGGTGCGGCCGGTGCCGCCGCCGGAGGCGACGGAGAAGAAGGGCTTGCCGGCAGCGACGCGTTCCTTCTTGTAGGTGCCCATGACGGGGTGCTGGAAGCGGGTCGGGTTGGTGGAGTTGCCGGTGATGGCGATGTCCACGCCTTCCTTCCACATGATGGCAACGCCTTCGCGGACGTCGTCGGCGCCGTAGCAGCGGACGGCAGCGCGTTCGCCCTTGGAGTAGGCGGTCTCGGAGACGATTTTGAGCTTGCCGGTGTAGTAGTCGAACTTCGTCTCAACGCTGGTGAAGCCGTTGATGCGGGAGATGATCTGGGCGGCGTCCTTGCCGAGGCCGTTCAGGATGACGCGGAGCGGGTTCTTGCGGACCTTGTTCGCGGACTTGGCGAGGCCGATCGCGCCTTCCGCGGCAGCGAAGGATTCGTGGCCGGCGCAGAACGCGAAGCACTGGGTCTCCTCCTGGAGGAGCATGCTGGCGAGGTTGCCGTGTCCGAGGCCGACCTTGCGGTCATCGGCGACGGAGCCGGGGATGCAGAAGCTCTGGAGGCCTTCGCCGAGGGTCTTGGCGATCTCGCTGGCGACGGTCTGGCCGCGCTTGATGGCGACGGCGGCGCCGACGAGGTAAGCCCAGCAGGCGTTTTCGAAGCAGATGGGCTGGATGTCGCGGACGCGCTGGATGATGTCGAGGCCTTTGGACTTCGTGATCTTTTCGGCTTCTTCGATGGAGGAAATCCCGTTTTCTTTCAGAAATTTATTGATCTGCGCGATTCTGCGCTCGTAGCTTTCAAAAAGTGCCATGATGAACGCTCCTTATGCCTTGCGGGGGTTGATGACTTTGACGGCGTCGCCAAAGCGGCCGTAGGATTTCTGGAACTTGGAAATGAATTCCTTGACGGACATTTTTTCGAGGTCCTTCGTGGAGGACTTGTTGACGAATTCCATCATCTTGCCGAGGTTGACGAACTGGTAGCCGATGACCTTGTTTTCCTCGTCGAGGGCGAGGCCGGTCACATAACCTTCGGCCATTTCGAGGTAGCGGACGCCCTTTTCGGCGGTGCTGTACATGGTACCGGTGATGGAGCGGAGCTGCTTGAGGTCTTCGAGGCCGGCGCCGATCGGGAGACCGTCTTCGGAGAACGCGGTCTGGGTACGGCCGTAGACGATCTGGAGGAAGAGTTCGCGCATGGCGGTGTTAATGGCGTCGCAGACGAGGTCGGTATTGAGGGCTTCAAGGAGCGTTTTGCCGGGGAGGATCTCGGCGGCCATGGCGGCGGAGTGGGTCATGCCGGAGCAGCCGATCGTTTCCACGAGGGCTTCCTGGATGATGCCGTTCTTGACGTTCAGCGTGAGCTTGCAGGCGCCCTGCTGGGGAGCGCACCAGCCGACGCCGTGCGTCAGACCGCAGATGTCCTTGATCTCTTTGGCTTTCGTCCACTTACCTTCCTGGGGGATCGGCGCGGGACCGTGTTTCGGACCTTTGGCGACGCACACCATCTGGTCCACTTCGTGCGTAAACTTCATTGTGTTTCTCCAGTTGTTGGGACGGCGCCCGTTGTGTTTGGAATGGGTGCCGCCGGTTGGGGTTAAACAAGTGCAGTTTTATAATATATCATGCGGGAATCTTTTTTTCAACCTCATAAGGGAAGAAAAGATGATGAAGCAGAAAGAATTTTCTAAAAAATTTGACATTTTGACGGATCGGATGTATATTAATTTCTTAAACTTTTTGTCGCATGTGCGTTTTTTTGTACCGATTCGCCCATGTGTCTGACTGATCGCGAACCCTACGGAGTCTGCCCCAGATGAAGTTGAAATTCAATATTCCGGCTGCCATTCTCATATTTCTTGTTCTTTACGTGCTCCTGATCGGTGTGCGTCCGCTCTTCTCGCCGGACGAAGCCCGCTACGTCGAGATCCCGCGCGAAATGCTCGCCGACCATGATTTCGTGACGCCGCGTCTGAACGGCGCACGGTACTTCGAGAAACCGGTCATGGGCTACTGGCTGATCGCCGGAGCGATTCGCGTGTTCGGAGAAAACGCGTTCGCGGGACGTTTCATGCCCGCGATGTCGACCGGGCTTGCGGCGCTGATCGTGCTGCTCCTGGCCGCGAAGATGACCGGGAAACGCGAAGTCGGATTGTATGCTGCGGGCGTATACCTGCTGATGCCGTTGGTGTTCATCGTCGGGACGACATGTACCCTGGACGCGATGTTCTCGCTGTTCGTGACCGCGACCGTCGCTTCGTTCTACTGCGCCGTGGAGGGGTATCTGGCGAAGAAACGCCTGAACTGCGTGCTGTGGCTTCTGGCGACCGGAGCCGCCGCCGGATGCGCGTTCCTTACGAAGGGGTTTTTGGCGTTCGCCCTGCCGGTCATGGCGGTCCTGCCGTGGCTGATCTGGGAAAAACGCTGGAAAGCGATCTTTGTCCTGCCTTGGCTGCCGCTCGTCGCGGCTCTGGTCGTGATCGCGCCGTGGGCGATCCTGGTCCATCGGGCTCAGCCGGATTTCTGGCGGTATTTCGTGGTGGAGGAACACTTTGCCCGCTTCTTCGGCGGCGAAGAAGCGGAACACCCCCACGGGCCGTTCTATTTTGTTCTGACGCTGATCTGGGGGGCGGCGGAATGGCTTCTGCTGTCGCCCGCGATCGGGTACGGGTTCGGAAAGATCGGCGTCCGGGGCGAAAAAAACTCCTGGTTCCGGTTCCTGATCTGCTGGTTCGCCGGTCCGTTCCTGTTCCTGTCCGCGTCGAGCGGGAAACTCCCGACGTACATTCTGCCGTGCTTTCCGGCGATCGCGATCATGATTTCCGCCGGACTGTTCCGGTACTTCGAGGAGCGTCCGGACGGGAAGGGCAAGCTGTTCAACGTGCCGCTCATCGTGTTCGCCGTTGCCGGTGTGATCGCCGGACCCGTCGCGCTGATCGTGATCCATTATGTCCTGCCGAAATACTTCGACGTCGCGCTCTACAGCAAGGGCGAGACGTGGAAGATATTCATCCTGTTCAATGCGCTCGTCCTGATCCTGTTCGGCACGTTTGCCGCGTTCACGGAGAAAAAGACTTCGCGCAAGCTTTCCTATTTCATATCCGCCGTCATTCCCGCGTTTATCGCGTCGTATTTTGTGGTGCCGCAATCCATTTACGATGCCCGCGGCATGGATGAGTTCCTGGAGGAATGCCGGGACGAGATCACGCCCGACACGATCATCATCGCGCACGGTTCGAATCTGCACGCCATCAGCCTTGCATATCACAGGACCGATCTGTACGTGATCTTCCCCGGCGAGCTGACCTACGGCCTGAGCTGCAAAGAGGCGGAGGAAAAGGACAAAAAGCGCAATCTGCCGTACAATAAGGTCCAGCGGCTGATGAACGAGAACCCTGGAAAGAAGGTCGTGATGTTCTTCCCCGCGGACCGCTATTTCGAACACCACGAATCAATCGTCTATCCGCCTGCGATTTCCGTGAAGAAATCGATCCCCGACGATCCGGAGAACAAGGAAGCCGACGGCCAGGTTCTGGTACGCTTCCAGTGAGCTGAATTGCTATTTGGTTTGGCTTTGCATGGTCTTCAGGCCGCATTCTCTAAACGAAAACCCTGTGTTTTTTGGGAAACGGACTGGAAATTCTTTCAAAACATGCTATATTATTCTTTTACAATTAATTTGTCGACCTGTTGAAATAACCCAGGAAGGAACAGTCATGAGCTGCACAATCCTCGTTTTTGTGAAGCAAGTCCCGGACACGAAGAATGTCACGGGCGACGCCATGAAGCCCGACGGAACCATCAACCGTCAGGCGCTTCCCGCGATTTTTAACCCTGAAGACCTGAACGCCCTTGAGCTGGCTCTCCAGCTGAAGGACCGCTACGGCGCGAAAGTCATCGTCGCGACGATGGGACTTCCCGCCGCCGCCGGCATCCTCCGCGACTCCCTGTTCCGCGGTGCCGATGAAACCGTGCTTCTGACCGACCGTGCGCTCGGCGGATCAGATACGCTCGCCACCAGCTTCGCGCTGAGCCGCCTGGCGAAGAAGATCGGAAACTTCGAGCTCGTCCTCTGCGGCCGTCAGGCCATCGACGGCGACACCGCCCAGGTCGGCCCGCAGATTGCCGAAAAGCTCGGCATTCCGCAGATATCCTACGTTCAGGAAGTGCAGGAACTCGGCAACGGCAAGATCCGCGCGAAACGCGCCATCGAAGGCGGCTACGAAGTACTGGAAGCCCCGCTGCCCGCCCTCCTTACCGTGGTCGACGCCAATCAGCCCCGTCCGCAGAACGCCTCCCGTATCATCAAGTACAAAAAAGCCAAGACTCCGTCCGAAATCGCCGCCGCCAAGGGCGCGCCCGCCTCGGACGAGGAGATCGCGGCTCTCTCCGCGAAGGGCCTGCTGATTCAGGAATGGAACGCCGCGTACTGCGTGCCGCAGGATGAATTCAACCGCCTCGGCAAGGCCGGTTCCCCGACCAATGTGAAGCACATCCTGAGCGTCGTCCTGACCGCCGGGAACTTCCAGGAAGTCGCGCCGACGCTGGAAGCGGTCGGCAATCTCGTACACGAACTTATCGAAGATCATACTCTGGGGTGAGCGCAATGGAAAATACCGCTATCGGAAACGTCTGGGTTTTCATCGAACAGGAAGGCGGCAAGATCGCCGACGTGAGCCTGGAACTCGTCAGCAAAGGCCGTGAACTCGCCGACCGGCTCGGCGTCAAGGTCGAGGCGCTTCTCCTCGGAGATAAGATCGAACACTGCTGCGCCACGCTCTTCCAGTACGGCTGCGACAACGTCTTCCTCGTGGAAGACCCTCGCCTGGAACCGTTCACCGTCCTGCCGTTCGCCAAGGTCATCGTCGACCTCATCCGCGAACACCGTCCGAACATCCTCATGTTCGGCGCGACCATGAAGGGCCGCGAACTCGCCCCGCGCGTGGCCTCCGAAAAGCTCTCCGGCCTCACCGCCGACTGCACCGACCTCCGCATCGACGATTTCGAGGACCAGCGCAACAACATCGTCTACAAGAACAAGCTCATGCAGATCCGTCCCGCGTTCGGCGGCAACATCATCGCCACCATCGTGAACACCTGGGAAGATCCGCAGATGGTCACCGTCCGCGAGGGCGTGATGAAGATGGGCGAACCCGATGCGACCCGCACCGGCACGATCACCCGCGTCACCCCGGCTCTGACCGCGCAGGAGATGGTCGTGAAGGTCATCGAACGCGTCCGCCAGGAGAAGACCGTGAACCTGAAGGGCGCGCAGATCATCGTCGCCGGCGGCTACGGCGTCGGCTCCGCCGCGAACTTCAAGCTCATCCACGAGCTCGCCAGGACGCTCGGCGGACAGGTCGGCGCCTCCCGCGCGGCCGTCGACGCCGGCTGGATCGACCACGACCACCAGATCGGCCAGACGGGCGTGACCGTCCGTCCGAAACTCTACATCGCCTGCGGCATCAGCGGCTCCGTTCAGCACCGCGCCGGCATGGCCGAAAGCAAAAAGATCATCGCTATCAACACGGATCCGGCGGCGCCGATTTTCTCCGTGGCGCATTACGGGATCATCGGCGACCTGAACCAGGTCATCCCGATGATGATCAAAGCGTACAAATCGAAAGCCTGAGGAGACCATCATGTCCAACTTCTTTACAGACAACGCCGATCTGCTCTTCACCCTCGACAACCTTGAGCTCCAGGAGGCCATGCGCCTCATCGAGAAGGATTACACCGAAGCGCAGAAATACGATACCGCACCGGAAAGCTTCGAGGACGCCCTCGACAGCTTCCACCGCATCCTCGACGTCATCGGCGACGTCGCCGGCGAACGCATCGCCCCGCGCGCCCGCCAGGTCGACGAGGAAGGCCCGAAGTTCGAAAACGGCGTCGTGACCTACCACCCGCTCACGGTCCAGAACCTGAACGACCTGAAGGCCGCGGGCGTCATGGGCGTGATCCTGCCCCGCCAGTACGGCGGCCTCAACTTCCCGCTTTCCGTCTACACGATGATGACCGAAATGGTCTCCCGCGCCGACGCCAGCCTGCAGAACCTCTTCGGCCTGCAGGACATCGCCGACACCATCTGCGAGTTCGGCTCCGAGGAACAGCGCCAGAAATACATCCCGCGCTTCGTCACTGGCGAAGCCGACGGCTCCATGGACCTCACCGAGCCGGATTCCGGTTCCGACCTCCAGTCCGTGCGCCTGAAAGCCACGCAGGACGCCGACGGCAAGTGGTACCTCGACGGCATGAAGCGCTTCATCACGAACGGCTGCTCCCAGATCCATCTGGTGCTGGCCCGTTCCGAGGAAGGCACCACCGACGGCCGCGGCCTCTCCATGTTCATCTGCGAGAAGTGCCCGCAGCTGGTCGTCCGCCGCATCGAGCACAAGATGGGCATCCACGGCGTCGCCACCTGCGAACTCCAGTTCAACCACGTCCCGGCTGAACTCTGCGGCATGCGCAAGCGCGGCCTCATCAAGTACGTCATGTCCCTCATGAACGGCGCCCGCGTCTCCATCAGCGCGCAGGCCGTCGGCATCGCCGAGGCCGCCTACCGCGAGGCGCGCAAGTACGCCTCCGAGCGCGAACAGTTCAAGCAGAGCATCGACAAGTTCCCCGCGATCTACGACATGCTCGCACGCATGAAGACCCAGCTCGCCGCCTCCCGCGCCCTGCTGTATGAAACGACCCGCTGCGTCGACCTCCGCCAGGCGTATACCCACCTCGCCGAAGGCGCGGAGAAACCCGATCCGGCCGTCCGCGAAAAGGCGAAGCTTTACGTCGCGCTGTGCGATGTCCTGACCCCGATGTCCAAGGCCCTCTCCACCGAGTCCGCCAACAAGATCGCCTACGACTGCATCCAGATCCACGGCGGCACCGGCTACATGCACGACTTCGACGCCGAGCGCCTCTACCGCGACGCCCGCATCACGAACATCTACGAAGGCACCACCCAGCTCCAGGTCGTGGCCGCCATCGGCGGCGTCATGGCCCGCACGCTCGACGGCCGCATCGCCGAAATGATGTCCATTGTCCCGGACGACGGCCTCTCCGGCGAACTCAAGAAGATCGTCGCCGGCATGCTCGAACAGCACCGCGCCTCGATCGAATTCGTGGCGGGCATGAAGGCCACCGCGCCCGACTACCGCAACCTCCGCGCACGCGCCCTCGTCGAGAACGAGACGTTCATCTTCGTCGGCATGCTCCTCCTCCGCGACGCGCAGAAGGACGCCTCCCGCGAGGCGATCGCCGAACGCTACATCCGCGACGCGAAGTTCGACTTCCTCCGCAACTACGAGCTCATCATGAGCGGCGACTGCTCCACCATCGTCCGTCATGAAGAGGTTATCGCCTACTGATCAACTTTTCGAAAGGTTTTGTCATGAACAACGAGTATCTTCTCCGTGCAAGACAGGTCGTCCCGGACGCCAAGGTCCTGATCGTCCTCGCCTCCAAACGCGCCGCCATGCTGGCCTCCGGCAAGTCCCGCCCCATGGTCCGCTGCAAAGACGACAACTTCCTCGACATCGCCCTTCTCGAGATCGCCGAAGGCAAGCTTGAGGCGGAATTCGCCAAGGAAGGCGAAAACGACATCCTGAACGAACTCGAAGCCCTGAAGAAAGCCCATCAGGACGAGCTCGAACCCATGAAGAAGACGCCCGGCGAATAAGCCGCGCCGCTTCAGCTTCGACGGAGTTTTCATCATGTCTCTCGTCACCATCGTCATGGGGAGCAGGAGCGATCTTGCTTCCCTTCAGGGCGCGTTCGATACGCTCAAGCAGTTCGGCGTGCCCTTCCGCGCCAGGATCCTTTCCGCCCACCGCACCCCGGACGAGGCGGCGGATCTCGCCAAAAACGCGGCCGCCGAAGGCACGAAAGTCTTCATCTGCGCCGCCGGCATGGCCGCCCACCTCGCGGGCGTGATCGCTGCGCACACCACGCTCCCCGTCATCGGCATCCCGATGGCATCCGCGCCGTTCAACGGGCTGGATTCCCTGCTCGCCATGGTGCAGATGCCCCCCGGGATCCCCGTCGCGACCGTGACCGCCGGTTCCGCGGGCGGCAAGAACGCCGCGCTGCTGGCGGTCGAGATGCTCGCGCTGTCCGATGATTCGCTCGCCGCGAAGCTGAAGGACTTCCGCAAGGCGCAGGCCGACAAAGTCCTCGCGGACGACGCCGCGCTTCAGGCGGAGGTGCAGCAGTAAGCCGCGCTTCAGAAAAACCCCGAAAACAATACCCGGACCCCTCAAACCGAGGAGCCCGGGTTTTTAGTTGCAGTGTGTCCGAGCGGAGCCGGACACTGCTTCTGCCCGCTTGCGGTGTGTTAGGCGAGGTAGTATTCGCTGGCCGTGTCGACCACGCTCCACCGGTTCATGTCGCCGCCCGCGTAAGCGCCCGCGAGGCCGGTCGACGTCTGGCGCACCAGCAGGTCGTCCCTGCCGTCGGCGTCGAAGTCGCCCGCGCCCGCGATATTCCAGTCGGAGGCGTCCAGCAGGCCGATGGACGTATAATCGTCGGCGTTGCCGTCGGCGAGCAGGACCACGCAGTTCAGGCCCTTATGGAACAGCACGATGTCGTCCTTACCGTCGCCTGCGAAATCGCCGGACGCGCCGAATTCCCAGCCGCCCCAGTTCAGGCCACCGAGGCCCGTCAGCGTGCCGTCGAGGTCGACCGAGTAGAAGAGTCCGCCGTTCAGAGACATCAGCACGGAGTCCTTGCCGTCGCCGTCGAAGTCGCCGCATCCGAGCATCGTCCAGTTCTCGTCGAACCAGCCCGCGATCCCGGTCCAGTTGTCCGTGCCGTCCGTCCACACGCCCAGCGCGCCGAGTTCCTGCGCGTGCCACACGACCGACGCAGCGCCGCTTCCGGTCAGATTGCCCGCCTGATACTTCCAGTCGATGCCGTCCGGGTTGTTCAGCACGCCGACCGTGCGCCAGCCGCCATCATCAGCGCAGGCCACCTGCACGCTCGTCACGGCCTCGGTCTCCGCGTCCACGGTGCTCACAAATGCGAGCTGTTCGGAGTTTTTGATCACAATTGACGGAATTGGAAGATCCTCTAAGTGGCCGGTTTCAGGATTGATATAATCCGAGACGCGAAGAAGTACGCCGGTTTCAATCAGATAGTCTATCGAGGGGGAAGGAATAGTG
Source organism: uncultured bacterium (assembly GCA_902774245.1). GTDB lineage: Bacteria > Verrucomicrobiota > Lentisphaeria > Victivallales > UBA1829 > UBA1732. Next base: position 32,865 of record CACYHQ010000016.1, read on the forward strand.
ACAGAGTTCTGCTTCAAGGTAGTAAGGCAGAACGGGAGATCGGCTGACGTGAACTTGATGTATTTTGTGGTGTCTTTGTAAATGAGTTCGCCGTTTTCGCCGACAGACCAGTTGTCCTGTCCATAGTGATACTCGGTGTCGGTAGTGTCCGGCGAGGTCTTGTCGGTGACGGTGGTGTCTGTCGTGTCGGAATAAAGGACTCTTTCTTTCATATTTCTATATGATGTTTCCAACGCGGCAATTTCCATTACTGTGAACGAATCCGTATCCCAATCGGGAAAATAGGTGTTGAGATATGCGATGACGTTGGGAGGCCAATCGCCGTTGACGTTTGCGCTTGGCAGAAACGGTTGGGGCAGATTGGGATATTCGATAAACGTGTCCGCTTCTTTTGGCCATACGCCGATTTCAACCAGATAGTTACTCAATTGAAAACCGTTGGGTTTCTTGCCGTACAAAGCGATATAATCCTGATCCCATTTGAGAACGATTTGTTCTGGATCCGAAGTCACGTCAGCCGTGTCGGTGACGGTGGTGTCCGTGGTGGTCGCGGTGATCGTGGTGTTTATCAGCGCTTCATATTTCTCCGGACCAAGGGCTGCGATGAGCTCCTCCACAGTCAGCTGGAGCGGTTCGTAAGGGCCGTAAATGTATTCAGTCGGATTCGCGACCACGGTGACGGTGATGGTGCCCGGGTCGGGATTCGGCTTGGAGATCGTGAGCTTGCCTTCCTCCGGGGGATTGTCCTCGGAATACATCAGGATCACCCCCTTTTCCTGAAGGGATTCCAGATACTCCTGCGTTTCACCGTACATAACCATGTGGTAGCCTGCGATGCCGCGCCCGTTGAAGGTTCCTTCCACATAGCTGCTAATGTTCTCGCTCATACTCAATCTCACTTTCTCTCCCCGTTCCGGGAGGTATCAAAAAAAGATGATTTGATTGTTATCTTTTATTCCAATAATCAATATAACATTGAAAGAAAAGATGTCAAGTATTAATGTCATTTTTTTTTTTTTTGAAAATTGTATAAAATCTAAAATATATACTATGCGAATTTAAATTTTGAGGGAGGACAGGTCCTCCTCTTCGGCAGTGCGCGGCTAACGCTCGCGCACACACAGAGTGTGCCGAGTAGTGCCGTGCTACGCGACGGCACGAAGAACGCGGCGGATCACTTCTTGAGCTTGAGGGTGAGGACCTTCGAGGCGAGGGTGCGGCTGTCGTGGCCGAAGAAGATCTCGACGTCGTCGGCCGGCATGAACCAGCGTCCCTGGGCGTCGACGAGCCGGAACGCCTCGGCGGGGACGTCGATGGAGACGCGCCGCGACTCGCCCGGTTCGAGTCGGATGCGCCGGAATCCCTTCAGCTCGACGAGCGGGGCTTCCACGCCGGGCTTCGTGTGGCTGATGTACAGCTGGACGACCTCGTCGCCCGCGCAATCGCCGACGTTCGAGACGTTCGCGGAGACGGTCACGCGGCCCTTCTTCGCGAGGGAGTCCGTGAGGCGGGCGTTGGAATACTCGAACTCGGTGTAGCTGAGGCCGAATCCGAACGGGAAGAGGATGTTGTCCTTCGCGTAACGGTAGGTGCGGCCCTTCATGCTGTAGTCGTGGAAGTCGGGGAGCTTGTCGGGATCGACCGGGAACGTGAACGGGATGCGTCCGGACGGGCAGGTCTTTCCGAAGAGGATCTCGCCGATGGCGGCGCCGCCCGCTTCGCCGGGGTAAGGGGCGTAGATGATCGCGGCGGCCTTCTTCACGTCTTTGCGGAGGTCGACCGGGGAGCCAGCCATGACCACGAGGACGACTTTGAAACCTTCCTTGTAGAACCAGTCGAGCATGGAGCGCTGGGAGGCGGGCAGGGCGATGGAGTCGCGTTCCGTGCTGTCGCTCTCCTCGCCCTCGATGGACTCGTCGAATCCGACGACCGCGACGACCGGGTACTTTTTGTCGTAGAGCCAGCTCCGGGCGGAGAGATCGACCGCGGGGCCGTTCAGGGGCACGCTGCTGCGCGGCTCGAAGCTGGTGCCGGGGTCGGCGTTGGCGGCGATGCCCTCCAGGACGGTGACCATGTGGTCGGAGAATCCGTTGTAGTTGCCCCAGAGGGCGGGGAGGCTGGTCAGGTTCGGGCCGGTGAGGTTGAGTTTCGCCGTGGGCTTGAGCGGGAGGATGCCGTCGTTTTTGAGCAGGACGACGGACTTGCGCGCGGCCTCCAGCGCGATCGCGCGGTGTTCGGCGCAGTGGACTTTCGAGATCGGCGTCTTCGCGAGCGGGACGAGCTCGTCGCGGTCGAAACAGCCGAGTTTCATGCGTGTCATGAGGACGTGGCGCAGGGCTTCGTCGAGGTCGGTCTCGGTGATCATCTTCTTCTCGTAGGCGTCGAGGAGTTTTTCGAAGGAGCAGCCGCAGTTGAGGTTGCAGCCGTTCTTCAGCGCATAGGCGGCGGAGGCGGTCTGGTCGGGCGTGACCTTGTGCGTCTGATGGAAGTCCATGATGGCCCAGCAGTCGGAGACGAAATGCCCTTGGAATCCCCATTTCTTGCGGAGGAGCTCCCTGATGTACTTCGCGCTGCCGCAGCATACCTGGCCGTTCGTGCGGTTGTACGCGCCCATGACGGACTCGACTTTCGCCTCGGTCACGAGCTTCTTGAACGCGGGCAGATAGGTCTGCGTCGCGTCGCGCCTGCTGATCTTCGCGTCGAACTGGTGGCGTTCCGCCTCGGGCCCGCTGTGTCCCCAGAAATGCTTCGCGCAGGCGGCGAGTTTCAGGTACTTCGGATCGTCGCCCTGGAGCGCGCGGACCATCGCCGCGCCGAACTCGCCGGTGAGGTACGGATCCTCGCCGAACGTCTCCTGGCCGCGTCCCCAGCGCGGATCGCGGAAGATGTTGATGTTCGGGGTCCAGAAGGTGAGGCCGCGGTAGATCGGCGTGCTGCCGTCGCCGGAGAGCCTGCGTGCGGCGGCGTGTTTCGCGCGCGCCTCGACCGCGACCGCGCAGCCCATGCGGTACTCCAGGTCGGTGTCGAACGTGGCGGCCATGGCGATGGCCTGCGGGAACACGGTCGCCATGCCGGCGCGCGCCACGCCGTGCAGACATTCGCTCCAGTAATTGTAGGCGGGGATGCCGAGGCGTTCGACGGCGGGCGCGTCGTGCAGCAGCTGGCTGACCTTTTCCTTCACGGTCATCTCCTTGATGATCGCTTCCACGCGCTCCTCGAACGGGAGGGAGTCGTCGTACCACACGAATTTGCTGCGTTTTGCCTGAAGTCTGCTCATGGATCGCTCCTGTGACGTTGGGACGGGGCATGTATGTTCGCGGCCCGTCCGGTTGGGGTGTTGCCGAAAAGGGAAAACCGTTGTGATTGCGCCTGAAAGCGCGGCCGGATCAGGATAATATAAGCGCGATGTCGCGAGTTGCAACCCGATTCCGCGGAAAAGATGCGGATTTTATTTAAAAAACATGGAAACGCACTTGACAGGAACAATTCAAGCGTGTAAATTGTTAGAGGTAGCGTATTGAATATAACTTTTCCGGCGTGTCGCGGAGCAATGTGCGGAAACAGAGCCGACGCGCGGGAAATGAACTCGTTTGCAAGGAGGAATCTATGAAGTATTCTCTGAAACGTATCGCGGCGGTCGTTCTGACCGCGTGCCTGCTCGGCGTCGCGACGGAATCCGTCTACGCCCGCGGGGGACGTCCCCCGGCGCCTCAGCCCCAGCCGAAGCCGCAACCTCAGCCCCCGCCGAAACCCCAGCCGCCGAAACCCCAGCCCCAGCCGAAATCGCAGCCCGTGATCGGCACGCTGGCGCCGTCCAGGCCCGGCGAACAGCCCATGATCGGCACGCTGGCGCCGTCCAGATCCGGTGAACAGCCCATGATTGGCACGCTGGCGCCGCAGAAGCCGCAGCCGGTGCCTCAGCCCAAGCCCAGACTGAAAGACCCGGAACCTGAACGTGGCGGGCGTCCGCAGGACAATCCGCCTCCGGCAGAGCGCCCGGCTGAACGTCCGGCCGAACGTCCGGCTGAGCGTCCGGCGGAACAGCCGAAACCGGCCGAACCGGCTCCGCAGGTCGTGCAGGAACAGCCTCAGCAGCCGAAGCAGGCTCAGGCGCAGGAACCGATCATCATCACGCCACGTTCCGTGCAGTCTGGCAATGCCACGCGCAGAAACGTGCCCGGCTATTCCGGCGGCGACGGCAGCGGCCCGCTGATCTACAATCCGTAAATCCGGCTCAAAAAAAGAAAAAAACGCCAATTCCGGCGGCGGATGCTCTTCAATCCCGAGCTTCGCCGCCGTTTTTCTGTTTCGCCTCGGACCATGCGCGCCAGACCTGCGGATATTTCCGCATGGCGCGTTCGAGCTGGAACACGCTTACGCCACAGAGCGTAGCGGTTCGCGCGAGGTCGAAATTGCCTGCCGCCAGACGGTCGAACAGCGCGGCGATCCACAGGATGAGGCGGGCGTGATTTGCGGGCGAGGGGGAGGGGAGCAAAGTAAAACCATCTGTGCCGGACGGGGCAGTATGAACGTGCAGCGCGATCTCGTAACGGAGCTTCCGCAGGGCGATGTGACGGTTTTTCGCCTGGCTGCGTTCCTCGTTCGCGGCGACGGCGAACCCGGTCGGACGATGCCGCAGACGCACGGCGGAGGATGTCTTGTTGATCTTCTGGCCGCCGTTTCCGGTGCCTTTCTGCATGATGAATTCGCAGTCGCGCAGGAGTGCGTCGTCCTCCGCGGTGAGCATGGCGTTGCGTTCGGAGGCGGTCATAGGGCGGATCAAAGCGCGTCGGATCGGGGCGGGATTCGCCTCACTGGCGGCGTTTCTTCGAAATGTGGATGACCGGATCGCCGTTCAGTTCCTTCGAGACGACGATGTCGAATCCGTCGTCGTTCGGGCCGGCGACGACCAGACAGTAGTCGGAGCCGTTTTTGACGATGGCTTCCGAGATCAGAGAACGCATCACGCGGTCGGCGTAGATGGAATTCTGCGGGCTGTACATGCCGGTCCCCGTGAGGCCTTTTCGCGTGAGCGCGAGGATCAGCGACTGCGTGGCGGAGCTGACGAGCTGGTCGTTTGTGAGTTCGACGGCCGAGGCCGGTTCGGAATCCTGCGGAGGCGGATCGAACGCGGGCGTGTCCGGCGGCGGATTGTCCTGGTTGTGGTAATCGAACCAGAAATCGGCGCAGGAACAGAGGAAAACGGGAACGAGAAGCGCGAGCGAAAGGGAAACGGCGTGTAGAGTTTTCATGCGCGGGGCTCCTTCTGTGCGTTTAAAACAAATGGAGCGGGCGAAGGGAGTCGGACCCTCGACAATCACGTTGGCAACGTGACGCTCTACCACTGAGCTACGCCCGCATCATACACCAGCCGCTCTAAAAAAAAGAATGGAGCGGGCGAAGGGAGTCGGACCCTCGACAATCACGTTGGCAACGTGACGCTCTACCACTGAGCTACGCCCGCATCTGGCATGCTATTTAATCTAGCACTCATTCCGGAAAAATCAAGCTCGAAACATACATTTTTCTCAAAAAAGTTTGTTTCAGGTTGATTCGGGGTGGAATTCTGTGTATTCATTGCTCTTCGTGCCGTTGCGAAGCGAGGCACCGCCGCAGTCGAGGCGTTCACCTCGTGTGCGAGCGTAGCCGCACACTACTTGGCACACTTCGTGTGTGGCAACCCTGTCAGGACTCGAACCTGAACTAAGTGGACCAAAACCACTTGTGCTGCCATTACACCACAGGGTTACGAAAAACAGACGCTTTTTACTTTAGCACGTTTTCCCGAAAATTCCAGTTGAAAGCCCGAAAAAGAATGTTTTTTTGAACCCTGTATCTGCTGTGTGCAGCCTGAACGGTCAGGCGATGACGGTCCAGTTCATATCCACGCCGTAGCCCATGACGTTCCAGTTGGCCTGGACGCCGCTGGCGTAGTACCCGAGCATGCCGGTCGTATACTGGCGGACAAGCAGATCATCCTTGCCGTCGGCGTTGTAATCTCCGCAGCCCGCCACGAACCAGTCGGTCGGGTCGAGCTGGCCGATCACCTGATATGTGTCGGCGACGCCGTCGAGGAGCATGTACATCGAACCGGTGTTCTCGTCGAAAAGGACGATATCATCGTGTCCGTCGCCCGCGAAGTCGCCGATGGCGCGCACCGTGCAGTCGTACCACGCGCTGCTGCCTCTGGAAGAGACCGTGCCGTCGATATCAACGGTGTAATACTGGCTCGCATTGTAGCACATCAGCACGGAGTCCCTGCCGTTGCCGTCGAAATCGCCGCAGCCCGCCAGAGTCCACGCGTCGCCTCCGAAGTCTTCGCTGATGCCGACCCACGTCTCCGTGCCGTCGGTCCATGCGCCGAGGGCGTAGAGTTCAGGAGCGTACCAGACGATTGAATTCGCGCCGGACGCGTTTCCGGTCAGATTGCCGACTTTGTTCTGCCACTGGATGTCATCCCAGTTTTCCAGATACCCGATCGTGACCCAGCCGTTCATATCGTCGCCGTCCTGGTAGTACCCGATGTAGGCCGCCTTGATCCCCGCCTCGCTCACGACGTTGCCGAACATGACCGCGTCGGCCTTCCCGTCGCCGCTCATGTCGTAGCTGCCGAGGTTGTCCCATTCGGGCGAAATCCATGTGGCGTTCGCGCTCCACCAGTCGCTCGTGCCGTTCATCCAGTAACCGTGCGCGTAGGTGTTGCCCGTCCAGACGAACATCACGTCCGACACGCCGTTGCCGTCGCGGTCGCCCTTCGCCGAAACCACGGGTTGCGGTTCCGGTCCCGGCTGAGGTCCATCGACCGTGACGGACAGCACGTTGTCGTCGTCGAGATTGAGCGTGTAAAACACGCCTTCAATTTCCTTTGTTCCGCTTGTGAGCCTGAGGATATCGATCGTCACGCCCAGGGAATCCTTCACGGCGATGCCGCTGTCGAATCCCGCCGCGCCTCCGGCGAGCTTGTACGTGCCGTCCGTCTGCATCCCGTCGACCATAAGCGAGTATTTCGGCGCGCCCTTCACGAGCGACAGGTCGTTCACGAATGGGTCCGCGTCCGCGGAGGCCTCTATAAGGTTGAATAAGATGGTGCCGGACACCGTAACGTCGGCTCCGCTGCTCAAAGTCAGAGTTTCCGTGAGTCTGCCGCCTGAGGAAACGAGCAGAATACCACCCTTGGACACGGTCATCCCGCCTGCGGTACCGCCGGAATTGACGACCACGCCTCCGCCCGAAGACACTGTGGTCGCACTCGCCATGCCGCCGGAACGGACAGTCGCGTTCCCGCCTGCTTCCACCGTGGTCATGCTCGCGTTCGCGCCGATATACACGACCATACTGCCGCCCGAGGACACTGTGGTCGCACTCGCCATGCCGCCGTTGGAGATGACCAGAGTCCCTCCCCGGCTGCCGGGTGTGCCTTCCGTGAGACCGTCCAGTGTAGTCGAATTCGCCACTCCGCCGCTGGAGACGGTCATGCTGCCGCCGCTGGTGACGGAGGTTATTTCCGTCACTCCGCCGCTGGAAACGTGGAGATAGGCTCCGCTGGATACGTAAACATGTTCCGCCGTGCCGCCCTTGAAGATTCTCATGATGCCGCTGCTGTAGACGTTGGCGCCGGATGCCAGTCCGCCGGAATACACCAGGACCTTACCCCCTGAATACACGCTGGCATCGTCCATAACGCCGCCGTTGGAGACATAAAGTTCGCCGCCGCTCTGCACAGAGTTCCATCGTGCCACGCCGCCGTTGGAGATATAGAGGCTGCCGCCGTTGAAAATACTGTTTGCCACGGCCACGCCGCCGTAGGAGACATGCATGCCGCCGCCTCTGATGTTGGTCGAACTCGCCGAGCCGCACACGGACATTTTTCCCGCGAGGAGTTCCGTAATGCCCGCATATCCTCCGCTTTGGACGAGCATACCGCCGTCCGTTTCTATGACCGTCGAGGTCACTTTGCCTTCGCTGAAGATTTTTATCTGGCCCTCCTCCCGTACCGTGGCGCTGATTGCCGAGCCGCCGTTGAAGACGTTCATCAGGCCCTCCTCCCGTACCATGGCGCCGATCACCAAGCCGCCGCGGCTGACTCTTAACAGGCTCATGGAGGCAATTGTCGTGTCATTCGCCGTGCCGCCGGACTTGACGTCCTGCGTTGCGCCGGAGTCGACCAAAGTATCGTTCGCCGTGCCGTTATTGTCGACCAGGAAATAGCCGTAGGCGGTCGTGTGGTTTGCGACGCCACTGTAGACGGCAAACGAGCCGCCCGAATGGATCGTCGTGACGTCCGTGGAACCGCCGCTTTGAATAAGCAGACTACCGCCATCTTCGACGATCGTATCGTTCACGGAGACACCGCCGGTTATGACACGGAAATTGGCGCCGGAAGCGACAGTCGTTCTGTTCGCCGTGCCGCCGCTGCTGATGTGGAATTGGCCGGCTGAGTTGATGGTCGTGTCGTTCGCCGTGCCGGAATAGAGATAAAGAATGCCGTCATAGCCGAGGACCGTGTCAAACAACACGCCGCCACTGACCTTGATGAAGCCTTTGTTTGCGACCGTGGTGCAGCTCGCCGTGCCGCCATAGAGATGAAGTTCTCCATCGTATGTGATTGATGTATATAATGCGGTCGTGCCGGAATGTACCGTTGCGCTGTTCTTGGAAATCACCAGATCCGAAAAAGAGTTTGAAATGCACGACAACAAAACCCCGCCGGAGTAACAACCCAGAAAACCGCCGTTTTCCAGGACATTCGTGGCCGTGCCGCTACCAATGATGGAGACTCTGCCGCCGAAGTCGATGGAGATGCCGTCCGCCAGACCGCCGTAAATATTGAACACTGCGCCCTTGCTGACCGTGGTGTCGGTCGCGGTGCCGAAGCTGTTGAGCTCCATACTCCCATGGGATTTGATCGTGGTGTGGTTCGCAGAGCAGCTGCTGTTGACCCGGAAAAAACCACCGGATTCGATCGTGGTGTAGTTCGCCATGGCGCCGTAGTTGAGGAGAGCGGCATAACCGTAGACAACCGTGTGACTCATCGCTCCGTGGGAGTAAACGTCCAAAGCCCCCCCGCGATTGACCGTGGTGCTGTTCGCCATGCCGCGCTTGACCATCATGCTCCCGCCGGGATTGACCTCGGTTTTGAACGCCAATCCACCGCTGGAAACCCACAAATGTCCACTATTGTTGACGGTGGTGGTGGTTGCCGTGCCGCCGCTGGAGACGTGCATATAATCGCTTTCATTCAGAATGATTCCGGAGCTGGTTACGCCACTTTTGACTTCGTATTTGGCCATGGTTGCGCCTTTCGTTTTTTTGTTAATCCATACAAATCATGCCATACTATAGCATAGAAAGACGGAAAAAACAAACGGATTTTCCGACAAAACGGAGGAAAAAACCTCCACTGCGGCAGTGCGTTCAGCTCCGCCAGGACAAGTCCTGGACGGCGGTAGTGTTCGGCTTTGCTCGAACTCGAATGGGGGCGAGGAGCGGGAGCGGCGGGACAATATCGTGCCCGAGCGGAGCCTGGCACTGCTCGACACCGCGGTGTGCCGGGCTGACGCTCCGGCATGAATCGTCAATGGCTGGAAACGAGTTTCACGACGGTTTCGGCGATGGCCTCGGGCGTGAAGCCGTGTTCCTCGCGGATCTTCGCGGTGGAACCGTGCGGGATGATCTCGTCGGCGTCCCAGCCGTAGGAGAGCAGGGCGGGACAGTTGCTGCCCGCGGCGAGCTCGGCGACGATGGACGCCAGACCTCCCTGTTTCACGTGGTCTTCGAGCGTGACGACGGGCTTGCCGAGATACTTCTTGAAGAGAGCGGCATCGAACGGCTTCAGGAAGCGCACGTTCACGACGGCGGCGCGGAGGCCGTGCTTCTTTTCGAGGACGTCCGCGGCGGCCATGGCCGTGTAGATTTCGCGTCCGGCGCACCAGAACGAGAGGTCGGAGCCCTCGCGGACGACGGCGGCCTTGCCCCATTCGATGGGCGCGGGCGCGGGATCGCCGTCGGGGCGCCCGGAATTGCCCTTCGGGTAACGGATGACGGCGGGGCACGAGTGCTTCAGCGCGGCCTCCATCATCATGGGGAGTTCGTCCTCGTTCGCGGGCATCAGGATCGCCATGTTCGGGATGGCGCGCAGGAACGACACGTCGTAGATGCCGTGATGCGTGGGGCCGTCCTCGACAAGTCCGGCACGGTCTTCGCAGAGGAGGACCGGGAGGTTCTGGAGTCCGACGTCGTGGAAGAGGCAGTCGAGCGCGCGCTGGGAGAACGTGGCGTAAATGGCGGCGACCGGGTGGCAACCGTTGGCGGCGAGCCCGGCGGCAAACGCGATGGCGTGTTCCTCGGCGATGCCGACGTCGAAGAAGCGTTCGCGGTATTTGCGGATGAATTCGTGCGGAATGCCGCAGCCGAGCGCCATAGCGGCGGCGACGGTGACGAGTTTCGGGTCCTGCGCGGCGAGTTGTTCGAGCGACTTGCCGAAGACGGCGGAGAAGGTCGGTTTCGCGCCGGCGCTGCGGATGAGCTCGCCCGTTTCCGGGTTGAACTTGCCGATGCCGTGGAATAGCTCGGGATCCTCGTTCGCGAATTTGCAGCCGCGTCCCTTCTCCGTGATCACATGGACGATCACCGGCAGGTCGTTGTCCTTTACGCGGCGGAGCGTGCGGATCAGCTCGACGAGGTTGTGCCCGTTCACTGGGCCGATGTAGCGGATGCCCATCTCCTCGAAGAACACGCCCGGCACGAGCAGGCTTTTCAGGGAGTTTTCGAGCCCCTGGATGCCGCCGATCATGTTCTCGCCGTGCGGGAAAATGCGGAGGAAATATTTCAGCGCCGATTTCGTACGGTTGTAGAGTTTGGCCGTGATGATGCGGTTCAGGATGCGGGAGATCGCCCCGGTGCTGCGGGCGATCGACATCTTGTTGTCGTTCACGATCAGGATCAGGCCGCGGCAGGTCGAACGCAGATTGTTCAGCGCCTCGAACGTGATGCCGTTGGTGAGCGCGCCGTCGCCGACGACCGCGATTACGCGGTCCTCTTTTTTCAGCAGGTGGTCGGCGACCTCGAATCCCATGGCGGCGGAGAGCGCGGTGCCGGAGTGGCCGGACCCGAAGCAGTCATAGGGGGATTCGTCGATCTTGGTGAATCCGCTGATGCCGCCCTTCTGGCGGAGCGTGTCGAATCTGTCCGCGCGTCCGGTCAGTAGCTTGTGCGTGTACGCCTGGTGGCTGACGTCCCACAGGATCTTGTCCTCGGGGGCGTGGAACACCATGTGCAGGGCGATGGTAAGTTCGACCGTGCCGAGATTCGGTGCGAGGTGGCCGCCGTTCTTGGAAACCACGTCGATGATCCGTTCGCGGATCTCCTCGGGCAGGGCGGCAAGCTCCTTTCCCGTGAGCTTCCGGAGGTCTTCCGGAGAATGAATGCGCTGAAGGATTTTATTCATGAATCCGAGTTCGATTTCCAAGTTTGCATGAAGAAGTATAATCAATTAATATACATCGGAAACGGGCTTTTTTCAAGCTGAAAACACGATTTTGCAGGAGAAACACGCACCGGATGTGGCATACGGAAAACGGTGTCGGAAAATTGAACGCATCGGTCCGGTTTTTCGCGATTTGTTCTTGATTTTTTGCGAAAAATGCAGTATAATAATTGGATAAATAATCCGCCGCGCGGACGGAAAAAACACGGACTTGCGGCGCTTCAACTTCTCAAATAAAGGATTCCGTTATGGACAGCAACAAACGCCCGGACGACATGGTCCGCATCACCACGAAAGAACTCGCAGACAAGTTCATCGAAGAACAGATCGCCCTCATCCGTCAGCAGGTCGGCTCCCGCAAGGTGCTCCTGGCGCTTTCCGGCGGCGTGGACAGCTCCGTGGTCGCCGCGCTCCTGATCCGCGCGATCGGGCAGCAGCTCGTGTGCGTGCATGTGAACCACGGCCTGATGCGCAAGGGCGAAAGCGAACAGGTCGTCGAGGTCTTCCGCAGTCAGCTCGGCGCGAACCTGATCTACATCGACGCCACCGACCGTTTCCTCGACAAGCTCGCCGGAGTCGCCGATCCCGAACAGAAACGCAAGATCATCGGCGGCGAGTTCATCCGCGTGTTCGAGGAAGAGGCGCGCAAGCTCACGGACGTCGATTTCCTCGCCCAGGGCACCATCTATCCCGACATCGTGGAGAGCGTCGGCGTGAAGGCGCACCACAACGTCGGCGGCCTCCCGCCCGATCTGCATTTCGAGCTCGTCGAGCCCGTGAAGCTCCTTTTCAAGGATGAAGTGCGCGTGATCGGCGCCGCCCTCGGCCTCCCCGATTCCATGGTCAACCGCCAGCCGTTCCCGGGACCCGGCCTCGGCGTCCGCTGCACCGGCGCGATCACCCGCGACCGCCTCGCCGCGCTCCGCGAATCCGACGCCATCCTGCGCGAGGAGTTCGACCGCGCCGGCCTCACGAAGTCCGTCTGGCAGTTCTTCACCGTCGTGCCGGATTACCGTTCCACGGGCGTGCGCGATTCCAAACGCGTGTTCGACTGGCCGGTTATCATCCGTGCGGTGAATACCCGCGATGCCATGACCGCGGTCGTGCCGGAGATCGACTGGGCGGTCCTGAAGAAGATCACGGACCGCATCCTCGCCGAAGTCCCCGGCGTCTGCCGCGTGCTCTACGACCTCAGCCCGAAGGGGCCGGCCACGATCGAATGGGAGTGACCGCTTCCGTTTGACCGGACATCTTCTTTGGAAGCGAACGGGCTGAGGCTGCGGAATACGCCGCGGCCCCGGCCCATTCTTTTTTCTACGAAAAAGAGTGTTTTGGAAACATTTTTCGGCTTTTTTTCGGATTCGAGCTTGAATTTCCGCGAAACGATGGTATATTATATTCTGTCACTCGAACATGGGGTATTAGCTCAGTTGGCTAGAGCGCCTCGCTGGCAGCGAGGAGGTCATGAGTTCAAGTCTCATATACTCCACCATTGATTCTTCCGCCACTCCTCTAAGAGTGGCTTATTTTTTTGCTTTTCTCCCCACATTTCGAGCTCAGAACAGGACTTTGAGAAACATCCTCAGATCAGGTCTGCTCGCATACACCCATCCCAAACCGGCCCAAATTCTCAGTTTTTCAGTGGCTCAAAACAGGTCAGTCCTGCTCTGATTTTGAGGAAAAGTTTCTCAAACCGATAGGGAACTGAGCTTATTATGCGAAAATAATGGAAACTTTGTGGCTTAAATGACCTGTTTTATCCCGATTTAGGGAATAGGTCTACACTTTGAGTCCCCTATGCGAAGAAATACGAAAGATTTAAGCTCACGAGAAACATTTATTCCTCTAATTGACCCGCCAGAAATGCGCGAAAAAGGGGGTATGACAAAAAAGTTGGTTTTGGGGAGTGAACGGGTCAATCGTTGGAGTATCGCATGAAAAGCATACGATACGGAAACGGTTTCATGGAACTGACCCGTTCGGCTGACGCGCGAGGTAAAGTGAGCTCGCGGAGAAACGGAGAAAAGCCAGCTGTGCTCCAGAGAGAAGGGCACAAAGAGCGGGCTGAATAGTTTCGGACAAATGCCTGCACCATACAGCATTCGGTTTGAGCTCAAAATCATAAAAACGTAGAATTTGCAAAATGGCCGTTTATATGGAAAAACGGCATCGAAAAGGGGGCAAAAACAGATTATCGACGACTTTTTTCGATATTTTTTGCTTAAAACCTATAATGGTTATTAAAAATCGACATTTCTCCAAAACAGAAAATGACGGGTTTTTATCCGAAAACACTATTTTTTCGCACCAAAAACAGGGGTAAAACGACAAAAATGGAGACCGTCACCAACTTTTTTTGGTTTTTCTTGCTTAATATCTAAAGAATCGTTCGTTTTGAGTTCAAATCGGGACAAATGGCAGGCATAGACTTGATTTTTCGATTTGTGCGCCTATATTATTAGAAACGTGCTATATACCCCCTCATATTCTCCGATTTTCAGGTTGATATCATGCAAGGTTACTCATATTCTGTTTTTTCTCTTACGGCGATAGCAATTCATCTGATCATCAACTTCAAATTGCTCATCGGACGTGGCGAGGCCAGCGAGCGCGGCAGGTGCTACCGCAACTTCCTGCTTGGAATCCTTGCCTATTATATCTTTGATGGAGCATGGGGCATCATTGCGGGGCTTGGCTGGACAGGTCTCCTGTATTTCGAGACCATATTCTTCTTTCTCTCGCTTGTTGCGTTCTTTTTTATGTGGGGACGTTTTGTCATCGCCTAT
>CACYHQ010000017.1 GCA_902774245.1 uncultured bacterium
CAACAACGACCAGCACGACGACCTCCTCGTCCGTCAGTACTCCACCGGTATGCTCGGCTACTATTCCGATGGCGTCCAGGCCAACTGGAACGTCATGGGTTACGGCGTCGGCATGGAATGGACTGTCATCGCGTAAGGAGGACAAGCCCTCCTTTCCAACAGCACAAAATCAAAACCTCCAGCTGAGCTGGTGGTATGCACTGCGCCTAGAAGGCGATAGTACTGGCGGCCCGACACGGGCTCTGAATGGGACTGCCTGTCGCATTTCCTTCACGAGCCGTTGCTAAAGCGGACCATGGGTTAGTCTTGTGGTTGGCAACGGGAGAACGCAAGTTGCTCTTCGCCCAGAAAGGCTGGACGGCACCTGACTGACCACGGTGCGCCAATCCTGCTCTGCAAAGGTGAACTGAACTACTGCTCCTAGCTGAGCCTGAGCAGCGCTTCGAGGTATGGATAGCCCGGAGTGCTGCTCTTTTTGGCTTCGCTGACGGCATTCGTCTTTGGCTTCCGAAGAACAATTATCCTCAACACAAGCAATCGAAATGCCGGTTTTAGCCTCAGATCGTGGAATAATCGTGGAAACGGGGATTTTTTCCACGTTTGTCGTTGCGAATGTTTGCTGTGGATTCCGGTGCGGAGGGAAAGACCAGACAGGACACGGAGGCATCTTGCAGAGGGTACGTTTTTCCACGGGCGCACATCAATGCTTGAGCAAGAAGAGTGAAAAATCTGAGCTCAGAAGTTTTCCACGATTTTTCCACGACTCGTGTCACGAAACATAAAAAATCACCATGTTTCACGATGTATGAAAAATGGTGATTTGAGTTCAAAAATGGGGTGGGAGACGGGACTCGAACCCGCGACATTCTGAGCCACAGTCAGACGCTCCACCAACTGAGCTACACCCACCACAATTGATGTATCATTTACTATAGCATCATATCGGATTTTTTCAAGCGGGAAACCGGAAAAAAAGAGAAGAATCGGCGTTCCCCGGCTCAGATGAACAAGTCGACGGAAAGATTCGGTTCCCCGTTATCCTCAGACGGACTCAGCGGGTGTTGTACTGTTCGTCGTAGGTGCGGACGGCGACGTTGTGCAGGCCGCGGAACGAGCAGAGGTCGAGGATCTCGACGACGCGGCTGAACGCGACGGCCTTGTCGCAGTCCACGCGGATGCGGCGGTCCTGATTCTCCTCGGAAAGCTCCAGCAGGATCTGGTGCAGCTCGGAGATCGTGACCGGACGGCCGTTGTAGAACAGCATTTTCTCCTTGTTGACGCCGATGACCATGGTGTCGTTGTCCGGCGGCACGTCGAGCGAGGACGTGGAGACGGGCAGATCGATGTCGATGTCGCGGTTTTCCTTCTTGGCGACCGTGGTGATCAGGAAGAAGATAAGGAGGAGAAACACGCAGTCGATCAGCGACGACATGCCGATTTCGAGCTTATCCTCCGATGAACGTCTGATGCGCATGTGCGGCGGTTCCGTGGGCTTTGCGTTACTTCTTCTGTGCGTCGAGCGCGGCGAACATGGTTTCGAGGTTTTCCTCGATGGCGAGTTCGGCGATGGAGAGTTTCTGCTTCAGGTAGTGGTACGCGCCAAGAGCCGGGATGGCGAGCACGAGGCCCATGTCGGTAGTGATGAGCGCCTTGCTGATGGAGTCGGCGAGGAGCGCGGCGTCACCAGTGTCGCCGAGGATGGCGACCTTGGAGAACGCTTCGATCATGCCGATCACGGTGCCGAGCAGACCGAGCATCGGAGCCATCGTGGCGATGATCGCCAGCGGATAGCTGCGCTGTCTGTGGCGTTCGATGGCACGTGCGGCGGCGTCCGCGACGGCCATTTGGAGGCGGGCTTCATCCATGCCGGGGTGATCCACGATGTATGCTCCGGCATCGGCGAGGATGCTGGGCTTCGCCTCGGCTTCCTTGCGGATCGCGTCGGCGTCATTCTTCGCGACGGCATCGGCGAAGAAGTCGGCGTAGTAGGCGGGCGCGAGGTATTTCTTGCGCATGCGGATGAGGCGTTCGACGAGGAATCCGATGGCGGCGGCACTGAGGAGCAGGAGCACGGCGGAGGTCATGCCGCCGTTGATGATCTCCTGGATCCAGTCGATCGTCAGCTCTTCGGCGGGCGCGTCGGCGGTCACAGCGGCGGTTTCGGCGGCGTTCTGGGCGGCAAGGAATCCGGGGAGGCAGAAGAGCGCCGCGGCGGAGAGGATCGAAGCACGGATGGGAAGTTTCATGGAAGACCTTTCGTAGTGTTTTATGTGATTCATATTTTGTGATCGTCAGGGGAGTCTGGGGCGCGTGCGCGCCGGAGAAGCGGTATTCGGAGCGGTCGTCGAGCCGGGACGCGCGGCCTGCGTCTGCGGGACGTTGCGGCGCTGTTCGGCGGCGCGTTTCGCGGCATCCGCGGCGGCCTTGGTCTCTTCGCGGACCATGACGAACGAGAACTGGCATTCGTCGGGGCCGTTTTCCACGCAGAAGAGGATGGTGTTCCAGCCCTTGCGGAAATGGATGTGGATAATATTTTCGTGGAGCCCCCAGGTGCTGAGTTCGTCGTCGAACCAGACCTGTTCGCCGTTGATCCAGAGGACACTGGCGTCGTCGGATCCGATCATGGCGAGGACATCGGTATCCTCCTCGAAATGAACGTCCGTATAGGCGTAGTAGATCGCGTTGTCCATCTTGTCCGGCGTGCGGATGCATGTCGTGTCGGTCTGGACGTATCGCCAGCGGAGGCGGATAGGCTTCTGCGTGACCGGGTCGATCTTGCCGTCGTACTCGGCGTCGAGGTCGATCCTAGTCTCGGGTTCACGCTTCACGCGGTCCGCGATGTGCGTGAATCTGCTGCCGTCGTATTTGCCTTCCCACGGGCCGATCACATACCAGGAGTCGATGAAGACGAAGCCGTGGCGGGCGGCGTCCTTGCTGACGCGGCGGCCGGGGACGGATTCCGCGATGATGGCGTAGTCGGCGGGCTCGGATGCGACGCGCTTGCTGTCCGAATTGCCGACCGGACTGTAGATGTTGCCGCCGAACTCGAAGTCGAAGTCGCCCCGGAACGCGATGCCGCCTCCGCCGTAGGCGTTGCGGTTGTTGCCGAAGCTGGAACCGTTGCCGTTGCCCTGTCCCTGGCCCTGACTCTGGCCTTGTCCCTGACCTTGTCCCTGGCCCTGCTGACCGGCGCGTTCCACGCCCTCACGGCCCATTTGGGCGAGCTGGCGCATCATGTCGGCGAGACTGCCCTGTCCCTGCCCCTGCCGGCCGCCGCGCATGCCGCCCTGCTGATTGCGCATGGCGCGCTGCTGGATGGCGGAGAAGAGACGTTCGGCGGAGAGCGGGAGGTTGATGCCCGCCATGCGCGCGAGGCTGTTCGCGCGGGACGAAAGCGAATCCGCGGCGTCCTGGAGCGCGGTCATCTGTTCGAGCGCGCGGAGGAGCTGTTCCTTGGTCATGAACTGGCCTCCGCCCTGACCGCCTCCCTGCTGGCCGCCCTGTTCGCCGTTCTGCCCCGTCTGGCCGCCTTGCTGCCCTGAATTCTGGGAGGACTCGTTCTGACGGTCGTTTCTGAGCGCGTCAAGGAGCTTGCGGAGATACTGTTCGGCCTCGAACGTGGTAAATTCGTCGTTGTAACGGGCATCCAGCGCTTTCAGGAGGAAACTTTCGGCATCGGCATCCATGGCCTTTGCGGCCTCCTGGATGTCGGCAAATTCCGGATCAACGTTGTAAAGCCACTCGGACAGCTTCGAGTTGATCTCGCTGCGGTGGTTGATCGCGGCCGTGTAGGCGGTATTCGCGAGGTCCGGGAGCTTGCGCTGGACGGTCGTGTTCGTATCCTTGAGCTGACGGTCAAATCCCTGCATGTCGCGGAAGGCGGTCTGGAGGAACGACAGGTCCTGTCTGGCGGTGTCGACGTCATTGGCCTCGACGGCCTTTTTGATCGCCTCATAGGCGCGCTGCGCCTGCTCCATCGTGTGCTTCGCGTTCTCGTCGACCTCGTTCACCAGATAGATTTCGAAGGACGGCACGTCATAGCCGTAATCATAATCGTCATCCCGGACGACCGCCAGTCCGACGCGGCCGGGTCTGCGAAGCGTGGAACTGCGGCGCGGACGGTTCTTGCGTTCCTCTTCTTCCTTCTTGATGCGCTCACGGCTTTCCCCGGCGGTCTTCTTCGCCTGTTCGTAGGCCTCCTGCGTGAGGCGGAACACCTCTTCGGCGGCGTCGAGTATCTTCTGCGGATCCTCGGCGGCGCTGTCATTCTGCGCCAGATCACGCGAGAAATGCTCCATGGAGGTCTGGTCCATGTTCTTGTTCAGCGAGTCCATGGACCGGATGGCGTTCTGATAGGCGTTCAGCTCGGCGTACTTCGTATCGAGCTGTTCCTCCTTCGCCGCCATGAAGTCCTTCAGCTGCTGGAGCGTGGCATCGACGGGCGGCATTTCGGGCGGCGTGTTCATGATGCCGATGTCGTACACGCCGGACATATCGCCGCTCAAAATGGAGTCAATCATGCGTTCGAGTTCGAGCGACTGCCATTCGGCGGTGGCGGGATCGACGCCATAGTCGAGGAAGCTGGACGGATTCGCGCGGAACTTTTCGCTGTTCGCCTTCATGGTCTCCAGCTGAGCGCGGAAAACGGGGATCTTGTCGTCGCCCGGCTGCTGTTTCAGTTCATTGCGGATCTCTCCGGCGATGCGCGCGTTCTCCGTGAACGGCACGACGTAATCGAATTCGTTGGACAGGTTTTCGGCGATGTCGAACAGGCGTTCGTAGGCCTCCTCCATCGGGTCGCGCAGTTCGGAGTAGATTTCCTTCAGTTCCTCCTTGCGTTCCTCCATCTTCTCAAGCGTCTCCTCGACCTCCTCCAGTTTCTTGCGGATTTCTTTTTCCTTGCGTTTCCGGACACGGTCGCGGATCTTCTTGAGTTCGGCGGGCGGGGCCTCCTTTTTGATCTTCTCGGGGTCATTCTTGTGGGCTTCGCGCTTCGCCTCGTTTTCCTGTTTCTGCTTCATCGCTTCCTCAAGCGAATACCGGCTGTAGCGGATGAAATCGAGCTGCCAGGCGGCGACGATCGCGCCGAGGTAGCAGAGGAGCGTGATGCCCCAGATGACGGCCGTGGTGCGGCCGGATTGCATTTTTCGTTTGCTGTTCATGTCAGTGCCTCGCTTTTAATTCGAAGAGCCTGGGACGTAGAACCGGGATTCGCGGTAGTCGCGCATGCGGACATCGACCTTGTTCAGGTGGTTGATCTGGAGCTTGTCGAGCATGTCGATCACGGTCTGGAACTCGACGTCGGGATCGGCGTACAGGCGCACGTTGATCTCCTCGGCGGCCCCCTGCGTCAAGCGTCCCAGGTTCTCCACGAACTTGTCCACATCGCCGACGACCCGGAAATCCGGGCGTCCGTCCTGCAGACGGCGTTCCGCCGAGTAATACCGGCCGTCCTTGCCGATCGCGAGGATCACGCGGCGCGTGTCCATGCGTTCGGAGATGGTCACGTCGGGGTCGGGGACCTCGATGGGGATCTGTTTTTCGAGCTTCTTCATCATGGTGGTGATGAGGAAGAAGATGAGGAGGAGGAAGACGCAGTCGATGAGCGGCGACATTTCGAGCGTGACGTCGTCATCGTCTTTTTTTCGGATTCTCATATTCGGTCAAATCAGGAGTGTTGTGGATCGGTTCGAAAAACGTGTTGATAAGAATTAGACGGGCGAGGCACCCGTTTTCTTAGCGCCTTTTCTCATTTTTCCCGGATTTTTTCGTTTTTTTTTCGACGGACAGGCCGTTTTCAGGCAGAATCGCCTCGAAAAGCAACGAAAAGAGCGGGAGCTTGCTGCGGCTTCCGCTCTGAAAACTTGCTGTAGCGACCAGGGAGATTCATGAATCCTGTCTCCCCGGATCACCGTCCGCAGGATTATTCCTCGGCGGGTTTCTCTTCGCCTTCGGCGGGCTCCTCGACGGGCTCGACGGATTCGAGCGCCTGCCAGGCACGCTGCTGCGCCTGCGCCTCGGCATTCGGGAACGGGGAGATCAGGCCGTCGCCGGGCTTGGAGCCTTTCGGACGGGGGCCGCCGTTAAAGCCGAAGCCCTTCTCATACTGGCCGGCGGTCACGGGGCCGACAGGCTGGATGGCGGGATGGATGTCGGACTGTTTGCCGCGGACTTGGGAGAAGAGCCATTCCCACGTCTTCGGGTTGGAATACGCCTTGTCCCAGCAGTTGTGGCCGACACCGAAGAATTCGCGCAGGAAGACGTTCGTGTTGCCGGCTTTTCTCATGGTGATGAACATCCAGCGGGCAAGCTGGGGCGGAACGGTCGTGTCGTCGCTGCCGTGGAAGATCAGGACGGGCAGGTCTTTCATCTTTTCGGCGCGGTTCGGATCGCTGCCGCCGCAGCAGGGTATGCCGGCGGCGAAGATGTCGGTGCCGTAGCGTGCCAGGAGGTCCCAGCAGCCGTAGCCGCCCATGGAGAGGCCGGTCACGTAGACGCGTTTCTTGTCGGCGTCAAATTCCTTGATCTTCTTTTCGATCAGCACGGGGACCATGCCGAGCGCCTGATAGGGTTCCTCCATGAGGTCGCCCATGGCGCCGCCGCGGTGAAGCGGAGCCCAGACCTGGTCGCTCGGGCATTCGGGGGCCAGCACGATGACTTTACGTTTGCCGTCACGCATCTGCTTCACGATCTCGGGCAGACCGAGACGGAGCTGCGCGAGATTCTCCTCGCCGCGTTCGCCGAAGCCATGCAGGAAGACGAGGATCGCGAACTTGCCGGGCTCGTCGGCATTGTACACGCCCTGGCAGTAACGCAGTTCGCCGTTGCAGTTCGTCAGGACTTCCTGCTTCATTTCCAGTGCGTTCAGCGTATTGATCTCGTTCGCGAATCTCTGCTGGATCTGTTCGGAGGGTTCCTCCATCGGGGAAATGACGGCCGATTCGAAAGCGGGATCGGAGGAGCATGCGGCTCCGAGGGCGGCAAGCGCCGCACATCCGAGCACGAGCAAATGTTTTTTCATGGCGTTGAGTCCTTTCAGTGTGTTGGTATATCTTTTCAATAAAATATACAGCGCATTTTGTGAAAATCAATTCTTCCTCGTCTTTTTTCCCGCTTTTTCTCATTTTTCGCCATTTGCTCCGGTTTTCCGCACATCCGGCATTTGAAAAGCCGGTTTTTTATGCTATTGTAGCAGTTGAAACACTTGTTTCCTTTCATCCTGCATTCCTCTTATCCTCCCCCCGACAGGAGCTTTCCGAAATGAACCTTTACCAGCGCATCAAACGCGGCGTTTTCATGGTGATCCAGCCGTCCGCCGCCGCACCCGGACACTGGCACACCGCCAGCAGTATTTTCGACAGCCTGATCCTGTTGCTGATCGTCTTCAGCGTCCTCTCGGTCTTCATATGCACCTTCACGATCCCGGACTGGCTCTTCCGCATCCTGATCCGGATCGAGTTCGTCTCCATCATCATCTTCACGGCGGAATACGCCCTGCGCATCTGGACCGCGAACCTGCTGTACCCCGGGCTCAATCCCGTTCACGCCCGCATCCGATACATCACCTCGCCCATGGCGATCATCGACCTCATTTCGATCCTGCCGTTCATCCTGCCCATCCTCCACTCCTACAACCTCGTCGGCGTCCGGGTGTTCCGCCTGGTCCGTCTGCTCCGCATCTTCAAGCTCAACCGCTACTCCGACGCGCTCGCCGCCATCGGCGACGTCTTCCGCAGAAAAGCCCAGCAGATGGTCGCCTCCGTCTTCTTCGTCCTCATGATCCTCATCCTCGCCTCACTGCTGATCTACTATGCCGAACACGATGCCCAGCCCGACCAGTTCGCGAACGCCTTCTCCGGGCTCTGGTGGGCCGTCGCCACGCTGACCACGGTCGGATACGGCGACATCTACCCGATCACTCCGCTCGGACGTTTCCTCGGCGCGGTCATCGCCATCCTCGGCATCGGCGTGGTCGCAGTCCCGACCAGTATCCTCAGCGCCGGGTTCATGGAAACACTGGAGAAGGAAATGTCCGCCCAGAACGAAACCGAAAAAACATCCTCCGAAACAACCTCGAAACCCGCGGATTCCTGTTCGCACTCCTCCACGGACAATACGTTCGAGCCGCCGCAATACTGTCCCCACTGCGGCAAGAAGCTGTTCCCGTAATCCACCCCGATTTCACCTCAGAATATGCCGGACGAAAAAACAGATTTCCCGGAGCCGAGAGAAAACAACGGAGAGTTCCGTCAGGCGAAAGGCTGTCTTCTCCTGATCGCCACCACGATACTCGTCCTGTTTGTCCTCGTCATGGCGGCCGTGCTCTGCATCATCGTCGCGGACACCATCAGCCTCAGAGGCGAAGAGTTCACATGGGAACGGCGCGTGGAACGCTACAAGGTGGCATGCCAGTTCATCTGGGCTGATTTCAAGGATACCCTTTCGAGAAAGAAATCGAATTCGTCCCAGGAAGACGAACCGTAAAAATGCTTTTTCCCTCCTCATCCAACGCCCGGCGCCGTTGACGGCCCGGGTGATGCCGGAGTCCTTTTTCCTGCTCCCTTTTTTCAGCCCAAAGCGACTTTATTTGAGGGAAATATTTCCCGTCACGGCGGCGAGGAACGCCAGCCGGAGCGATTCATTGAGCTCGAACGCGCCGCGGATGGCGGAGGTCACCATGCTGGCGCTCTGCTTGCGGATGCCGCGGCTGGTCATGCAGAAATGCGTCGCCTCGCACATCACGTACACGCCGCGTGCGTCGAGGACGCCTTCGATGGCGTCGGCGATCTGAGCTGTCATGCGTTCCTGTATCTGCAGACGGCGCGCGAAGCAGTCCACGAGGCGCGCGAGCTTCGAGATGCCGACGATGCGTCCGTTCGGCAGATAGCCGATGGAGATGTGGCCGAAGAACGGGAACAGGTGGTGTTCGCACGTGGAATAGAACTCGCAGTTCTTGAGGATGACCATTTCCTTGCACACGTCTTTGGTGAAGGTCTTCAGGATCTTTTTCGGGTCCTGGCGGTAGCCGGAGAAGATCTCGTCCGCGGCCAGCCGGACACGGGCGGGCGTTTCGACGAGTCCCTCGCGGGTGCCGTCCTCGCCGATGATCTGGAATAAGCTCGACACGAGCTGTTCCATCTGCCGGTCGCGTTCGGACACCGCCGGACGCGGGGTAACTGCCTTTCTGGGCATATCAACGAACTCCTATCATTTTGTGCAGCTGCACGGATAATTTGAAACGCGGATGGGCGAGCACGAAATCGACCGCCTCGGGCAGATTGCTTGTGCCGTCCTTCCGGGCAAGAGGCTGGATGTTCAGGATGCAATCCGTCTCCTGCATGGAGAGATAATACGGGATGTGTTCCGGTTCGAACACGAATTTCAGTTCATTGGGGCGCGGGACGATGGGCTTGAGCTCGTTTTTCGGGGAAACCGTGATCCAGTCGACCCAGCCCGGCACGGGCAGCGTGCCGTTCGTCTCGATGCAGATGAAGCGGGCGAACCCCTGAAACAGCGGCTCGTCGTCATGAAGCTGGAGCGCGGGCTCGCCCCCGGTCAGCACAATGATCGCGCCGTCGCGATCCTCAAGAAGTTTGCGCACGGCATTTTCCAGCTCGTCGCGCGTCATATCCTCGCCGTGCGAATGGTCGGTGTCGCACCATGGGCAGGCGAGATTGCAGCCGGAGAACCGCACGAAGACGGCCGGAGTCCCGGCGAACCTGCCTTCCCCCTGAATGGAATAGAATATCTCGTTGACGCGGTAGCTGTACATGGCGCATCAGTCCTCGTACACGGTCGGATCGGAGAGCCCCGCCTCGCGGAACGCGTCGATGCGTTCGCGGCAGGTGCCGCATTTGCCGCAGTGCTTTTCGCGGCCGTTGTAGCAGCTCCATGTAAGGGAGAAGTCGACGCCGAGCTGTGCGCCGAGCGCGGCGATCTGCCCCTTCGTCATGTCGCAGAACGGCGACAGGAGTTTCACCTTGCCCCCGGTCCCCGCCTCGATCGCATGCGCCATGCCGTCGATGAACTCGGGACGGCAGTCGGGATAGATCGTGTGGTCGCCGGTGTGGTTGCCGAGGATGACGGCGGAACACCCGGAATCCTCCGCGAGTCCGGCGGCCGCCGCGAGCATGATGCCGTTGCGGAACGGCACGACGGTCGACGCCATGTTGTCCGCGTTGTACGCGCCTTCCGGGATGCTTCCGCCCGATTTGAGCAGGGAGGAATGGAAGTATTTTCCGATGAAATCGAGCGGAATCTCAAGGCGCGGAATATCGAGCTTGCGGCAGATCGCGTCCGCCGCGGCCAGTTCGCGGGCGTTGTGCTTGGAGCCGTAGGAAAACGACACGGCGGAGACGCCGGAGAATTCACGGCGCGCCCACAGCAACGCGGTGGTGCTGTCCATCCCGCCTGAAAAAACGACGAGCGCGTGCTGGCTGTTCATGCCCCTGCCTCCGTCAGATCTTGTCGCCGTGTTCGCGGGCGAGCTTGTTGATGGTCTGGAGGTCGAGCTTGCCGGACCCGAGCAGCGGGATGCGTTCGAGTTTGACGAAATCCGGGACCTTCGGGATCCAGAGCGGCGGCACGTTCTTCTTCTGGAGTTCCTCGATGACTTTCTCGGGGACCAGGTCCGGATTCGAGTAGAACACCACGAGGCGTTCGCCGCGTTTCGCGTCGGGCGCGCCGGTCACCGCCACGTCGTGAGATTCGCTGCCGATGATCTCGCTCACGGTCATCTCGACGAGCTCGTGCGGGACCATTTCGCCGGCGATCTTGGAGAAACGCGACAGGCGGCCGGTAATCGTGATGTAGCCGTCCTCAGCCATGGTGGCGATGTCGCCCGTGTTGTAATATCCGTTCTGAATGGCCTTCGCCGTGAGCTCGGGTTCGTTCAGGTAGCCCTTCATCACGAGGCCGCCCTTCACGAGCATCAGGCCGGGCGTGTTCGCCGGCAATTCCTCGAACGTGTCGGGATCGACGATCTTCACGTGGATGCCGGGCAGAGGCGCGCCGATGCTGCCGGGGCGGCCGCATTCGCGCCCGAGCGTGAAGATGGACGGCGCGAGGTTGATCGCCACGATGGGGGAGAGCTCGGTGCAACCGAATCCCTCGGTCACGGTCAGCCCGGTCATCTCCTTGACCTTCTCGGAAATATCGCTGCGGAGCTTCTCCGCGCCGGTGATGATGAAGCGGAGCGACTTGAACTGGCCCGGCTTCAGTTTGCGCATGTAGGTCTGCAGGAACGTCGGCGTGGCGATGAGCAGCGTGAGCTTGTCCTTTTCCACCGCGTTGCACACGCCCTGCGCGTCCAGCGGATTCAGCAGGAACGTCACGCGCGTGCCGCAAAGGCTCGGCAGGACGAATCCGATCATGAAACCGAACGCGTGGAAGAGCGGGAGATTGCCGACGGTCGTGTCGTGCGGCGTCCAGTTCACCGTGCGCCAGAAATTGAAGAAGTTCGAGTTCAGGTTGTGGTGGGTCAGCATGATCCCCTTCGGCATGCCGGTGGATCCGCTGGAGAAAAGCAGCACGGCGTCGTTCAGGCTGTCGCGCCACGTCTTCGGCGCGTACTGGCACATGAGCAGACGCGAGGGAAGCAGGATGGCGTCGAGGATTGCCGTGTACTTGATGCTCTTCGTGATGTACGGGCGGATGTCCTCCAGCAGGAACATCTCCGGCGTCTGCTGGAGTTTCAGCTTGTCGAGGAATTTCCGGCTCGTGAGGATGAGCTTGATCCCGGCTTTCTCAATGGACGCCTGCCGCACGGCCTCGCCCACGGAGTAGTTCAGGATCGCGGGGATGCGGTCGGCGAACAGTACGCCGTAGAGCACGATGGCGGCGTTCACGCAATTCGGCAGGAGCACGCCGATGTATTTGCTGTCGTTCTTTTCGTCCAGCTGCCGGATCACGCGCGAGAAGATCAGCGCCTTGATGAGCGTGTCCAGGTCCTTCGGCCCCTGTTTGTCCGCGTCCTTGTACATGCAGTGGAACGGATGGCGGCGCACCTGGCGCGCGAAGGCGTAGTGGATGGTGCGTTCGCTCGGGAATCCCTCGCTCTCCACGTCCGCGCCCATCTCGGAAATGAGCTGACGGAGCTGGAACGGAGTGATGTCCGGGCTGATGCGCTTGCCGATCGCCACGGCCACGGGGATCGGGAACTGGCGCGGCATGATGAAGTGGAACCGGCCTTTGTAGTACGGGAACATACTGCCCCAGAGCATGCCGATGCGGACCGGCAGGACCGGCACATCGCGGTCCGCGGGAAGAATCCGGGAAAGCCCCTTCTTGAAGCGCAGGATCAGACCGTTGCCGGACACGCCGCCCTCGGGAAACATGCAGATCAGCTCGCCGTCCTGAAGCAGCCGCTTCGTCCTCTGCATGAACGCCTGCATCTTCTTCGGGCCGGGGCCGGGCACCTCGATCACGCCCATCCGGCGAAAAAGCGGCCCCCAGAATTTCATGTGGTAGAATTCCGTGTGCATCATGAAGTGGATCTTCCGCTTCGTGATGGCCATCATGATGAACGAGTCGAAGACCGAAACATGGTTGGCGACGAAGACCGCCGGGCCCGTTTTCGGAACGTTCTCCTCCCCGTCGAACCGCTCCACGAAGCACGTGTGGCGCAGGATCATGATGATGAACTTGAAGACTTCGTACGGGAAACATACCAGCAGAACGGCCCACACGATGAGGACCGCCGCGAGACAGCTCAGGACAATAAGCAGAGTATCCAAAGGAGGGGACTCCTGAAAAACGTTGGCAATGGTTGAAGTTTCCGAACACGGAATCCGGCCGCACGGAATCCATGCGCCGGTTTGGTATATCTATATAATATACCACGCTTATGCCGGGGAATCAACCCTGATTCGCAATTATTTTGCTGTTGAGCTGGTTAAAAACGCCAGATTGATCGTTTTCGTGCGCTTTCTTCCGAACGGCGCGCTGTATTCGATCTCCAGCGACATGCGCGGCGAATCCGGCGTCCCGAAATGCTCCACGGCGAAGTCGATGTCGTTCGGATCGTCCGAAACGGCCAGTCCTCCGCACCGTTTCAGCATGGGGCCGAGACGTTCCCTCTCGCCGCGGTTGTCCCAGATGCACGCCTGCGGATGGCCGGGCGCGTAGTGCCGCATCAGGCCAGACGCCCAGGCGTCGCCGATCATGATCTCCAGCGGACACCCCGTCTTCTCCTTGTACAGACGCGCCACATCCGCCGCGAACCGTTTCGCGGGGAAGTTCCTGCGGTGGGTGGAATGCACCATTCCGGCGACCGTGATCCCGATCAGGCAC
Organism: uncultured bacterium; assembly: GCA_902774245.1. Classification (GTDB taxonomy): domain Bacteria; phylum Verrucomicrobiota; class Lentisphaeria; order Victivallales; family UBA1829; genus UBA1732. Next base: position 13,291 of record CACYHQ010000017.1, read on the forward strand.
GCGATGAAAAACGCGGCGGTCAGGAGACGGAACCGGAGCGTCTGCTTCGGCGTCCATTCCGCCGGGAACAGCGCCGTCAGCAGGATGCCGAACGGGAAGAACAGCGGCACCAGCCACATCGCGCGGATCGCGTTGCCGGAGAGACCGAGCACGGTCAGGATGACCAGCGGCACGCCCATCATCACGGCTGCGAAAAGTGCGGCCTCGCGGCGAGCGGGATCGGCGGGCTTGCGCGGGAGCCCCCAGCGTGCCAGCAGAAACGCGACAAGCGGGATCGAACTGACCGCGACCGCGGTGCCGAGGATGACCAGCACCCCCTCGATGTGCCGGTGAAACCACGTGTCGTCCGGCGAAAACGCCATGCGGCCCTCCACGTATTCCTCCATCATCGCGAGGCCGCCGGTTAACGCCCACATCAGGTGCGGCAGTACCACGAGAAACGCGCACGCCGCGGCGATCCACGGCCCGGCGCTCAGAATGAGGCGGCGGCGTTCCTTCGAGATCAGCAGAAACGCCCCGAACGACACATAAAGCAGCATGGAATAGTATTTGCAGAGGAAGCACAGCCCGGAGCAGACGCCCAGCAGAATCCAGTCGCGGATCCGGTCATGCCGGTACGCCCGGACGAAGCACAGCGCCGCCGCCGGCCACAGGAACAGCATCGGCAAGTTCACGTTGAACTCCGGCGTCGAGATATTGTAGTAATAAATAAAAACCGGCGTCAACGCCGCCAGCGCGGATCCTTCCCGCCCGAAAAACTCGCGCGCCATGAAGTAGATGCAGACTATCCCGCCCGTCACGCACAGTTGGCTCAGCAGATAGATCGGCCAGTCGGCGTGCCCGGTCGCGGACGCCGTCAGTCCGGCGATCCAGCCCGTGAGCGGCGGATGCTTCGCGTTTCCGAGCGAGAACCCGCTGCCCCACGCGACCGCTTCGAGCGAGTCCAGCGGCAGGATGGAATACAGCAGGCTCGGCACGAGCGTCCACAGCACGAGCTGAAGCAAAATGACGATGCCCAGAAACCGCACCATGGGCGGCATGTCGCGGACTGTCTGCGGGATCGATTTCATGTCAGGGGAAATGGGGATATGCTCTTACACAAAGAGAGCAGGCCGTTTTGACCTGCTCAAAAAACGGTTTCGATACTCAGTCGACCAGTTTGTTCAGCGGGAACTCCACGATGCCCGTGGCGTTCAGTTCCTTCAGCTGCGGGATCAGGTCGCGCACCACCGTTTCGTCCACGATGGTGTTCAGCGCGAACCAGCCCTTTTCGGAGAGCGGGGACACGGTCGGACGCTGGAGCGCGGGGAGCTTCTTCAGGATGCTGTCCAGATCCTTTTCCTGCACGTTCAGCATGAGGCCGACTTTTCCCTCGGCGTTGAGCACGGCCTTCAGCAGCATGGCGATGCGGCGGATCTTCGCGGCCTTGAAGGGATTGCTCATGGCCTTTTCGTTTGCGATGAAACGCGTGGTCGTGGTGCAGAGCGTGTCGATGATCTTCAGGTGGTTCGCGCGCAGGCTGCTGCCGGTCTCCGTGATCTCCACGATGGCGTCGGCGAAATGAGGCGGCTTGACCTCGGTAGCGCCCCAGGAGAAGTCCACGCGGACGTTCTTCACGTTGTTCGCCGCCAGATAGCGCTTCGTCATGCCGACCGCTTCCGTCGCGATGCGTTTGCCTTCCAGGTCGGCGGCACACTTGATGTCCGAATTCTCCGGCACGGCCAGCACCCAGCGCAGCGGATTGCGCCCGACTTTACCGTAGACCAGCTCGCACACCTCCACGACGTGCGCGCCCGTCTCCTGGATCCAGTCGAATCCGGTCAGGCCGCAGTCGAGCATGCCTTCCTCCACGAACATCGCCATTTCCTGCGCACGCAGCAGCATGCACTCGATCTCCGGATCGTTGATCGTGGGGTACAGCGAACGCGAATCGATCTTGATATTGTAGCCCGCCTTCGCGAAAAGGTCGGTCGTGGCGGCTTCGAGGCTTCCTTTCGGGAGGCCGAGGATCAGTTTGTTCTCGTCGGTATTCAGCATAGCAGGGACTCCTCTATGGTTAGTTTCCAAAATTATACAGAACATATAATATACCACATTTTTCAGGAAATGAAAGCCGGAAACGGAAAAAACCGCCGATTCCCTCAAGTGCCGCGACAAAGATTCGTTCCCATCCGTTTTTTTCCTAAAATCACAAAAAAAGATGAAAAACGGCTTGATTTTTATATGTTCGAGGATATATTTACAGAGAAATCAAGAAAACAGCATATCATGAATCCTCAACCTGAAAAGAAAAAGACGTTCATCATGTTTCCTTCCGTGAAGGATTTCATGCGCGAACAGTCGGGAGACGTCAAAAAAGAGCTTAACGGGATCGTTTTTCTCCTCGAAAGAGACGGAACGCTTTCCTATCCTTACGCAGAGAAAATCCAAGGTGAGGACCTGTTTGCGATCCGTATCATTCAGGCGGGAAATATCCGGATCTTTTACGTTTACGGACTCGAAAACCGGGTTTATGCCGTTCACGGTTATGTCAAGAAAACACAGGAAATACCCCAACGGGAAATGGCCATCGCGCGAAAAGCATTGAAATGGCTTTTCCAGAAAGGACTTGTATCATGAAAGAACGCGCGGATGAAATGACGGACAAACAAATCGAATCATTCCTCGACGACCTGAAGGTCCATCCGGACAAATACACGAAGGACAGCGAGGAAAGATGGGCTTGGTACACCGATCCTGCCAACAAGGATGAGGTGAACGAACAGCTTTCCCACATGCAGCTCGTCATGGAACTCCACAAAGCCCGCAAGGAGGCCGGGCTTACGCAGGAGGAACTCGCAAAACGCATGGGAACGAAGCAATCCTACATCGCGGCGATCGAGCGCGGCAGAAAGAACGTTTCCTATTCCACGATCGCGCGTTTCGCGCACGCCTGCGGAAAACGTATTGCGATCACGCTGCTGTGATTACCGGGCGGCGCTGATGCTGCCGAAAGGCTTTTGCTCTGCTCGTGTCCGTCCACATTCACGCTTTTTTTCGCAATCCGCTGATTTTTTTATTTAGGTTGTTTTTTCGTAAAAGCATGATATAGTATGACAGCAACATACGCCATACGGAGCAATAACATGACCTCGATAAATACGCTCGTCCGACATCTTCTCTTCGCCGCGCTGTGCGCGTCGCTTTGCGTCTGCGGCACGGGATGCCTCTCCGCGAGCGTCCTGAACAGCGAATTCGCCTCGAAGCGCTCCACGTTCACCGATTACCGGTATGACATGTCGCCCGACCACGACGAGATCATCCTCACGTGCAAACGGAACCGGGCATATAATTTCCTGCCGCTGTACGGGTCCAGGCACAGGAACGCCGCGTGGACCTGGACTTCGACCTGGGAGAAGCGCATCCCGCTGGACCCCATGCCGGAGGGCCTGATACGGTGCAGCATGATCGTGGAGACCGATCCCGAGGCGGAGCGTCTCCTGTGGGCGGACAATCACCCGACGGCCGTGATGGAGATCGAATCGCTCCCGCTCCGGGAGGGCGAAACGTTTTATCTGAAAATCCATCCCCAGGACCGGGAAAGGCTGTCGAAACCGTTCCAGCTCCGCCTGGTCCCGAAGAAAGCCGATCCCGAAGAAGTCCCGACGGACGCTGACGAAACCGTTTCCGCGCCGGAAAACGCTTCAGGGACCGCACCGGAAACCGCACCGGAAACGAAGACCGCCGCGCCTTCGCCGCCGGAATTCGAAAAGCGTCTCATGTTCCCGGTCTCCGTCTCGCTGGACGGCAGCCGCTATGAACTCCTGACCCTCGCACCGGAAAAGATGACGCCCGTCAATCCTTTCCGGAAGATCCGGGAAGATCGGATCATGGCCATGGAGGAAAAACGGAAAGAAGCCGAACAGAAGAGAACGCAGGGGCAGAACGGAGAACGGGACGGAGCGCAGGAACTGAAGACCGGCTGGTCACTGCCTCTGGCTGTCGGGGTCGGAATTCTTACTGCAATGATAGTCAGTGATTCATGGAATTCCGAACGGGATCTTCTGGAAATCGAGGAGGAAAGCTGGGACTGTCAGGAGGCAAACCGGTTTCCCGGCCTTTATCCGTTCCGCGAAAACCAGGAAGAGGTCTGCATGATCGAGTACGAACGCGCGACAGGGGAACGTTTCCCCACCGTGGACGCTGTTCTCTGGAAAACACTCTGTCTGCCATCCGCGATCGTCGGGGACGTAATCCTTTTGCCCGGCGGAATCGTCATTTACGGCAGCGCCGCCCTTTTCTTTACCCTGATGATCAAGGGGCTTTCCGAGGCGGGCGGACTCTGACCCGGATTATCGTGGTGCGATGATGATAACGACCTGATCCTCGGAGCGAAACGAAATGAGCAGGAAAAAGACACTGGTCCGCAATCTTCTCTTCGCCGCGCTCATCCTGGCGGCGGGGCTCGTCTGCACGGGGTGCTGCACGCTGTCGGTCATTCGGAATCTCGGCACGACCCGAACGAATTTCAGCGAATACCGCTATGAGATGTCGCCCGGCCGCGACGAGATCATTCTCACGGGCAAGCGGACGAAGGAATACAATTATCTGCCGTTTTACGGGGCGCTTCACGAAGCGCCTGCATGGACTTCGGTCAAAAACTATGAGAAACGCATCCCGCTGAATCCCCTGCCGAAAGACCTGGTACGGTGCAATATGGTCGTGGAGACCGCCCCCGATGCGCCGCGTGCAAAGGTCATGCCGCTTTATCCTCTGCCGCCTGGTGTCTATGATGATAACGACATAAGAAAACTTTCCCCGGACGAGGTAACGGACCTTTCCGTTGTTCAGTTCGAGTTCGAGGCGTTTGTCGACGAATTTCCGGTCGGCGAGGACGAGACGATTCATCTCCGCGTGCATCCCGACGACCTGCCGTACCTGTCCCGGCCCTTCCGGCTCATCGTATGGCATCGGGGCGAAGAGGAGCTCCCGGAGGGAAAAAGAAGCGGTTGGGATCGATACCGCATGTTCCCTTATGCCGTGGACGGCAACCGGTATGAACTCCTGTGCAGTAATAAACTCATGCCGTTCGATGAGGAATGGCTTCGGGAAATGAAGCAGGATTACTGGCGTCCCCTCGCGATGAAGGAAATCACAGGCTATGGAGGCGGCGAGTCCAGCGGGTCCCCGTCGTTCGGGGTGATCTGCTGGAAGGTCCTGTGGTTCCCGTCGGCGGTCGTCGGGGATGTGATTTTGATCCCGGTTTCCATTCCAATCTTGCTCCTGGTGGTCGCGTTCGGTTCGTAAAGGGCTGGTGTCATGAACATTTTGAACCGAATTAAGTACTTTCATATATAGCTCAAATCCGGAGAAAATCAAGTCATGAACATTCTGAACCGAATTAAGAACTTTCATCCCGGCCCCGTCTGCAAATCGGTGGTTCTCTTCGTCGTCCTGTTAAGTCTTGCGCTCATTTTCTGGTTCCTCTCGCTCGAACACAACACAAGCAACACCTCCTTTTTCTGGGTAAACGTCATTGACATCTCCTGGGCTTTGCTGTTTCTTGCCTCCTGGATCCAGCTGATACGAGTTGACAAGATATTCAAACGAAACTACCCGAACAAACCGGGGGTCCTCGTAAAACAGGAGCATCCGGTCCGTGCGGTCCTCTCCGACATCACACGGAGAGCCATGATGGTGATTTTTACGACGCTGGCGGTGATCCTTCTGCTCTCGTCCTGTGTCATCTGGTGCGCCGCTGCTGTCCAATGAGAACGAAAATGAAAGACTCCCTTTTCTCAAACCGTTTGCTGCGGCCTCTCCTGCCGCTCGTGGCTGTCTGCATCCTGATGCTGTTCTGCACCGGGTGCTTCACGGCGGAAACGCTGAGGCATGTCGGGACCACCACGGTATCGCGCACCGGGTATGAATGGGAACTGTCCCCGGACAAAAGCGAGGTCATCGCGACCGGCGAACTGAAGACGGCCTATAACTATCTGCCGTTTTACGGCAACATCGCTTTGTTCCACTCGCAGCCCGCATGGACCACGTCCCGTACTTACGAAAAACATTTCCCGCTGGAACCGCTCCATGAGAATCTGGTCCGGTTTTATCTTGAGGTGAAGCCGGACACCGGCACCAAGCCGGTTAACATGCATGTTTCCAGCATGATGGGGAAACCCTTTTTTCTGTATAACTTGGCGGAACATGTTGACGACGAAACAATTCCGCCCGCGGACAGCCGGTCGATCGTCAACGGGGAAACGCTTCGCATGCGAATCCGCCCCGAAGACATTTCCGCCTTCTCAGAACCGTATTGCGTCCTGATGGTCCAGCCCAGGGACGCCCTTCGGAATCTACCAACAGAGTATTTGGTATTCCCGTGCGCGCAGGACGGCAATCGTTACACGATGATCGCTTGCAGATACTTCGGGGTTAACGGATCCGAGCTCAATCCGTTCGACGAAGAAGCCATGCATCAGAAAACCGGAGAACAGAAGGCGGGACCGTTCGGCTGGTGCTTCCGGATCCTTGCCCTTCCGCCCGCGGTTGCCGTGGACGTGCTTGCCATTCCTATCTATATTTGGGTTCCGGTCGCTTTGTATTTCGATCTTAACGAACATCACGGGCTATGACGGCCGCGGTTATGTTGCTGCGGCACGGCAAAACAAGGTAAGGTTTCCAAATTGTTTCGATTCTAACAAAGATTTTCAGAAAAAAAAGCGAAAAAAAGGTGAGATGGTTTGAAAAAGATGGAGGCGGGGTGTATAGTATTAGCTCATTTGTGTATCGCGGCAAATTGTGGTGATTGCCGCGCATTCCATAGCACAAACCGCACGTATGACAGTTCAGACCGGAGCATGATCCCCGGGTCGTATTGTCATGGACTCGAACAATACAAGATAAATCGGAGTACGAAAATGAAAGTCACTTCGTCCATCAAGCGCAGATGTGAAAACTGCCAGATCATCAAGCGCAAAGGCGTGGTCCGCGTGGTCTGCTCCCGCAACCCCCGCCACAAACAGAAACAAGGCTAAGCCCGGAGACAACGAACCATGCCCAGAATTTTAGGTGTAGACATCCCGATGAACAAGCGCGTGAAATATGCGCTTCAGGCCATTTACGGTATCGGTCCCGCGATCGCGGAAGAGATCATCGTCAAGGCGAACATCGACCCCAACCTGAAAGCCAGCCAGCTTTCCGACGAAAACATTTCGGCGATCACCACTCTGCTTCAGAACGACTACACGGTGGAAGGCGACCTCCGCCGTGAGATCATGATCAACGTCCGCCGCCTCCAGGCGATCGGATGCTACCGTGGCCTCCGCCACAAGAAAGGTCTCCCGACCCGCGGCCAGCGTACGCGCACCAACGCCCGTACCCGCAAAGGCAAACGCGTTACCGTCGGCGCCATCCGCGACAAAACGCAGCGCCGCACCGCCGCCTCCGACAAGGCTGCGGCCGCCGAAGCCGCCGCAGGCAAAGCCGCCAAGAAGTGATCCGCGTGAGATCAGCAAACGAATCAACGAAAAGGTCATCGATCTATTATGTCTGACGAAATCAAAGAAACTGCGGCCGCGACTCAGGCTGCTGCCGAAGCCGAAGCTCCGGCCGCCGACGCTGCCCAGGTCGACAACAAGCGCAAGAAAACCGGCCGTTACATCCCCAACGGCATCGCTTTCATCCATGCCACGTTCAACAACACGAAAGTGGCGTTCACGGACCTTCACGGCAACGTGATCGCGTGGTCCTCCTCCGGCAAGAACGGCTTCAAGGGCTCCCGCAAGAGCACCGCGTACGCCGCCCAGGTCGTTGCCGCCGACGCCGCCAAGAAGGCGCAGGCCTTCGGCATGAAGGACGTCGAAGTCCGCATCAAGGGACCGGGCGCCGGCCGCGAATCCGCCGTCCGAGGCATCGCCTCCACCGGCATGGAAGTCAGCTGCATCAAGGACATCACCCCGGTTCCCCACAACGGCTGCCGTCCCCCGAAGCGCCGCCGCAACTGACGGTTCTTCCGTTATTCTGTCCGGGCCGGATTTCCGGCCGCCCAGTTTAACCCCGAACCGATAACCCAGTCAACATTACATACCGGAGGTACTTCAATATGGCTTCTGTACTCACATTCCCGATGCCGCATGGAATCGTCGTGGACGAAGAGACCGCTTCGAACACCTATGCCAAGTTCACCGCCGCTCCGTTCCAGAGCGGATTCGGTCACACCATCGGCAACGCCCTCCGCCGGGTGCTTCTCTCCTCCCTCGAGGGCGCGGCGATCTCCGCGGTCCGTTTCGACGGCACCACGCACGAGTTCTCCACGCTTCCGCACGTGATCGAAGACGTCACCGAGATCATCCTCAACCTGAAGAAGGTCAAACTCAATCTGAACTCCGATCAGGTCAAGGTCCTCGAAATCCGCAAGAAGAAAGCCGGCCCGGTCACCGCCGCCGACATCATCACGGAAGGCACCGTCGAGGTCCTCAACCCCGACCAGCTCATCTGCACGCTTGACAAGGATTTCCCGTTCCACTGCGAACTCGAGGTTGCCAAAGGCCGCGGCTGGCAGCCCGCCGAACGCAACAAACGTCCCGATCATCCGCTCGGAACCATCGCGATCGACTGCCTCTTCAGCCCGATCACCTATGTCCGATATCAGGTCAGCGCCACCCGCGTCGGCGAAGAGACCGAAATGGACAGCCTCACGATCGAGATCCACACGGACGGTCGCGTGACCCCGAACGACGCCCTGGAAAAGGCCGCGAGGATCCTCAAGGACCATCTCCGCCCGTTCCTCGGCAGCCACGCCACCGACTCCGACATCTACAATCCGATCTCCGAAGAGGACATGAAGCGCTTCAAGCTCCTCACGCAGGACGTCGACGTCCTCGAGCTGAGCGTGCGCGCCCAGAACTGCCTCAACAATGCGGACATCAAGCTCCTCGGCGAACTCTGCCTCAAGACGGAATCCAAGATGCTCAAGTACCGCAACTTCGGCAAGAAATCCCTCGACGAGATCAAGGAAAAGCTTGCCACGTTGAACCTCTCCCTCGGAATGACTCTCTCCGAAGAACTCGAAACCGCCATTCTCGCCGAGGCCGAACGCGCCAAGGCCGTGAAGAACAAAGCGGGAGAATAATATCATGCGTCACCTCGTACATACTGCCAAACTCAACCGCAACTGCGGCCACCGCAAGGCCATGCTTGTCAACCTCGCATGCAGCCTGATCGAACACGAATCCATCCAGACCACCACGATCCGCGCGAAGGAACTCCGCCGCTTCGTGGAACGTCTCATCACCATGGCCAAGGCCGGCGGCGACCACAAGCGCCGTCTCGCTTACGCCAAGCTGAAAATCAACACCCCGTCCGAATTCGCCCAGACCAAGAAGCTCGTCCTCGCGAAGCTCTTCGACGAACTCGGACCCCGCTTCGCCGACCGTCAGGGCGGATACACCCGTATCATCCACATGCCGGCCCGCAGAGGCGACTCCGCTCCCATGTGCCTGATCCAGCTCCTTAACGAGCCCGTCAAGGCCAAAGCGAAGAAGGAAGAAGCCCCCAAGGCCGAAGAAGCCAAGGCCGAGTGAGTTTTCACTTGCGCTGACCGGATGGGCGGTCCGCCGCCCGTTCGGAATAAGCATTCCTTTTCAGGATTCGCATCAAGTCCTCCCCTTATCGGGAGGGCTTTTTTTATGGTTGCGCTTGTTTTGAGCAGGGATTGTTCCGCATCAATTGCGCGGGAACAGCGTCACGGCTGAGGGACGGGGCTGTCCAGCACGTCGAGCATGGCTTTCGCCTCGGAATTGCCGTTCTTCGCCGCCTTGCGGAAGCACTTTACGGCTTCCGCCGTGTCTTTCTTCACGCCCCTGCCGTTGTAATAGCAGATGCCGAGGTTGAACTGAGCTTCCGCGTCGCCCTGTTCGGCGGCCTTGCGGAACCATTGAAACGCCTTGTCATAGTCCTGAGCAGTTCCCTCCCCCTTGCAGTAGCACATGCCGAGCAGAAATTGCGCATCCGCACGTCCCTGTTCGGCGGCCTTGCGGAACCATTGAAACGCCTCGTTATAGTCCTGAGCGGTCCCTTCGCCCATGTAGCAGCACATGCCGAGCAGGGATTGCGCCCTCTCATCGTCCTGTTCGGCGGCCTTGCGAAGCCAGCGGACCGCCTCCGCCTTGTCCTCCGGCACGCCTTGTCCGGAATAATAGCAGGCTCCGAGATCGGACTGCGCGGAAGCGTACCCCTGCGCCGCAGCCAGCCGGAACCACTTCACGGCTTCCGCGAAGTCCTTTTCCACGCCGATCCCACGGGAATAGCAGTGCCCCAGATTCCGCTGCGCCACGTCCAGTTGCTGTCCGGCGGCGAAACGGTACCATTTGACCGCTTCGGCGGCATCCTGCGGCACGCCCTCGCCGTATTCAAAGCATACCCCGAGATTGTTCTGCGCGCGGGCAACCCCCTGCGCGGCGGCGAGATCGTACCATTTGACCGCCTCTGCGTTGTCCTGCGGCACGCCTTCGCCTCGGGCGTAGGACAATCCGAGTTCATACTGCGCTTCCGCGTGCCCCTGTTCCGCCGCCTTCCGGTACCATGCCGCCATCTCGGATACGTCCTGCCGCACGCCGTCTCCGATGCAATAGCACTCGCCAAGCCTGTACTGGGCGTCGGCGTCACCGCGTTCGGCGGCCGCGCGGAGCGATACGATGTCCGTTTTCGTCTCCGTGCTCCCCCTCGGGGCGGAATCCTCCGGGGGCGAACCGCATGCGGCAAACAGGATCCCCGCCGCAATCGCGGCGCACACCGGGACAAACGTGACGGTACGATGTTTCATGGCTACCTCGGAAGCAGTTGTTGTCCGGATTGAGAGATAAATTTGATGATAATATATTACGGCAATCCTCAAAAATCAAGAGGAATTCCGGTTATAATATAAAAAAATAAGCAATCGCTACGCCGTCAGGGCGACCAGGATCGAGAACAGCACCCACGCGCCGAGCACGAGGATGTTCAGGGCACGAAGCCAGAGTTTTTCCTCGTGCCGGACGAAGAGGACCAGCGCGACGCACGTCAGGTAGACGAAGGCTTTCCACGGCAGGATCAGCGCCATCACCAGCCCGAAACACAGCAGCATCACGCCCGCCGTGATGAGAAGAGTCCAGTCCTCGGTGAACATCGTCTCGAAGAGGAAGTAGAAAAAGATGTACTGGACGAGGACCGGCATATCCCGGTGAAGTTCGAGCCCGACCGACAGCAGCAGGGCCGCCAGAATCAGGACCAGGACTCCCTTGATGATATTCCGGCGGAGTTTCCGGCGTCTGCGCATCTCGTTCCGCTGCGCCTCGTTCAGCCGCGGTTCGTCGGTCTCCCGCTCGGACAGGTCGTGCCCCGGGATGTACTCGGAGATGTCGAGACCCGGTTCAGACGGGGTCTTTTCGTCGTGTTCCTGCATTTGCATTTCCTTTCGTTGCGGGGCGTTTTCAGGGGATCAGCGGAAATCGACGGGGCTGTTGCCATGTCCGAGCGAAAGCCCGCGCGCCAGGGCGTCGGAGAGGCGTTCCTTGGCGCGCCGGATGCTTTCGAGCATGGGCAGGCCGGAGGCCAGACCGCACGCGATGGAGCTGGAGAGCAGGCAGCCCGTGCCATGATTGCCGCACGGCGGCGCGACGCGGGTCGGAAGCCACACGCCTTCGCCTTCGACCGGCTGGAAATAATCGTCGAACGAACCGTCGGAGCGGTGTCCGCCCTTCAGCAGGACGGCGGTGCGGAACAGTTTCACAAGCTCAGCTGCGTCGGATTCGATCCTGTCCGGCGCGGCGAGTTCCGCCGGATCGCGACCGAGGAGCTTTGCGGCTTCCGGCAGGTTCGGCGTGAGGAGCGACACGCACGGGGCGAGGTGTTCGACGGCTTCGACCGTGCCGAGCGCAGCGCCGCTGGTGGACGCGAGGACGGGATCGAACACGACGTTCGCCGCGTTGAATTTCCGCAGGAGTTCAGCGGTCACGCGGGCATGTTCCGCGCCGGGCATCGCGCCGATTTTCACGGCGTCCGGGCGGATGTCGGACAGCACGGCTGCGAGCTGCCGAGCCAGAAACTCCGGCTCAAGCACCAGCACCCCGGTCACGCCCAGAGTGTTCTGCACGGTGAGCGCGGTCGGCACCGCCATCCCGTACAGGCCGTGGGCGGTGACGGCGCGCAGATCCGCCTGGATCCCGGCTCCGCCGCTCGGATCGGACGCCGCTATGCTCAGCACGATTTTCATGCGCGGAACCACTCGTCGAGGCGTTTCAACACGCGGTCGGCACAGGTAAACTCCGCCCCGGAGAAGAACAAGTCCGGCACGCCTGCCGTACGGAGTCCGCACGAATGCGCGGTTTCGATGCAGAACGGCGCATCGTCGAAGAGCCAGGTGTCGCGCCTGCGCGTGCCGAGGCGTTCGAGCGCGATCCAGTAGAAAGCCGGATCCTTCTTATCGAGGCCGGTCTCCCCGGTGGTGATGATGTCGAGGAAGAGATCGAGCATGCCGTGCTTCGCAAGGACGGCTTCGACGGCCTTGCGGTCGCTGGCGGTGCCGATGACCATGCTGTATCCGCGCCGTGCGGCCTCGCGCAGGAATTCCTCCGCGCCGGGTTTGAGCTTGCAAGCCAGATAACGCGTGTTCAGCAAATCGAGCAGGCCATTCATCGTCTCCTCGGGCGTAATCTTCAATCCGTATTCCTGCTGAAGATACGCAGCGCCGGCGACCAGGTCGGCGCAGTTCGCGAGCTTGTCGTCCAAGTCGGATTTCGGTTCTGCGCCGTTCGCGCGAAGGAAATCCTGCGCGAGGCCGAGCCAGACCTGCATGGAGTCGAGCACGGTGCCGTCGAAATCGAGGATCATGCCGGTCTCGTCCGGGAGCGTGAAAGCCGCGCGGTCCACGAGCGATTTGAGTTCGCGCGCCGCCGCCTTCACGTCCGGCGCGCCGAAGACGGCGGACACGACCGAGACGCCCGCGATGCCGCTGTGTTCGAGCTGGAGCAGATTACCCGCGTGGATGCCGCCGATGGCGACCGCGGGGATGTCCACCGCGCCGCAGATGCCCCGGAGCGCGGTATGCGTCACGCACGTCGCATCGAGCTTGGTCGAGGTCGGGAAGACAGCCCCGACGCCGATGTAATCCGCGCCGTCCTGTTCGGCCTTGAGCGCTTCCGCCACGGTGGCCGCGGAAACACCCAGGATCGCATCGGAACCGAGCGCGCGCCGGGCTTCGCGGGCGGCGGTGTCGCTCTGACCGACGTGCAGGCCGTCCGCGCCGATCGCCAGCGCGAGCTCGAGCGAATCGTTCACGATGAACGGCACATTGAACTCGCGGCAGAGCGCCTGGATCGCGAGGGCATCGGCCTTGGCGGCCTCGAAGGACGCGCCTTTCGCGCGGTGCTGAATGCAGGTCGCGCCTCCCTCGAGCGCGAGGCGGACGCGTTCGACCAGGTTCGGGCCGTCGTCGGTGATGGCGTAGAGTTTGAGGTAATCAGGCCTGACGGACTTCATAATCGAGCCTTTCATGGAGCGCGGTCACATCGAGGTTGCCGACGGCGTCAAGGAGGCGTACCGCGAACGTGCCGCATCCTTCGCCCGGCTTCAGGGATTCGTAGGCGATTTCGCCGCAGATGCCGTAGGCGGCAAGCGCGGCGGCGACCGCCTCGAACTGGAATTTCGGTTCGGCTCCGGCGTATGCCGCAGCCAGGGCGGACAGCATGCAGCCGGACCCCGTGACCTTCGTCATGAGCTCGTGGCCGCCGCGGATGACCGCGACGCGTCCGTCCGTGCCGCCGACGAGGTCGATCGCGCCGGTCACGGCAAACACGCAGTTGTACTTGGCGGCGAGCGCACGGACATCCTCCACGGCGCGGTCGAGCGTATCCTCCGTAATCGCGTCGTCCGCCGAAGCGTCGACGCCGCGCGTGGCGCTTTTCAGCCCGAGCAGAGCATTTGCCTCGGATCGGTTGCAGCGCACAACATCGACGCCGCGTTTCAGGATTTCATGCGAGAGTTCATCGCGGGACGGCGCGCACCCCGTGCCGACCGGGTCGAGCAGGATCGGGATGCCGCGACGGAGCGCGACTTCCTGCGCGCCGCGGATGGCGTCGCGGAAGGTCGGCGTGAACGTGCCGATGTTGATGGAGAGCGCGTCGGCTACCTCAGTGAACTCGACCGCGCCGACCGGATCGTCGGCCATGACGGGCGAGGCTCCGGCGGCAAGCAGCATGTTCGCGCAGCCGTTGGTGGTGACGACGTTCGCGAAGCATTCGACGAGCGGGTGTTTCTCCCGGACGCGTGAAAAACAGCGTATCAGCATCGCAACCACCTCATTCCTTCATGCCTTTGAGCTTGTTCGAGAGCCGGACGGAGCAGAAGTCCGGGCCGCACATCGTGCAGTATTTGCCGGACGCGGCGTCCTCGGCACAATGGCTTTCCTGAAGCGCGGCGCGGCGGTATTCGCGGGCGCGGTCCGGGTCGAGCGCGAATCCGAACTGGCGTTCCCAGTCGAAGTCCGCGCGGGCATCGGAAATGGCGTCGTCGCGGTCCTGCGCGTGGGGTCTGCCGAGCGCGACGTCGGCGGCATGGGCGGCGATTTTGAACGCCACGACGCCGCGGCGCACGTCCTCGGTGTCCGGGAGTCCGAGGTGTTCCTTCGGGGTCACGTAGCAGAGCATGGCCGCGCCCCAGAACGCGCCCGCGAGGCCGCCCATCGCGGCGACCATGTGGTCGTAGCCGGGCGCGCAGTCGGTGACGACCGGGCCGAGGATGTAGAACGGCGCGTCGCCGCACACTTTCTGTTCGCGCTTCATATTCATCTCGATCTGGTTGAACGGCACATGGCCGGGACCTTCGACCATCGCCTGGACGTTCGCCGCGCGGCAGCGCCGGACCAGCTCGCCGATCACGTCGAGCTCGCCGAACTGCGCCTCGTCGGAAGCGTCCGCGATGCAGCCGGGGCGGAGTCCGTCGCCGAGGGAGAGCGTCACCTCGTAGTCACGGCAGATTTTCAGAATATCGTCGAACGCCTCGTAGAACGGGTTCTCCATCTTGTGGTCGCCGATCCAGGCTGCGATGAGCGCGCCGCCGCGGCTCACGATGCCGAGCTTGCGTTTCAGCGCGGCGGGGATGTGCTTCGCGAGAAGTCCGGCGTGGATGGTCATGTAGTCGACGCCCTGTTTCGCCTGGTCCTCGACGACCTCAAGGATGGTGTCGCGGTCGAACTTGCCCGCGCCCGCCCGTGCGGCGATCTCGTAGACCGGCACGGTGCCGACGGGGATCGGGGACAGCCTGATGAGCTCCTTGCGGAAAAGCGCCAGGTCGCCGCGCGTGCTGAGGTCCATGATGGTGTCCGCGCCGTATTTAAGGGAGGTCTCGAGCTTCTCGAACTCGTTTTTCGGGCAGCTGGACGTCTGGGAGTTGCCGATATTGGAATTGATCTTGGTGCGCAGGGCGCGGCCGATGCCCATCGGCTTCAGGCTGGTGTGGTTCACGTTCGCGGGGATCACGATCGTGCCGGCGGCGACGCCGTCGCGGATGAACTCCGGCGAGAGATATTCCGAGGCGGCTACGGCCGCCATTTCGGGTGTTACGACGCCCTGTTTCGCGGCGTCCATCTGGGTCTTGTCTGCTTTCATGCGTGACTCCTTGTCGTTGTTGAGCAGGAAAGCATCCATCGGCAAATCCCTTCGCCGGCATGATCCGGATCAGGTCTCATGCGCCGTGTCCGGCGCATACGGGTCGAAGCCCTACGGCTTCCTCTCAGCCCGCCTCGGCGGACTCCCCTGCTCATGTGGTATGTTGATTGTGTGATAGTGTTCAGTTCGTGACCGAGTCGGGCGACTCCTTCTGGCGTTTCTGGAAAGTGCCCGGCTGCGGATAGAGAAGGCGTTCGTCGAGCGCAAAGATCCAGCCTTCCTCCTCGCCGGGTTCGAGGTACGACTGGACGATCTTCCAGCCGTGGTCATAAAGATAGGACGCCTGGGCAATGCGCGGCCAAAGAAGCACGGCGTACTTCGAACCGAACGCCTTGTAGACGTCCTCCGGGTACGGATCGCCGCCGAGACCCGGCGTAGTCGAGGTCAGCAGCAGCGTGCGGCGCGGATCGTTCGAATAAGAGAACATCGGGTCCATGCCCCACTGCCACAAATGGCCGGGGTCATTGTAGAAGAGCGCCGGGAAATCGCTCCAGTCCAGATTGACGACCGGACGGCCTTCGGGCACGTGTTCCTTCAGGAACGCGGTCATCTTCGGCAACGGGTTGACCAGCACCTGCGGACATTCCTTGGCGAAGAGGCGCGAAGAATAGATACCCAGGCCGACCGACAGCACGGCCAGCAGGACCGGAATACCCCATTTGAACTTGCTCAGCGGCAGATGGATCCCTTCGCGCGTCATGTGTTCCAGCAGGAGCAGGAAGGCGATCGCCACGAACGGCCCGGCATACTCCACGGTACGCACCGCCACGAAGATACCGGCTGTGAACCCGCCCGCGAGGATCGTGACCGCGAGGACGTTCGGGTCGGTCTTCCACAGACCTCTGCGTTCGACCAGACGGACAAACATCATCAGGATGCACCAGGCCATGATGTAGAGCGGAAAAACGGTCCGGTTGAACCCGAAGTGCGGCGACAGCATTTCGGTGGGCTTCGAAAGGCGTACGCCCGCCATCATGGGCGTGATCAGGGCGTCCCACGACTGGACTTTCCAGATGACAAACGAATTCGGGAACTGCGGATGCAGCGCGAGGCCGAGCAGGACGCCGCCGAACGACAGCACCGGAAGCCAGAGCTCGCGCCAGCCGCCGTTTTTCAGATGCGCCAGAGCGAAGATCAGCGGGATGATCACGATGAAGTGCGGATTCGAATAACTCCACGCGAAGCAGAACGACAGCACGCCGACCACCGCCAGACGGAACCGGAACGAGCCTTTCGCCAGCAGTCCGGTCGTGAACGTGAGAAACGCGATGGAAAGGATGTGCGGACGCAGCACGGAAAGACGGAACGTGTAGTTCGGCACGATGACCGAGAAAAGCGGCGCACCGAGCAGCAGGTAAAGCGGACGCACCCCGAGCCGCCGGGCCGCAAAAACACATCCCAGGATCGCGAGGGCGGAGTAGAACAGCGCGGCAACATGGAACGGCGGATTCAGTGCCGCACCGAACGCCTTTTCAATCTTGAAGATGACGTTCAGTCCGGCGTGGTACAGCAGCTCCTTGTCCGCGAAATGGTCCTTCCATACGGACATCTGCGTCCATGGGAAAACCTTCGCGGCATATACCTTCGGCCCGAGCTTCGCCATCATCGCGTGGTACAGGGCGTCCTGCGAATTCTCGCCGGTCTTCATCACGCAGATGCGGAGCACCCCCAGCCATACGAACGGAATCAGAAACGCGAACACGAGCATGATCCGTCCGGCGCGTCCGAGTCCGGAACGCGGACGCGCGGAAGCCTCCGGAGTCTGAACTCCGGTCCGCGACATCTCAGTCGCCTGTGTCTGAAGCGTGTCCTGCTGGTCCATGAAAAAGATTCCTTGCGACAAAGAATCACCCGCCATACGGGCGCGAAAAACCTTAAACCTAATAAGATACAGCCGGAACGCCGGAACTTCAACCGGAAAGCGAAAGATAATCGTTTTTTTTTTCGGAAAAAGCATGTCGCAGCCGGACGCAAATATGGTCCGTCAACGTTATTTCAAACGATTCCGAACGGTTCATACTCAAAAAAACAGAAAAAAACAGCCGAAACGATGTTGAAAAATGAGAAACAAAGATGTACATTACTTTCCAAAAAAGAAGATAAGACAACTCTTCTATGTTCACAAACCATGCAAAAACGTTCATCTGATACCATACAATCTTCTCTCTATAAAGCGGTTCCCGTGTTCCGGCGGGGACTGGCTCTGCTCCTTTTCCTTGCCATGATCCTGTTTGCCGCGCCAACCTTTGCGCAGGACGTGGATGAAGACGCCGAAGCGGAGACGGAGGAGACAGGAAATGTAGAAGAGGCCTCTGAAGAAGGCGCTTCGATTGAAAGCACTGCCGGGCAAACCGAAGAAAAACCGGGAGAGACCGAATATGCTATCGATGAACACTCCCGCTGCGTCCTGATGCTTTTCCCGTTCACCTCCTCCTATGCGGAGCATGTATATGTTTCCAACGCGATCTCGAAGCATGTGGCGGAGCTGGAAGGTTCCTTTGTGGTGATGCAGAAGGAATTCGACATGCTGAACGCCTCGCAGGAGGAGCTTCAAAAACAGTTCGAAAGCCTGAAGCCGCTGTTTGACGGCGGCGACGTGGCGGCCGTGATCGGCATCGGTCAGGAAATTCTGCCGCTTCTCTCCAGGAACGCCGATCTGATCCCGCAAGAAACGGCCCTGCTACTCTTCACGGAACGCAAGCCGCTGGAAACCGAGTTTGCGGGACGCAACAATATCGGCGGCGTGTTTCTGGACAATCCGGTGGACAAATCGATTGACCTGATATTCCAGGTCTTCCCCGGTACGAAACGCATCATCCCGCTTGCCGGACGCACGGAAACGGGGAAGCATTTTATCGCTGACGTTCAATATGCGCTGCGTGAATCGCATCCCGGAACGGAGTGCATGATCATAGACAACAATACGGTGGATACGCCTGAAATGATCCGTCGCGTTTCCCAAAGCGGCAAGGATTCCGTGGTCCTGTTCCACTCGTGGTACGGCCTTAACGCCGTGAATCTGGCGTCCCTGTCGTTCTTCCTGCAGCGCCTTTGCCTCAATCCGGACGTTCCGGTTTTTACAGTCCATGATTCGATGTTCGCGTTTCACGTCGCCGGCGGTACCGTATGCCAGTCCACGACGGCGGTCGCCAAGCTGATCAAACTGCTTGACCTCTGCGTAGTGGACGGAGAATCCGCGGATGACCAGTGGGAAACAATCGAAGCAAAGAAGATCATCACCGCCAGCAGTTTCCAGCGGTTCGGCATCAGCCGTCACGCCAACGCGGAGAATTTGATGATCAGCATGGATAACCAATCGATGTTCCGCCGGGAAAATGCCCGCGCACTGGTCGCCGTAACCTTCTCGGTTGTCCTGGTCATGGCGCTTCTCTGCTACATCGCAGTATGGGATCACTACCGGCGCCGTCTGCTGAAACTTCTCCGAGCCATATTCAAACAGATTCCGAGCCGCATCGTCATCGGAAGCCGCAACGGCCTCGCACATTTCATCCACGTAGGCAAGTTCGGCGAAGACAGCGGCCTTGTGCGATTCCCCGTGAACGAGCTCCCGGAATATACGGACGAGACGTTCCGTCATGCATGGGAGGAGGTCTTCGCCACCGGCGAGACGCAGAAATTCCAAATGGCTACGGGCAGCCGGCACCGCTCCGTGGAAATGGCGATTTTCGAGAACAAGGAGATCTTCGGACGCGACACGGCATTCTGGATCTCGCACGACATCGAGGATCTTCTGCAGGCGCAGAACGAACTGAAAGCCGGACTCGCCAACCAGGAAAAAATGAACGATCTTTTCGCCGCCTCCCTGAAAATGCTCTCCGCCGACGCCACTGCCGTCGACATGACAAACGATGTGCTGTTGTTCATCGTCCGCAGCGTGAAGGAGCATCTGAAGGCGGATTTCTGCTGCATCATGCGATACAATTATGAGGCCATGGGCATGGAGCTTTTCGTCAGCGAAGCATCCGACAGCATAACGGTCGACGACGACAGGAAGTTCATCCCGTTCCCGGCGCAGAAAGACGACAAGCTGATGTCCAAGCTGGAAAACCACATACCGGTGGTGATCAACGATTTCTCCGCCTCGCTTTTCACGAAGCCGGATTCCGCCGAACAGGCAGCAAGCAAACGCCCGAAAAAAGTCAGCATGTGCTTCTCGCCGATCTTTATCGACGGCAAACTCTGGGGACATATCGCATCCGTCCACCAGAAGGCGAAATACGAGTTCTCCGACCTCTATCTGCAATTCCTCCAGGGTACGGCGCACGTCGTGGAAGCCATGCTCGAATACCGTTTCATCCACACCAGGCTCGAACGCGGCGAATACGAGAAGCAGCTCATCATGGAGAACCTGCCGCTGCCGCTCATCCTGCTGGACCGCAACCGGAACCTGATCCAGCGCAATTCCGCGGCGCAGAAAGACCTGCTCGGATTCCCGGACGCGCTTCACGACAATCTCTGCCACACCGCCTTCTGCAAGGCGAAGACGCCGCCGGAGGACTGCCCGGTCCGCGGCGTCCTGAGCGACTTCAAGCCGCACGTGAAGGCGCTGACGTTCAACGGCAAGGACTACATGGTCAACGCCTACCCGATCATGATCGGCGGCGAACTCGCGAACATTCTGCTTGCGTGGTTCGACGTGACCGCGGAGAACGAAAACCAGCGCAAACTTGAAGCCGCGTTCCGCGAGGCGAAGGACGCCAGCAAAGCCAAGAGCCTCTTCCTCGCGTCCATGAGCCACGAACTCCGCACGCCGCTGAACGCCGTGATCGGATTCTGCGAACTCCTCCAGAACAGCGCGCTGCCGCGTGAAAGCCAGCTCGAATATCTCAAGTCCATCTCCGTGGCCGGCCATACCCTGCTCGACCTCATCAGCAACATCCTCGACACCTGCAAGCTCGAAACCGAGCAGGTCGAACTCCAGAATGAAAAGACTGATGTCCGCAGGATCGTCACCGACATGGTCAGCATGTTCAAGTCGCTCGCCGAGAAGAAGCAGCTCGCGCAGCCGCTGGTGGTCCCGGACGAACTCCCGTACGTGGTGCTCGACCGCATGCGCCTGCGTCAGGTCCTGGTGAACCTCCTCGGCAACGCGTTCAAATTCACCGACCGCGGCTACGTCGGCATCAAAGTCAGCTGCAAGATACTGGAACAAGGTAAATGCCGCCTCGCCATCGCAATCCGCGACTCCGGCATCGGTATCGCTCCCGACAAGAAGGACAAGATATTCGAGCCGTTCGTCCAGCAGGACGCTGTCCGCGACACGCACGTCTATAAGGGATCCGGGCTCGGCCTCGCCATCTGCGACCGCTACATCAAGGCCATGGGCGGTCGGATTGATCTGGACAGCGATGTCGGGAAAGGCAGCGTCTTCACCATCGTATTCGAGAGCATCCCGTATATTTTGCCGACCGAGGAGGAACGCAACGCCGGAAAGAACGGCGAGGCGTCCGCCGTGGAACAGCAGATCCCGGCAAATGCATTCAGCGGAACGGCAACGCCGCAGAAGCCCACGCCGGAAGTCGATCTAGGCGGCTATAACGCCCTCATCGTCGACGACGTGCCGATCAACCTGAAGGTCCTCGGCGCCATGCTGAAGGGATTCCACCTCAACATTGTTCAGGCGAACTCCGGAGCCGATGCGCTGTCGAAACTGCCGGACGCCAAGCCCGACCTGGTGCTGACCGACATGTGGATGCCCGGCATGTCCGGCGAAGAACTCGCGCGGAATATCAGGAACACACCGAACGGCGACAAGACCGTCATCATGGCCGTAACCGCGGACGTCGAAAATCAGAACAACTTCGACATGTCCGTGTTCGACGGCATCCTCCTGAAACCCGTCACGAAGACCTCCCTCGCATTCGCGTTCCAGGAAATGATCGACAAGGGCCGCATCACGCCGAAGAGCTGACGGGCGGCCCCGGCCTGGCCGCCGTGTGTTCCGCGGCAGTCCCCCCGTTTGAGCGGATCGGATCGTTTTGCGTTTGCATTTCCTTCTGCGCGTGCTATATTATTGTTTGCTTATTTTCAGAACCAGAAAGGATTTCTTACGCCATGTCTCAGGAAAACTTCCTCCAGCAGAATTTCGCCGCCAGGATCGGCGGTTCCAACTTCGGCAAAGACACCAAGATCTACAAGTTCGAGAAGATCAAACGCGCCAAACGCGCCGCAGCCGCGGAGAATCCCGGCGTCGAGCTGATCGACATGGGCGTGGGTGAACCTGACGATATGGCGTTCCCGTCCGTGGTCGCCCGCCTCGCGGAAGAAGCCGCGAAATGGGAGAACCGCACCTACGCGGACAACGGCTGCGCCGACTTCAAGGCGGCCGCTGCCCGCTACATGAAGGCGCTGTACGGCGTCGAGCTCGATCCCGACACGCAGATCGTCCACGCCATCGGCAGCAAATCCGCCCTCACGCTTCTCCCGTCCTGCTTCATCAATCCCGGCGACATCGCCGTCCTGACCGTCCCCGGCTACGGCGTGCTCGGCACCTGGACCGAATACCTCGGCGGCGAGGTCGTCAAGCTCCCGCTCCTCGAAGAAAACGGCTTCCTGCCCGACCTGGAGTCCCTCACGGAAGACCAGCGCAAACGCGCCAAACTGCTCTACCTGAACTATCCGAACAACCCGACCGGCGCATCCGCCACCGTCGAATTCTTCACGAAGGCGGTCGAGTTCGCCCGTCAGAACCATATCCTCATCGTGAGCGACGCAGCCTATGCGCCGCTGAACTTCACCGGCAAGCCGCTGAGCATCCTCTCCATCCCCGGCGCGTTTGAATGCTGCGTGGAGCTTCACAGCATGTCCAAGGGCTTCAACATGACCGGCTGGCGCCTCAGCTGGGTCTGCGGCAATCCGCTCGCCGTGAAGGCGTTCGCGACCGTGAAGGACAACGCCGACAGCGGCCAGTTCCTCGCGATCCAGAAGGCCGCCATCGCCGCGCTCGACGATCAGGCCGCCATTACCCCCGCGATCTGCGAGAAGTACCACCGCCGCCTCGCCAGCATGGTCGAAACGCTGAAGAAGCTCGGCTTCAACGCCAAGGTTCCCGCCGGCAGTTTCTACCTCTACGTGAAGGCTCCCAAGGCCACTGCGGACGGCACGCAGTTCGAAAACGGCGAGGCGTTCAGCCAGTGGCTCATCCGCAACAAGCTCATCAGCTCCGTGCCGTGGGATGACGCCGGCCACTTCGTCCGCTTCAGCGCCACGTTCGTCGCGCGCGGCGGCATTGAGGACGAAAAACGCGTCCTCGACGAGTTTGCGCGCCGTCTGGGCGACTGCAAATTCGTCTTCTGATCCACATCTTTCCTCGTTTACGCAAGGAGCCGGTTTCCCGATGCATGCGTTCCGTTTCGACGAACTCATCTCGACCGAACCCGGCTCCTTTTTCCGCCTTGATTCGAGGGAGGAGGCCCACCTGTTCCGCATTCTCCGGGCGCGGCCCGGCGAAACGGTCACGGTCATGGACGGACACGGCACGCTCGGAACGGCCGTCATCGAGGCGGACCATCAGCTGCGCCTGGAATCGAAGCGTACCGTGTCGCCGCCCGTGCGGCGTCTGCACCTCTACTTCGCCCCGCCCAAGAAACAGAAGCTCGATTCTCTGCTGAAACAGGCGGTTGAGCTTGGCGTGTACGCTCTTGTGCCCGTTCTCTGCGAACGTTCCGTCGTTCAGCCGGGCGAAAACTCCGTCGGGGGGCGCTGGATGGACCTTTTATTCGAAGCATGCAAGCAGTCCGGCAACCCGTTCCTCCCCGTCGTCGCAACCCCGATGCCGTTCGCGGCGGCGCTCGCCCATGCCGGCGAGACCTGCGGCGTACTGATCACGGGATCCAACCGCACGGGCGTCTTCCCCGAACTCGGCACGGCCTCCGACGTCGCATTCTTCGTCGGGCCGGAGGGAGGCTTCACGGACGCCGAAACGGACGCGATGTTCGCCGCCGGGGCCGCCCCGCTCAGGATCGGGGACTGGACACTCCGCGTGGAGACCGCCGCGATCGCCGGACTGGGCGTGCTGAACGTGCTTATGAATCGCGGTTAAGTCCTCCCGTGCGCGAGCGTCAGCCGCGCACAATACGGCACTGCTTGCAGTGTGCCGTTGCGAAGCGAGGCACTGCCATAGGAGACTCAGCCGCCTCACTCGGGCTTCCGCAGAATAATCTCCGTGATCTCGGGGGGGACGTCAAGCCGGAACATAAATCCGTTCCAGAGGCCCGCGCCGTTGCTCACGTACAGCGTCATGTCGCCCACCTGGTACTTGCCGGAGACGAATCCCTTGTTGGCGATCTTCACCAGCAAAGCGGGCAGTCCGGCGATCATGCCGCCGTGCGTATGCCCGGAGAGCTGAAGCGAAATGGGGTATTTCGCATAGTCACGCGCGAATCGCGGCTGATGCGACAGCAGGACGACCGGAGCGCCTTCGGGAGCACCCGCCAGCGTCTTGTCCAAATCGGGAGCCTCACGTTCGGCATGCCATGGGCTGCTTTTGTTGTCGTCCGGCAAGCCGGCGACGACAAGCTGTGCGCCGTCCTTTTCGATCACGATGTGCTGATTGAACAGCGTTTCGATACCGACCGAGTCGAGGAACGCGATCCATTCATCAAGGCCGCGGAAATACTCATGGTTGCCGGGCGAGGAGTAGACGCCGTATTTCGCGTGCAGGTCGCCGAGCTGGTGCATGTTCGGCCTGATCTCGTCCGGATCCAGGTCGCCCAGGTCGCCGCCCAGCAGGATGAGGTCGGGATGCACGGCGTTGGCACGGCAGACGACGGTCCAGAGGTAATTCGGCAGGCTGGTCTTGCTGATATGGGTGTCGGTGATGTATACGATGCGGAATCCGTCGAACGCGTCCGGCAGGCCGGGAATCGTGATCGCAACAGGTTTGACCTTGGGCGGACGCACGGCATTGAACTCGCCCCACGCCGCCAGGAAACCGGAGAGGATCAGGATGACCGCGATACTGTATTTCTGGTTCGGAATGCACTTTTTCCAAAGGTGCATGACAAGCAGGACCATGTCCCTCAAAAAGAAGAACGGAGTAGAAAAGATAAGCACACCGGAACACCACGCGAGAATCAGAAGCGCCACGCGCGGCAGGATCCCCGTGAATATCACGAACTGGACCGTGACTGCGAAAAAGAACAGTCCCAGCGCGATGAACGGACGGTATTTTTTATTGACGGGCAACGACAACCCGATGCTGCACGGCGCGTATGCGACGGCGAGAAGAAGCAGAGCAACCCACATAAAAGACTCCGAATCCAGGAAAAACAGAAAAAACGGTCCGAAATGAGCCGAAAAACGGAAATTTCTTTAATTTAGACGCGTTTTCTCTTTTTTCAAGGTTTGATTTTTCGATTTTTTATAGTATATTGTTGGAAAGAATGTTTTCCGATTACCACGCATGACCAGAACCACGAGGTGCGATATGAAATTGTTTACCGCAGTCGCCGCTATATTTTGCGCCGGAGCCGCTGCGCTCGCGGCGGATTCCGCGGACGTGAAGGAGTTCGCGTTCGCCAACGACGTGAAAGTGTACGCCATCCGCGACAAGAGCACGACGATGAAGGGCACGCTCTTCAGCGACTATACCAAGACGTCCTCCCTCAAGAAGGACAAACTGGAGAAGGAGTACCCCGCGTCCGTCAACTGCTTCGTGATGCGCTACAACTTCAAGACCTACCTCATCGACGCGGGCAATTTCGCCCCGAATGGCTCGCTCGTCAAAAAGCTCGCAAGCATCAACATCCGTCCGTCCGGGATCGACTACATCCTGCTCACCCACCTGCATCCGGACCACGTCGGCGGCCTCGTCGACAAGGACGGCAAGGCGGTCTTTCCGAACGCAAAGGTCTACATGTCCTACGAGGAGTGGAAGCACTGGAGTCCGATCATCGCCAAGCAGAAACCGACCGAACTCCTCCGCCAGTTCCGCGACGCCTACAACGGGCGCATCCAGACACTGAACTTCGGCGAACCCATCGTCCCCGGCCTGTATGCCGTGAAGGCCGTCGGACACACCCCCGGGCACTGCTACTACCGTCAGGGCAAGCTCCGTTTCGTCGGTGATGTGGTGCACGCAGTCGACCTGCAGGTCCCGCATCCCGAATACTGCGCTTCGTTCGATGCCGACCAGAAACAGGCCTACCAGACCCGCATGGCGTTTCTGGAGACCATGAGCAAGGAAGGCAACGTCGTGCTGGGCGCTCATATCCCGTTCCCCGGCATCGGCTACATCATGAAGGAGGAGAAGGGTTACAAGTTCGATCCGTATCCGGCGAAAAAATGATCTCCTGCCATCGGATTTTTCTTTAAAACCTATTGCAACCGCGTTTTTTTCCGAAAAACCACGATTTTTTTCCGCTTTTTTGGCGATTTGCTATTTGCATTTCACAAGAAATCCGGTATAATATATAATGCGCGCTGTTTCCCGTCGCGGAAACGCGCCCGACTCCCGAAACATACAAACATAACATACACAAAACAAAACCAATCGAAAGGTAAGCTCAAAATGAAACATTGCAAACAGGCGTTTACCCTCATTGAGCTGCTGGTCGTCATCTGCATCATCGCGATCCTGGCGTCCATGCTGCTGCCCGCTCTGCAGAGTGCGCGTGAAAGTGCAAGTACCGCGACCTGCATCAGCAACCTCGGTCAGTTCTCCAAGGCGTACCAAATGTATGCCACCAGCTACAACGACTACATGCCCGCCCTCACCGACGGACAGACCGGTTCCAGCTGCACATGGGAAAGAGCCCTGATCTCCGCGCTCGGACAGGATCCGGACAAGAATTCCCCGTTCAAGAACTCCTTCTTCTGCGATGCCGACGCCTCCAGCGAGACCGCGGCGGCCGGCGGAAACAAGAAGTCCTACAGCCTCAACAACCTTCAGGAAGCGATCCACCCCAAAATCCCGAACATGCTCGGTCCCAACGGCAAACTTGCCACGAAGGACGGCGGCAAAGGTTACATCAGCGGCAACAAGACCACGTCCGTCTTCACGGCTTCCGACCTGATCATCATCGGCGAAAACGCCTCCTCGAGCAACAACATCGGCTCCGCGAAGTTCTCCACGAGCGATACCAGCGCCAACAGCCCCGGTTCCGCAAGCCCCATCCAGCAGTACATCGCCATTCTCAAGCGCACCTCTTCCCACACCACCGCCGGCGAACTCTATCTGGACGGCCATGCCAGACACATCAAGCCGCAGCAGACTCTCCCGTCTTCGTCCACGTTCAACCTCGTCACCAAGACGACCTACAGCGACTCCCCGAAGAAAGCGGCTTCCACCGCCTGGGGCAGCTGGACGGACTGCAACTATCGCAAGGTCGGCAACGATTGCCCCGACGATACCTCCTGCCGCAAGAAATAATGCAGGAGAATGGGCCTGAAGCATCGCCTCGGGTTCCATCCTGACACAGTTCAAGCAGACGGCTTCGATTCATCATCGGAGCCGTCTTTTTATGTCCCGGATCAAAGGACTGTCAGCCTCAGGTTGCTCACTCCGTGCGTTTTCCCTTACGCCTTATCCTCAAGATAAAAAAGTTGAAAAAACAAAAAAACAGAGGCTTGATTTTTATATAATACGTGATATAGTATAGCAAATAAGAGAACCCGCGGCCGCACGAAGCGGCTGTAGGGGATGCAGAAGCATCCTGCCACGGATTCTACACGCAACACCTGAACCAAGTTGCCTCATGATGAGGCAGCGCTTCCATGAAAGGAACACAAAATGGCTTGTTTCTCCGCTCCCCTCGCCGCTGCAATCGCAGCCGGAATCGCCCGTCGCACTGTGAAAGACACCGGCTCCTCGGACACCATCAGCTGGGCCACGAAACTCGGCTGGCTCGAAAAACTCTCCTTCGGCGGATGCGCCCTGCTCGCGTTCGAGCACATCTGGCACGGCGAGATCATCTTCCAGTTCCCGTTCCTGACCGGCGTCCGCGACGGCAACACCGCTGAGGTTCTCCGCGAGATCGCGACCGTCGGCGGCGCCATGACCGCGCTCATCCTCGCCGTGTGGATCGGCATGCTGATCGTGAGTTCGGCCATCGTGAAGCGCAAAGCCGCTGTTGCCGAGGGATGACCTTTCCATCGTTTGCCCCGGAACTTAATATCCAATCATATTTGAGGTCCAGAATATGAATCGAAGAGAGTTTCTGAAGGGCGCGGCCGCGCTCACCACGCTCGGCGCCCTGTCCCATCTCGCCGCACAGACCGGTATCGCTCCGTCCGATGCGAAGACGTCCGAACCCGCGAAGGAAGGCGATGCTTCCAAATCGAAGAAGGTCACCCGCCGCAAATATAAAAAGACCGATCTCACCGTGCCTCTGCTCGGCTACGGCATGATGCGCCTTCCTCAGAAGAACGGCAAGATCGACCGTGAAGAGGCGCAGAAGCTCGTCGACACGGCCATGGCCGCCGGGCTGAACTACTTCGACACCGCCCAGCCGTACCACAACGGCGAAAGCCAGCAGTTCATCGGCGAAGCGATGAAGAAATATAAACGCGATTCCTACCTGCTCGCCACCAAACTCCCATTGTGGTCTCTCCGCAGCGCAGCCGAGGCGGAGGCCACGTTCAAAGGTCAGCTCGAAGCGTGCAAGACCGATTATTTCGACTTCTACCTGATGCATGCTTTCAACGCGAACAGCTTCCGCAACTACGAGAATCTCAAGCTTTACGATTATTTCAAGAAGCAAAAAGAAGCCGGAGTCATCAAGCATCTCGGGTTCTCCTTCCACGATTCCGCGCAAGCTCTCGAACCCATCGTCAACGCGCACGAATGGGATTTCGTTCAGATCCAGCTCAATTTCATCGACTGGGACAATCAGACCAACGCCAAG
The DNA here is from genome assembly GCA_902774245.1 of uncultured bacterium. Classification (GTDB taxonomy): domain Bacteria; phylum Verrucomicrobiota; class Lentisphaeria; order Victivallales; family UBA1829; genus UBA1732. The sequence goes on from CACYHQ010000017.1 coordinate 41,840, forward strand.
CGCATGTACGAGTTCCTGACATCGAAGGACATCCCCGTCGTCATCATGGAACCGCTCCAGGGCGGCCGTCTCGCCAACCTCACTCCGGCGGCCGTCGAGGTCCTCAAGAAAGCCGATCCGAAGGCCACGCCGGCCTCCTGGGCGTTCCGTTATGCGGCATCGCTCCCGAACGTGCTCACGGTCCTCAGCGGCATGACCACGATGGAAGTGCTGAAGGAAAATATCGAGACCTTCACGGATTTCAAGCCGCTGACCGACGACGAGCGCAAGGTGCTGGCCGAGGCCCGCGACGTGTATCTGGGCGTCTCCAAGAGCCGTGTCCCCTGCACGACCTGCAGATACTGCGTCAATGAATGCCCCGTCAAGATCGAGATTCCCGCGGTATTCACCGCATGGAACGACTTCTGCGAAAAGAAGGACGAGGCCGCGTTCAAGGAAGCCTACAACAAGCTTGCCGTGAAGGCAAGCGCCTGCATCGGATGCCGCCGTTGCGTCAGAAGATGCCCGCAGCAGATCGACATCCCGACCGAACTCCAAAAGATCGCGCAGGCCGCGGGCGACAATGCCGGCGGAAACCGTCGCGGCGGTCGTCAGGGCGGCGCCGGTGGTCCCGGAGGCCAGCGTCCCGGCGGCGGCATGGGCGGCGGCTTCGGCGGAGGCCAGCGTCCCGGCGGCTTCGGAGGAGGCATGGG
>CACYHQ010000018.1:0-55785 GCA_902774245.1 uncultured bacterium
GCCGGACGAAGCCTCATTGACCAAAAGTCCGCCGGTGACACTCTTTTGGAACGTACCGTTTTCGATGACCGCCGGAATGGCGTTCAGAACGGAGGCCGTCAAGTACGTTCCGTTCTTCACGACGATCTTCTGCAGGTCCAAATAGAGGTCGCCGTCGTCAGATACTCTGAATGTATATTGGGTGGAATTCGGATCGGAAGAGGACCAAGCGTTTGTCAGGAGCGCTTTGTAATTATCCTCGGTCCATTTCCCTTCGGGGCTTCCGGTATAGTCTAGAATAGGCGTGGAAAGATCCCCGGCGGTAAAACTGTCCAAATTGATAGTAAGCTTGTCCGTATAGGAAGTTCCGAATCCGGTGAAACTCAGCTGGTCCTGCCAGTCCATCGTGACTGCCGCATCGGTTGCGCTCAGGTCGAGCGTGGTGATGGCGTTCACGCCATCCAGCGTCAGGGTTGCGCCGCTCTGGACTATGACCGTGCCACCGACCGCGGTATCCTTGAGGGTCGTCGCGCCGTCGGCGAGCTTGATCGTGCCGTTCAGCGTGCCGATATTCAGCGTGCTTGTGCCGCCGACCGTGAGGGAATCGGAGTTTCCAATCGTGACGGGTTTACCCGCATTCTCTGCAACAAGCTTGGTGTTCGTCAGCGTGTTCGTGCCGGTAAACGTCAGCGGATTCGAGACGTAGATACTGCTACCGAGACTTCCGTCATCATTCACCTTGCCGGTGATGTGCGAATTGTTCAGTGTGACCAGCGAACTAGTATTATCTCCAGGGTTTATGATATCGATTCCGCCTGTGAGCGTGCCGATATTCAGCGTGCTTGTTCCGTAGACATAGAACCTATTTCCGTTGTTGACGACGGAGGCCGCCTGAAGCGTGGAGTTGACCACTTCAACCCACCCGTAATTTGTGAGCGTATTATTAACGGTGAACGTGGAATCCGTCACAATAAAGCCTGTTCTGCCCGTGTTAACAGGCCAATCCGTTCCGTTGTCAATGCCGTAGTTCGTGACCGAATCTACCGTAACTGTGGAGTTATTGAACTCAACTGTGGCTTTGGTTTTGTCGGAAGAGCCGTTCGTGAGAGACCCTGTACCCTCGTTTGTCACAAGTGAAATGGTGGAATTCGAGATTGTAATGGCGGCTTGGGATGTTCTTGGCGGACCCGGATTGAAGGTGCCGGGAGCATAATTCTCGAGCATCGTAGCATTCAAAACGGAATTCGTGAGAGTCATCATTCCGTTGTCTTTATTCGTGACCGTATCCGCACTCAATTCGGAATTCGTGAGAGTCATATCCCCGTTGCCTTTATTCGTGACCGTATCCGCACTCAATTCGGAATTCGTGAGAGTCATATCCCCGTTGTTTACAATTCCTTCCGTAGCTTTCAGCCTGCTCGGATTGGCCGATTCGGCAATACAAACGACAGTGAGATTGTTGTTATTCGTGAGATTGGTCACCTCTATGCTGCAGGCATCCGCATTTTCGGCGTCGGCGCTGCCGACCGTGATGCTCCCATTGTTCCAGATGTCAACGGTTTTCAGTACACCTCTTTGAGCAGGGACGTAATCCAAGGCATTCGGATTATCTCCGGATGCGGGGATGCTTTTGACCGTGATTAAACCGTTGTTGCCGTTAATGATACTGGAGTAGTGGCCAAAAGAAGTCCACCAGCATGCGGCGTTGACTTGGTTCTCACCGGCAAATGTGACGTCGGTATTCTCATAGATATACAGCCCGCCGGTGCCTCCGGAGATCGTGGAATTCGAGAAAGTCGTCGCGACGTCGGTCCTGATCACGCCGTTGAGCGTTCCGATATTCAGCGTGCTTGTGCCCTCAACCCAGAGAGTGTCGACCGTGACGGTCTTGCCTGCCGCATTGAGTGTTACACCATCATTCAGGAAGTTTTTTCCGGCGAACGTCAGATTGCCCAGGGCGGTGATCGTTCCGCCGTTGGTCCCGCCGCCGGTGATAGTCGAACCCGTCAGCGTGGCGCCGGCCGCCGTCTTGATCGTACCGTCGAGCGTGCGGATTTTCAGCGTGTTCGTGCCCTCGACCGTGAGCGTGCCATTGGCCTTTACGGTCGTATTCTCCGCCGTTGCGTCGAGCGTGACGCCGTTCAGTGTGTTCTGGTCGTAGAAGATTACTTCGTCCGCTGTTGCGGTGAACGCACTCGAGCTGATCGTGGAATACTGCACAGTGACTGTGCCTGGATTTAATGTGGTAATGCTGCCGCCGGAGATGGTGGATGACACCGTCGCGCCGCCGTTGAGCGTAATCGTGCCGTTGGTGTTCGTGATCGCGCCGGTGGTAAGCCTGCCGTTCACATTGATCGTGCCGGAGTTGTTGATCGTGCCGGTGGTGGTGGAAAGGGAAAGCAAGCCGTTCACATTGATCGTGCCGGAGTTGTTGATGGAAGTTCTCCCAAAGTCGTTGTTGCTGTTCGATCCGGTGGTGGAGAACGTCGCAGTTTTGCCGGTTTCGACGACCAGTGTGCCGCCGTCGCCGCTATTACCCCCGATCCAGGAATTCACGATCTCCGCACCGTCCAGATAGATCGTGCGGGAGCCGTAGAGGCCCGAGGTTTTCAGCGTGCTCGTACCTTTGAGCGTAAGCGAATCATTTTCGCCTTCTCCGATCTTGACGGATTGGCTCCCCGCATCAAACGTGACACCGTTCAGAATGCACGCGCCATAGAAGTCCGCCCCGTTCGCTGTTGCGGCTAATGTGCCGCCGGTGATGCTCGAAGCCGTCAGTATCGCGCTTGCGGCCACCGTGATTGTGCCGTTGAGATTCCCGATGTTCAGCGTGCTCGTGCCGCCGACCGTGAGGGAATCGCCTTCGTCCGATCCGACCGTGACGGTATTGCCCGCTGCGTCGAGCGTGACGCCGTTCAGCGTGTTTGCGCCGGTGAAGGTCAGGTTGCCCTGGGCGGAGATGCTGCTGCCATTGATGTTAGAATCCTTCAGCGTGCTCGTGCCGGAGAGCGTGAGAGAATCGCCTTCGTCCGGTCCGACCGTGACGGTATTGCCCGCTGCGTCGAGCGTGACGCCGTTCAGTGTGTTCGCGCCGGTGAAGTTCAGGGCGTTCTGAACGGTGATGCTGCCGCCAGTGATATTCGAAGCGTTCAGCGTGGTCGCCGCCGCGCTGTCGGTCAGGATCGTGCCGGAGAGCGCGCCGATCGTCAGCGAGCTTGTGCCCTTGACCTTGAACGTGCCGTCACCGGTATTCGTGACGGAGGCGACGGAGAACGAGGCCTCATTGAGACTGATCTCGTGGCTGTTCGTGACCGAGGGAGCGGAGAACGAGGCACTCTCGACATAAACAGTACCACAGTTGTCTAAAAAAACAGAGGTGAAACCTTCATTTGCGCCCAGCTGGAAATACGCCCCGTTCGCAACATTGAGTCTAGCTTTTGTGGCGACGACCTTGAAGGAATTGGAAACCCTGAAATCTACCGTGACGCCATAGATATTGAGCCCTTTTTCGTAAGTAGAATATTCCAACTGAAATGTATCCGCATGCACGTACAAATTCTTTGTGATGTAGCAGCTATTAGTTTGCACATATATCCCCGAGGGGGCGACAAGAGAGAGAGGAGTATCTGAGTTGTTGTAAATATAAAAGGTGTCAAGACCGCTTAGATCATAAGCATCTTCTAACGTGTGGTAACACGTCGCTTGTGTCCAGCCTTCAATTTCGGTTTTGGATACCAAATCCCCAGAATAATAGACGATGGCATATTTGTCCCATTGGGGATTCACAAAAGCTTTGTCAGGCATGGTTTGCACCTTTCTTTTTTTGATCCGGCTTTCATGTTTGAGGTCAGGCCGGATGCGTTTCGGTTGCCATACTAAAATATTTAGCGTTAATATAGCACATGAACGGCGATAATCAAGGGGATAATGCAAAAATGCAAAAAAAATCCTGTTCTAAGGAAATGACAATCCTGAAAACAGAACAAGTCAGGCAGTCAATCAATCCTAAATAATACGACCGTCAGCAAAAAAACGCATCGCGCAGGCATACAAAAAGCCCCGTGAAAACCGAAATTTCCACGGGGCGGGAAAGCAAAGCCTTCACTGCGGAAGTGCCCGGCTAGGCTCGGGCACGAATTCCGTTGCAGACTGCGCTCAGTCCTGCTTCAGGTCGAGGTTGTCGAGGGAGTTGCCGAAGATGGTGCCCATGTCGCCGAGGGCTTCGCCCGGCTTGAGCGCGGCGGAGACTTCTTCGCCGGCGGCCTTGATGGACTCTTCGTTGAACCCTTCCTCGAGCGCCTTGATGCTGAGGCCGATGCGGCGTTCGTCCTTGTCGATCTTGATCACGACGGCTTCGATCTCGTCGCCGAGATTGAGTTTGTCTTTGACCTTTTCGACGTGGTCGCGGGAGATCTGGGAGATGTGGACGAGACCGTCGATCTTGTGGGAGAGCTCGATGAAGGCGCCGAACGCGGTGACCTTCGTGACTTTGCCCTTCACGACGTCGCCGATCTTGTAGATCTGCTCGATGTTGGCCCACGGATCGACTTCGGTCTGCTTCAGGCCGAGGGAGATGCGCTGCTGGGTCGGATCGATGTCGAGAATGACGGCTTCGACTTCCTCGCCGACCTTCAGGACTTCGTTCGGGTGATTGATCTTGCGGGTCCAGGACATGTCGGAGACGTGGATCATGCCGTCGATGTCGTTTTCGATCTCGACGAACGCGCCGTAGGTGGTCATATTGCGGACCTTGCCCTTGATGTGGCTTCCGGGAGGATACTTCTCGGCGAGGACTTCCCACGGATTGCGGGTCTTTTGGCGGAGGCCGAGGGAGATCTTCTTGTCGGCCTTGTTGACCTCAAGAATGACGGCTTCGACTTCTTCGCCGGCGCTGACGACGTCGCTGGCCTTCGTGATGCGCTTGGTCCAGGACATTTCGGAGACGTGGATGAGGCCTTCGACGCCCTGTTCGATCTCGACGAACGCGCCGTAGGGCATGATGTTGACCACATGGCCCTTGACGGTGGAGCCGACGGGGTACTTGGCTTCGACGTCGTCCCAGGGGTTCGCGGACTTCTGCTTGAGGCCGAGGGAGACGCGCTCCTTGGCGAAGTCGATGTCGAGAACCATGACCTCGATCTCCTGGCCGACTTCCAGCATTTCCTTCGGGTTCGTGATGCGGCCCCAGGACATATCGGTGATGTGGAGGAGTCCGTCCACGCCGCCGAGGTCGATGAACGCGCCGAAATCGGTGATGTTCTTGACTTTGCCCTTGCGGAGCTCGCCGACCTTCATTTCCTTCAGGAACTGAGCGCGCATATCCTTGCGGGATTCTTCGAGCAGTTCGCGGCGGGAAACGACGATGTTGTGGCGTTCCTGGTTGATCTTGAGGATCTTGAAATCGTATTCCTGGTCGATGAGGTCGTCGAGATTCTTGACGGGGCCGATATCGATCTGGGAGCCGGGGAGGAAGGCTTCCACGCCGTCGAGGTCGATGAGGATGCCGCCTTTGACTTTCTTCTTCATCTTGCCGCGGATCACGCTGCCTTCGCCGAAGTCGGAGGTGATCTTCTTCCAGGTCTGGATGAAGGCCGCCTTCTGCAGGCTGATCCCGGGCTGGTTCTGTTCGTTCTCGAGTTCTTCCAGATAGACGTCGATCTGATCGTTCAGATTGACTTCATCCCAGTTCTTGAACTCGGTGTAGGGGATGAACCCTTCGGCCTTCAGACCGATGTCGACCAGCGCGCCGTCCTGGCGCTTCTCGACGATCGTGCCGGTGACGATCGAGTCGACCTTGAAATCGGTTTTGGTCTGTCCGCTCAGCAGATCTTCCATCGTCAGCTTGTCGTCGATGATGACGTAGCTCTTCTGCACGGGTGCATCCTGTTTCTTTTCTTCGCTCATAGTGGTTTGGTTTCCTGGTTTGGTTGTTGGTTTGTTGGTTTCCAATCCGCCCAAAAGCCCATTCGCTTTTCGGGTTGCAAGCATATAATATACCCCCGGACAGGATGTTTTTCAAGCCGGTTTTCTTAAAAGCATAAAAAAAAGACGCACATACGCATGCATATACGCAGGACCGGGCGGTTCTCCTGACGCCATTTTCCGTAAAAAACGCTTTGTTTTCTTGACTTTTCCGCCCGAACGTGATACATTTTTTAACGTTTTTTCACTCAGACTTTTTTTCAGGAAACAGGAGTTCCCATGAAAGATAAAAACTTGCTCAGTCTTATCGTGATAGACATCCTTCTCGCCATCGGTGTGATCTGGGGGCTTGCGATGGGCTACAAACTGCTCGGCTACGGTCTGCTGGTCTATTTTATCATCAACACCCTCGCGCTCGTTCTCAAGCTGACCGGAAACAGGAAAGACGACAAAGGCGACGGCAACGACAGCAACAACAACGACGAAAACAAGTAACCGCCTGTTTTTAGCAAACGCAACTTTTTAAAGGTCCCCCCATGCCTGGCATCAAACGCGAAACGCTCGGCTCCCGCCTCGGGTTCATTCTCCTCACCGCCGGATGCGCCATCGGTCTCGGCAACATCTGGCGTTTCCCGTATATCACCGGCAAATACGGCGGCGCGAGCTTCGTGGCGTTCTATCTCTTCTTCCTCGCCGTCATGGGGCTACCGCTGACGGTCATGGAGCTGGCCATAGGACGCGCCAGTAAACGCACGATGTTCGGCGCGGCGAAGGTGCTGACGCATTCGCATCCGGGAGCCTGGCGGGTCCCCGCCGGGTTTTTCTGCGCCGGCTGCGCCATGCTGATGATCTTCTACACGACCGTGACCGGCTGGATGCTCTGCTACACGTTCGACTACATTTTCGGCGGGGTTTCCGCGCTGGACACCGAAGGGATCGGAAAGCATTTCGGCGAACTCGTCGCCAGCCCGTGGAAAAACGTCCTTTTCATGTGCGTCACGGTCGCCGCCGGGTCCGCCGTCTGCGGCGCAGGGCTGAAAAACGGCGTGGAACGCGTCACGAAGGTCCTGATGGGCGGGCTCTTCATCCTGCTGCTGATCCTGTGCTGCCGGGCGCTCTTCCTGCCGGGCGCGAAAGAAGGACTGAAATTCTACCTCATGCCGAGCATGAAAGCCGTCCGCGGGACCGGGCTTTCCGAGGCACTGGTCGCCGCGATGGGACAGGCCTTCTTCACGCTCAGCCTGGGCGTCGGCGCCATCACGATCTGCGGCAGCTACATCGGGCGGGAGCATTCGCTGATGAAGGAATCGATGATCATTATCCTGCTGGATACCGCCGTGGCCGTGCTTTCGGGCATCGTGATCTTCCCCGCCTGCAAGTCTTACGGCATCGACGTCTCCTCCGGTCCCAGCCTCGTCTTCCTCTCGCTCCCGGATGTTTTCAACCACCTGGCCTGGCCGCGTCTCTGGGGCGCGATCTTTTTCCTCTTTATGAGCGCGGCGGCATTCACCACGGTCGTCGCCGTCTTCGAAAACCTGATCGCCCTCATGATCGACGAACTGCATTTCTCCCGCACGAAAGCCGCGGTCGTGAACGCGATCGTCATCACGGTCTTCTCCCTGCCCTGCGCCCTCGGATTCAACATTCTGAGCGGCATCCATCCGCTCGGCGGCGACTCCACATTCCTCGACCTGGAGGACTACCTTGTGAGCGACATCCTGCTCCCGCTCGGCTCGGTCTTCGTCGTGATCTTCTGCGGGGCGGCTTCCGCCTGGGGCTGGAGGAATTTCTTCGCGGAAGCCAACACGGGCAAAGGGCCGAAGCTCCCGCTGTGGACCCGCTACTACATCTTCACGCTGCTCCCGCTCGCCATCGTCGCGCTGTTCATCATCGGCACGATCAAGCGTTGGTGGCCGGAATAAGCACATTCCGTTTTCGCCCGTTCAATCACAAAACGGCCTCACCGGGACCATTCCGGCGAGGCCGAATCTTTTTGGTGTTATAAAGAAGATATCGCTCAGGATTTCTTCTTCAGCAGGGCCGAACGCACCACGCCGTTCGGATCGCACACGAGAAACACGGCGGTCCAGATCACGAGCGCGATCGTGATCACGGCAAGACCGAGCAGGGAATCGTTCAGCACGTCGGCGAACTCGGGCTCGAAGACCTTCGCGCCCTCCTCCTTGTACTCGAACACCAGGTCGACCAGCCACATGATGGCCGCGCCCCAGAAGAGCCAGCACAGCACGCTGACCTTCATGTCGCGCATCGTTTTGGACGCGTACCAGACCGCCGTGCTGACGACGGCAGCGATCGCAGTCAGGATCAGACACATGGTCAGGCCTCCGCTTGTACTGTTTTTCCTCGTTTCACGATGACGGAGGAGACGATGAGCATCCCGATCCACACGGCGAAGATGAGTGCCGTCATGGTCCCGCCTACGGTGATGATCTCCTGCATGACCTCGGCGCCGTTGCCGTCGCGGACTCCGGTCAGGAACGGGAACCGGAAGATGATCTCGCCGTGCCAGACGTGTTCGAAAGCCAGCAGGGCGCATCCGCCGAAGAAGAGTTTTTCGAGCCAACCGAGCTTCGTGGCCCAGCTGACGGTTCCGGGCTGTTCGACGGTTTTTGCCGCCATGCCGCGGCGAACGATGCCGGTTGCGATTGCAGCTGCGAGGGGAGCACTGAAACAAGCCATTTTGACCTCCTGGAATAAAATGGGGTACGTTTCCCCGAACGGGAAACAGATCACCTCTTCATGAGGCGCATGGAATCAGGAAATTGCAAATCCGGAACCGGAACGCTTCTGCGTTCCTCCCGGCGGCTTCTGCCGCCCCGGTTTATCTAAACATCACTATACTATATCACGGCTCGCGGAAAAATCAAGCGATGATTTTCCGCAATTCGTCGATTGCCTGCTGGATCAGGTGTCCCAGCGTATAATCGGACACGCCGACGATCACATTGTCACAGTGTTTGAAAGGGATCAGGATCCGTTTCGCGTCCGACTGCGCCACGGCGTTCGCCATCGCGGGCGAGATCTCCCCTCCCAGGGAATCCGCCACCACGATCCCGAGCGGACCGACGATGACATCGGCTTTCCGCGCGGCCACGAGCACGGCGTTCTCTCCGGTCGCGGCGTTGTCCGCGCCGCCCTTCAGCATGGCAGCTGTGGCGATGGTGTTCGTGCCGACCGCCATGAGCTGGACGTCGGGGAACGTCTCTTTGATCTGGGCTGCGAGCTGACGGCCCACGCCGCCCCCCTGCCCGTCTACAATGAGTATTTTCATAGTTTCTCCTGATCTTGCCTGTCTTGAAAAACAGCGGAATCCCGCGTTTTCCGGAGTTCCTAATAAAATAACGGCTGTCTGCACGTTTTTCAAGCGGCGTTTCAGGCGCTTCAAAACATTTTGCGGACTTTTTTCCGTTTTCGCGCTAAGAAAACGCCATCCTCGCACGTCAAATTATCGAACAAAAAAAACAGAAACACTTTTCTTCCGCCTGAAAGGACCACGAACCATGAGCAAAACATCTCTCTTCTCCGTCTTCTTCACCGCCGCCATGCTCTGCAGCATCCTCTCCATGCTCGCGAAACTCAGCGCCGCCGTCGAATCCGTCGCCGCGGCGTTCCCGGCCGTGCTGTAAAACGAAACCAGCACGGGACAGGACAGGCTGACGGTCTCCGATGTCTCAAAAAGAGGCGCGAATCCGGCGTTTTTTCCCATTTTTCGAAGTTTTTTTCGATTTTTTTCGTTTTTTTTCGAAAAACCGCTAAGAAATCGCGTCATTCTGCGTCTAAATTATAAAGATGTTCCAGTTTTCAACCATATTTCATCCTTTGGAAGGACTCCGAAATGAATAAGACCACGATCTTCGCAGCGGCCTCCGCGGCCGCACTCCTCAGCACCATCCCCGCGTTCGCGCAGGGCAACGGTTTCGTTACACTCGATCTGAACTGGACCGAAACGGGCGCGCCCGCGGAATCCCAGATGGACGGCGATAGGATGCGCCAGATCCTCGAACGCGACCAGGCCCGCGTCAAGTGGATTCAAGAACGCGCCAAGGCGAAAGCCCCGGCCATCAAACCGGAACTCGTCAAGGACGATGCGCAGAAGTCGGATGAAGCCAATGCCGACGCTCCGAAGACCACCACGATCACCGTGCCCCTCACCAATTCCGGCAATTCGCTCTCCGGCGATCAGATGCGCCGGATCGTCGAACGCGACCGTGCCCGTGCCAAGGCCATGGGCGAACGCATCCGCGCCGCCCAGGTCGAAGCCGAGGCCGAGAAGTATCTCAAGGAACACGACATTGAGTTCACCCCCGGCAAAACGCTTCCGGGCTGGACGGACAACTTCACCGCCGCCGTCGGAAAGGCAAAGGCGGAAAAGAAGCCGATCCTCGCGCTCTTCACCGGTTCCGACTGGTGCCCCCCGTGCCAGAACCTCGAAAAGAAGATCCTGATCCAGCCCGCGTTCAAGGATTTCGCGAAACAGCATCTCGTGACGCTCTTCCTGGATTTCCCGCAGGAGACGAAGCTTGACGACGGCGTGAAGAAGCAGAACGACGACCTCGCGAAGAAATTCTCCGTCGAGGCATACCCGACCATCATCGTCCTCTCCTCCGACGGTGAAAAGGAACTCTGGAAACAGGTCGGCTACACGGCGCTCTTCCTCGAAAAGCTTCAGGAAGCGCTGATGGGACTCGACAAGGATTTCCCCGAGATCGCCAAGGCGCTGAATGACGTGAAGGAAGCCGAAGCAAAGGCGAAAGAAGAGAAGGCGAAAGCCGAACTGGAAGAGTTCGAACGCCAGCAGAAAAAACAGAAGGAACATGATGATCCCTGGGAACAGTATTCCTCCCCCGATATCATCGACCCCGCCACGGCAAACCGGAATCCGTGGGGAGCCGGACGCATCCGCCGCCAGGGCGACAACCCCCTCAACAACCTTTCCGACGAGGAACGCGAAGCTCTTTTCCGCGAGCTCGACAAGAACGGCCCGATCCAGGGCCCGGACGTCCTCCCGAACGGCGGTCCCGCCCCGCTCCGCAATCACGTGAAGCGCGACTGACGTTTCATCCGTCTGATACCCTCCAGCGAACCGGACAGCTCCCCTGCCCGGTTCTTTTTTTGCAGAGAAAAGCCTCCGGCGCATTTTCGCGGCGGAGGCATGTTTGTGGCGGCTGATCGCCTTTGTGTTCGGCGGTCAGTTGGACTCGATCTCGATCACGCTCATCGTTGCGGTGTCGGTCTGGGTCTGAGGCGCCGTCGCGGGGCGTCCCGCGGCATGCTTCACGGCTTCGGCCTTGTTGGTCATGATGTGCTGCTGCGTCGCGCCGGACGCCTGACCGCCGGTCGACGCATTGTACGCCGGAGCCTTGTTCCCGAGGCAGCATTTCAGCGCGTGCGCGGTGCCGCAGTTCGCCTGGCAGACCGGGCACGTGTGGCAGATGGGACACGGCATCAGCAGGATGTACCCCTCGCTGCATTCCACCGTCTCAAGCGCCGGAGTCTGCATGACTTTCTGGGCGTCCGTCATGGGCTTCTGCGTTCCCGTCGAGCCGGTCTGAGTCGTGTTCGTGCCGTCGGCCCCGACCAGATACGCCGCGGCAAGTCCCGCCACGACGACCGCCGCGGCTGCAAACAATGTTCGTTTCATATTATCCCCCTTTGTTGATAGGCTCCGGCACGCCGCCTCCCCTCGTGGAACGCCCGCCGCCGGATACATACAATGTAGCACGGAAGCGGTAAAAATCAAGCTCGGAAACAGGTCCTTTTCACTTCGCGGCAGACAATTCGGGCGTATTCACAGGAACAAGCTTCCGCATATAAAAGCGGAAAGAAAAAACCGGACGGTTCAGCCCTCGATGTCCGGGTACCGGTACGGCACGCCTCGGAAGTTCCGGAACGTGTACACGCGCCCGTCGACCTTTTCGAGATAGTCCGGGATCAGCGGGACTTTCCCGCCGCCGCATGGCAAGTCGATGGCGAAGTGCGGCACGGCCATGCCGGAGGTCCAGCCGCGCAGTCTCTTCATGATGTCCAGCCCGGTCGACAGCGGCGTGCGGAAATGCTCCGTACCGTAGATCAGGTCGGACTGGAAGAGGTAATACGGCTTCACGCGCACGGCCAGCAGTTTCCGCATCAGGAGCCGGATCACCTCTGGATCGTCGTTCACGCCGCGCAGCAGCACGGTCTGACTGCCGAGCGGGATCCCGGCGTCGGCGAGCCTGTTCAGCGCGGCGGCGGACTGCGGCGTGATCTCGTCCGGGTGGTTGAAATGCACGTTGATGTACAGAGGATGATATTGCCGGAGCATGGAGACGAGACGCCGGTTGATGCGATCGGGCAGGACGCACGGCGTGCGCGTGCCGATGCGGATGAAATCGACGTGTTCGATCGCGCGGAGTCGGCTCAGGATGGATTCCAGCCGGTCCGTATCAAGCAGGAACGGATCGCCGCCGGACACCAGCACGTCGTGAATCTCCGGATTCGATGCGATGTATTCGATGCCTCGGCTCACATTGGCCTCGTCCACGCACATCGGCGTGCGGAATTTTCGTTTGCGCGTGCAGAACCGGCAGTAGCAGGCGCAGCAGTTCGACACCAGCAGCAGGCAGTGGTCGGGGTAACGGTGCACCACGCACGGCGCGGGGGTCAGGTCCTCTTCGCCGAGCGGATCGTCCATCAGGTCGCCGCTCTCCACGAGTTCCTGTTCGTCTGGGATGCACTGGCGGTAGATCGGGTCGCCCTTCGCCCGGATCAACGAAAGATAATACCGCGTGATGCGGAACGGGAACACGGCGGACACGCGGCGGACGGTCTCCTCGGAGAGGTCAAACCGTTTCGCCAGTTCGGACGCATCCGTCAGGGCGTTTTCCAGACTTTTCTGCCATTGTTCCATACGTTTATCCTGATCCCCGTTGATTCGTGCGGCGGGACGGACCGCATTAATGTATGTTCGAACAAATCGTCTCAATTGCATCCGAAGACGCATTGAAAACGTTTTCTGCGTTTTTGACCTTATAATGTAGCATTTATTGTTCAAAAATCAATCGTTCCGCGTGTTTTTCCCTATTTTCCTGCCGTGAACAGCCGTCGTGAATGCTCGTTTTTCCCTGAATATTTTGCCGTTTTTTTGTCACGCGGGGTTGAAAAAAAGCGGATATGATGCTAAAGTAGAGAAAACATCAATAATAACAAACTGAAAAGCGGCTTTCGCGGGCCGCCGGAATGCTGCGGAATACACCTCTGTTTTCCGTCGCAGTGTGGATTTCTCTATGAACGAAAAAACATCTGCGGGGACCGCCCCGAAAAAGAATGTAACGTATACCATCAAGAACCCCGTTATTCCGATGGGGAATGTCCCTGCGAAACGGAGTGCCGCCCCGCCGCCGATCGGTCCGGAAATCGGACCCGACCCGCGCAGTTCCATCGGCGCACGCATCTCCATGGGCGATGTTCCCGGCATCAAAGATGAAAAATCCGGTATTCTGTTCGACTTCTGCTACGGCTACCGCATCAAATTCCCCGCCGGCAACAAACAGTACAGGCTCCGCGTGTACGATCTCGACAGCGGCATGCTGCTGGAGGATCATACGCACAAAGGCGGGGAATTCATCACGGCCGTAAACAAGTTTTACGTGCGCTACCGCCTCGAAGTCTATCTGGACGACAAGCTCATTTTCGGGCATGACTACGATTGCGAGGACAAGGAAGTCTGCATCATCATCCCGGACGGCGGACTCGGAGACAACCTCGCCTGGCTGCCTTATCTGGAGAAATTCCGTCTGCTCCGCAAGGCGAGAGTAACGGCGGTCATCGGCGAATGGATGATCCGTCTCGCCCAGCCGTTCTATCCCGGCCTCAAGTTCATCCCGCTCGCCACGAAACCCAACCTCAACTTCGCTTACGCGATCTATTTCTGCGGCATTTTCGAGGCGGACCGCAAGCCGTGGCGTCCGGTCGAGCATCAGCATCTGGGCATGCAGAAGACCGTGGCGAAGATCCTCGGTCTCCCGCTCGAAGACCTTCACTGCCGCCTTCCGCTCGGATCGCCGCGCCCCGTCAAGGAGCCGTATGTCTGCATCTCCACGATGGCGACGAACCCGACGAAATACTGGAACTACCGTTCCGACCCCAAGCTGAAAGATCCCGACGGCTGGAACATCCTCATCCGCTGGCTCAAATCCTACGGCTACCGCGTCTTCGTGCTCGACCGCGACAAGGAGCTTTATTTCAACGACAAGCACGTCTACCATGTCCCGACCGAAGCGGAAGACCTCACCGGCCGGATCCCGATCACGGAGCGCATCCATTACTTGGAACACGCAGATTTCTTCATCGGACTTCCCAGCGGACTCAGCTGGCTCGCATGGAACTGCAACATCCCGGTCGTCATGATCTCCGGCTTCACCATGCCGAACTGCGAATTCCCGACGCCATACCGCGTCACGAACTTCCTCTTCTGCCACGGTTGCTGGAACAACACGAATTTCTTCTTCGACTCCAAAGCGCCCGTCTGGTGTCCGCGTCACGTCGGCACCCCGCGCGAGATCGAATGCACCAAAACGATCACGCCGAAAATGGTGCAGGAGACCATCATGCGGATTCCGTCTTTCCAGAAACATATTGCCGAACAGAAGGAACAGGAATTGCTGGACGATCTCCGGTCAACCCCCAGCACCTTCGCCAGCACGCTGAAAGAGCTTCCCCCGAAACAGAAAAAAAAAAAGCTCCGGTAATTCCCCGTTTACCGGGCGAATCCGGATTATCTCCGGATCACGCTCGACTCCGTGATCCGTGTCGCGGAAACGCAGGGCAATACCGAAGTCATCCTGTTCAACGACTGCTCGCCGGACGATTCCCAGCGCATCATCGACGAGTACGCAGACCGGTATCCGTCCATCGTCCGCAAAATGCGTTCCGAACACAACCTCGGCGTTGGAAACGCCCGCACCGAAATGTGCAAAAACGCCCGCGGACGTTACATCCTTTCGTTCGACCAGGACGACATCATGCTCCCGTTCGACCTCGGCGGCGTAATCACCATGATGGACAGGAATCCGCAGTACAGCGCGAGTTACTCCAGGAAATATCTCTTCAATAACAAGGGGCTTACCGGCGAAGTCCACGGTGGCAATCTTTCCGAATTCAATGCCTTCTTCACGCCGAAGATCAACATCAACGCCATGGTCATCCGCGCCGACGTCCTCGCCGCGCACGATTACTTCAAACCCGTCCCGAACTGCGCCATCAACGACGATGTCTTCCTCATGATCCGCCTCGGCGCGGATACTGAATACCATTACGACGAGGAGAATCCCCGCGTGCTCTACCGGGTCCATGGCAAACAGAATTCGCTCCTCTTCCACCACGAGAACCAGAATCCGTTCCGCTGGATGACCACATATATGACCGAACAGCAGCCCGAGCTTTATAAGCGTATCCTCGCCAACGATCCGCCGAGACTTACGAAGAAAAACCGGCACTGGGTCCTCGGTCTGATGGGGGCCGCGGTCTTTCTCCGGCAAAAGGAAGTCGGACTTGTGCTGCCGATCGTCAATAAAGCCTGCGAGATCGCGTCGGACGACTTTGGCGCATGGGAACACAAGCTGCTTGTTCTCGCCATTGCAAATCGGTACGATGAATTCATGGAGACGTTCCAAACTGCCATCGAACGTTTCAACGGGCAGTCTCCGATGAAGCAGATCCAGTTCATCAGCGCGATGGGACTTTATTTCCAGTCCATCCGCAAACCGCTTCCGAAAGACATCATGAGCCGGTATAAAGAGCTTTTGAAACGGAACAGCGCCCCGCCGCGGATCGTACTGGACAACCTGCCGCAAAAATAATGCCGCAGACAAGCCGAAGCGGCCTCCGGCTTTGCTACGGCAAAAAAGTCTATCTGAAGCGGAGCTTACTTCTCCGGGATTCTGATATCCATGGAGATGTCGCTTGACTTCACGGAATGCGTGAGCGCGCCTGACGAGATGAAATCCACGCCGGTCTCGGACAGCGACGGGATACGGGCGAGCGTAACGTTTCCGCTGGCCTCCAGACGTGCCTTGTTGCGGGCGATCCCGACCGCCTTCACGACCTTCTCGTTGTCCATGTTGTCAAGCAGGATGTACTCCGCGCCGGAAAGCAGCGCCTCGTCGAGCTCGTCGAGGGAATCCACCTCGACCTCGATTTCCAGCTGAGGATACATCTCGCGGGCGCGGCGGACGGACCGCAGGATGCCGCCCTTCCCCTCCATCCCCGCGAGTTCGCGGTGATTGTCCTTGATCATGATGCGGTCATACAGGCCGATGCGGTGATTGAACGCGCCTCCGGTGGCCACGGCGTATTTTTCGAGGTTGCGCCATCCGGGCGTGGTCTTGCGCGTGTCAAGGATTTTCGCACGGTTCCCGGCGAGTTCCTGATATTTGTGCGATGCGGTCGCGACGCCGCACAGACGCTGAAGGAAGTTCAGCGCGGTGCGTTCCCCGGTCAGCAGCACACGCGCCGGACCGGAGATCTCCGCCATAATCGTCCCGCGGGGACACGCCTCGCCCTCATGCACCTTCGCCGTGAAGACGACGTCCGGGTCGAGCGTATGGAAGAGGCGTTCCGCGACGGGCAGTCCGGCGCAGATGAGGTCTTCTTTCGCGATCAGCACGGCGGTCGTCTTCAGGTCGGCGGGGATGACCGAATTCGTGGTGGTGTCTCCGAGGTCGCCGAGGTCTTCCTCGAGGGCAAGCTGAATCAATATGTCGGCGCGTTTCCAGTCGATTTCGGGTTTCTGCATCGGGGTGTCTCCTGTTATCTCAAAAATCAGTTCGTTTCGTTGGGTGTGTACATCACGGAAATAGGCTTGATCTCCAGCGCCTTGCCGGTCTGCATGTCGTAGCGGATCACAGTGGCGTCCAGACGGATCCCCGTCTCCACCACGGGGAATTTGTGCGGCATCCCGGTGCGGAATTTCGCGATCACGTCCGGCACGGACCGCCCGAGGATCGAATCCGCCGCGCCGACCATGCCGACGTCGGACAGGAACGCCGTTCCGCCGGGCAGGATGCGGGCGTCGGCGGTCTGCACATGCGTGTGCGTGCCGAGGACCGCCGTGACGCGGCCGTCCAGGAACCACGCGAGGGCGGCCTTTTCGCTGGTGGCCTCGGCGTGGATGTCCACGATGATGCACTTGCAGGTGATCGGGATCTGCGTCAAAATCTGTTCGGCGGTCTCGAACGGGCAGTACGCGCTGTCCTTCATGAACACCTTGCCCATCAGCGAGATCACGGCCACTTCGCCGCCCGCCGGATTGCGCGTGTACAGCCAGCCGCGTCCGGGCTGGAGTTTGCTCATGTTCGCCGGGCGCACCACGTTCTTCAGGCCGCGTATCTCGTCCTCGAATTCCTTGCGGTCCCATGTGTGGTCGCCGGACGTGAAGACGTCCACGACGTCCGCCATCTCGCCGAGGCAGGACTTGTTCAGCCCCGCACCCGCCGCGCAGTTCTCGCCGTTCGCGACCACGAACGTACACATATACTGCTGTTTCAGCCGCGGCACGAGCGCTTTGACCGCCTTGCGGCCGCCCTTGCCGACGATATCTCCGATGAATAGCAAATTGAGCGTGGGACCGTTCAAGTTCATACTCCTTAAAAATTCCCGTTTCGATTTGAAAAATGAGTGAAAACGAAGTATATTTTTCAAACCGTTTCTTAAGAAAAATATAGTCGCGAAACGCGGAAACTGCAAACCGGAATCGGAAAAAATGACGAAAAACTCGAAGAATGACACCGCGCCCGCCGCACAGACCGCTCCCGGATGCGCCGCACCCGGTGCCGCGCCGGAGGAATCCGCCCCGAACAAAGCGGTCGTCTTCCTGAAATATGCAATCAAAATCCTCGTCACGGCGGGCATCGTCGCCGTGCTCGTCTATACCTCGAAAAAACATGGCACGTTCGACGGCGTCGACTTCACCGGGCTGAACTGGTTCTGGCTCGGCGCGGCGTTTCTGCTGTATATCGTGCACCTCTTCGTGAACGCCTGGCGCTGGCGGCTTCTGCTGGCGTACCGCGAAATCCCCTGCTCGCTTTTCTCCGCCTTCTCCCTCACCACGCAGTCGTTTTTCTTCTCGCTGGTGATGCCGGGCGGCGCGATCGGCGGCGACGTGATCCGGGCGGGCTTCCTGGCGTACCGCGTGCCGAAGGGACAGAAATTCGACGGCGTTTTCACGATCCTGATGGACCGGTTCACGGGCATGATCGGCATCTTTCTGACCGTGTTCCTCGCCCTGCCATTCGCGTGGCGTTACCTCGACGCCGCCGACCCGCGCGCGAAACTCCTGACGTTCGCGCTGCTGGGCGCGTCCGCCGCCGGACTCCTCGCCGCCGCCGTGATCTTCCTGCACAAACAGCTTGAAAAGATCGCATTCTTCCGCTGGGGCGAAGACCTCGGCGCGAAGCTCTCGCGCGGATTCTCGACGAAGCTGCTGAACGCACTGGATTCCTACAGCGGCGCGACGAAGGAGATCGTCTGGTGCGTGATCGCGAGCATCCTCGGCGTGAACTTCGTGCTCGGTCTCTGTTTCTATTGCGTCTGCCTCGCGTTCTCATCCTCGCTCGCGCCCCTTTTCGGCCCCATCGTCGCCGCGATCACGGTCGGCAACATCGCCGGGCTCATCCCGCTTACCATGTCCGGCATCGGTCTGCGCGACTACTTCGTGGCGGCCATCCTCGGCGCGGCCCTCGCGGAACTCCCCGACGCTCCCGTCGCCGCCCTCGCCCCGACGCTCGTCATGACCGGCGTCATCATCGCGGGCGGACTCTTCGGCGGCTTCTTCTTCCTGTTTGACAACGCATACAAAAACAAGGCGGCCACACCACCCCATACGAAGGAGGACTGACCCGCCATGCCGGACGGAAACCGCAAGCTCGAAGTCGTTCTCCGCTGGGCGCTCTTCCTCGCCTACGCCGCGGTCACGTTCGTGCTGACGCTCCGTCACGAGCCCTGGGCGGACGAGCTTCAGGCGTGGCTGATCGCGCGAGACTGCACCGTCCCGGAAATCTTCAAAATGATGCGCTGGGAAGGCCATTTCGTGCCGTGGTATCTGATGCTGCACGTTTTCGCGGCGCACGGCGGCCCGGTCCTCTGCATGAACCTTCTTTCCTGGGCGTTCATGGCCGCCGCCGTAGCGTTCTTCGTGTTCCGCGCGCCGTTCACGCTCCCTCTGAAAGCCCTTGTGCTTGGGTCCGCCGGGATGCTCTTCTGGTATCCCGTGGTGGCGCGCTGCTACGCTCCGATCCCGATCCTGCTCTTTGCGCTCGCGGCGGCCTATCCCGCCCGGCTGAAACGCCCCCTGCTCTACGGATTTCTGATCGCCTGCCTGACGAATACGCACGCGTATTTCGAGGGGTTCTGCGGCATCGTCTTCGTCCTGTGGGCGTTCGACGCGTGGAAACTCCGCGCGGAACTCCCCCGCCGCGAACTCCGCCGCATCGTCGCAGGACTCTGCGTCGCCGCCGCCGGAGCGCTGTTCGGATTCGCGCAAGTCGCGCCGGGCATGCTGAACGCGCGATCGGTCGGCAACCAGCGCTTCTGGCCGCTGAAGATGAACTTCTTCGAACGCCTCGCCACTTCGTTCGTCGACTTCGCGGGATGTTCCAAGGAGGTCGCGAACGTGAACCTGCCGGTACTGGAATACCTCTGGGTCGCGCTTCTGATCGTCCTGATCGCGTGGTTCGTACGGCGCCGCCGGACGCTTGTGCTGTATCTCGCGCTCGCCGCCGTCTTCTTCTGCGCGATCTACTTCGTCCTGCCGCCGCACGAACACCCCTTCCAGTCGAGTTTCCAGCTCTTCCTCGACTTCGTTTTCCTGACGTTCTTCGCGGTCGCGATGCTCTCGCTGTTCCGCGTGTCCCGCCGCATGGCGCTGGTCTGCCTCGCGTCGACCCTGTGGATGATCGCCTTCGCGATGTATCTCTTCTACTTCCTGCCGCAGCGCGCGTATCTGGTCTTCCTCACGTTCGTCTTCTGCTGCTGGGTCCTGCTGGAGAATCCCGCCGAACAGGATTCCGCCGCGCCCGGGGCGTTCTTCCGCCTGCTGGACGGCCCGAAGCCGCCGCCCCTGAAACGCCGCCTCGCGGAACTCCTCGCCATCTACGTCTGTTTCACGGTCCCCGCATGCGTCTCGTTCGCCGTGCAGGATTTCCGGCATCCCTTCTCCGGCGCGAAGAATATGGGCGAATACCTCACGAAGACTCTCCCGCCCGGCGCGACCGTCGTTCTCCCGTATTACGGCATCACGGACGCCGTGATCTCGGCCTACGCGCCCGGCCTCAAGTTCTACTGCGTGGAATCCGGCAGGTATTTCACGTTCTGCCCGCTCGACTGGTCGCTCGAAGAGGTCAAACGCAGGAGCGTCCTGATCGTGCCGGACTGGATCAAGGAGAAGAACGACGAATACATCACCCTCATCGACCAGACGGGCTTCATGTATTCGCCGATCTGGGAACCGGTCCTCAAGGGGCCCGGTCCGCATTATTTCGTGTGCAGCATGCGCTATCTGCAGGCGCTCTGGGGAAACCCGATCCGCCTCGTGAGCAAGGACCGCCGCCGTGTTTTCACCGAGGTCTACCGGTCCCCGCGCATCCGCTTCACCGCCGTCGCCGGCGAACAATACTGGCTCTTCACCGACGCCCCGCCCGAACAGACGGACGCGGCTTCTTTCTTTGCAAATCCGCCACAAGTTATGGAGTAATCGTCCATTGGACAGTGTTTCTTTGGATTTATGACACATTACAAACTTATAAACTCAATCCTGGGGACAAAATGACAGATTCAAACGATCGTAAAAATATAATTAAGGGTCTCGTTATTATCATCATTTTGGGAGCCGGGATTTTTCTTCTCGTCATGATGGAAATAATGTTTAATGAAGAAATAAAAGATACCAGGATTCATCTCGTTGGAAAAGTGACGGACATGAACAACCGAGAACTGGAAGATGTTACATTAAGACTTGAATTCAACCGTCCCATAAATTTTGGTCTCGATTCTGAACACATAAGGGAAACTAGAAAAATAAACGGCAGTTTTACGATAAAGAAAAGCCGCTACACGAGTGTTTCCATATCTTTTTATAAACCTGGTTATCGCATAGAACATATAACGTTTTACACATCTAAAGAAGCAAATAATCCACTGTCGGCGATTCAGGAAAACTGCCATATCAAGCTGAGGGAAATCGGGACTTTGGCTGCATTAGTGAAAGGGGACGCCCATCTTGAATACGATGAAGAGCGGCAGCTCCTGACAGTTTTCGACCTTTCTGAAATTGCAGATGGAAATCTGAAAAAAAAGGAACTGAAGTTGGGAGAAGCAATTCCACTTAAAAAGTATCTTCGTCTTGATTTCGAGCGTGACAGTCAGGGTGAAATCATATTGCAAGAACAAGGCCAAGGTAAATATAAAAAGCTTCTTCCCAAAACCTTTTACCTGCGTTTCGTTTCCTCCGATCCTGACGATGGGTTCATTCCTGCGGACACAACGGGGCCGGACAAGATGGATATAACCTGGCTCACCCAGGCGCCGGAAGGCAAATATGCCACAAAGGAGCTCAAATTCTCGTACAAAGACAGGATGAAGATACACTTTTTCTTTTATATTAAGTGTGGCAATCATTATGGAAAAGGGCTTATTTCAGAGATAGATGCTTCTGACAATACGAAATACAAAAATGGTCTTTTGTTTATAAAATTATATATCAACAAGAATCAAAATGATTTGAATGTTAACTCTAAATAATTCTTTTTTCAGGCCATTATATCTACCATGTCTAAAATCTTTTCCATCTTTATTCTTTTCTTGAGCATTAGCGTTCAGGCGGCATTGCCGAAGGAACTTCCGGCATCGCCGGCGAAGTTCCTGACGGGAGCCTGCCTGACACGTTCGGAAGACCTGTGGATCACAGCGGAAGCAGGCGGCGTCTACCGCCTGAGCGGACAGGAGATGAAACCGAAGGGGGAGGACAATCGGGATAAAGGCTGCCGAGGTGAAGCTGGGGTTGCGGAACCTCGCATACAACATGGACAGATACTGCACTTTGATGTTACAAGCCGCATAAAATGGAGAATTTCATCGAGGAAATCACAGAAAAAACTATTTCCCCCGTCTTTAAACCTTGACAAAATGATAACAAAGGCTTATTTTATGGTAACGAAGAATCGCATCCGGCGATTCTTAACCGTCAAAAATCCGAACACTCTCTCAAAAACGAATTGATAGAGGTTCCCTTATGAAAAAAACGAAAATCCATTTTTTTGCTATTATTGTCCTTTTGATTTGTTGCACAACATCATTTTGTCTTGAATCTCAAGAGGGTGGAACAATGAATGCAAATCAAGAAAAGATAGAAAATCTATCCCTCTTGATGAAACATTTTCAAAACAATATTGATTCGTCAGAATTCGATATTCATATTCAAATAACGGACTGTGACGGACACCCACTAGATAATGTTGAACTGGATATCAAATATGCCCGCCCCGATTTAAAAATGTCGTTTTTTTCAGAAAAACAAGAAACTCAAAATGAAAGGAGAATAATTGGTTCTGAAATTCATATTCAGAAAAAGGGGTGGAGCAATCTTATACTTTCTTTCCGAAAAGAGGGGTATTATTCCGAATCGCGTAGATTTGAAATAGATTTTATGCGAGAGGACATTTCTAATTATTTATGTAAACAGGAAATACAAGTAAAATTGTTCAAAAAGGGAATTCCTGCCGAATTGGATGGTATTAAAACATGCCTGAACTATGATTTCATCAAGAATGAGAAATCAATTTGTGACCTATCGACATTTCGGGAAAACAAAACAGCCAACAAAAAAGAGAACAATGACAAAGATGAAGAGGACTATCGAAAAAAGACCAAAAACAAGATAGTTAATCTCGAAACCATCTCGAAAGCGACAAAATATCTTGAACTGGATTTTCGGCGGGATAGCAAAGGGGATATTATCTATTCAAATCCTCCTACATTGTATCGAAACCTTTTGTGCCCTTCTACACTTGTTATCAGATTCCAATCAGATGCTCCAGATGATGGACTGATTGTTATTAATAAAGATAATCTGAAAATCAAACCGGATCAATTCAAAAAAGAATATACAACAGCACCGGAAAAAGGATATGACCAAAAGGAAATAGCGATTAATCTTGAAGAAAAGGATGCTAATGGGCGCTATTTGTTTGAATCGGAAATCCTGTACGTTTTCTTAAAATGCGGAAACCACTACGGAAAAGCTAAAATAGGACCAATTAGTGTGTTGCGCAACAACAAAGAAAAGAAGATATATGATTTCAGAATGGATTTAGAATTAATTATCAATAAAAATGAAAGCGATAGAAATTTGAATCAATAGTTTTCTATCCAAAAATGAGCTATCTTCCCTCACATCTTCTTTTCCTCTGCACCGCGTTGACGCTTTCGCTTCTTCCTCTGCTCGTTCAAGCGGCTCTGCCGAAGGAACTTCCGGCATCGCCGGCGAAGTTTCTGACGGGAGCCTGCCTGACACGTTCGGAGGACCTGTGGATCACAGCGGAGGCGGGCGGCGTCTACCGTCTGAGCGGACAATACTGGCTCTTCACCGACGCCCCGCCCGAACAGAAGGACGCGGCGACTCCAACCGCCCCGTCCGCAACCCGATGACCGAGGCCCCGCCATGAACGCACACGCGGATTCCCCGAAAGAAAAAGATGAAGAAACCACGCGCGAACGGTTCACCGGAGTCGCGGAGCAGCTTTCGCATCTTCTCATGATCCTTCTGCTGGCACTGGCCATAGGGGGGATTCCGGTACTCTATTTCCACATGTACTACTGCCGCATCCCCGCGGGAACGAAAGTGATTGATGCCTCCGTGGCCAGGCCGTATTCGCCCCTCGGGGAATACATCGCCGGACTCTCCCTGACCAAAAAGATCCCGTGGATCCTGCCGTATCTGCAATACCGGCACTACATCATCCCGGACGGCGCGATGGAGCTTCACGACGGTTTCTGGCAAAACAAGTATGTCCGCAGCATCAGCATCCCGGACAGCGTCACGAAGATATACTCCAGAGCCTTCGAGGGCTGCGAGAATCTGAGGGATGTCCGGCTGCCCTCCGGCGCAAAGACGCTCCCGGACGTCCTGTTCGCGGATTGCACGGCTCTGGAAAGCATCCGCATCCCGGAGGGCGTGAAGGTGATTGATGTCTCGGCTTTCACCGGCTGTAAAAACCTGCGGAACGTCGTGCTCCCGGACAGTCTGGAAATGATCCAGGATCGCGCATTTTGCGGATGCTCCGCCCTGACTTCCATCCGCATCCCGGACAAAGTGAGGCTGATCGGCGAAGGCGCGTTCAGTTACTGCACCTCCCTGCGTAAAGTCGACATATCCGACAATCTGATGACGATTGAGACGGAGGCGTTTATGGACTGCACCAGTCTGGAGGAATTCCGGCTTCCCGCCGCGATGGCGAAACCGATGACAGGAGAGGAGCATAGCGAAGAAGCGAGACAGCGGAGAGTCCTCCAGAAGGGGCGGGGCTATGTCGATTTTCACACGCAGGCGATCTACCCCAGGGTGTTCGCCGGGTGTACCTCCCTGAAGAAAGTCGTGATCCCGGACGGGATCAAAATCATCGACGGCAGGGCGTTTGCCTGCTGCACCGGTCTCTCCGACATCAGGATCCCGGACAGCGTGACCTCGATCGGGATCAGCGCGTTCGTGGGATGCCGCAATCTGCCGCCCTTCACGATCGGAAAGCAGATCGAACGCATCGACTACGGCGCTTTCTCCGGGACGAACTGCCGCCTCACCGTGCCGGACGATCACCCGTCCATCCAATACGATGGCGGCATCCTCTACTACAAGAGGCCCTACGAGAAAAGACGCCTGCTCTCCTGCGTGACCGTGCCGGAGGACGGCCGCGTCGTCGTTCCATCGGACGTGGGGGAATACTCGGTCGGCACGGAGGCGTTTGCCATGTGTACCGGACTGAAGGAGGTGCTGCTGCCGGATGGAATGAAAATCATTGCACCGAATCTGTTCTGGGGCTGTGCCGACCTGGAGCGCGTCGAATTGCCGGACTCCATCACGGAGATCCACGGTTCTTCGGACTGGATGACGGGCGGACGGGATAACTCGGGAGCCTTTGCCGGCTGCGCCAGCCTGAAAAGCATCACGATCCCGCCGAACGTGAAGGCGATCCCCTACAACACGTTCCAGAACTGCACGAGTCTGGAGGAGGTCATCATCCCCGACGGCGTGACAGTGATCGGAGAACGGGCGTTCCGCAACTGCGTGAGCCTGAAGCGCGTGAAGTTTCCGTCCTCGCTCAAGACGCTCGGACGCACGGCGTTCGAAGGCTGCACCGCGCTGGGAAATCCGGTGCTGCCGCCGGGTTACATTGAGAAAAAAGAGGAAGAGGAGAAGCTATTCCTCCCGAAACGTTGAGGCTGCGGCGAGCGCGGCGCGGAAAGTTATTTCGCCTGAAAAATCGAGGTAGAAACTAAAGCGGCACGGCAATCCGTTTTCGGGCAGTAGCCGCGGCAGGAGAGTTGGATCTCCTTCAGCACAAACCCCTCCGGCAGACCGGGCACGGACGGCACCAGCGGTTCGTTTTCGGCGGGGAAAAGATCGTAGACTTCGCCGCAGTGCAGACACTTGAAATGGCCGTGGTCGCACATATTGGCGTCATAGCGCAGTTCGCCGCCCTCGATCGTGATCTCCCACACGGCGTGTTTTTCCGCGAGGAGTTTCAGCGTGTTGTACACGGTCGTGAGCGACAGCGTGGGCTGTTCCGCCCGGACGGCCTCGAAGATCGTCTCGGCGGTCGGATGGATCGCGTGGGTCCGCAGGAAATGGTAGATCGCGGTGCGCTGCGGCGACGGCGTCACGCCGATCTTCCGCAGGATCTCGATGCTGGATTCGCGTGTCATCACGGGCGGCAAAAAAGAAAAAAAGGTTGAATGAAGGGCCCGCATCCCTCGGGCAAAAGCCTTTCAGGATGCGAGCATAGACAAAAAACTAAGACCTACTTCAAAAGATCAGTCTTTGAAATAGCGTTTCAGGAGGCCGGCGAACGCCGCGCCGTGGCGCGCTTCGTCCTTGGCCATTTCGTGCACGGTGTCGTGGATGGCGTCGAAACCGAGCTGTTTCGCCTTCTTCGCGATCTCGAACTTGCCGGCGCAGGCGCCCTGTTCGGCTTCCACGCGCTTGGTCAGGTTGGTCTTCGTGCAGGGAGCGACGACCTCGCCGAGGAGTTCGGCGAACTTGGCGGCGTGTTCGGCCTCTTCGAACGCGATGCGCTTGTAGGCTTCGGCGATTTCGGGATAGCCTTCGCGGTCCGCGACGCGGCTCATGGCGAGGTACATGCCGACTTCGGTGCATTCGCCGGTGAAGTTGGCGTGGAGGCCGTCCATGATCTCCTTGTCGTCGACCTTGCCGTCGCCGATGCTGTGAACGGTGGCGAAGGTCATCGGGCCGTCGTTTTCGACCTTGGCGACGAACTTGGAGGCGGGAGCCTTGCACTGGGGGCAGAATTCGGGGGGATTGTCGCCTTCGTGGACATAGCCGCAGACCTGGCAAACGTACTTCATGATGGGGTTCCTTTCTTTCACGCGCCGGGCAGCGCATGAGGTGGGTTGGGGTTTTGTTGGGAAAATGCTGATCCAGTGAAGGGGAAACACCGGATTTGTAATGATTACAGGATTACAATAACTCCAAATCTAGAAAAGTCAAACCCGAAATCCAGTTTTTTTGAAGAATAGTTGCAACCCGATACGTCAGAGTGACTTTTTCAGGATCTCCGGCGCGAATTTACCCCGGTTCGCGGGATCCAGCAGACGCCATTTTGAGATTCCGAAGCGCGCCAGACAGTACCGCAGCGCGACCGCGAGGCAGCCGAATCCATACTTCACGCTCCGCCGGAACGAGATGCTCGACGCCTCCTCGAAATACTTGGTCGGGCACGAGACCTCCGCGATCACGGCTCCGGTCCATGCGATCTGCGCGAGCATTTCGTTGTCGAAGATGAAGTCGTCGGAATTCCCGCCCAGGTCGAGTGATTCGAGCAGTTCGCGCGAGAATCCGCGGTAGCCGGTGTGATATTCGGAGAGTTTCTGCCCCATCAGCACGTTTTCCACGAACGTGAGGGCGCGGTTCGAGACGTATTTGTACAGGGGCATGCCACCGCGCAGGGCGCACCCGCCGAGGATGCGCGAACCGAGTGTGCAGTGGTACAGGCCGTTGCCGATCATCGCGGCCATGGCGGGGATGAGGAGCGGCGTGTACTGGTAGTCCGGATGCACCATGATCACGATGTCCGCGCCGTGTTCGAGCGCGAGCTTGTAACACTGCTTTTGGTTGCCGCCGTAGCCGGTGTTGCGCGGCAGACGGCAGGTCACGGCGCCTTCGATGCGGGACGCCGCCGCCCACGTGTCATCGCTGCTGGCGTCGTCCACGATCACGACCTGATCGACAAACGGCTGTGCGGCGACTTCGCGGAAGGTCTTTTCGAGGGTCTTTTCCGCGTTGTACGCGGGCATGACCACGACGACTTTTTTCCCGTTGAACATCGTTGCTCCGTGAATGTTATTTGAGGCGCGGAATCTTTGGATTTCCGCATTCGATTCATGCTTAAATATACATCCGGCGAGGCATTTTTCAAGCGGGATTCGGATGCGAGGCACGGATTCGACGGAAACTCCACTCAACTTTGCCTCGGAAAAATAGTTCATTTTCTTGATTAACGGCTTGATTTTTCTCGCGCGCGGGGGTATATTTTACAATTCAAAAAACAATCGGCTTTTTTCGCCTCAAACTGAACAGAACCACCCTCCAGGGGGATCAGACCATGAACCAGACCAGTCTTCCGGCTTCCGGCAGTACGCTGAACGCGCCCGTCGACGAGCTGTACAGCGGCATCCGGAACCGCATTTTCCTGCGGGAATCCGCGACGTTCTGCGCCGCGGCACTCTTCCTCGCGGGCGGCGTCGTGCTCGTGTGGCGGCTCGCATTCCACGAATGGCCCCGCAACGCCGTGGTCGCCGCGACCGTCATGCTCGCGGTGGTCGCGCTGTTCGTCGCATGGCTCCGGGCGATCCTGCTCACGCCGCCGAAACGCAAGCTAATGGTCTGGCTGGACGCACATGCGGACTGCGGCGGATTCCTGGCGGCATCGCTCGAAACGGACTGTTCCGCGTGGGCGTCGAAGATACGGGTCCCGCAGGCACCCGAACTGAGCATGGAGTTTCCCGCCGCCCGCGTGACCGCGCTCCTGACCGCGGCGCTCTTCCTCGCGGGGGCGTTCCTGGTCGATACGGACCGTGCCGGACTGACCGGTCCGCGTGCGCTCGACATTCACGAGGAACAGGAGGAATTGCAGGAAAAGCTTGAGATCCTCGAAGACGAGCCGCTGGTCCCGCAGGACGAGATCGAAGCGGCGAAAGAGGAACTGGAGGAGCTCGTGGAGAACAGTTCCGGCACGACCCCGGCGAAGACATTCGAGGGCATCGAAGCGCTCCGCGAGCTGACCGATTCGCTCGCCGCCAACGCCTCCCGTTCGCTGGAGCATTCTCTCGACAATTTTCAGAAGCTGTCGCAGACCGCCTCCGCACTCGCGAACCTGCCGACCGACGTGAAGGGCCGCACCAAGGCGCTGGAACAGCTCAAGCAACTCGCCGAACAGCTCGCCGCGGACGACGCCGCACTGGCGGAATTCCTGAAGCAGAGCGGGGACAACCTCGCCTCGTCCATGACGCCGGATCAGCTTCAGTCGCTTGCCGACTCGCTCGCAGGAAACGCGCAGAGTCTGCGCGACCGTCTCGAAAAGCTCGCGCAGGTCCGCAACGACCAGATGCAGCAGATGTCCGGGCAAGGACAGGGGCAAGGACAGGGGCAAGGTCAGGGTCAGGGTCAAGGACAACAGGGACAAGGGCAAGGACAGCAGGGAGGTCAAGGCCAGCAAGGCCAAGGACAAGGCCAAGGTTCCGGCTCCGGCGATACCGGCCTCGCGACCGCGGACGATTACGCGAACAGCGCTGAGTCGCTCCAGCAGTGGCTGGAGGAGAACGCGCCGGGCGCATCCGAGCTTTCCGACGCTGCCGGACAGGGCGGGAACGGCAACGGCAATTCGCCCGGCAGCGGCGGCATCTCCCGCGGACGCGGCGACGCCCTCCTTTACTTCACCGGAGAAACGCAGGACCTCGGCGACGAACGCCGCGATCTTGTACTAGACAACAACACGCCCGGACAGAGCGTCTCCATCCTGGAGTTCGCCACCTCGCCCGGCGAGGAGACCGCCGAACGTGCCAAGGCAGGACAGCTTTCCGGCACGGGCCAGCCCGCGGAACACGCCGAAACGCGCATCCTCCCCTCGCACCGCGAATCCGTCCGGCGCTATTTCAACAACTCACCCGATCAACCATAACTCTTTCATCATATCCACATGGAGCAGACTCCCGCGATGAACACCGAATCCAACTCCCTGATGACACCCGAAGAACTCAGCCGCGTCAGCAGCCTGGCGGCGCGCCTCCTCGACGAACTCGACAAGATCCTCCTCGGCCAGCACGAGGTCCACAGGCTCCTCCTCATCGGCATCTTCAGCCGCGGCCACGTCCTGCTCGAAGGCCTCCCCGGCGTCGGCAAGACCGCGCTCGTGAAGGCGCTCGGCAAGCTCATGCGCCTCGAGTTCAAGCGCATCCAGTTCACGCCCGACCTGCTCCCCAGCGACATCCTCGGCGGCAGCATCCTCCAGGTCATGCCCGACGGCTCCCGCAAAATGGAGTTCCAGCCCGGCGCGATCTTCTCCAACATCCTCCTCGCCGACGAGATCAACCGCGCGTCACCGAAAACCCAGTCCGCCATGCTCGAAGCCATGCAGGAACACGCCGTGACGCTCCTCGGCGAGACGCGCCCCCTGCCCGATCCCTTCTTCGTGCTCGCCTCGCAGAACCCGATCGAGCTCGAAGGAACCTATCCGATCCCGGAGGCTCAGCTCGACCGATTCCTCTTCAAGATCAACGTCGCAGGCGTCGACGCCGACGTCCTCACGCAGATCATCGCGCACCGCCGCCGCGGCGAACCGCCGGAACCCGAGTGGACGCTCTCCGCCGAGGAACTCCGCGACATCTTCGCCGCCATGGACCGCATCTACCTCAGCGAATCCGTCGCGAACTACATCGCGCGCATCGTGGCCGCCGGACACCCCGGCAACCCCGCCGCCATCCCGGACGTGACGAAGTTCGTGACCTACGGACCCTCCCCCCGCGCCGCCATCGCCCTCGCCGAATCCTCACGCGCCGCCGCGCTCATCGCCGGACGCCCCGCGGTCGGGTTCGAGGACGTCCGCAGCGTGGCGCCCGCGGTCCTGAACCACCGCCTCATCCTGAACTACCAGGCGAAGCTCGACAAGATCACGCCCGTGGAGCTCTCCGCCCGCCTCCTCGAAAAAGTCGACCCCGCCGGGATCGAATGGCCGCAGGGCGTCAACGCCGGAAAGGATTGATCCATGACGCACCGTTTCATGAGGACATTCCGGCACATCCTGCCGGCGCTTTTCCTGCTCCTGCCGCCAGTCGCGGCGTTTTCCTTTGCGACCAGCCAGGCGCCGGCCGCGTTTCCGACTACGGCTCCGGTCAGGGTACAGGATCCCCAGCGCATCCCGGACGACGATGATCCCGCGTCGGTCACCCGTCCGGGGACATCCGCACCGTCCGTCCCGTCCGGCCCGGTGAAGATCACGGCCTCGCCCGCTCCGTTCCTCTCCATTTCCGCCAGCGACCTGATCGTCCGCGAATTCATCGTGCAGAACGATTCCGCGAAGCCGGTCGACGTCAAGATCGTCATGAACTATGCGTTTGGCTGGCGCGGCGATCGGGCAACCCGGTCCTTCACGACCTCGCGGAAGATCCCCGCGAACTCCATCCAGACCGTATCCGTCTTCGTCCCGTCATCTCATCTTAAGAGCAGTTTCTACAGCATTGACGTCGTCGATCCACGCATCTACGTCGACGGCAGGCGGTACAATCCGCTGCCGCCCGGCATCTTCGATATCGGCGACATGAAGTTGGAGTATTTCTCCGCGCCGTCCTCGTTCGACACGACCCGTCACGCCTTCCATACTGTCTTCAGCGAAGAAGCGGTTTTGAATCCCCTTGTCCACGGAATCCGCACGAAATATATCGACTCATACGGCGGCTACAACGCAAACGCCCAATTCTCCGTTTCCGACACGATCCAGTGGCCCTCCATTCCGCAGTTCTACCAGGCGAAGGACCTTATCTTCCGCAAGTCCACCGACAAGTTCACGCCCGACGCCGAACGCGCCATCCGCGACGCCGTGATGCTGGGCGCGACCGAGGTCCTCTTCGTCGCCGAAGGCACACGCGCCCCCGAATGGGTCCCTGCGCCGGAATATCCCGGCGTGCCGGTCATCGTGCCGCGCGGTTTCGGGCGGACCATCGTGATCGACGAGCGCCTCTTCGCTTCCGCCCCGGAGGTTTCGCGGCAGAACACCGCTCCGACCGAGGGCATGCCCGATCCCGACGCAATCGACGAGTGGAAAAGGACCGGGACCCGTCCGAACTCGGCTCTGGAGAGAATGATCTCCGGCATGATCCAGCCGACGGTCGACTATCTGAAGAACGCCGACCTCTTCATCGTGAATCCCGCCGCGGTGTGCCAGATGCTGCCGTGCGTCGACATCCCGAACGTGTCGTTCGCGGTCGTCATCCTCGCGCTGCTGGCGTACATCGTCATCGTGGGCCCGGTCAACTATTTCTACCTCATCCGGCACAAAAAGAGCGTCCTGCTGCTCCTGCTGACCGTCCCCGTGATCTCGTTCGTCTTCGTCGGGATCGTCATCGTCTTCGTCACCCTCTTCGAAGGCTGGTTCTCCCGCGCGTCCGCGGTCGGCATGACGTTCCTCGACCAGCAGGAAAACATGGCTTACACGCGCGCCGCCGTAAGCCTCTACGCGCCCATCCCAGTCCGCAGGCTGGTCTTCGACCCCTCGGATACCGTGTCGTTCGCACGCGCGAAGGACGCGAACATCTCCCTCGGCCGCGACCAGGTCGTCACGGGCGCGAACAAGGCGCGCATCCCTCTGGTCTACGGTGTCTCCCGCGCGGAAAAACACCTCGAACAGCTCAAAGTATCCCGCAACGCCGCCGGCACGCTCACCGTCATGAACGGCCTCGGCGCGCCCGTGAAGGTCCTCGCCATGAAAACCCCGGACGGCAAGCTCTGGCTTCCTTCGGACGGCATCGTTCCGCCCGGCGCGTCCGCCGAGCTGAAGCCGTACACCGGGACCGAACCGCCCGGCGCGGCTCTGAAAGCGCACTTCGCGAATTCGAACGGAAATTTCGCAAAGGAGGTAACGTCCTCCTTCTCGCCCGGCCGCAACCAGCTGTTCTACACCGTCTGTGCGTATCTGCTGGAGCCCGGCGGAGACAAAAACACGGGCAACGCCGCCCGCGAAGCGACAAACGGATTGTTCTCCCATGGTTCGGCGATAAGCTTCCGCCACGACGCGCTCGCCGCCGTTCAGGAAGCAGGCGGCGTCTCCCCGCTCGCCGCCTGCCTCGCCCCCGGCATGTACGTCGTCGAGACCGACCGGCCGCTTTTCTACACGCCCGGCTGCAACCCCGTTTCCTTCCGTGTCCGCCACCTCGTCGTCGGCACGTTCACCCTTCAGGAGTAAGCCCACATGAAAACTGAAGTCCGCAATCTCACGCGCGTATTCGGCAAGACCGTCGCCGTCAATGATATCTCCTTCTCCTTCGAAGACGGCAACATCTTCGGGTTCATCGGGCCGAACGGCGCGGGCAAGACCACCACGATCCGCATCATGGCCACGCTCGACCTCGCCACGTCCGGCGACGTCTTCTACGACGGCGTGTCCGCCACGCTCTACCCGGAGGCCGTCCGCCGCGTGGTCGGCTACATGCCCGACTCCCTGCCCGGCTACAAGGACATCCAGGTCTGGGAATACCTCGACTTCTTCGCCCGCAGTTTCGGCCTGAAGGGCGCGGAGCGCACCCGCGCGCTGGACGACATCGTGGAGTTCACCAACCTCGGCGAACTCCGCAACAAGTTCCTCTACGCCCTCTCCAAGGGCATGAAGCAGCGCGTCAGCCTCGCGCGCGCCCTGATCCACAACCCGAAAGTCCTCATCATGGACGAACCGGCGGCCGGACTCGACCCGCGCGCCCGCCACGAACTCCGCACCCTCCTGAAGATCCTTGCCGATCAGAAGAAAGCGATCTTCCTGAGCAGCCACATCCTGTCCGAACTTCAGGACATCTGCGACGGCGCGGTCATCATCGAACAGGGCAAGCTCCTGTCCGCCGGCACGCTGAATGAACTCCTCGCGCAGGTCAACGGCGCCCCCATGCCGCCCCCCGCGCCCGCTCCGGCACAGCCCCAGTCCGGCGAAACCGCCGATCTCTCCGGGGCCGCCGCGCCTCCGCCGCCGGTCATGCCGAAGGGCGTCAGCATCACGCTGAAGACCCCGCGCGGCGAGGCGGAACCCGTCCGACTGAAACTCCTCGAACACCCGCTCACGCGCTCCGTCGACCTGTTCGACGACGATGAAGTCCACGCGGTCATCGAGGGCACTGACGCCGAGGTCTCCCGCGTCGTCGGCACCGTCTTCGCCGCCGGGCTCACGGTCCTGTCGTTCACGCGGAATCAGATGGGACTGGAGGAGCTCTTCATGAAGATCACACAGGGCAAGGTCCAGTAAGGAGGCGCACCATGGTCGGAAAAGCATTCTTCGAAAACCTCGGCGAGTCCCTGAACCCGGTCTTCATCAAGGAAATGCGCCAGTATTTCCAGAACCGCCGCATGGTCATCTTCATGGGGCTGCTCCTCATCGTGCAGTTCATCGTCGCGCTCTTCTTCGCCTCCGCCATGACGTTCGACACGGACGGGAGTGAGGGCGTCGCGTTCTTCCTGCTCATCATCTTCGCGGGGGCCGGACTCTCCGTCCTGCTCTGCTCGATCGGCGCGGAACAGCGTTTCGCGGAGGAACGGTCCGACAAGGAGCTGAACTACTCCATGCTGACCACGCTCAAGCCGTCCGCCGTCATCCTGGGCAAGCTCGAAGGCGCCATGGTCATGATCCTGTGCATCTTCTCCATGCTTCTGCCGTTCCTGACGGCTGCGTACTTCATGCGCGGGCTTTCCATGGCGTCCCTGCTCGTCACGCTCTACCTCTTCCCGATCCTCGTGCTGTACGCGCTCGCGGGCATCTTCGCCGGGTCGTTCGGGCAGAAATGGGTCACGGTGCTGTTTTTCGTCGGGATCTTCAACAGCGCGTTCGGGATCGTCCCCGCCGCGTTCAGCATCATCGACGAACTCATGGACCGGGGCAGCCTCGATACCTCCTTCTGGATCGCCGTCCTCGTCGAATACGAGATCGCGCTTCTGCTCGGCGTCATGCTGTTCCTGCTCTCGCTCGCGGTCGTCTCCCCGCCGAAATCCAACCGGCTCCTGCCCGCGAAAGCCTATCTCTTCGCCCTGCCCTTCCTCTCGCTGATCCTGATGCTGCCGTACTACATCATCTACGGCCCCGCGGACTTCCCGCCGGACGCCTTCTACTTCATCGAGTTCGCGTTTTGCTTCTTCTCGGTCGCCGTGCTGGGGATCATCGCAATCTTCGAGATGCCGACGAACAGCATCCGCGTGTACCTGAAGTGCCCGCTCAATTTCATCGGCCGCTTCCTGCATTTCCTGTTCTCCACCGGGTTCTCAGGCTCCCTGATCCTTGCCTTCCTGATCCTCGCGATCCCCGTGGCGATGTATCCGTTCGGGGATCTGTCGGGAGACAACACCTCCCAGGTCTGCGGATTCCTCTGCATCCTCGTGTCCTTCCTGGGGTATGTGGTCCTCTCGCTCGTTCTGAGCTGGCGGACCAAACTGCCCCTGCCCGCCTGGCTCTGGATGATCATCTTCGAGGTCGCGGGCAACGTCCTCTCATGGATCCCCGTCGCGGTCAACAGCGGCGAAATGAGGGGGATTCCCTTTCCCGTCCGCATTGCGTCCATGCTGATCTCCCCCACCTACTGCTTCATGGAGACGATCGAGGAATCGGTCGCATCGACACCGGGGACGGCTCCGAGGGGGGGATTCTTCCCCCTGACCATCACGCACCACGCCCTTTTCTGGTCCCTCGCGGTCGCCGGCGTCCTCTTCCTGATCCTGCTGCCCGCGATCGTCAAGGCGTTCCGCATGCACCGCCGCCCTGACACCGGCGCCGTCAAACCGCCCACGAAGGAAATGCTCAAGAAATGAACCCGGAACCCGCGCCCGAAATCACGAATCCGCCGCCGGGAAAGACGTTCCCCGAACGTTCCGCGGAAACAGGAGAAGTCCGCCCCGAGAAGAAGCTCGGACTTCTCATCCGCTTCGTCCGGTGGTTCGACCGCGGTCTGGACCCGGAGGGACGCGACACGTCCGACTGGAACATCTACTATTATTATTTCCGGCAGGTCGCCCAGCACCGCGCCCCGCTCAAACTCAAATACCTGAAATGGTTCGCGCTGGCGTTCCAGCTCTACTTCCTCGGGTCGGTCGTCTTCGCGATCGTCAACGGCATTCTGGCGCTTGATGCCTTGAAGACCAGCGGCCAAGGCGAAGGGTTCGGCGGGCTCGCCATCTTCGCCTTCCTCGGTCTCGGCGTGGCCGGATTGGCAAGCAACCTCGTCTTCCTGCTGCCCCTGCTGTTCCTCCCCGTCCTCATGGTCGCCCCGGCGTTCCGGCTCCGCAGCAAAAACCGCGCCCTCATCACGTCCCGCGCCAAGGATCCGCCGCTGCTGGCGCACCTGGTGCAGTACACCTCGCACAAGGGGCTCGTGCAGGGTGCGCTGCAGAGTTTTCTCTACACATGGAAACGGCTGCTCATCCTGCTGTCGCCGTGCCTCGTCCCCATTCTCCTGATCCTGATTTCGGGTATCGTGTCCGGCATTGCCATGGGCGATCTTACGGGTTCGGCACTCCGGAATTTTGCCTTCACGCCGGTCAGCGCCGTCCTGTGCGTCATGGCGATCTCGCTCTTCTTCCTCATGCAGCCGTTCTGCTACCGGCTGGATTCCCTGATGGTGGCGATCTGCATCGGCATCGAAACGATCATGTTCTTCGGGATCATCGTCAGCCCGTCCACGGAAGATTTCCTGGCTTTCTTTCCAATCTATGTCATGTCCTGCCTGTTCGCCATCGTGTATTTCCCGCTCGCCGCCGCCGACACTGGCGAGCTCGGCCTCGGCAAACGGACTTCGAGATGGATCCGCATCCTGCTGTACACCACGGCGGGCGTCTTCCTCGCGATCCTGCTCTCGGCAAACGCCTTCCTCGGAATCCGGAACACATCCTACAGCAGTTCCGGAGGCGAACTTTTCGAACTTCTGTTCCTGTTTGTCACATTGGGGCTTTCCGTATCTATCTGCGGCCTGCTGGTCACCTCGCTCTCCGTCACGTCGCCCCTGGCGGCGCGCCAGATGCAGACCCGCGCGAAAGAACCCTTCCTGAAAAAAATGTTCGATCCGGCCTCGCCGCTCTCCCTGCTCCCGGTCATCGCGCTGGAGCTCGCCGCCCTCGCGGCCGTTCTCACACTGTTCCTGCCGGCCCTGGAGTCCATGCGGGCGGGGAGCGGCTATCGTCTGATCGGAGGAGTCATCCTCTACAGTTGGGGCAGCAGGGCGCGGAACGCCTGGACCGCGATCCATTTCGCGCTCGCTTTTTCATATGTCCGGCAACGGAAGAAACCGGAAATGAAAGCCCCGTGGGACTTCCATGTCCGCTTCAACCTGACATGCATCGTCAGCTACGTCGCCATCCAGCTGTTTCTGGCGCTGACTACCAGAAATGGCGCCGGATTCCTCGGCATGATCCTGTATATCGTATCCATCATCGTCCTGTTCACCGCATTCGGCTACCTGAAAAACTCCGCTTCGACCTACAAGATCGAGGCTCCGGAGGCACCGGAGCAGGACAGTGAGGAGGCGTCATGACCCCGCCCGCCGCAGCCATTCCGTATTTCAGGGACGCGGTCGAACGCGCCCTCGCCGCGACCGGAGGCGTGGAGCTGACCGCCCCCGCCCAGGTATCCGGCATCGACGGACGCCGCGTAGGACGCCGTACGGGCAACGCGCTGGAGTTCTCCGAGTACCGCGAATACCGGCCCGGCGACGACCTGCGGCGCATCGACTGGCGCGTGTACGCCCGAAGCGAACAGCTCATGATCAAGCTGTATTCGGAGGAGATCGACCCGCGGTGCGACGTGATCGTGGACCATTCGGCGTCCATGGCGTCGACCGAACGCAAGGCGTCCGCGGCGATCTCGCTCGCCGCGATCTTCGCCACCGCCGCCGCGAACTCCGGGTTCTCCCTGAACCTCTGGCACGCCGCCGACACGTTCCGCAAGGACCCCGCGCCCGCCTCGCCGCTCCTTTGGGACTTCCCGCCCTTCGAAACGCCGTTCAGCCCGTCCGCGAATCCCGCCTCGTTCTCCGGTCAGTTCTTCCGGCGCGGCATCCGCATCCTCGTGACCGACCTCATGGGGCCGGACGATCCCGCGCCCGTGCTTTCGAGGCTCGCCGACGGAGCAAAGCGCGCCGTGGTCGTGATGGTGCTGGACCCGACGGAGCTCGAACCGGAACCGGACGCGAACGTGCTGCTGGTCGACGCGGAGACCGGGGAGGAACGCGAACTCGTGCTTGACGAAGGCGCGCTGGCGCGTTACCACGAACGCCTCGAGAACCACCGCGCCATGTGGGCGTCCGCCGCGATGTCACGCGGCGTCCTGCTCCTGCCGCTTTCCGCCGCGGGTTTCTGCCCGGAGATCCGTCCCGACGAACTCTTCCGCGCGGGGCTGCTCAAATGAACGATTTCTTCTTCGGATTCGAACACTCCCCGCTCTTGTTGTGCGCCGTGCCAGTCGCGCTGGTCCTGCTCCTGCTCTACCTCCTGCATCGCCGTTCGAAAGTCCGCATCGTGCCCGCGATCTTCCTGTGGGACCGTCCGCAGGCGTCGCCGCACAGCGGCACGCGCATCAACTTCCGGCTTCCGCCCGCGATCTTCTACCTCGAACTCGCCGCGCTGCTGCTCCTGATCGCCGCCCTCGCCGCGCCGTTCGTCTCCACGCCGGAAACCTACCCGCCGCTCGCCGTGATTCTCGACGACTCCATGTCCATGCGGGCGAAAGTCCCCGGCGGCAAATCCCCGCTCGAATCCGGCGCGGAGTTCGTCAAAAGCGAGATTCGCGCCCTGCCCGACCGCCGCGTCCTGTGGATCGTCGCCGCCGAATCCCCCGTGCTCGCCTCGGACAGCAACGCCCGGACGGATTTCGGGGCGTTCTGGACCGGACAGGCGGCCTCGTCCGACCTCGCCGCGGCCGCCGCCCTCGCCCGGCGCATGGCGCGAGGCTGTCAGCTCCTGATCGTGACCGACCAGAAGCCCGCGCTCGAACTTGCGCCGGACACCACGTATTTCTCCGCGGGCGCACCGCTGGGCAATTCCGCCATCGTGAACGCCCGCCGCACGGCCGGACGCATCCTGATCGAGGCGGCGAATTTCTCCGCACTCCCGCTTGACGCCGTGCTCGTACTCGAACCCGGCGCGCTGAAAACGCAAGTCCGCCTCGCGCCGAAGGAAACGCGCCGCATCGTGCTGGCCGTGCCGGAAGCCGCCGCGCATGAAGCGGTCACGGTCCGGCTCGAAAACGCCGATGCGTCCGCAAACGCCCTGCTCTGCGACGACGAAGTCGTGCTGGAGGCCGAGGACGATTCCCCCGTCTCGTACCGCGTCGCCGCCGGGCTCCCCGCCGCCGCACGGTCCGCGCTCGAACGCGTCCTGAACGGCAATCCGGCGTTCCGGCCCGCGCTGACGGGCGAAATTCCCGACCTCGACATCCTCCCCGCCGAGGCCGAAAGTCCTTCCCCCGTGCATCTCTACTGGCTCGCTTCTCCGAAGAAGAAAGCGACGCCCGCGAATCCGCCCGAAAGCGCAGCAAATCAGCCTCAATCTGAAGACGCCGCGCCCTCCGCGTCCGGTCCGCTTTCGCCCGAAAACTCCGCCGTCCTTTCGCGCGGTCTCCCGCTCGACTCGCTCCAGTGGGCGGTCAGCGCGGACGATCTGCCGGGGCAGACGCTTCTTCGGAGCGGCGACGTACCGGTGCTCTCCACGCGCCAGAACCTGAACCGCGACCGCGAGGTCTTCCTGAACCTCGACCCCGTGCGCTCGAACATCACGCACCATCCGTTCTGGCCGGTCTTCTTCCAGAACCTCGCGCAGACTGTCCGCACGGAGCGTTTCGGACCGGCGCGCACGAATCTGCGCTCCGGCGAACTTCTCCAGGTACGCCTGCCGCGCGGGGCGCAGTCGCTGACCACGGTCCGGTCCGACGGCAAGACCACGGAGATCCGGGCGATGCGCGGACAGGCCGATTTCCGCCCCCTGCTCCACGGTGTATGGCGACTTGAATCCAACGGAACAAAATGGTCCGCGAGCGTGATGGGCCTGACCGCCGAGGAATCCGACCTCTCCGGCGCGGGACCGTTCCGGCAGGACGCCGACAAGCTCGCTGTCATGCCGTTCTGGATGCTCCGTCCGATGGCGTGGGCGTTCCTGCTGCTCGCGGCGCTGCTCCTCGCGGCGCATCACCTCGTCCTCACACGCAAAGGAGGCGGCCCGTGCTGAACTACTTCCTGATCTGGCAGCCCGCCGCGTTCCTGGTCCTGCTGCCGCTGCTCTCCCTCTTCACGTTCCGCAGGCTTCCGACCCGCGTCCTGAACGTCATCCGCATCCTCATCTACATTATGGTCGCGGCGGCGATGGCGGGCATCTCAATACGTCTGCCCGAACGCACCGGCACGCTCGTCGTGCTGGCCGACCGGAGCCGGTCCATGCCGGACGGCGCGCGCCAGGAGATGGATTCGCTGATCCGCCGCCTGGAACACAGCGCGCCCGACAGCTCGAAGCTGAGCGTGATCTCGTTCGCCGGGACGTCCTTCGTGGAGAAACTGCCGGATTCTCCGGCGTTTTCGGGTCTCCAGACCGAGCCGACCGAACCGCACGCCACGGACATCGCCGGGGCGATCGACGCCGCGCTGGAGCTGATCCCGTCCGACGCCTCCGGGCGCATCCTGCTGCTTTCGGACGGCCTGCACACCACGGGCAATCCCGTCGCCGCGTCCGCCGCCGCTGCCGCAACACGGGGCGTCGCGGTCGATTACCGCCTGCTCTCGCGCAGTTCCGCCGACGATGCCGCAGTCCTGTCCGTCGACGCCCCACTTCGTGCCGCGCCAGGCGTGATCTACACCGTCTCCGCGCGCCTCTACGCGCAGTCGTCCGGCACGGCGGTCTGCCGCATCCGCAAGAACGGCGGCGCGTGGCTCACGCGGGAAGTCCGCCTGCGCCGGGGCG
Organism: uncultured bacterium; assembly: GCA_902774245.1. Classification (GTDB taxonomy): domain Bacteria; phylum Verrucomicrobiota; class Lentisphaeria; order Victivallales; family UBA1829; genus UBA1732. The sequence goes on from CACYHQ010000018.1 coordinate 40,358, forward strand.
TCACGACCGTCTCCTGGCGTGACAAGACCGATTCGCCCGGCACGGCGAACTATGAAGTCGAACTCGTGCTCCCGCCCGACGCGCCCGCCGATCCGGTCCCGGAGAACAACCATGTCCGCCGCATCGTCTCCATCGAGGGGCGCAAGCCCGTCCTACTCGTGACCGCGTCTCCCACGAAGAACCTCGCGCGCATCCTCCGTGAAGCGGGAATGGACGTGAAAGTGATGGAACCATCGTCCGCCGCGCTCGCGCCCGAAGTGCTGGGCGGCGTCTCCGGCGTGATCTTCGAGAACGTGAAGGCGTCGGCGTTCGGCATGGAATCGCTCGCCCGCCTGAAGCGACTGGTCTCCGCCGGTTCGGTCGGGTTCATGATGACCGGCGGCAAGTCTTCCTACGCGCTCGGCGGCTACTACCGCAGCGAGATCGAGGACGTGCTCCCGGTCACGCTCGAACAGCGCAACGAGGTCCGCAAGGGCACGAACGCCGTCGTGGTGGTGCTGGACCGTTCCGGCAGCATGTCCATGACAAATTCGAAGGGCATCAGCAAGATGTCTCTGGCGAACGCCGCCACGGTCGAGGTGCTGAACCTGCTGTCCGATTTCGACCACCTCGGCGTGATCGCCGTCGACAGCTCGCCGCACACGGTCGTCGGCCTCGCCCCGGTCTCCGAGGTCCGCAACCGCGCGAGCAAAATCCGTTCGATCGAGTCCAGGGGCGGCGGCATCTTCACCTACACAGGTCTGAAAGCGGCGTTCGAGATGCTCGAAAAATCCGACATCCCGTCGCGCCACATCATCCTCTTCGCCGACGCCTCCGACGCCGAGGAGCCGGGTGCCTACGTCTCCCTGCTCGGCACCGCCGAATCGAAGGGCATCACGGTCAGCGTGGTCGGGCTCGGCACAAAAACGGACAGCGACGCGGCGTTCCTTATGGACGTGGCGAAACGCGGCAACGGCCTCGCGTATTTCACGGATAAGGCCGAGGAGCTCCCGCGCATCTTCGCCGAAGACACGTTCGTCATGGTCCGCAGCACGTTCCTGTCCGACCCGGTGAAGGCGCTGCTCCAGCCCGCCGCGACGGTCCTCCCCGGCGCGAACAAGTTCTCGCGCATGTACGATTTCAACGGCTGCAACCTCACCTATCTGCGCCCCGGATGCGACGCCATCCTCGTCACCGACGACGAGGACCGTGCCCCGCTCGCCGCCACCGGGACTTACGGACTCGGACGCGTCGTGGCGTTCTGCGCCGAAGCCGACGGACGCTACACAGGGCCGTTCGCGCAGGATTCCGGCTCCGCGCCGTTCCTGACCTCGCTCGTCACGTGGATGACCGCGTCCGACGACGAGGGCGCGGACTACATGATCACGCAGGAGATACGCAACGGCAGCCACTATGCCGCGCTCGAACTAGACCCCGCGCGCACCTCCGACCCGTTCCGCGGCACGCCCGTGCTCACGGCGGTCTTCTGCGACGATTCCGGCAGGACCGAAACACGCAAGTATCCGCTCGCGTGGGACGGCCCCGACCGCCTCGTTTCCGAGGTCCCGCTCCAAGGCGGAAACGTCGTCCTCGGCTCCATCCAGTGGGACAACGCGCGTCCGCATCCGCTCGTCCCGGTCGAACTCCCGTATTCGCCCGAATTCAATCCGGGCCAGGCGTCCGGCCGCGAACTCGCCGAACTGCTCCGGGCCTGCGGCGGACACGAGCGTATCGCCGTCGAGGAGATATGGGACGATATCCCGAAACGCCTCCGCGCGTTCCCGCTCACCCCGGTCTTCTGCCTCGCAGCGATCCTCCTGTTCCTATTCGAGATCGCCGAACGCCGTTTCCTGCTGATCGGACGCTTTTTCGCGACAAAGAAGAAAGTGGACAGCGAAGGAAAAGAATCCGCCGCGGAAACCGGTGCAAAATCCGGCGTCAGACTCCCGCGCAAACGCAAAAACGCGCAACGTCCCGCCTCGGCTGCGAATCAGGCACAGACCACCCCCGAATCCGTGCAGGAATCGCAGAAGCCGGCCCCCGCCGACGAACCGCCCCCCTCGGACTCCATTTCCGCCGTGCTGAAAAAGGTCCATCGCAGGTAACAAAAATCCCGTACCCGGACAAACTGGATACGGGAGGAACAAACGGTTCGGAAGATGGCTTACTTCACGAAATACGTCTTCAGCGGCGGGAAACCGTTGAAGCAGACGGCGCAGTAACTCGCCGTGTACGCTCCGGTCGTGAGCCAGTAGACGCGGTCGCCCGGCTTGATGCCGCTCGGGAGCGCGTTGCGGAATTTCTCGTACATGATATCCTGGCTGTCGCACGTGGGGCCGGCGATCACGAAGTTGTCGGACGGCTTACCCTCGGCATCGCTGTAAAGCGGATACTTGATGCTCTCGCCGATGGTCTCGATGAGGCCGTTGAAGAGACCGGTGTCGAGGTAGACCCACTTGTCGACGCCGACGTTGGATTTCTTCGAGACGAGCACGACCTCGGTCACGAGCACGCCGGACTCCGCGACGAGCGAACGCCCGGGTTCGAGGATGACCTCGGGAAGTCCGTTCGGGAAGTCTTCGTTCAGGTAGCGCGTGATCTCCTCGGCATAAACGCGCGGCGTGCTGGTCTTCGAGATGTATTTGACCGGGAATCCGCCGCCCATGTTCACGAGATTGAGCTTGACGCCATGTTCCGCGAGGTAGTCGAAGATGTAGCGCACCTTCGAGATCGCGGAGTCCCACGCGCCGATGTCGCGCTGCTGGGAGCCGACGTGGAACGACACGCCGCACGGGTTCAGGCCGAGTTCCTTCGCGAGCATGATGAGGTCGATCGCGAGGTCCGGATGGCAGCCGAACTTGCGTGAAAGCGGCCATTCCGCCGTCTCGCCGCCCTCGGTCAGGATGCGGCACGCCACGCGCGAACCCGGCGCGTACTGCGCGAGGTTGCGGATGTCGGATTCGCTGTCGGTCGTGAAAAGCCGGACGCCCTTGCCGTAGGCGTAGGCGATGTCTTTCGCCTTCTTGATGGTGTTGCCGTAGCTGATGCGGTCGGGCGAGACGCCGAGCGCGAGGATCTGGTCGAGTTCGTAGATGGACGCGATGTCGAAGCAGGAGCCCATGTCGCGCAGGACGGTCAGGACTTCCGGCGCGGGATTCGCTTTCACGGCATAATAAATGTGCGCGAACGGGTAAAGATTGCGGAGCGCCTCGTAGTTGCGGCGGATGATGTTCAGATTGACGACCAGAAATGGGGTCTCCCGGCGGTCGATTTCCGCTTTCATCAGTGCCCAGTCGTCGTGGCTGTAGTAATCGTACACATCCTTCAGCATGCTTGCCGTGTCCTTCCAGTTGAATTTGTTGTGCCGGGCCGCTTATTCGGTTGCGCACGGCGCGGCGTGACAGACAGCCGGGGCCGGTTGGGCGGCTCCGGACGGATTCAGGGTCGGCAGTTGATTACGGAGGACATGTCCCGGGAAACGATGCTTGAGTATGGTGCAATCAACCGTATGAGAAAGCGAGTATACAATGTATCACGTTTCTCGCGTCATTCAAACGCAAAACCGCGCAAAACGTCAAAAAAATGTAAAAAAATCCGCCGCGCGGAAAAAATATGGAAAAAGACGCGGCACGAAGGCGTTTCCCGCTTGAAGAATACCCGTTTATGATGTAAATTATTGAAGTAGGTTTGCGTCTTTTCAGAGGGTCGCCCCGGAACGGACGCCGCGAGCTCAAACATTCACCACACACACGGTCCCGAAATGTCCCATTATCTCTTCGACGGCATGGACAGTTACGATACGCCCGAGTCCAACCGCTGTTCCCTCGCGTTCCACCTCTGGCTTCACAGCCGCTGGTACTTCTATCAGAGCAACTTCATGACGTTCATCCAGTGCGGCAACACCGCCTCGCACGGCAAGCTCGACAAGGAAGGCCAGATCATGTACTCCTCCCGCAACATCCGCCTGATCGAACGTTGCGGCGGCCGCATCCACATCCGCGGCCTCAACCACCTGCGCGACCTCGGCGGCAAGCCCGTCGTGATCGTCGGCAACCACATGAGCCTGCTGGAGACGGCGGTCCTCCACGCGATCATCCGTGAGCACATCGACTTCTCGTTCGTCGTAAAGAAATCCCTGCTGGACGTGCCATTCTTCCGTCATATCCTGCTGTCGTTCCACGCGATCCCGGTCGGACGCACCAACGCCCGCGAAGACCTCAAGACGGTCCTCACCGAGGGTAAAAAGATGCTCGAATCGGGAATCTCCATGATCGTCTTCCCCCAGTCCACGCGCACGGACACGTTCGATCCGTCGCAGTTCAACACCATCGGTATCAAGCTTGCAAAATCGGCGGGCGTCCCGGTCCTGCCCATGGCGCTGAAGACCGACTTCCTCTCCACGGGAAAGTATCTGCGCGACCTCGGCCCGCTCCACCCAGAACGTGCCGTCCGGTTCGAGTTCGGCCCGCCGATGGAAGTCGCCCAGAACAGCCACGAAACGCACCAGAAGACCATCGACTTCATCCAGGGGTGTTTCGACCGCTGGGCCGAAGAGGACAAGGTCCCGAAAAAATAATCCGTCTTCCTCCTCAAATCAAGACATAGAAAAAGCTTCCCGCCGGATTAATCCTCAGCTGGGAAGCTATTTTGTATACGAGGTTGTAAATTCAGATCAGTTGCCGGACTCGAACGCCTCGCTGTAAGTCATGTTGCAGATGCCTTCCGGACGGACGGACGACACGCGGGTGAAGTTTTTCCCTTCAGGCATCACGCGCACATGGAACGAAGCGGGCGCGAGCGTGGTCTCGAAGAGTTTCACTTTCAGCGTCACAGGCAGAAGCTCTTTTTTCGCCGCTGCGATCTCGTCCTGGCGCACGGGGAAGAGCAGACGGTAGTATTTCAGCGGAGACGACGTCTTGATGATCCATTTTTCGACGTCGGAGGAATACCCGTCCGCGCCCTCCGCGACCGCGAAGCATGGATAGGTGCCGTTTTTGCTAACGATCTCATAGTCGAACCGGCTGAGGCTGCGCCCGCTGTCGAGCTTCACGATCAGCTCGATCCACGCGGGATTCTCGATCGCGGGCTTGTCGAACTCGGATTCGACGTCGAACGACGGTTTCTGTTTGCAGATCTCGGCGGAAAGGATCGTGCCCGCGCGGAACGGCACGGCGGTGAGCTTCCCGGACATGATGGTCGACGTCGGGGCGGCCGACGCCTCAGCGCCGGAAGTCTGCGCGTCGACGATGAACGGCGCGGATGCCGCAAGGACGGCGGCGAATAAAATGGAACGGAAACGAAGCATGACTTCAAAAACTCCTGTTTCGGTGTCGTGTAAACGGGAGGCCGACGTCATCCGGGCGGTCCCCGGACAAGCGGCTTACTTATTATTATATCCCGTTTCGACGCAAAATCAAGTTTCCGTCACGTTTTTTTTATGGAAAAAATGAAATCTCAACTGGAATATTTGCCGAATACGCGCTATTGTAAAAAGGCCGGTCTTCGCGCGCGCATTTCGCCCGCGCACGGACACGTACATCCCGTGCGCCCCCGATTTCCGGGGTTGCGGCCACCAGCATCGAACAGGAAACCACACGCATGAACGACTACGAATCTGAACACGAAACCATGTTCGAAGGCGACTGTATCTCGGAGGCCATCGAGACGATCTCGGAGGCCATCTGCGAGCACATCGCGAACGATCCGCCGGAGTCGGTCGCACTGATCGGCATCCAGGCGGGCGGCGTCCCCCTCGCAAAGCGCATCGCACGCAGCATCCGCGAGCGCACGGGACGCGAAGTCGAGGTCGGTACGCTCGACATCTCCATGTACCGCGACGACATCGGCAAACGGAAGACGCTCCCCATGATCCGGGAGACCGAGATTCCGTTCGACATCAACGACAAGATCATCATCCTCGCCGACGACGTCCTCCAGAGCGGACGAAGCGTCCGCGCCGCGCTCGACGCCCTCACCGACTTCGGACGCCCCGGGCAGATCCGCCTCGCCGCCCTCATCGACCGGGGCGGCCGCGAGTTCCCCATCCACGCCGACTACGTCGGGATGAAAGTCTCGGTCGGCCCCGAATGGCGCGTCTGCATGGACTGGGTGGAATGCAACGGTACCGACAGCGTATTCAAGGTCAAAAAACAATAAGGACCCCCGATATGGATTTTCAATGGACGAAAAAGGATCTGCTGTCTCTCTATGACCTCTCGCGGGACGAGATACTCCACATCCTGAACACTGCCGAAGAGTTCAAAAAGGTCTCCCAGCGGAACGTCAAGAAAGTGCCCGCGCTCCGCGGCCGCACCGTCGTGAACCTCTTCGTCGAGCCTAGCACGCGCACCCGCGTTTCCTTCGAACTCGCCGAACAGCGCCTCAGCGCCGACATCATCAACATGAACGCCGACGTGAGCAGTTTCCGCAAGGGCGAGACCCTGCTTGACACGCTCAAAAACATCCAGGCGCTCCAGGCCGACATCGTGGTCATCCGCCACCAGGCCACCGGCGCGCCGAACTTCCTCGCCCGCGAACTCAACATGGGCGTGGTGAACGCGGGCGACGGCGCGCACAGCCACCCGACGCAGGCCCTGCTCGACATCTTCACCATGCGCGAAAAGAAGGGCCGCATCGAGGGACTGAACGTGGTCATCGTCGGCGACATCCTCCACAGCCGCGTCGCGCGCAGTAATGCCTGGGGCCTCATCAAGCTCGGTGCGAACGTCACTTTCGCCGGTCCCGCCACGCTTGTCCCGCGCGAATTCGAGCAGATCGGCGTCCGCGTCTGCCATAACCTCAAGGACGCCCTCGCCGAAGCCGACGTCATCAACCTGCTCCGCATCCAGCTCGAACGCCAGCAGCGCGGCTACTTCCCCAGCCTCGGCGAATACTCCCGTTTCTTCGGCATCCACCCGGAAACGCTCCGTTACATCAAGAAGGACGCGCTCATCATGCACCCCGGCCCCATCAACCGCGGCGTCGAGATCGACTCCGCAGTCGCCGACGGTCCGCAGTCCGTCATCCTCGAACAAGTCACCAACGGCCTCGCCGTCCGCATGGCCGTACTCTTCCTCGTCGCGGGGGCCCTCAAATGAACAAGAAAAATTCCTGGATTCTCAAGAACGGGCGCATCATCGACCCGGCCAACCATATCGACCGCACCGGCGATCTCTGGATCAGGGACGGACGCATCGTCGAACCCGGCTCCTTCGATCCCTCGCTCGATGAAACCGAAACGATCAACCTGAAGGGGCTCGTGGTCGCGCCCGGCCTGATCGACATGCACGTGCATCTGCGCCAGCCCGGCAACACCGACGCGGAGACCATCCGCACCGGCACCATGGCCGCCGCAGCGGGCGGGTTCACCTCGATCGTCGCCATGCCGAACACCTCCCCGTGCGCCGACAACGCAGCCACCATCCAGTACATCAAGGAATTCGCCGCCCGCGAAGGCGTGGTGAAGGTCCTCCCATCCGGCTCCCTCAGCGTCGGCCGCAAGGGCGAGGAGATGTCCCCGGTCGGCAGCCTCAAGGCCGCCGGAGTCGTCGCGCTCACCGACGACGGCACCTGCATCCAGAGCAACGAGCTGATGCGCCACGTGGTCGAGTACGCCGGAAACTTCGGACTCCCCGTCCTCGAACACTGCGAAGACAAGTTCCTCGCAGGCGACGGCGTGATGCACGAGGGCTACTGGTCCGTCCTGCTCGGCATGAAGGCGATCCCGTCCGCCGCCGAGGAAGTCATCGTGGCGCGCGACATCATCCTCTCCCGCCTCGCAAACTGGAAGATCCATATCCAGCACGTCAGCTCGCGCAATTCCGTCCGCATGATCCGCTCCGCGCAGGCCGACGGCATCCGCATCTCCGCCGAAGCCACGCCGCACCACATCGCGCTGACCGACGTCGAGATCAAGAAGTTCGACACGAACTACAAGATGAATCCGCCTCTGTGCGCAGAAGAGGACCGCATGGCGCTCATCGAAGGGCTCCAGGACGGCACGATCGCCGTGATCGCCACCGACCATGCGCCTCACACGCAGACCGCCAAGCTCGTCGAATTCGACAACGCTCCGTTCGGCATCATCGGCCTCGAGACGGCGGTCCCCGTGACGCTGACCGAGCTCTACCACAAGAACTATCTCTCCCTATCGCAGGTCATCTCCAAGTTCACAGTCGGACCCGCCACCATCCTCGGCATCAACGCCGGGACGCTCTCCATCGGCGCGCCCGCGGACGTCACGGTCATCGATCCGGACAGCGAGTACATCATCGATGCGAATGATTTCTACTCGAAGTCCCGCAACACCCCGTTCAACGGCTATGCCGCGAAGGGCCGCACTATGGCCACCTTCGTCGACGGCGAATGCGTCTTCTCGCTCTTGAAGGACTCCGAATCCGACGACGAGGACGCCCGATGAATTTCGACATGCAAGGTTTCGCGGCGATCCTGGCGCAGCGTCTCCCGATCCGTTCGGATTCCCCCGAGGGGACCGAAGCCGCAGCCGCCGCGATCGCGCGGCAGCTTCCGCCCGGCACGGTCATCGCCCTGCACGGCACGCTCGGCGCGGGCAAGACGGTCTTCGCGCGCGGGTTCGCACGCGCCCTCGGAATCGTCGAACCCGTGAGCAGTCCCACGTTCACGCTCGTGCAGGAATACCCCTTCCCCGGCGGCGTGCTGTACCACCTCGACCTCTACCGCATCGACAACTCGACCAACGCGCTGGCGTTCGGCGTGGACGAATACCTCTACGATCCGCGCGCCTACACGCTCGTCGAGTGGCCGGAGCGCATCATGGACATCCTGCCGCCGCACACGCTCCATCTGCTGCTCCGTCCGCTGCAGGGCCAGGACCAGCGCGAACTCTCGCTCGCTGGGATCTGAACACGACATCTTCCGTTATCACATCCTTTTTTTCACCAGCCACAGTTTTTTGAGCCACAGGAAATCCTCAGATCATGAAAAGCATCGTCATCGAAGGTCCGGCGCGCGTCTCCGGCGTCATCACGCCCGGCGGCAACAAGAACGCCGCGCTCCCCATCATCGCCGCAGCCATCCTCACGCGCGATGAAGTCGTCATCCACAACATGCCCGTGATCCTCGACGTCGAGGTCATGCTCGACCTCGCGCGCGACCTCGGCGCATCCGTCACGCGCGAAGGCTCCACGGTCATCATCCGCGCACGCGACATCGACTCCGCCTCCCTGCCCCCGAAGAAATGCGCCGCGCTACGCGCCTCCTTCATCTTCGGCGGCGCAGTCGCGGCCCGCTGCGGCGAATCATTCATCGGTCTGCCGGGCGGCGACTTCATCGGACGCCGCCGCCTGGATTCGCATTTCTACGGTTTGGAAAAACTCGGCATCGGCAAGACGTTCGACCAGGACACCGCTGTCGTGCATTTCCAGGTCGGCAGGAACGGTCTTTCCGGTGCTGACATCTTTCTTGACGAGGCCAGCGTGACCGCCACCGAGCACATCCTGATCGCCGCCGTCCTCGCGAAGGGCAAGACGGTCATCCGCAACGCCGCCGCGGAACCCCATGTGCAGCAGCTCGCCGAGTTCCTGAACCTCATGGGCGCGAAGATCACCGGCCTTGACTCCAACACGCTTTTCATCGAAGGCGTCTCCGAACTGCACGGCGCGGAATTCACGCTCGATTCCGACCATATCGAAGCAGCCAGCTTCCTCGCGATGGCGGCGGCCACAGGCGGCGGACTCGAAATCACCGGCAAACTCCCGCCCTCGCACTACTGGATGGCGAAACGCGTCTACGAGAAGTTCAACATCAAGTTCCGGTTCTACCGCGACCACATCATCCTGAAGCCTGACCAGAACCTCCGCGTGCAGAACGACTTCGGCAGCGCCATCCCGACCATCTCCGACGGCCCCTGGCCGCAGTTCCCCAGCGACATGATGAGCTGCATGATCGTCGCCGCCACCCAGGCGCGCGGCACCTGCCTTTTCTTCGAGAAGATGTTCGAGAGCCGCATCTATTTCGTCGACCGCCTGATCTCCATGGGCGCGAACGCCATCGTCTGCGATCCGCACCGCGTGGTGATCTCCGGCCCCTCCCAGCTTCACGGCGGCGAGATGTCCAGCCCCGACATCCGCGCCGGCATGGCGATGATCGTGGCGGCCACCATCGCACACGGCCGCTCCGTGATCCACAACGCCGACATGATCTTCCGCGGATACGAAAACCTCCTCGACAAACTCCACGCGCTCTCCGTGAACGCAAAACTTGAGGAAACCTGATCCCATGGCATTCTCCAAACCGCGCCGCGCCGCCCGCAAGCCTCAATCCGGGCGCAGATCCGGCGCTTTCAGACAACAGAAAACGTTCTACGCTCCGGACGAAAACACCCCTGCTCCCGCTCGCGGTGCAAAACTGGCGGCTGCGGCAAAAGAATCCAACGGTGCTTCGGAGTTCCTCTTTCAGCACGCCGTCGCGCTCGCCGTCTCCAACGCCCAGCTCGAAGACAAGCTCGACAACGAACATACTCACGAGATCCTGGTCCCGCTCGACTACGCCGACGAATGCCGCGTCAAGACCGACGCCGTCCGCACATTCTGGCAGGTCCACGGACTCCCCGCGCAGCTGGTCCGGGAAATCGTCCCGTCGCCCGTCCCGCGCGGCTACCGCGCCACCTCCAAACGCCGCGTCTACGTGTCGCGCGGCGGCCAGCTCAGATTCTGCATGGGCTACGGCACCGAACGCGAAGAGACGCTCCGGTCCGCGCTGGAACCGGAATCGCACAACGAAGTTTACGCGTGGCTGCGGAAGATGCTCGTGTCGCCTGTTTACCGGGCAGTCGGGCGCAGTCTGAACTTCATCGTCGTACGCGGCGGCTCGGAACGCCTCACGCTGATCCTGAATTTCTTCCATCTGGACGCCGCGATCATGCACAAGACGAAACTGCTCGCCGATCATGTCCGCGCCGAGCTCCCGCATGTCGCCGCGATGTTCACGTTCCTGGACGAGACCCGCTCCGAGTTCTACCTCGAATCGCGTTCCGCCGGGGTGCACCCCTTCAAAAAACTCTTCGGCTCCGAGTATCTCGACCTCACCGCCGCCGGATGCAAGTTCCTCTATCCGCCGTCCGCGTTCTCGCAGGTCAACGAATCCATCCTGGACGCGTTTCTGCGCGAAGCGAAGAAGCTTCTGAAGCCCGGCCCGGAATCCACCCTGATCGACCTCTTCTCCGGCTACGGACTCTTCGCCGTCGCGCTCGGCGACACGCCGGAACGCGTCGTCGGCATGGACTTCAACGGTCCGGCAATCCATGCCGCGTCCGGCAACGCCCTGCACAACCGCCCCGACGCCGACATCGAGTTCATCGCCGCCGCGGTCACGCCCTCGGCGATCGAAAACAAGCTCCCGCCCTGCCCCGCCGACCTCTACGGCGACGACGGGGAACAGCCCGAGGGCGAGCTTTTCATCCTCGACCCGCCCAGGAGCGGCGTCCGCCCGAACGTGATCGCCGCCATCGCGAAGCGTTCCCCGGCGCGCGTCCTGAACATCTTCTGTTCCGCCGACGAGGTCCCGCGCACGATCAAGGCGTGGAAACACAACGGCTATTCCCCCTCGGCCGTCCGCGTCTTCGACATGTTCCCCGGCTCGCCCAACGTCGAAACGATGGTTCTGCTGGAAAAAACGAAGAAGAAACCCGTCTCCGGCACTTCGCACGGAAAGAAAATCTTTCCTTACCAGAAACCTCGTAATGCAGGAAAGAATGCTTCATCCGCGCCGAAATCCAACCGTGCCGCCAGGAAAGCCGCCCGTATACATGGCGAAAAACGCCGCAATGCAAGAAAGAAAACATGATAAAAAACGAATAATCAGTCCTTTTTTACATTTTTCGCTTGATTTTCCGAATTTGAATGGCATATTATAGACAGAAAAAACATGACTTTCACGGAAATCTTACTGGAGCTTTACATTTTATGAAAATCTCGACCAAAGGCCGCTATGGACTTCGCATTCTGATGGACCTCGCCATCCACCAGTCCGAAAAGCCGCGTCTGATCCGCGACATCGCGAAATCGCAGCAGATTTCCGAGAAATACATCAGCCGTCTCGTGATCGCGCTCCGCAAGGCGGGCATGGTGCGCTCCGTGCGCGGCGTCAACGGCGGATTCCACATCGCCATGAAGCCGGAAGACATCACGCTTCTGGACGTGATCGAGGTCATGGAAGGCCCTCTCTCCATCGTCGACTGCGTATCCGCCCCGAAGCGCTGCAAACTCAGTACAAACTGCGCCCCGCGCGAAGTCTGGTGCAAGCTCAACGATGACATCCGCGGCCTGATGGGCGGCATCTCGCTCGCCGACATCCTCGCGACCTACGAAAAGCAGAACGCGAAGGACGGCAGCATGGACTACTGCATCTGAGTTCAAGACCGACAAAGAAACAACCGCTTTTCCGGGAGAAATTCCGAAAAAGCGGCTTTTTTATATCGGGAGGGAAAAGAAATATTTACAGCGACAGGTCGTCATCATCCTCGTTGACGCGTGCCGTACGCGGGGACGTACGGTTGCCGAGAAGAGTGCCGGATCCGCTGCCGGATCCGCCGCCGGAGGAAGACGTCGAGCGCACCACTCGCCAGATCGGGCCGTAGGGATTGAACTCCGGGAAATCGCCGCGGGGCTGTTCCGGCAGATCAAGCGTCGTGCGGAAGAGCGTCATGCGCCCGGAGGAATCGTTCATAAGCGGCTGATTGTTATTGTCCAGCTGTTCGATATAGAGAGCCTGCGCGTAGTGTCCGCCTGGAATCTCCGAGATCAGGATCTCGATCGGGTAGACTTCGCCTTCCCTGACCGAGATCGGCAGGCCTTTCGCGAGGTCGAACGCCGCGCCGCCGCTCCGGGCGGGATAGACTTCCAGATTCTGCTTGGAGTAGAGCGAGCTTCTTCTGCGGATTTCATTATTGCTGCCGCTCTTGAGCTGCCGGATGTTGTTGTCGTCGCGGGACATCGCCCAGAATTCGCCTGCCGAGAACGTCGCGCAGCCGTAATCCAGCACGATCTCCTTGTTGAACCGCACGAACATCACATCGTCCGCCGCGCCGACGAACCGGAATTTGCCGGTAAACGGCGCAACCACATTGCCGGAGTAGATGCATACCCATGCGGCCGGCTTCACGTCCCGCTCGCACTGGTAGGCTTTCGGAGCCTCCGACGCGGCAATATTTTCCGAGAAGAAGCAGGAGGACCACAGGCGGGTCGGCGAGCAGTAATACTTGTCGAGCGCCGGATAATGCACCCGGCCTTCGTTGTCGTACTGTCTCTGCCAGGAGCCGTTCACGAACGAATGCATGATCCTCAGCGTCGGCGCGACACGCTCATGGCGGTATTCTCCCGTTCCGGGGTCGTTTCTGAAATCTTCGCTGGGCTGACGGTTCCGGGTCTGCTTGAGGTCGTAGAACACGCCCTGAAGCATGCCTTTCAGGTTGCCGCGTCCGTCGCCCTCGCCGCCGTCGCCCATCTTGCCGCCGCCGCCCGGACGCCCGAACGGAAGCACGCCCTGAAGCTTCAGCGAGGAGTTGCTGTCCGGGATCGTCAGCGGAGTCGGAATGTCAATATCGGTCATGACCTGAACGTCCGTGACGCCCACCTCCTCCATCTGCTGCTGTTCGCTGGAGTCGTACCGGTCGAGATTCGGGCTGGAAGTGTCCATCACGGTCATGTCGGACGGCATGGGCTCCTCCTCGGGCGGAGGCAGGACGGGTTCCATCTCAGTGATCTGAACAGGATCGATATCGTCCTTGACTGCGGTCGGAGCGATGAACACGAGCGTGCCGAGCAGCGAGCAGGAAGATATGGAACGCAAGCGAGAAGACCGGCCCCGTGATGTGCTGGCGGACAATATCCATCCAGTTCGCCGGAGCCATGGCGGCGGCTTCCGCGTCCATTTCGTTTACAGGATTCTGCGCTTGTTCGGACTGCATCGGTTTTACCTCAAAAAAACAAATCGTGTTCGACGGGGTTCAATAAAACTGATCCATAATTTATAGCATATTCGCCCGGTTTTCAAGCTATTTTCCGATTTTTCGCCCGATTTTGGGCAAAAAAACCGCACACCGGAAACGGATGCGGACTGCTGAACAAAAAAACAAGTTCAAAAATCAGAGAGACAGGTCGTCGTCATCCTCGTTGACACGCGCTGTACGGGGCTGCGTGCGGTTGCCGAGAAGACTGCCGGATCCGGATCTTGAGCCGCCGCCGGAAGAAGACGTCGTTGAACGCACCACGCGCCAGATCGGGCCGTAGGGATTGAACGGCGGATGTTCGCGTCGGGGCTGTTCCGGCAGATCGAGCGTCGTGCGGAACAGCGTGAAGCGGTCGGGATTCGGGTCGCGCGGCTGCCCATTTGCATCGAGCTGTTCGATGAACAGAACCATATTGAACTCGCCGCCGGGGATCTCGGAGATCAGGACCTCGATCGGATAGACCTGCCCTTCCTGCACTTCCAGCACGGGACCTTTCGCCAGGCCGTGCCCGTTGTCGAAGTTCGGACGGTACACGTCGAGCTTGTGCCTGGAGTACAGGACACTGTCCGCGATCAGGCGGCGGCTGCGTTCGTTGTCCGGGGAACCGCCGAGGATACGGTGGTAATCGCCGAGGTCGTCAACGCGGACGCCGAGCGTGTACGAGTACCAGCCGTAGTCGAACACGATCTGTTTGTTGAACCGGATCAGCAGCACATCGTCGCAGAACCCGACGAACCGGAACTTGCCGGTGAACGGCGCGACCACGTTGCCGGAATAGATGCACACCCAGCCGCCGGCCGTCCGCACCTGATCCGCGCACTGGAACGCGGCCGGAGCATCCGTAGCGGGGATCTGTTCCGTGTAGAAACAGGAATTCCACAGACGGGTCGGCGAGCAGTAATACTCATCCAGCGCGGGGTAATGCACCCGCCCCTGATTGTCATATTCGCGCCGCCAGGGGCCTTCCACGAATTTCTTGATGATCGGCAGGATGCGGTCGCGCGTGCGGTCGTGACCGGAATTCGGATCGCCCATGACGTCCGTAGGCCTGCGGCCGCTGGTCTGTTTGATGTCGTAAAACACGCCCTGAAGCATGCCTTTCAGGTTGCCGCGTCCGTCACCCTCGCCTCCATCGCCCATCTCGCCTCCGCCGCCCGGACGCCCGAACGGGAGTACGCCCTGAAGCTTCAGCGCGGAATTGCTGTCCGGGATCGTCAGCGGGGTCGGGATGTCGATGTCGGTCATGACCTGAACGTCCGTGACGCCCACCTCCTCCATCTGCTGCTGTTCGTTGGAGTCGTACCGGTCGAGCGAGGGATTCGAGGTGTCCATCACGGTCATGTCGGACGGCATGGGCTCCTCTTCGGGCGGAGGCAGGACGGGTTCCATCTCAGTGATCTGAACAGGATCGATATCGTCCTTGACTGCGGTCGGAGCGATGAACACGAGCGTGCCGAGCAGC
>CACYHQ010000018.1:55800-77364 GCA_902774245.1 uncultured bacterium
ACACGAGCGTGCCGAGCAGCACGAGCAGGAAGATATGGAACGCAAGCGAGAAGACCGGCCCCGTGATGTGCTGGCGGACAATATCCATCCAGTTCGCCGAAGCGACCGGAGCGTCAAGTTGTTCCTGCTGGATTTCCTGTTCAGTCATAGAAAAATGATCTCGGAAAAAAGTTCGATGTTTACTTTTTTTGATAATATACACGGTCCGACGCAAAAATCAACCGGGAGAAACAAAAAAACGACCTCGTCAAGCAGGAAATACGGAATTATCGTTAAAACAAAACGTTAAAACAGGGATAGAGAAAAAAAGAGAAGCCGTCTCCGCCTCGGACAAGGGGAAACGGCTTGAATCGGATTCCCGCGAAAATGAATTCGCGGATCCCGGACGATCACTTTCCGTTGACGAGCACTTCGGCGATCTGAACGGCGTTCAGGGCGGCGCCCTTCAGCAGCTGGTCGCCGCTGATGAAGATGTCGAGGCCGCGCTTGTCGTCGCGGGAGATGTCCTGACGGATGCGGCCGACGAGCACGTCGTACATGCCGGTGGCATCCATGGGCATCGGATAGATCTTGTTTTCGACGTCGTCGCGGAGCTGGACGCCGGGGGCCTTGGCGAGGATCGCGCGGGCTTCTTCGGGCGTGATCTCGTTCTCGAATTCCAGGTTGATGGCTTCGGAGTGGGCGCGCATCACGGGGACGCGGACGCTGGTGCAGGAAATCTTCACGTTCGGGAGGTGCATGATCTTGCGTGTCTCGTTCACCATCTTCATCTCTTCCTTGGTGTAGCCGTTCGGCTGGAAGACGTCGATGTGGGGGAAGAGGTTGAATGCGATCTGCTGCGCCATGACCTTGACCTCGGCGGGCTTGCCTTCGAGGATCGCGCGGGTCTGCTCCATGAGCTCGTTCATGGCCTTCTGACCGCCGCCGGACGCGGCCTGGTAGGTGGAGACGACCATGCGGCGGAGCCCCTTCGCCTGATGAAGCGGCCAAACCGGAGCGCACATGATGGCGGTGGTGCAGTTCGGATTCGCGATCACGCCCTTGTGCAGGAAGACGTCGGCGGCGTTGACTTCCGGCACGACCAGCGGTACATCGTCCTCCATGCGGAACGCGCTGGAGTTGTCGATCATGACAGCGCCCGCAGCGGTGACGGCGGCGCGGAACTGTTTGGAGATGGACGCGCCCGCGCTGAACAGCGCGATATCGACGCCCTTGAACGAATCTTCGGTCATCTCTTCGACCGCGACGGTCTCGCCGTGGAATTTGAACGTCTTGCCGACGGAACGCGCGGATGCGAGGAGTTTCAGGTTCTTGACGGGGAAATTGCGCTTCTCGAGCGTGAGGAGCATTTCGACGCCGACCGCGCCCGTGGCGCCGGCGATCGCGACATTGACAGGATTTGCCATGGTTCGGTTCTCTCCAGATATCGTTAAAGTTGAGTTTGGGAACAAGTCCGGGTAATAACTATATCCAAATACTATACAGCCGTTTTCGGGCTTTTTCAAGCTCGTTCCGCGTTTTTCGGCAAAAAAAGACGGACCCGCTTGGAGTCCGTCCGGGAATCGATCCGTTTCGGAAAACGGTCAGGCTTTCTTCTCCGCGGGAGCGGCGGCCTTTGCGGCTTTGGCTTTGCGGCCGCGTTTCGCAGGAGCGGCGGCCTTCTTTTCGGCCTTCTTCACTTCCTTCTTCACGGACTTGGCGGCCTTCTTCGGAGCAGCCTTTTTCGGAGCGGGGAGTTCCGTGGGGGCTTTTTCAGCAACGAGAGCCAGCACTTTGCGTTTGCCGAGCTTCGCAAGGGCGCTGAACGCTTCGATCTGATTCGTGCGCGGACGGTTCTTTCCGATTTCCCAATGGCTCACGGTGAACGGAGTCACGCCGAGGAGAACAGCAAGCGCCTTCTGGGAGAGGGAATATTTCTTGCGGAACTTCACGAGGGATTTCGGGGAGAAACGCGCCTTGCGGCCATCGGCGGCGGGAGCTGCGGCCTGCACAGTTTCAGCGGCGGGCTTGACAGCGGCGGGAGCGACGGCCTGTTTCTTTTCCAGATCGTTGACGCGTTTCGTCAGAGCGCTGATCGTCTTCTTCTGTTCGTTGATTTTCGCTTCGAAGGCTTTCAGCTCCTTGCGGGCCAAACGGCGCACTTCGTCCTGAAAGGTCTGTTTGAAATCGGGCATGGTGTTCTCCTTTTGAATGAAGATGTTGTATTGTTGTGATTGGAAAGATTATTTTGTCGTTTTTATTTTGTATAATATACCCTCTCTTTTTAGAAAAACAAGTGTCAAATCGAAAAAAACGTTTTTTTTGTGTCCGGCATCCGGTAATTAATCCGGCGCTAATTCAGAAGAACGGCACAAGAGAAGCAGAGGAGGAAATCAACAGGATACGGGAAACTGACAGGCGAAGAAACTGACAAGAAAAAAGCCGCATGGATCACTGTCCATACGGCCGATGATACAACAGAATAAAATTCAGCGTTTATAGCTGTTTTTCGCGTCCGGAATCACCCATTTCCCGGCGTCCAGACCGAGCGCGAGCAGAAGCATCTGCGCCCCGAAAAGCAGCATCAGCAGAGCCGCGGTCCAGGAGATGGCGGCAACGCCGATGAACGGCGCGACGACCAGCAGAACGCCGATCAGCGCCGCGACAAGTCCGGGCATCGGCAGGAGCAGTTGTCCGAAACGCTGTTGCGCGGCAAGAATGCTCCCGACGCCGGCGAAAATCAGCCAGATGCCGCAGACGATCATGAAGAACATATCGAAATACAGCGGATAAATCAGCATGCCGAGACCGGCGATACCGAGCAGCACGAAAAGCAGCAGAAGCGCTGCGGAAATGCGCCCTTTGTTCCACGTCATCAGGAACGCCGCGATCGCGAACAGCAGGACCACGCCGCCCAGGATCATCGTGACCGTGGTAAGCACGAGAACGGGATTCATCACGCCGAGAATCCCGATCACAAACAAAACAAGGCCGCGAAGCAGCAGCACGGGACGCGTGGCATGAAACGAAAAGAGTTTCTGCGGTATCGAATAGAATCTTTCCCAAGTCTGATTTTTCATGGTATCAACTCCGTCTTATCATTTCGCCGGGCTTCTCCGGCATCATAAAACCGGAGACTCCGGAATGTCATTCAGTTGTTGTCCTTGTTCGCTCTTCCGCCGCCCAGACCCGGCACGCGCAGACCGAACACCAGTACGAGCATCTCGATCCCGGAGATCAGAAGCAGGACCGCCACGATCGTGGAGAAAGCCGCAAGTCCCGCGAACGGCGCGACGGCCAGCAGGATCCCGATCAGGATGGACAGGATGCCGGAACCGGACAGGAAGAACCGGCTCGGGGAAACGGACGCGGAAACGAGTTCGCTCACTCCTGTGGCGATCAGCCACACGCCGAGCACGACCGCGATCAGCACATCCGCCTCCACAGGATTGACGATCATCGCGATCCCGGCGGCACACAGCAGAAGAGACAAGAAAACGCCGAGGTAACGGCGGCATGCGAACGTCAGGAAAAGCGCCCCCATGGCGTCAAGCAACAGGATCACGCCAAGAATCATCGTGACCGCGGCCAGACTTCCGATCGGACGGAAGAGGCCGATCAGACCGAGGATAAAAAAGACAAGTCCGCGAATCAGAAGCGCCGAACGGTTCGCGTGAAAAAACAGCATTCGCCGGGGGAAGATGAAGTTGCTTTCGTAGGTCTGATTCTGCATGGTCTCTGCTCCTGTTTTTCGGTCCCGAAATTGATTCGGAATAACAATGTTAGCATATAAATATAGCCCCTAAAACATGTTTTTGCAAACACGCTTTCTCACGACTCCATATAAAATTGACCGCTTCGCTTGCTTTTTGTTCCATGCAGGATTATATTTTTTCGGAAAAAAAACGCACGACATTCCGTTATGACCCCCTGCCCTCACAACAAACACACCGATCCGGCGATCCCGCTCCTGATGCACTGCTGTTGCGGCCCGTGCGCCGCGGGGAGCATCGCGCCCGTGCTCGGCGACGGACGCCGCATCACGCTGCTCTTCTCGAATTCCAACCTCGACACCGAGGCGGAATATCTGCGCCGTCTGGACGCGCTGAAGACACTCGCCGACTACTACGGGCTGCACGTGGAGACCGACCCGTGGGATCATGCCGCGTGGCTCGAATTCGTGTCCGCCGTGCCGGATTTCGCGAGCTGCCCGGAACGAGGCGAACGGTGCAGGCGGTGTTTCCAATGGCAGCTCACGCGAACCTCCGTGTTTGCGGAACGCCTCGACGCGCATTTCACGACCACGCTCACGCTCGGGCCGCGGAAGGATTCGCGCGTGATCCACGGGATCGGTGCGCAGTGGGGCGATACGTTCGAGCCGTGGGACTTCAAGAAAGGCGGCGGCAATCTGCGTTCGCTCGAGCTCTGCCGCAAGCTCAATCTCTACCGTCAGAACTACTGCGGCTGCGAGTTCTCCAGACACGCGAACGCGGACTGAACTGTGCTCACACGTTTCTTAACGTTTTTTTGTCGCCTTTCTCAAAAGTTTTGAGCAAAAAATATATACTTTTGTCTAAAACTAATATGGCGGAAACGTTTTCGCGTGATATATTTAGAAAATTCTTATTTTTCCGCTTCATATCAAGCTCAAATCATATCAACTTTTTCAACTCGAAGGTACATCCATGAAACTCCCGATCCGTTATCTCTCCGCCGCGGGCGTCGCGCTCGCCGCTGCCGCCACGCTCTCCGCGGCCGATTTCCATGACTGGGCCCCGACCCCGCCGATGGGCTGGAACAGTTTCGACTGCTTCGGCCTCAGCCTCACCGAAGTGCAGGCGAAGGAACAGGCCGAAGCCATGATCAAACAGCTGAAGCCGTTCGGCTGGAACGTCTTCGTGATCGACCACCAGTGGTACAACGACAACCAGAAGGGATTCCAGAGCGATATCCGCCACGAGTTCGCGATGGACGAATACGGCCGCTTCATCCCGGCCCCGGAGCGTTTCCCGTCCTCGAAGGACGGCAAGGGACTGAAGCCGCTCGCCGACTACATGCACGAACGCGGGTTGAAGATCGGCGTACACCTGATGCGCGGCATCCCGCGTCAGGCGGTCCGTGAGAATACGAAAGTGAAGGGTACGAACTATCGCGCGCAGGACATCGTGAACATGCGGAGCACCTGTCCGTGGAACCAGGACATGTACGGCGTGGACATGAGCAAGCCCGGCGCACAGGAATACTACGATTCCGTGTTCGAGCAGTTCGCCGAGTGGGGCCTCGACTTCATCAAGATCGACGACCTCTCCCGTCCATATGCCACCGCCGAGATCGAAGGCATCCGCAAGGCCATCGACAAGTGCGGCCGCCCGATCATCCTCAGCCTCTCCCCCGGCGATACCCCGATCCAGAACGGCGCGCACGCCGACAAGCACGCCAACATGTGGCGCGTCTCCGACGACTTCTGGGACCGCTGGGAACCCCTCCGCGGCATGTTCGGCCGTCTGCACCGCTGGGAACCCTACCGCATCAAAGGCTCCTGGCCGGACGCCGACATGCTCCCGTTCGGCATCATCGAGTTCACGCGTCCCACCAACTTCACGCATGACGAACAGCGCCTGTGCTTCACGCTCTGGTCGATCGCGCGTTCTCCGCTCATCCTCGGCGCCGACATGACCAAGCTCGACGACTGGACGCTGAAGCTCCTCACGAACAAGGAAGTCATCGAGATCAACCAGAACAGCGAGAACAACCGCCAGCTCATCCAGGACGGCGACCTGATCGTCTGGACCGCTGACGTCCCCGGCAGCAAGGACAAGTACCTCGCGTTCTTCAACACTGGCACATCCGAGTACAACAAGTACGACCGGCGGAAAGCCATCTTGCAGAGCGACGGAATCGGACTGAACGGTGTCCCCGAGGAGGAACTCTCCGCAAACATCCGCGGCTCGAAGATCCTCGCGCTCGCCGTCGTCGACGACGGCTACGGCTCCAGCTACAGCCATTCCGCCTGGATCCAGCCCGAAATCTCCGGCCCCGCGGGCACGAAGAAGCTCGTCGACATGAAGTGGTCCTCCGCACACGCCGGATGGGGCGCGGTCCGCAACGGCCTCACCAGCGATGGCCAGGAGATCGACGGCATCGGCACGCACGCGCTCTCCCTCATCGTCTACAAGCTCCCGGAAGGCTACGACACCTTCAAGTCCAAGGTCAAGCTCGTCGACAACAGCGATTCCCGCAACCGCCTGAAATTCCTCGTCCTCGACGAAAAGGCGTTCGAACAGCCCTCGCCCGAGACCAGCGACATCTCGGTGAACCTCGCCGAGCTCGGATTCTCCGGCAAGGTCACCGTCCGCGACTTGTGGGAAGGCAAGAATATCGGCACAGCCGAAGGCACCTTCACCTGCGAAAAGCTCCCGTGCCACACCACGAGGCTCTACCGTCTCTCCCCCGCGAAGTGATCGAATCTCACCCATGAGGAACCTACCATGAAACGAATCACAAAGACCGCTCTCCTCGCCGGAATGGCGCTCGCTTCCTCGGCGCTCCTCGCCGGGAATCCGCTCCTCACCGACGTCTTCACCGCCGACCCGGCCCCGCTCGTGGACGGCGACACCGTCTATCTCTACACCACGCACGACGAGGCTCCGCCGCGCCAGTGGCTCGTCATGAACGACTGGCTCTGCTATTCCTCGAAGGACATGGTGAACTGGAAGGCGCACGGCCCCGTCGCCAGCAAGGACACGTTCGAATGGGGCACCCACGACGCATGGGCCGCCCAGGCGATCAAGAAGGACGGCAAATACTGGCTCTACGTCACGCTCTGCGGCAAGAACCAGTACAGCGGACGCGCCATCGGCGTCGCCGTCTCCGACAAGCCCGAAGGCCCCTTCAAGGACGCCATCGGCAAGCCGCTCGTGTGGGACAGCATGACGCCCGGCCCGGTCGGCTGGGACGACATGGACCCGACGATCTTCATCGACGACGACGGCACGCCGTGGCTCGCGTGGGGACACACCATGCTCTACGTTGCCAAGCTCAAGCCGAACATGATCGAGCTTGACGGCGAGATCAGAATGATGCGCCTGCCGAACTACACCGAGGGTCCGTGGCTCTTCAAGCGCAACGGCGTCTACTACATGATCTACGTCTCCCACATTCTGAACGGGTTCAACGAAATGGCGTCCTACGCCACCGCGACCAGCATGGAAGGCCCGTGGACGCCGCGCGGAATCATGTGCCGCGACACGAAGAACTCCAACTGCATCCACCCCGGCGTCGCCGAGTTCAAGGGCAACTGGTATTTCTTCTACCTCAACGGCGCGCTCACGCTCGCGAACGGCGAAAAGGGCGATTCCCAGCACCGCAGCGTCTGCCTCGACTACATGTACTTCAATCCCGACGGCACGATCCAGATGGTCGAGCAGACCGACAAGGGCACCGAAGCCCCGCCGAAGACCGCCGAACAGATCGCCGCAGCCATTCCGAAGGGCGAGGTCAAAAAGCTCGAACCATACCCGAACATCTATGCCTACGGCGGCAATCCCACGCCGAAACTCCGCACCGTAACCGAGATGAACGAGCTGACCTGGGACGGACGAGCAAACACAAGGGGCGGCCTGCCGGTTGTGTCCACCATGAAGACGCCGTTCCGCGACTGCACGGCACGCACGGGTTTCTACGAGAATGGCGGCTGTGAGACCATCGGGCAGACCTTCGTCGCCCCGAGCAATATGAAGCTCCACACCATCGAACTTTACGTCGGCGACGGCGAGATCACCCGTGAACAACCGCAACATGCGATCAAGATCGCGCTCTACGACATCACCGGGACCGATCCCAACGCAGACACCTATACCGTCGGCGAAAACCTCTTCAAATCCGTCGACGGACGCGAACCGTATTTCGTCTACACGCCGCAGGGACCGGACAAACTGCTGATCAATCTGGGCACGAACGACGGGCTTGGCGCCGATAAGGTCCGGTTGAAAGAAGGGCACACCTACGTCTTCGAGCTTCAGGCACCGCGCAGGACGTTCCCGATCAGCTGGTTCCGTTCCGAGAAGGACCTCTATCCCCAGGGCGCGGCATACCGCAACCGTCGCAAGATCACGAACCGTGAACGCCGTTCCGGCGATTTCGCATTCGCGATCTATCCATATAGAGGGTGATCCGCCCCGCCCTCCCCGGCCGTGTTTCCCTGCAACCTGACGGGGAAACACAAGCAACCCCCACAAAGCTCCGGCAGACTCGTTTCCGCCGGAGCTTTTCTATCCTCTTTTTTCTCAAATCCGGCTTGATTTTTTCCGGTTCAGACGGTATAATATGCTAATGACCGGAACACGGCGGACAATGCGCCGCCGGACGCTTCTTTTCTCCCTCTCACTCTCCTCGAAAGGACACACCGATGAAACACCGCTTTGCTGCCGGACTCGTGATCTGTTTCGCCGCAGCCGTCTGCCTCGCCTCCTGCTCGGATTCCAATGCCGAACGCGTGCCGGAGTCCAAAACGGAATCCGGCGCTGTCGTCAATAAAGTCGGTTCACCCGAAACCGAGGTCAAAACATCCGATGCGGGGGTTGAACTTCAGCTGGATGTGAGCGACATGCGGACGGAATACCATGTCCGCCCCATCGGCATGGACGAACCGAAGCCGCGTTTCAGTTACACCGTGCAGCCCATTCCCATGGGAGGGGGTGTTCCGATGCCGGAAGTCATCCCGCCGAAATGCCAGACCGCCCGCCGGATCCATGTGAAGGAGACGAAAACGGGGCGCGAGGTGTGGGATTCAGGCTGGGTCGAGACTGGCGAGACGATCCAGATCGAATACGAGGGCGAACCGCTCAAACCGTTCACGGACTACACATGGTCCGTCGAGGTGAAAGACGAGGCGGGCCGCGCATTCGACTCCTTCGATACCTGCACGGGCCCCTATCCTTTTTCCTCCACGTTCGAGACGGGATTTCTCGGCACGCCGTGGCAGGCGGAATGGATCGGTACGGAGCCGCACAGCGAAAACCTCCGGCCAGTGCCTCTGTTCCGCGGAGAAATGCCCGCCGTCGAGGGCATCGCGCAGGCGCGCCTGTACATCACCGCGCTCGGGCTCTACAAACCGTATCTGAACGGAAAAGATGTTTTCAAAGAGATCACGGCGACCTCCTCGGGCGCCATGTCCGTCTGCATGACGCCCGGCTGGACCGACTACTACCACCGCGTACAGTACCAGGCGTACGACGTGACGAAGCTGATCAGCAAAAGCACGAAGAACGTCCTCACGGTCAGCCTCGCTGAAGGGTGGTACGCGGGACGCATCTCACGTCTCTGGAGCGACGGCAACAAGCCGACCTACGGCGACCAGCCCGTTTTCAAGGCGGAACTCCACATCAGGAAGACCGACGGATCGGTCGTGAAGCTTGTCACGGACAAAAACTGGAAATACAGAGACAGCGCCATCGTCATGAGCGACATCTACGACGGCGAACACTACGACGCCACGCTGAAAACAGAAGACCAGCCCTACAGGGACGCGGTCGTTTTCAATTCGGACGCACTGAAAAACGTCGCGATCGAATGGCAGTCCGGCGAGTTCGTCCGCGAGATGCGCACGCTCAAGCCGAAATCCATCCGCAAACTCGAAAACGGCACATTGATCGTCGATTTCGGGCAGAATTTCACCGGACGCGAACGCATCAACCTCCGGGGCACCGCGCCGGAGGACAACATGATCCGCATCCGACACGGCGAAATGCTCAATGCGGACGGCACGCTCTACACCGACAATCTGCGTTCCGCGAAGGCGACGACCACCTATGTCGGCAGGCAGGAGTATGAACCGCAATTCACGTTCTACGGCTTCCGCTACCTCGGCATCGAGGGCGTGCCCGAGAATTACGGCAACGTCGAGCATTTTAAGCTCACAAACAACAATGTTTCCGCTATCGCCGTATACTCCGGCCTGAGGGAGACCGGCACGTTCACCTGCTCCGAACCGCTCCTCAACAAGCTCTTCGAGAACATCCTTTGGGGCCAGCGCAGCAACTTCCTCGACGTGCCGACCGACTGTCCGCAACGCGACGAACGCCTCGGCTGGACAGCCGACACGCAGGTCTTCGCGAACGCCGCCACATACAACATGGACGCCGCCGCGTTCTACACGAAATGGCTGCGCGACCTGAACCTGTGCCAGTCGCCCGAGGGCGGCTATCCGAGCTTCGCGCCCGACCAGTACCAGTACGCCGCCGCCAAGGGCAAAGATTTCTTCGGGTACGCCTCCGGCTGGAGCGACGCCGGGCTGATCGTGCCGTGGATCCTTTACACGAAATACGGCGACAAACGCGTGCTGGAACAGTATTTCGACAACATGCTGAAATGGCTCGACCTGCAGGAACGCAACTCCGGCGGCACGTACATCATCGACAACACCGTCTACGCCGACTGGCTGAACATGGACGCGAACCTGTCGTCCGCGTTCGTCTCCACGGCGTATTTCGCCGCCATGAACACCCTCGCCGCCCGCATCGCGCGCGTGATCGGACGCGAGGACGACGCCCGCAAGCGCGAGGAGATCTTCGCGAAGACGAAAAAGGCGTTCCGCGGGCGTTTCCTCGACGAAAACGGCGAGCTGAAGGAAAAAACGCAGACCGCGGCGCTCTTCGTGCTGGATTTCAACCTGTGCGAGGATTCGGAACGCCAGGGCATCCTGGATTTCCTCGTCAACGACATCACGGAGACGCGCAAACTCCACCTCAGCACCGGATTCCTCGGCACGCCGCTCCTGCTCCGTGTGCTCACAGAAAACGGCCAGATCGACCTCGCCTACAAGCTCCTGCTTCAGACGTCGTTCCCGTCGTGGCTCTACCCGGTCACGCAGGGCGCGACCACCATGTGGGAACGCTGGGACAGCTGGAACGAGGAACGGGGCTTCGGTGACGTCTCCATGAACTCGTTCAACCACTACGCCTACGGCGCGGTCGCCGACTGGTTCTACGAGACGATCTGCGGCATCCGCCCGATCACGGACGATCCGGCGGCGCGCGGATTCCATCGATTCCGCCTGGAGCCCATGCCCGGAAAGGAACTCAAGTCCGCCTCGGCCTCCTATCTCTCGTCGTACGGCAAGATCGAGTCCGCCTGGAAACGGAACGGAAACGAACTCGTCTGGAAGTTCACGGTCCCGTGCAACACCGCGGCGGAAGTCGTATTCCCCTGCCCCGCCGGACGCGTGCCGGAAACGCCCGGGATCACGTTCGACGCGGAGAAAAAACTCTGGATCGCCGTCCCCGGCAAATACACCGTCACCATTCCATACAATTAACCTCGACAGGCGGCGTCCCGTCAGTGGAAAGAACGCTGAAAACGTTTCTCCTCGGAGGCGCACGGGATGCCGCCGGACGCGTTTTGCCGCGAAAAAAGGAGGACAAGTCCTCCGCGGCAGCAGTGCTTGGCTACGCTCAAGCACGGAGGGGAAATTGACCTGCATATGGATGCACAGGATGCCGCCGGACGCGTTTTGCCGCGAAAAAATCGAAAAAAAAACGTTTTTGAGGTTGACTATTTGAAAAAGGGTAGTATAGTTTCCGAAGAACAAAAATAAACCGCGTCCGGCGCGAACCGGCACGGCAACCATCACGAGACAGGAAGGAGCAATCCATTATGAACGAAATGAGCAATCTTCTCGACGAACTCGAAGAGCGCATGATGAAGTCGGAAGAGTCCATGAAACATGATTTTTCCGCCATCCGCACCGGAAAGGCTT
Organism: uncultured bacterium; assembly: GCA_902774245.1. Lineage (GTDB taxonomy): Bacteria > Verrucomicrobiota > Lentisphaeria > Victivallales > UBA1829 > UBA1732. The sequence continues at coordinate 67,535 of CACYHQ010000018.1, forward strand.
CGGCCGCGCTAGTCGAGCCGATAACGATAGAATATTACGGCACGCAGACAAAACTGCGCGACGTGGCCGGCATCTCCACGCCCGATGCGCGCACGATCGCGATCCAGCCGTGGGACAAATCCGCGCTCGCCAAGATCGAAAAGGCCATCATCGCCTCCAACCTCGGCATCACCCCCCTCAACGACGGCAAGGTCATCCGTCTGCCGATCCCGCCGCTCAGCGGCGAACGCCGCCAGCAGCTCACGAAGCAGGTGAAAGCCCGCTGCGAAGAGGCGAAAGTCTCCGTGCGCAACATCCGCCGCGACGGCAACGAGACCGCGAAAAAAATGGAGAAGGACTCCGTCATCAACGAGGACGAGCTCAAGGAACTCCTCGAAAAGATTCAGAAGCTCACCGACGAGTACATCAAGAATCTGGATGCCGTCTCCGCCGACAAGGAAAAAGAGATTATGACCGTCTGAGCGCGGTCAGAGTATCTGAATCAAATTCGGAATCCGTGTCCGTCCCGCCCTCCCCGGCCGGACGGACTTTTCTTTGAGTTGAACTGAACTCAGCGCAGATTCGTGCGGTACCAGTCGATCGCGGCTTTGATGCCGCGTTCGAAGCTCCACTCCGGATCGTAGCCGAGGAGTTCTTTCGCCCGTCCGATGTCGGCGTTGCTATGCCGGATGTCGCCGGGCCGCGCCGGACCGAAAACGGGTTCCACGTTCACGCCGAGCGCATCCGTGATGGCGCGGTAGACGTCCAGCAGAGTCGTGCGTCCGCCGTACGCGATGTTGCAGACCTGCCCCGACGCTTTCTTCCCGGCGAGACAGGCTTTCAGGTTGGCTTCGATCACGTTCTCGACATAGGTGAAGTCGCGGCTCTGGAGACCGTCGCCGTTGATGGTCGGGCGTCCCCCGTGCAGCAGCTGCCGGATGAACTTCGGGATCACGGCGGCGTACGCGCCCTCCGGGTCCTGCCGTCGCCCGAAGACGTTGAAATACCGCAGGCCGACCGTTTCGAGGCCGTAATGCACGGCGTACTGACGCGCCCAGTCCTCGTTTTCGCGTTTGGAAACGGCGTACGGGCTCAGAGGCTTCCCCTCGAAACCCTCCGCTTGCGGAAGCACATCGGTATCGCCGTAGACGGACGAACTGGACGCATAGACGAACTTTTTGACCTTGCACCGGCGGGCGGCCTCCAGCATGTTCAGCGTGCCGGAAACGTTGTTCGCGCAGTAGAAGAGCGGCATTTCGAGGCTTCGCGGCACGGAGCCCCAGGCGGCCTGATGCAGCACGTAGTCCACGCCCGCGCAGGCGCGCATGCAGGTGTCGAAATCTTTGATGTCGCCCCGGATGAACGCATAGGCGGGATTCCCGGCGAAAACGTCCACGTTGGCCTGTTTCCCAGTGGAAAGGTCGTCCAGACAACGCACGCGGCAGCCGAGTTTCAGGAGGGCTTCGCAGAGATTCGAGCCGATGAAGCCCGCACCGCCCGTGACGAGAAACACGGTGTCCGCGGGAAAAGAAATATTCTGATAGCCCATTGTCTGTTCTCCGGTTTCGCCTCACATCCGCTCAGAGCCGCCAGTAGACATAGCCCGCAGCCTCGAAGTCCCGACGGCTGAATATCCCCTTGATGTCAAGGAGGACTTTTCCGCCCGGCGCGAAGAACCTGTTCATCCCGGCTGGCGTGAGGGATTTGAACGCGTCGTGCGCAACGGCGAGGATGACGGCGTCCATGTTCCGCACTTCGTCCAGTCCGGCAAACTCAATCCCGTACAGGCGTTTCGCCTCGGATGCGTCCGCCGCGGGGTCCGCGACGACGGGCGTAATCCCGTACTCCTGAAGCTCGTGCACGATGTCGACGACTCTTGTATTTCGTGTATCGGGGCAGTTCTCCTTGAACGTGAATCCGAGGATCGCGACATTCGCTCCCCTTACGTTCTTGCCTGCGGCGATGAGGCTTTTCACGCAGTTTTCCGCCACGTATTTCCCCATATCATCGTTGATGCGGCGTCCGGCGAGGATGATCTGGCTGTGGTAGCCCAGCATCTCCGCCTTGTATGTCAGATAGTACGGGTCGACGCCGATGCAGTGTCCGCCCACGAGGCCGGGCTGGAACTTGAGGAAATTCCACTTGGTCCCGGCGGCCTCCAGGACAGATTTCGTGTCGATCCCCATCCGGTTGAAGATGATCGAAAGCTCGTTCATGAACGCGATATTGATGTCGCGCTGGCAGTTCTCAATGACCTTCGCAGCCTCGGCGACGCGGATGCTTTCCGCACGGTGAACGCCCGCGTCCACGACCAGTTCGTAAACGCGCGCCACGCAGTCGAGCGTTTCCGCGTCCATGCCGGACACGACCTTCCTGATCTTCGCCAGACGGTGTTCCCTGTCGCCCGGGTTGATGCGTTCCGGGCTGTAGCCGACCTTGAAATCGCGACCGCAAACCAGCCCGGATTCCTGCTCAAGAATGGGAACGCAGACATCCTCGGTCACGCCCGGATACACTGTGGACTCGAAGACCACGACCGAACCCGGCGTCAGGTTGTGTCCGAGAATCTGCGAAGCGCTTTTGAGCGGCTCCAAGTCGGGCGTGTGGTCGAGGTTAACCGGAGTCGGGACCGCGACGATGTGGAATTTCGCCTCGCGGAGCCGGGCGGCGTCGGACGTGAAATCCACCGTCGTCCGGCGGATCACGTCGTCGCCCTCCTCGTGAGTCGGGTCGATACCCTGCCGGTAGAGCGCGATCTTTTCAGCATTGAGGTCAAAACCGATGACGTCGACTTTCTTCGCAAACGCCACAGCAATCGGCATGCCGACATAGCCAAGGCCAATCAGGGAGAGCTTCGTCTCCCGGTTCACCAGCTGATTGTAAAGATCCATCATCACAGATTCCCCAGTTCAGTCGTAAATCGCATAAGTATAGATACGGCCCTCGATCAGGCCCCAGTTCAGATCCGGCGGCATTTTCTCCTCTTCCTTCGCGATGAAAATGCCGTGTTCGCCGTTGTACCAGCCTTTGCTGGTCATGAAATAGACGCCATATTCATCGCTGTATATCTTGATCGGCTTGACGGTCTCAAGGAACTTCGCATCGAAGTGGTTGAACGAAATATTGTCGTCTTTTCCGGTCATCGGCGTCATCCGATATGCCATCGCTTCCAGAGTCTCATGTTCGGTCGTAAGATAGTCCACGACTTCATCCGGCGGATAAAACTTGATTCGATGGTTTTCGCTGAAATCCAGCGCCCAGATCGTGCCCCAGATCGTCAGCACGAACAGGAAAAAAATCACGGCACCGCGGAAGAACATCGTCCAGCACCATTCGCCAAATTCCTTCAGCATCACGATGCGTTTTTCACGGTCACAACAGCATTCGATGAACTCCCGGACGGATTCCTTCAGAGGTTTTTCCGGCAGAGGCGGCGGTTCCGGTTCCTCCTCGTCGAGGGAATCCAGAAACGCATTGACCTTTGCCAGCATCTTTTTGAACTTCGACTGCGGTTCGGTTGCGGACGCATCAGCCTCGGACGGACTTTTTTTGAGCCCTTCGAATTCTTCTTTTGCCGTTTCGGCGGACTGTTTCTGTAGTCCTGTCATGGTTTGATATTTGAAAATCAGATAGAAATATTGACTATATTACTGGTATAATGTACTTCAAAAAACTTTTTTTTCAAGGCGGGAACGTTTATATTACGGCAGATTCCTACAGAAACCACCGACAAAACAATCCTGCCCAACAAAAATGATCAGGGGGTCCTGAGGTCGAAGAACCGCACGGGCTTGCGCGACTGGCGCGAAATTTTCGCGCGCGCCTGCTCGATCGGGATGATCTCGACCGGCACATGGATGCGGATGCGCTTGTAGAGCTGTTCGGAGATGTACTGCGCTGTGCAGTCCGGATTGCGGACCGCGGCGAACACGCGCACGTCGTCGCTGAGCGCGCTGCCGGAGACCTCCATATAATAATCGGAAACGTCTTCGAGGCTGTCCAGCACGGTAAAGAACGAATTCGGAAAGAGCGTGGTCCCGCGTATCTTCAGCATCTGCGCCTTGCGTCCGAGGATCGGCCCCAGTCGGCGCGTGTTGCGTCCGCAGGCACAGCGCTCCTCCGGGATCAGGAATGATACGTCGCCCGTGCGGAACCGGATCAGCGGCATGCCCGTCACGCGGAGCGGCGTCACCACGACTTCGCCGACCTTGCCCGGCGGAAGCGGATGCCCGTCCGGATCGACGATCTCGACCACCGCCAGGTCGGCGGGCGGATGTCCCCCGGCGCACGCCGAACACTCGGTAAAACTGGTCACGATCTCAGAGGAGGCGTAGGTGGAATGCGCCGCGCCGGGGAAATAACGGTCGAGTTTTCGCCCCAGCGGCGTAAGCTGCAAATCGCGGGTGCGGAGCGGTTCGCCGATGCACACGAGCGTATGCACGGACGAGGTGTCGTAACCCGTTTCAGCGAGATACTCGCCGAGTTTCGCCAGGAACGACGGAACGCCGACGATCGCGCCGGGATGAGTCAGACGCATGATCTCGGCGTGGCTTTCCAGCGTGTTCAGACCGTTGCGGATTGCCGTCGCCCCCATCTGGATTACGCCCGAATAATAGGCCAGTCCGGCGATGAAACACCGGTCGATGGTGCAGGTCAGAAGCACGCGGTCGCCGGGCCTGATCCCGGCCGCGAGGAAGCCTTTGGCGTCGTTGTAACCGAGGCGGCGCAGGTCGCTCGCGCTGTACGAAATGCGGCACGGACGCCCCGTGGTCCCGCTGGTGAAGCTGATGTCGGCGATCTCTTCCGGCGGCAGCGCCACAAACGAATCGTTGAACTCCGCGAGGTCGGCTTTCCCGGTCAACGGCAGTTCGGCGAGGGATTCGATCGTGAGGGGGCGGTCCGGGCGGTCGCGCAGGACGCGGCGGTAATACGGCGACTTCGCACGACAGTACGCCACATGCTCGTTGAGCAGGCGCGTCTGTTCCGCGCGAATCACTTCGGGCTCGGCGAAATCCAGCCGCCCGTGCACATCAAAATCCATATTTCCCGCCAAAGGTTTTGCAGGCATGATTTCTATGAGACGGACGCCTGCGATCCCGTCCACGCAAAAAACAACCGGAGGACCTCGAACCGTTCCTCCGTATGCGATCATCAATAAATATACATCAATTCGGACGTTTTGCAAACGCCGGAATTGCTTTTCCGCTCAAACAGAATTATCTTTATCGCTTCAGCGCGGCGAATCCAGCCTCAACAAGCGATTTCGCCTCATTCGGGAACAGGATGCACAGGACAGCCGCCACGTTCACGATCACGCAGAGCCAGAAGACGACCATGAACGAGAGTTTCTTCCATTTGTGGTGGAAACACCCCTGCGCGAACAGCGCTCCTGGCCAGCCGCAGAACAGCTCCCAGAAATGAAGCGTGGCCTCGGGAATCCGCCATTCCTGACGTTCTGCCAGGCGCTTGTCCTCACGGTAGAACAGAATCTCCAGCAGGCTGTTGAATACGAACGCCAGAGCAAGTCCGGGGAGCGGATGCCTCAGATAAAGCAAAAGTCCCAGTCCGGGGATCACTGCCAGCGGCCAGAATCCCGCCAACCGTGCGACAAATGTCAGTTTCTTTTTCCCTGCTCCGCCTTCCTTTGCAGGTTTTGTGCGTCCTTTTCTGTCCGTCATGGTCACTTCGGCTGATTCTTTTTCCATTCCTTGTACGTGTCGAGTTCGGAGTGGAACGACGAGATCACCAGAGCGAAAACGGCCGCATCGTCCGTGAATCCGAGCAGAGGAAGGAAATCCGGGATGATGTCGAGCGGGGAAACAAGATACGTTACCGCGAATCCGATGGACGCGGCGAGTCTCCACGGGATGGCTTTATAGTCGCCCGACCAGTAATCCTGAAGCAGATTCCAGGTCAGCCGGAACGATTCGATCTGCTCTCCGAGGTGCGTCGATTTCCGTTCCGCCGTCTCGCGCTCGGCTTTCAGTTTTTCCATATCTTCTTCCGAAAAACCGTTCGTGCCGTGCTCGAATGTGGCATGGACTCTTTCCCGGTCTTCCGGGTTCAGTTCGTTTTTCATATTCACCTTGTCCTGTTTTTGAGGCATTGAAGTTATACTCCGTCTTCCATAATGTAACCTTTTTCAGCCGGATTTCAAGCTGGAGAATGTTCTTTCTATTATTCGGGAACAAAAAAAAGACCACCTCCAAGGGGAAGTGGCCTTCGAAAGATCGGATATCGTATGGTGATCAGAAGACGCCGCCGTTCATGCCGGGACCGAAGCCCATGCCGGGACCGAAACCGCCGGGACCGAAACCGCCGGGACCGAAACCGCCGGGGCCCATCGCCATGCCGTTGTCAAAGCCCATGCCGGGACCGAAGCCGTTGAATTCCATCGGTTCCATCGGAGCCTGGAAGCCCATCATGCCGGGATCGGCAGGCATGCCGCCGTACTGCACGGAGGCCGTCGTGACCTTCTCCGCCTTTTTCGCCTTGCGGGCTTCAGCGCGCTGGGCGCGGCGTTCCGCGGCGCTGGTACGGTTGGCCTTCGTCCCGCTGACGGAGGTCGTCGTCTCTTTGGCGGGGGCGTCCACGGTCGGCGGGAACATCTGCGTCAGCGCGAAGAGCAGGATCGGAAGCGCGGCGACGATCAGAACGATAAGGGTAGTCGAGTTCATTCTCGAATCGGATTTTTTCGTATTGAAGGAAGTGTTGTTCATGGCAGTGTCTCCTTGTCTTTCAGAGGTTCGTTTTTTGTATCGTTTCTAAATCAATTAACGCTCCCCGGCCGTTTTTATTGTGCCGGAACGCAAAAAAAGTCAAAAGAGTTTTTTCTTCTCGCGCATACGCAAAGAAAGTAATGATAGTACATGGAGAAATAATACCGATTTACTAACACGCCGCAGAGACGCCCGGCAAAGGCAAAAAAGAACGATATTTTGCAACCAATTGAATCTGTTTGGAAAATCAAAAAAAAACAAATGTTTTTTACAATAGTTCGGAAAACTATTTGAAAAGAGGATAAAACGCTACTATAGTATGCGAGAAATAATTCCGGCAACCTGTCCGCCTCATCATTTACGCTCAAATAAACATTCTCAATATTCTAAACGGCACGAAAGGATCGTACCATGGCAGTCGTCATCTCCAGCGGAACCAGCACCGTTTCAAAAGGCGCAACACTGTATCAGCCCGACATCCTGAGCAGCGGCGTCGTAATCGTATTAAACAGCGGTACCGTCAGCAGCGCAGTCATTCATAACGGTGGCAAGGAGTATGTTTCGTCCGGCGGTGTAGACTATAACGCACGCATCTCGTCCGGTGGCGGAATGATTGTCCAAAGCAGCGGCACCATATACAATGCCTATGTCGCCGGCCAGGCAGGCATCACAGTATATGGCGGACGCGTGTTCAGTGCCGTCGTGGGGACAAAAGGCACACTGGAGGCTTCGGGCTATTCCGGCGGACCGATGGGGTACGTGAGCGGCGGAAGCATCACCGGCGGCGGCAACATGGTACTGGGGTACAACGCCGTGGGAAGCGCGATCGCGCTGAATTCCGGCTACATATTCGTTTCTTCGGGCGGACTCCTCCAAGGGGCGCAGATCGGAGGCGTGGGCGGTACAGACACTGTCGCCGAGACCGTTATCAAAGCTGGCGGCAGCGGGCAAGGCAACAACATCGGTTCCAACGGATTCTTTATCGTAAGCTCCGGAGCAACCGCCAAAACGACCACCGTTACATCCGGCGGTTCCGTTGTCGCATCCTCGGGAGCAACACTCACCTGGGTCTACGGGTCCGGCGGCTTGATTGACGTCAAGCCCGGCGCATCCGCAGTCTCCGCATCGGCAACCAGCGGACTGTTCCGTGTTTCCGGCATAGCCCTCGACACCCTCATCGAAAGCACCGGCAGCATGACGGTCATGTCAGGTGGTGTCGCCCGCGGATCCAACCGCATGAAAGACGGGCGGCTTTATATCAATTCCGGCGGGTTCGCTTCCGGGTTCACGGTAAGCGGCGGTTCGGTCATCATCCAGGGCAGCGCGGCCGGCAACACCTACAGCGCGGGCTACATTCTGGTCTCGGGCGGACGGGTCTCCGACGACAATCTTCTTGGCGGCATCATGGATATCAAGGGGGCGTCCAACGGATCCTCCGCGGTTCGCGGATTTGCGTCGAATCTGGTCATCAGCAACGCGTCCGCCGTTCTTTCCAGCGGCGCCGGGATTGACCGAGCGGAGGTCAACAGCGGCGGAACCCTCTATCTTTATGACACCGCCAGGGTGGTCAATGTCGAAATCGGCGGCGTAGTGCGCGTCGAAAACGGCGGTCTCCATAGCAGCGGCACTGTCTACGGCACGGAAATGGTCAAGGCCGGCGGCAAGGCGAGCGACGTCGTCATCGGAACCGGAGGAGTTATGACCGTCGAATCCGGCGGCGTTCACGCATTCGGCAAAGTGTATGGTTCCGAATCGGTATCCTTCGGAGGCAAAGTATCCGGCATCGAAGTCCAGTCCGGCGGCAGTCTTTCCCTGAACGGCAGCGCGGACAATTGCATCGTCTCCTACGGCGGGTTCGTTTACGTCAGAAGCGGAGGTTTTTTCAACTCCGGCAAGGCGTCGTCCAATACGCATCTCACTCTCAGCGCAGGCGGCACGGCTATCCTGATCGAGGCGGACGGCGCAAGCACGAACATCTATGGAGGCTCAATGTTTGTCTCCACAGGCAAACTCAACAGTGCGAACATTTCGGGCGGAGCGCTGGAACTCCTTTCGGGTGCATGTTATTCCTCCGCACGGATCGACACCGGATACGTGTGTGTATCCAGCAACTGCATAGCCTCGCGTACCAAGATCATGAATGACCCCATCGACGTTCCGGATCCGGTGCATTTCATCAGCGGCTATGCCGAAATGCTTGTCATGAAAGGAGGAAAGGCCGTCAGCGGAACCGTCGATGGTTTCCGAAGCTACCTTCAGGTGAATTCGGGCGGAACCGCGACCGACATGCTTATCACGCATAAGGCATCCGTCCTGGTCGGAGGCGTCATCGATGCATTCCGCGTCCAGTCCGACGCCACCATCGAAGTGGTTTCCTCCGGTGCGGTCGCCAGCCGCACCATCATCCGCAACCTGGGAATCATGGCGGCATATAAAGGCGGGTCCGCATACGATACCACGGTCAGCTCCGGCGGTCTGATGAGACTCAACAGCCAGGGCAGCGCCACGCTGGTCACGATCAGCAGCGGCGGATCCGTCAAGGTTTTATCCAATTGCCGGATCAACAGCTGCACGGTGGAAGCGGGCGGAGGACTTGAGATTTCCAGCGGCGGACTGTACGGCAACGTCGGCGTCCTGAGCGGCGGCAGGATCGCCGGGGTATTCAACTGTTCAAGTGTCGCTTTCTCTTCCGGCGCGATCGTGGACTTCAATATTTCCGAGCTGCACGACCCGAACACCACTGCGCTCGTCAGCAATCTTGCCTACGCGATGGACGAAGTATCCTTCACGCTCACGGCAAGCGTCGCACAGGGCAGAGGCAACTATCTGCTCGCGGACGGCGCGACAGGATTCAACAAGACGATTTCCGTGGTAAACAGCGGCGGCGAGGCTCTCGGCACGCTCACGGTCGGCCAGACCGTAAACATCGGAAACTCCGGCTACACACTGAACCTGTCGGGCGATCGTCTGTCCCTCTCGGTCGGAGTGCCCGGTCCGGATCCGGGCCCTGAACCGCAACCCGTGGTTTCTGCAAAGGGCGACCGCGACGGCAACGGCATCAGCGACGTCATGTTCGTCTGGACCAAGAAATGGGATGAAGAAACGCAGTCCTATGTGACCGGCAACTATGCG
>CACYHQ010000019.1 GCA_902774245.1 uncultured bacterium
CTTTGCTGCGGCCAGTTCCGTTTTCAGCTTGCGGGCCTGTTGTTCCGCTGCTTCAAACTCCGCGTTCCATTTGTCCCCGTTGTCGTCAGGCATCCCGAACGTCTCATCGAACATGTAGTCGAATCCGGCGTCGTCATCCATCCAACTCTTGTCGTTAGTGACTGACCTAGTGACTGACCTAGTGACTGAACGGAAATTGAGGAGGCAACTGGGTGCCTGGCTGGGTGCTTGACTGGGTGCCTGACTTAAAACTGAGGTGGGAACTTGGTCCCTGACTTGGTCCCTGACTTGGTCCCTGACTTAGTTTTATCTTTACACCTGCTGAGCCGGACGAGGCGGAGACGGAGAAGATCAGGGCAGCAAGGAGATTGCCCACGAAGGGCAATCTCCCGTATGGTTTTGATTAAGTGATGACGGTTTCTTCGTTTCCTGCAAAAGCCAGTGTTTCACGCAGATCATGCTTTTGATGTACCGTCATGTTTGAGTTTAGATTGCGTTCATCGAGGTCGATAAACGTACGGATTGACGAGGGGACTTGTTCCGACACGATTCGTGGGAACAACGGGCGGTAGGATAATCGGTCCGAGTTCATAGGCCGATGCTTGCCGGGTCACTGTCGTGACAGTGCCGTCGCAGTGCGTCGTGACAATTGTGGTGGTCGGAATGAACGCCGGAGCCGTTTTGACGGCAACCGGAGACGTCACCACGACAGGAGCCGGTGCAACGATGGTCGGCGCAGGAACAGCCCTTGCCGGAGGCGCAACGATAATTTGTGTAGAACCGTGGATCAGCGAACCAGCGGCTTCCACAGTGCCGACTACGATGCCTTCGACGGCGGCAAGCGGCAAAGCCACAATTGCGCCAGCCGCTGAGGCCAGATCGGTGAGAACACCTGGCCGTTCGATGACGACCGCCTGTTGTGCGTGCAGTGTGGAGATGACCAGAAAGCCGAGGAGGAGAGCGAGTGTGAGTTTTTTCATGATGATGGTTTCCTTTCTTTTGAGTTTGATTTCGGAATCGTCATTGATTCCATGAACGCAATATATGCTTGACCATGGATGAGCAACACCTGGTTCGGTCCGCGAACAGTCTTACGCACGCGTAAGAGAAAAGTTTTTCGATTCACGTGTCGTATGCGTCGTATCCGTCATCCGAGACGGATACGGTGCCAAGCGCCTGGTCAGATGTTTTCTTAGGCTTCACTTTACAAAAACAAATCCGGGGAATAAACCTCAAAAGTGTATTCCAGGATTTGCTTTCTCGGCAGTACGGGTGTATTTTATAGTTCCATGAGAGATATTTCCAGTGAGGCGGGCAACATGAGCGAGAAAAAAGTTTCGGTACGTTTTTACAACGACCGCGAAGTCCGGGCGATTTGGGACGACGAAAACAGCAAGTGGTGGTTTTCTGTCGTGGACATCGTTGCTGCCCTGAGCTTGAGCTCCAACCCCATGAACTACTGGTATGTTCTGAAAAGCCGCCTCAAGAAGGCCGGAAGTCAAACCCTTACAAAATGTAAGAGGTTGAGGTTGATGGCTGCTGACGGCAGGCAGCGCACGACCGACTGCATGGACAGCGAGGGTATCGTTGAACTCGCAAAGAACTTTCCGAACCAGAAAGCAGTGAAATTTCTCGACTGGTTTCTGTATAGCGACAACACCGTTGACGGACAGAGCAAGAAGAAAGCATACACGCTCTTTGAAAGCGATCTGCTCGCCACGCTCGAACCGGGAACGATTGAATGCCTCCAGCAGATACACGCATATCTGTTCGGCGGGCTATATGACTTTGCGGGAAAGATCCGGGAAAAGAATATCAGCAAGGGCGGCTTTCTCTTTGCCAACGCCGATTTTTTCAGCACGATTCTCCCCAAGATTGAGCGGATGCCGGAAACCACTTTTGACGAGATCATCGACAAGTATGTGGAAATGAATATCGCGCATCCGTTCCTGGAGGGAAACGGACGCAGTATGCGGATATGGCTCGACATGATGTTGAAACGGACATTGAAGAAATGTGTTGACTGGAGCCAGGTCAGCAAGAAGCAGTATCTCGACGCCATGGAACAAAGTCCTTCTGACAGCACTCCAATAAAGACTTTGCTAAACGCGGCATTGACCGACAAGATCAATGACCGCGAGATGTTCATGAAGGGTATCGACTACTCTTACTATTACGAAGAACCATGAGTTTGTCCGGGGCTATACACTCAACAACGGTTCTGGATGCGTTTCCCCGTTCACGCAAGAGAAAAGTTTTTCGATTCACCCGTCGTACCCGTCGTACCTGTCGGCTGGGACAGGTACGGCAGATAGACGGATGGGGAGAGGATTTGCGTTGCGATCATGCCGTAGCACTTTTCGCGCGCGAGGACTTTTTTGAGAATTCCCGTCGTTCCTGTCGTATCTGTCACCTGGCTGAGCTCAGAAGAGAAACGGGGAGAACTGTTTTTGAAGCATTCAATCAGTGGGGCGTTTTACGCCCGCGTAAGAGAAAAGTTTTTCGATTCACCTGTCGTACCCGTCGTATCCGTCATCCGGGCCCAAAGGACAAAAAACTGTCCGCGTACAGGCAAAGTCGTTTTTTGAACGGCGATATGGTATGGGGTGCAATTTGTACCACATGTCCTTCGTGATAACCTCAGTGGGGTTCTTCGATTCGACCTTTGCCAGGAAGACCGAGAGCGCGATCTTGCCGTCCGAATTCAGCCGAACGTAATTGATGATGATATCGATTGTTTTTGCGGTTGTCTTTTTCATGTTTATTCCTCCTCGTCTTCTGTCGTTTCGGTTTTCTTTACTTCGCTGACGGATACCGTTCCGTCTTTTTCGAAAGTGTAGCGTTCCGTGATTTCCGTTTTCATGTCCTTGGCGATGACAGAATCACCGTCTGAGGTGACGAAATAATACTGCGCCACCAATTCCATCGTCGTACCCTTCAACACGTCTTCCGGCGCGGGCTCATCCTCAGCCGCCACGGGAGAGAAAACGCCCGTAACGATTCTGAGGCATTCGCACAGATCCAGCACGATGGTAAGCTCCTTCACGGAAAGCTCATCCGCATAGACGATGAACAGCGCTTCGATTTTGTAATGATACAGGACATCAATCAGCCCATCTTTCTTCTGAAGGATTTCCGAGCTGATGCAGGGGATACCGAGGACGTTTTTTCCCAGCAGTTTATTCATCCGCGCTTCAGCCGTGGTCGGGTAGAGGATACCAACTTGTTTCCGAGGGAAAATGCCACTGCGCACAGCGGCTTTTCCGGGATTCGGCAAAGGCGTGACCGTCGTCTGAGCATCTTGCAGCTTCCTGCAAAACACGGTCAGGAGTTTTTTCAGCATGGCCTTGTATCCGGGGCTGAAGAACAGCGTAGAACCGCCACGAGACCAGAAGAACGGAATGTCGTCCGGAATGAATTCCTCCTGCAGGGTCGAAACGTGAACGTATCCGGTATCTTTCAACACTGCGGGAATGTCCAGTCTGTAACACCGAGCCTGCTTGATGACAGCGGGCAGATCAAGTGTTTCGCCGGTTTGAGTAGAAGCGCTGTACTTGAGAACGGACACAGCAATGCCGTTCTTTTTGGCTTCTGCGAGGAAACGGAGAGCACCGCCAAGGTCTTTTTCGCTCTGAGACGTATCATGCCGCCACACATACTGGACCTCGTGCCCGAAGAAGTGGTTCCAGTCGATTGCGGAAATGTCGCCGATGTCGATCAATCCGGCGTTGGCAGGAGAGATGCCTTTCAAAACATCCATAATACAGGTGTCAATGATGATGGTTGTGCCGGGCTCAGGCAATCCATCCCGGAACCAGATGCCGGAATGCTCCGGCTTAAAAAGAAAACCGTATATTCCGCGACGATCCACATATTTGAAGCATTTGAACTCGAACAAATCTCCATTGACGATCACATTTAGTCTGATAAACGATTTGTCGTGAGCAATTATGCGGAGTCCGATCCAATCAGGAGGAAGCGCCACCAAGTCGTCGACGAATGTCCGGATGAAAACCCCATCTTTGATCCCGTCGTAATCCTTCTTGTTCAAGCCCAGGTTCCTGCAGAGGGAAATGAAGTCGTGCTGACTTGCCTTTTTCGACAGCAGGAGCATCATATCCGACGGAGTCACAGAACAGAATTTTTGCTCGAAAACTGTCGGGATGCAGTCGTGCGACTGTGATGCAGAAATCGGCAAGGATGCCTGCGATGGCGTGGAGACGGCCTCCTGAGAACAGAGCAAGGCCTGAACATAGCTCGCATCTCCGGAGACGGCCAAAAGGCCGTCCCCGGAAATGAATCCACCACGGAATGCATCGTGGGAAAGATCGCCCAACTGTGCGATCAGCGGACTATTCGCATGGTTTATCATGTAGATCGCGAGGCGTGCCTGTGCATCGGTGTCGAGCACAGTAAAACTAAAATCAGAACAGGTCATTGTCATTCTCCGTGTTCAAGTAATTCAGGTAATACGTCAGTACGACGTCGATGGCCTGACAGACAAAAACGGTGGGATTGCTTCTGCGAAGCCTCAGGGCATTCTTGATTCCCTGCGGGAAGAAACTGGGAATCGGATGCGGGATCAGCAGACAGCATTCGAGTTTGAGCTCCTGCTCGTAGAAGAATCCGAGTGCTTGTCGAGCCGGATCAAAGGGTACGACCGTCAACGCCAAGTTGAAGACACCCTGAGCGGTGACCGGGTACTGAGGCCACGGCATCCAGTTCTGGGGCTGAGACGCAGGCGGCATCATGGGGGGCAACTGCATCGGGGGGACCCCTGCGGCCGTCATGGCCGCAAGGGGTGCGTTTTCAACGATTTCAGCCTTCTCGGGCTCCGTTTCCATGGGCTCCGTCTCATCGGCGGATTCAGGCATGGACATCGCGTTTTCGCTTTCTTCTACTGGCGATACCGCATCTTCGAGCCACGCCAAAGCTGATTCGGTTTCCATGTATTTTTCCAGATAATCATTTTTCATGATTTCACATCCTTTCTTAGTTTTCTTTCGCGGGTTCCGTCGTGTTGTCGATCTGCTTCACGGACTGATCCGCAGTCTTCTTAGCGGGCTTCTTGGCGGTCGGGTCAATGAGCTTGAACCCGCGATATCCGCGTACCGTCTTATCGCTGTGCGGCAGAGGGATCGTATTGGACGGCGTCACGCCGTATTCAAGGGCCATCGTCTTTGCCAAACGCTTACGGAACGCATCTTCCGTGAGATACTCGTATCCGGCACTCTTGTGGAGCTTCGTGAAGAGCGCGTAAGCCTCACTGGTCGCGAAGAACTTTCCGGTCGATTCGACGATATGGTTCTTCGCGAAGATCTCCACACCGCGCGTCGCTTCGACGATGCTGTCGCGGCGGCTGATCTGGTCGGGCGAAAGCTGGATGTTCCAGTTGTTTGCGCGGACGCGCTTGGCGCCTTCAAGGAGCCAGTTGAGGATTGCGGACTTATGATCCTGTGCATGTATTATGGAGCAAGGAAACTGGTTGCAGGCGGAAGCAAAGTGCATCTTCTGCTCTGGAACCGCAACCCACTGCTCAAAAACCTGGGGTCGGGCACGGTCGACGTGGCGGCGTCTTTCCTTGGGAATATCGAAGCCTCGCTGATGTACGGCAATGTGATGAATTTCGATCTGTCCGATATGCTTCAGGCGTTTTTGAAAAAATATGTCAGCGGCGAGAAGATGCGGCTCTACAAAAACGAGATCAAGGGGATCAGAGACATCGAATGGGCCGGGTTCCCGCAAGCCCTGGTCGTTTCGAACGAGGGCGTCCGGTGCGAGTCTGCCGAAGACAAGCTGACGGAGATCAAAGCCCTGCTGGACTTTGTGCAGTCGCGGGGGTGATCCCGGCGATACTAAACCGATAACAACCTCACTCAAAAATCGGATTGATGAAATTCCTCAAGAAACGGAGAAAAAGATGAAGAAGATCATTTCGGCATTGGCAATGATCGCGATTGTGGTGTTCAGTCTGCCCGGCTGCGACGGCACGTCGACGGAAAAAGACAGTACACCCCTTGCGAGCAAGGGAAATGCGATCGACTATTCCCGAAAGGACAGTTGGCTGCAGATCCCGGAGATCACAAAGGACGTCGACACGTTCTACATCTATGCGACCTCGTACTATGAGTCGAGCTTCGAAGAGGGCGCCCCCGATTACGCCGCGCTTGACAACCCGGAAATGCTGGAGGGCGCGCAGGGCGAATATATGTCGAATGCAAGCGTGTACGAGGAATCCACAAACGTGTTCGTGCCGTACTACCGTCAGGCCGGTATGAGGTTTGCGGGGGAGATCAGGAAGAAGACTGGAGACATCGACGCGGCGATTTCCGGCATCCCCTATGAGGACATACGTGCCGCGCTCGACTGCTTCTTTGAGAAACACAACAACGGACGTCCGTTCATCATCGCGGGACACAGCCAGGGTTCTTCCATGGTCAAGTACGTATTGAAGAACTACTTCAAGGAGCATCCTGAATACTACAAACGCATGGTGGCCGCATACGTCATCGGTTTCTCCGTCACGAAGGATGATCTAGAGAAATACCCGCATCTGAAGTTCGCGACCGGCGAGACCGACACGGGCGTCATCGTCAGCTGGAACACCGAGGGCCCGAAGAACGTGAAGGAGAACGCCCCGAACGCCGTGGTGCTGCCGGGCGCGATCAGCATCAACCCGCTGAACTGGAAACTTGACGAAACGTACGCGCCGGCGAGCGAGAATCTGGGCTCGTTCATGCCGAACATGGATGCCGGACGCTACGAGATCACCGACATCGGCGCGGACGCGCAGGTGGTCCTGAAGCGCGGTGTGATCGTGACGAACGCAAAATGGGATCACCCTGCGGACCCCGAATTCTTCGGGCCGCAGAGCTTCCACGAAGACGATTATACGTTCTACTACAACAACCTCAAGGACAACGTGGCAAAGCGGATTTCCGCCTATCAAAACAGCACGAAGTAGATAGTCTGTCCAGCTTTAATTCGCGGCTCAAGCGTACTTGGGAACAGACTTGAAAAACCGCGGAAGGATGCTATCGTAGCTTTTCCGCCGAACGGTCCGTCAGGATTTTTTTGGGTTTACAGACTTTTTCCACGATCAGCTGGGTAAAGACGAAGAACACGGGAATCAGGATCGTCCCGACCACGACCGCCAGCAACATGCCGCCGAAAACCGTGGTGCCGAGACTGCGGCGGCTGACGGCGCACGCCCCGGTGGCGATGACCAGCGGATACGTGCCCAGGACGAATGTGACCGCCGTCATCAGCACGGAACGGAAACGGAGTCTTGCCGCGTATTCCGCCGCTTCATAAAGATCCTTGCCCGCTTCATGCTGCTCCTTGGCGAATTCCACGATCAGGATGGCAGTTTTACAGGCAATACCGAAAAGCAGCACGAATCCGACCTGCGTATAAATGTTGTTCTCAATCCCGAGCAGCCAGAGCGAACCGACCGCGCCGAGGAAAGCGATCGGGACCGAGAGGACCACCGCAACCGGCAGCATCCAGCTTTCATACTGCGCCACCAGGAAGAGATAGATGAACAACAGCGCAAGCGCGAACACGATCACAGTCTGGTTGCCCGTCCGTTTTTCCTGATAGGACATGTCGGTCCATGCAACGGAAAGCGAGGGATCGACTTTGCGGACGATCCGTTCCATTTCCGCCATGGCCTGGCCGGAACTGTGACCGTAGCTCGGAGCCCCGTTGACCAGAATCGACTGATACATGTTGAAACGCTGGAGATACTGCGGGACGAACCGGAATTCCGGCGTGACCAGCGAACTGAGCGGGACCATCTTTCCGGAGAAATTGCGCAGATAGACCTTGGAAACATCCGAGATATCGTCGCGGTATTCCGGCGCGGACTGGAATTCCACTTTGTAGGTTTGTCCGTATTTGTTGAAATCGTTGACATATGTGTAGCCGAACGTCCCCTGCAAGGCGTCGGATATATCGTTCACATCAACGCCGAGCTTCATCGCCTTCTCCCGGTCGATCGGCAGATAGACCTGAGGCGAAGACGCCTGGAAGGAAGAATAGACGTCGGCGAGAATCGGACTGTTATTGGCTTCCATCAGCACCTGGTTGAGTTTCTGCTGGAACTGTTCCGGCGTCAGTGTGTTGGAGCGATCCTGCAGCATCATCGAAAAACCGCTGACCGTCCCTAAGCCCGGAATCGCGGGCATGCCGAACGGCTCAATGATCGCGCTGGGAATATCCATGGTGGCCATGTAAAAGCGTTCCATCAGGGCATCCTGCGTCTGGTCCCAGTTTTTCCGTTCCGAAAAGTCTTTCAGGATCACGATTCCCAATGCGCTGTTGCTGGCATTGAGATCATTGATGAAGTCAAACCCGGAAACGAAAATAATATCCCGGACTTCGGGGATATCCTTGAGGGTTTCCTGCAAATGGGCTATGACCTCCTCCGTGCGTTCCAGAGAAGCGCCGTCCGGCAGCTGGATGGTAATGAAAAAGGCGCCCTGATCTTCATCCGGGACAAATCCGGTAGGCAGAGCCTTGAAGAGTTTGACCGCGCCCGCTCCCATGGCGGCATAAAGGACGAGTACCAGAACGGATTTGCGAACCAGCGATTTCACGATGGCGCTGTATCCTGCAGTCATCCAGTCGAACAAGGAGTCGAACCAGCGGAAGAGAAAGAATTTCTTTTTGCTGGGATCGACCGGTTTCAGGATCAGGCTGCAAAGCGCCGGACTGAGCGTAAGAGCGTTGACCGTGGAAAGGGAAACCGCGACGGAGATCGTGATGCCGAACTGGCGGTACATCACCCCGGTAACGCCGGAAAGGAAACAGACCGGCACAAACATTGCCAGAAGGACCAGGGTGGTGGCAATGCACGGACCGGTCACCTGCCGCATGGTCTTGATCGCCGCATCCCGGGGGCTCATGTGTTCCTCGTCCATCAGCCGACTGACGCTCTCGATGACCACGATGGCGTCGTCCACCACCACGCCGATGGCGAGGATCAGACCGAAGAGCGTGATCAGATTGATGCTGAACCCGACCACTTTCATGACGGCGAACGTACCGACCAGAGAGACGGGAATGGCAATGGTCGGGACCAGTGTGGCACGCCAGTCCTGAAGGAAAATAAAAGTGACCAGAATCACCAGCAGTACCGCGACGTAAAGAGTTTCCGCCACTTCGTGGATGGAAGAATCGATAAATTTCGTGGTGTCGTAGGAGATGTCACAGGCAAGATCGTCGGGGAAAGATGTCTTCTTGATCTCCGCCAGCCGTTCGTTCATCTGTCTGGCGATCTCCAGGCCGTTGGCATTGTTGAGCTGATAGACCGCAAGCAGGGCCGCGGGTTTTCCGTTCAGCGTGGAAACGCCGGTATAAGTCTCGGCGCCCATTTCCACTTCGGAGAAATCCCGCAGACGAATCTGCGATCCATCCGCGTTCGTTCGGATCACAATGGCTCCGAACTCTTCCGGACTGCTCATGCGGCCCTGCGTTGCAACTGTAAACCGGTTCTGCTGTCCTTTCGGAGCGGGGCTGTCGCCGAGCGCGCCTGCGGAGATCTGAACGTTTTGCGCATCAATGGCGTTTCTGACATCATCCACGGTGATCCCGAGTGAGGCCATGCGCATATTGTCCAACCAGACACGCATGGAATAGGTGAGGTCGCCCAGCTCGGTAACATCGCCGACACCGGGGATGCGCGCGATCTCGTCCTTGATCGAAATGGACAGGAAATTGCACAGCTCCTTGTCGCTGTAAGCATTGGTGGGCGAATAGAGTGCGATGACCGCCAGCATGTTGCTGGAGGATTCCTTGGTGGTGAGCCCCTGACGCTGAACTTCCTGCGGAAGCGAGGCCTGAGCCCAGTTCACCCGGTTTTGCGTGTTGACGGTGTTTTTGTCTCCGTCCGTCCCGATGTCGAAACAGACTTTGACGGTGGCCATGCCGTCATCCGAGGCGGTCGAGGTCATGTAGAGCATATCCTTGACGCCGTTGAGCTGGGATTCGATCGGCTGGATCACGGTATCCATCACCGTCTGGGCATCCGCTCCGGGATAATTGGCAGTGATGTTGATTTGACACGGCGCGATTTCCGGATAGAGTGTGACCGGAAGCGTATAAATACCGATGGCTCCGCCAAGCAGGATGAGAATCGAAATGACGATCGCAAACCGGGGCCGTTTGATGAAGAATTCACTGATCATGGCAGTCCCCGGTTGTTATTCCGCTTCCGTTGTTTTCTGCTGCCCGGGTGCGGTTTCTCCGGCTGCGGCTTTCTCCTGCGAGGGAACGGAAAGCTGCTTGCCGGGAACCGCCTGCTGCGGCGTGATCGGCTTGACTTCCTCTCCGGGCACCGCCTTCTGCAGACCGTCGACGACAATGTTTTCTCCCGCCTCGAGTCCCGAGAGCACGACCCTGTAATCGCCGTTCTTCATCCCGACCACGATCTTCCTCCGTTCGATCCGGTTGTTCGAATCGACGACAAAAACGAAATCGCCGAGCTGTTCCCGAAGGACCGCCGCCTGTTTGACCATGACCCGCTTTTGAGGCAGGGCGACCTGAACGTTGACTTTCACGTACATCCCCGAATCCAGCAGCTCCTCTTCATTTTCCGCCGTAGCCTGGACACGGAACGTGCCATCCTGCACCGTGTTGTTCCATGCGGAGATCCAGACTTTCTCCTTGTATTCTTTGCCGTTAGCGAGGAATACTTTCACTTCGGGACTTGACTCGGCATCTTCTTTCGATACGGGATAGCTTTCATAAATTCTCAGCGTAGTAAGTTCATCTATGGAGAAATAGATTTTCACTTTTCCTATGGAAGTGATCGTGGCAAGGGCTCCGCTGGAGGGACCTACCATGTTGCCCACGCTGTAGGTCTTGAACCCGATATAACCATCGAACGGAGCCAGGATTTGTGTATAGCTGAGCGTGACTTTCTTCTCTGCCAGCTCCGCTTCGGCGGATTTCAGTTCAGCCTCGGCTGTCCGAAGGGCCATTTCCGCCGTTTCATAATTGCGCTGGGAGGTCGCATTGGTTCTTAACAGTGTTTCCTGCCGTTCGAATTCGACCTTTTTGTTGGTCAGTTCCGCATTGCATTTGTTGACTTCGGCTTCCGCTTTCTTGACCGCCGCCTCGTAAACCGCAGGGTCGATCTGGAAAAGCTTGGTGCCTTTTTTTACGAACTCCCCTTCCGTGAAATTGGCTTCGGTCAGGAATCCGGAAACATTGGCGGAAAGATTGACTGTTTCAAATGCCTGAACCTCTCCGATCTCGGTCACGGAATCGGCGAATTCCATTTCGATGGCAGGCTCGACAACGACCGTGGGCACCACGTTTTGAACTTCAGGTTCTTCTTCGTCGCAGCCTGAAAGCAGGATCAAACTGCAGAGCGCCGCGGCAAGAACAGAGGAGATTTTCATGACGACTATCCTTTCTATGGGGAAACATGTGTTAGCACCTTTTGACAGAACATCATAGCAATATAGCATTCAAATGTGTTTTTGCAAACAGAAAGAATCACCGATGCCTCAAAAACTATTTTTGAATTCATACCTCTTGTCTATCGTTGACGGTGCTTGGTCTTCTCAAACCGCGCTTGGCTGGTACAAAACGCTGATCGCCGACAAATACAACAGCGTCGCACCCGGACAGAAAAAGCATGGACGGCCAAGCGTTTCTCCTGAGGACGAGGCCACCATAATCAGTCTGGCGCAGGCAAATCACTCCTGGGGTTACAAACGTATTCAAATGACCTTAGTACATCTGGGAATCGAGGTCTCGTTCATGACCGTGAAACGCGTCATGAACAAATACGGTTTTTTCCTGAGTTATAACAGAGTCGTATCATCTTTTTCACTCACGATGACTTGACTTTTTTGGTAACTGCGTGTTACAATATTCATAACTTCGATAAAGAACGAAGGACGTTGAAGCGTCTTTTCGAACGCTGAGAGAACTCACGCATCCTCATTGAAGTCGCCGGTGAGACCTCCCATTTTTTGTCACCGGCTTTTTGCTTTTCCTGCCTTGACATTTCTCCGCTTTTGCTGTATCGTATTATCGGCTTTTTCAGCAGTTGGACCCTGTTGAATCTGCCGGTGGGACTACCTGTTCCATCGGTCTTTTCTTTTAAGAATGTGCCGTGTCTCCGAGGCTGATCCCCGGAGAACACGGCAGTGTTTGTTATGAATGGATGATGCGACCGGATCAGATCACGGTCTGATAACGGTAGGTCGGGTTCGGGCGGCCGGGCATCAGGCATTTCAGGTTCGTGATGGATGCGGAGACGCCGAAGGACGCAGCCGTTTCCGGCAGGATCTTTTCGACGGTCTTCTGGAGGGCTTCCGGGGACATCTGCACGCGCGCGTTGAGCGTCATGATGGCGGATGCGCCCTTCACGCCGGAATCGCCGCGCATGTTCACGGTGCCGCCGATGGAGCCGACGTTGCCGAGGATGACCTTGCCGTCGCAGGTGAGCGAGAGCTTGACGTGTCCGATCTCCGCCTTGTCGGCGAGGAACGCGTCTTTGAGCTTCGCGAGCAGGGATTCCGCAAACGCTTTCCAGTCCGTACCGGCGGCGCCGGAGAGCGTGATCGCGGCGTTCAGCCAGCCCAGGACGGCTTCGCCATGGGCGTAGCGGTCATAATCCACCTCGGTCAGGTGCGCGCCGGGCTTTCCGCCCGCGAGAATCTCATCGATCCAGGCGTCGACGCCGTCGCCTTTGAGCGCGGAGACGGCGGTAGCGGGCGCGGCGAAATTCTGCTTGAGGATGCCGAGTTCTTCCTGAATCTGCGCGTCGGACAGCGTGTCGGCTTTGTTCAGCAGGATGCGGTCGGCCTCCTCCAGCTGGCGCTTCACGATGTAGAGGGCGTCCGGATGCGTGAGCGTCTGAACGAGTTCCAGCGCTTCTTTCAGGCGGACGGGGTCGATCAGCACGGTCAGCGGGGCCAGGTCGAGGTCCGGGAATTTGTCCTTGATCGGCTGGAGGATGGTGGCGGAGAGGTCGGTGCAGCTGCCGACGGGTTCGGCGACGATCAGGTTCGCGCCGGAGTCGATCAGCGACTGGACGGCGGCCATGAATCCGGGGAAGTTGCAGCAGAAACAGCTGCCGGAGACTTCGCGGACATCCACGCCCGTGCGGGTCAGGATCGCGGTGTCGACGAGGTCCGCGGCCTGGTCGTTGGTGATGAGGCCGACCTTGAAGCCGCGCCCGGTGAGGCGTCCGGCGAGGGCGTTCAGCATAGTGGTCTTTCCGGCGGCCAGGAATCCGCCGACGAGGATCAGTTTGGTTTTGCTCATGGTATCAGTCTTTCTTTTTTCCGCAGCAGCAGTCGCTGCTTTGTCTGTTCATCAGGGGTTCGTAGAGTTTCGTGAAGAGGATCGCGGCGATGATGCCGCCGATGACGGGCGCCAGGATGTACACCCAGAAGGCGCCGCCGCAGGCGTCGGGCTGTGCGGCCTTGCCCCAGCCCATGATCATGGCGACAACGCGGGGACCGAAGTCGCGCGCGGGGTTCAGACCGGCCTGCGTCAGAGGCGCGACCAGGCAGATCACGGAGGAGACGGTCAGGCCGATCCAGAGCGGCGCGGAGTCGCTGGAGGGACGTCCGACGTTGCAGCCTTCCGTGAGGGCGAAGATCAGGAAGACCAGCAGGAACGTGCCGAAGCCTTCGGCGAAGCAAGCGAGCCCGAGCGACACGACCTTCGTGTTGTAGTATTCGCCGAACATCCGGCCGGTCTTCACCGATTCGGCGGAGCCGCGCACGATGTGGTGCGTCGTCTCGAAATCGGCGATCGCGGGCGAGAAGAGGACGTAGATGATCCAGCCCGCGGCGAACGCGCCGAGGAACTGCGCGACCAGGTAGGTCGGGACCTTTTTCCACGCCATGCGGCCGCTGCATGCCATCGCCATCGTGACGGCGGGGTTCAGGTGGGCGCAGCACAGATGCCGCGTCAGGTAAATGGACAAAGTCACGCCGATGCCCCAGAACAGGGCAATCAGCGCCAGGCTTTTATGCTCGCCGAAGAGCGTGTCGACCGCGACCGTGCCGCAGCCGAAGAGGACCAGGAGGAAGGTCCCCGAAAATTCACCGACAAAATCTCGTAATTTCATAGATTTTCAAACGTAATGGAATGTTGAGGGGAATGCCGCGGGAAAACGCGGCAACGAGGGAAAACAGGCATGCGTGATGCGCCCGCTTCCGAAGATATGAGTGTGTGGGGAAACAGCGTTCCCGCGCCGGATCAGCACGGCGGATCCCGCGCTTTTTTGTGCGGGATGCGATGGGACATGCTCCGCTGTTCATACCGGAAACACGTGTTTCCGTAACAGAGCGACTTCAGATAGAAACGTTTCAGGAGAAAACCGTCGCAGGAGAGGAAATACAGCTCGATCATCCCCGCGATCATCAGGACGCCGGCGGCGGTCAGAAACACGAATCCGCCCAGCAGCACGGCGACATTCAGCGACGCGAACGCCGCCAGCAGAAGGAGCAGAAGCAGGGAGACGCCCGCGCTGCCGAGGAAAAGACACAGGTTTTCGGTCAGGTACAGCATCACGAGCATCCGGCGGGACCAGCCGGTTTCCGCAAGCAGGACGGTCTCCGCCTCTCGGGCGCGGAGATTCCGCATCATAAGCAGGACCAGCGCGCCGAATCCGAGCAGCGCGCCGAGCAGACCGAGTTGCAGGAAGATCGCCAGATAACGGTTCTGGAAGCGTTCTGCGCGGTTCATAAATTCATCGGTTGAACAGAGATTGAGGCCGAATGGCTCCAGATATTCGCGCCAGACGGAGACGTCGGATTCGCTCTTGATCAGGAAGAACTGCGCGCCCTCCGTTTCCGGGAAAAGACGTTCGAAGGTGTCGAGTCCGGTCAGGATGCCGCCCTGGAAGACCGATGCTTTCAGCACGCGGTCCAGCGTGAGCGAGCCGTTCGCATACGTCACGGAATCATGCTGTTTCTTCTGAAGAATCCACAGGAGCGACCCCTCGTCGACCGCAGCGGAACCATCTTTCAGAAACTCGGGATCGCCGGTCAGAGATGGGAGGTCGACGCCGTACACGGTAGGATTCGTCGCGAGCAGAAGATTGGAGCAGTCCGCACGGTCGGCGGCATGGACACGCACCGGGAGACCGCCCGCGGGGAACGGCGCATCGTAGTCGGGGACGACAGGCAGAAGCGTCGTCGCGACGAACTGATATCCGAACGCGTCCTCGCCGCGCGATTTGATCCCGAACGCCCCGACGCCGAGCGTGCCGAGATAGCCCAGCACCAGCAGGACCGCGCACAGCGAATACTGGCGGCAGAGGCGCACGAACGACAGCATCCCGATCCGCCAGGCAGGGCGCACGGAGGAAGAATGCGGCAGGGCGAGTTTGGTTTGATTCGAGCTTGTCCGGCGGACGGAAAGCATCACGACCGCCCACGCGCACGCCGCCGAAACGACAAAGGCTGTGAGGTAAGAGATTAGCCGTCCGTGGAACCGGATATGTTCCATCAGGACGATGCCGTTCCAGGAGTGTTCCAGCAGGAAGATCTGGATCCGGCACAGGATCGTGCCGACGGCGAGCCCGGCGAGCATCCCGGGGATCAGGACGGCGGCGAACTCCGCGAGCAGGAACCGCCGCACGCGCTTCAGCGGCATGTAGTCGCGGAGCAATGCGAGTTCGGCGGCGCGGTCCTGGATGTGGAGTTTCAGGAGCATCGCCAGCACAAGCAGACCGGAGACGATGAGGAAGAAGCTCAGGCCGAGGAACAGCGGCGCGAACGGGACGCCGCGCGAAACCTTGTCCGCCGTCGTGTTCATCAAATCATCCACGCGGGTGTATTCCGGCATGATGCGGAGCGTTTTCAGCGTCTCCAGCCGGACGCGGTCGGCGGTCCAGTCAGCGGGGAAGAGCGCGGCCGTGCATAGTCCGGGCGCGAACATCTCCTGCGCTTCTTCAAAGTTCAAATATACCTTCGGTTTGCTCCGGTACTCGTTCCAGTACGCCTCGTCCTCGTCTTTGATCCGGTCGAAGTCGATCGGGATCGCCGCCTCCCAGCCGGAACAGTCCGCGGAGTCCGTCAGGCCGGGAATCTCCGGCGAAAGCACATCCGTGACCATGGAATCGTCGACGGTTCCGGCGTGTCCGATTTTCGCCGTCTTCCGCTGAATCGTACGGAAAGAACCGGATGTGAAATAGGAAAGCTCAACGGGGCCATTGAAATGCTCTTTCATGCCGGATGACACCAGCACATGGCCGCGTTCGACCGGGACGGGATCGCCGCGGATCGCCCCCGCGAAACAGTACGACAGGCTCGTCTTGCCGTCGGACAGCGTTTCCACGAACAGCGTCAGGACCGGCGTGGCCTCTTTCGGCAGAGCGTCCGAAACGGCTTTCGGCAGGAAATAGGATTTGCATTTCAGGACCGGACGCCCGTCCCATTCGTCCAGCGTCAGCCCGGAAAGCTCCCACAGGAGATCGTCGGAGAGCCGGACCGGTTCCTGCGACCAGACCTCGTTCACGGCGATTTCCGGCAGGTCCAGCGCCTGCGTAAGCGCTTCCCGGCTGACGAAAAGATTGTCCGGCGGCAGCTGTGGATCGTCGAAATTGAGTTCGCTTTCAGGTCCGGTCCATTCGCCACGCCACACAAACGGCATCTGTTTGAGTTCGGGCGGCTTCCCCATGGCGCTTTCCGCCGGGATCGTGCTCAGTTCCGGGATGCGGACGGAGAGCATTTCGCCGTCCTTCAAATTCAGTTTTTTCGCCAGAGCCGAGCTGCCCCGGGCGTCGCGTCCGGAAATATCGCTGTCCGGCAGCGCATACACGTCGACCGGGACGCCGTCCTTCGTGAAGCCCTTCACATGGAGCACGCCGCGCCCATTTTTCTGAACGGGACTCGTCACGGGGATCATGAATCTCTGACGGTACCGCGCGACTGCCGTGTTGCGGTTCACATTGTCCATCAGCGTCCCGCGCACGCTGTCGCCGATCAGGAACGCACCCGTCAGGACCGCGCAGATCAGGCACGCCGCCGCGGTCAGCGACGCAAGCCCTTTCCGGTGATACCGGAGATCGCGCAGAAACAGACGGGAGAGAGACGTCATAAGCTCACCGAACGGGGGAAGAAGTCAAGCACGCGCGGATTGTGCGTGACCATCAGGATCGCGGTCCCGTGCGTGCGGTTCACGTCGCGCAGGAGTCCCAGCAGGGAATCGCTCCGGGCGGCGTCCAGCGCGGACGTCGGTTCGTCGAGCAGCAGGAACTCCGGTCCGAGGATCAGAGCGCGTGCCAGGACGACCCGCTGGAGTTCGCCGCCGGACAGTTCCGCCGGGAAATGGTCCAGGCGTTTTGCCAGGCCGAATTCCGTCAGAAGCTCTTTTGCACGGGCGGAAAAGTCCTTACCTTCACTCGCCGCGGGGATCTGCGCGTTTTCCAGTGCGGTCAGCTGCGGCAGCATGCGTGCGTACTGGTCCGCGAATCCGATGTGGTGCAGACGGAACGCGCGGCGTTCCTCAGGGGACATCACGAAAAGGTCCTGACCGTCGAACATGATCTTTCCGCTGTCGGGTTGTTCCAGCCCCGCGATCATCCGCAGAAGCGTGGTCTTGCCGCTGCCGGACGGACCCAGCACGGTCAGCACCTCGCCCGCGTTCAGTTCGAGGCTGAAATCGCGAAACAGTTCGATGCTTTCATCCGCTTTCGTGAAGGTCTTCGACAGACCGGAAACACTCAGGTTCATGGCTCCTCCTTTCGTTCCGCATAAAAGATATTGCCGTATTCATCGGCGGCGGCGAGGAATCCGTGCGCCGCGATCACGCCCGTCCTGAAGTCGGACGGGAATTCCGCGATGACTTGTTCCTTCCAGCTCCCCGCCTCGAAAAAACGCAGATTTCCATGCCGGGAGAGCGCGTAGACGCCTTTCTCCGTGCCGGAAGAAACCGGATTCCATGTTTTCCCCGACGGCAAATCGGCGACGAACGAGCCGTCCGCGTGCTTTTGAACATGGATTATGCCGTTGGCGTCCGTCAGATAGATAAACTCGTCCGTCACGAACGGCGAACTGAAGAACTGGAAGCCCGTTTCGACGCGGTAGATGACTTTGAATTCATCCGGGTCCACGGACGCCAGATCGCCGCCGTGGGTCAGGAGATACAGGACGCCGCCATACAGCACCGGGGACTCCGGGATGTAGGAATCGAAGTCCAGCTCCTGCACGACTTCGCCCGTTTTGATGTCGGTCTTGCGGAGCTTGCCGTCGCAGCTGCCGAAGATGACGAAACCGTTGTAAAACAGCGGCGTGCCGTTGATCTGTCCCCGGCATTCGACCTCGTGGATCACTTTGCCGGAATCGTCCCCGTTGACGCCAAGCGCATACAGAGAATTGTCGTGCGAACCGAACCACACGAGATCGCCCGCGGGGATCGCGGCTCCGGTGATCTGATTGCCCGCGCGGAACGTCCACAGCACGCCTTTGTCCGGCGTGAACGCCGCGAACGTGCCTCCCTCGTCGCCGACGTAACAAACGCCGTCCGATTCCGTCACGGGTGCGGAGATCGACGTCGGTGTGACGTGTACGGTCTGTGGTTTCTGTCCCGGACGCAGGAACACGACCTCGCCGCGGCTGTTTCCCGCCGCCAGTGAACCGTCGGACAGCACGGTGATCTTGCCGAGCGGCACGGTCCCGGTCAGAAGTGTCCCCGTGACCGCCTGTTTTTCCCCGTTTCCGGCATCGTCGGACGACATGCTGAAATACAGCATGAAACACCCCGCGCCAAGCAGGAAGAACAGAAGCAGGACGATCCACCGGAAAGCTTTGTTCATGGACGGGCATCTCCATGCTTAAACGTGAGCGCACCGGTCGGGCAGACCGAACAGACTTTTTCTGCTGTCGTGGCGTCCAGCGATTCCCAGCCGTCCGGACCGGGCGAAATGACCGCGTGATCAGCACGGAAATGCACGGCGAGTTTTTCACCGGACACCCCGACGCATCGCTGGCAGAGGATACACTTGCCCCCATCGAACACCAGATGCGGCGTTTCGACGGGTTCAGGATATGTCAGCTCGTTTTTCGTCTTGCGCGCGCCGTATTCGCGGACATAATCGAAGAATCTGCATTTGCCCTTCGCAGTGCAGGACCCGCAGCGGAAATCATGGCGCACCAGCATGAGCGTCAGCGCTTCCTTGCGGAACGCCCGCACCCGGTCGGAGTTCGTTTCGTAGATATGGCCACGCTGAAGCAGCTGTTCGCAGCCGGGCACGAAGCGTCCGAGGACCGCGTCCCAGACCGCACAGACCATGCAGTGCGCGCCGGTCCCGCCGCATTCCATATAGCAGAGCGTGGGAAGCTGTTTCACATAGTCCAACATGGTTTTACCGGACGCGAAGGAGTGTTCCGCGCCGTCGATCACGATCACTTCTCCGTCGACGGGCGCGGTGTGCGACTCCTCGCGGAACGGTACTTCCTGTTCCGGGCGCTCCCTGCATGGGTTCACGATGGCGTGTTCCGGGCAGACCGAACGGCAGACGCCGCATCGGACGCACGTTTCGGAGAGGATGCGCGCGGAATCCAGCGGTTCGCATTCGATCGCGCCCGCGGCACACGCCTGAATGCATTTCGTACAGCCGATGCAGTCGTCCGTGACCTGGAAATCGGTCAGCTCCATGCACTTTCCGGCGGGACACTCGTTGTCCAGATGCGCCTCGAATTCGCCGTGGAACTCGTGGAGCGCGCTCAATACCATGTTCGGCGCGGTGCGTCCGAGCGCACAGAGCGAGCCCTGCTGGATCATGCGCGCGAGATTTTCGATGCGGTCCAGCAGTCCGGGCGGTTTCGGGCCTTTGCGCGTGAGGGATTCGACGAGCGTGCACAGATGCGGGACACCCTCGCGGCACATCACGCACTTCCCGCAGGATTCGCTGCGCAGGAACCGCAGGAAATACAGCGCGATGTCCACCATGCAGTCCGATTCGTCGATCACGATGAGGCCGCCCGAGCCCATCATGGCGCCGTTTTTCTGAAGCGTCTGGTAGTCGACGCGGATGTCGAAATGGCTCCGGGGGATGCACCCGCCGGAGGGACCGCCGATCATGACGGCCTTCACGGTGTGATTTTTCTCCGCGCCTCCGCCGTACTGCTCGACGATCTCGTCGACGGTGATGCCGATCGGCACCTCGATCAGGCCGCCGTGCCGGACCTTTCCGGCAAGCGCGAACGCCTTGGTACCGTGGGATTCGTCCGTGCCGACGGCGTTGAAGACCTCGCCGCCGTCCGCCAGGATGATCGGCACGCACGCGAACGTTTCCACGTTGTTCATCAGCGTCGGAAGCCCGCGCAGACCGCTGTTCACGGGGAACGGCGGACGTTTCCGGGGGATGCCGCGCCGCCCTTCGATGGATTCCAGCAGAGCCGTCTCCTCGCCGCAGACGAATGCGCCCGCGCCCCGGAACAGCACAAGATCGAATCCGGGCGGAAGCGAACTGAAAATGCCGGACTCGCGGAGTTTCGCGATCACGCGTTCCAGCACGGAAACCGCCTGGGAATATTCCTCGCGGATGTAAATAATTGCCAAAGAAGCGCCCACCGTGCGGGCGGCGATCAGGATGCCTTCCAGCACACGGTACGGATACGACTCCATCAGCATCCGGTCCATGAATGCGCCGGGGTCACCCTCGTCGGCGTTGCAGATCACGACCTTCTTCTCGCCCGGAGCCTCCAGCGCCATGCGCCATTTCTCCCCGGTCGGGAATCCGCCGCCTCCGCGTCCGCGCAACTTGGAGCGTTTCAGTTCGTCCACGATCTGCGCGGGCGTCATAGTGAGGGCGCGGTCGAACGCGGCGAATCCGCCGTGCGCCCGGTAGTCGTCGAGCGATTCGGGATCGTCCATGCCGCTGTTTTTCGTGACAAGCCGCAGTTTATCGAGTTCGGGCGGCAGTTCGGCGAGCTTCATGCAGCCCTGCGGACGGCGGCTGTAGAACGCGTCCAGAAACGCACGGCTCTTCCAGCCGAGTTCCTTCGTGGAGAAATGCTGCGCCACGATGCCGCGCACGTCGTATTCCTGCACGTTGTCGTAGTGATACACCGCGTTTTCCAGCACGACCGTCACGAGCGGCGCGCGGTAGGACATGCCGTGACAGCCGACTTCCTTCACCTTGTAATCGAACTTGCCCGCGCGGCGTTCCTCCTCGAACGCGTCGAAGATGCGACCGCTCCCGGCGGCACGGCAGGAGGAACACCGGCAGATGCGGATCTCCGGCTGCTGTTTTTCCTTCGCGTCCGCCTGGGCGTAATCCTGTGCGGCGGCTTCCTCGTCGCGGACCATCAGCAGGAAATCCCGGACGACGCGGCCGACGGTTGACGGCGTGACGTGTCCGAAGATATGGCGGTCGATCTGCACTGCCACTGCGAGCATGCAGCAGCCGAGGCAGGCGACCTTGCTGACCGTGAACAGGCCGTCCGGCGAGGTGTCGCCATCGTCGGGAATATTCAGATGTTTGCGGAACGCCTCGTAGACGTGTTCCGCTCCCTTCACATAGCATGCCGCACCCACGCAGACCTTGATCTGGTGTTTGCCGCACGGCGTGAACCGGAATGCCTGGTAGAAACTCGCCACGCTGTACACGCGGTTCAACGGCACATGCAGACGCGCGGCGAGGTCGGCGAGCGCTTCCGGCAGCAGACAGCGGTCGCGCCGTTGAAGCGCGATGAGCTCCGGCAGAAGCGGGTCGATGAGGTCGAGGTGCGGCGAACCGGGCGCGGGCGTCATGGCTTCGACTCCAGGCAGATGAGTTCATTCTCCGACGTGCGGAGGATCAGGTTGCCGCGGTGGAACGCCGGGACGCAGACGACTTTCTTTCCGAGGGAGAATTTTCCCACGGTTTCGATCATGTCCGCGCCTGGCGCGAACATGAACAGGTCGCCGTCCAGGTTGACCGCCACGATCTTGCCGCCGACCGCGACCGGCGACGCATAGAACCCGTTGTCGAGGTCTTCTTCGTAGAGTTCATGGCCATCCTTCGCGTCGATGGCGATGATCGTGCCGCCGCTGCCGAACAGCAGGAACTGGTCGCCGCAGAGGACCGGCGACGCCACGTCCGGCGCGGGCACGTCTTCGTTGTTGTACAGGATCTCGCCGTCCGCGGCACGGAATGCGCCGGTGAACGCGCCGGTATTCGAGAAATAGATCACGCCGTTGTTCGAGGTCGCCGAAGTCGCGACTTCCCCGCCCATGCATTCCTGCGACCAAAGCACTTTGCCGTCGTCGAGGCTGAACGCTTCGGCGAGCATGTTGCCCGCCGTAAAGATCATGCCCTTGCCGTCCTCCACGAATCCGCGCGGCGACGACCACGAAGCCGAGGCTTCCCGCTCGGTCTTCCAGACCGTTTCCCCGGTGAACACGTTCAGCGCGAACACGGTTTGTTTCTCGTCCAGGTCGTACTGCACGATCAGCTTGTCGCCGAGCAGAAGCGGCGAGGAGGCATAGCCGTACATGATGACCGGATCGGGCAGCTGTTTGTGCCAGAACGTCTTGCCGTCGTGGCCGAGACAGAGCACCTCGCCGGTGGCGAAGACCGCGTAGACGCGTTTCGAGTCGACGCACATGGTCGGCGCGGCGTATCCGGTATCCTCCGTCACCTCGGGCATCTTCGCGGCCGGAGGCGCATCCGTTTTCCATTTCAGCGCACCGGAATTGGCGTCGTAGCAGAACACGGCGTGGGTGGTGCCGTCGCCGCCGGACAGGAACACGAGGTCGTCCCAGATCACCGGCGAACTGTTGCCGGGAAGCTCCACGGGGCTGTTCCATTTCTCCTGGAAATCCCATTTCGCCGGGAGCGCGTTGGCGTTCGGCAGGATGGACCCGCGGAACTGCGGCCACTGCGTCTTTTCCGCCTCAAGCGCGGCAAGCAGGTCGATTTTTTCGGTCGGGACGGCGGGTTTTGATTCGTTTTCCTCTCCGGATGTGCCGTTTTGAGCATCCGCGAGCTGAATCGCTGGCTTCGTCTCCGCCGGGACAAGCACCATCCGCAGAACCGCGAGCGCGGCGACCAGCACGACGATCCCGCAGGACGCGAACACCAGCAGCTGGCGGCGTTCCTTTTCCGGCGCGGGGCCAGTGCCGCGCGGCACCTTCAGTTTCGGCGCGAACCAGAACATCTCCGCGCCGAAGAGTCCGCAGAGCACGAAGAACGCGATTCCGAGCAGGAGCACGCCCCGACGCTGTTTGTCCTTCGTCTGGAAATACGCAGAACGGTACAGGTAGTCCAGGTCGCGCACGGTTTGAGACAGCTTCGCGTCCGCGAGGTCCTGCTGTTTCAATTCGGCGAGCTGATCCTGCGCCTGTTTGATCGGGGCGCGACTCCGGTACATGTCGTACGCCAGCAGCAGGCCGAGCGTCAGGATGAATGTCAAAGCCGTCCATTGCAGAAACCGCAGGGTCCGGCGTATTTCGTCATTTTTCATGGGATTTCTCCTTGCGTTCCAGGGGACATGCGGCGTAGCATCGGCCGCAGCAGAAACAAAGCGACGGATCGATTGTATAAACTTCTTCCTCCTTGCGGCGGCGCGCCTCCGCGATCAGCTCCGCCATCACGACCGCGCCGAACAGCACGCCCGCGGCAGTCGAGGCGATCAGGACGCTGTTCTGAAGCTTCACGGCGCGGACGCGGAGTTCTTCGCGCGTGGTCGTAGTGCTTTCGAAGGCCTCCACCGCCTCGCTCCGGATTCCCGCGTCCAGTTCGCGGATCAGCCGCACGTCGCGGTGGAACGAGCTCAAAACGGGCGCGCAGAAATACCCGAAGAGCCCGCCCGCGAACAGCGCGAACGGGATCAGGGCGGTCAGCATGGAAAGACGGCGGAATCCGCTTCTGTGTTCCGAGGTGCTCCCCGCGCCCTCCGGCGGCAGGATCGCGCCGTTCGGACAGCCCTGCTCGCACAGACGGCAGTTCACGCATTCGTGCGATGTGATCTGAGGCTTGAGCAGGGAGAAATACGAGAAGAACCGGAGCAGCACGCCGTAGGGGCAGACATAGCGGCAGAAGGGACGCGAGATGAAGAGTCCGGCGGCGAGGAAGACCGCGCTCAGGATCGCGAACGGCGTGGCGAAGTCCAGCAGGAAGATCGGCAGATAGGGTTCCAGGTAGCACAGAGGGAACCCGATCCCGTAGATCGCGCAAACCGAGAAAATGAGCAGCAGAAGCACCGGGATAAGGCGCAGGATGCGGTCCAGCGGACGCGGGATGAACACGCTCTTCCAGTGCAGAAGTTCCTGAATCGCGCCGAGTGGACATGCTCCGCCGCAGAAGACGCGTCCGGCGAACAGCGCGACCGCCAGCGGAAGCGCGAAGAGGAGCAGCACGCCCGGCTGGATGTACGAACCGTTCGCAAGCCCCTCGGCGACGTTCTGGAACATCCCGACCGGGCACGGACAGGACGCGAATAGGAACCCGAACACGGCGAGTCCGGCGACGAAATACGCCAGAAGCGCCTTGCGTGAACGCAATTTGTAGAAGAACCAGGTCCCGGCTGCGAGGAACACCGCGAGGATCAGTACACGCCACAGCACGGAATCGGAGGCGAGTTCCTCCAGCGACATCTTCGGCAGCGTGTAGGATTCGAACTCGGGAGCCGGGAATCGCGCCTGTGCCGCGAACAGGAGGTCAAAACGCGGGATCATGACTTCACCTCCGGCGGCTTGCGGTAGATGTACGGATGGTCGGCGGGCACGCGCACGAACGCGTCGGCGGGGCACGCCTTCGCGATGCGGCATTCGTTGCAGTTCTTGCACAGGTCGCGCCGGACCTGAAGGAACAGCGAACCGTTGCCGAACGACAGGCAGCCCTTCACGCATTTCCCGCAGCCGATGCAGCGTTCCTCGTCGATCTTGTACTCGAAATAAGGGTCCTCCACGTAGGTGCGGATGATCGCGTCGGTCGGGCAGCGCATGTTCTCGCCCGCCGTGTTGAACTCAATGCGCTTGTCCTGGTAGTACCCGCTGCAGAAGAGGCAGTAGCCGCAGGACGCGTACTGGTGCACGCACTTCACCGCGGACTGAGGCAGGATGCACTCCGTCTCGCACTTGCCGCACTGCACGCATTTGTCCGGGTCGATCTGCCAGAAATACCCCGTCCCCGTCTCCTCGCGCTTCCGGAACAGCGCGGCGAACGGAGCCGTGATCACGGCGAGAAATCCCAGTCTGAGCAGGTCGCGGCGGGTCATGAGCGTGACTCCTCCCGCGATTGCGGCTGCGCGGCCTTGAACGAACGCGCGGTCGGGTGGCCGCAGTATTTCAGCGCGGCGCACGTCCGGCAGTAGCCCTTCGGGTCCGTGCAGGTATCCTGCGTTGTTTCGCCGGAACCGGACTCCCGGCGGCGGAACACCAGCGCGGCAAGTCCGCCCAGCAGCAGGAACCGGGCGCTCCAGCCGATGAATTCGCGGCGGGTCATGGTGCGGTCATGTTTCGTCATCAGGAGATCTCCCAGTGCTGTTTCGTGCCGGTGTCGTACAGATGAACCTTGCCGCCGTCGCGTCCTAGGTAATAATTGAACTCGGAATCGGAAAGATTGTCCGTGATGACGCGTTCGAGCTCGCCGGACGGCAGATACACGCACGCTCGCCGGACGCCTTTCTCCATCGTTACGAACCGTCCGCCGGGGAGCGCGGCGAACCGGACGGGATTGCAGCAGCCGCCGAACGCTTCGCGGGGTTCCCACGAGGCGATGAAGCGCCCCGTGGCGGGGTCGAGCTGTTCCAGGCGCTTGCGCCCGATGTTCGCCACCCAGAGTTCGCCGTCCTGCGACAGGTCGAGCGGGAACGCCGCGCCCGGCACGATGAACTTGTCCTCGCCGCGCGATTCCCACACGAGGCCGCCGGACTCCATGTTCGCCAGCACGGTGCGCTTCGCGCGGTCCACCTGAAAACTCATGCCGTTCAGAGTGTATTTCGGCCTCACGGCGAACATCGGCGGCTCGAACGGAGTCTCCGGCACGGGTTCGGGCAGGACCTGGAGCTTGCGGCCGACCAGCCAGCCGAGCAGGCCGAGGCAGAACGTGCCGCCGAGCCAGACGAGAAATTCCCTGCGGGTCATTTTCATTGCTGCACCTCATTTCGCAGATCGAGACACACCATGGAGGTGCTGTCCCGTAAGATCATAAGTCCTCCGGCGAACGCGATCGGCCCCCAGGAATCCGCGCCGGGCAGGATTTTGTGGGCCGCAAGCCGTTCGAACCGGTCGTCTTTGTATTCGTAAACCGAGAGCACGCCCTCGTCGTCCAGGATCCAGAACGCGCCGTCGGCGTGGATGTACGGGCCGAGCCCGAACCGGGCGTCCTTGCCGCTTTCCGACTTGACCGCGGGCAGCGCGGAAACGTCCGCCGCGATGAACTCGGCGCGGCGCGCCCCGGCGTCCTTCGGCTGGATCACGAACATCGTGTCGCCGATCAGGATCGGGGTCTGTTGCTCGGACGCGGGGCCCTGCGTCGGTTTCCATTCCTGTTCGATCGAGGCTGTGAACACGTCGCCATCCTTTGTTACTGCGAGCGTGGCCGAACCCGCGCCGTATCCCGCGGTCAGGAAAAGTCTGCCGTCACCGATGGCGAGCGGCGTGGGAGCCCAGACAGCCGGTTTCCATTTCGTACAGAGCCAGAGCTGTTTTCCCTCCAAATCGCAGGCGCAGATGCCGCCGATCCCGGCATAGATGTATTGTTTCGTGCCGCAGAGCGTCGCGGACACGACGGAGGAATGCGACATCTTCAATTCGTGGTCGTTCGGCATCTCCCAGACCGTTTCGCCCGTCCTCAGGTCAAGCGCGGTCATCAGGACTTTCTTCCCGCCGACGCCGAGGATCACTTTGCCTTCCTCGATCAGGGGACACTGTCCGGCGTACCACTGCGGAATCTCGCAGCCGTAGGCTTCCACCAGGTCGCGCGACCAGAGCAGATCGCCGGAATCCGCATCGACCGCCATCACATGCGCCGCAGGACCAAGCGTGACGACCACGCCGTCGGAATACGCCGGGATCGTGCGGGATTTCCCATGATTGCGCCGAATCGGGTTTTTGTAGCCGCGACGCCAGAGTTCCTCGCCGCTGAACAGCTCGAAACAGCGCAGGGCGTCGGACGAATCCTCCTCGACGTAGTCCAGCACATACACGCGGCCGCCCGCGATGATCGCGCCGGAATACCCCTCGCCGAGCGGCTTGCGCCAGAGGACTTTCGGACCGGATTCGTCCCATGTCTTGGTCAGGTGTCCGTCGTATTCCGCCAGATTGTCGCGTGTTATGCCGCGGAAACACGGCCATTCCGCCTCGAACGCCTGAATCTTCGCCTCGGATTCGAACTTTTTGAAGTCCGCGCCGATTTGCGTCGTCATCTTCTTCACGACGCGGTTCTCGGACTTGTCGCGGACGGGTTCCGCGTACTCCACATGGCGCGGCGTGGTGAAGGTCAGGTAATGCCAGATGCCGAGGCAGGCAACGGCGACGGCAAGTGCTTTCAGGATGAAATTCAGGACGCGCGCGTTCATGATCCCACCGCCTTTGCCAGAAAGACCGGCGCGTACAGCTCCTCACTGTACCAGAGATGCGCGAAGTACAGCCCGATCGGTTCGAGCGGGAGCGATTCGGGGTCGTCCGCATAGCTTTTTAAGAACGTGCCGTCCATATTCAGCGCCACCGCACAGCGGGCGGAAACGCAGACCGTTCCCCACAGGCCGTCTTTACCTCGCGCCGAACGCAGATATTCACGCGTTTTCTCCAAAAACGGCAGATTCTCGCCGCTCAGATGCGACAGCACGACCGCGCTGCCGTATGCGGGCGCTTCCTTCGCGGGATTCGTCTGGTCGCCGAACCAGAGCGGGACGAACGAGCCGTCAGGACGCTGAACGTCCTGAAGATACAGCAGGATGCGCTGCTTCGCACGGACGACGCGGCGTTTCAGTGCGGGCGGGAGTTCGTTTTCGTACAGCGTAAACGCCTTGTACGCGTGAGCAGAAATATCGGGACAGCTGCGGTCAAACGGCAGTTTTCCCCAGCCTTTGCAGAAGGTCGGGATGCCGCCGTCGGAATTCTGAAGGTTCAGGAGCCAGGCGATGCCACGACAGACCGCGTCCGAGGGGGGTTCGCCGAGCCCGTGAAGCGCGATGAGAGCCGCCGACGTGTCGTCCGCGTCGGGTACGCCGCCGGAATGCGTCGTCCACGCCCAGCCGCCGGGGGCCGAACGTGTGAACGGATGGACCGTTTTCGTCTGCGCCGACAGCATCCGGGCGCGGTAGAACGCTTTTTCCTCCTCGGAAAGCGTCGGCGCAAGCGCGTCGAGCGCGAGCGAGGTCGTCCAGAGGCGCAGGTCGCGGTCGATCGGCCAGGAACCGTCCGATCGCTGGCTTTTAAGCAGGAATCGAACCGCAAGCCCAGTCGTGAAATGTTCACGAAGTCCGGCGGCGCAGAGGCAGATCACGCAGAACCCGGTGAGCGGCGCGGCTTCGAGGAATCCGCCGTCCTCCGGCTGTTTCTCGGTCAGGACACGCAGAGCCTTTTTCACGGCGAGCGCACGGAGCTTATTCGGGCGGTACTTGAGCTGTGCCAATCCCACGCAGATCAACGCGGGGATCGCGTAGCTCACGACCGGGAGATTCAGGAATTTGAACCACGATTCGGGCAGAAGCGCGGCCTCGAACGGGAAATTCGGCATATTGCGCCATGCGTGCGCGGCATCGGGGAAGAACCCGGACGCTGTAGCGAGTGCCAGCAGAGGCACGGAGAACGTCAGGTCCTTGCCGTATTCCTTCAGGAGTCCCGCCTTGACCGCCTCGAACGTCAGCCCGCCGAACGTTTTGCCTAAATAAGCTTCTGCCTCGCGCACATTCTCCGGGTGGGTGTTCCGCAATGCGGAGTACGCCAGGAACGTCGCGGTCAGGTTGGCGGGGGATTCCGGGGAGTCGCCGTACAAACCGTCCGCGTTTTTGTGCTCCAGCAGCCAGTTTTTGCCTGCTTCGACCGCGTCGTCGTGTCCGCCGTAGAGGTCCAGCGCCACGCACGCGACCGAGGTCGAGACCGCCGAACTCGAAAGATGCCCCTCGATAAAGCCATCCTCGCATCGGTGCGACAGGATGAATTGTCTCAGCGTGTCCGTCATGCCGTCGCCCCCATGGCAAGAAGCCCGTAAACCGTATATTCGAGGTCGCCAAACGGATCGGCTGGGACCGCTGCGAACAGCCCGGTCGGACGGAAACACCCGCTCAGAAAATCGCATACGTCGTAGTTCGCCTTGTGCCCGGTCCGATGGAGCGCGTACAGGGACACGGCGGTCGAAAGCAGGTCGCCGCCGGGGAACGTCCCGTCCGGGTTCTGAAGCCCGGCGAGCGCAGTTGCGGTCGTTTCGTCAGGGTGCAGACACAACGCCGCAGCAGTCGCCGCCACACCGTACTCCGATGCGCCTTTCAGGTTCGAATACAGCCCGTCCGGCAGACGGTATGCGCTCAGGTCGGTCGCGGTGTCGTTCCGCAAAAAACACGAATACGGCGAACAGCGGTCGCCTTGCGGGAACGCGGCGTCCGGCAGGTCCGGGAAATCAAGTTTCGGCGCGGAGAACGGGAGATTCTGTGCAATATGCGGCAGCGACATCAGTTTCAGCAGATTCCGGCTGTGCGCCAGTGCCGCTCTATGTACGAGGTCGGCGGGCGCGGACTGTTCGATCGTCCGGGCGCAGACTTTGCGGTCGACCGTCGCGCCGGAGATGTACGCCAGACACAGTCCGAAGAGGGTATAGTAGAGGTCGCCATGCCCGCTCCTGTCAGGGAACAGCCCGTCCGGCTTCTGCGCCAGCGAGACCGTCTGGCGGAGCACGTCCTGCGCCTCGTCGGTCATCCGTCCGAATCCGGCGGTGCATGTTTTCAGGAAATCCAGGTCAAACATCGTTCAGCACCTTTCCGGCGAGACGGTACAGGAATATCTTCAGCGGCACGTCCCCGACCGTTTCGAGCAGATCGTAAATGCCGTCGCGCTGCGCCTGGTACAGACGGACCGTTTTCGCGCGCGCCGCCTCGCGGTCCCAGCCGTTCGCACGCATCAGCACATCGACCGCCGATGCCGGATTCTCCGCCGTGTCCTCCAGGTCGTCGCGCAGCTGGAACGCCGCGCCGAGACGGTCGGAGAAGTCATGGAACAGATCGCGGAGTTCATTGAAGCGTCCGGCCGCGATCGCGCCCGCGAAGAGCGCCACGCGGAACGCCGGAGCCGTTTTCAGTCGATGGATTTCGAGGCAGTCTTCCGGCTGAAGATCCTTCTTTTGCAACGCGTCAAATTCTTTTGCCTGTCCGAGCGCGAGTTCGCAGTGCGCCAGCGCGGCTTCTTCCATAAGTGAGGCACGCATTTCCGGCGGGACCGATTCGTGACAGAAGAGTTTATACCCCGCACCGATCAGATAGTCGCCCAAGTTCAACGCGGGCGCAAGTCCCAGTCGTATGTGACATGCCGGTTCGCCGTAGCGTTCCGCATCGCCGTCCTCGATGTCGTCGTGGATCAGCGACGCCTTGTGGAAACACTCCACGGCCAGCGCAACGGGTCTCAAATAATCAGGTAAATCCGACCGTGTCGGGTTCAGCGCGGCGTAGCAGCCCGCCGTAATCTTCGGACGGTAATGCTTCCCGTGCGCGGTCAGGGCGCGGACGGCCTCCACCCGGAGCATGTTGTCCGGGATGTACGCGGAAACGCCGTCCGGCGTGAAGAGATCGTCGATTGTCTCGCGGATCAGGCCGTAGGGAAATGAATGGACTTCCGCGTCCTCCGGTACGGACATGGCGCGTTCGAGGTCGGCAGGATCGAACGCCGTATCCTTGCAGCCGTCGCGGAGCAGAGGCACCGCGATCCCGGGCACGGCGGAACGCAGCATCGATGGGAACGATTTTTCGAGCGAATCGAGGCAGGACACGCCAACGACCGCCTGGATCACGCCCTGTTCCACCCAGTCGGCCACGGCGGAACTCGACTCCGCGACCAGGACCGGCATGTCAAG
Organism: uncultured bacterium; assembly: GCA_902774245.1. Taxonomy (GTDB): domain Bacteria; phylum Verrucomicrobiota; class Lentisphaeria; order Victivallales; family UBA1829; genus UBA1732. The sequence continues at coordinate 30,977 of CACYHQ010000019.1, forward strand.
CGCATCCGCGGCAGCCGAAAGCCCCGGGATATCACACTGACCGCAGCCCTTGCAGATCAATCCGAGGTCGTCGTGGTCGGCGGTGCAGCCGGGCTGTTTCCGCAGGCAGAAAGGCAGAAGCAGGAGGCGCTGTTTGAGCGCGATGTGAGGGAAATACGGCGTCCAGAGCGCGTTGTTCAGCACGATCATTGCGTAATGGTCGAACCCGTGTCCGGTCAGGCCGAGCGACGCGGTCAGCTCCGCCGCATGTCGTTTCAGGTGCGTCAGGTCGAGCGGCGGTTTCAGCCCGGACGAGCGCACCAGGTCCTCCGCCGCACGGCGGATCGTTTCGCGGACCTTGGAATCCTGCGGGACTGTCTGTTCGATCTCGCTCATCCGTACGCTCCGAATCCGAAGAAATAGTTGCGTTTCCCGAAACGGTAGGCCGCGGACTGTTCGGGGATCTCGCCGCCGGGGACATCGTGGCAGCACATCGGGGTGCGTTCCGCAAGTTCGCGGAAGAACCCGTCGCGCCCGGAGGAATCCCGCGCGCCGTTCGTTTTCAAGGTGTCGAGCAGTTCGTGGGGCGAATGGATCACCATGCAGTCGCGGCCCTGCGACGTGCTGAATTTCCGCAGATTCGCCAACACCGCTTCCTGCTGGAAGACTGCTTCCAGATTGGACGCCGTTTCGTCCAGGAATCCTCCGGCGGCCTGCATGATCGGGCAGAACTCCACGGCTCCGTTCGGCGCAATATGATGTGAGAGGCCCATCGCGCCGGGACACTGTGCGCGTCCGTCCGCGTCCCAGTAGGCGTCAAGGATCAGAATCTTCGCGGTTCGCCGCTGTTCCACCAGGAACCGCCGGAGTTCCAGCACGTGTGCGCGGTCTAGCGCGTTCGCGCAGTCGGGGTCGGGGCCGCACGGACGGTAGATGAAGTACCAGATGTAATGAACTCCTTTGCCGACCAGAAAATCGAGGTAGTTCCGGCTCACGAGTTCATCGAAATTCTTCATGTTGATGCTCGCCGTCACGCCGGTGAAAAGCCCGGCTTTCACAGTCGCGTCCAGTCCGGCGAGCGAACGCGCGAAGACGTCGTCGCGGCCGCGTCTGCGGCGGGATTCGGTCTCCAGCCCCTCGATGCTGATGAGCGGTGTCACGTTGCCGAGCGCGGCGAGTTCCCCCGCCAGTTTCTCGTCGAACATCGTCCCGTTCGTGTACAGCTGGAAATATGCGCCGGGATTCCGCCGGAACAAGGTCAGAAGATCCGGATGGAACAGCGGTTCGCCGCCGAGGATGCCGAAGAAGCGGGATTTGTACTTGGCGGCGGTGTCGATGATGCCCTGCATCTGCTCCAATGTGAGCTGACGGGCGGGCGTCGTCTGCGACACCCAGCAGCCCCGGCATTTCAGGTTGCACTGATTCGTGATCGACAACATCAGGAACGCCGGAAAAAACGGTTTCCCCTCCTTCATCCGCCGTTCGAACGCACGCACGGTCCGGTGTCCGTCCCAGGCGAACCGCAGCAGATGCCGCTGCGCGCGCCACGAACAGCCAGTCAGGATGCGTGTGATGGCGGATGGGTTCATATCGGTCCGTTACCTCATTTTGTCGCGGAAAAGGCGCACTTTCTTCCGGTACTCCAGGCGCTCCCGGAACGACGTCTGGTCGTCGGGAGACGGCTTGACCGGTTCGAACAGAGCGCCGTTCAGGCGGTCTTCCTTCGATTTCGGGAAGATGACCGCGTTCGCGGGGCAGATACGGGCGCAGGCGGGACAGTCCGTCTTGCATGCGGCGGGATGCACGACGCGGAACTGCCCGTCGATTCTTTCGTATACGCCGAACATGCAGAAGTCGGCGCATTTGCCGCATTTGACACAGCGGGTCCCGTCGATCACGGGGAACCACGGGATCCAGGGCATCGGCTCGCTCAGCGTTTGGACCAGTTCGCGGACATGGGCGGGATCGGCCGCCCGGACGTCCGTGCAGTCGGTATCAGTGCCGAACATCGCCCGGATGGCGCGCGTCTGGCAGGCGAGGACGAGCGTAAGCGCATCGAATTTCCTGCCGGATGCGCCGTCGAGGCAGAGGTCCGGCACGATCTCGCAGGGGACGCCCGCCTCCGTCGCGGTCCTGATCGCTTCGTTCAGGACGTCCTGCGGGATCTTTTTGTACTTCCGGCAGGCGCAGATCACGAGTTTCTTCATGGCCGCCACCACGCTTCCTTCGTGAAGGGCAATACAATCGTGAGTTTCCGGTTCATAACTATCTTGCTTCCCGCGCTCGCGCGCGTACGGGTTCAAATTCAGCTTGAAGTTTCCTTTGGATACATGAATGTGTCGGACCGGATGGAAAAACCGGATTCCGAAGGTACAATGTGTCCGGGGAGACATCGCTCCGGCTAAACTCATGAAAAGCTCACGGTCCAGCCGGATCGAACGGCACGGGAAATGAGGTTATTTTGCTTTGATGTCGAAGGCGGCGAGGGCGTCGCCGTGGCGCACGTACAGGATGCCGTCGCAGATCACGGGATGCGCCCAGTGTTCCTTGTTTCCGAAGTTGATCTGGAAGCTGCTCACGACCTCGAATTTTTCGCCGGGCTTGAGCAGTCCCAGCGTGCCGCGTTTTTCCTCGTAGATGTACATCAGGCCGTCGGCGTAGATCACGCAGCCCTTGCCGAGCCGTTCCCACGGAGTCTCATAGATGGTCTTTCCGGTTTCCCAGTCCACGCACATCCAGTTGCCTCTGTCGTTGCCCACCCAGTTCGAACCGTAGAGCTTGCCGTCGATGAGCACGGTGCAGTCGTGGTGCGGGTCCAGGTTCTTGTTCTTCCAGACGACCTTCACGCCTTTTCCGTCCTCGTTCAGTTCATACAGCACGCCGCCCTGATCGTATCCGGCGGACACGTAGAAACGGTTGTCCTTCACCATGGGCGTATTGCAGTTGATGCCGCCGCGCCCCTGTGCTCCGGTGGTCGAGGCATAGTTATCTTCCCACATGACCGTGCCGTCCTTCAGGTTGATCCCGTTCACTTTGGTCCCGGTCATCACGACCAGCTGGTCCTTCACGAACGCCGGAGTCACATAGGCGAGGGTGTCGTTGTTCGACTTCGCGGTCCAGACCACGGAACCGTCCGCGACCTTCAGCGCCACGACCAGCGCCTTGCTGCCGCATGCGGTGACGAAGACCACGCCGTCCTTCACGACGGGGCACTCCGCCATGGCCCACATACCGAATTTGGAGCCGTATTCGTTCGCTATGTTTTTCTGCCAGAGTATTTTCCCGTCGGCGGCATTCAGACAGTAAAGCTCGCCGGGACCGGTCGTTACGACCAGACGTCCTTCGCCTTCCTTTTCACCCGGCACATAGGTCGGTGTACTGCGGGCTCCCGGAAACGATCTTTCCCACCTGACGCCAGTCGGAGTCTGCCAGATCAGTTTCCCGTCGAGGTCCAGGCACACGACTTTTTCCTTTTTCGGGTTCGAATTCATGTCGGAACCGGAGATGTACAGGCGGTTTCCGACCTTAATCGGGCTGGTCCAGCCTTCACCGAGCCCGGTGTAGGTCCATTTCGGGGTCAGTCCACCCTGGGGCCAGGACTTCATGAGCCCTTTCTCCTCCATGTACATCCCCTGCGAATTCTCGCCGCGGAAACGGAAGATATCCCCCGCGAAAAGGGATGCTCCGCCCACGATGACCAGTGCGGCAGTCAACAGTGTCTTGTTCATAATGTCTTGCTCCTTGTGAATGAAGACAGTCAGTCGCGATCCTCTGAACGGACTGAAGGTGTTTCGTTTCAATCCAGCCGCTGCCACACGTTCTTTCTGTTCCTGCTCGCTTTTCGGCGATTCAAGCTCAAATCAAACGCATTCCGGCGGCATAGTTTATTTGTTAAACATTACCATATCACTTGTTTTGCCGTTTGTCAAGTTTATTTCAGAATAATCCGGCATTTTTATCCTAAAGATGCGCTCAAGGAGGAACCGGTTGTTCATAAAACAGCCAAAAGTCTTTGATTGCGAATGTGCGCGAGTCCGGACGATGACACCTTCGAGTTCGAAAGCGTGTTCACGCGAAGCCGAAGGACGAGCTTTTCGCATAAAAAAATGTTGACGGGATTGAAATATGCGCGCCTGATGATATATTAAGAACATGTAATCACCCAAAAGAGGATGCCGATGAAAATACAAAACACTCCGACCATGCGGCGCATGCCGACCTATCTGCACCGGCTTTTCAAGCTCAGGCTCGCCGGACAGGAATGGGTTTCCTGCGCCGAACTTGCCGCGTATATGGGCATCCCTCACATCATGGTCAGGAAGGATATCGCCATGACCGGGCTTCCGGGCAACAAACGGTTCGGGTTCAAGGTCAACGAACTCATCGACGCGATCCTGAAGTTTGTCGGATGGGATCACACGACTTCGGCCACGCTGGTCGGCGTCGGGTCCCTGGGGTCCGCTCTGCTCGGATTCACGGATTTTCAGGCGTACAATTTCCGGATCGAGTCGGTGTTCGATTCCGACCCCGATAAGATCGGGCGCGAGGTCCACGGGTTCGAGGTCTATGACATCGCCGAGATCCGCGAACGCCTTCAGCTGGCGTGCCCCAAAGTCGGGATCATCTGCGTCTCCTCGGTCGGAGCTCAAGGTGTCGCCGATGTCCTCGTTTCGCTCGGGATCAAGTATATCTGGAATTTTGCCAACGTCTGCCTTAAAGTCCCGGAAGGCGTAATCGTCCAACGGGAGGTCATCGCGGGCGGGCTCGCCGTCCTCTTTGCGAAAATGCGCCGGGCCGAGGCCGGAGAGACCGTGACCGAGACGGATTGAGCGGGCATCCCCATCCGATTTCAGGCGGGAAAAACTTTTTTGAGCGAGAAGATAAAAAAATATCATGTCGCCTCTTGCATTTTTGCGGAATGTGGTGTATATTAATCCGTGATGATAAAAAAATATCATTACGAAACAAACATTCTTCATGAAACCCACCATCCAAACAAGGAGAGCAGTGATGGATAAGAAAAAAAAGATTCTCCCGGAAATCCCTCCGGAAGAAAAGATCGCCCGGGAAAAGGCTTTGATCGACACGATCGTCGCCAAAGTCAAAGCCGCACAGGAAGTCTTCGCAAACTACACACAGGAACAGGTCGACAGGATCTTCCAGGCCGCCGCTCTGGCCGCCAACAACATGAGGATTCCGCTGGCGCAGATGGCTGTCGAGGAGACCGGCATGGGCGTGGTGGAAGACAAGGTCATCAAGAATCATTACGCCTCCGAGTACATCTGCAACAAATTTCTGCCGATGAAGACATGCGGGATCATTGAGACGGACGATGCGTTCGGCATGATCAAAGTCGCGGAGCCTCGCGGTGTGATCGCCGGGATCATTCCGACGACGAATCCGACATCCACGGCGATCTTCAAATCGCTGATCTCGCTGAAGACCCGCAACGGCATCGTGTTCAGTCCGCATCCGCGCGCCAGGAAATGCACCTGCTATGCCGCAAAGATTGTCCTGGATGCCGCAGTCAAGGCGGGCGCGCCGAAAGACATCATCGCCTGGATCGACGAGCCGACCGTCTCCATGAGCAGCTATCTGATGAGCCATAAGGACATCGCTCTGATCCTCGCCACCGGCGGTCCCGGCATGGTAAAGGCCGCTTATTCCAGCGGCACCCCCGCGATCGGCGTCGGCGCGGGCAATGTCCCGGTGATCATGGACGACACCTGCGACGTGGAAATGGCTGTGAACTCGGTCCTTCTCTCCAAGACCTTCGACAACGGCATGATCTGCGCCTCGGAACAGTCCGTCACGGCCCTTGCGCCCATTTACGACAAAGTCAAAGCCGAGTTCCGCAAGCGCGGCGGCTATATCCTGAACAAAAAAGAAGCGGCGGCGGTCGGCAAAGTCATTCAGATCGACGGCAAGCTCAATGCGAAGATCGTCGGCCAGACCGCGGTCACGATCGCCAAACTCGCGGGGATCAAGGTTCCGCCTGAAACCAAGGTCCTGATTGCCGAAGTCAAAGGCGTCGGGCCGGATGTCCCGTTCTCGCGCGAAAAGCTTTCTCCGACGCTGGCGCTTTACAAGGCGGACACATATGAAGAGGCCATAGAGAACGCAAAAGCGCTGCTGAATTACGGAGGTCTCGGACACACCGCGGTTCTCTATACCAATACACAGAATGAAGAACGCATCCGCGAATTCGGTCACGTCATGCTGGCAAGCCGCGTCCTGATCAACACACCGAGCTCGCACGGCGGCATCGGCGACCTGTACAACTTTGCGCTGACGCCCTCTCTGACACTCGGATGCGGCAGCTGGGGCGGCAACTATGTCAGCGAAAACGTCGGTCCGAAAAATCTTCTGAACATCAAATCCATTGCGAAACGGAGAGAAAACATGCTGTGGTTCCGTATCCCGCAGAGAGTTTATTTCAAATACGGCTGCCTCTGCACCGCGCTGGGCGATCTCGCGGGCAAAAAACGCGCCTTCATCGTCACCGACAGATTCCTTTACAGCACCGGGCTGCTCAACCCCATGCTTCAGAGACTGGTCGACATGGGCATTTCGCCGCGCGTTTTCAGCGACATCGCGCCGGATCCGACGATTCAGACGGCAAAACGCGGACTCGAACAGCTCAGAAGCTTCGATGCCGATGTGATTATTGCCGTCGGCGGCGGTTCGCCGATCGACGCGGCGAAGATCATGTGGCTTATGTACGAGCTGCCGGATGTCAAGTTCGAGGATATCGCCATGCGCTTCATGGACATCCGCAAACGTATCGTGAAGCTGCCTGAACTGGGCAAGAAGGCGATGATGGTCGCCGTTCCCACCACCAGCGGAACAGGTTCTGAGGTGACTCCGTTCGCCGTGATCACGGATGAGGAAACGCAGCAGAAATTCCCGCTGGCGGACTATGCGCTCACGCCGAGCATGGCGATCATTGATACCGAGCTGGTGATGAAACTCCCGAAGGGGTTGACGGCGATCTCCGGCCTCGACGCCCTGACGCATGCCCTGGAGGCGCGTGTCTCCTGCATGCAGAGCGACTATTGCAACGCCCTGGCAAACGAGGCGGCGAGCCTGATCTTCAAGTATCTGCCCGAGTGCTACAAAAACGGTCCGATGAACGAGATCGCCCGCGAACGCATGTTCAATGCCTCGGCGATGGCGGGTATGGCGTTCGCCAATGCGTTCCTCGGTCTCTGCCACTCCATGGCGCACAAGCTCGGCGGCATGTACCATGTCCCGCACGGACTCGCAAACGCATTCCTCATCAGCCACATCATCAAATATAACGCCGTGGATTGCATGACCAAACAGGCGGCGTTCCCGCAGTATCACTATCCCAACGCGAAAGCGGATTATGCCGCCGTGGCACGCTATATCGGACTGGAAGGCAGGGACGATGATGAACTGGTGGCAAGGCTGATCGCGAAGATCGAGGAGCTGAAGGCCGAACTGGACATCCCGAAAAACATGAAAATGTGGTTCGATGCGAAAGGAATCCCCGAAAAGACGTTCCTCAAGCAGCTGGACGATCTCAGCCTGAAGGCATTCGACGACCAGTGCACCGGGACCAATCCGCGTTACCCGCTGATCTCCGAGATCAAGGAACTCTACCTGGCAGCGTATTACGGGAAATAAAAACGATCTCCGTCTCATGTCCGGCGCTGCCCGGACATGAGGCGGGAGGTCTTACGCTTTTTCTAAAAAAACAATCAAGGAGAAACAATCCCATGAAAAAAATGACCCTCGAAATCTGCTGCGGCACGGCCTGTTATGTCCTGGGCGCCAACCGGCTCCTGAATATCGAAAACGAGATGCCGATCGAGCTCCGGGGCAAGGCGGAAATCAAGGCTTCGCCCTGTCTGGGACTTTGCTACAAAAAAGAACTCAAGGGCGCGCCGTATGTCAAGCTCAACGGCATGATCATCGAACAAGCCACCGCCGAAAAGATTTTTGAGAGGATGAAAGAACTGCTTGAATCTTAAGCTATATCCCCTGATAAGTCTTCTTCTGTTGTTCTTATGCACGCACGCAGTAGGATTTTGACAGTATTTGAGGCTGAATTGAGTTTGAGTTTTCTATGGGGTTATTACGGGTGCAATATAGTACTGTTTTTGAATTTGCCCAACAAAAACAGGAGCACCAATGTCGACTTATCTCTACTATACACAGGGAATTTGTGAATTTCAAGAAGAAAACATACAATACTTTGAGGAAAAGGCGGTAATTCGTCTTGTCCGGAAGAAGCAGCGATGTCCGAAGTGCGGCAGAAGAAAAATCACACTGGAAGACCTCTACGAACGGGATGTTCGCGGTTTACCTGTGGGGCGGATTCGCGAGGTTCACCTGATTTACACGGTTCATCGAATCTATTGTCACCATTGCCATGAACGTTCTGTTGAGGTGATTCCGTTTCTCTCGCATCCGAAAGCCAGCCTCTGTGCAGAGTTCGAGCGGATGATCCTTGAGCTCCGGAAACAGGTCAGCATCCGTGCCTTGACGAAACTCTTCCACTTGCGATGGC
>CACYHQ010000020.1:0-60761 GCA_902774245.1 uncultured bacterium
CAGGAGTTCCCACCCGAGATGGCCAAGGGTGCCGAACGGTATTTCAACTGTTTCCGGTTACTCGACGTCTCAAAGGTGCAGAAGCTCATCTGTGCTCAGTCTGAGACGATGGACGACAACGACTGTTCCGAGGAAGAACAGGAAGAAATTGAATTGCCGATCTCCGTCTGAACGCAAAACAAATACAACCGAGGTGGAGGCATCACTGCCTTCGCCTCAAACAAACTCAAAATAAACTCAAAACCTACTAGGAGGGACCAATCATGTCCGAAAATCAAAACAACCAAATCCCCGCACAGCCCGTGTACATCATGCAGCCCCAGCCGCAGCCGCCGCAGAACAGCAACATCCTCGGTGGCGGCCTTGGCGGGATCATCCTTTCGACTGTTATCGGAGTTCTGCTCGGCCAGTTCGGTGGCGGGATTGGGTTTCCGAAACTGCCGAAGTTGTGACGACTGAAAAAGCGGTTACGAAACCAGAGTCATGCTCGTTATCGGGCATGACTCCCCTTATCCCTCGCGCGCGCGAGAGAAGTTTTTTTCAAAAAACGTGCCTTATCCGCCTTATCCGCCTGAGAAAAAACGGTGCGACACCGCTCTTCATCCTGTTCACAGGCCGCATTCAGATACATTGATCCGGTCTCGTCGATATAGGAGACGGGCGGTAGAAACACCAAAGGTCTTTCGGTGAAATTCCGTAACGGTTTTTCAACTCGATTGTAGCAAAGACTTTTGGCGGCAAACTTTTGATGATGTCCAAGGAGAGACTCGGGCGACGGTACAGATACCAGAAGAACGCGTTACCCCAGGGGTCACGCCACGCAGCGATTTCATCCTCGTATTGAGGAAGAAGACGCTCAAACAGCGGAGTTGGGTTCTCCCAGTTGGTATGCGCCATTATCAGGACCTCAACGATGCGATCCACCGGTGCACCCCTGAGCATTGTTGCAACGACCGCGCCTTTTCCTGATGCAATAGCGCGCTTCAGGATTTCCTCGTCTGTTACGTGACGGCAGAATGTTTTTATTATCACCACCTTTTCCGGGGCATCTTCCTGAATGGCGGCTTCGAGATCGTGATATGAGATCGCAGGAGCCGGGACGTTAATCTGCCATGGTGACTTGATTTTTTGGTATAGATCAAATAGCTCTTTATCCGGGAGGGATTCGAGGAGTGGGAGAAGTGCGTCACGGCCGCCCATGATCTGGACGGTTTTCGAAAAGAACTCAAGAACATTGCATTGGCGTTCTGCGATTTGCGTATACAACCAAAGCCACTCACCTTGACTCGGATCGGGACGGCGTTTCTGGTTGTATTCCTGAAAATCCTTGTAAGGATTCAAAATGGTTAATTTGCCTCCATGCGCCAAAGCATATTGCCGGAACCGTTCAAGCCAGATTATTATTATCGACTCCTCAAACCCCTCTGGATTCAAGAACGCTATCAATGAATGCAATGAGTTTGATGATGGATGTGGAAAGAGATAGCTTTCCTGCACACGCTTTGTTTTCGCGGCCATGATTAGTTGCCACGCCCTCTCCATCGATATTGGCTTGCTGAACGTTTCGCGTGAAAAGACTGACATGCTCAGCTCTCCTCATAATTGATGGCGCGTCCCCAAGGCACGGGCGCTTTGCCGTTTTTAGTGAGCATCCAAATAACAGGATAAGGCGGTTTGATTTTGGGCGCGGGACCTTCACCATCGGTAAAAAAAATCAGAACATTCGGGGTTTGATGATGTTCGTGGATGTATTCAAACACCGGAGTGAAGCACGTTCCGGCCCCGCCCATGAACTTGTGCTCTTCAATAACAAAGTTCGGTTCATCGCTGGATAAACTCCAAACCTGGGTTATTCTTGCCGCGCATTCAATGATGGTCAGGTCATACTTTCCGAATGCTTTGATTAACCCAACGAGTTCTGAGACGAAGCGCGAAAGAACAGGTCTCGTGCTGGGCGAGGTATCTAACGCCACAATCCCACTGAAGCCTTTAAGTCCATAGCGTCCCGGAAGGTACAATCCATGGGAAATAAACCTGCGGTTCGGATGTGCCCAAGAATAAGAACCTCCGCGATAAAGCCGGAGAAACTGCCTCAAGACCGTTCCCCATTTCACGCGGGGCTTGTCCAGTTTTTTCAGGAGACGTTCGATAGCGGGAGAAGATATATCCTGCCGATTCATTTTCATGTCCATCCTCATCCCCGCTGACAGCCCGTTGCAATGCATTTCCGTTTCGGCATCGAACTGTGGACGGAACTCGGAAAATTCTTCCTGATTACCATCAAAGGAGCGTTTCCCTCTATTCGATTTCTTGCTATTGCCGGAACTATCATCCCCTTCAATCGTCGAACTTTTTCCGTTACTGGAATCTCCTTCCTCGGCATCAGAATTATCGCTGTTACCGGAACCTTCTTCGGAGCCGTTGCCCTGTCCGGCATCATCGCCATTGCCAGAACCTTCTCCGGAGCCGTTGCCCTGTCCGGCATCATCGCCATTGCCAGAACCTTCTCCGGAGCCGTTGCCCTGTCCGGCATCAGCCGTTGCCCTGTCCGGCATCATCGCCATTGCCAGACCCTTCTCCGGAGCCGTTGCCGGAGCCCTGTCCGTTGTCGGAGGCACCATCTTCGGCATTAGACCCGCTACCGGAACCTTCTCCGGAGCCGTTGCCCTGTCCGGCATCATCGCCATTGCCGGAACCTTCTCCGGAGCCGTTGCCGGAGCCCTGTCCGTTGTCGGAGGCACCATCTTCGGCATTAGACCCGCTACCGGAGCCACTAGCGGATTCGCGCTTATCATCCGAGCTCTGTCCTTCTTCGGTATCTTTTTCGTCCGGCTTGTTGTCTTTCGGGCTGCAATGCGTGGATATTGCACTCGTTTTGTTTTCCTTAGTAGGCAGGAGTTCGTATATCTGTTCCGCGGTTAACTCTCTCCATTCTTCTTTGAGCTTGATTCCATACGGATCAGGGAGGGATTCGGTCAACACGAAGGTCACTTCGATGTCAGCCGCTTTTTCGAAGCGGTTTTTATCACGGTTCCCGATCCGGAATGCATGACGCAGCGCGATATGAAGAACCTCGTGCGCGAGGACTGCAAGGCGATTTTCTTCCGGCAGACGCGGGTATGAGTCTGCCGAAATGAAAACACGCCGGTAATCCGTGCATGCCAGAGGAACCTGCGGATCGCTGACGACAACCAGCTCTGCCGAGCAGATGATGCGCCCGAAAAAGGGCATTCGCATCAAAAGCTCAAACTTGTCCTGCTCGACGAGATTACGTATTTCGGTGGGTGTAGGCATTGTCAGAGACCCTTCTTCTTCTTGTCAACCGAGAATTTCTTTTGCCAATCCGGAAAACGCTTATGCTCGGTCAGCCGCTTTGCGAGATGTTCGCCATCCTTTCCGGATAGGGCATCGACCATTGCCACGGTAGCAAATGCAGGCGGGAGCTGTAGTCCTATGCGGAAGAAACCGTCAAGCATTTTTTCGGATTCCTCCATGGTCTCACCACCACGGCGCAACCAATACGCCAGATTCGTTGCAATAGCATAGAGGATGTCCTGCTCGGTCGGCACTTTCATTTTTTTCGTCTGATCCAGCATCATCGCACGGATGTCGCCAAGTTCCTTGCTGTGTTCGCTGAAGGCGTAGAACTGCGTTGCTGCGACCTCTCCGACAAGGCCCTCTACACAGGCAAAAAGCTCTTCATCGTCGAGCCCATAGGAGAGGACCTTCGAGACGTTTTCCCAACTGCGCGGCGACGGCCAGCCACGTTCACATTCACCTTCCACCAGATCAAACAGCATTTCGGGGGAAAAGCGAATGAATCCGATAACCTCGGGTGCGATGTTGTGCGAAACTGCCCACTCAAACCATGCACCGGGATCCGGTTCGATGTCGAGGTGAACCATGCGGTTTGCGAGCGCGCTGGAAATGGTATGCGATATAGCATATTGGCCGACTCCGTTTCCCGCAGCGCACATGTACACATTGGGCGGAAGCTTATATGCTCCGCACTGACGTTCCTGCAATAGTTGGTAGGCAACGACTTGAATCGCGGGGTCAGCCGTAGATAGTTCGTCAAAAAAGATGAGGGCCTTTGTATTCCGGTCTTGCGGGAAGAATTCCGGGATTGCCCATTTTGTGATGGCGAGCGATTTGTCCCCATTCTCAGCTTTCGTTGGTTCCCATTTATACGGTATCCCGCGTGCATCCACGACCTCCATCTGCCCGAGGCGAATGTCGATTATGTCGATGCCATTTTCTGCCGCGATCTCACGGACACTTTCGGATTTGCCGACACCGGGCGGGCCCCAGAGAAAAATGGGCGGCGGATTTTTCCCGGCCAACTGTTGCTGGACAAAGTTGGAGACGATTTTTTTTGCTCTTTTGATCGAGACTTTCATAGTCAGATTTCCTTTGTGTTTGTATTGTTTGTATTGGAGAAGAATACAACGTCACCTTCGAAATGATAACGTTTGACTGTTCCGGTGGTCGCGTTCCGACCGATCACATTGTCATTGTCCACGGTGACTTTATAGGACTGTGCCACCAGTTCCTTCGTTTCGGACGACAGCACATCCTCCGGAATAGGGTTCTCTTTCGTTCCCTCCGTGCCGGAGAAAATGCCCACGACGACTTTGGTGCGCCCGCACAGATCCAGGATGTCCGCGAGCTTTTGGGACGGAATCTTTTCGGCATAAGCGATGAACATAGCCTGTATCTCGTACTGGAATATGGCCGTTTCCAAATCGTCCAGGTCGATTGCCGAATTGATGCCGGGAGTGTCGAGTCCGATTCGGTTGATTAATTTGTTGACCCTGTTTCCGGCCGAAGGCGGATACAAAATGCCGACCTGTTTTTGCGGAAAGACGTAATGGTCCGCGCCATCTTCTTCTTGGTCCGCATCCGGAATCGAGGTGGAACCCCGCTCATTCTGGAAAGTTCCGCTGAACGCCCTCATGAGCTTTTCCATAATCAATCTGTAGCCAGGACCGAAGAACAGCGTGGCGCTCCCCTTTGACCAGAAGGTCGGGATGTCATCCGGCACGAACTCTTTCTGAGCCATCAAAAACTGGACGTATCCAACTCCTTTGAGCGGAACAGGAATATCGAGTCCGAAACGGCGTGCCTGAACGATGGTGGCTTTGATGTCAAGGCGTTCGTCCCCGGGGGTGATGAGGGATGCGTTGATGCCGTGCTTCTTTGCCTCGGCAAGGAAACGGAGAGCTTTTTCGAAGTGGATACGGCTGTTCCGGTCATTACCTCCGGGACGCCAGACGTATAGGACCTCGTGATCGCGCAGGATTTCCCATTCGATTTTTTTGATGTCCCCGGCATCTATCAGGCCGGCCTTGGCGAGCGAAGTGCCGTTGTATACAGCATTGACATCAGTATCAATGATGATGGGGGCTCCGGGCTGGGGTTCACCAGCTCGGAACCAGATAGCAGAGTGCTTCGGGATAAAACGGAACGGAATCACGTAGCGAAGGACCGTATCATTGAAGGCTTTGAGCTCGAACACACAACCGTTGCAAAGAACGTACATCCTGAGGAACGTTCCGTCATACTCGTATGTCGGGAGCACAATCCAGCCCTCCTGAAGCGGAAGATTCACGTCGTTGTCCGCACGACAGCGGACGAGGATTCCCTGCTTGACGTTGTCATAATCTTTCTTGTTCAATCCCAGCGAATTGCTGAGATAAATGTAATCCGTCTGCCCGGTCATGCGCGTCAGAAGATTGGGAAGGTCCTGCGGTACGATGGCATTATCGTACTGAATCTCAGTCATCGGTTGGAACGTCCAAGCATTCTGGTTGGCGGCATGGTAGGCAGGAACCAATGCGTTTGATCCAGGTGTCGGCTGGTAAAACGGCTGAATCTCGGATGGTGGGCCTCCAAGGACCGGCTCAATGCGGGTATTGCTTGCTAGGGCCGCATGGAAGGCATCGGTCCACATCTGCGGGGTAACGGCAGGCTGCACCTGAACACGGTATTTGACGGATTGCGCATCTTTGAGAACGGAGATTGCATGGTCGCTGGAAGTAAAGCCACCGTCCTTGTTCTCGTTTTGATAAAGGGCACCACACTGCGAGATCGACTTGCGATTGGCCTGGTTGGCTATGAAGATCGCGAGGCGTGACATGGCATCGATTCCCCGCATGTATTTCTCTTGCTCATTATTGTTCATAATTACTCTCAATTCTGCCGCCCCCGCCCTGCCGGACGGGGACGACGGTTGTAAAAAATCGTTTTATTTGAGTTCGTTGACATCTTTCCACCGGACTCCGCGGTAGCCACGTGCGTTTTTCTTTCCATTTGCGGACGGCAGATTTTTGTCTTTTTCACCGCCAAAATCAGACATAACTTCAGATAACCGCTTATCGAATTTACCCTCATGGTAGAAGGTATACCCGTCGGTCCTACGCAACTTATCGTACTTTTTGTAAGCTTCTTCCGTCGTTATGTATCCCGTTTCGAACTTTTCGATGTAATTCTTAACGAAGAGTTCGATCCCGCGGGTCGCTTGGATCAGCCGATCACGGCGGAGGGTCTGCGCCGGACTCAGCGAGATATCCCAGTTGTTTCGGCGTACACGCCGGGCTCCGTCCAGCAGCCAGTTGAAGATTGCGGAACGGTGATCACTACTGAGCCTGTCCCCGAGAGTCAGGTCCGGGTTCTCGATGGGCTTCGTGAAGAGTATCGGAAGAAGGCGGTTAGCGAATTCTCCCCCGTCGCCTTCGAACTCGAAACGCTGGTTGTAGTTTGAAGTGAATAAGATACTGTACAACCCGACATGTTCGACTTGCTCGTTGCTGTTTTTCCGGTTGGTCTTGAAGCGGTCCCTGCCGGTGGCTTTTTTTATAAATTCAATTACGAATGGATTACAGAATGCGTCTTTCCCCGCTTCGAAGATCGTGATTAGTGTTTGATTCGTAAGCGCCGAAAGTCCATAATCGCCCGCGAGCGTCTTGAGATCAAGATCAAAGATTCTCTTCGGCGTCATAATTTCCACAACAGCTCCTAACAATGCACTTTTTCCTGAGTTGCTGGTTCCGGTGAACGTCATGAACTTTTTTGTACGATTCTCGGGGAAGAGAATCGAACCTAAATATTCCTGAGAAACACGGCGATCTTCCGGTTCAGGCACGATTTCCGACAGAGTCTTGTCAAATAATGCAGATTTTGCTTCGGGGTCGTAGACGACATCCAAAGTGTAGAATATCATATCGTCCTGAGTATAACCCCGGAATTCGAAGTCTTGAATTTCGGCATTAAAGCGCAACAGGCCATTCTGGACGGGAATAACGTCCGGGTCCAGCGGCGGCAGGTTCTCACCTCGATCACACATGTATCGCATGGTACACAGGATTTCCTCGATGTTGCGCGTGCTGATCAGATCGTATGCGGGTGCCGATGGACCTGCCTCACCGATGGTCACTCCGCCGAAGTTGGCTACCGGTCTGTGCGAGTGCTGGGCGGCCTTCTGCTGCGATCTGAAGAAGGCCCGAAGCTCATCCTGCAACAGGTCGGCAATCCGGGACTGAAGGATGCACTCGCGCACCGGAACCCAGCGATCTGGGTGCCATTCATACCAGTCCGCGTTTTCGAAGACGATCAGATTGTGACTTTTGATCATTTTTGCGGCAAAGAACCGCGGGTTGATTCCGATGGCGTTTTTTCCTTTCGGGATAACTGGGGGGCCGAATTGGCCACGTAGGCCAGCATCTTCCAGAAAATCGCAATTATACATTTTCTGATTCCTTTCCCTGGTCGTCACTCAGGACAAAATTCACTAAGTCCGGCAGACGATAACGGACCGTTTTCTTACCGAGCATTTTTCGCGGGATGTGAATAATACCTTCCGTTTCAAGAGCCCGAAATTGTGAGTAGCTGATTCCGAGGATTTCGGCGGCTTCGCGGCCATCAACCAGGCGCACGGGAACGTCCGGGTCCTTGACCTCCCCGTTCTTGGCGACAGCACGAAGCGTCTTCATGATCAGATTGTACTCGGAGGCCGTCAGAGTCTCGCCGATGTCAATCGCCAAATGGCGGCCGATCCATTTGACGACAGACATGCGAAGGCCATTGTTTCCAAACTGATTCATTGTACCGTTTCTCCGGGATCTTCTGTTGGTTCCGGCGGGATCAATTCCCGCTCGGTTAGAGATAATATACACCACAAATAAAATTTGTCAATATGCTCATTTGCAGAAACTTACAACTTTTCACATCGTGTTGGTGTGATGTGAAGAATCTTGTGCGATGCGATCGTCATCGGCATATTGTCTTAATCGCTTCCGATATTCTTTTTTGTAGGTGGACTTTATGTGTCCGGGCACTTACTTCAACTTTTATTTCTCGATGGACACATTGTCTGTTGCTATTGTCTTTCCATGTCAGCTGTCTCGGAGAGCCACCTTAAATCGTGAATTAAGCAGCGCAAAATAAAACCCATACCATTCATTTCTTAGGTATGGGCATAAACCGACTAAAAGTGATTAAATCTGAAATTAACCGTCAGACTCTTTTATTTTTTCACTAATCTCTATAACTTCTTTTTGAAAATCGTCGGAATAATAGGGCTTAGTGTAAGTTCTATTAAAAAAGGCAGAACGTTGTTTGTTTGGTTTTGTTGGGACGCAATGATTGCGAAGGGTTCCTTGTGAATTAATGCCGCATTCCCTGAGTTCAGCAATATTCTCTTTGAAATATTCATCGCACGCTTCCGTTTTAGAAATATTTCTTGAGCGACATTTTTTTAGAACATTTTTAACATGTTTTTGAACTTGCACTTCTCTTTCTTCTAAACGCTTTTTTTGGGTTTCCGATATTTTATTTCGTCTCTTTTTTTCTACTTCACCAACTAGATCAGGATTCTCTTCAAATAAGAGCTTGGAAATGGGAATCAATGATTCACCGGAAAGCTTCTCAGCGATATCAATACAATTATCGATGATTTCATTGTCTAATGTTTCCTTGTATGCACTCCAATAATGATCTTTTTGCAATTTGTTTGAAACAACATCTTTTTTTGTGCTAGAGCGTATATACAGCAAATCAGACAAATAAGATAAATCCTCCTTCAATTCCTTAAATGGTTTGAGGGGAAAAGAGCATAAATATCTGGACACAACAACCTTTATGCGGGACAAGAAAGAGATTTCATTTTCATGTTCTTTAATGGTCTTTGATTGTTTATATAACCAATAGCTTGGATGGAATTTGCAAAAAAAGCCATAAGCCGTTTTTACAGAATGAAACATCCCATAACTATTTTCTTCTATCATGTCTCTAGTAAAAGCATCTGGAGGTATAGATTTATAAAAATGTTCAGAATAATCCCATGAATCATTTGTATTAGATTCTTCAAGAGTTTGATTTCCTTCTATGTATGGAATAAAAAGAAAGGATAAGCGTTTATATATAACAATACAAACAACAAAAAACAAATATTCAAAGTCATCAATCCTCATGAAATTCTGAAGAAAGGTATAGTTATCAAGGTTTTCGCGAGAAAGAGCCTTAAAGAACATGTTGTAAATTTTATTCTTCAGATCGGGATCATCAACCGGAATTGAATCCTGGAGGGGAATCTGGAATTGATATTCAACAGTATCTCCCTCGAATCTGCGCCCGCCTAAATCCGGTATAAAGAAGGCGATTTGTTCAAGCCGCAGGTAAATATTACGGTTAAATCTCATGTCCTGACCTCAACATACTGGTTATCGTGTTCAGGAGTTCCTGCGTAGGCTTCGGGTTTGAATCCAGCAGGGATAGCACCTCGTCGATCTTCGTCTGAGCAGACTTCTCGCCGCTTCGACTTCGGATCGCTTCGACCGCCTTCCGCTGACTTTCATCGCCCACGTGCGTGTAGTATTTGTCCGCAATTTCGGAGTCCGTGCCGAGGATGGACAGCAGCACGGCCTTCGGTACGCCTGCCTCAGCACAAAAACTGGCGAAGCTGTGTCGAAGCGAGTGGAAGCCATATACGGTCATCTTCTTTTTCCGTCCCGGCACATCGACCGAAGGCTCCAGACCGATCCAGCGTATCGGTCTCAATGCATCGATATCAATCAAGTTATTGCCGACGTTTTTTCCCTCGGCGTTTGTTTTGTTGTAGCGTGCGGCACACTTGGGCGTGACATATTGGTTGCATTTCCATTTTTTAGCCTCAAGCAGGGCTTCATACAGCTCGGAAGCCATAGGGATCGTCACTTCCTTGCCTGTTTTGAACTGCTTGACCCAGATGCGGCGGTTCTTCATGTCGATATTCTGCCATTGAAGCAGTACGCAGTCTTTGAGGCGTTGCCCGGTGAACATGCCGATGATGTAGACGATACGCATTTCTGCTTTATTCATGAGCTTGTGCTTGCGATCGGTATCGGAAAGAACCAGGAGGAGCTGTTCTTCCTGTTCCTTCGTGAATGCTTGACGATGGACGACCGTACCACGTTCCTCACGTTCATTCCGCATCAGCGTTTTTGAACGAAAAGGGTTCTCACCCTCGTAGTAGTCCTTGAGGCAGTCAAATATTTTACGGAGATGCTTGATCTTACGGTTGTGGGTATGAACAGAAAGGTTGGTCGTTTTGAGGTAGGCAGAGAAATCTTCGCAGACTTGAGGCGAGACTTCGGCTATGCCTGTGGCAATGGAGTGCTTTTTTCGACCAGGAAACGGTTGAGAAACGAACCGCACGAATTCATTGAACGTGCGTCTGTAGGAATTCTGCTCAGCGATTGTATGAGGCATCGCACGGTCAGGATGAATTTCGTACCGCCGCCACACCTCATCGAACGGAAGATTTTTGGATTCCTGGGAAAAGCCCCTAATCGCGTTGATTTGGGCTATGGCTACCTCGTGGGTTGGCGCTTCCCAAATCGAATCAAGCTCAGCAGCTTTTTTACACGCATCATCATAATCGCTTGTTTTGAGGGAAAACTCCCTTCGAACGCCATTGGCGACCATCAGCCTGTAATAATACGGGCCTTTTGGAATCTTCTGCCTCAATTTACCTCGTAATTCGCTCATTCGTGGGGTACGTCCTCTTGTAGGGGCTCTCATGATCATAATTGTCCAACCTGCGTGGCAGATTACGGCACAATATACAACTGCGGGGCCTGTTTTTCAAGAAAAAACGGGGAAAAATGGGGAAGAAATGGGGAAGAATCCCGGAATTTGAGCAAAAAAATGGTACGCCCTCGGGGATTCGAACCCCGGACCCAATGATTAAGAGTCATTTGCTCTAGCCGGCTGAGCTAAGGGCGCACAAAAATCAAGTATGCATTTAATATAGACCCTTTTGCCGGAAAGTCAAGCGGGAAACATGAAAAATGCCGAAAAAATGAATGACTGACGACAGTTTTTCGGAAAAAGCGCCTCTTTTCTATTGCTTTTTTCCACGAATCGGACTATATTATTGATTCTTTATTCAAAAAAAAACAGGACGGAATCACATGGGCGAAAGTTTTGAGGCGCGACTGATCGCGGCAAGCTCCAAGGAAGTGTTCAAGAAGGCCAAGCAGATCCTGCACAGCGGCGGTCTGCTCTGCTGCCACGAGATCGAACGCGGGGTCCTTCGCGCCGTCTGCCGCGACGCGAACGGCATGGTGTCGCACGCCGAGATCCGCGGTTTCCCGAACGGCCCGTTCTCCGGTTCCTGCACGTGCCGCGGCAAATTCCCCGGATTCTGTCCCCATTCGATGGCCGCCGCGTTGTACCACGCCAAATACACGATCAAGAAGCACGACGAACCTCAGCTGCCGGACCTGCCGGTGCAGTTCGCCGGACTGCGGTTCGTCGGGATCCCCGAGCTCCTGACCGAGCTCCTGGGCGAACACCCGGCGCACGTCGAGATCGAGACAGAGGAAGAATTCCCGCACGCCCCAAGCAAATGGGAAAACGTGCATCTGCATGTGAATCTGGTCAACGGTACGCGCGCCTACGCGGGCAACCAGACAAACCTCCGCCAGCTTCATTTCGACAAGTCGACCGCCTCGCTCCGCCTGGAGGCGTTTTCGCCGCAGGACCGCCAGATCATCCGGTTCCTCGCGATCAACGCCGAGCAGCTCGAACGCCAGACGCTTTCCCTCACGGCGGAACAATGCACCGAATTCTTCCACTGTCTGCCCGGATTCACACGGTTCGTGCATAAAGGCCAGCGGATCATTGTCCACCCGGACCAGGCCGCGCCTGTGCTCCTGCTCGAAAAACTCCGCACCGGCTGCCTCCTGCGGTCCGCGATCCTGGTCAAAGGCTCGCCCCTGCCGCTGAAGGACGTGAAGGTCATTGCCGGCCGGAGCGGCTGCTGGGTCGGCATGCTCGGCGAATACTGGTGGCTGCCCGCCCGCAACGACGTGGCGTGGATCCGCAATTTCCTGCGCACGACCATCCAGCCGTGCGACGACGAGGCGGCGAAGATCCTGCTGGCGGCGAAGGACCTGCCCATCCGCATCCTGCCGTCCACCGGCGTGAAGGTGCGCGAACGAAAATTCCGCACGGTCTACGACGGGCATTTCCTCGACGACGGCACGCTCGAGCTCACGATGATGTTCAATTACGGCAGCCAGCTCTGCGCGACCGACGCCACGCGGTTCGGCGCGAGCGGAGCCGCCGCCATGTTCTGGCTCCGCAACACGCAGGAGGAGGAACAGCGCCACGAGGAGCTGATCCACTTCGGTTTTTCGCACCGCACGAAACGCTCCGTGTCCGGGCCGTCGGTCGTGTACCGTCTGAGCGACCGCGAGGCCGTCGGCATGTTCATCGAGGAAGTGATCCCGCGCTGGGAACGCGAAGGCCGCGAATTTCTCCTCAACGCCGGGCTTGCCTCGCTTGCGGGCGAGAACTCGCGTCTGGCGCTCCGGACGACGCTCCGCGGATCCGGACCGGACTGGTTCGAGCTCGGCGTGCGCCTGAGCTCGGGCGGCGCGGCGGTTCGCTGGAACGACCTGACCGAGGCGGCTTCGAAGGGTGAAAACTATCTGCCGCCTTCCATCCTCAACAAGCATTTCGTGCGGATCCCGGACGCACTGCGTCGGCTTGCCGCCTCGCTTCAGCCGGTCGTCACGTATCTGCCCGGCGCGGACGACGATCCCAATGCCGAGATTATCCGCATCCCGCGTCACGCGGCGTACTACTGGGCGGACGCGGCCTCGGAACTGCCCGGCGCCGTGCCGGTCGATTTCCTGCGCCTGAAGCTGGACTACGACAGCGTGCTGAGTTCGCCGGACCGTCCCGAACTTGATCCCGAGGTCTTCCACGGTCAGCTCCGCGAATACCAGAAGACGGGCGTGGCATGGCTCGACGGCATGTCCAGCCGCGGCTGCAACCTCATCCTCGCGGACGAAATGGGCCTCGGTAAGACCGTGCAGGTCCTCGCGTTCCTCGCCGTTTCCCCTCAGAAACGCCTCCCCGCGCTGGTCGTCTGCCCCACCACGCTGGTCGGAAACTGGGCCGCCGAGATCAAGCGTTTCCTGCCGCGTTTCCGCACGCTCGTCGTGAACGGCCCCAACCGCGGCGCTTTGTGGAAGAAGGCCGTTACGCGCGAGATCGTCATCACCTCGTACGCGCTCGTGCGGCGCGACATCGCGCACATCTCCGCCATCAAATGGTCCACGCTGGTCCTGGACGAGGCTCAGCACATCAAGAATCCGCTCAGCCTCAACGCCCGTACCTGCAAGTCGATCCCGTCCTCCAGCCGGATCATCCTCACCGGCACCCCGCTCGAAAACTCCGCCGAAGACCTCTGGAGCATGTTCGATTTCCTCCACCCCGGCCTCCTCGGCTCGCTCAATTCGTTCCGCGAGAAATACTCGGAGATCGCCGCCAGCGCCGAGCTGAAACGCGAGCTCGTGCGCCGCATCGTGCCATTCATGCTCCGACGCCGCAAGTCGGATGTCTGCCTCGAACTCCCGCCCAAACAGGAACAGCTGCTCTACTGCGACATGGAAGACCCCCAGCGGAAACTCTACCATACGCTCGAAGAACGCGCGAACGAACAGTACAAACAGTTCAGCGAACTCGAATCCGGCGACCGCTCCATCACGCACATCCACCTGCTCGCTTCCATCATGCGGATGCGCCAGGTCTGCTGCGCGCCGGAACTCCTGCCGGAAGGCGAAGGGGCCGGGATTTCCTCGGCCAAACTCGAACTGCTCAACGAGCTCCTGCTGGAAACGCTCGACTCCGGGCACAAGGTCCTTATCTTCAGCCAGTTCACGTCCATGCTGTCCATCATCCGCGACAGCCTGGACACGCAGAAGATCGAATATGAATACCTCGACGGCTCCACGCACGACCGAGCCGAACGCATCGAACGGTTCAATTCCGACCCGGAGGTCCGCGTTTTCCTGCTCAGCCTGAAAGCCGGCGGCGTCGGTATCAACCTCACGTCCGCCGACACCGTCATCATCTTCGACCCGTGGTGGAATCCCGCCGTCGAGGACCAGGCCGCCGACCGGACGCACCGCATCGGGCAAACGCGCAGCGTGAACATCATCCGGCTGGTCGTGCGCGACTCCATCGAGGAACGCATCCTCGCGCTCCACGAACGCAAGCGCGCGCTGTTCAACGACCTGGTCGAGGAATCGACCGAGGCGCTATCCTCTCTGAGCATCGACGATGTGAGGTTCCTGCTCGACCGCTGACCGTCTTTTTTGCGGGATTTCATCCCGTTTCGTTCATTTTTGATCTTTCGTTTTACAAAATAGTACGGAAGAGAGAAGATAATCATGTGTTCTCTTCCTAAAAAGAAGTCCGTATTTATCTTTCGTATATACGAATGTCTTTTCGATGAATAGAATATATCTATTCATGTCGGGTGGTGACAGATTGTTCATTTGTATTGATTTTGTGTTGAATATGTTTGAAGAAGGCGTGAGGCGGTGAATTGGCTTCCAGCGAGCCGGATTATGCCTGAAAGTACACAATTATTCTTTAGAAATACAGCGATATGGAGTTAACTAACGTGCTATTTTTGGTTTTTATTGAGATTTTTAACAATTTTCCGCCTATTTTTCCTTTTTTACCTCTTTTCTTTTCGCGGATTCTGGGGTATAATATCACCCGGAGAAGCATGACACGTCTTCCATGTGCGGATTCGTCCCGCGCAAAACGCCCCGGCGTGCATGCCATCCGGCGGTATCCGCACGGTCCCGGACGTGCTCGCCGTCAGTTCAACAACCCCCCGGGAGCAACAAGATTGAAGGCTAAACATGGGCGAACGCGAACAAGGCAAAGTCAAATGGTTCAACAACACCAAAGGATTCGGATTCATCGAGCGTGAAGGCGCGCAGGACATTTTCGTCCACTACAGCGCCATCAAGTCGGAAGGCTACCGCACCCTGAAGGAAGGACAGCTTGTCGAATTCACCGTCGGCCAGGGCGCCAAGGGTCCGCAGGCAGAAGACGTCGTTCCGGTTCCGGTCAATCCCGCGCCGCAGGCATAATCGGGGTTCGGAATCGCTCCGTCATCCGTTCGACTGAACGGACGCGGAGTCGAAAAACACCCGCTCCATCGCATCCCCCGCCTCATGAAGAGGCCGGATTTACAGGATCGCCGGACGGGTGTTTCTTTGTGTCCTGAGAACGGTTAAACGCCGTTCTTTTTTATCCCGGCGTCAGTCAGCCGGGCTGTTCGCCGGATGACGGCGGGAGGTAGTTGACGATCTTCGCGACGGTGACGGGTTTGAAGATCACGTCGCTGAACCCGAGCTTCATGCATTCCTCCTTCGCGTCGACGTCGGCGGTGATCGCGATGACGTTGAGCGATTTGTACTTCGGGTCGGCACGGAGTTCCTGGAGCAGGACGCGTCCGTCCATCTCCGGCATCCACAGGTCGGTGAGGACCAGGTCGAACGGCTTCAAGCTCAGACGGATCTTTTTGAGGGCGTCCTTGCCGTTCACGGACGTGACGATGTCGGAGACGCCGTTCTTGCGGAGCATGGTGCGCAGGATGGAGATGTTCAGCGGGACGTCGTCCACGATCAGCACGCGGAGCTGTTCGCGGGGCTTGCCGTGGAAGTCGATCATGCTGTCGGGCCGCGGGAAGCTGTTGGTGCGTTCGGAGTACATGACGTCCGGGATGCGGATTTTGAAGACCGTTCCGCTGTCCGGTGTGGACTGAAGCGCAAGCGTGCCGTTCATGCGGTCGATGAGGTGGCGGCAGATGGAGATGCCGAGTCCGGAGCCGACCTGGTGAATGCCGGCGTCCTCGTCCCCGGACGCGTACGGCTGCATGATGCGTTTCTGCGTCTCCTCGTCCATGCCGCTGCCGGTGTCGGAGACCGTGATGGTGAGGACACCTTTTTCCATGTCCTTCCGGTC
Source organism: uncultured bacterium (assembly GCA_902774245.1). Taxonomy (GTDB): domain Bacteria; phylum Verrucomicrobiota; class Lentisphaeria; order Victivallales; family UBA1829; genus UBA1732. The sequence continues at coordinate 16,318 of CACYHQ010000020.1, forward strand.
GAAAACGAGCTTCAGGACGATCTCGCCTTCCTCGGTGAACTTGACGGCGTTGTCGATCAGATGGAAGAGGATCTGCCAGATGCGCTTCGGATCGACCTTGAGATACGGCGTGTTCTCGTCCCATTCTCCCATGAGCTTGACGGGTTTGCCCGCCACGGAGATGTCGAAGGAATGCAGGACCTTGGCGGCCTGGACGTTGAGGTCGGTCAGGACCGGTTCGATGACGAGCGTGTCGGATTCGAGTTTGGCGAGGTCGACCATGCTGCTGACGAGCTGGATCAGGGAACGTCCGCTCGTGGTGATGGCGTCGCATGCTCCATCGCGTTCCTTCTCGTCGTCGATGCCCTTCTTCAGGAGTTCGGTGTAGCCGATGATGGCGTTCAGCGGGGTGCGGACGTCGTGGCTGATGCAGGAGAAGAAATAGCTCTTGGCCTTTTCGGCGGCGACGGCGCGATCGCGTGCGAGCTGGAGCTGGCGGTTGATGTGGACGACTTCCTCGTTCTGGCGCTTGATGACCATATTTCTGGCCTTGCGTTCGACGCATACGGAGACCACGTTCGCGACCTGTTCGAGGAGCTCCTCGCAGAATCCTAGGGACTCGAAGGCGTCACCGGTGAAGAGCGCGCCGATCTTGCCCCATTCTTCCCCCTCGAAGAAGATCTGGCGTGCGATAAGGATCCTGGTCGGGCAGTTATCGGGCAGCGGGAACTCGGAGATGTTGTCGTCGTTGACGATCACGTTGCCGTTGTGGGAGAAAAGCGAAGGATCGGCTGTCTTCAGCGGGCAGTCGACGCACTTATTGCAATAGGTGTGCTCGTCGTCCGGGAACCAGTCCTGGCGCGTGCCGTCGCTTCTGTGCAGGAGCACGTGCTGGCATCCGAGCGTTTCGATGAGGCGTTTCGCCACGAAGTCGAGCAGTTCCTCCGGTTCGGAGTGACCGAGCAGGAACGCCGTGATCTCGTTGCGGAAATGCTCTGTGTTGATCTTCTGTTTGATCTCGGTCACGTCCTGTGCCACACAGAAGAGCAGCGTGCGGCCGTCGTTCGTGGTCATCGGCAGTTTCCAGTACAGGAAGACGCGGCGGTTGCAGTCGCCCCACAGGCAGGTGTCCTCGAAGTGGACGAGCTCGCGGGTTTCCATGGCTTCCGCGTCGGTGCGGCGGATGACCTCCAGCGATTTGTCGGCGTAGAAATCCTCGCCGCGTCTGCCGACCATTTCGGCGGGGTCCAGGTGGTGCAGGGAGGCGTAGGCCTTGTTGCAGCGGATGTAGCGGAAATCGTTGTCCGGGTCTTTCACGACGCAGGGGATGGGCATCAGGTTGAGGACGCTCTCGGAGATCTCGCCCTCGAGGATCGCGTCGTTCTTCGCCTTGGCGAGCGCGGCGTAGATGAGCCTGCGTTCGATGGCCGATTCGAGGATGCGGGCGTTTTTCTGCAGGTAATCTCTTTCGATGTCGGTGAACGAGCGCTTGGAAACGCTTGTCACGGAGAGCAGGCCCCAGAACGTCCCCTGCACGGTCAGACGCAGCGCGATATGGCAGGTTGCGTGCGGCGTGTCGGGTGCGAGCTGGTCGATTTTGAAGATCTGGCGGATGCGGTTGGATTCCTCTTCATCGAACGAGCCGATCCCGAGCATGCGGATGCGGTCGATCAGGTCCAGGAACATGCGGGTGCTGGAGGAGATGCGCTTCGGCAGGGTATGTCCGCCGCGCATGGCGAACGCATCGGGGTCCACGGAGACGATGCCGGTTTCCTCGTTGTAGCGGGCCAGATAGCAGTAATCGGCGTTCATGCGGCGGCGGATGACTTCCAGCATTTTGAGCGGGGAAACGAGCGTCGGTTCCTGCTGAAGCGCGAGCAAGGCCTCTTCCGTGGCTTCGCTGTTCAGCTGGCGTTCGTGGTCCTCGGTCATGTCCAGCGCCATGCCGAGCATGCAGGGCTTGCCTTCGGCGTCCTTGATCCCGACTCTGGTGGTGCGGAAGAAACGGGACTGTCCCAGCGGGCCGGGCATGGATTCATAATGCACGGTCAGCTCGTTTGTCTTCATGGACTCTTCTTCGTTCGCCTCCAGTTCGTGCGCCTTGTCGGCCGGCAGCAGATCGTAGCTCGTTTTTCCCTTCGGGTCTTCGAAGCCGGAATGCTGGAGATAATCGGAAAACGACCGGTTGCAGTCCAGGAATCGCTTTGTCTTCCGGCTCTTCAGATAGATCAGGAGCGGGATGTTGTCCAGCATCTGCTGCAGGAACGCTGTTCTGCGCGAGAAAAGACGTTCCGCCCAGATCAGCAGAAGCAGAAAGCTGGCGACGAACAGCGACACGGAAACGAGCTGGTTAATCCACAGGATGTTCTGGCGCTTGGTCGCCGCGACGCGGCGGTTGTCCGCCAGTTTCGCGGCGGCGGACAGGCTTTTGTCCAGCGCGGAATAAATGTTCGTCTTGTATTGCGCGTATGTATTGCCGAATACGAGGTTCAGGGCCATGTGTTCCCGTTCGTGCATGTCTTTGGCCAGGTCTTCCGGCGCGACCGCGGTGATTTTCAGCTCGCGGGGATAATCGGGGGAGGCGGCTTCCTCTTCTGGCGTGATCAGGCGCATCGCGGTATATTCAATGTTCATCAGCTCGATGGAGTATTTCATCGCGAGCTGGAAATCGTCCTTGATCTGGTCCGTGCCCTTGCCCTCATCGGTCAGCTGGTTCAGCAGGTTCAGGCCCCATTCGCGGTTCTTTGTGTCGAACGCTTCCTTGAAATACTCGTCGCGGTATTTTTTGTCGCCGGTCGCCACATAACGGCGCACCGCCTCGGTCAGGATGTCCGAACCGTCGCGCAGACGCGAACGTACCCGGTTGAAATCCTGATATTCGACCCTGGCACGGGCCATGACTTTCGTGTTTTTTCTGAGCTCGTATGAGTTGTAGACGACATAGCCGAGCAGGAGGAGGCCGATCAACACAAGGCAGACGCTGAAAAATCGATTATGCCTCTCAAAGCGCATGGATTGTTTTTTCATATCCGATTGATCTCCGGTTTTCGTTCAAAAATGGTCAGGATGCGAAGATATTTTGCAATAATATAGCACCCATTTTCCCTTTTACAATAGATCTGTTGAAAATAAAAATGAAGTTTGTTTTTATGCAATGATAAACAGCGAATAAGTCCTTTGCGCGATGAACTGTAATCCCACGACAAATTATCTTCCTCAATGTCTTAATGCGTTGCATTCCGCCTCATGGTCCGGAGTGGCAAAACCGTAAAAAGAATAAAAATATTATGTTCGTTTCTTGAAAGACGCGGAAAAAGCGTATATATTACTCGCGAAAAACTCTCCGGCGGGAGATTCCCTCCTTCCGCCAACCATGAACCCGTACAGCACGACCCTCGGGAGATACCTATGACACCTCAGAACAATCCGGACCCGTCTCAAAAGAAATATATCATCGCGATCCCGCTGCTCTTCCTCTTAGCAGTTTGCTTTTATGTGGCCGCAGCCCTGATCACGGGCGGTCCGGTCGACCCGGAGAACGCCGCGGCGGCGACTAAAATTGTTTGTGCGGAGCCCGTGGAGTTCGGTACGCCGGGAGGTCCCCATGAGGAGACGACGCCCGTACGGCGCGATCTCGGGCAACAGGGAAACATGCCGTCGGGAGGTGTCCCGGTGGAGATTCAGCCCAGGGATACCTCACCACTGGAGATTCTGCCCGAGGAAAAACCGCAGTTGAAGAACCCTCCAACGGAGATTCAGGGGGATGCGGAGCCGATTGTGGAGATATTGCCGTTGGAAAGCAATTCATCGGCGGAGGGCATCGTGAGAAACCGTTTCGTTCGGCCGCCGCGATTCCTGACGGACGTCTGCCTGACGCACGATGGCACGCTGTGGGTGACCGCCGAGGCGGGCGGCGTCTATCGTCTGCGCGACCCGGAAACCGACCGGGAATGGGAGGACATGCGGGCGCAGCCGGGATTTCCGGACACGTCGAACTGCACGGCGGTCTGCGAGGATTCGCAGGGGCGGATCTGGGTCGGCACCGCGAGCCTGGGCGTACAGGTGTTCGCCGGCGGGAAATGGCGGAGATACGACCGGGATTCCGTGCTGGGCGGCAGCCACGTTCACGACCTGGCGAGTTCGGCATCCGGCATGGTCGCCGTGGCGCACGAAGGCGGCGTGAGTGTGTACGATTCGAAGCGGGACAGCTGGCGCGATTATACGTTCCTGGACGGGCTTCCGTCCGGCGGCGTGCGCGGCATCTGTTTCGAGGGCGACGACCGGCTGCACTGCGCGATGGAAAGCGGCGGATATGCCCGGATCGACGTCCGCGATGTGGCGGATGAGCAGCCGGTGTCCTGCCTGACCGCGCCGGAAACCTGGGGCGCGGAACGCGCGGTGCTTTTCCCTTTGACCGGATCGGGAGAGGGCCTGAGCTCGAATTTCTGCAACGGGATCACGGTTGACGGTTCGGGGCGGGTCTGCATCGCGGGTCTGAACGGGATCAGCTACGGCAAAGACGGGGATTTCCGGTTCCTGCAGGGGCGCGACCTGAAGGCGAAAATGGACGGCGCCGCGCGGAAAGAGCTGATTGAGGCAGTGGATTTACGGGGGACCGATACGGCGCTGAAGGAAAGCTATGTGAACTGCGTCCTGCACGGGAAATACGGCCTGTGGATCGGCTACCGCACGCAGGGCGTCGAGCAGCGCGCTTCAGGCGACCCGAAGATCATCCGGGATTATTCCTTTCCGAGGATCAATTCCCCTGTGCGCGGATTCGTGGAGCTCCCCGACGGCCGGGTGTTCGCCGCGACCTACGGGGCCGGACTCGTCAGGCTGATCAAATTCGATCCGGTTGACACGCCGTCCGCGGCCGTCCGGCAAACGGCGGACGCGGCGCATCCCTCGTACAGGACCGTCAACCCCGTTTCGGTCCTCCGCGATATCCGGCGGTTCGTCCGGGTGCGCGAAAACCGGCCGGAATGCTGGGCGCAGTATCTCGGCGAAGACTGGGTCACGAAGGGCGACTGGTGCGGACGCTACGGCGCGCGGAAACAGGTGCTGTGCGCGATGAACGCGCCTTCGTCGACCCGCCCCTGGGACGGCGGCGTCTCCAACTCGCAGATATTCGTCGCCGGCGGGATCGGCCCGCACCGGAATCCGAACGGCGACGGACGGAAATCCTGGGTGGACTGGGAACGCGCGGACGATAACCGTGATGTGCTGCTCCAGATGGAAGACGGCCACCGGACGCAGTCGGAGTGGAACGACAACGGCCAGGAGCACACGAGGACGTTCGAGGGGCCGGACCTGTGGCTTATGATCCGTCCGGAGCAGGAAAGCGCGGTCTGGCGGTTCTCGATGTATTTCTTCAACTCGAACGGCCGGAGCGGCAACAACGTCGAACGCGACTACATCATCGAGGTCTATGAATCATCCATGGGTGAGAGCGTCGCTGACTGCATGAAGAAAAAGCCGCTCTGCACGGCGCGCGTGGCGGATTTTGCCAGCGGCGGCGTGTACAAGACATTCCTCCTGCGGAACAGTTCCCGGCCGGGCATGTGCTTCCAGGTGCGGCTCGTCCGCTACGGTTCCCTGAACGTGATCCTGAACGGCATTTTCTTCGACCGTCTGTTCGAGGCGCAGGACGTCAGACAGGTCCCGGAATACGAGCGGATCGCCGAACAGGGCGACTACCGTGCGCCGAGGTGGTATGATTGCGGCTGCGAGGAGCTCGAAGGCACGGCCGGCCTTTTCCTCGACCGGTATTTCGACGCGGGCGGTTCGACCCGCGGGATCGGCACAATGCCGCAGCTGCGGCTGGCGTTCTACCGGTACGTCCGGACCAGTCTGCCGTCGAACCGCAACCTCGCGGAACGTCTGCGCTGGGATGCGGCGATTTGGACCGACGCCGACCGCGCGGAATTCGACGCCGCCATGAAACGATACGCGGAGGAGCGTCAGACCGCCGGGGCTTCAAAGTAGGTTTCGGCTACGCCCGGATCGGGATGTCCCTTAGCTCTGTTATTCCGCGGGAGCAGTCGGTGCAACGGGGACGTACCCCGTTTCCTCCACGAGCTTCTGCCCCTCCGGCGAAAGCATGAAGTCCACGATCTTCTGCACGTTTTCGGAGCGCGGGCGGACCGAGACCATGTACGCCGTCGCGACCAGCGGATAAGTGCCGTCGCGGATGTTTTCGACGGTCGGCGCGACGCCGTCGACGGAGAGCAGTTTAATCTGGTTGTTCCGCAGCATCTCCGTGGAGTAGTAGCGGAACGAAAACCCGAGGGCGGCCTTGTAGTTCCGGTAGTTCGCCGTGTCGTTGATGATCTCGCCCATGCCGCCGAGGCGGTCCTCCTTCAGCGGCGGCATGATCGGCGTGTCGCCCATGAGCTTCTGAAGCGTCGTCTGGCTGCCGCTTCCCTCGTTGCGCTGGAACGGGACGATCTTCGTGCTTTCCGGCGCGCCGACTTCCTTCCAGTCCGTGATCCGCCCGGAATAGATGCCTTTGATCTGCTCCGTCGTGAGGTTGTCGACCGGGTTTTTCGCGTTCACGTAGAAGACGAAGGCATCCTTGCAGAACGGCGTCAGCTCGTATTCCAAGCCGGCCTTTTCCGCGTCTTCCTGCTGTTTTTTCGACGGCGCCAGCGCGAAGATCAGGTCGCGTTCGCCTTTCAGCAATTCCTTGTAAATGACGTCCGATCCGTCGGTCGTGACATATCGGGAATGCGCCGCGGTAGCATCCGGGTACATCCCCTGCGCCATGGCGGCGTAGATCGGGTAAAGCGCATACGCGCCGTTCAGACGAGGGAGTTCGTTTGTCTTGTACCCGCTCTCCCCGCTGAACACCAGGGAATACTCCGCCGGGATCTCCACCTTCACGAGCTTGTTTCCATCCTCGAACGGAGTATAATCGCGCCAGTTCACTTGTTGCGTCATCACCGGATATCGGTCGACCGTCCACCAGGTGTATGCGCGGAATCCCCCTCCGATGACCAGCGAAGCCGCAATAAGGCCGCAGGAAACGCGCAGGATTTTCTTCTTCTTCTGTTTCTCGACCGCATAGACAAACAGCCCCAAAAGCCCGAAGAAAAGCATGTTCATCACGATGAAATAAAAGAGGCGGTGCGCCGTGTAGAATGGTATCCCGATTACGGCGAAAAGCCAGAAGAAACCAAGTGCGATTATATAAGCGAGCATCAAAAGCACTTTCACAAGCTCCAGGATCGTTTTTCCTGCCTTCCTTAATGAACTGAGATTCTCTTCCGGCATGTCGGCCACCTTTGATATGCGTCTGTTTTTCCACTTTCCGATTTGCAAAGAATATACCACGCTCCGCCCGTTTTTGCAAGCAGTTTTGCATTTGTAAAATATGTTTTTTGCGATTTGGACTTTCCCGCCGCCGGATTCCGCATTACGTTAATTTCACGTTACAGGCGGTGTTTTTCCATTCTTTTCTATAGGAAACACCGGGTCGGGCGCTTGTTTTTTTCGTGACGCGTGATATATTTCTACCAAATATTGTCTAAACGAATTGCGCCGCGGGCTGAACTTGCGGCGTGCACCACCCCCAAAAATAGAAGGAACACGATCATGACACGTATGAAACGCCTCATCCCCGCGCTTCTCTGTGCCTCGCTCTCCATCGGTTCGCTCCGCGCCGCGGAATGGACTGCGGATCAACTGAGACTTTCGGCTCCGTACCTGCAGCTCGGCTATTTCGACCAGGGCCGCCACAACGCCTCCGTCGAGGGCCGTCCCATCAGCATCGGCGGCGTCAGCTACAGCGCGAACTCCGTCGGCCTCCATGCCGAAGGCGAGTTCATCCTGAAGCTCGACGGCAAGGCCGTTCGCGCGACCGGCGCGGTCGGCATCGACGACGACACGAACGGGCAGGGCAGCGTCAATTTCCAGTGGTACGATGCCTCCGGCAGCAACCAGAAGCTGCTGTGGGAATCCAAGGAAATGAAAGGCGGCGACAAGGCCAAAGAATTCTCCATCAACCTCAACGGCATTACGCGGCTGCGTTTCGTGGCCGCCCAGGGAGCCGATATGGACTACGATCACGCAGACCTCGTGAACTTCAAGATCGAATACAACGGAGCGGCGCCCGAGCAGCAGTCTCTCGGCGGCGCTTCCGGCACGTTTGAAACAAACCGCCTGACCTGGAACCTCACCGGCAACGTCGGCGCCGAGCTCCGTCAGGGTGTCTTCGGCGCGTTGAAACAGCCTGCCAATCCCGCCATGGGCCAGGGCCGTCCCGGACAGGGCGGACGTCCCGGCGGATTCGGCGGCGGCCGCGGCGGATTCGGCGGCGGCACGCAGAGCGCCATCGCGGCGTGGCCGCGTCTGCCCTCCGAAGTCATGGAACCCTCCATCTACATCATCCAGGAAGACGGCACGCACAACCTCGAACTCCGCATCGCGAAGAAGTCGGTCCGCCAGCTCGACGACGAGCGCACGGAAGCGGCGTATGAGCTGAAGGACCCGCTGTACCCCGTCACGGTCACCCTGATCGCCACGGCGTACAAGACCGCCGACGTCTTCACCTCGCAGATCATCGTGAAGAACAACGGCGAAAAGAACATCACGCTGCTCAACCGCGACGCCGCTTTCATCAATCTGCCGTTCACCAACGACACCTACCTCACCAGCTTCTACGGCGACTGGGGCCGCGAAATGACCGAGATCCACGAGGACAAGGTCGGCCGCGGCGTACTGAAGCACCTCACCAACAAAGGGTCGCGCGTCGCCGTCCCGGACTATCCGGGCTGCTACATCTCCTTCGACGGCAAGCTCCAGGAGGAACAGGGCCGCGTCTTCGCCGCCGCCATCGCATGGAGCGGCAGCTGGGAGTACAGCATCACCACCACGCAGAACAACACCGTGTTTTTCGCCGCCGGCGTCCCCGGCACCCCGACCATCCTGAAGCCCGGCGAGGACTACAACTCCCCGAAGATCGTCATGACGTTCTCCAACGAGGGCGCGGGCCAGGCTTCGCGCAACCTGCATAACTACGGCCGCATGTACGGCGTGTACAACGGCGACAAGCAGCGCCCGCTCGTGCTGAACAGCTGGGAAGGCACCTACATGGACTTCACCGAAGCCAAGCTTGACAAGTACATCCCCGCCGCCGCCAAGCTCGGCGTCGAATACTTCGTGCTCGACGACGGCTGGTTCGGCGACAAGTACCCGCGCAACAACGACCGTCAGGGCCTCGGCGACTGGATGGTCAACAAGGCGAAGCTCCCGAACGGCATCGAACACCTCTGCGACCTGTGCGAACAGAACGGCATCAAGTTCGGCATCTGGGTCGAGCCCGAAATGGTCTGCCCGAGGAGCGAACTCTTCGACGCGCATCCCGAATACGCCACCGAGCTGAAGGGCCGCGGCGTCCAGCTCATCCGCAACCAGCGCGTCCTCGACCTCGCCAACCCCGTCGTCGAAGAATACGTCTACAAATGCGTCGCAGACATCCTGAGGGAGCATCCGCGCGTCGCCTACATCAAGTGGGACCACAACGCCACCCTCGGCGCCAATCCCGGCAGCCACGTCAACCTCGACAACCAGGGCTCGTTCTCCGACAAGTTCACCGAAGCCTACTACCGCATCATGGCCCGCCTCCGCAAGGAATTCCCGAACGTGATCTTCCAGGCCTGCGGTTCCGGCGGCATGCGCGGCGACATCGGCGCGCTCCAGTACAGCGAAGAGATCTGGGGCAGCGACCAGACCAACGGCATCAACCGCATCTCCATCCAGTGGGGCTGGAGCCACTTCCTCCCGGTCAAGGCCGTCGCCGCTCACGTCGGCTGCCTCGGCGAAGGCGACTACAAGTTCCGCACCGACGTCGCCATGACCGCGCGCCTCGGCGTCGAGCTCGATCCGGAGTCCCAGGGCGCACGCAGGCTGGATAACGTCGACAATATCGCGAAGGGAATCGCTGTCTACAAGCAGCTCCGTCCGCTCCTCCACAGCGCCGACCTCTACCGCGGCCGCAGCCCGATGGTCTCCCAGACGACCGAACTCACGTTCGTCGCCCAGGATAAGTCGGAAGCCGTCCTCTTCGGATTCAAGCGCGACCGCGGCGCGCGGACCGAGACCATCAAGGCCTCCGGCCTCGACCCGAACGCGAAGTACAAGCTGACCGAGATGAACCCCGACGCCGCGCCGCGCATCGAAGCCGGACAGACCCTCACGGGCGCCCAGCTCATGCAGAACGGCGTCCAGGTCAAGTTCCCGGACAAAGTTTCCAGCGTGAACATCAAGCTCGACAAAGTCCAGTGAGCTGAATTCAGCTGACATTTCTCAGCAAAAACAGCGCGGACGCCGGAATCGAAACCGGCGTCCGCTTTTTGCGTCCGCGAGGGGAGGGGGATTTGAATGAAAATGGGGGATAAATGTCAGCCCGTGATGCGGACCGCCGCGTTTCCGGCGACCTCCGGCGGCTTTACGCCCGCGAGGTGCGCGAACCACTCGAAGCTGTGCGCGGGGTACTGCTCGTGTTCGCCGTCGAATACCTCGAAGTACACCTCATCCGCGCTCGCCGCCTCGAGTTTCCGCACGAACCCGGCGGAATGCCGGTACGGGACGACGGTGTCGTGTCTGCCGTGGTGGATGGAAACGGGGATGTCTTTCAGTTTTTCGAGTTGAGCCGAGGGGGATCGCTCGGCGTATTCGTTCGGTACGTCCGCCGGGCTGCCGCCCAGGCACGCCTCCATGTCGTGCACATAATGCTGATGCGTTTCCGTGAGGTGCGCGTGCCACGCCGCGAGGTCGGACACCGGGCACCAGACGTCCACGGCGCGGAACACCTCCGGGGCGTCCTCCGCGGTCAGCAGCGCGGCGTGTCCGCCGCCCGAACACCCGAGCAGGAAGATGTTGTCGTAGTCGATCGCCGAAGTCCGCAGCACGTAGTCCACGGCGTCGAGGATGTCGCGCCTCGCCTTGAGGCTGCCGCAGGCGTCGTGTCTGTTCGGATTCGAGGCGAGGTTCGGGCCGCGGAATTCCGGCAGAAGCAGCGCCCAGCCGTATTGTTCGCACAACGGCAGATAATTGTCAGCCTGATTGAACCTGTCGTAGCTCCATGTGTGCAGCCCGACGACGAGCGGGACCGGGACGTCCGCCTGCGGACGGAAGAACAGCGACGGCTGGATCGTGCCGTCGAGCGTGGATTTTACTTGGATCTCGTTCATGGTCTCACCTCGTTTCGGTTCGGATTCCGGTTGAAAAAACTCCTCTCCGTTGTGAGGCGGAGAGGAGCGAGTGCAAAGGAACGGTGCTTTATTTTACTCAAAAAGCCAGGTGGAAAGATAGCGTTCGCCGGTGTCCGGCAGGAGCGCCACGATGCGCTTGCCCGCGAATTTGGGGCGTTTCGCCAGTTCGAGCGCCGCGAAGAGCGCCGCGCCGGAACTGATGCCGACGAGCAGGCCTTCTTTCGCCGCGGCCGCACGGGCGGTCTTGCCCGCGTTCTCGGCGGAAACGCCGATGACTTCGGTGATGAGGTCGGTCTTCAGCACTTTCGGCACGAATCCCGCGCCGATGCCCTGGATCTTGTGCGGACCGGGCGCGCCGCCCGCGAGCACGGGGCTGGTGTCGGGTTCGACCGCGAAGATCTTCACGTTCGGATTCTTCTCGCGGAGATATTCGGCGACGCCCGTCAGCGTACCGCCGGTGCCGACGCCCGCCACGAACGCGTCGACCTTGCCGTCGGCGTCCGCCCAGATCTCCGGGCCGGTGTGCGCCTTGTGATACGCCGGATTCGCCGGGTTCTCGAACTGCTGCGGGATGAACGAGCCGGGATTGGCGTCGCGGAGTTCGAGCGCCTTCGCGATCGCGCCCTTCATGCCCTTCGCGCCTTCGGTCAGCACGATCTCCGCGCCGTACGCCTGCGCCAGCTTGCGGCGTTCGATGCTCATCGTCTCCGGCATGGTCAGGATCAGGCGGTAGCCCTTCACCGCAGCCACGAACGCGAGTCCGATGCCCGTGTTGCCGCTCGTCGGCTCGATGATGAGCGCGCCCGGCTTCAGCGCGCCGGACTGTTCGGCGGCCTCGATCATGGCGAACGCGATGCGGTCCTTCACGGAGCCGCCGGGGTTGAAGTATTCGACCTTCACGACGACTTCCGCCGCGCCGGAGTTCAGTTTGCTGATGCGGACCAGAGGGGTGCCGCCGATCTTTTCGAGGATGTTGTTTGCGATGCTCATAGGAATGGTCTCCTTTCAGGGGTTAACTGCAAAGTCTACAAAAAACATCGTGATTATAATCTAGCACAGAAAAACCAAATGTCAAGCCCTTTTTTGAAGAAAATCTCTACTTTTTTAGTTGGTTTTATGCCGCCCACCTCAAAAAACAATGTTCAGCTAATAAAAAAAGCCTCCGGCACTTGAAAGAACCGGAGGCTGAATCTGTTTTGTCGTTTTTCGTCAGGCGACGGACTTGCGGAAACGGCCCAGCGAGAGCGTGAAGAGGCCCGCGCCGATGAGGAAGAGCTTCAGGAACGTGGGCCACATGGCCCTGAGTCCCGCGCCGCGGAACAGGATGCCCTGCGTGATGTTCACGAAGTGGGTCGTCGGAGCGAACTGCATGACCCTCTGCACCCAGACGGGCATGCTTTCCTGCGGAGTGGAGCTGCCGGAAAGCATCTCAAGCGGCATCAGGACGAGGATGATCAGGAGTCCGAGCTGGGGCATGTTCTGCGACATGCACGCCAGGAAGATGCCGAGGGAGGTAAGTGCGAAGAGATAGAGCGCCATTCCGAGCGCGAAGAGCATGTAGGAGCCCGCGAGGGGGATCTGGAGGTACATTCTGACGACCAGGAAGAGGCCTGTGAGGGCGGCGACCATGACGACGAGCATCATGGACCAGATCTTCGACGCCATGATCTGGAACGGCGTGACGGGCATCACGAGCAGATGCTCCAGCGTGCCTTTCTCTCGTTCCGTGATGAGCGCCGAGCCCGTGAGGATGATTGCGAGCATGGCGATGTTGTTCGCGAGCTGCATCAGCGCATTGAACCACGAGCCGTAGAGGTTCGGGTTGTAGCGGTTGCGGATGACGATGTTCGCAGCGGAGGCGGAGGAATCGCCCGAATTGTCCTTCACGAATTTCTGTACCTCAGAGAACAGGATCTGCTGGATATATCCGGCGCCGGTGAACGCCTGCGACATGCGCGTGGCGTCGACATTGACCTGGATATCCGGCGTCATGTGCGCCATCACGTCCTTTTCGAGATCGACGGGGAAGACGACGACGAACGTGTATCTGCCCTCGTCCATCGTACGGTCGATGTCGTTGCGCTGGATGATCTCGACGGGGAGGAAGAGCGGGGGCTGGAACGCGTCGGACAGGCGCTGCGAGAGCTGGGACTGGTCCTCGTCGACGACCGCGATGGCGGCGTCGGCGAAGTCCGTCGAAGCGTTGGATGCGACGATGATGGCGGCGGTGAAGGAGTAGACGATCAGCGCCATGAGGAGTCCGTCGCGGCAGAGGCTGAGGATCTCCTTCTTCCCGAGCTGAAAGATGTTTTTGATCGCTTGAATCATGGTCAGGACTCCTGTTTTTTCAGGCAGAGGACGCCGAGGCCGAGAATGATCGGGACCGTAATGACCAGGATCATGAACTCATGGTGCAGCTCCGCGAAGCCGAGCGCCTTGTTGAAGACGCCGCGGCTGATCAGGAGCATGTGCGTGGCGGGGTAGATCTTGCCGATGAGGAGCGCGGCGCCCTTCTGCGTTTCGACCGGGTTGGTCAGGCCGCAGAGCTGGATGGAGGGAAGCATCGTGGCGAGCATGGTGAGGAAGATCACTGCGATCTGGCTGCGCGTCACGGAGGACGCCAGCAGGCCGAAGCCTGTGGAGACCACACAGTAGACGAGCAGCGAAACGAGCAGCGTCAGGAAGCTGCCCTTGACCGGAACGTCGAAGATGGTGACGGCCATCACGATCAGCAGGAACGCGCTGAGCATGGAGAAGATCAGGTACGGGAACTGTTTCCCGAGCAGGAACTCCGTCCTGGTGAGCGGCGTCACGTACAGGTTGGTGATGGAGCCCATCTCCTTCTCGCGGACGACGGACAGCGCGGCCAGGATGGCGGGGATCATCATCAGCAGGATCGGGATGGTCGCGGGGACCATGGCGGGCAGGCTCGCCACGTCCGGGTTGTACCGGTAGCGCGTCTCGACGGAGATCTGGTTCGCGTTTTGACTGTTGGACGAATACTGCGCGAGATTGGTCAGCCAGTCATTATGGACCAGCCCCGCATAACCGTTGATGGTCGATGCGCGGGACGGGTTGGCGCCGTCGATCCAGTAGGCGACCTCGGGCGAATTGCCGTCATCGACGTCCTTGCCGAACTTGGGCGGGAACTCGACCACGACGCTGAGTTCGCCGTTCGCCATGCGCCGGTCGAGGTCCGCATGGTCCTTCACGTCCGGATGCTGGACGAAGTACCGCGAGCCGGAGAGGTTCAGTGCGTAATTCGTGCTCTTTTCGGTTTTGTCGTTGTCGAGGATCGCATACGACAGGTCCTCCACGTCCATATTGATGCCGTACCCGATGACGACCATCAGGATCAGCGCGCCGAAGAGCGCGAGCGTGGCGCGGACCGGGTCGCGCAGGAGTTCGAGCTGTTCGCGCCAGTAGCAGGTGTACCAGCGCTGGAAACTGAACTTGGAGGTGAGCCAGCCGAGGAAGCCGCCTTTTTGCGCGGGCTCCTCTTCGGGGGGCTCGTCGTTCTGGATGCAGGATTCCGTGGCGGCCTTGTTGGATTCCGGGTCGGCGTCCTCCAGGCACCCGATGAACGCCTCTTCGAGCGTGGCGGCGTTGCGCTGCGCCACGATGTTCGCCGGGGTGTCGCAGACGAGGGAACGCCCGCTGTGCATCAGGGAGATGCGGTCGCAGCGTCCGGCCTCGTTCATGAAGTGGGTCGTGATGAAAATCGTGACCTTGTCCTTCCTCGAAAGCTCGATGATGAGCTCCCAGAAGAGGTCGCGGGCGACGGGGTCGACGCCGGAGGTCGGTTCGTCGAGGATCACGATCTCGGGATTGTGGATGACCGCGGCGGCGAGGGAGAGGCGCTGCTTCAGGCCGAGCGGGAGGTCGTTCGGGAGTTTCTGTTCGATCTCCTTCAGCTGGAACCGATTGAGCATGGCGTCGACGCGTTCGGGGATCTCGTCTTCGGGGATCTGGTACAGGTGGGCGTAGAGCACGAGGTTCTGGCGCACGGTCAGGTCGCCGTAGAGAGAGAAGAGCTGCGTCATGTAGCCGAGGTGCTTGCGGGTCTCGAGCGAATTGCCGTCGATGGGGTTGCCGAAGAGTTTGGCGACGCCCTCGGTGGCGGGCAGGAGCCCGGTCAGCATGCGCATGGTGGTGGTCTTGCCGCAGCCGTTGGAGCCGAGGAATCCGAAAATCTCGCCTTTGCGGATGCGGAAACTGACGTGGTCGACGGCGGTGAACGTGCCGAACCGCTTGGTCAGCCCCTCGGCCTCGATGGAATAGCCGTCCGCCTCGGTGGTCTCAAGCGGAGGCACGACCAGGGCCTTGTGGCCGGAACGCTGTTCTTCCGGCAGCAGCTCGATGAACGCGTCGTCGAGGTTGTCCTTGCCGGTCTTCTTCAGGAGTTCGGCGGGCGTGCCGGTATCGAGGATCCTGCCGTCGTTCATGGCGATCAGCCAGTCGAACCGCTGCGCCTCGTCCATGTACGCGGTCGCCACGATCACGCTCATGTTTTCCTGCGCTTCGCGGATGGAGTCGACCAGGTCCCAGAACTGGCGGCGTGCGAGCGGGTCGACGCCGGTGGTCGGTTCGTCGAGCACGAGCAGATCGGGATCGTGGATCAGGGAGCAGCAGAGGCCGAGCTTCTGCTTCATGCCGCCGGAGAGCTTGCCCGCCGGACGGTCGAGGAAGGGATAGAGGCCGGTGCTTTTGGTCAGGCGGTCGATCCTGCGGCGGCGCTCCGCGGCGTTGTGTCCGAAGAGGCGCGCGAAGAACTGGAGGTTTTCCTCGACCGTGAGCGTGAAATACAGATTTTTGCCGAGGCCCTGCGGCATGTACGCGATCTTCGGGCACACCTTGTTCCTGTGGACCTTGTCGCGCATGTCGCCGCCGAGGACGCGCAAATCGCCCTCCTGCATGGCGTGCGCCCCGGTCACGAGGGACAGCAGCGTGGATTTTCCCACGCCGTCGGGGCCGATCATGCCGATCAGCTTGCGCGCGGGGATATCGAGCGTGACATGGTCCAGCCCCAGGGTCTTGCCGTATTTCAGGGCCAGGTTCCGGAAGCTGACGACCGGTTCGATGTTCACGCCCTCATTGGAGGGAGAGTTGCTCATTTTGCGGCCGTTCCGTTCGTCTCGGCGGGTTTGTCGGCGGCTTTTTCATCGACGGGGGGGATCAGCCCCTTCTCTTTCGGGGTCTGGAGGAAGTCCGGCCAGGGCTCGTTGTCGTCGAGGCGGACCCAGGCGACGCCCGGGATGCCGGTCTTGACGTATTCGACGTACTGCTTGAGGAGGGCGGGGTCGATCTTTGCCTTCACGCGGAACATGAGTTTTTCGCGTTCGACTCTGGTTTCGACGGTCTTCGGCGTGAACTGCGCCACGTTGGCGACGTAGGAGATGGTGGCGGGGATCGCCACGTCGTCCATGGCGTCGAGCACAATTCGGGCATCCGCGCCGAGCGCGATCTTGCCGGCGGTTTCTTCGGGGACGAAGAAAGTCAGGTAGACGTCGGTAAGGTCGACCAGATTGAGTACACGGCCGCCCGAGCTGAGGACTTCGCCGACTTCGGAGATGCGGTACTGGATGCGTCCGTCGATCGGGGCGGTGAGGGTGCTGTCGTCGATGTCGGCCTGGATGCGGTCGGCGTCGGCCTTCGCCGCGGCGATGGCGGCTTCGGCCTTCACGATGGCGGCCTTGTCGGAAATGATCGCGGCATCGACGCTCTGGACGTCGGCTTCGGCTCTCTGGACGTCGGCTTTGGCGGAATCGACGTTGGCGGACGCGGACTGGAACATGGCCTCGTCGTTTTCGAACGTCTGCTGGGAAGTCGCATCCCTTTCCACAAGTTGCTTCGAACGTTCGTAACGGCTCTTCGCGTTGTTGTACGAGCTGACCTTCGCGGCGAGGTTGGCTTTCGAGGCGGCGAGGGCGGCGTTCGCGGATGCGAGCGAGGCATTCTCGACCTGGAGTTGCGCCTTGGCCTGTTCGAGCTCGGCTTCCTTCACCTTGATCGTGGCGTTTGCCTGTTCGAGTTCGGCTTTAAGCGTATTGGTCTGCATCTGGGTGAGCGTCTGACCGGCCTTCACATAGTCGCCTTCGTCGACCAGGAGCTGTTCGATCTTGCCCGCGAGCTTGGCGGCGATGTTGATCTCGGTCGCCTCGAGTCGGCCGTTGCCGGATGCGAACGCCGGATTCTTGTAGATGGCTTCTTCTCTGTAGGTCTTGATGAGATACCAGGTCATGCCGATGGCGGCGATAACGAGGAGCGAGATAATGATTTTTTTCATGGTTTTTGGGATCCTTTCCCGTTTGTTCTATGATGTTGATAAAATGTATTGCAAACAAAATCAAAAGATAATATACATCCCCGGAGCCACTTTTTCAAGTGCGCGTATGCGTTTTCTTTATAATAAGAATGCAAAAAAAAAGACCGGGCGGGTAGTCTTTTTTATGCAAGCGGAGCCGGACACAACTTCGGCGGAGGCTTAGACTACTTAATGATCGTGATGACGTCCCCGGCCTTGTAGCCGCCTTCGGGGAGGTAATTTCTGATCCTGCCTGCCGAAATGATGCGTATGCCGGGCTGATTCAGGAGTGCGCTGGTCTTGGGAGGAAGGCTGCCCGTAATCACGCGGAAACCGGGGGTGTCGTGCGTGCAGGTGACGGTCGCCTGTTTGAGCTTGCCGTTTTCCCAGTCGATGTCGACCGTGAACCCGCCGCGCGCCTTGAGTCCCTTCACGGAACCGGATTCGAAGCCGGGCGTTTTCGGCAGTGCGGGCAGGAGGTCGAGCGTGTAGATGCGCTCCGCGCCGCGTTCCTCGTACACGTGGCTCTGGAGGAGCATTTCGATGAGGCCGGAGAGCGCGCCGAAGTTGCCGTCGATCTGGAACGGCGGATGCGCGTCGAGCAGGCTGCCGTAGACGCCGCCCGCTCCGTACACGACCGACTGCTCGCTGACGTATGTGAGCTGTTCGCGGAGGAGCTTGTACGCGCGGTCGCCGTCGAGGAGGCGCGCCCAGAGGTTGATCTTCCACGCCTTCGACCAGCCGGTCCCCTCGTCGCCGCGGTGGTTCAGCACCACACGCGCGCCGTCGGCGTCCTTCCAGTTGCTGCGCGCGTCGATCTGCGAACCGGGCATGAGGGCGAAGAGCTGGGAGATGTGACGGTGCTGGTCGTTCGGATTGTCGACGTCCGGGCCCCATTCCTGAATCTGGCCGTAACGCCCGATCGCAATCGGGCGGAGTTTTTCGTTGGCGGTCTTCAGCTGTTTGAGGAAATCCTCGTCCTTGTCGCCGAGGACCTTCGCGGCGAAGAGCGTGTCGCGGAAGAGTTCGCGGATGATGGCAGACTCCATTTCGCCGCCCCACGCCACGCTGCCGCCGCCGTTGTTCCCGTCGCGGAAACTGTTCTCCGGCGAGCTCGACGGGTTCATGGAGAGCCTGCCGTCCGGCCCCTCGACGAGGGCGGAGAGGAAGAACCGGCAGTTGTCCTTCATGGCGGGGTAGATTTTTTCGAGGTACGCCTTGTCTCCGTTGAACGCGTAGTGGTCGAACATCATCTGGCAGAACCAGCCGCCCGCGCTGAAGAACGGTCCCCACGGCAGGCTGCCGCCGGGCGCGGTCCAGCCCCAGGCGTTGGTCGTGTAGGCGCAGGTCCAGCCGTCCGCGCCGAAATACTCCTTCGCGGTGATGCGGCCGGACGGGATGAGCGAGAGGTTCAGGTTCACGGCCGGGGTCATGCACTCGGAGAGGTTGGCGGTGTTCACGGGCCAGTAGTTCATCTGGTAGTTGATGTTGCTCTTGTAGTCGCATTTCCACGGCAGATCGTAGCCGTCGCCCCAGATGCCCTGCGAGTTCGAGGGCAGCGGGTTGTCCTCGCGGCTGGACGCGATCATGAGGTAGCGCCCGAACTGCGCGAAGAGCGCGGCGAACGCGGTGTCCTCCGGGTGGTCCTTGAAGCGTTTCAGGCGCTCCACGGTCGTGAGGTTCAGGAACTTCTCGAGCTCCTCGTCCGATTTTCCCTCGACCGGATTCCTGAAGTCGAACGTGACGCGGTTGTAGAATTTCTGATAGTCTTCGATATGTTTTTGCCGGAACGTGACGAATTGGTCCATCCGTCCGCTGACGCCCGTTCTGCTGACGGGCGTGAAAGACTGGGACTGGGAGCGGACCACAGTTATCGACCGGGGTGCGATGTTTCCGATGCGTTCGCGGACGACTGCAACAAGGTCGTCGCCGTTGCGGTAGTTCGCATCCCAGTCCGCCTTGTAGCTGGTGTGGGCAGCCAGATATACAGTGAACGATGTAGCGCCCGTGACCGTGATGGTGTCGCCCTCGGCGGAGAGTTTCGCGTTAATGCTATTCAGGTTCCAGACGTCCTCGTCCGGGCGGGCGTGGCTGCTCGGTTCGGCTTCGCCGGGGGTCGGTCTGCTGTACATGATTCCCGGGACGACCTTCAGCATCACGGCGTAATCGCAGTTGCCTCATCAGCAGCGTGTCGTTTCCCTCGGCAACGGTTTTCGCCGCGCGGCCCCGGTTGAGCGAGATCCTGCAGGAAAGCACGCCGGGTTTCGATGCCGTGAACCGCGCCGCGATGACCTGGTCCGGGTGGCTGGCGAAATACTCACGCGTGTAGTACCTGACGCCGTCCACAGTAAAGGTGACGGTTTCGACGGCGGTCTTCAAATCGAGCTTGCGGCTGTAGTTTTCGATCTTCGCGTCTTCCGGCAGGTCGAACTGGATTTTCAGATCGCCGAGCGTCTGATACGACGGGAAATAACCGCCTTTCTCGGTCATGTAGCGGTTCATCAGGTCGTTGGCGCGCCGCCATTCCTTCCTGTCGATCGCCTCGCGGATTTCCGGCAGATGCTGCCACGCGTCCTTCTTCCACGGGTCGTCCCTGCCGCCCGACCACACCGTGACGTCGTTCAGCTGGAGACGTTCTTCGCGCACGCCGCCGAAGACCATCGCGCCGAACCGGCCGTTGCCGATGGGGTACGCCTCGCTCCAGACCTTCGCCGGGGCGTTGTCGCGGATGGTCGAGTTCAGCTCGCGGAGGCGCGTCTCGAAGTTGGGCGGCAGGGCGTAGGCGGCGCTCATGGCGGCGAGGCAGACGAGGGCGGTCAGGATTGTTTTCAGGCGTTTCATAGCGGGGGACTCCTGTTGAGAATAAGTTGTCGTTATTATGCTTTCGTTGTACTATACCATCCATGCGGCGAAAAATCAAACGCGTGAAAACGGGAATTGAGGAATCATACGAGTTTTAATGCAAGGTAACGTTAGCGATAACGTTCCGCATTGTCCGAAACCGCGAAAAAATATTTGCAAAAAGCGGGAAATGTGCTATTGTTATGGTATTGATTCACAATCTTTATTCAAACTATTTTCCGAAAAGGAGTCCTGTCATGCTCAAATCATCCTCCCGCAAACTCGGTCTCGCCCTCTTCTGCTTCGCTTTCTCGGCATTTTCCGCCGTGTCCGCCGCCGAACCCGCGGACGTCCCGCTGTGGAAACCCGGCACGGGCGGTGCGAACGCGGAAAAGACCTCGCTGCGCTGGTATGTGCCGGAGAAGCCGAACGGAACGGTCGTCGTGATCTGCCCCGGCGGCGGCTACGGGATGCTCGTGAAGGGCAACGAAGGATACGACGTGGCGAAATGGCTGAACAAGTACGGCGTCACGGGCGTGGTGCTGTCCTACCGCATTGCGCCGAACCGGCATCCGCTGCCGCTTCAGGACGCGGCGCACGCGATCCGCACGGTACGCGCCGAGGGCAAGACGCGCGGCGTGGAGCCGAAGAAGGTCGGCGTGATGGGATTCTCCGCGGGCGGCCACCTCGCCAGCACCATCGCGACGCATTTCGACGACGGCGATGCGAAGTCCGAGGACCCGATCGAAAAGATGTCTTCGCGCCCCGATTTCCAGGTCCTGATCTACCCCGTGATCACGATGATGACGAAGACCGAGGGCGGCACGAAACGCAATCTGCTGGGCGGCAACCCGTCGCAGGAGCTGATCGACCTCCTCTCCAACGAAAAACAGGTCACGGACAAGACCCCGCCGGCGTTCGTGTGCCATTCCGCGAAGGACCAGCTCGTCCCGGTCGACAACAGCCGCATGTACGTCGAGGCGCTCAAGGCACACAAGGTCCCGGTCGAATATCTGGAGTTCACTGAGGGCGGCCACGGGTTCACCGGCTCGAAGCTTCCGCTTTGGCAGATGTGGCAGGACGCCTGCGCGAAGTGGATGTTCAAGCAGGGCTACATCGACGTCGATCCGGCGAAGGACAAAAAGCCAGAAGAGAAGGAAAAGAAAGACTTAACAGCCGGATAACCGTCTGAGAATAAGTCGGACTTATAGGCTTTATAGGTCTTATTTCGAAACCCCTTTCCGGGGGGGGGACAATGCAAATGAGCAACAGATTCCCGAACGGCGATCATGACGACGGCTGGACCTGGCTTTGGTGTGTCGTCTGGGCGACAGTCGTTCAGGCCGCGCTGATCACTTTCTGTTTCATTGTGCGGAAAGTGCAATCCATGGCATTGTTCCTGGTGTACCTCTATCTTCCGGGGGCCATCGCCGTGGCGGGGACCGAAGTCCCCCTGTCCGCTTCGGCCGTATGGATCCTGCTTCTTCTTTCCGTCGCGTTCTATTCCGTCCTGTTCGGCTCGCTCGTTTTTTTCGCACATAGATATATCCTGTTTTTGAGGTCAGATGGTGAGGACCGATCACATAAGCCCGTATCCGAGCCCGAGCCGGAAACATGGGACGAACAGGGCGAAACGAGCACGGATGCGGCGGCGGAAGAGAGTGCTGAAGAACTGGATGAAGCGGAGGATTTCGCCGAATCCGAACCGGCCGCCGATCCGCCGGGAAGCCGCGGGACGCGGTGGCTGCGCTGTGTCATCGGCGTGACTGCCGTTCAGCCGATCCTGCTTCTGCTGTGCCTCATTGCTCCGGATTCGCTCCTTGCGGCGGGGATCATGACGTATTTTTATATCCCCGCCAGACTGCTTGTGGACGGTTTCGGTCTTCCCGGTCCCGTCGTATTGATCCTGTTTCTTCTGTCGGTCGTGTTCTTCTCTGTCGTTTTCGGCACGGTCGTTTGTTTCGGGGGGCCGCTCGTCAAAAGAATGCTTCAGCGGGCATCGGAGTTCAAACGCCGTGTCCGGGGAAGACAGGGCAAAAAGAGTTCGGCATTCCCGAACATCGAATATGAAGGAAAAATGAAATGGGGATGCTGCGTCAGTGTCCTGATCGCCTTGCAGCCTCTGCTGTTTCTTTGCAGTCTTTTAGATGACGGCGGCCTAAGATCGCTGTACATAAGATATGTGTATCAGCCTGCAGAGTGGCTGCTTCCCGTCTCTCGTCAGCATTATACTGATATGGATATTCTCCCAGTCGTATTGTTCCTGCTTCTTGTGGTAGGCACGTTCTACTCCGTCCTGTTCGGTTCGCTCTTCTACTGGCTGTGCAGGGAACTGCACTGCCTTTTCAAGTTCCTGTCACGGAAAATCGTCGGGAAATAAGAAATGGTCATTTTGAGCACAGAAAGGTGCCTTGACGATGACAGATCATGAATCAACAATCACCGAACGGGTCCGGAGAATCGCTGCGAACCACCAGGGCGTTACCGAGGATGAGATCACGGACGACAGACCGTTGTTTCAGAACCTTGATTCGCTGGATATTGAGGAGCTGATCATGGCGTTCGAAGACGAATTCGGCATCAGGATCCCGGACGGGGACGCCGCGGGATTTCACACTGTCGGCGATGCGATCCGTTACTTTGAGGAAAAAGAAAAGCGGGCCGCGAAGATCGCGACAGCCGAACCTGAAAAGAAGTGAGCCTGACTATGGAATCCGCTCAGCCAACCGTCGCCGACCGTGTCAGGAATGTCCTTGCGAAGTTTCTGACCTGCGTGGCGGAATTCGATTATGCCTTCGAGGAGGAGCTCAAACGCCGTGACCGGAAAAAAGAACCGGCCGCGAAACCGAAATCTTTCCGTTTATTCAGGCCGCCGCGGCCGCAGATGCCGGAAGAAAAACGGATCACGCCTGACCAGATCACCGACGACAGACCATGGGCCCAGGACCTCGAATCAATGGAAGATATTGAATTCCTGTTGGAGATCGAAAATGAGTTCCATTGCAGGATACCGCAAGAGGATCTTGACAAACTCCACACCGTCGGAGACATGATCCGTTACTTTGAGGAAAAAGAAAAGCAGTCCGCGAAGGAATAATGGGATTTCCCCCGAAAGAGGCTGTCCTTTTTTTGCTTTTGCATTTGAAATCTTTGCGGCTGAAAGTATATTAAATCAAACTGGAGTCGCTTTCTCCGTCCCCTCATCCGACCCGGAAACAATAACACAGAGGTCCCCGCAACCTCAAGGGCACCTCAAAGGAATCCCGAACATGAACAGAAAGAACGTTGCTTTGTTCGCCGTCCTCGTCCTCGCCGCCGTCCTCGTCGTCGCCGGCTTCACCATGCTTGGAAAACGGAAGGAAACGCCTGTCCCGGCGGAACCGGCGGCCGTTGAAACGCCAGTCGCGGAGCCGGAGAAAACGGAGGAGCCGGAGCCTCAGGTCCAGGTTCAGACACGGCAGCGTCCGCAGCGGAGTCGCCCCCGGAACGACGATTTCGATTCCGGCATCACGCAGATCTTCCCCATGCAGGGAGACCGGGGGATGCCGACGCGCGAGGAAGCCGTGAACTTCGCCCATGACGTACTCGACCGTTACCGCAACGGCACGCCGGAGGAACAGGAGCGCATCCGGGCGGGCGCGGAACGAACCGCGAACTTCCTGAACAGGATCAGCGCCAACGCGGACCGTATCGTGGAAGGCATGAACGACGAACAGCGCCGGCGCCTCGTCGACAGGATCAGCAACAGCCAGGATCTGCTTACCGCGATCCAGCAGGATATGGCGGATTCGGTGTCCGAAGACGAGATCAGGACGTTCGGCGGCGTGTACATGTCCCTCCGCAACCTGAACAACTCCCTGCTCAACGCCGCCCGCTGACAGCGACGTCTGACAAATGTTCGGTTATCCGCCCTGAAAAAACGCAGGCTTCAGGCGTTTTTGAGCGCGAAGATCGCGGCCAGAAGCAGGACCGCAAGAAGCAGAAAGATCCCGCCCACAACACATTTCTTCCGCGTTTCGGGGTGTTTCCCTTCGCGTTGTCCCAATGCCTGACCGGCAATGTCCGTGATGTCCCTGTTGTAGTTCAAACCGTTTCTCCTTGTGTCGGATGCGCCGCCCCGGCGTTTTGCGGTCCGCGGAATCCGGTTTCCCGGCGGGCGGATCAAACGCAACCGTATACAAATATATACCCTGTTTGGGGTGTCAAATCTAACACCCCGGTCCCTCTTTTTTTGATTTTTTCTAAGACAAATACTCTGCCGGGCGGATTGCCGCCGCGCGAACAAACGAATGATGCCCGCGATGCCGGGGGCGATTATCAATCCCGCGGAGTCGATTTCGTCAGGGACAGCGTGCCGCCGTTCAGGCTCAGCGTGTAGTCGGACCCGCCGACGGTCACGGTCTGTCCGACGGAGAGCGTGCCGGATTCCCCGGACGCGTCATCCCGGAGCGTGAATGTCCTGTTGAAACTGTCCGTACCGTCTGCAAGCAGGTAGGTGCCGTCCGCGGCTTTGGCGGCGTCGATGATGAACGAACCGCCGGTGAGATTGAAAAGGTTTACGATAAACGGTTTTTCGTTTGGTTTTTCGAGGCGGAACGACAGCGTTTTGAACTTGTACGGATCGTCCATGACCAGCTGCCCGCCGGAGATCGTGATCGCGCCGTCGAGGTCGCCGCCCTGATCGTAGGTGAAGACCAGCGAGCCCTCCTCGATGAACCACTGCCCGTCGTAGTCGTCTACAGGCGCGTTGATCGACAGGAACCCCTTGCCCGTCTTGCGGATGAAGATGTCGTAGGCGCTGATGTCCTCGACCGGGCTTGGCATATCCGTATGTTGATCGCCTGTCCTGACACTGGACGCGATGGAGTCCTTCCCGTTGCCATCGCCGATGATCATGATGCCGTTGATGCGGAATTCCGCGCCGGAGGATTTCACGGGCGTCCTGTCATAAACGGAGAACGCGATGAAGCCGCCGTGGCCGGATCTGTTGCCCTCGTTTATGATCGTGAGGCCTTCGGAGACCTCGTAGACCAGCTTGCTGCCCTCGACCTGGATCGCGCCGCCGCACCAGCCGTACAGGAAATGGTCTCCGGTGCTGTTGTTTTCGAAACACGAATCGACGATCAGGACATCCTGGCAGTCGAAGAGGTTGATCGCACCGCCGAAGCCGTTGACCTGGTTTCCTTGGAACTGCGTGTTCCGGATCGTCGCGCGGGTCCGTTCGAGATTCAGCGCGCCGCCTCTGCTGAACGCGGCGTTCTGCCGGAAAGTCGCGCCGTCTATGGTCAGGTCGCAGTTGATCATGCGGAACGCGCCGCCCGCGCCGCCGGTCCCGCGGTCCAAATTCCGTTCATACGTCCCCTTTTTGACCACGAAACGTCCGGTATTCGCATGCAGCGCCGCGCCGCCGCCTTCCATGTCTTCGGATGTGCTGATCACGCGGCTTATGACTTTGAGTTCGTTCAGCACGATGTCCACAGGATGGCCGTTCTTTTCGTTCACAGTCGAGAACCGCATGTTCGGGGTGACCTGCGTCGGGTCGGGCAGATAGACGGTGTCGCTTTCCGGCATATCGAAGCGGATCTTCCAGGGGCCGCCGGGGATCTGCGAATGGGCGACCGCTTCGCGCAGACTGTTCGCGCCGTCGTTCTCGTCCGCGCTGTCCCACGGTGTCGTGACGACGAGCGGATCGGCGTTCTGAGTCCCGCGCCAGAGGAAAAAAAGCAGGACGGCCGCGCACAGGGCGAGCAGAAACAGAAGCGCGGGCAGGACCCGTCCGCACCTGCGAAGGACCCGTCTGCTCCATGACAGGCGGCTGTCGAGCAGGCGCGAACGCGCGTCCGCGACAGAGGAGATAAACTCGTCGGCGCTCCGGAACCGTCTGTTCGGCGATTCGCTGCACGCCTTCATGTAGAGCGGCAGCATGATCCCGATCTCCGGCAGCGGGATCGACTCCGGCACGGACGGGAACAGCATCGCGTCCATCCCGGACCAGGCGCAGTAAATGACCTTTCCGATGGCGTACAGGTCGCAGTCGCGCGGTTTGTAGGCGTCCGGGTCGCAGGTCATCTCCGGCGGGACGAAGCCGCTGGTCCCGAACGGCGCGTCGGGGAGGCGGTTCAGCGTGTCGGAAAGCAGGCTGTAGTCGGTCAGCTTCGGTTCCTTGTCGAGGAAGACGATGTTGTCCGGCTTGATGTCGCAATGCGCGAGCCCCGCCCTGTGAAGGTCTCTGACGGTCGCCAGCATCCTGTCCGCCAGACGCAGGACCTCCTCCGGCTGGAGTCGTCCGTGCCGGGCGATGCGGTTTGCGAGCGTGTCCGGTTCATAGTCCGGCCATTGCGCCAGATTGTCCGCCGGGGGCATGACGCACCAGATGCGTCCGCTGGCGAGCTTTCCGACTTTCAGGATGGGGACCAGTCCGGGGATGCGCGCAGAGATCGCGCGGCATTTTTCGATCCCGGTGAGCTCGCCGTCGTTGTCCGCCCTCTGGATCACCTTCAGGACTTTTTTCTGCTCGACGTCCTCGTTCACGAGGTACAGGTCGCCGTGGCCGCCCCGGACGAGGGGCGAAACGATCGTCATCCCCTCCAGGAGATCGCCCTTCTGGAAATCGAACGGTCCGGTGAAGCTCATAACGGCATGTCGAGGTTGAAATCTGGGTTTTCGACGCGGATGTCGGAAACGATCTTCCTGAGGGTTTTCCGGCAGCGGGAACAGTAGACGTCGATGGTGGCGCGGCTGATCCCGAGGCAACGCGCGACTTCCTTCTGCGGGCGCTCCTGGAGCACGACCATCTCGAAGATCGCGTAGGTCTTCGGCTCGACGGTGTTCCGGAGCTCGTTCATCGCCGCGGCGAGAAGGCACTTGCGGTATTCCTCGTCGAACAGGCTTTGAAACGGGTTGCTTTCGTCGGGATCGTCCGCGTTCAGCGACGCCGGAAGGTCCTCCGTAAACGAAGAGGGAACGCCGTTGTCCGAGGCGGAAACGGACGGAAAACGGGCGGATTTCCTGAGCATTTCCGCCGCTTTATGCCGGACGAGCACGCCGAAATAGGTCCGGAATTTGCCTTTGGCCGGATCGTAGCGCAGCAGCGGTTCCCCGTTGAACAGATCGATCATGATCTCCTGCATGAGATCGGCGCAGTTTTCCTGCGACATGCCGAGTTTCCGGCCGATGTCGAGGACCAGCGGCCAGTAGATGCGGTAGAACTCCTCCCAGGAGATCTCGTCGCAGTTCTGCATCCGCTGCAGCAATGTCTTTTTCGTTGTGTACATGGGGAGACACGACTTATTTGAAGAATGCGTAAGCGGCGAAAACGAGGACGGCAATAATCGCCGCCGTGCAGATTACGTTCCAGACGTTTTCCGGGATTTTCGTTTTTCGCTTCATCGTCGCGGAAGAAAGAAGGACGGTCTCCCGTTCGGAAAACCGTCCTGAACTTAAGCTGAATCAGTACACAATCTCTTCCCAGGGGAGGCCGTACTCGTTGAGCTTCTGCATGAACGGGGCGGGATCGAACTCCTCCATGTTGAAGACGCCGGGGCCCTTCCAGGTGCCGGTGGCGAGCATCATCGCGCCGATCATGGCGGGGACGCCGGTCGTGTAGGAGACGGCCTGCGCGCCGGTCTCACGGAAGGATTCCTCGTGGTCGCAGACGTTGTACACGAAGCGCTTGACGGGCTTGCCGTCCTTGGAGCCCTGGAGGAGGCAGCCGATGCAGGTCTTGCCTTTGGTGAGCGGGCCGAGGGAGGCGGGATCGGGAAGGAGCGCCTTCAGGAACTGGAGCGGGATGATCTCGTGTCCCTCGTACATGACCGGGTCGATGCGGGTCATGCCGACGTCCTGGAGGACTTCGAGGTGCTTGATGTAGTTGTCGGAGAAGGTCATCCAGAAACGCGCCTCCTTGAGGCCGTACGGCTTCAGGTACGGGGCGAGGGATTCGAGCTCCTCGTGCCAGAGGAGGTAGATCTTCTTCGGGCCGATCCCGGCGGGGAAGTCGAACATCTTGGAGAACTCGAGCGGCTCGGTCTCGATGAACTGGCCGTCCTTGTAGTATTTGCCCTTCGCGGTAACCTCGCGGATGTTGATCTCGGGGTTGAAGTTCGTGGCGAACGCCTGGCCGTTGTCGCCCGCGTTGCAGTCGATGATGTCGAGCGTGTCGACGGTGTCGAAATACTGCTTCTCCCACGCGGTGTAGACGTTGGAGACGCCGGGGTCGAATCCGCTGCCGAGGAGCGCGGTGATGCCCTTTTCGCGGAAGCGGTCGCGGTACGCCCACTGCCAGCTGTATTCGAAGTGCGCGACGTCCGGCGGCTCGTAGTTTGCGGCGTCGACGTAGTCCACGCCGGTCTCGAGGCAGGCGTCCATGATGTGGAGGTCCTGATAGGGCAGGGCGAGGTTCAGGACGACGTCCGGGCGGAACGATTTGATGAGCTCGACGAGCTGCGGGACGTTGTCGGCGTCGACCTGCGCGGTCTGAACGGGACGCTTCAGTGCGGCGGCCAGTTTCTTGCATCTGGACTCCGTGCGGCTGGCGATCATGATGTCGGTGAAGACGTCGGACGCCTGGACGCATTTGTGCGCGGCGACGGTGGCGACGCCGCCCGCTCCGATGATCAGGACTCTTGACATGGTGTGGGTCTCCTTCTGTGAAGTGTCTTAACGTTCAAAATAAGTATATCCGCGAATGCCGTCCTCGAACGCGTTCGTGATGGTCTTTCGCTGGGCGGGAGTGATCATTTTCCTGCGGACGGCGCGTTCGGCGACGCTGCGGAAGAAGGTGATGAGCTCCTTCGCGTCGTACTCGACATAGGACAGCACGTCGCCGACGGAGTCGCCCTCGATCTCCTTGTCGATGTCGAAATGTCCGTCCGGGGAGATGGTGATGCTGACGACGTTGGTGTCGCCGAGCAGGTTGTGGAGGTCGCCGAGCGTCTCCTGGTACGCACCGACCAGGAACACGCCGAGGTAGTACTCCTCGTCCGGCTTCAGCTCGTGGAGCGGGAGCGTGTGGAGCTCGTCGTGCAGGTCCACGAACTTGTCCACCTTGCCGTCGCAGTCGCAGGTGATGTCGGACAGGATGCCGCTGCGCGTGGGGCGTTCGTTGAGGCGGTGGATGGGGACGATGGGGAAGACCTGGTGGATGGCCCAGGAGTCGGGGAGCGACTGGAAGACGCTGAAGTTGGCATAGTAGATGTCGGCGAGCTGGGCGTCGAGGTCCTCGAATTCGTCCGGGATGTAGGCGAGCTTCTGCGCTTCCTTGTTCGCGACGGCCATGATGTGCCAGAACGCGGACTCGACGAGGGCGCGTTCGCGGAGAGAGATGCGGCCGTTCTTGAAGAGCAGACGCAGTTCGTCGCGGTTGTAGATGGCGTCGTGGAAGAACTCCTGCAGGTTCTTCTGGTTGATGTTCGAAAGGATGTTCATCAGGTCCTTCGTGAGGTCGTGCGCGTTCTCTGGGATCTTGTCCGGGATGGTGACCGGGTCGAAGCGGGCGACGTCGAGGATGTTGAACAGCAGGATGGAGGAGTACGCGACGGTGGCGCGTCCGGACTCGGTGATGATGTCGGGGTGCGGCACGTTCGCCTCGGTGAGGAGTTCGCCGACGGTCTCGATGATGTCGACGCAGTATTCGTCGATGGTGTAGTTGCGGCTGTGCTGGTAGTTCGTGTGGGAGCCGTCGTAATCGACGGCAAGGCCGCCGCCGAGGTCGAGATAGCCCATCGGCGCGCCTTCCTGCACGAGGCCGATGTAGACGCGGCTGGCCTCCTGCACGCCGGATCGGATGTCGCGGATGTTCGGGATCTGGGAGCCGATGTGGTAATGGAGCAGGCGGAGACAGTCGAGCATGTCCTCTTCCTTGAGGTAGTCGACGAGTTCCATAAGCTGGGCGGTGTTCAGGCCGAAGACGCTTCGGTCGCCGCCGGATTCGGTCCACTTGCCACCCGCGCGCGTGGAAAGCTTCATGCGGACGCCGATCATGGGCTTGACTTTCAGCATGCGGCTGCGTTCGATGATGACATCGAGCTCGCTGGGCATCTCAATGACGAGGATGCAGCGGTATCCGAGCATGGATGCGAACAGCGCGAGGTCGACGAACTCCTCGTCCTTGTAGCCGTTGCAGACCACGCACGCCTCGGGATCGTGGAGCGTGCCGAGGGCGGCGATGAGCTCGGCCTTGCTGCCGGCTTCGAGGCCGTGGTGGAACTCGCGGCCGTAACGGGAGATGTCCTGCACGACCTGCTGCTGCTGATTGACCTTGATGGGGAAGACGCCTTTGTACTTGCCCTGATACTTGGTCTGCTCGATCGCCTTGCGGAAGCTCGCGTGGAGCTGGTTGATGCGGGATTCCAGGATGTTGCTGACGCGGATCAGCACCGGCATGTTCATGCCGCGTTCCCGGATGCCCTGCACGATGTCGGGCAGGCTGACCGCCGGGGCGTCTTTTTCCGGGTTCGGCGAAATCGTGAGCTCGCCCTTCTCGTTGACGTGGAAATAGCCCGCGCCCCAGTCGTTGATGCCGTAAAGCGTGGCGGAGTCCTCCGCCGACCAATGTTCGAATTTATCTTTTTTGACGTTCATTCCCGCACCCTCGGAAAACCCGGCTTTTCAGTCGGAAACATGTGGTTGATTATTAGCCGCACGGGCATCCGGTTGTCCGTGTTTTTCTGTTTGTGCCGGACGCCGCACGCGTGGGTCGCTTTTGCCGGTGCCTCACTTCACGTTCAGGCGTCCGCCCGCGGTCAGGATCACGCGGTCCTCGTCGGAGACGTTCAGGTTCAGCTGGATATGGAAGGATTCCCCGCCGGGCTTCTTCACGGTAGCCGTGATGGAGCTTTCCTGCACGGCCTTGCGGAGGTCGGCGATCTCGACGGCGTCTTCCGGGTCGATCCGGTCGTAGTCGGCGGGATTCGCGAACGTGAGCGGCAGGATGCCGAAGTTGATCATGTTGGCGCGGATGATGCGTTCGATGGCGATGGCGATGACTGCCTTCACGCCGAGGTACATCGGGCAGATGGCGGCGTGTTCGCGGCTGGAGCCCTGGCCGAAGCTGTCGCGGCCGACGATGACCGCCTGGCGGCCGGAATCGCGGACGGCGGAGGCGCGTTCGGCGAACGTGGGCTTGCCGGGGACGTTGGTCTGCGCGAAGACGGCCTTGGCGTATTCGGGGATGTTGCTGCGGTATTTGAGGTAGGCGCCCGCGGGCATGATGTCGTCGGTGGAAGTTTTGTCGCCGGTCTTGATGACCACGACGCCGTCGAGCTTCTCCGGCAGCGGCTTGCAGTTCGGCGGCGCGCCGATCGTGGGCTTGCGGATGATCTCGACGGAGGCCGGATCGTCGGCGGGCGGCAGGATCATGGAGTCGTCGACCGTGAAGGATTCGGGATCCTCGAACACGGGATACGCGAAGTCGAGCGTGAGCGGAGAGGTGAATTCGCCGGTGAGGGCGGCGGCGCAGGCGGTCTCCGGGCTCACCAGATAGGACTGGTCGCCCTTCGTGCCGGAACGGCCGGGGAAGTTGCGGTTGAACGTGCGGACCGTGACTGTCCCGTTTGCCGGGCTCTGGCCCTGGCCGATGCAGGGGCCGCAGCCGCATTCGAGGATGCGCGCTCCGGCGGAGACGATGTCGGCGAGCTTGCCGTCGGCGGCGAGCATGGCGAGGACCTGGCGGCTGCCGGGTGCGATGTCGAGGGAGACGTTCGGGTGGACCTTGCGTCCCTTGAGCATGCCGGCGACGATGGAGAGGTCGCGGTAGGAGCTGTTCGTGCAGGAGCCGATGATGACCTGGTTGACCTTCATGCCGGAGAGTTCGGCGACGGTCTTGATGTTGTCCGGGCTGGACGGGCAGGCGGCCATGGGTTCGAGCGCGGAGAGGTCAATGTCGATCACGCGGTCGTATTCGGCGTCGGCGTCGGCGACGAGTTCGGTCCAGACGGAGCCGCGTCCCTGCGCTTCGAGGAACGCGCGGGTGCTGGCGTCGGACGGGAAGACGGATGTGGTCACGCCGAGCTCGGCGCCCATGTTCGTGACGGTGGCGCGCTGCGGCACGGAGAGCGTGGCGACGCCGGGGCCGAAATACTCGACCATGCAGCCGACGTTGCCCTTCGTCGTGAGGATGCTCAGGACCTTCAGGATGATGTCCTTCGCGGCGACCCACGGACGGAGCTTGCCGGTGAGGCGGATGCCGATGATTTTCGGGTAGGCGAGGCGGAACGGCTTGCCCGCCATGGCGAGCGCGACGTCCAGGCCGCCCGCGCCGATCGCCATCATGCCGATGCCGCCGCCGGTCGGGGTGTGGGAGTCGGAGCCGAGCAGGGTCTTGCCGGGCACGCCGAAGCGTTCCAGGTGGACCTGGTGGCAGATGCCGTTGCCGGGACGGCTGAAGCGGATGCCGTGCGCGGCGGCGACGGACTGAAGGTAGAGGTGGTCATTGGGGTTTTCGGGGCCCATCTGGAGCATGTTGTGGTCGACGTACGACACGGACAGCTCGGTTTTCACCTTGCCGGTTCCCATCGCTTCGAGTTCCAGATAAGCCATCGTCCCGGTGGCGTCCTGCGTCAGCGTCTGGTCGATGCGGATCGCCGCGGGTTCGCCCGGAACGCCGCTGCCGGATACGAGATGGTTCGCTAAGATTTTCTGAATGACCGTTCCTTTTGCCATTGCCTGTGATCTCCGGTTTCAAGATTTCAAGTGTAAAAAAAAGGGGGACGCACCTTGGTCGGGACGTCCCTGATCTCAAGACCCGCGGATTCCGGCGAACCGGAGGCGGGCGCCGAAGCCGCGCGCGGCGGCTCCCGGCTTACTCTTCGGGTTTGGTCTTGGGAAGAGCGCTGAGAACTTTCTGGCCTTCCTGCCAGCGGCCGTCCTGCTTGAGGAGGTTGATGCGTTCGAAACGCTTCAGGACGTTTCTCTGTTTCCGGATGCGGCCGGCGGCCTTCAGACTGGGATGCTTGGACATTTCAAATCTCCGTGATATCTGTTATGTGTTGTATGAGTTTCGCGTCAAAGTAACTAAATACTATACATCATTTTGCGGAAAATGCAAGCCGGAAACGTTTCTTTCAGGAAAGATTTTCCGACAAAACCTTCACGGCGGGCCGAAAACGCCCCTGCATGAATGTAAGCGGCGCACCACTTCAGGGGAGGACTTGTCCTTACTTCGATTCCGCCGGATCGGAGATCCACAGCGTGAGTTCGAACGGCGCGGGCTTGTCTGTCTTGTTCGTGAGCGCGATCTCGAAGAGGTCGCGGTAGTGCTGATATCTGATTTCGCATTGTTTGGCCTCGACCCGGATGATCTTCGCGGACGATTTGCTGTGGGAGACGTTCAGCTCGAACGGACGGGTCAGATTGGTCCACGGCTTGCCGTTTACGGTGACGCCGGACGCGAAATCTCCGCCGTACAGGGGAATGCTGCGGTTCATAGGGTAAGACGTCATGCCAGGCGATATTTCATACAATATTCTTCCCTCCGCAAGATAGTTCAGGTAGGACAGCGTATTTCCCTCCATACGGAATCCGGCGTCCCGGTCGACCGTTCCCTTGATGACGACTTCCCGCCCCGGACCGAACACGGGATTCAAGGGCTTCTTCGGAGATGCGTCCGGTGCTTTTTTCTGTGTGGAAGTCGTCTTCTCCGAGGCGGTCTCTTCGGGTTTTGGGTCCGATTTTGTCCCGATTCTGACGTAATAATCCCCCGAGGATGCCGCGTCGTCATCGATCAGAAGTTCGAACGCATCCGGTTTCAGCGTCAGCGAAATACGGTTGCGCCCTTCCTTCTCCAGAATGGCGGCGTGTTCGTGATCCGGGGTGAAACCGAGCTCAAAAGGCTTTGTCAGGTCGTTCCAGTTTTTGCCGTTGATCCTGACCCCGGTCGGAAGCTGGTCCCGTTCGTGACGGTACACGACCATGTTTTCTTCA
This sequence comes from uncultured bacterium, assembly GCA_902774245.1. GTDB lineage: Bacteria > Verrucomicrobiota > Lentisphaeria > Victivallales > UBA1829 > UBA1732. Next base: position 50,575 of record CACYHQ010000020.1, read on the forward strand.
AAAATGAAAACCCCTCTCCCGTCGAATCTCCCCTCCACCGAGACGGTCCCCGCCGGATACTCACGCGGCTTGGGAGTATAGACGAAACCGCTGCCCATGCCGCCGGAGCGGCGCGGTTCGGGCATACTGGCGAATGGGCCCGGACTACGGACCGGCGTGTGTTCGGGGCCGTTCCACAGGGTGAACGCGAACTCCGCGGGCTTGTCGCTCTTGTTCGTGACGATCACGTCCAGCTCCTCGCCGTGTTCGAAATACCGCACGTCGCAATCATCGGCCTCAAACAGGATCCGGGTCATTAATGCCGGGTCGATTATGGCAAAGAGCCTGTGCGGCTCGGAGAGTTTTTCCCACGGGCGGCCGAGCACGGAGACATCGCTCGCTTGTTTCCCCTCGAACGGGACCGGGGCGGAACCGGAAGTCCGGTCCGGGTCCGGCGCGGCGTCCAGATAGGTGAGGAACCACTTGCCGAACCGGAATCCGGCGGCCTTGTCGACCTTTCCCCGGACATCGATTTTGGCGGTCGAGGTGTTGATCGAATCGGGGGGGGGGATCATACGGGTCACGGGGACGGTCGGATGCGCCATCCCGTCCGTCGGTCCGTCGAAGAGCTGTTCCTCAAACGGATTTCCGAACGCCGGACGGCCGCTTTTCGGCATCCCGTTCATATCCAGACTTGGGAACCATGCGGCAGACATGGACTGCGACCCGGTTTGCGCGGAAGCGGCGAATGGGACGGCAGACAGAAGCAGGACGAGGCACAGTGCCATGCCCCAAAGTGTTTTGATCCGATTTTGTTTCATGGTCCGCTCCTTGTGTTGCTGGTGGTACAGAGTGTGTTCGAACTGTTTTCTGATAATTAGACGCGCGAAAACCGGAAATCTTAGCGGAAAAAACAGAAAAAAGTAGATTAATTCTGGAAAAATAGGCGTCGGATGGACGCCTCTTATTCCGGGAGACGCTCGGATAAAATCTTTGCGGCGATGGCGACGAGGTCGGCGCAGGGGCGTTTTCTGTAGTAGGCGGCGGTGCGAGCTTCGGAGACGGGCGGATCGCTCTGGCGCGGGGCGAGTCCGAGGAGTTCGCGGCAGACGATGGAGCCGGTTTCTTCGCGGAAAGCATCGCAGAGTCCGCGGATGAACGCGTAGTGTTCGTCCTTCGCGGCCTTGTCAGCGCCTTCGCCGGGACCGCGGATCAGGTCGGCGGCCATGCACATGCCGGAGACAGCACCGCAGACTTCGCGCTGGCGGGCGAGCCCGCCGCCGAATCCGGAAGCGAGTTTCAGTGCGGTGTCGCGGTCGAGTCCACAGCGGTCGCGGAACGCGCAGAGGACGGCCTGCGCGCAGTTCATGCCGTTGAGGAAATTGTTTTTCGCTTCTTCGGAACGGTCGGTCATGAGAAACCTCGTGTGTTGGATTGATCGGTTCAGTAGGGCGCTTTGACGGCTTCGAATTTCATGCTGTTGAAGTTTCTGAGCATGACCGGCGTGCCGAAGTCGTCGGCGACCGGAAGCGCGTAAAGGATGCCGTTCTTGGCGTAGAGGATGCGGTTGCGCGGGGCGTCGTAGTCGGCCCAGCGCCAGCCGGGCCCGTCGATTTTCAGACGGCGCTCCGGATGGATGATGCGGTGGCGTTCCCAGTAGCAGCCGTAGCCCGCGTGGCCGGGATGTCCGCTGACGAAGAGCTTTTGGAGCGCCCAGCCGGACGCGAGGGGTTTTTCGTAGACGACGGAGTTCTGCGCCTGATGCTTTTCGGTCCAGCCGTCGCGGAGCAGCCGGTGGCAGTAGACGCCGGGACACTCGCCGCCGAAAGACGTCTCGAACGGGAAGTCCTGCGAAACGTCGAGTCCGCTGCCGGACCGCGCGCAGTACGGGACGACGATGCCGGGCGAGGGCGTGTTGAGCCAGACTTTTCTGTTGTCCATGAAAAGGCCGCCGCCGTTCCATGCCGTGCCGTTGAACCACAGGTCGAGCGCCTTCAGGTACGGCGCGCGGGAAACGGCGGTCCAGCTGGGGGAGGAGGCTTCCGGCGAGGCGGCGAAACGTTCGAGTTCGTCCGCATGGTCCTGGCGGATCTCCTGCATCTGTCTGTTGTAGTCGTCGCGTTTCTCCGGGCGCGGCCCGAACGCTTCCTCACGGAGTTTTTCCGCATACTCCAGGATCGTGTCCGGGCGGCGGAAATCCGTGGCGAAGTAGATCATGTGTCCGCCGTCGGGGGAAAGGTCGCTGCGGTATTCGTAGATGCGCCCCTTGAGCCACTGGCCCATGGTGAACGTGTCGGTCTCCAGGTCCCAGCCGAGCGTGCAGACCCGACCGGAAGGCCCGCGCCGGAAAATGACAGCTTTCGGCGCTTCGCGGGCCAGGATGACGTGCAGCCGGGCGGGGATCAGCTCAGGGGAACGTTTGAACTTGTGTTGAACGCATCTGCGGAAAGGCTTCCGTCCCGGGCGGGACGGGCGGTTGGGGCGAGGTCTCATCTTCGATTTCTTTTCTTGGTTCTTTCGTCTTGCGATCCGGGACGATCCGCGGCGCCGTTATTCCATGGGTTGCTCATTTTCCGTTTTCTGTTTTTGCATGGATGCCTCAAACCTTTTGCTGAGGAAGGAGATGATGGCGATCAAGGAGAAGGAAAGGATGAAATAAAGCAGCGTGGCGAATGCGATGGGGAAGAAGGATTCGTAGGTGCGGCCGCGGATCCAGTCAACCGCCTTCGTGAGATCCCAGACGGAGACGTATCCGACGACGGTGGTCAGCTCGACCAGACGGATGATTTCCTCGCGGAACGGCTTGGCGAGGTAGGCCGCGGCCTGCGGCAGGATGACCTTGCGGAAGAAGGTGAGTCTGCGCAGGCAGAGCGCGCGGGCGGCGTCGATCTGCACGCCGCCGATCCGGTCGATCGTGGTCATGTAGAGACGGCAGGAGGAAGCCATGAACCGGAGGATGAAGATCACGATCGCGGCGGCCATGGGGCTGAACCCGAATCTGCTGAACAGCACATAATACAGTCCCATGAGGAGGATGAGGACCGGGATGTTGTAAATGAGGGCGCAGACGATGTCGGCGGGGATCGAGACGGATTTGCGTTTCGACTGGCGGAGCATGCAGAGCGGGATGCCGAGGATGGCACCGAAGAAGACTGCCGACATGGCGATGATGAGCGTGTTTTTGAATCCGCCGAGGATCTGGTATATGTGGTTGTCTTCCCAGAGCGAACGGCGCAGGCTGAACCACTGTTCCTTCAGGAAGAATTTGATCTGCGGGATCAGGGCCATGTGGACGCGCCTGGCTTTCGTTTTGTCCGGCACGACGGCGATGAGGCCTCCGTTGTAGTGAGGCTCGGTATAGACGAGCCTGCCGGACGATGTGAAATCGGATGAGATTTCGGCAGCTCCGAAATCGACTCTTCCTTCCGCGATCGCCTGTTCGAGCTCGCTCCGCTCAAGCCGGACGAACTCCACTCCGTAGCCCATGGCGGCCGCGGCCCGCAGTGCGGTCTCCATGTCGTAGCCAACGATTTTTTCGTTGCGGAGATAGGAGAAAGGTTCGCGGTCGATCGCGACGCCCATGCGGAAAACGCCGTTCGGAGCATCCTGAATAATCTCCGGAAGCTCGCCCTTCACGTTTGCCGGAGAGACCCATTCATTCTGGAACGCCTTCAGCGTTCCGTTCTTTTTCATGGCGCGGATCTGCCGCGAGAACGCCTCGCAGATGGCGCGTTTGTCGACGGGGAAGAAGAACGAGTAGTCGATACGCGTGATGTATTCCGGGATCTGAACGAACTGCGGATAATTGGGCAGATATTCCCTTGCGCGCGGTTCGCTGATGACGAAAGCGTCGATCTTTTCGGTGCCGAGCAGGTAGAAGAGGTCGCGTTCCTGATTGACGTAGAACGGAATCGCTTCGGGGAGTTTTTCGTCGAGCTGCGTGGCGGCGAAGGAGAACGGCAGGACACCGACGCGTTTTCCCGCCAGCTGGCTGAGCCGCGTGATGCCGAAAACGTATTCGTCGTGGGGGATGTTCGTCACGATCGCGGCGCCGCCGTCGTAGTATGATTCGGAGAACTCAATGCCTTCCGTGTTTCCCTCATCCGGCGTGAGCATGCCGCCGGCCATGTCGATCTGCCCCGACCGGAGCATGTCCGCCAGCATTTCGCGGCGGACGGGGATGACCTGAAGGTCCATGCCGAATTCATGGGCGGCGTAGCGTACGATCTCGATCTCCAGACCGAGCATGGTGCCGTCCTCGGTCATGAAACAGAGCGGCGTAGCGCCGGGCATGGTCGCATAGCGGAGTACGCCGTTGACCATCGGCACGTCGTCGTGTTCGAACAGCGGTTCGAATGTCAACTTTTCCGGTTCCGCGGAACACCACTTTGCCGCGAAATCGTGGAGCGTGCCGTTTTCCTTCAGTTCGGTGATGATCCGGTTGATGCCCCGGTAGAGCGGGGATCCCTGCACCAGTGCGAAGGAGTAAGCTTCGCGCTTGAGGATGGACGCGATCTGGATCTCCGGATACTGCGCGGTGCAGGAACGCGCCAGCGGCTCTTCCATGAGAATTGAGTCGATCTTGTTCGAGACGAGCAGGGAGCATGCCGACTCGCCGCTGTCCGCGAGAACGAATTTCGTATTCGGCAGCAGTTCCTTGCATTCCGCCGCGTATTTCGACCCGGCGAGGATCGCGGCGAGACTTCCGGCGAGTTCCTGCGGTGTTTTCAGCGATGCGCTGTGACCGGCGGGTTTGTAAAGACTTTTTCGCGTCAGGATGGCGGCGGGGCTGTCGATGTAGTCTTCGGAAAAGAGGATGCCGCGTTTTGTGCCTTCGATTTTGTCCATGGACGCCACGGCGAGGTCGACGGTTCCTTTTTCGATGGCGGTGAACAGGTCGAGGTAGGGCATCACCTTGAGTTCCACGGACATGTTGAACGCGGCCGCGAGACGATAGATTAATTCAATGTCGAATCCGGCGAGGGACCCGTCGGAATCGGTAAAGTTCATGGGTTCGTTCAGATTTTCCGTTCCGATCACGAGTTTGCCGTACGGATTGGCGGGCGCGGCGACATTCGGCATCTGCGGATCGCTGGACTTGATCCAGCGGGCGTACATATTGTCGTACAGCCCGGAGGCGAAATATTCGCGGAGGAACGCGTTGACATTCTGGAGCAGTTCGGGCTTGGACGCCGGGATGGCGATCCCCAGATGTCCTTCCGCATAATTCTCCGGCAGCAGGACGAAGTCGTCGCGTTTGCGCTGTGCGTAATCCAGGGACGGGCGGTCGAACGCAATGGCGTCGAGCGTGCCTTTTTCGAGGTCGGGATAGGCTTGGGAGATCGATTCATATTCGCGGAACTGAGCACGTGGGAACTGGATCTTTGCTTCGATGCCGGAAGTTGTCTCGCTTTCGATGCCGATCACGTATTTCGGATTGTTGAAGTCGCCGGGAGTCGAAATGTATTCCTGCTTTTGTTCCGCTGCCTTTTTCCCGCAGCAGCAGAGGACCGCCGCCATGAACAGAATAAAAAGAGCGGAAAGAATCCGGTTTGTCCGCGTAAGCGGGGTATTCCTGTCTGTGTGATGTCGTTTCATGTTGCCTCGTCTGTCAGAAAATATAGTTGCAAAAAAGCAATCCCGGCGTCCTCCCGTCGTGCCGGGCCTCCGGTTCCTTTTTGCGTTGATCCAAAAAAAATAAGAAGAGAAGTGCAGGTTCGACTATAATTTAGCATGGTTTTCCGATATTGCAATATGGATATGGAACAAAAGGGCGTGTTTTTTTGCATGGAGGAGAAGATTCGCTTTTTTTGCAATCCGCACCCAAAAAAACGGCAAAAAGAGTTTGATTCCCGGCGTTGCGCATGCTATATTATTTAGTTTTCACGTTTCACACAGGCTGCTTTATGTTTATTCTCAACTGGTACATCACAAAAAACTTTCTGGCGACATTCGGCATGGCGATCGTAGTCCTGACCTTTGCCATGACGGGCGCCAACCTCATGAAAGTCATCGAATACATCAGCCAGGGCATCTCCCCGCTGATCGCCGGTAAGTTCCTTCTGCTGGCGCTCCCGATGGCGCTGGCGTTTTCCATCCCGTGGGCCGCGCTCGTCTCGATCATGCTCGTTTTCGGGCGTCTCTCGGCGGACAATGAGATCACCGCCATGCGCGCCTGCGGCATTTCCATTCTCCAGATCATCTCTCCGATCATCGTTTCCTCCTTCCTGCTGTCCTGCCTCTGCCTCTGGCTTCAGCTCCAGGTCGGCCCCCCGGCGCTCGGCGACGCCCGCGACCTCGTGAAAAGCGCGGCGGCCAATTCGCCGCTGGCGTTCTTCACCCCCGGCATTCCGGTCCAGCTCGGCAATCTCACGTTCTTCATCGACTCGAAGGATTCCGAGGGGGACGAGGACCATATCTACGGCGTTCAGATCTACATGCCGGACAAGGACGGCACGACCAAGCAGGACATCCTCGCCGCCCGAGGCACGCTGTCGGTGGATGCCGCGACGCAGGTCCTGACCGTGACGCTGTACGACGCGCTGGTCGAGAACGTGGAGGGAAGCGGAAAGGACCGCCGCAAGGAGCATTCCTACAGCGAATCCGTCGAACTGCGCGTGCCGTTCGGCGACCGCTACAACCAGAAAGACGTCTTCATCAAGGACAAATATCTGTCCTACAAGAGTCTGTTCGCCCGCCTCGCGATCTACCTGAAACGCGGCAAGGACGCCGCGGGCGTCGACGCCACGGCGATCAACGTCGAGATCAACCAGCGCATCGCCCTTGCACTTGCGCCCATCGCGTTCATGATGCTCGGCATGCCGCTGGCCATCCGCACCAGCCGCCGCGAAACCTCCATCGGTCTGATCCTCAGCGTCGCCCTCGGCGCGCTCTACTACGGCGGTGTGCTCGTGTCCGACGCGCTCCGTTACAATCCCCAGTTCTATCCCCAATATGTCGTCTGGATTCCGCCTTTGCTGTTCCAGCTCTTCGGCATAATTTACCTTACAAAAATCGCAAGGAAGTGATTCCATGAAATCTCCCGAAATGTATCTCGAATGCGTCAGCTGCGGCAAAACCTATGATCCCTGGGCCCTCCGTTATAAATGCGACTGCGGCGGCATCCTCGACGTCAAGCGCGATCTCTCCAGGATCGACGGAGAGGAACTCCGCAAACTCTGGGATTCCCGCTGGGGCCTCAAACGCGGCGTCGAATCCTCCGGCGTCTGGCGTTACCGTGAACTCATCCTGTCCGTCCCGGACGAAATGATCGTGACCCGTCAGGAAGGCAACACCCGTCTCTATCCCGCCGGATCCGCCGGAAAATGGGCCGGACTCTCCGACCTCTGGTTCAAGCACGAGGGCGAAAACCCGACCGGCAGCTTCAAGGACCGCGGCATGACCTGCGGCGCCAGCGCGGCACGCAGACTCGGCGCGAAGAGCGTCGCCTGCGCCAGCACCGGCAACACCAGCGCCAGCATGGCGTCCTACGCCGCCGTCGCCGGCATGCGCGCCGTGATCTTCATCCCGGAAGGCAAGATCGCCTACGGCAAGCTCGCCCAGGCGCTTGCATACAACGGACGCACGCTTCAGATCCAGGGTAATTTCGACGACGCCATGGCGCTGGTCCAGGACGTCTGCCGCGAGCTCAACATCTACCTTCTGAACTCCATCAACCCCTACCGCATCGAAGGCCAGAAAGCCATCTGCATCGAAACGCTCCAGCAGCTCGACTGGCAGGTGCCCGACTGGTTCGTTATCCCCGGCGGCAACCTCGGCAACAACAGCGCGCTCGGCAAGGCCCTGATGGAACTTCACGAGCTCGGCATCATCTCCAAGATCCCGCGCATCGCCGTTATCCAGGCCGAAGGCGCGAATCCGCTCTACACCATGTGGAAGAACCACACCGAATTCAAACCGGTCAAGAACCCGGAGACGATCGCGACCGCCATCAAGATAGGCAACCCTGTCTCCTGGCCGAAGAGCATGCGCGCCGTCACCTGGAGCAACGGCGTGGTCGAACAGGTCACCGAACAGGAGATCATGGATGCCAAGGCGAAGCTCGACGCCGCCGGAATCGGCGCGGAACCCGCCTCCTGCTGCTCGCTCGCGGGCGCGAAGAAACTCCGCGACAGCGGCGTGATCGGCCCCGATGAAAAGGTCGTCGGCATCCTCACCGGAAACATCCTGAAGGATCCGGACGCCGTCGTCGGCTATCACCAGGACACGCTCATGGACCACTACGGCATCCGCGGCACGTTCGCCAACAAGCCCGTCGTGATCCCCGCCACGCTCGAAGCCGTCCGAAAGGCGCTCGGCGACTGAAAAAAAGAAATAAAACCATCTGTGTCCGAGCTTAGTCGGACTCAGCTTCAGTGGAGGACTTGTCCTCCTGAAAAAAGCCCCCTGTTTGTTTGGAACAGAGGGCTTTTTCATTTCATTCGTTCGTGCTTTTTTGAGCTGGCAGCCGGAAGAAGAGGCGTTTCGACCAGTGCAGATACCGGATCCTGCCCGACGGTGCGCGTGCGGCGACGGGGATGCCCGCGAAGCTCCACTGGACCGTGCCGTCGCGGAATCTTGTTTCGGTGTATGCCGGGAGCCGCAGGAATTTCAGCGGCTTGAACGGACGGAGCAGCGCCTCGGCGAACCGACGAAGTTTTCTTTTTTTCTGCTGGCAGCGGAACTGTTCCATCCCGGCCTCGCCTCCCGCGATCTCCCGTTCGATTCCGCTCAGGGATTTTGCGCGGACGACCAGTCTGAACTGGCTTTCCGGCGTCAGTACCAGTGGGTCCGGGCGGTCGTTGTTGTCGCCCATCGTGACGGCGCCGGACGCGTTTTTTTCGACGATTCGGTGCACGTAGTATGGCGTCCGTTCGAAGATCGCGACGATATCCCCCGTCTGAAGCGTTTCAAAGGCCGTTTCCGCGAGGGAAAGCGTTTCCCCGGGCACGAATACGCCCCGCATGCTGTTCCCCGTGTAAACCGCTTCGTTCCGCGTTTCCGGCCCGTTCATAGCTGCTTAGTCCTCCGACAGCAGGGCGCGGCTCCGCAGTTCCTCCAGGAACGTCTTCACGTCCGCGGCGGCCTTTCCCTCGGTCACGCCGTCGTATTTTTCGATCAGTCCGGCGATCATGTCCGCCTCGGTCGCGCCTTCCTTCAGGCGGTTCCAGAGATAGACCCCGGTCTTGTTCAGCGAGATCGCCGCGTTCGATTCCGGGTTGAATACCAGCCCCGTCCCGTCGAACTGTTCCGCCATTACGGCAAATGGATTCAGTTTCATAGGTTGTCCTCAATGACTTTCTTCAAATCGCCCTCAAGCACGGTCAGCAAAGCCCGTGGAGCGAACCGTTTCGTGATCGTTTCCGTCTGCATCCGGATGCGGTCCGTCAGGATCCGCTGTTTCTCCGCCGGGAGTTCCTTTGCGCAGAACAGATTCCAGTAGAAGATCGACCGGTAGCACTGTGCGAAAAATTGTGCCGGACTCAACGGCACGATCCCGTCGTGTCCGCTTTCGCTTCGCCCCAGTCCCAAAACCCCGATGAGCGGGAGTTCCTCGCCTGCGGGGTAATTCCATTCGTTTTTCTCTTCGCGGCAGGCGCTCCAGGTCGGCATCCGGCGGACATAGATTTCCCCGTCCGCGCCGCTGAAATCCAGCAGCGCCATGTCGTCCGAGACGCATTTTCCCCCGTGCGCGCGCCAGCGTGCCGAGGCGGTGCTTTTGCCCATTCCGCTTTCGCCGAAGATCAGGATCGCGCCGCGGTCCGTTTCCAGCGCCGTACAGTGCACCAGTACGACGTTTTCTCCGCGCAGGATGGCGTTCATCCCGGCGTGGATCAGCGCCATCTGCCACACGTAGCACCGGTAAAAATGCTCCCGTTTCGGCGGTTTTTTCCAGCCCGCGATCAGCACGCGGCTCCAGTCCGCCGTGTACGCGATCTCCGTTATCGACGTTGTTTTCAGGACGTGCCGATCCTCCGGCATCCGGCCCAGCGTGATCAGCTCCGCGTCGGCGAATCCGGTTTCCGCCTCTTCCGTCTCCAGGCACAACAGCCCGCCCAACCCGTCGAAGGGCAATTCCTCCTCCGGGCCATCCGCCTGCATTACGATGCTTCCGCCGTCATGCAGGCCGATCGTCAGCAGTCGGCACATGATTCGGTTTTCAGAAAAACGGGGCGGGACTCACGCGTAGCCGGTATTCTCCTCCGGAG
>CACYHQ010000020.1:60795-61184 GCA_902774245.1 uncultured bacterium
ATATTGCAAAAACACAGTCTTGTTTTGGGGTTATCCGATGTGGGAGAAGATCATTTTTGTGGGAGCCGTTGCATCGTCGAGCGCGAGCTTGTAACCGCCGCCATAGTAGCCGTCAGTATCCCACATCATGGAGGTTTCGGTCCCGGTCGTATCGCTGCCGGTGTAGAACTTGACGGTCATGTCGCCGGCATTTCCGCCGAATCCGGCAAACGCGCTGGTCCCGCGGCTGTTCTCCATGATTGTCAACTCCTTCCGGGTTTCATTCTGGACTTCAACTTCCTCTGCGAGAAAATCGAAGTTTGCAACTCCGGTCAGGATGAGCGTGTCGCCGACGAAGCTGTTGGCGAAATTGCCGGCGGTGATCTTACTGCCGCACTCGAATGTCCACT
>CACYHQ010000021.1 GCA_902774245.1 uncultured bacterium
CATCCAGTAGCCGTGCGCACAGTTGTTGTCGGTCCAGACGAACATCACGTCGGAGATACCGTTTCCGTCGCGGTCGCCCTTGGCGATGTAATCGGACGGAGGAGCCGGTTTGTCGTCAATGGTGAGAGCGAGGTCGTTGTTGTCGGTGATGCCGAGTGTGAAGGTGAGGCCATCGATCGCGACGGATTCGCCGACCTTCAGGGTATATTCGCCGTACGTAACATCGCTGTTGAATCCGGCGGCGTCGGTGGCGAGCAGATAAGTGTCCTTGAGCACTTCGGGAACGTTCAGCATATAGGTCGCGGTCCCGGCGATGTTGGAGAAGCCGCCGAACTGGGCCGTTTCCGTGCTCGCGATGGCGGTGTCGAAAACAACCGTGCCGTTGATCGTGATAGGCTTGTCGAACACGGCAGTGCCGACGACGCTGGCTTCGGCGTCGACCACGATGGTCTTGCTGTAGCCGTCGGCGAAGGAGATCGTGCCGCCACAAACTTCGACCGTGCCGTCGACGGTGACGCCTGCGATCGCATCTGCGAGAAGCGCGAACGCATCGTAACCGATCTTAGCCGTGCCGACTTTGACTTCGACGATCGTGCCGTCCTCAAGGCCGGTCCATTCGCTGTTCGCGTAGGCCAGTGCCGGGATGTCCGGCTTGTCGGCGATCACAAGGGCGAGATCGTTGCTTTCCGTGATGCTGAGCGTGTAGGAAAGGATGTCGTCGACGATGACCGGCACGTTGACCTTCAGCGTATAATCGCCGAATACGACGTCGCCGTTGAATCCGGCGGCGTCGGATGCGAGCAGATAGGTCCCCTTGATCGCGGCATCATCGGTCAGCGTGTAAGCCGTATTCGCGCCGGTCGTGGCAACGTTGAACCCGTTGATCTGTGCGGCTTCGGCGGTTGCAAGGCCGGTGTCGAAAGAGACTGTGCCGTCGATCGAGATGGTTGCACCGGCGATGAAATCCGCAAACCCGCCGAGCGTGGATTCGGTGTCCATTGTGACCGTTGCGCCGCTTCCGATTTCGATGTTGGTGATGGCCGCTCCCGTGAAACTCGCGGTCCCTCCCTGGATCGTCGTGTCAGTGAACGTTGCTCCATTGTCCATGGTGAGTTGACCGGCATTGACCGTCGTGCCGAAGAGCGTGCCGCCGGAAACGACCTGCATGTCGCCGCCGTTGATGACGGTCGTATTCGCCGAAGCCGCGCTCATTATCAGTTCCCCGTTGTTCAGAGTGGTTTCTGTGATCGTATTGGCCGTATTCACGTGCATGGCGCCGCCGGAAATGACCGTCTTGGTCGCTGTCCCGGAAAAGAGATTGATATATCCGTCGGTCATAGTCGTGTCGGAGATATTGCCCGAGGAGAACACGAGCACAGTGCCGCCGGTGATGGCGGTCGCATTGGCCGTTGCCTCGTTGATTTCCAGTTTGCCGCCGAGCAGGGTCACGCCCTCGACGGTATTGGATTTGTTCACACGCATGGATCCGGCGGAAACGACCGTCTGAGCGGCAATACCGGACTCGATTTCAAGGAAGCCGCCGTCTACCGTCGTGCCAGTCGCTTTGCCTGCATAAGCTTCCCCGGGTTTCTCGGCTGTGATGCGCATGACGCCGCCTGTCAGGACGGTTGTCCCGGAGGTCTCTGCCGTGGCAAGCTGGACCGTAAAGGACCCGCCGCTCATAACGTTCGTGTTCAGGACGGTTCCGCCGTAGTTCAGGAATTTTCCTCCGTCCAGAATCGTGACGTTGTCCGCGGTTGCGTCGGGATAGATTGCGCCCATGCCGCCGCTTTTGACCAGGCCGGTATCCAGCGTGCCGCCCGCGTCAATGTCGAACATTCCCATGTTTTCCGCTGTGAGTTCCGAGGCGGAGCCGTTGACGAAAACATCGCCTTCCGCAGTCGCGGAAACTCTCTGAACTATGCCGCCGTTATCGACAACGATCCAGCCGCCATCGGCGAGGGAGTCGGTAAGAGTTCCCCCGGCCAGAACATCAATTTCGCCGTTAAGGCCGGCAACTAGCCCGGAGCTGACTACTCCGCTATCGATGATGACAATATCGTTTGTGACAGTGACTGACATGAGAAAAGTTCCTTATGCTGAATCGTGATGATATGCGGCTCCCTGTTTCGGGGCGGAAATCAGTCCGCATATTGTCTGTTTCGGAGAAAAGTTTACATTACCTCAATACAATAGCACCGCTTTACCGGATTTCAAGTCGTAAAAAAGCCATTTGCGCGGAAAAATGCCGACAAATACGGCTGTCCCTGTCATGCGATTGTGCCGTTCATCGGCGGGGAGCCGGATTCAGCCTGCGTTTCCCCTCGTCCCGGGCGGCCCGTCACTGGAAGAGATACATCCCGATATTGCGCCAGACGCCCGACTTTCTGATGCCGTATTTCCAGAGGATTCTTCTGCGGCCCCAGAATCCGCGCGACCGGAACGTTTTCAGCGCATCCAGCATCTCTGCATCCTGTTTGTTCAGCGAGCCTGCATAGCGGATGCCGAACTCGACCGCCTGGTCGATGTTCTGCTGGAACCGTGTCCGGATCTTCTCCCGTCCCAGCTTCAGTTTCCGCAGAAAAGCTGGGAGGGTATACTGGAATGCGCCGTAGACATTGTCCCCGTGCTGGCGGTAGAAAACGGTCGGAATGTCAAGAAATCCGAACTTCCCCATTGTCGCGGCGACAAGGGTCAGCCAGTGGTCATGCATGACCGCCGCGGACGGGACCGGCAGGGCGAGGTCGAGGAGCGCCCGGTTCACGAGCATGGTGTTGCCGGACGGGACGTTCTGGACGATCAGGCGGTTCAAGGTCAGTTCGTGCGTATTGATGTTCTGATAGCGGAACATGGAGGGCGAGACCGGGTTCAAATCGTCGTCGACCACCTCGGAATCGGTGAAGACCATGATCGGCGTTTCGCTCCCGTATTCGGCCTCCATCTTGCGGTTTTTTTCCAGTGAGACACGGACTTTCTCCGGCTTCCAGACATCGTCGTGGTCGCTGAACATGATCAGCGGCGCCGTGGAAGCGGCGAGCAGTGCGGAAAAGTTATCCAGAGCCGTGGCAGGTTTCTGTTCCAGAAAGCGAATCGTTTCAGGATACTTCCGCTGATATTCGCCGATGATCCCGAGGGTGTCGTCGGAGGACCCGCCGTCGCGGATCAGTACCTCGAAACCGCGGCAGTCCTGCGCCAGGATGGAATCCAGCTGTTCGCGCAGAAACCGCGAGGAATTGTACGTGGCCAACAGGATTTGCAGTTCCATCATCGCGGTGTTTCTCCGGGTTCGCAGGGCGGTTCGTTGCGGCAGACGGGCTTAACGCTGTTTCGAAAAGATCTCCAACAGGAGATTGACGGCGTTTTCGTAGGAGTAGGTGGCTTTGATCATCGCCAGGGAGTTTTCGAGGAAGGATTCCCAGAGCTTGCGGTCCGTGTAGGCGTTGACGACCGCGTCGGCGAAGTCAGCGGCGGAATCGGCGACCGCGAACGGGTGGTTGTCCGAGGGGATGCCCTCCGCGCCGATCGACGTGGTGACGACCGCGCTCCTGTTGTACAGGGCTTCGATGATCTTGCCCTTGACCCCGGCCCCGAATCTGAGCGGAGCCACGACGATCCGGCTGGAACGGTACAGATACTCCAGTTTTTCGTCAGAGACGAATCCTTCGATCACGATGTGTTCCCCCGCCATCTTTTTCAGCTCGTCCGGCATATTGCTTCCGGCGATATGGAACCTGACGTCCGGAATGCGTTCGATTACGGAGGGCAGGACCTCCCTGACGAACCACAGTACGCCGTCCTTGTTCGGCCTGTGATTGAAACCGCCGACGAAGAGGATGTCCTTCCGGTTTTCGAACGGTTCGCAGGTTTCCGGGAAATGGTCATACACGAAAATGGGCATGTTGTAGACCGGGATGTCCGGCACGTTTTTCTTCAGGTACGAGCATTCGAAGTCGCCGACGCACATGACGGCGTCCGAGGAGGAATAAAGTGCCAGTTCCTGGACTTTCGACGAACTGATCTCGGAAAGGAGGTTTTTGTCCCCGGTGACTTCGTACTCGCGCTGAAGCCGGATATGCCCCACGTCGTGCCCGTAGTAAACGAGTTTGATGTCCGGATATCTTCGGATAATCGGGAAATAGTCGCAGGCGATATGCGCCCGGTTCAAAAACGCGTAATCCAGGAATCCGTTGTTTTTCCGGAACCAGTTCATCAGTTCCCTCGGAGCGTACCATGCGCCGTACAGGACCTCCACGCCGAGCTGCTGGAACGCTCCGGTGTAGGGTTCGTCGTGAAGCCGGTTGTCCCCGAGCAGATGGATCATGTAGCCGTGCTTTTGCAGGATCGAGATGTAGCAGTACATCTGTCTGCTGCCGGCGTCCTTGTCGAACGTCGGGACGTAGTGGTCCAGCATGAAGATGTGCTGTTTTTTCGAGCTGCGGTCGCGGGCGGTAAAAGCATTGTCGCCGTTTATGCAGTGTTCCGCAAGGACCTCTTTCCACTTGTCCGCGAATTTGACCTGATTGTCGACCTGGTATTTCTTGAGGCCGCCGGAGACGTCCGTGCCGTTCGATCTTCCCTCGAAATGGGTGACCACGGCTTTCGGCTGGTAGATGACCTTGTATCCGTGCCGCCGCGCTTCGAAGCACAGGTCGGTGTCCTCGTAATAGGACGGGACGAACCGTTTGTCGAAGCCGCCGATCTCCTTCCAGAGCGTCGTGCGGATCATGAGGGACGCACCCGAGGTGTAGTCGCATTCCTTCAGGTAATTGTACTCCGGTGCGTCCGGGTTGTCCCCGTTGCCGTAATTCCAGCCAGAAGCGTCCCGGAATATGATGCCGCCCGCTTCCTGAAGTTTCCCGGACGGATATACGAGTTTCGCCCCGACGATGCCGGCTTTGGGATCCCTGTCCATTGTTTCGACGAGCGCGGAAAGCCAGCCGGGATGGACGACCGTGTCGTTGTTCAGGAACAGGATGAACTCGCCCTTCGCCGATTCCGCGGCATGGTTGCAGTTCAGGAGGAACCGGACATTCTGCTCGGTCCTGCACACTTTTACGTTCGAAATACGGTCCGCAATATCCTTTGTTTCGTCCGTGGAGCAGTCGTCCGCGATGATGATCTCGTACGGGATGCCCTTGCAGTTCTCGATGACGGATTTCACGCAGGAATACGTATAGACGAACTGATTGTAAACGGGAATGACGATGCTGAGCCTGGGGTTGTCGCAGAGCGGAACGGTCAGTTTCTTCGAGGTGTTCTGTTTGAACGGGTATTTGTCCTGGTAGGGGATGCTGTAATCCCTGCATTCGTTCAGGTTGACTCTTCTGCCTTTCTTCAGCGCCCGATACAGATTGATTCCGAACGTGACGAGTGTCTGGACGACCTTGCCGCGTTTGGATTCGCGGGGGAACAGCTTGACGTAGAGATCATGCAGTCTGTTGAACGCCCGGAAGAAATTGGAGGAGTACAGTTCCAGGTTCTTCTGCTGGATCATGATCACCTGCTGCTGCATCGCATCCAGGCGCTCCTGCTGCCGCGACTCCCTCTGCCGGACATCGTTCAGTTCGTCGTTCTGCTGCCTCGGAAACACCATCCGGTCGATATTACTCCGGTACAGCTCGAAATCGGAAGGCACACGCAATACCTTGCACTTTTGGATTTCATACTCCTCCGCGAGGAAATCACCGGCTCCGATCGTGAATCCGAATGCATTCGTGATTGTCTTCGTCAAAGACAGGGCATGCCGCGGGAGTCCAGACTTAAGGTTCAAAAAAGAAAGATCCCCGAGCGTGTAAAGGATTCCCCGGAAGATTACGAACGCAATGGGAACCGGCGCTTCTTTCACGGGAACTTCCTGATCGAAGAAAACGAGCTTTGTGTCCTGAACAAGAAGATTGAACGGCGTACAATCCCAATATCCCGGCGGCAAAGTCTCCGTTCCGGGGATACGATGCTCTTTCAGGAAGTCCACCCATGGTGAAAACCCGTTGGCCAGATCATCCAGACCGCAACACTTCCGGGCAAACTGTTTCTGCAAACGGGAGGAGAAGAGCTCTCCTTCCAAATACGGATGGCGCTTCCGGGCGGTTTCGTCCCCCAGGATAAATCCGGTTGCCGTGGAGCGGGAAACAGTGAACCCACGCCCGTCTTTGACGATTTGAACAACGGAAGCCGTTTCTTTTTTGCGGTCCGGAGAAATCCGTGTCGCACATACATCATCCATGGCTTCGTCCGGCTCTCCGGTCAAAACGACGAATGAATTTGCGAAATCCTCAAGAAGTCCATTTTGATACAGACTGCCCGCCACGGTCTCCTCGTAAAAAAGATCTTCTCCGAGGCCGCGGCGTGGCATGTTCCGATGGAGCAGATCCGGGACATTCAGCCCCGGCGCGGAAAAAGCCGCCGGATGGAGATACAGGGTCGGAAGTTTATAATCCGGGAAAGGATAATGGAAACTGAACTTGTCATAACCGGCATTCTTCAAAAGAGCCGAAAGCTCTTTTTTCCCGTAGGTGCGGACGCCTTTTTCCTCATACAGCCCCTGAATCCCGTAAAAAGGCACGTCCACATGATCTTCCGGCGCATTGTTGAAATATTTGATCCCGAGCTTGTTTTCGATGGCGAGCAGCAGACGGCCGCCCGGCCTGAGAAACGATTTCGCCTTTTTCAGCATCGCTTCACAGGGATGGTCCGCCTTGAAAAACATGGCGGCGTACTCCAGCACACCGATCAGTGTCACGAGATCGAATTTCTCATCCAGCTCGAAATCCTCGAAGTTGTCGCAGTAGAACTTTACTTCGGGGAAATCCCCGCATCGCTCCGCGGCGATCGACACCCGGCGGAAACTCCCGTCCAGCGCCGTGACATTCGCGCCGAATTCGGCAAGGGCTCTTGTAATTGCGCCGAGTCCGCAGCCGATTTCCAGGACTTTTTTCCCTTTGATGTGCTTTATGAAGGGAACAAGCAGGGCGCTTCTCTGCGGAGAGAGGTGGTACAGAGTCGGCCAGTCCGTAATGCTGGAAGCAAGCTCCCCGGAATAGACGCTCCGGTCCGACGCATTGTGGATCAGGTTCCGCAGGTTCTCCTCGACGGAGTCTCCATCGTTGTACCCGAAAGAACCGGCGTTTTCTCTGACAAAAATGCCCTGCTGCATGGAATAAGCGTTCATTATTTCAGCTTTCGATATGAGGTTGTGACGGGAATCGCGAATTGCCCGGTGAACTTTTTGATATTCTCCACTCTCAGCGCACAGACGTCATAAAGACGGTGGTGAACCGCAAGTCCACCGTCCATGTATTCCGTACAGCCCAGCATGAGCAGATATTCCTTTGTCTGCAAGGCCGGCTTGAACCGGAATTCCACCTGATGTTCCGTCCCCGGCTCCCATGGCGGAATATCCACGTTCTCATTGCCCGTATTGGTCCCGCATAATTCCACGTTGCCGGCATCCCGGATCGTAAACGCGACAATCGGATTGACGATCCTTTCGTGCGCGATCAAATCGACCTGGAGCGAATATTCGGAACTTCCGATCAGCTCAGTTGTCAGATTCCCGTCCTTGTCCAGGATTCGGAACGATTTGATTTCCGCCTTGTGGTCCCCATACTCCAGCCGGTCTTTTGAGAAATCAAGTCCCGGTTTCCGGATCGTTTGAACAGACGATTGCGTTGCGTAATCATCCCTGTCCAGGGAAACAGCCGAAACATCGCGCGCCATGCGGATTTTATAATCGTTCACAATGTCGTTCGGCATTCCGGATGCAATGCATTGTCCATTTTCCAGCAGGTACGCGACCGAACAGTAACGGACAAGGCTTGCCATGTCATGCGTAACAAACAGGATCGTGCGGTTTTCTTCCAGCAGTTTTCGGATTCGCGCGTAGCATTTCGCCTGAAATCCGATGTCGCCGACCGCGAGCGCCTCGTCCACGATCAGGATGTCCGGGTCGACGAACGCGTTCACGGCGAACGCCAGGCGCACCATCATGCCGGAGGAATACGTCTTCACCGGCTGGTCAATGAACTCGCCGATATCCGCGAATGCGACGATGTCGTCGTACTTCGCGTCGGTCTCGGCCTTCGTAAGTCCCAGGATCGCCGCGTTCATGTACACGTTTTCGCGTCCGGTGAACTCGGGATTGAATCCGCTGCCGAGCTCGAGCAGGGCCGCGATCCGTCCGTGCCGCTCCACGGTCCCCTCCGTCGGCTGGAGCGTGCCCGTCACGATCTGAAGCAGGGTCGATTTCCCCGCGCCGTTCCGCCCGATGATGCCGACACATTCACCTTTCCTCACCTCGAAATCAATGTCGCGCAGAGCCCAGAATTCGCGGAAATACGTCCTCCAGCGCCCGAACAGCATCTGCTGCAGGCGGTGGCGGGGCTTGTCGTAGATCTCGAACCGTTTCGAGACGTGCCGGATGCGCAGGACCACGTCGTCAGAGGACATCGGCGAACCCTTTCTTCGTCTTGTGGAACCACAGGAACCCCAGATGAAGCACCAGGAGCGAGATCAGAAACGCCGCGCCGAGGAACCGCCAGTCCGGCAGTTCGCCGTACAGGAACACCTTCCGCGCCTCCTCGATCAGGACCGTCAGGGGGTTCAGCTGGAGCGGCCAGCGGAAACGTTCCGGAATCGCCGCGATCGGGTAGAAGATCGGCGTCATGAAAAACAGGATCTGAAGCAGCACGCCCACCAGATACGGCGTGTCGCGGACAAACACGCTGAGCGAGGAAACAAAAAACGAGACGCCCAGCGTGAACAGAAACAGCGGAAGCAGGATCAGCGGCAGGAGCAGCATCGTGAAGCTGAGTTTGCCGAACACGAACACCGCGCCGAGAAACAGCAGAAAGAACCAGACCATGCCCACGGCGAACGACGCGATCGTCTGCGACAGCGGCAGGATTTCCAGCGGGAAGATCACCTTCTTCACCAGGTTGGGATTCCCCACCACGATCCCGCAGTTCAGATTCACCGCCTCGGAGAAGATGTTGAACAGGGCGAGTCCGCAGAACATGATGATCGCGAACGCGCCGCGTCCGCCGCCCGTGTCGATGCCCCAGCGGGATTTGAATACCACGCTGAAAACGAACGTGTAGACGCAGAGCATCATCATCGGGTGGACGAAGCTCCAGAACAGCCCCAGCACCGATCCTTTGTACCGTGCCGACACGCTGCGTTTCACGAACTGCCACAGCAGGGACCGGTTGGCGGCCGCGATCATCGGCAGCCGCCGGAAATCCAGGATGTCGTGCAGGGTGTTCAGCATTGTTTCTCCATCATGCTTTTACGTGGGGGCGGGGGAACGGGCGCATCCTCAAAACAAAAAGAAAGATGCGTCTAATAATCTACCATGCTTTCCCCTTTTTTTCAAGATAGTTCAGGAGGAATTCAGCTTTTTTCGCCGTCCGCGCCCTTGCGCCGTTTGCGCGTGGCGGAATCATCCGGCGAGGTGTAAGTTTCCTGCGGGATCACGCCGCCGGCCTTCCTGCCGTCGCCCGTCAGCTGGTAGATGTCGCTGCATTCCTGGAACACCCTCAGCCCGAAGACCGGCAGGATCGCCAGCAGATGGTCGAAGATGTCCGACTGGATCCGCTCGTATTCGATCCAGTCGGTTGTTTTCGTGAAGCAGTAGATCTCGATCGGCAGTCCGGTGGAGTCCGGCTGAAGCTGCCGCACGAGCAGGGTCAGGTCGGGGTTGATCGACTTCAGGGAACGCAGGTATTTGGCGATGTAGATGCGGAACGTCCCGATGTTGGTAATGCGGCGGCTGTTGATCGGCTTCGCGCCTTTCTCCGCCATCGCGCGGTTCCACTCCTCGATTTCCTGCCGTTTCTCGTTCAGATAGTCGTCCAGCAGCACGAATTCGTCCAGACGCGCGATCTCGTCGTCATTGAGGAACCGGATGCTCCGCATGTCGATGCGCAGCGAACGCTTGATGCGGCGGCCGCCCGCCTCGGTGATGCCGCGCCAGTTGATGAACGTCTCCACGGTCAGCTTGCGCGTCGGCACGGTCACGATGGTCATGTCCCAGTTCTGCACCTTCACCGTGTGCAGGGCGATGTCGATGATCACGCCGTCTACGTTCTCCGACGGCAGCTCGATCCAGTCGCCGAGCCGGATCATGTGGTTCGTGCTGAGCTGGATCCCGGAGACCAGCGCCAGGATCGTGTCCTGGAAGATCAGGATCAGCACCGCGAGCACCGCGCCGAGGCCGGAGAGCAGCATCACCGGGCTCTTGTTCATAAGGATGGACGCGATCATGATGATCGTCACAAGCACGGCGAACAACTGGATCAGCTGGATGCCGCCTTTGATGGAGTGATCGTGCGTGCTGGAATGTTTGAGGTACCAGATGTCCAGGATGTTCAGGAGACTGATGACAGCGGACACCGCGCAGATGAGCGTGAGCGCCATGCAGATCTTGCGGGTGACGACCAGGTTCTCCGGGTTGACGTTCACCGATTCCAGGATCAGGTACACCACCACGATCGGCACGATGAATGCCAGACGCGAGGCGGTCGCGTACATCTGTTTTTTGTACTCGGCGTTGTGCAGCGGGAGCTTGTTGAACGCGAGCTTCAGCCCGTACAGGAAAAACTGCCGTATGGCCAGGTTGATCAGGATAATGGCGAGCAGCGCCCCGGCAAGCCACAGATTGGTCGTAACTGGGTGTTCCCTCAATGATTCCCTGACGAAGACGGTCAATTCGGAAATGTTGGCCGGCCTCTTTTTTGCACCGGTTGCGCTGCGGCTTGCGTCCGCTTCGATGCCTGTTGAGACGGCGGACGGCTGTTTCGGGGTCAGCTTCCCGACGGCCTGCGCTTCGACGGTGACGGTGCTTTCCTGGGGAGAGGAGGTCTGTTCCTGGGAAAAGACGCTGGTGAACAACAGGGCCGTCAGGATGATTCCCAGTCCCAATATCTTCAATTTTCGCGATTGTCTCATGATATCCCGTCTTTGTTTGCGTTCGGTTCGATCCGTCCGGGCGCGCCGGTCATGTTCGGGGCGGTCCGGAATGTGACTCCGGATCCGGGAACATTCCGCGATGCGCCGGGACATAGTAAGCGGTTCATCAACATAATCTATCTTTGATTTTTGAAAATGCAAGCAGTTTTCAAGGTTTCTTTCAGGGTTTCTTTCAGGCGGGCCGCGGCTTTTTTCCGATTCCGGTTTGACTTTTCCTGATGATGCAGTATATTATATAACTCGTTTTGTGCGGTCGGCCCCCGGTTTACTGGAGCTTGACGCCTGCCGTACAGCATAATTAACCCTTTTGAGAAAGGACACATGGGATGAAACAAGGTCAAGCGAAACACAAAATCTGCCGCCGCATCGGCTACTGCATCTGGAACATGCCGAACTGCCCCACCGTCAAGGGCCGCGCCCGCACCTACGCCGCCGGTCTCCAGGGCAAGAACGCACACCGCAAAAAACTCACGGCCTACGGCGAAATGATGCTCGAAAAGCAGAAACTCAGAGCCCACTACGCGCTCACCGAAAGCCAGCTCCGCGCCGCGTACCTCTACGCCAAGCGCATTGAAGGCAAGACCAACGAAATCATGATGCAGCGCATCGAAACCCGCCTCGACAGCATCGTCTACCACGCCGGTTTCGCGCCCACCATCTTCGCGGCCAAGCAGTTCGTCAGCCACCGCCACATCCTCGTTGACGGCAAGATCGTCGACCGCGCCTCCTACATCGTGAAGCCCGGCCAGGTCATCTCCATCAACGCCGAAAAGTCCCCGAAGATCGCCGAGATCGCCAAGGCCGTCACCGCCGAAGCTCCGGCCTATTTCGAGGTCGACAAGGAACAGCTCAAGATCAAGCTCGTCAGCCTTCCCACCATCGACGCGATTCCGTTCTCCGTCGAATCCATGCGCGTGGTCGAATACTACGCCCGCTAAGTCTGACAGTTCATCTGTTCCGCAACAGATTCTTCTGTTACTTCAACCGTTCGAGCCCTCCCGGCCCGGACGGTTTTTTCATGCCCGGCTTCCTGCTGAAGGCTGGCCCCCCCCTGAAGCTGATGTTTGAGACGGGGCGGGAGTGGGCGTTTTCGCGGAAAAACGGCGGAAAAACTTGATTTCGGGCGAAAACGTGGTATAGTAATGAAATTCTTTCACCCCCGCGAACGGAGCCAGTCATGGGAAAACACAAAGTCCTGAACACGCCCGCCATCCGGCGCATGCCGACCTATCTGCACAAGCTCATGCTCATGCAGGCGGCCGGGGAACAGTTCGTGTCGACGTCCAAACTGGCGGACTATATGGGGCTCGACCCGATCATCGTGCGGAAGGACTTTGAGCTGACCGGCATCCAGGGGACGCCCGGCGTCGGGTTCAAGACGGTGGAGCTGATCGCATCTCTGCGGCGGTTCGTCGGCTGGGACGAACGCACCACGGCGTGCCTCGTCGGCGCGGGCTCGCTCGGCAGCGCCCTGCTCGGTTACGAGGAATTCGCGGAATACGGCCTGCGGTTCACGTATGTGTTCGACGCGGACTCCCGCAAGCACGGGATGCTGATCCACGCGCACGAGGTGCTGGATGTGCGGAAGATGCGCGAATACCTGACGCCCGCGCCGCCGGACATCGGGATCATCTGCGTGCCGTCGTCTACCGCCCAGATGGTCGCCGACGAGCTGGTGCAGTGCGGCGTGAAGGCGATCTGGAATTTTGCGAACGTGTGCCTGCAGCTTCCGCACGACGTGATCGTGCAGAGAGAGGTCATCGCGGGCGGATTCGCCCTGCTTTCCATGAAGCGCCGCAGCCACGGCGCGGAGACAGGCCAGGACGACTGATCCGGGGCATACCACACTGATTCCTCATTCCCCCTTCAGGCCGAATCATTTTTGAAGCGGCGCGTTTTTCAGTCGAACAGGTCGAGGAACCAGTTCTTTTTCTTCGCCTTCATCTTGGACTTCCGGATCATGGCGACGTCGCTCTGGACGGTCGTCACGCAGTCCATCACGGACCCGGAAAAACCGGGTACGCCCTCAGGGATCGCGCGGTTCACGACCTCCGTGGCGGAACGTTCCACGCGGAACGGCGGATCGTCGCCGTCGTCGGGGAACTGGAAATGCACTTCGAGCTTGAAATCGTAGCCGGGGATGTTGGCGGATTCGGCCAGAAAGAAGACGTTTTGAGCGAGGATGTTCCCCTCGTAGAATTTCGAGGGGTTGTTGTAGGTCGCGGTCGCCGTGACTTTGTCCTCGGCGAGCTCCAGCCCGTTCGCCTTGATCGCCTCCAGCATCGGCTTCGCGGAGGCGGTCCATTTCTCGCCCGGCTTGACCTTGCGCGACTTGCCGAGGTATTCCTCCGGATGATCCAGCGGCGCGGAGAACATGGACGCGATCAGACGGCGCGCGCCGGGGAGCATCTCGCGGATCTCCTTCGTGGTCTTTTTCTTCGTGTCGGAAGCACTCGATGCGGAACCGCCTCCGAGCACGGATTCCGCCGCATCCTCGTCCGTGCCGAGGGGGATATCCCGCAGGTTCACGCCGGACGACCGGACGATGGCGGTCATGCCCGCGAGCGGTGCGTAGTCGGTCTTCACGCCATCGACAGTCTGGTTCAGGACCTCAACCTTGAACTGGATCACGAGCGGGTCGAGCGACTGGTAGACGAGCTCGCCGACCGCGTGGATGTCGTGCGTCTCGCGGCGGCGCGGCGGGTTGTTGATGCCGACCAGCTTCATCCGGTAGGTGCGCACCTGCCGCGTGTTCACGGAGATCACGTACGGTTCGCCGACCTTCGGGCGCCCGTCGAAACGCAGCTCGCCGTCCTTGGCTCCGGCGGGCGCGGGGAGCAGGAAGAGCCCCGCCGTCAGGAGCGCGGCGCAGCAGAACACGATTGCTGTGCGGAGTTTCATCATACGAATTCGAAGTCGTCCATGGTCTGAAGTTCGCGGTGCACGAAATCGGCGGCCAGCGCGAACGCGCGGGCGCGGTGGCTGAGCTTGCTCTTGACTTCTTCGCCGAGCTCGCCGAACGTTTTGTCGTAGCCGTCCGGGATGAAGATCGGGTCGTAGCCGAACCCCTCGGTCCCGCGCGGTTCGGGCGCGATCGTGCCGGTCACTTCGCCGCGGAACGTCTCCACGATGTCGCCGCGGTAGGCGAGTGCGATCACGCAGACGAAGCGGGCGCGGCGGTCGTCGAAGTTTTTCAGCTCGGCAAGGAGTTTCGCCATCTTTTCGGGGTAGGAGGTGTTCTCCCCGGCGTAGCGCGCGGAGTAGATGCCCGGCGCGCCGCCCAGCGCCTTCACCTCCAGCCCGGAATCGTCGGCGAACGCGGCCATGTCGGCGTAACGCGCCGCTGCGCCCGCCTTGATGCGGGCGTTCTCCTCGAAGGACTTGCCGTTTTCGACGATCTCGGGGAAGCCTTTAATCGTGTCGGGAGAAGTGATGCAGACGCGTCCGGAATCGGCCGAAGCGTTGAGCATGGCCTGGAATTCCTGGATCTTGTGTTTGTTCGTGGTGGCGGCGAGGATCTGAAGCATGGGAGCGTGTCTCCTGTCTTAATTGCCTGTCAGTTCGTTGTAGATTTGTTCGTATTCATCGACCATGTGCGCGACGGAACACAACACGAATGGCTTGGAGCGGCCCGCGCCGGCCGCTTCGGACAGCGCTTTCGCCAGCCGGATTCCGTCCGGGTCGTTGTTGAAATCGATGCATTGCGCAAACCCGTCCCTGTACTGTTCGCAGAGTTCGGGGAGCGAATCGGCGGTGGAGGTGACCACGGGGATGCCGAGCGTCATGGCCTCGGTGAGCGTGAGGCCGTAGCCTTCGTAGCGGGACGGCACCACCATGACATCGAACGCGGCCATCAGGCTGCGCGCGTCCGAACGGTATCCCGGCAGCGCGAATGTGAGGTTCGGGAAGCGCATTTCCCGTACGCGGCGTTCCAGGTCGTCGCGTTCCGGGCCGTCGCCGATGATGACGACGCCCCAGCGTTCCCCCTCGGGCACGCGGTCGGACAGCGCCTTCATACGGTCGAACAGCAGGTCGTAGCCCTTCTGCCTGTCGAGCCTGCCCACGGACCCGATCACTTTCGTGCAGTCCTCCATCATGCACCACTTGCGGAAATCGCGGCATTCCTCCGGCGTGGCGGGCTCCACCGGGTCGCAGCCGTTGTACACCACGCGGAATCTCTTCCGCGGGATGCGGCAGACGGCGGAATGGAAGCGCAGCGCGGCCTTGGATACCGCGGTCAGCGCGCTCGCGTGCCGGACCGACATGCGGTCCAGCATGAAGTAGAATCCCTGCGTGCGGCGGCGGTCGGCGATATGGATCGTATTCACGAGCGGGATCCCGCTGCCGGCGAGCGCGAAACGCGCCAGCAGATTGGCGTGCATCATGTGCGAGTGGACGATCTCCGGCTCCAGGCGCTGGAGCGCGTACCGCACCAGGAACGGCAGCACGAAGAAATCGAGCTTGGTCGCGTTCAAAAACGCCACGCGCGCCCCGGCCGTCTGAAGCGCGTCCACGAGGGAGTCGTCCTGTGGCGGCGCCATCAGCGACAGCACGTCGCACGTGTGTCCGCGGGCGATCAGGCTGCACACGAGATCGGTCAGGACGCGTTCCGCCCCGGCCGGATCCAGATCTGTTATGAGTGATACGATTTTCATAGCGTTTCGGTCCGAAAAAGCGAACTGCAACATAAGCCGGATTCTGTCTCCGCGTTTCCGCGGTGGCGACCATCTGTCTAAGCGGCCAGAACCCGGAACTGATAACGCCGCGGGCAGCGGCATCGTCCCCTATTTGGCCTTGCTCCGGAAGGGGCTTGCCATGCGGCCCGGATCTCTGTTGCGCTTTCCTTCCCGCGGGGTTGCCCCCGCGACATCCTTCTTGAAGAAGGACTTCCTGCCCTGTGGAGTCCGGACTTTCCTCTTTGCAAAGCAAAGCGGCCGCCGTTGCAGTTCACGCATCTACTATATCACGCGCCCGCGCAAAATGCAAATCATTTTCGTGTTTTTCGGCGCGGAAACCCGATGGCATAAAACGATTGAAAAAAGTGTAATTCGAGCAGACAAATGAGGAGCGCCGAGTATATAGCTCGAAAAGGAGAGGCGGAGGCTTTTTCAGACTTTTTTTGTTCCTCGGTTTGCAATCCGTCCTCCCGCGTGATACATTGTTTTCCGACTCCATGAGATATAAAACAGAAAGAACACGGAGCAAGCTATGATGTTATGTCAGATCTGCAAGGCCAATCCGGCCACCATTCACATACAGGAAATCGTCAACGGCGAGACCAACACCCTCCACATCTGCGCCGAATGCGCCAAAAAGCGCAATCTGGCCGAGGGGAACGCCGTCAATTCTCATTTTCACGAGATGCTCGAGCGCCTCACGCAGGCGATCGCGAACAGTGCCGACCTGAAGCTCGCCGAGCTTTTCGACCAGAAAAAACAGCAGGAAGAGGAAGCGCAGGATCTCCAGTGCGACGTCTGCGGCGCGAGCTGGCACGCATACAAGAAGAACGGCAAGGTCGGGTGCGCCACCTGCTACGAGCAGTTCAGCCAGGTCCTTCTGGAGGACATCGAGCTGAACCAGCACGGCAGCGTGCATTGCGGCAAGACGCCGCCGGAAACGGTCGAGCAGTGGCACGATCCGGCGGTCTCCGAACGCATCAATCTCCGCCGCGAACTCGAACGCCTTCGCAAGAGCCTCGACGAATCCGTCCGGCGCGAGGAATTCGAGCTGGCTGCCGAGATCCGCGACAAGATCGCCGCGATCGAGACCGAACTCAGCTCCGCCGAGCTCATCCCGGACGAATCCGCGCCTGAAACGCCGCCGAAGAAAACGCGTGCCCGCGGAAGGAGGAAAAGCTCATGATCTTCCATCCGCGCATCCGCCACCTCGCAAGCAAAGGCCCGGTCTTCATCGGGCAGGGGCCCATCCTCTCCACATTCCTCTCGCTTTCGCGCAATATCGAGGGGTTCCAGTTCCCCGCGACGGCTTCCGCGAACATCCTGGAATCGGTCGCCGAGCTCACGCTCGCCGCCATGCATCACGAGGACGTGCACAGTCTGCTTCCGAGCATGTTCCAGATCAAGCACGAACTCCTGACCACGTCCGACCGCGACCTGCTCGTGGAACGCGAGCTGATGGACCGTTCTCAGACGGACATCGCCGCCTGCCGCGTCTTCGTCTGCGCCGAGGACGGGTCGACCTCGGTCCTGCTGAACGGCGACGACCACATCTGGCTTCACATGACCGCGCCGGGATCGGCGTTCCGCGAGACGTGGAACCGTATGTCCGAACTCGAATCCGCGCTCGCACGCCATCTCCGGTTCGCGTTTCACCCGCGCTACGGCTACCTGACCTGCGCGCCCGCGCTCGTCGGGACCGGCCTCAAGATCACATTCCTGGTCCACTTGCCCGCGCTCGGACTCTCCGGCCGCCGCAAACGCATCCTCGAACGCCTGGAAGACGCCGGACTGACCGCCGCGCCGTATTTTCCGGTCGACGGGAAGCCCGCCGGAAACCTCTTCCTCATCTCGAACCGCACCACGCTGGGCGAACGTGAGGAGGACCTGGGGCTCCGCATGACGGAGGTCGTCACGGCCATCTCCCGCGAGGAGGAACGTACCCGCGCCGACCTCATAAGCCGCCAGAAACTGCTGTTCCTGAACGCCTGCGGCCGCGCCTACGGACTGCTCCGCAACAATTACCTCATCCCGACCTCGGAAGCGCTTGATGCTCTCTCCATCATGAAGCTCGGCGCGGATTCCGGCGTCTTCCGGGATTTCACGCGGCAGGACTGGGCGGAACTTCTGCTCGAATGTCAGCCCGCGCACCTCTGCTGCCGCATGAACATGGCGCTGTCGCCGATGGAACGCGGCAAATACCGCGCCGAACGTTTCCGCGAACGCCTTCATGGACCAGAGGCCGCCGAAGAGACCGAACCGGAGAACTGACCTGACCTCACAACAAAACGGACGCCGCATCGCATAACCCGCCTCAGACCGAGCAGACATGGACACCACGTTTTTCAGCATCGCACTGGCCGTTCTCGAAATGACCTTCCTTTTCGTGACGCTCCTGCTGCTTCACGGACTGAAAAAACAGCTCGGCGCTCCGGCGTCCTACGTGGCGATGGGACTGCTCTTCGGATTCACGCAGTTCGCGGGCGCGGGCGGCATCACGATCGTCACGGGGTATTCCGGGTTCGACATCCCTTTGTCCTCCGGCGTGCTCATGCTGCCGTTCCTGGGCATCCTCGCGGTCATCTACATCGCCGACGGCACGCTGTCGGCGCAGCGTGTGATCATCGGACTGATGATCTCGCTGGCGCTGTATCTCTACCTGGCGCACCTCACCGTGACGCAGGCGGAGATGATCCCGCCGCAGGACGCCGCGTCCGACCAGCTCCCCGTGGCGTTCGCCGCCATGATGCGCAGCAGTCTGCGCGTGATGGCCGCCAACGTGCTGTCGTTCACGGTCGACATCTTCCTGATCCCGATCTTTTATCAGGGGCTCCGCAACCGCCGCATCAACCTCTTCCTCTGCGTCGCCGCCTCGCTCATCGCCGTTCAGCTGAGCGACGCGCTGGTGTTCTCCGCCGTGTACCGCTGGGGACGCCCGGACTGGTGGCTCGACCTTGAGGCGTCCTATCTCTACAAGACGCTCATGGTGCTGTGGCTTAGCGTTATTATCACGTTCTACATCTCGCGCATCCGCTACGAACTGCCCGGCGAGGGACGCGGCGCGCTCGACATCGTCATCGCGTTCTTCGGCAACTACGGCAAACGCGTCGAACTGGAAAAGACGCTGCGCGACACCGAGGAACGCTACCGCGTGCTGTTCCGCAACGCCGTCGCATGCATCTTCCTGACCGACCAGAACGGCAATATTTCCGAGGTGAACGATTCCGCTGCCGCCATATTCCGCATCTCCGCCGACGGGCTCAAGGACAAGTCGTTCCCCGAACTCGCCGGGATCGAAGGGGAAAAGTGGGACGCACTGCTGGCGGAACCCGAAGCGCGCTACACCGCCACGCCGCCCGGCACGGATCGCATCCTCGAACTCGCCATCAACCGCGTCGTGATCGACGAGACCCCGATGGTGCTGGTCCACGGGCGAGACGTGACCGAGCGGACGCGGCTCGAACGCGAACGCGAAATCTGGCGCGAACAGACGTTCCACCGGCAGCGTCTCGAATCCATCGGCGAGCTCGCGGGCGGCATCGCGCACGATTTCAACAACTTCCTTCAGGCGATCCAGGGACACCTCGACCTCATCAAGTACATGTACCCCGTCCGCGAGGAGAACGCCCGCCGTCATATCGAGGTCATCGACACCATCACGGAACGCGCCGCCACGCTCACGCGCGATTTGCTCGGATTCGCCCGGCGCGGCAACTTCACCGCCTCGGAAATCGACCTCGCCTCGTTCCTGAACACCTCCGCCGCGATGTTCCTGCCGTCCGCCGCGGGCATTGACTTCAAGCTCGACCTGCCGAAAAAAGGCATGTCCGGCGGCGCCGACGCTCCGCTGATCGTCCGCGGCGACTCCGTCCAGCTCCAGCAGGTCATCCTGAACCTGCTCATGAACGCCCGCGACGCCGTGCGGAAGATACCCGAACACGACCGCCGCATTACCATTTCTCTCGGTACGCCTGCCGCGCTCGGCGTCGATCCGCTCCCGCCGCCGGACGCCGACGTCTCCCCGGACGCCCGTTACTGCGTGATCCGCATCAAGGATTCCGGCCCAGGCGTGCCGGACGATCTCCGCGCGCGCATTTTCGAGCCATTCTTCACCACGAAGCCGGTCGGGCAGGGCACCGGCATGGGGCTTTCCATGGCGTACGGCATCCTGATCTCGCACAAGGGCTGGCTCCAGCTCGATCCCGCCGAACCGGACTCCACCGGCGCGGCGTTCTCGCTCTTCCTCCCGCTTCAGGAGCAGACGGCAAAAGCGTAGATTCCCCGGTTGGCGAATACCATGTGAACGACATCTGATACAACAAGGCTGTACAGAACGCTTCGGTTTTAAAAAAAACAAAAAAGCACTTGACAAATTGAAAAACTGTGCTAAATTTATAAATGAAACCGATATGGTATCATTTAATCCAAGCCCAACAACATCATGCTTCAGATATCGACCAGATTCTCCGTTGGAGTACACATCCTTTCTCTGCTTCACATCATGAAGGGGGAACGCTGTTCGTCCAAGTTTATCGCCGGAAGCGTCAACACCAATCCGGTGATCATTCGTCGTCTTCTGAAAATGCTTTCGCAAGCCGGTCTTGTCAAAGTCGAACGAGGAGTTGATGGCGGTGCTGTTCTGGCTCGTCCGGCAGATGAAATAACGATGCTCGACATCTATCATGCCGTTGGTGCCGCCGATACTACTCTGTTCCACATGCACGAGAGGACCAACCCTAAATGTCCCGTCGGAGCACACATCCAGCAGGCATTGGAAGGAACTGTCTCCTCGGCACAGCAAGTGCTTGAAGCCTCACTGGCAAAGCAAACACTTGCGGAAATCACGGACGATATCCTTCGCAGGGAGCAGTAATATTTTTTAACGCAAATTGTAACCAATATGGTTGCCAAAATACAAACCACCACAAAACCAAGGAGACTAACATGAAAATCGCAATCGTTGCCGCAGATGGTCGCGCTGCCCGGAAAATCGCCGCGGAGGCAGTATCCAGAGGGATGGATGTAACGTGTTTCGGACGTCGGGACACGAACACCACACCGGCAGACAAGTATGTCAAACGCGACATCTTCGACCTGACGAAAGAAGACTTGTCCGGATTCGATGCCGTAGTCGATGCGTTCGGTGCATGGACGCCGGAAACGCTCGACCAGCATTCGTCAACGCTGAAACACCTCTGCGATCTGCTTGCCGGAACCCAGACACGTCTGCTTGTCGTGGGCGGCGCTGGCAGCTTGTATCTGAACAAGGAACACACGATGACGCTGACTGACAGTCCGGAATTCCCCGACTCCTACAAGCCGCTCGCAGGCGCTATGGCAAAAGCTCTTGCCGAACTCAGAAAACGTGACGATGTGCTTTGGACGTACATCAGCCCTGCCGGAGACTTCCGCGCGGATGGCGAACGTACCGGCAAATACATTCAAGGTGGTGAGGAGCTGACCTTGAACAGCCGAGGCGAATCCATCATTTCCTATGCGGACTATGCCGTTTGCATGGTCGATGAAATTGAGGCCGGAAAGCATATTCGTCAACGCATCGGCGTTGTACAGGCGTAAAGCAAAGAATTGAAGTCAATCCCCGCCTCCTCATTCCGGGAGGCGGGTGTCCTTTGGTTCCCTCCACGCGAATAATCCCCGGTTGCCAGTTTCCCTCTTTTCGGATGTTTCCCACACGCGCGGTCTTGACATTTTCCGTTTCCGCGTGTAGATTATCGTGTTTCTTTTTATAAAAACATGACGGCGTCTTTTTCGCCCGAATCATTCAAGGAGACCCCCCGATTATGAATATCCTCGTGCTCGGAAGCGGCGGCCGCGAACATGCGATCTGCCGCAGTTTGAAGCTCAGCCCGGAAACGAAACGCCTGGTGTGCATCCCCGGCAGCCCCGGCATCGCCCAGATCGCCGAATGCCCGGCGGACGTCCCAGGTTCCGACTGGCCCGCCATTGCCGACTGGGCCGCGTCGAACGGCATCGACTTCGTGGTCATCGGCCCGGAAGCGCCCCTGTGCGACGGCGCGGCCGACCTCATCAGGGCGAAAGGCATTCCGGTCTTCGGTCCCTCGAAGGCCGCCGCACAGCTCGAAGGCAGCAAGGATTTCTCCAAGAAATTCATGGATAAATACGGCATCCCGACCGCCGCGTTCGCCACGTTCGACAACGCCGCAGGCGCCCGCGCCTACGTGAACGCCCAGTACGATGCCGGACGCGAACTTGTCGTGAAGGCGGACGGACTCGCCGCGGGCAAGGGCGTGATCGTCTCGAAGGACCGTGCCGACGCGCTCGCCGCCGTGGACGCGTGTTTCAGCGGAGCGTTCGGCGCAGCCGGCGCGCGCGTCGTGCTGGAGGAACTCCTCGTCGGCGAGGAAGCCTCCATTTTCGCGCTCGTCGACGGCAGGACGATCACCGCGCTCGCCAGTTCGCAGGACCACAAGCGCCAGCTCGACGGCGACATGGGACCGAACACCGGCGGCATGGGCGCGTATTCGCCCGCCCCGGTCGTGACCGACGCCCTGATGGCGGAGGTTCAGAAGAAGGTGCTCGATCCCTTCCTCGCCGGAATTCAGGCGGAGGGCCTCGACTACCGTGGCCTCATCTACGCTGGGATCATGGTCACGAAGGACGGCCCGAAGGTACTCGAGTTCAACGTGCGTTTCGGCGACCCGGAAACCGAGGCCGTGCTCCCGCGCCTGCGTTCCAGCCTCGCCGACGCCCTCTACAAGACCGCGACCGGACGTCTCGCCGAGGTCAAACTCGACTGGAATCCCGATCCGTGCGTCTGCGTGGTGCTGGCCTCCGGCGAGTACCCCGCCGGACCCATCGTGAAGGGTCATGTCATTTCCGGTATCGAGGAAGCCGAGGCGAAGGGCGCGGTCGTGTTCCACGCCGGGACCGCCATGCAGGACGGCAAGTTCGTGAACAAGGGCGGCCGCGTGCTGGTCGTGTCGAAGAGCGCGCCGACGATCCGGGCGGCGATCGACGCCGTCTACGAGGCGCTCGCCCCGATCTCCTGGGAGAACATGCAGTATCGGCACGACATCGCGAAAAAAGCCCTGAAACATCTTCAGTCCTGAACTCAAATCATCACTTACACATACCCACGAAAGGAATCTCCGACCATGAGTCTCCAAACCATCGAATACAAAGGCTGGAAAGACTGCCTTCTCCTTGAAAACGGCGACATCGAGCTTGTCGTCTCCGTCGGCCTCGGACCGCGCGTCCTCTCGTTCAAACGCAAGGGCGGCGCGAACTTCTTCAAGAACTTCGACGACCAGATGGCGAACGTCTCGCAGGACACCTGGCAGAGCTACGGCGGACACCGCCTGTGGCACGCGCCCGAAGTCTGGACGCGCACCTATTACCCGGACGTCCAGCCGGTCAAGTACGAGTGGGACGGCTCCCGCCTCACGCTGACCTGCGAGACCGAGACCGTCTCCCGTCTCCAGAAGGAGATCGTGATCGACTTCCCGGCTTCCGGCAGCCTCGTGAAGGTCACGCACCGCATCTGGAACCGCGGCCCGTGGGCTGTCAAGTTCGCCACGTGGGCGCTCTCCGTCATGGCCCCCGGCGGCACGGTCATCGTCCCGCAGGAACCCTTCGTGCCGCACGGACCGGGCGCGGGCCAGTCCTTCGCCGCGGGCCGTCCGATCGTGCTGTGGCAGTTCACGAACATGGCGGATCCGCGCTTCGTCTGGGGCAAACGCTTCATCCGCATGAGCCAGGACGACGCGTATCCGACCAAGCAGAAATTCGGCGCGCTCGTCAAGCCCGGCTGGGCGGCCTACGCGTTCGGGGCCGAACTCTTCATCAAGCATTTCCCGTTCATCGACGGCGCGCCGTATACCGATTACGGCTGCAACGCCGAATTTTACACCGAGCCCGGCATGCTTGAGGTCGAGTCCATCGGACCGGAAGCTCCGGTCGAACCCGGCGATTTCGCCGAGCACATCGAGACCTGGCAGATCGAACAGGTCGAGGCGTCCAAAGACGACGACACCCTCGCCGAACAGCTCAAGCCCTTCGGCCTCTGAGCGTATTCCGTTCCTTTTTTTCGTTTTTATCCCGCCCCGGGGCCTCACTTCGGCGGCGGGATATTTTTTCCCTCAAACTTTCCTGTAGACGATGTTTTTTCCGTTTTTTTTAAAAAAAACATGTTTTTCCGCTAAGATTTCCGTTTTTCGCGCGTCTAATAGTCAGAAAAAAATACGATCACACTCTGTACCACCTGCAACACAAGGAGCGAACCATGAAACAGAACCTATTCAAACGTCTTTGGGGCGTGGCGCTTGGCTTGATTATGCTCGCCGGCCTCCCGTTCGCCGTTTTCGCTCAATCCGAAACAAAACCCGCTGATTCCGAGGAGGTCATCATTACTTTGGAAGGGGTTTTTGGAGGGAAAGGTATCTTTGTTTTTGAAGGGAATACGATTCAATACCGAAAAGAAAGCGGAAATGATCCAAATACATTGAAGGTAAATGGTATTTCATGGAAAGACGTAAATGTGCCGTTTGAGCTTGATTTTACGCCGGATTTTGAACAAGCTACAATTGTGGAGAGATCAAAACAATTTTACAAAGAGATTGATTCAAGTCTTAACGCGAGTAAAAACGGTTTTGAGTTATCCGTTAACAATCTTTTTGGAGGAAGGGGTTCCTATTACATCGTCAAGATAGCTGCAAAGAATCAAAAGGCAAAAATGAATCCCATATCGCTTGATGCCATTGAATCGACAAACGGAATGAATCATCAGGATGTTCGTGTGAATACAAGCTATATCGTCCCGCCGGACTATCTTCATGGCGACCGCGTTTTTATTAAAGGGGCGGTGGATCGGATAACAGGATTTCGTATTCGAAAAGCGCAAGTGTACTATCTTGTCTTTGATGCTGCACCTTCGGGTTACAGTGGCGGAGGCGGTATTACATTCGACGGCAAATTCGCGTCCGATGTTACCGTCAATGGAAAGGAATGGTCCAATCTTTCCAAACCGTTCGAACTGAGTTTTCCAGTAACTCTTTCGTCATACAGAAGGATGAATTTCAAGGCTGAAAACTGCAATATCAGTTATTCGGTCAATGGGGACATGATCGAGGTTATCATCCAGAACAACAACAAAAAAACAGTTCCGTTCGAGATGCAGCTGTTCTTTGCCGACTAAACGGCATTTGCCGTGTGCCGGAGCAAAGCCCGGCACAACCCGAGTGGAGGACTTGTCCTCCTTGGCATCCGTCTTCCTTGCGAGGGCGGATGTTTTTTTGCAAAAAAACGGACGGAAAGAATGCTTTAAAGTTGAAAAAAAAGAAAAAAGCAGTATATTATTTTGGCAAATGGTAATTGAAAAACAAAGCCGTTGCCAAGTGCTGACGCGGCCCGGCGCAAATGATCGGAGCAGCTTATGAGCAATCAAAACATCGACGCCTTCATGGCGAACTTCAAGTTCGAAAGCCTTACTTTCGATGACATCTCCCTCCTGACCCAGTATGCCGATTTCCTGCCCTCGGATACCGACATCTCCACGAAGTTTTCGCGCAACATCAAGCTGAACATCCCGTTCGTCAGCGCCGCCATGGACACCGTTACCGAAGCCGAAATGGCGATCGCCATGGCGAAGCAGGGCGGCATCGGCGTGATCCACAAGAACCTCGACGTGCAGACGCAGGCCGAGGAAGTCCGCAAGGTCAAATTCTACCTCAACGGCTTCATCAAGACCCCGATCACGTTCCGCGAAGACCAGACCGTGCAGGAGATGCTGAACTACAAGGAAGCGCACAACTTCTCGTTCTCCGGTTTCCCCATCGTGGACGGCGGCGGCAAGCTCGTCGGCATCATCACCGCCCGCGACATCAAGTTCCTCTCCAGCTTCGACATCCCGATCCGCGACGTCATGACCAAGCCCGTGGTCTACGCCAACGGCGCGCCCTCGCTGGAGGACGCGTTCCAGATCATGATGAAGAACAAGGTCGGCAAGCTCCCGACCATCGACAAGGACGGCAAGCTCACCGGCCTCTTCAGTTTCACCGACGTCCGCACGCTCATCGAGAACATGGAACCTGCGTACAACCGCGACGCCGAGCACCGTCTGCGCGTGGCGGCGGCGGTCGGCCCGTACAACGAGGACCGCATCGAGGCGCTGGCGCAGGCGGGCGTCGACGCGTTCGTGATCGACACGGCACACGGCCACAGCAAGGGCGTGATCGACACCGTGAAGTACATCAAGGACAAATACGCCGGCATCGACGTCGTGGCGGGCAACATCGCCACGTACGAAGCCGCGAAGGCCCTGCTGGACGCGGGCGTCGACGCGGTGAAGGTCGGCATCGGACCCGGCTCCATCTGCACCACGCGCGTGGTCGCGGGCGTCGGCACGCCGCAGGTCTCCGCCATCTACGAGGCGTACAAGGCGATCGGCGAGGAAGTCCCGATCATCGCGGACGGCGGCATCAAGCAGTCCGGCGACGTGCCGAAGGCCATCGCGGTCGGCGCTTCCTGCGTCATGATGGGCTCCGTGCTCGCGGGCACGCTCGAAGGCCCCGGCGAAAAGACGTTCCGCAACGGCCGCCGCTACGTGCTCTACCGCGGCATGGGCAGCCTCGTCGCCATGCAGAAATCCAAGGGCAGCCGCGAACGCTACGGCCAGAAGGACACCGACGACGTGAAGCAGATCGTCCCGCAGGGCGTCGAAGGCATGGTCCCCTACCGCGGCTCCCTCAGCGAGGTCCTCTGCCAGTTCATCGGCGGTCTCCGCTACTCCCTCGGCTACTGCGGCACCAGGACCATCCCCGAGCTCCGCGCCCGCGCCAAAGTCACGCGCGTCAGCCCCTCCGCCCTGAAGGAAGCGCATCCGCACGACATCATCATGACGCGCGACGCTCCGAACTACATGCAGGAAAACTGAGCCGGTTTTCCACATCCGGCATCCAACGAAACACGGGAAAGATCGCGGACTATGTTCAAATTTCTGTTGTCACTGCTGATCTCTCCCGTGCTTTTTCTGCTCGCGCTGGACGGCATCGCCGCCGCCATCTGTCACTGGCTGGTCTCGCGCGGATTCTCCGGCGTGGAGTCCGCCGCGCATTCCGCCAAGGCGACCGCGTATTTCCTGATCGCGAGCGGGCTCACGCTGAGCGTGATCTGCGTCGCGGCGGGCATCCCGCTCGTCATCCTGTCGTTCGTCTTCAAGAGCTGGCGGCGCGCGCTCATCTGCATCGGCATCACGGTCGGAGCCGCCGCGCTCTGGCGGTATTTCCTGCTCCTGCCGTATTTCCTCTGAGGCGGACCGGACCATGCTCATCGTCGCCGACTCCAAAATCCCGTATCTCGAGGGCGTCTTCGAACCGTACGCCGACATGCGCTACCTCGATCCCGGCGAAATCACGCCGGAGACCGTGCGCGACGCCGACGCCCTCATCGTCCGCACGCGCACGAAATGCGACGCGGCGCTCCTCGAACATTCCCGCGTCGGGATCATCGCCACCGCCACCATCGGCACCGACCACATCGACACCGACTGGTGCGGCACGCACGGGGTCATGTGGGAGAACGCCGCCGGGTGCAACGCCGCGTCCGTGGCACAGTACATGACCTCGGCACTGCTCCGCGTCTCGCTCCGGCACGGCTTGGATTTGAGGAGGAAGACGCTCGGCATCATCGGCTGCGGAAACGTCGGCACGAAGGTCGCCGCCGCGGCCGCCGCGCTCGGCATGAACGTACTCCTGAACGACCCGCCGCGGGTGAGATGGGAGAAACTGACGGGTTTCGTCGACCTCGAAACGATTCAGCGCGAGGCGGATTTCATCACGCTCCACGTGCCGCTGCGGGGCGCCGAATACGGACCGGACCGGACGGAGCACATGGCGGACGAGGCTTTCTTCCGCAGGCTGAAACGGAAGCCGTTTTTCTTCAACGCCTCGCGCGGGGACGTGGTGGACGAACCGGCGCTGAAAGAGGCGATCCGCAAGGGGCTCATTTCTGGCGCCGTGCTGGACGTGTGGCACAACGAGCCGGAGATCGACCGCGAGCTCCTGTCGCTCGTCGAGCTCGCCACGCCCCATATCGCGGGGTATTCCGCCGATGGCAAAGCGAACGGCACGGCGATGGCGGTCGAGGCCGTGGTGAAAAAAAGCTTTCTCTGGATCAATGATAAATTCTACCTCCACGACATGCGCCCCCTGCGCGAGTCCATTCAGCAGGTGAAAGCGGACATCCTGGCAAAGGTCCCCGCGCCCGCCAATCCGGTCGTCACGCTCGATCCCGCCTCGCCGCATCCGTTCGCGGACGCCGTGTTTGCGTCCTACGACGTCGCCGAGGACGATGCCGCGCTCCGTGCCGCGCCGGAGAAGTTCGAATCACTGCGCGGTTCGTACCGCGTCCGCCGCGAATTCCCCGCCTATACAGTGCGTTCGGACAAGCCCATGCCGTCCGTGTTCCGCGACACGCTCCTGAAGCTCGGTTTTCATCTTGCCTGAGTTCGCGGGCGCGTCTTTGTTCTATCTAAAGCACGCACGTTTTCCGGAAAAAGATTTCAAAACGGCTTGAAAAACGAGGCAAAACGGAGTAGAGTATGGTTCGGGTATCCCGGCATATCGCGGATGCCAGGCAAATCAACACGCAAACTCACAAATACGGAGACCTGATTATGAGCATCAATATTCTTTCCGAGAGCAATTTCGACAGCATCGTCGGCACGAAGCCCGCTTTGATCGATTTCGGCGCGGAATGGTGCGTCTACTGCAAGAAGATCGCCCCGATCATCGAGGAAATCGCCGCGGAGCACTCCGAGCTTGTCTTCGGCTACATCGACGTTGATCTTCAGCCCATGCTTGCCGCCCGGTTCCGCGTCCACAGCCTCCCGACCGTGCTGCTCCTGAAGGACGGCCAGGTCGCGAAGCAGTTCCTCGGCGCGCAGTCCAAAGAGACGTATCTGAACGCCATCAACGAACTCTGACCTGACTGGTCGTTTCCGTTCCGCATCCCTTCCTTTTTTACCATGCCCGATTCCCTCTTTCCCAGTTCCAGGATTCCGTCCGGCATCCGTACCGTCTACGCTTCCTTCAGCGGCGGCGCGGACAGTCTGGCGTTGCTTGTGTGTCTTTCCGAGCTCAGGGAAGGCGCG
Organism: uncultured bacterium; assembly: GCA_902774245.1. Classification (GTDB taxonomy): domain Bacteria; phylum Verrucomicrobiota; class Lentisphaeria; order Victivallales; family UBA1829; genus UBA1732. Next base: position 28,771 of record CACYHQ010000021.1, read on the forward strand.
CCGTGGGAACTCCGCGCGGTGCATTTCGAACACGGCATCCGGGGCGCGGAGAGCCTCGCCGACGCGGAATTCTGCCGGACCGTCTGCGACAGGCTCGGCATTCCGCTTCAGGTCATCCCGCTGAACGTGCCGGATAAAGTCCAGCCCGGCGAAGGTGTGGAGGCCGCCGCACGACGTCTTCGTCAGGAAGCGTGGAAGAAAATCGTTTCGCAGACTGAAAAACAGCCTGTGGCGGTCGCGCTGGGACACAACGCCGACGACCGGATCGAATCATTTTTCCTGCGCCTCATGCGCGGCTCGAATCTCTCCGGGCTTCATGCGCTCCATGCCGTCCGCAGGTTCGAAGATGTTCTCTGGTTTCGACCGCTATTGGAGTTTTCCCGTGCCGAGATCGAAGCGTATCTCGCCGAACGTGGCTTCAAAACGTTCCGTACCGATTCCACCAACCTGCAAAACGACTACGACCGCAACAAGTTGCGCAATGTGGTCCTGCCGACGCTGTACCGTGAGTTTCCGCGCGCCCGTGCCGGGATTCTGACCGCGCTGCACGCCATCGCGGACGATGCCGCGGCGCTCGACGATGCCGCGGACGAAGCGTTCCGGCGGGCATTCCGGCATGGCGGTCTGGACTTGAACGAACTGAAAAGAATCCCGTCCGCACTTTTGCCGCGTGTCCTGCGACTGTGGCTCGACGATATCCCGGACCGTCATTTCATCGAACGTCTCCGCGATCTGCTGGAAACCGAGAACTCTCATACCTCCGTCGGACGGATCACGGTCGAGGGCGGTGGTGTTTTCCTGTGGAAAAAAGGTCTCCTGCGGAAACTGGAAAACGGATCGCCCGAACCGGAAGAACCGGCCCTCTGGGATTACCGGGCCGTTCCGGTGATCCGTTTCGGCAAGACTGTCCTGCGGTTCCGCAGCGAGGTCTCCGGCGGGGAAATGCCATCCGGGACGGATGCCGTTATCTTTGATGCGGAGACGTTTCCGCATGAGCTTATCATCGTTCCACGGCTCTATGGCGATGAGATGAAGCCCTTCGGCGCGGAGTATTCCGTTTCGCTCAAGAAACTCTTCACCGACGCCCATGTTTCCGCTTCGGAACAGCCCCTGTACCCCGTGGTGCGGGACGCCGAAAATGTGGAGGATATCCTGTGGGTCCCCGGCGTCCGGCGGTCCGCATCGTATCCGGTCGATCCGTCCAAACCGTTCCGGGGACTGCTGTTTTCCTCGGAACGCCTTGTGGATGTGACGGCAGCTGTGATCGGCGGCCCGGACGGACGCATCCTGGTCTGTTCGCGTCCGGCGGGCAAGCACATGGCTGGCAAATGGGAGTTTCCGGGGGGCAAGATCGAACCCGGCGAGACGGCGGAAGCCTGCATCCGGCGCGAGATTCGCGAGGAACTCGGCATGGAGATCGCCGTCGGGCCGGTCTTTACGGTCATGGAGCACGACTACGGCGTCAAATATGTCCGTGTGACATTTTTTCTCGCTGTTTCGGACGATACACCGTCTGCAAAGGACCGTCAGGGGTTCCGGTGGGTCACGCCGGAAGAGATCGATTCGGTGGATTTTCTGGACGCCGACCGTCCGGTGTCCGCTGAAATCCAAAAAAAATCGGAAAAAATTTCCGGTATATACAATAAGATGCGGCGCGAAAGCGTTAATTGGGTATCGAAGCAACCATAATGGAATTTCGAAACATGGAAACAGATAAAACAGATCTGGAGCTTATTCAGGAATTCCAGAGTGGATCAAGTCCCGCTTTTGATGCTCTTTACGAACGATACAGGCGTCCGCTTTACGGGTATGTGAACCGGCAGATGCAGGGGCATACCAGCCAGGCGGACGACGTATTCCAGCAGACATGGATGCGCGCGATCGACAATCTGTCGACCTACCGCGATCAGGAGAAATTCTCCGCATGGCTCATGAGGATCGCCCACAACCTCATCATCGATTATTACCGCTCCCTGAAACGGAGAGCCGAGGACGAACTGGACGATACTTACGGAGACACGACGGCGGATACCTCCGACGAGACGCCGGGCAGGGAGATGGACGAACGCGAACGCGCCAGGCGGCTCACGGCAGCGCTGAACTCGCTGACGCCCGAACTGCGCGAAGTGTTCCTGCTGCGCCGGGAGAACATCCCGTTCCAGCAGATCGCGAAGATTCAGAACTGCTCCGTGAATACGAGTCTCGCACGTATGAGATATGCAATCAAACAACTTACGGACAAACTGAAAGACTGGGAAACTGACATTTCCTGAGGTGAAACCATGAACATTTGTGAATTTATTCAAGAGAAGGTCGCGATTGGCGAGATCAATGACGACGTCTTGGCACATCTTCGCATTTGTCACGAGTGCAAAGCATTTGCCGACGATCTCGAACGTTTCCTCTCCTGCGAACTGCCGGAGATCGAACCCCCGAAGCATGTCGACGACGCGGTCCGCGCCGCCGCTGCCGAGGCCGCGGATGTCAACCGTTTCTTCAGCGCCCTGCCGGATCTCGAACCTCCGAAGCATGTCGACGACGCAGTCCGCGCCGTTGCGCAGGATGTCGCGGCCACGAACCGTCTCCACCGTGTTCTGTCCGATCTTGAGCCCCCGAAGCATGTCGACGACGCGGTCCGCGCCGCCGGCGCTTTCACGGCTTCCGCATACGCCCGCAAGAATCGCATGAAGAAGGCGTTCCGCGTCCTGATCCCGGTCGCGGCGGCCCTCGCGGTCTGCTTCCTCTTCTATTTCGAACCGGTGAGCAAGCCCCAGCAGCTGGCGGTCCCGACACAGGCGACCGCGGCGGCCGACTGGACCGGCGCCGTCATGGACGGCGAACTGACGAAGGTCTCCATGGAGCTGACAAGCTCGATGTCCGATCTCTCGCTCTCCGATACCGACCTCCTGATTGCCCAGCTCGAAGCCGACTTCGCGGCCTACGCGGAAAACTGAGTTAGTCTGTTCAATCTCAAGCCCCGGAGATACAGCCATGACCGCTACCCGGAAAATCCTGCTCCTTCTGTTCTGCACCACCGCTTCCTTTGCGCTCTCCGCGCAGGAGGCGAAGGACGACGTGTCCAAATCCGAAGACAAACCGAAAACGGAGCAGAGAAATCCCGTGCAGCCCGGCCAGATCCCGATGATCACGTTCCCCGGACAGCAGTGGGGACAGAATCCCTGGACGTTCGGCGGCGCGCCGGGCGGCAGGGATGAGAAAAAGGACGACGGGAAAGACGAAAAGAAAAACGACAATCCGTGGCAGAATTCGCCGTGGGGGCAACCCGGCGGCGGTTTCGGCGGCGGTTTCGGCGGTTTCGGCGGCGGCTCGGGCAATCCGTGGGAACAGGGCGGCTTCGGCGGTTTCGGCGGCGGTCCCGGTTCGGGCAACCCGTGGGAACAGGGCGGCTTCGGCGGTTTCGGCGGCGGTCCCGGATTCAATCCGTGGGACGACGGCCCGATGTTCTTTGGCGGGGGCGGCAGTTTCTTCGGCATGGACAGACCGTGGGAAAACCGCGACAACGATAAGAAAGAAGACAAAGAGAAAAAAGACGATTCGTCTCCGTTCGGCGGCAGAGGCCGGTCCGTCGGCGGCTTGTTCGGTCCCGGCAATCCGTGGACCGATATTCCGGTTTCCCCATTGAACTTTGGTTTTGGAGGCCCCGGCATGGGCGGTGGCTTCGGCGGCGGCTTCGGCGGCGGTCCCGGCATGGGGAACGGCTTCGGCGGCGGTCAGGGCGGCTTCGGCGGCTTCGGCGGCGGTCAGGGCGGTTTCGGCGTCCAGGGCGGTTTCGGCGGCGCTCCCGGCATGGGCGGTGGCTTCGGCGTCGGTCCCGGTATGGGCGGTGCTCCCGGCATGGGCGGTGGCTTCGGCGGTGTGCTCGGCATGGGCGGCCCCGGCATGGGAAACGGCTTCGGCGGCCCGGGTATGGGCGGCCCCGGCATGGGAAACGGCTTCGGCGGCGGCCCGGGTATGGGCGGCAATTCCCGCCGGAACATGTCGATGCTTGATTCCATCCCGGCGGAAGAGCGTGACCGCCTGATGCAGCTGATGCGGACTGATTACGAGGCATTCCGCAAGGAACTACGCAATCTTGTTTCCGGCCAGCAGGAAAACGAATACAAAGCGGCGATGGAGCTTCGCGAGAAGTATCTCAAGGCCACGAGCAGCGCCGAAAAGGACAAGATCAAAAAGGAACTCCACGAGCTGATCGGCGAGCGGTTCAAGACCTCCAATAAGTCCGCGGAACGCCAGATCGCGGAGACGGAAGACGTGATTGCGTCCGCGCAGGAACGCCTCACCGTCCTCAAGAAACAGCACGAGGAACGCGTGAAAAACGCCGACCTCTTCATCAATTCCACGATCGACGATTATCTGAATCCCGATAAAGCGCCCACCTACGAAGATGTTCTGCGCAAACAGAACGAGCAGAGCGCCCGCAGCAGACTTCCCGAATTCGATAACAACCGTCAGGGCGGCAGAGGCGGCAACGGCGGCAGAGGCGGCCGAGATAACAACGGCCAGCGCGGCGATCAGCGTCGCGGCGGTCAGGGCGGCTTCGGTGGCGGTCCCGGTTTCGGTGGCGGTGCTCCCGGCATGGGTGGAGCTCCCGGCGGCTTCGGCGGCGGTCAGGGCGGCTTCGGCGGCGGTCCCGGTTTCGGCGGTGCTCCCGGCATGGGCGGCGCCCCCGGCGGCCAGCGTCCCGGCGGCTTCGGCGCGCCTCCTCAAGCGTCCCGGAATTAACCTTATAACAGCTTTCGTACTTTCTCCCCGTCGGATTCCACTCCGGCGGGGGTTTTGTCTGTTATGATAACACAAAAAAAGCGGATTCCCGCATGATGCCGGAAATCCGCCTTGAAAACGGAGGGAAGCCCCTCCTCTTATATCCGTATTATGAACGGATCACGGCGAGGATCTCGTCGCGCTTGGCTTCCATGGTTGCCTTGTCCTTGGCCTCGACGATGAGGCGGAGGAGCGGCTCGGTGTTGGAAGAACGGATGTTGAACCACCAGTCGGAATACTCCACGCTGATGCCGTCGAGCTCGAACATGCGTCCGTCGGCGTATTTGGCGCGGATTTTGTCGAGGATGGGCTTGACGTCGGCGACCTTGGAGTTGATCTCGCCGCTCTGGTAGTATTTCTTGAGGGGCTTTACGAGCTCGCTGACGCTCTTTTTCGACTTGCAGATCAGGTTCGCGAGCTTGATGATCGCGAGGCCCTGGGATTCCGCTACGTAGTTTTCGCGGAAATAGTAGTGGCCGGAGAGTTCGCCCGCCATGACCGCGTTTTCCTTGCGCATCTGGTTCTTGATGAAGGCGTGTCCGACGCGGGACATGCTGGGCTTGCCGCCGTGGTCGCGGATGGCTTCGCGGACGGCCCAGCTGCTGCGGAGGTCGTAGAGGATGGTGGCGCTGCCGCAGCCGGGTTCGCCGAGGATGTCCATGGCGATCAGGGCGGTGAAGAGGTCCATCGGGATGATCTCGCCCTTGTCGTCAATGAATCCGCAGCGGTCGGCGTCGCCGTCGAATGCCGCGCCGAAGTCCGCGCCGACCTCGACGACTTTCTTGCGGATGGCGTCGAGCGTGTTGGTCTGGAGCGGGTTGGCGAGATGGTTCGGGAACGTGCCGTCGAGCGTGTCGTACATCGGGACGACATCGAAGAAGTCCTTGATCCCGGCGAATTCATAGAGGCCCATGGCGTTCGCGTAGTCCACCACGACCTTGAGTTTGCGGTCCATCTTCGCGTAGGAACGCAGGAATTTGGTGTATTCGGGAGCAATGTCGTACTGCGTGACCTTGCCCTTCTTCTCCGCGGCGGGGAATTTGTTCGCCTCGACGAGCATCTGGATGTCCGCGATGCCCGTGTCGCCGCTGATCGGGATCGCCTGCGCCTTGCAGAGCTTGAAGCCGTTCCATTCGCCCGGATTATGCGAAGCCGTGATCATCACGCTGCCGTCCGCGCCGAGGAATCCGTTGGCGTGGTAAGACATCGGGGTGGAGCAGAGTCCGATGTCGATCACGTCCGCGCCCTGCCTCGTGATGCCGCGGGTGAGACCTTCGAACAGCGGGGCGGAATGCGGACGCATGTCGCGTCCCACGACGATCTTCTTCGCGCCGGTGAAGACGACGAATGCGCGCCCGATCTTTTCCGCGAGGTCCGCGTCGATTTGCTCCGGGTAAATACCGCGGATGTCGTAGGCTTTGAAAATTCCAGACATGGTCAAACTCCTCAAAAGTGGTTGTAAATGCGTAGTTTCGGACGGCCCGCCGCATTCATCTTTCCGCACGTGCCGGGCATCCGAACAATAAACATAACACGCGAATGGCGGAAAGTCAATCCGAAAAATAAAAAAAGACTTGAGAAATCATTGTTTCGGAAGATATTTGACTCGAATTTTTCCGAAACTATAACGTTTTTGTCTTGATTTCAGCGGGTTTCCGGTGTATATTATATGGATTTACCGAAACGACTCAACCAACCGTTCCTAACAACCCCAAAACCATAGGGAAATCCAACTATGAAAGAACTCAATGCCGCTCCTAATGCGCCGAAGCTGGTCGCATGGGTGAAAGAATGGGCGACCCTCTGCGAACCCGACAACCTCTACTGGTGCGATGGTTCCCGCGAAGAGTACGACCGCCTCTGCAACGAAATGGTCGAATCCGGCCTCGCGATCCGCCTCAACCCGGTGAAACGCCCGAACTGCCTCCTGTTCCGCTCCGATCCGTCCGACGTCGCGCGCGTCGAAGCCCGCACCTTCATCGCCTCGAAGACGAAAGAAGAAGCCGGCCCGACCAACAACTGGATCGACCCGGTCGAACTGAAGAAGACCCTCCGCGGCCTCTACAAGGGCTGCATGCACGGCCGCACCATGTACGTCATTCCGTTCTCCATGGGCCCCGTCGGCTCCCCGATCGCCAAGATCGGCGTCGAGATCACCGACTCCCCGTACGTCGTCGCGAACATGGAGATCATGACCCGCGTTGGCACGAAGGTCCTCGAAGTCCTCAAGGACGGCGAATTCGTCCCCTGCATCCACTCCGTCGGCAAGCCGCTTGAAAACGGCGCCAGCGACAACGGCGTCTGGCCGTGCGCTCCGCTCGACAAGAAGTACATCGCCCAGTTCCCCGAGACCCGCGAGATCTGGTCGTACGGCAGCGGTTACGGCGGAAACGCCCTGCTCGGCAAGAAGTGCCTCGCGCTCCGCATCGCCTCCGTCCAGGCCCGCGACGAAGGCTGGATGGCCGAACACATGCTCATCCTGAAGCTCACGCGTGAATCCGACGGCAAAGTCAAATACATCACCGGCGCGTTCCCGTCCGCCTGCGGCAAGACCAACCTCGCCATGCTCATCCCGACCATCAAGGGCTGGAAGGTCGAGACCGTCGGCGACGATATCTCCTGGATGAAGTTCGGCGCGGACGGCCAGCTCTACGCCATCAACCCGGAAGCCGGTTTCTTCGGCGTCGCCCCCGGCACCAGCATGCAGTCCAACCCGAACGCCATGCTCTCCTGCGCCAAGGACACCATCTTCACGAACGTCGCCCTCACCGACGACGGCGACGTGTGGTGGGAAGGCATCGGCTACGATGCTCCCGCGCACCTCATCGACTGGAAGGGCCAGGACTGGAAGCCCGGTCAGGTCGACGCCGACGGCAAGCCCGTCAAGGCCGCTCACCCGAACGCCCGCTTCACCGCCCGCGCCTGCAACTGCCCGGCCATCGCTTCCAACTGGGAAGATCCTGCCGGCGTTCCGATCGCCGCGTTCCTCTTCGGCGGTCGCCGTCCCAGCACGCTCCCGCTCGTCTACCAGTCCAAGAACTGGGAACACGGCGTGTTCATCGGCTCCACGGTCGGTTCCGAAGTGACCGCCGCCGCCCTCGACGTCAAGGCCGGCACCGTCCGCCGCGACCCGTTCGCCATGCTGCCGTTCTGCGGCTACAACATGGGCGACTACTTCAAGCACTGGCTTGAGATCGGCAAGAAGGAAGGCGCCAAGCTTCCGAAGATCTTCTGCGTGAACTGGTTCCGCAAGACCGCCGACGGCAAGTGGCTCTGGCCCGGCTACGGCGACAACAGCCGCGTCCTCAAATGGATCTTCGAGCGCTGCGACGGCGAAGGCAAGGCCGACGAGACCCCGATCGGGTATGTCCCCGCTCTGGACGCCATCGACCGCACCGGCACCGATGTGACCGAAGACGACATGAAGCAGCTCCTCGCCATCGACAAGGAAGGCTGGAAGAAGGAACTCGAGACCATCTCCGAGCACTATGCCAAGTTCGACCGTCTCCCGGCCGAGCTCGAGGCACAGCGCAAGGCCCTCGAAGAACGCTTCAGCAAGTAATCTGAACGATCACTTCAAGTCCGCGGCGCGCCAAAACGACGCCGCGGGCTTTTCCGATGCATCCGTTGATCTCAGGTCGGCGGATGTATCTTCCGATGAACCGGCGATGTCCGCCCGTCCGGCGGCTTTGTCGGTTCATTTTCATTTTTGAGCTTATGAACTCGGACGATATGAATTGACGCGAAAGGAACCGGAACCCATGTCAGAGACGAATGCCCCGAAACTCCGCAGCGAACTCGCCCCGGAAACCTGCTGGGATCTCACCCAAATCTACAAAACCGACGCGGACTGGGAGGAGGCGTTCCGTACGCTCGACGACCTGCTCGCCGCCCATCAGGCATGCCGCGGCCATCTGGCCGACTCCGCCGAAGCGCTGAAGCGCGGCCTGGAGACCGGCGACGTGCTCGGACTCCGCCTCGAAACGCTCTATTCCTACGCGCATCTGAAGTCCGACGAAGACCTCGCCAACGGCAAGAACGCCGGCCGCCGCGACCGCATCGCCGCGCGTTACGCCGAGATCGAGGGCGAGACATCCTGGTTCGATCCCGAACTCCTCGCCATGCCCGAGGCGCGCTTCAAGGAGCTCATGGACGATCCCGTGCTGGCGTTCTACCGTCGCACCCTCGAAGACACCGCGCGTCAGCGTCCGCACACGCTCTCCGAGCCGGAGGAACGCATCCTCGGCCTCGCCTCAGACGTCTTTTCCACCGGCAACCACGCGTTCTGCAAGCTGAATGACGCCGATCTGCGTTTCCCGCACATCAAGGACGACAAGGGCAACGACATCGAGCTCACGCACGGCAACTACATCAAATTCCTCGAAAACGCCGACCGCCGCGTCCGCAAGGACGCCTTCGATGCCTGCTACAAGACGTATTCGTCGTTCGCGAACACCATCGCCGCGCTGCTCGACGGCACGGTGAAGGCGGGCGTGCTCGAGGCGAAACTCCGTCATTTCCCGTCCGCGCGCGCCGCCTCGCTGTTCCCCGACCACGTGCCGGAATCCATGTACGACGGACTGATCGACGCCGTCCGCGCGAAACTCCCGCTCCTGCATCGTTATTTCGAGCTGCGCCGCCGCGTCCTGAAGCTCGACAAGCTCGAACTCTTCGACCTCGTGACGCCGCTCGTCCGTCCGGCGAAGGTGCTGTACAGTTGGGAAGAAGGCTGCGACCTCGTGCGTCAGGCCGTGAAGCTCTACGGGACCGAATACTGCGAGGCACTGGAACACGCCTTCAAGGACCGCTGGATCGACGTCTACGAGTGCCGCGGCAAGACCTCCGGCGCATATTCCGGCGGCTGCTACCGCAAACCTCCGTACGTCCTGCTGAACTACACCGGCACGCTGGACAGCGTTTCCACGCTCGCCCACGAGCTCGGCCACTCCATGCACTCCTACCTCTCCGACCGCGCGCAGGAATACCACTACGCGGGCTACTGCCTCTTCGCCGCCGAGGTCGCGTCCACCACGAACGAACTCCTGCTGAACCATTATCTGCTGGAGCACGCGCAGGACGACAATCTTCGCGCCTACCTGCTGACGCATCTGCTCGACCTCATCCGCGGCACGGTGTTCCGTCAGACGCAGTTCGCCGAGTACGAACGCGACATTTATGCGATGAGCGAGGAGGGCGACCCTCTGACCGCCGAGGCGCTCAGCGACCATTACTACAAATTGAACGGTGAATACTTCGGCAAGAACGTCGTGAACAACGAGCCGATCCGGTTCGAGTGGGCGCGCATTCCGCATTTCCACTACAATTTCTACGTCTACAAGTACGCCACCGGGCTTTCCGCCGCCGCCAAGCTCTCCGCCGACATCATCGCGGGGAATCCGGCGCCCGCGCTCCGCTTCCTCAAGTCCGGCGACACGCGCGACGTGCTGGACCTGCTCCGCGACGCCGGGGCGGATTTCGCCACGCCGGAACCCGTCAATGCCGCGATGCGCCTTTTCGAGACCTCGCTGGACCAGCTGGAGGCGATCCTCCTCAAGTAAGCCCGGTCACTTCAAAGGCAACAAAAACGGCGGCAGGCTCTGTATCGGAGTCCGCCGCCGCTTTTTCGCGCTTGTTTCAGAAAAACTCAGTCGAGTCGGATGAGGTTGTAGCTTCGCGTGCCGAGGCCGATCTTTTCGGCGTAGGCGAGCTGTTCCGCGCCCTTGAACTTCTTTCCCGCCTTCGCGGCGGCGTCCCAGCAGGCGGCGTCGATTGCGACGGGGTCGAACGAGGCGAACACGCCGATGTCGTGGACGCAGGTCATCATGGGACGCGGTTCGCAGTCGCAGCCGCGCGTGATGTTCACGGCGAACGTGATGTAGAGGTGGCGTTTGCCGTGGTGGGAGGCGTAGGCGTATTCGACGAGCTTTTCGCGGAAAAGACGGCCGCCGAACAGGGCGTGCTTCAGCCCGGCGAACGAGAGGATGGAGACGGCGTGGTGCGGACAGATGGAGAAGCACGCGCCGCAGCCGATGCATTTGTCGTGGTCGATGAAGGAGCGTTCGCCGATGGTGATCGCCCCCTCGTTGCAGCGCGTGAGGCACAGCTTGCAGCGTTTGCATTTCCAGTTGCGGATGCGCGGCTTCACGTTCAGGTGCATTGCCATCTTCCCGCCCTTCGCGGCGAAGCCCATGGAGAGCTGTTTGACCGCGCCGCCGAATCCGGCAAGTCCGTGCCCCTTGAAGTGCGACAGAACGACCACCTGATCCGCCTCGGCAAGCGCCTTTGCGATGTTCGCGCTTTGGAAATGTTTCAGATTGACCGGGACGGATATCGAATCCTCGCCGTGTGCGCCGTCGGCGATGACCGCCGGGATGCGCGTGAAGCCATGCTTCTTCGCCAGCGCGAGGTGTTTTTCGCGGGAGAAGCGCTCACCGCCGTACAGCACGCTGGTCTCCACGAAATGGCATGCGCGGCCCTGCGCCTGAATGAAATCGATGATGCCGTCGTACACCTCGGGTTTGAGGTACGTGCGGTTGCCCTTTTCGCCGAAATGCACCTTCAGCGGCACGTCGGCGGGCAGCCCGGAGCCGGATTTATCCAGCAGGGTTCGAAGAAGACGGACCGCAGCCTGCGAAAGACCGGGTGTTCCCGAGGCGGGATCGAACGGAATGAAATAGACGTCTGACATGGAGAATCGTAGCCGTAAAACGGAAAAATATGTTGTTGAGAAAGAATCTTTTACACTAAAATATACATGGAATATCGAAAAAAAACAAAAGAATTTTGAAAGAAAACCGGAAAAAAACTTGTATTTTCCTAAAAGCATATTAAATTAAGGAAAGACATTTAGTAACTTAAAGCGCGCACAAGATATATTTTTAAGCGGACTCAAAGTTTTTTTGCCGTTGAAAAGCATATCAGGCGTGTTCCGCACCTCCCACGGAAAAACACGATTTTGAGGACAGGCTGCACATGAGACAAATGCGAAACCTGCTGGCACGATATCTGACCGTATTTTTGTTTTTCTTTTCGATCTTTGCTTTTTCGCAGACACCGGAGCCGACATCGGACGATCCGGACGCGCCGCGGCCGTTCCAGAACAACGTCAAGACGATCCTGCTGCTGACATCCTATCCCGTCGCGGATGTCGTGACGAGTAATTTCTTCGATTCGTTCCGTAAGAGCATCCGCGAGCTGAACCTGCCGATCGACTGCCACGTGGTCGAGCTGAATGCCACCCATAAGGGCAATGAGGACCGGGTGGAATCCACGTTCGCCCGTCTGGAAAAATCGCTCAACGCCGGCCTGTACTCCATTGTGGTGACGCTGAACCACGAGGCCGCGGACGTGATCATGCGGAATTACGACAGATTCCCGCGCACCCTGCCGGTCCTGTTCGCCGGACTGGGCCGCATGCCGGTCGACCTGAAACGCCAGTATCCGAACTCGACCGGCATCGGAATCGCCGACGACACGCTCGGGACGCTTGAGCTGGGACTGAAGCTCTTCCCGGAAGCGCAGAACCTGGCGCTTGTTACGGACGAGACGACGATCTCTGAGGAGACGCGCAACGAGATCCTGTCCAACTGCAAACTGCACTTCCCCCAGTTGGACTACACATGGATCAATTCCCTGATGCCCAAGCAGGAGATCCAGAGCACCCTCGCCACTCTTTCGCCGGAAAGCCTGATCCTTTTCTTCCCGACGCACGACTATGCGAACGGACACAACGAGACCGTGACGGCGTTCGTGCGGAACATCGGGTTCGACGAACGGTTCCCGTGCCTGGTGCTTGACGACACGCTCTTCGGCAACGGCGCCGTTGCCGGCTGCGTGATCGAGACGGACAAGCTCGGACGCGAAGCGGCCCGCATGACCGCGCAGATCCTGAATGCCGGAAGCGCACAACGCGTGCCGCTGAAGGATATCACACCGGTCAGAACGGTCGACTATGCCAAGTTCAACACCTACCGGGATTTCTCCGGCAGGATTCCGCTCGGATCCAAGGTCATCAACAAGCCCGACACGATGTGGACGCGCCACTGGCAGACCTTCGTGACGATCTTCGTCATGGGGCTGGTCCTGGGCGTGCTCCAGATCATTTACCTCAACTGGATGCGCCGCCGTCTCCGCACGAGCCGCAACATGCTGTATTCGCTCCCCGGCCGCGTGCTGGTGCTGAACCGTGCCGAGGTCATCCTCTTCGCCTCCTGGATCCGGGAAAACCAGCGGGAAAAGACCCCGAAGAAACTGGATCAGCTGATCGGCATCGACTATCCGAAACTGGCGCGCGCGATCCACGAGGTCTTCCAGTCCGGCAAGCAGATGACGATCGAGTACAACTACGAGGACGTCCACCGCGCCATTTCGTTTGCCCCGCTGGAGCATGCCATCTTCGGGCAGGACGCGGTGATCTGCTTCTCGCTTGACAACACCGAGCTGCAACAGGCGCGCCGCCAGGCGGAACGGTACTCCGCCCAGCTCAAGAAAACGACCCGGATGTGGGACATCCTTATCAACTTCCTGCCCATCCACATCTTCGCGAAGGACATCGACAACGACTTCCGCTACGTCTTCAACAACCGCACCCGCTGCAAGTTCTACGGCGTAGGCGAAAACGAGCTGAACGACAAGACCGACTTCGACTTCCTGCCGCAGGAAATCGCCGAACAGCGCCGCAGGGATGACGAGGAGTTCGTGAAGAATCCCGAAGGCCAGATGGAAGCTAACGTGGACGTGACGTCCTGGGACGGCAGCGTCCAGCACCTGCGCAGCATTCAGCGCATTTTCACCGACGAGGACGGCACGCGTCTGCTGCTCGGCACTGCCATCAACATCACGGAGCTGGAAGAGGCGCGTATCCAGATGCAGCAGCTGAACTCGCAGCTCCAGGAACTCCTGCAGCAGCACTCCATTCTGCTCGACAACATGCCGTCCTTCGTGATGACGAAAGACGTCGACGACGATTTCCGCATCATCACCTGCAACGACGCCTGCCTCAAATTTCTCAACCAGCCGCTACAGGCTGTCACCGGAAAGACCGACCACGAGGTCCTGTTCAACAGCGAGGATGCCGACGCCGTCCATGCGGACGACCTGCACGCCGTCGAGGTCCTGGAACGCCGTCCCGAGTACCACTCCACGGGGCGTCTCCGCGACCGCAACGGACGCACACGCATCGGCAATTACTACCGCAAGCTCATTCGCACCTCGGACAACCACCGGATCCTCTTTACTCTGTTCCACGACGTCACGGATATCGAGAACGCGAAGCGCGAGGCCGAGGAAACCGCCGACCGCTTCCTTCTCACGCTCCGGTCCATCGGCGACGGCATCATCACGACGGACGCGCACGGCATTGTCACGCTGATCAATCCGAACGCCGAAAAGCTGCTCGGGTGCGATCAGACGGAGATACTCGGCAGGCCGCACACGGATTTCTTCCGCATCGTCCACGAACAGACGGGGAAGCCGCTCACTTCGCCGCTCACGGAAGCCCTGCGGTCCGGCAAGGTCACCGTGGGCACCGACCTGACCGACCTGGTCTCCGCCTCCGGCCGGAGATACCATATCGACGCAAACGCCGCGCCCATTCACGCTCGTTCCGGCGAGATCACGGGCGCCATCCTGGTGTTCCGCGACGTCACGGAGGAACGCGACAAACGCGAGGAACTCCGTGTGACCATGGCGAGCCTGGAGACCGCCTCCAAGATCGCCCGCCTCGGTTCCTTCCACTACGAGATCAACACGCTCAAACGTACCGGGTCCAGCCTCATCCGCGAACTCTGGCCCGAGGACGAAAACGGCAATCCGCTGCTGGTCGACGACTGGCTCTATCCGGAAGACGTGCCGCTCTTCAAGAGCAAGATCGACGAGATGCTGAGTTCCGGCAAGGAGGGCGAGACGTATTCGTTCTCGTTCCGCGTCGGCAAGGATGCGTCCAAGCTGAAGTATTACCGTATCGTGGTCTCGCTCGATCTGAGCAATCCGAACGAGCCGTGCATGACCGGCGTCATGCAGGATATCACGGAACTCACGCAGAGCATGCTGAAACTGAAGGACACGCAGGCTATGTGGGACGCCGCGATCAACGCCATGCCGATCATGTTCACGGTGAAGGATCTCGACAATGACTGCCGCTATCTGCTCTGCAACAACGCGTTCTCTGACATCTTCAACTGTACTCCGGACGAGATCACGGGCAAGACCGATCCTGAACTCTTCTACAATGACGGGAACCTGGATTTCTCAAAACGCCTGAACAATATGGCTCTGTCTCTGGATGTGAACGAAACGAGAGAGTTCGAGGAAGATCTTCCTGTTTCGGACGGGCGTCTCCGTTCGATCAGGACTGTCATCCGCGTGATTCAGGACACCGGCGGACGCCGGATTCTGCTCGCCGCGTCCACCGACATTTCCGAAATGGTCAATGCGAAGCGCGCGGCGGAAGAAAACGCCGACCGCTTCCTCCTCACGCTCCGATCCATCGGCGACGGCATCATCACGACGGATGCAAAGGGCAATGTCACGATGATCAACCCGAACGCCGAGACTTTGCTCGGCTGCAAACAGACCGACGTGCTCGGAAAACCTCATACCGATTTCTTCCGCATCGTCCACGAGCAGACCGGGAAAACGGTCGTTTCGCCGCTTACGAAGGCCCTGCGGTCCGGCGAAGTCGCCAACGGCGCGGACCTGACCGACCTGATCTCCGCTTCGGGAGAACGCTATCACATCGCATCCAACGCCGCACCGATCCACACGCGGTCCGGCGAGATCACGGGCGCCATTCTGGTGTTCCGGGACGTCACGGACGAACGGAACAAACGCGAAGAACTCCGTCGTGCCATGACCAGTCTGGAAAACGCTTCCGGCATGGCGCGTCTGGCGTCGTTCCGCTACGAGATCAAGACCCGCAAACGCTCCGGTTCCAGCCTGCTCTATTCGCTCTGGCCGAACGACGAAAACGGCGAACCGATCCGGTTTGAGGACTGGGTGTATCCCGATGATATTCCGATTTTCTCCCGCGAGCTGGAGAAAATGGAAAAAATGGAAAAACCGGGCGAGACCGCCACGTTCTCGTTCCGTATCGGCCAGACATCCAGCCTGCGCTACATCCGCGCGCTGGTCTCGCTCGACCTGAGCAATCCGGACGAACCGGCGGTGGCCGGCATCCTGCAGGATGTCACCGAACTGACCCAGAGCATGCTGAAACTGAAGGACACCCAGGCTCTGTGGGACGCCGCGATCAACGCCATCCCGATCATGTTCACGGTGAAGGAAGTCGATCAGGACTACCGCTATCTGCTCTGCAACAACGCGTTCGCGAACATTTTCAACCGTACCCCGAACGATATCATCGGCAAGACCGATCAGGAACTGTTCGAGAACAAGGATATCCTGGATTTCGCCAGACGCATGAACAACCCGAACCAGCCGGTGAACGACACGGTGGATTTCGAGGAAGAGCTTCCTGTCGGAAACGGACACCTCCGGTTCATCAAGACCGTTACGCGCGTGATTCAGGACGCCAGCGGACGCAAGCTCCTGCTCGCGGCGTCCAGCGACGTCACCGACATGCAGAAGCTGCTCACCATCGAGCGCATCAACACGGAAATGCTGTCCCGCTTCAACCGTGAACAGGAGTTTGACAGCGTTCTGGACGGCATTGCCGAAGTCCTCCGCAAGGAACTTGGCTGCGCCCGCATCGTGGTCGTGCACAAGGAAAAGAACAGTTTCATCGTCTACCGCCAGTGGCAGTACGACGGCCTGAACCCGATCAAGGCCGAACGGGCCGGGATCATCCTCAACATGTTCGACTGGGAAAAACGCGTCAGGAAGTCGCCCCTCGGATCCATCATCCGCATCGACGGCATCCAGAACGTTGCGGATGCCAGCGGTTTGACGCTGGACACGGGGGCACGTGCGCTCGAATACTCCTTGATCTCCGTTCCGCTTTATGAAAAGAACAAGCTGTCCGGCGGCGTTTTCCTGTCGTTCCTTAAGGACCGCAGTGACTTCACCGACCTCGACGAAGCCATCCTGACCAGCTGCGGCAACATCGTGGCGCTCGCCAGACAGCGCGAACGCAGCCAGCAGGCCATCCGCCAGGCGATGCTCGAAAACCAGCTGATCCTCGACAACATCGACATCCCGATCTGGCTGTTCAACACTGAAAACGTGCTCATCCGCACGAACACCGCCGTCTCCCGGGTCGCCCGCCGTCCGGGCGAGAGCATCAGTCCCGATGAAAATGACCGCATCTTCCGCGATTTCGCGGCCAACCTCAAGACGCCCGACGTCAGCATCGACGCCCCGGTCCGCCGTTCCTCGCGCCTCCAGGGCACCACGTACCTCGGCCAGGATTACATCGTCGTGAACGACGCCGTCCGCGACGACAAGGGCGACACGCTGTACAACATGGTGTACGCCGTGGACGTGACCACCATGAACCAGCTCATCCAGAACCAGAAGTTCGGCAACGAGCTGCTCGAGGAAGTCATCAGCGAGGACGATTTCGACACATGCATCCGGCGCACGCTCGAAAATGTCTGCAGGCTCCTCGGCGCAAGCCGCGGCTGTCTGCTCGAACACGTCGAGGACGGCACGAAAACGCGCTGCATCGCCGAATACATCGATCCTGACAATCCGTACGCGGCAATCAAAATGTATGACCGCACGCTCGACCGTGTCCGCGGCATCCTGGAGAACACGGACGACAAACGCACATTCGTCTGCAGCGACGTCCAGACCATCAACTGGTCGCGCATCGTGCCGGAATGGGGGCAGGCGGCCCAGGCGATCGACCTCCGTTCGATCTTCCTCTCGAACATCCTCCTGGACGGCAAAATCTGGGGAACCCTCGGATTCAACTACGAGGGCGTCAGCCATAAGTTCACCGAAAACGACGTCGGGATCCTGCGCTCCATGGCGCACATGATCGAGCTGGTCCTCTCCAGAAAACGCGCCAAGTCCATTATCATGGACGCACTTTCCCGCGCCCAGGCGGCGGACAAGGCGAAGAGCTTCTTCATCGCCAGCGTCAGCCACGAGATCCGCACGCCGCTGAACTCTGTCATCGGGTTCGCCGAACTTCTTCGCGAGGGCGGCGTCTCCCAGAAACAGGAGAAGGAATACCTCGACGCGATTTCCTCCTCGGCGAACGCCCTGCTCATGCTCATCAACGACGTGCTCGACCTCTCCAAGCTCGAGGCGAACCAGATGCAGATCATCACGGCGTACACCGACTTCAACGCGCTCTGCCGCGAGGTCCTGCTCATC
>CACYHQ010000022.1 GCA_902774245.1 uncultured bacterium
CCCGGCAAGGCTTCCGATGAAAATAATGAGAACTTGTCTTTAAGTTTTTGTGCTTGAAAAATCTCCTTGTTCCCATAACATCGTTGTTCTCATAAGCTCTGTTATGGGGACGTTCCCATAAGAGGTGCTTCAACGGAACGACCCATGCGGGCCACGCAAAATTCGCCGCGATCCTCGCCCTGATGATCGCCGCCAAGGCCAAGACCGCGAAGTGCGCGAGCACCAAAAAGCCGCGCGAGTACAGCGAGGAGAGCGCCGCCTACGACTGCAGGGTGTTCCTCCTCCACGGTGATTCTCCGTTTTTCGAAAGGTCGTGACTTTTTGGTTTTTTGAGCTTATGACCTTTTGTTGCGCTGTTTCTCCGTCAAATGATACCGTGTGAGAGTTGCGCATAGCATCATTCCGACCTTTCGATTGGTTTTTGGCGATTTTTGACGGATTTTTGAGCTCAACGGTCAAAAGGTCGCTTGCGCGTTTTTTCATCACCACTCTTTATGAGAGTTAAACCCACGACCTGACGTCTTTTCCGGCTTCGGCAGGCTTCCAGCTACCACGCCGAGAATCTTCACATAAAGTCCGGTCATATCCTCATCGTTTGCAGGATAACCCGGTTGACAAGGCGGACATCGAATCTCTGCTCTGCAATCTGGCGGCTTGCATTTCCCATTTGTTCGCAAACATCTGGTTTTTGAAATAAGAACAGCATTCTCTCCGCAATAGCTTTATCATCTTTAACCGGGACGAGAAAACCATTTTTCCCCTCAATTACCGTTTCCCGGCATCCAGGGGCATCTGTTGTAACAACCGCTTTGCCGCATGCCATGGCTTCCAGTACGGATTTCGGAGTCCCTTCACGATAGGAAGGCAAAACAAAGACGTTGCACTGAGCCAGATACGGCCGGACATCCGCCTGTTCTCCGAAATATTCAACGCTCCCATCGTCAATATAAGGCTGTATCTCGTATGGTTTCAGCGCGGATGGATTAGAGTCGAACGGTCCGACAAGAAGACATCTGACTTCAGGATATTGCTTCTTGACCGTACGACAGGCCGACAGATACTCCAATACCCCCTTATCACGTATGAGACGGCAAACACAAAGAAAACCAAACGGTTTGGGAAACGGCTGTTGGACAAAACTCTCCAGATTGACTCCGGACCCGTTCAGGAAAACGATTTTATCGGAAGGAACGATTTTATTGTCAACAAAAAAAGAGGCATCATCCTGATTCTGAAAAAAAACTGATGGAGATCTTCGCAAAGAAAGACGATATCCGCACATCAGTACCTTTTTGAGAATTCCTCCTCTCAAACCACTGGAAAGGAAGACGGAACCCAGTCCGGCTATCAGCGGATAGACCTCCCGGATTCCGAGGCAATAAGTGGCAAGTCCTCCGTATAAGACCATTTTTGCCTGCGAAGTAAAAACCCTGTCCGGTTTTTCTTTTTTCAGAAGTTTGACCAATTGAACAAATGAAAAGAAATCCCAAACGGGATTCAGCCCATTCCTTTGCATCTTGACAAAACGATACTCGATGCCGTATGGCCGGAGTTTCCCGCTCCATTTGCTATCGGATTCATTTCCGATGGCGACAACCTGATGGCCGAGACAGATCATTTTCAACATCATATCCAGTCGGAAATTAATCAGAGTCGGATTATAACAAACCAGAATTGCAATTTTCATGAATAAAACCAAATAGTGTTTATTGTCTCACAATATGTATAAAAACAGGCCTGTTGCCCCTGCTGATTTCTCTCCGCGCCAGATTTCCTCTGTTGCGTTTTTTTAGCAACGCCACCTCACGCCAGTTCCAGTTTTGGAATTGTCCTGATTTCTTTCTGTAATTCAGCAACGGCAATACACAATTCAGAATTACTCTGTAGATCGATCCGGAATTCGGGACCAGTTCCAAAGAACCCCCTCAGGCACAACACGGTATCGGCGGTGATAGCCCTCGTTCCTTTTACGATGGCATGGCCCTCTTTGCATTTATAACTGGCAATCATCAAAAACTCCTTTCAGGACATAATATACACCGTTATTGATCAAACACAAAGCGTAAAACGAAAAAAGTCTCTTTTTTCTTCAATCTGTTGCAGCAAATAACAAATCAGCGCAATATCTTTTCTTTTCTATGATTCGGAAAAACAATGACTTCCATTAACGTGGCATTGTATTACTTGTGCTTTTTTCAATCATCGCCCTTACCCCGGGTGGCATAGTCAGGAATTTCGAAGGAAACTATATGGTACAGGCTGCTCAAGCCGGGATTTTCTGTCGAAAAGAAAGCGTAAAAACAAAATGGCGATACAATCCTTTGCTTCACAAAGAGTCGCACTGTTTTTTGAAACGGCCGAGGAAAGGGCGGTTGGCGGTTACTTTCCGATCACGAACGTGGTGATGGAGAAGGGGGCGAGCTGGACGGCGAGCTTCTTGTCGCGGACCGGAACCGCCGGGATGTCCTCGTTCCAGTTCTCGCCCTCGTTCACCTGTCCGCTGGTGCGGATGACCTTCGCGGATGCGGCGGGGATGCTTGGGAACGCGGCGAGGTCGAACGTCATGGGGCGTTCGTTCGCGGCGCTGTTCACAGCCACGACCACGATCTTGCCGGATTCGCGGTTGTATGCGGCGAGGGTGGACGGCGAGGAGGCGATGATGCGGTCGCCGGGGCGGATGTAGCGCGTGAACTGGCCGAACGCGTAGTAGCGCTTGCCGAGGAGGAGTTTTTCTTCGATGTGGTCGCAGATTCCGGTTCCCCAGTATGCTCCCTTGAGAGAGGTGTTGTTGCGTTCCATATTGTTGAAATCGGAACGGTGGCGGTCGACGACGAGCCAGATGACCCAGGCGGAAGGCATCATGCCGTTTACGTCGGTGATAATACGCGATGCGAGCCAGAGCGGGCTGCCCATGTCGCCCGCCGCCTGTCCGCCGAGCGTGCCGGTGCCGTCGACCTCGCTCATCCAGAGATGCTTCTTCTGTTCTTTTGCGAATGCCTGGAGTTCGGCGCGGCGGCTGCCTCCGTAGGTGTGGGTGTTAATGCGGTCCGAAACTTTTTTCGCCTCGGGGGACAGCGCCTTGAAGGTGTCGATGGCGAGGTCGATGGAGGTCTCGTCGGCGACGGCGAGCAGAATGCCGTCACGGACGCCGCGCCTGCGGAGCGCCTTGTCAAGTTCGACGATGACGCTGCTCTTGACATTGTTGTCTCCGATGTTGCACCCTTCCTGCTTGTTGCTGTATGCGCCCCAGATATTGGATGAGGGTTCGTTGAACGGGTCGATGCTGTTCAGCTTCATGTGGAGGTCTTCGCGCATGTGCTTCACGACGTCGGCGAGAAACTCGGCGAAAACGGGAATGTATTCCGGCCTGAGGTTGTTTCCTCTGTGTTCTCCCACGCCGCCGCTGGAACATCCGCTCCAGGTCATGAAGTACGGCGGGGAGTTGGAGAAGACTTCGACGAGCGCGTCGGGGTTGCGCTTGAGGAGCTTCGTGAGCACGTTCATCTGGTTTTTGTCGCGGTCCCAGTCGTACTGATAGATCACGATGCCGTCGTCGTCGACCTCGAACGCGCCGTTTTCATTGCGGACGGGCTGCGCGAATCCGGGCATGTTCGAGTCGGAACGCGTGATGTGGCGGTGCGAAGGATCGTCGCCGCCGCCGATGTTGTAGCGCACGATGTTGAGTTTCAGCCCCTTCGTCTGGTCGAAAAACGCGTCTACGGCGAGGTCCGTGAGCTTGTCGCTGTAGCCGACGCGGTTCGCCCACCAGCAAAGCGATGTGCCCCAGCCCTCGAATACGCCGTCGTTGAACGGCGAACCCTTGGCCGGGTCGAGTACGACGACCGATGGCGTACGGCGGTTGGACTGAGCGGAGAGGACGGTGCAGAGCATGACTGCGGCGAGGACGAGAATGCGGCGGACGGAGGATGCTTTCATGGCGGTGATTCCTTCGATGAAAGTGAGGTTTTACAGAATATGGCGATACTATAGAACCTAAACCATGAAAAAGCAAGTGCCGAACAAAAAAAAGCCGGAAAAAAGAATCGGACAGGCGGACGGCAGGGCAGGGGGATCAGCGGATCTCCTGCCCGTTTTCATCGAACGTGCGGGCGCTGATGACCTCGCATTCGATCGTGTCGTCGCCGGACGCGGCGGTCTCGTGAATCTCGTCCTGTTCGAAGTCGTCCTGAGCGAACGATGGACGGCGGCGCGTCTTGCGGCGGAGATAGAGTTCGAGCGGAGAACAGCCCGTGATCGCATTGCAGACGAGCCAGACGAACCCCGCGATCAGCAGAAGCGGGATTATGATCGCCGCGAAAAGGATCGCGAGAATGACCAGAAGCACGGTCATCCCGGGCGTCAGGTTCGTGCGGAAGATTTGCATGGGGCAGGGGCTCTCCGAAAAAGATTTTGAACATTCCGCCGCGCTTCGGAAAAAGACCGGGCGCGCGGCGGATTATGAGGCGGAGATCAGTTCTTTGCGGAAACGATGTTGCAGGAGACGCCGGCGATCTTGCCGAGTTCGGCGGCGAGCGCGGAGGCGGTTTCCGGTGATGCATCCAGGACGACGCTGATGATGCTCACGCCGCGGGAATGGTACGGGATGCCCATGCGTCCGACGATGAACTCGCTGTAGGCGTGCAGGATCTTGTTGATCTGGTCGGAAGCGGCGTTGTCCTCGACGATGACGCCGAGCAGGGAAATGCGTTTGGAGTCGTTCATGATGGATGTCCTTTCGTGCGGTTTGAGCGTTGGCGTCCGCGAGCCGGAAAGCGCCTTCGGATAATATACACGCGGAAGCGGAAAGTACAAGCGGGAAACGAAAAAATCCGCGCCAGCCGTGGATGGCGGACGCGGACGGAATGTACTTGGATCAGTACGAAATATGCTTACTCGGCGGAATTGGAGTTTCCGGCGGGAGCGGGGCCGTACTGGTTTTCGTTGGGATCGCCGGCCTGGATGCAGAAGAACAGCGGGATGAGGAATCCGATACCGCAGATGAAGGCGCAGAGCTGGAACCAGCCGGTCTTGCCCGTGTCATGAAGTCTGCGGGTCGTGGCGCCGATGGTGGGGAGCAGGAGCGCGAGGAGCAGGACCTGTCCGACGACCGGGACAAAACCGAGGATGTACACGGGGAGGGCGAAGAGCCAGTATTCGCGGAGGCTCATTCTGCCGTCGAAGCAGATGTACTGGGTGGTGACGACTTTCTTGAAGTTGTCGATGATTTCGTTCGCGGTGATTGCTGCCATGGTGAAAATACCTTATGTTGTTTGGGGTTTATGTGGTAGGTTTTGGGTTGTTTTGGAGCAGACACGCGGCGTTTCCGTTCGGAAAGGCGTCGGTACAGCATGTTTGAAGATAATATAACATTCCTCCGGTGAAAAAACAAGACGGAAACCGTGATTTGTATTCGATTTTTCCGGCAAATTCCGGCTATCCTTTAGGATGTTACACTTTTCGGGCGATTTCGTGCATAAAAAACGGAGGCGGCACGCCCCGAAACAGGGGATACGCCGCCTCCATGGCATTATGCTTTGCCAAAGGGTCAGTTGAGGAGGAACTTGAAGACGACGAGCAGGATGACCTGGATGATCAGGACGACGATCAGGAGCCTGTAGACAATGTTCAGGATGGGGGACTTGACCGCGTCGGGATCGTCGCCCGCGGAGGCGGTATTCATGGCGTAGAGCGAGAACTTGCCGGGGATGCGCGGGACGTAGGTGAAGATGCGGCCGAGCGCGAGGGTGAGGCGCATTTCGCGGTTCAGTGCGCAGCCGTTGGCTTCGAGGAAGCGCGTGAGGCTGCGGCGGAAGAGCTTCAGGAGCGAGAGAATCACGAACGGCGCGCAGATGATGATGAAGATGCCGAGGAGGACGGCGAGGATGCGCCAGACGGAGACGCCCTGAAGGCTCTTCGCCATGAAGGCGAAGCTGCTGCCCAACGCGGCGATGCCGACGCCGCCGCCCATGATGAGCATGGGCATGTTGAGTCCGCCTTCCTTCTTGGGCTGGTCGCCGCCCGCGAGCTTGGAATCGACGTTTTTCGTGACGTCGGCCTCGAACGCGTTGGTCTTGGCGGCGAAGTGCTTTTCGGCCTGGTTCGAGATGATGTCGCCGATCCGGTAGAACGGCATGAGGATGGCCTCCTTCAGGGAGACCGGCTGCTGGATGAGGTCGGTGATGACGGCGTCCCAGATGAGCCCGTCCGGGGTGTAGAAGACGCCGGACTTGCCGACGAAGAGGCGGCGCATGGTACCGGCGGTGACCGCGACGGCGAGCGTCATGGACTTCACGGCGGGTGCCGTGCCAGTAGTGGCGTTGATGTACATCACGCAGACGTTGCTGGTGGCGGCGATCTTCTTGTGCGCGGCGACGTCGTGGACGATCATGCACATGTGGAAGTTGAAGCCGTTCATGACGAGCTTGCCCGCGAGGATGAAGGAGCGCTTTTCCGGGGAGAACAGCGCCTCCATGTTGATGAAGTTGTTCAGGAACTCGCGGAGGTTGGTCTGGCAGATGATGACCTTGCGGACGAGGTCGCAGCAGGTCACGTTGTTCGAGACCACGGTGTCCTCGGCGATCATGGCGCGGATGTTTTCGAACGCCTTGGACGCGGCGATCGCGCGGAGGCGTTCGAGGTCGAGGCCGTCGAGCTTGTCGGTATTCTTGCGGCCGGTCCAGTCGCCGTAGGGCGCGATGGCGGCTTTGAACGCGGTCCATTCGGATTCGGAAATGGAGGCGGCGTCGCCGGGGACCGCGGCGCGGAACGCCCCGAAGAATGCGGTCAGCGCGCCTGCGCGGTTCGGATTCACGCGTTCGTTCAGATGCAGGATGCACGCCGGATCGGCGGGAGCGAGCGGGGCCTTCTTGAAGAAGTCTTCGACGGAGGAGGAATCGTTCGGGTCGAAGGTGTTCTTCGGGACTTGGGACGAGGATTCGTGTCCGCCTGCGAAAACGAGCGCGTGGCAGCTCTCGAAATAGTCGTCGACGTCGGCGGCGACGGCCTGGTACGCCCCCCAGAGTCCGGCTGTGGCGTCCGCGTAGGGGAAGAGCGCGTCCTTGCGGGCGATGCCCTCGTCGGTCCAGGCGAGGAAACCGTTCAGCATCCCTTCGAAGATGTCGAGTTCGGAAGACCCGATGCCGTCCGCGCCGGAAATGTCCTTCTGCGAGCCGACGGCGGCTATGGCGAACTTGATGCACTCGGCGGTAATCGCGTCCTCGACCGGGCCGGGCGGGATGATGCCGTCGCCGTTCTGGAGGGCGTTGGAGACGAGCGTCTTGAACTCGTTGATCTGTTCGATGGTGATGGCGGAGGTATTTTTCGATCCGATGCGCTTCAGCGCGAGCTCGGCGGTCTCCTTCGCGCGGAGTCCGTCGGCGTCCTCGGCGTTCAGCGCGGCGAGGCGGAGCGCGGGCGCGGCTGTGATGAAGTCGGAGAGGTCGGCGACGGTGGAGATGACCCATTTGAGGAGGGCGCGGACGTCCTTCACATGGATGCGGCCGGAGGCGTCCTGCGGGATCAGGGCGAGGAATTCGGCGGGGCAGAGCAGGTTTTTGGCGGGGATGCTGGTGAGCGTCCAGTGCGCCGGATCGAGCTCGTAGGCGTTGCGGAAGTCGTTCGCGGATTCGATGACGAGCTGGGTGGAGCCGCCGATGCGGCGGAACTTCATGCTGGTCTCGCTGACGGTTTCAGGATTGTTCATGGTGGGTTGTCTCCTGGGATTCGGTTGTTTTCTGTATTGTTTGAAATTGCAGCAATGTCAGGATCAGCAGGATCACCGCGCCCTGCGCCAGCAGCACGAAGCATGTGCGGGCGTCGCCCCAGAGCAGGGGGATCGCGCCCAGCCCCGCCACGACGGACAGCAGGTGGATGATCCGGACGGCCTGCGGACGGGAGAGGCCCATCCGCACGAACCGGTGCGAGATGTGGTTGTGGTCGCCGACGTAGAACGGCTTATGGTTGTGCAGGCGGATGAGCACGACCGCGAAGGCGTCGAAGATCGGGACGGCGAGAATGAAGAACGGGATCAGAACGGCGTATTTCCCCGCGGCGACCTCGGGATTGTAGTAGGTCACGCGGGCGCTGACGACCGCCAGCAGAAAACCGACGAGATGGCTGCCCGCGTCGCCCATGAAGATCGACGCCGGGGCTTTGTTGAAGAGCCAGAAGCCGCAGCACGCGCCCGCCGAACACGCCGAGAGCGCCGCCACGAAGAACTGTCCGTTGATCCATGCCGCGATTGTGAAGAAGAGAAACGCGATCGCCGCCGTGCCGACGGACAGCCCGTCCATGTTGTCGAAGAAGTTCATGGCGTTCATGATGAAAACGATCCAGAAGACGGAGATCGGGACCGTGAGGAACGGCGAGGAGATGAAGACCGTGATGTGCAGTCCGCCGAAAAAGACCATGGCGAACGCGATCAGGAACTGCCCGGCGAACTTGAACGAGGCGCGCATGGCGTGTTTGTCGTCGATCACGCCCAGCACGACCGCCGCGACCGCGCAGACGCAGATCATCGCGAGTTCGGTTGAGATATTGCGGAAACCGCCGGTGAGCTCTTCCGGGAACCGGCCCGGCGCGACGATCAGCGCAAGTGCGCCTGCGATGACCGGAGCCAGCCACGCGATCAGGATCGCCACGCCGCCCAGCAGCGGAGTCGCTTTCCCGTGCAGTTTGTGCCCCTCGGATTTCGGCACGTCCATGATCCCGGTGCGGCGCGCGAGGATCCGGCAGAGCGGCACGATCGGCAGCGAGATCAGAAACGACGCGGCGAAGGCCGCGGCATAAAGCCAGAGATAACGGTTCACGATGAAAAAGCCTCTTGTTTCGAAATAGAAAAGGAGCGGACAAAGCTCCGTACAATCCGTTAATATATCGTAAGGGAAAGGAAAGTCAAGCAGAAAGGCGGAAAATTGTTTTACGGGATCGGAGTCGCCGAGCCTGCCGTATCATTCACCGTTTCCCGCAAACACTCTTTGCTCTGCGGATTAAAATTCTGTATCAGGGTCTGTTATGGAAGTCGATTCTTCTTCCCGTTTCCGCTCTTCTTCCCGTTTCCGTTCCCGTTCCCGCAGCAGCTCCTGAACGTGTTCGCGGTAGCGGTCGTAGTGGTTCACATGGTGGTCGTTGACGAACGAGATCGCGGAGATGTCGAGTTCTATATCGGGGTAGAGCACCGCGTCCGTGAACGGGATTCCGAAGAGAAGCCAGAGGCCGAGCCCGACGGCGAGGAACGGCCCGAACGCGAATCCGCGGCGGCGGAATTTCGGGTGTTTGAACGAGTAGATCGGCATGAAGACGACGGCGATCAGGGAGCCGGAGAGCATGATCCAGAGGGCGGGGAGCGCGCCGAGCGCGGCGGCGAGTCCGGCGATCAGCTTCACGTCGCCCAGCCCGAACGCCTCGCGTTTCATGACTTTTTCGCCGAGCCACGCGAAGAGCGTCAGGAGCGTGCCGAAGAGTCCGGCGGTCACGACCGAGATCAGGAATCCGCGCCAGTCGAGCAGATGCGGCGGGAGGCCGACGCCGTGGACCAGGTGGTACAGAGGTGAGAGGATCAGGAGCGAGTAGGTCAGCTCGTTCGGGATCAGGCGCACCTTCATGTCGATCAGCGCCGCCGGGTACGCCACGGAGATCGTCAGGAAGTACACGAACATCGTCGGGAGCGGGAGACGGAAGCGCAGGACGTACACGAACGACGCCATGTACATGAGCCCGACGAGCATTTCCCCGATCAGGTAGCGTGGCGAGATCGGCGCGCGGCACCAGCGGCATTTGCCGCGCAGGCACAAGTAGCTGAAGATCGGGATGTTCTCCCAGACCGATATCTTGTGGTCGCAGACCGTGCAGTGCGAGGGCGGCGAGACCAGGCTCATGCCGAGCGGAAGACGGTACACGCAGACGTTCAGGAACGACCCGATGCAGCATCCGAACCAGAACGCGACGAACGCGAAGAAGACCGGATATTCGTGAATCGCCTCGGAGAAGACGTACGGATCGAAGATCGCGATGCCGGGGGCGTCCCAGAGAATGTCTCTGAAATACTCCCTGAGAAAGTCCATGTAAAAGGATATGTTGTAGTGAATGGAATTCATGTCCGTGTTTTATCCGGGTCAGTTCACGTTCCGGTCATTTCAGGTCGTCGAGCCAGAGCGCCGGAGATGCGTCGGACGGTACGCGCCAGCCCGCGCGCGGCGAGAGCGAGAGCGGGGAGACCGCGGGGCCGTCGGGCGAACACGAGCGTTTGAACTGCTGGGTGAAGAACCTGCGGAGGAAGAGCTCGAGCGTGCGACGGATCTCTTCGGGGGCGTATTTCCCGTCGAAGACCTTTTTCGCCTTGCGAAGGATCACGCGCGGGGATTCGTTGAGGCGGACGAGGTGGAAGAGGTAGAAATCGTGCAGTTCGTACGCGCCGAGGATCTGTTCGGTCTTGTGTCCGGACTCGCCGGATTTCGAGGCGGGGACGAGCTCGGGCGAAACGGGCGTGTCGAGGATGTCCTGCAGCACGGGCGCGATCTTGCCGCCGTGTTCGCCCGCGTAGAATGAAACGAGGTGGCGGACGAGCGTTTTCGGGACGCCGGAATTGACCGCGTACATGCTCATGTGGTCGCCGTTGTAGGTGCACCAGCCGAGCGCGATCTCGGAAAGGTCGCCGGTGCCGACGACCAGCGCGTTCGAGCCGTTCGCCACGTCCATCAGAATCTGGGTGCGTTCGCGCGCCTGGGCGTTCTCGAACACCACGTCGGCGACCTCCGGGTCGTGCCCGATGTCGGCGAAATGCTGGAGGCAGGCGGGCCGGATGTCGACCGTGCGGCAGTCGCAGCCGAGGAGCTCGGCGAGGCGCGCGGCGTTGTTTTTCGTGCGTTTCGTGGTGCCGAATCCGGGCATGGAGATCGCGATGACCGAGCTGGCGGGGAGATTGAGCGCGGCGACGGCTTCGTGCGACACGAGGAGCGCCAGCGTGGAGTCGAGGCCGCCGGAAACGCCGATCACGAGCTTGTCCGCGTGCGCGGACGTCATGCGGTGCGCCAGGGCGGATTCGAGCGCGGCTGCGATCCAGATCGTGTCCGTGCGGTCCTTCGGCAGGAAGGGCAGCGGGTCGCGGCCGAGCGCGGCGAGTTTTTTCGGGTCTTCCTCGAACGTGAGGAGATACTGCGTCTTCGCGGGCTCGAATTCCGAGGCGAATTCCAGCGACGGGCACGGATCGGTGAGTTCGGCGAGGACCGGTTCGCCGCCGTGGACCATCACGGAACAGCACACGGGCATGCCGTAGAAGCCGTCGGTCACGGATTCGCCGGACTTCGGCGCGGCGAGGATGAAATCCGCCTGGTGTTCCTTCGCCGCCGCGAGCGCGAACGAACGGAAATCCGAGGGCGTCATGAGCGCGGACGGGACCGCGGACGGGCAGAGGATGAGGCGTTCGGGGTTGCGTTTGCGGAGCGTGGAGACGAGTTCGATCGGGGCGAACACGGTGGCCGGGGCGTCGAGCGGCTTTTTGTTGCGCGCGATGATCTTTCCGGCGCGGATGCAGAGCGTGACGGCGTACAGGACGCCGGACCTGGAGCGTTCGGGGACGCCGACGACGAACGTGACGGGGAGATTCGTGGTCTCCTTCAGGAGAAACTTCACGGCCTTCTGCGCGGCGTCGAGAAGGATGTTCTGGCGGAAGAGGTCGCCGCAGGACGCGCCGGTGACGCAGAGTTCGGGGAAGACGACGGCTCCGACGCCGAACGACGCGTACATTTCGAGCGCGGCGAGGATCTCGCGGGCGTTCCACATGGGATCGGCGAGGCGGAATCCCGCGCCGGAGACGTCCGCGGCGGCTCTGATTCGTCTTGTTTTCGGTGTGGTGAGGACGGCGGGAGTTTTCGTGTTTTTTCTCGCGGTCTTTCTGGCAGGCATGATAGGTGCTCCTTTGTTGCGATGCCTTCGGTTATTTCCGTCCGAATCGGCGTTCGATTTCGGAGAGGGAGATGTTGAGCATGGTTGGGCGTCCGTGCGGACAGGAATAGGGCAGGGCGCAGTGGGACATCTGTTCGATGAGCGCGGCGGCCTCCTGAAGCGAAAGCCTGTCATGGGCTTTCACGGCGGCCTTGCAGGCGGCGCGGGCGAGGGTGTCGGTGGCGAGGCGCTGCCCCGCGCCGATCTCGCCGATGCGCGCGAGCATGTCGTGGAAGAACCCGCCGACATTTTCCTGTTTGATGGCGGCGGGGATCGAGTTCAGTTTGATCGTGTTGCGTCCGAAGGGCTCGATCTCAAACCCGATGTTCTCGAATTCGTGCAGATTTCGGGCGACGTACGCCATGTCGGCGGGCGACAGCTCGATGGTGATCGGCATCAGGAGTTTCTGCGAGAGCGTGCCGTCGATGCCGTTCAGAATGCGTTCGAAGAGGACGCGTTCGTGCGCCGCATGCTGGTCGATCAGCACGAGTCCGCCGGGAATGGATGCCACGATGTAGGAGTTTTCCAGCACGCCGAGCAGGCGCAGGCCGGTGCCGCCGAAATCGGTCGCGGGGGCGTCCTCCGCCACGAGACGGAAGTCGGGACGCGGCTCGTTTCCGGGCGGATTCTGTGTCTGTTCGGGCGGGATCGGCAGTTCGGCGTCTTCCTGTTGAGGCGCGGCGCCGCGGTTCGTATTCTGCGCGGCGGGGGCGTTCCCGAACGGCGCATGAAGCATGGGGCCGAGGACGCGGTACCCGACGCGGGCGGATTCGAGCAGGGAATCGACGCTTGTGACGATGCCGGACGCGGGGACCGGGGCATCATCGGCGGAAGGTTGCGTATTCTGCGCGGGTTCCCGCGCCACATCTTGCGTCTGCATGTCCGGCGCGAAATCGGGGAAGAGGCGCGCGGATGTCTCCGCCGGGTCGTTCATGCCCTCGGTCGTGACCGGGATCACGGCGTCGTGGGTGCGGAGCGCGGCGGACACGGCGGTGCGGACCGCCGCGATCACGTCGAATTCGTTGCGGAACCGTACTTCGCGTTTGGTCGGGTGGACGTTCACGTCGACTGATCCGGGCGGCATGGTGAGGTAGATCAGCGCGGGCTGGAACCGGCCGCGTTCGAGCATGGGGCCGCAGGCCTCCTTGATGGCGCGGTAGACCGGGGCGGATTCGACCGGGCGCGCGTTCACGAAGATGCGCTGTTCGGCGCGTGAATTGCGCGTGAAGCCGCGCCTCGCGATGAAGCCGTTCACCGTGATGCCGCGTTCCGTGCGCGAGAAGGGCAGCAGCACATTGGCGTATTCGCGTCCGAAGAACTCGCTGATGCGCGGGAGGATGGACGGCGCGGACGGGGTGGAGAGCAGGATGCGTCCGTCGGCCTTCAGGATGAACGCGACGTCATGGTGCGCCAGGGCGATGTTCGAAAGGATCTCGACGATGTGTCGTTCCTCGGTCGCGACGGTGCGGAGGAAGTTTTTGCGCGCCGGGACGTTGAAGAAGAGGTCGCGGGCGCAGACTTCGGTGCCGGGCGGGCATCCGGCGGGCTTCTCCGAGACGGCTTTCCCGCCCGCGATGAAGACCTCGACGCCCTCGGGTGTTTCGCGGCGGCGCGTGCGGATGGTCAGGCGCGTGACGGCGGCGATGCTGGGGATGGCCTCGCCGCGGAACCCGAAGGAGGCGATGTCGAAGATGTCGGCCTCGGAGGAGATCTTGCTGGTGGAATGCGGATCGAGACAGAGGAGCGCGTCGTCGGCATCCATGCCCTCGCCGTCGTCCGCGACCGAGATCGCGCGGCGTCCGCCGTCCTCGATGGTGACGGTGATCTTCCGTGCGCCCGCGTCGAGCGAGTTTTCCACGAGCTCCTTCACGATGGACGCGGGGCGTTCCACGACTTCGCCCGCCGCGATCTTGTTGCAGACCTCGTCGCTCAGCTGTCTGATCTTGCTCATGACGCGGTCCGTTTCTCCGTTTCCGGGGTGTTGTCCGCGCCGGACGGGATGGAGTCCGGCATGGGCGAGGGCAGCAGGAAGAACATGCGTTCGTCGTAGTATGCGGCCTCGTCGTCGCGTCCGGAGGCGTGGAGGATGCTCGACAGCAGATAGACGATCTCGATGTCGTCGGGATAGAACAGGAACAGCGTGCGGAGCAGGTCCTCGGCGCGTCCGTACTCGCCGTCGGTCAGCAGACGCCGCGCTTCGACAACGTTCTGCTGGATGCTCGGGCGGGACGACTGCGCGACCTCGCGTGTGACGGGGTAGAATCCGGGAAACAGGAAATCGTCGGAGAAAACGACCGGTTCGCGGGCGTTCAGCGCGATCGTGAAGCCGGAGCTTTCCGGCGCGAAGGAGTCGTCCTCCTCGGCGTTCATCCTGTAGATGGACATGATGATGACGGTCGTGAGGATTACGAACGCCATGAAGATGATAAAGGGGGACATGTCGCCGGCGGGGTTGTCTTTTTTCGGGGCCGGAACGGTTGCGGAGGGCACGTCAGGCCTCCTTCCCCGTCATGCAGGGTGGATAGTGGCAGGCGCAGGCATGGCCGGGGGCGAGTTCGCGGAGAGCAGGCGGCTCCTCCTGACAGCGGCGGCGCTGCTCCGGCGTGAGCGTGTCGGCGTGTTCGCAGCGGTCGCAGAACCGGCACCCGCGCCCGAACTTGTCGGGGGAAGGCACCGTGCCGCGGATGGTGTTCAGTCGGTTGTGTTCGCCGCCGAGCACGGGGACGGCGCGGATGAGCGCGGAGGTGTACGGGTGCTTCGGGTGCGCGATGAGCTCGGCGACGGGCGCGGTCTCGATGATGCGTCCGGCGTACATGACGGCGACGCGGTCGGCGAGTTCGGCGACGATGCCGAGGTTGTGCGTGACGAGGATCACCGCCATGCCGCGGTCCTTCTTGAGCGAGAGCAGGAGGTCGAGGATCTGCGCCTGGATCGTCACGTCCAGCGCCGTGGTCGGTTCGTCCGCCACCAGGATGCTCGGGGCGCAGCCGAGCGCCATCGCGATCATCACGCGCTGCTGCATGCCGCCGGACATCTCGTGCGGATACTGTTTCGCGCGGTTGGCGGGATCGGGGATGCCGACCTGGCGCAGGAGCTCGACGGCCTCGGCGAACGGGTCGGAGACGTCCTTGCGGTGGAGCTTGACGGCCTCGGCGATCTGGTCTCCCACGCGGAAGACCGGGTTCAGGGACACGGAGGGTTCCTGGAAGATGTACGAGATGCAGCCGCCGCGCACCTGGCGCAGACTGCGGTCGTTGAGCCGGAGCACGTCCGCCACGCCGCCGAGCGCCGGGCCGCGGTCGAGCATGACTTCGCCGGAGAGCACGACCGGGGGTTCCGGAAGCAGACGCGCGAGCGACATGCATGTGACGCTTTTTCCGCAGCCGCTTTCGCCGACCAGCGCGAGCATTTCGCCGCGTTCGAGCGTGAACGAGACGTCGGTGACGGTGGGCAGAAGCTTGCCGTCGGAGCGGAACTGAACGGAAAGGTTTTTAACGTCGAGCAAAGGCATGGCAGAATCTCCGGGTGAATACACTATAATAACATACAGCGGGAACAGCGGAAATCAATCTTGAAAGGCAAAGAAAACGGCAAAAAAACCTTGACAATTCGGCGGAATCATGCTATATTTGCCCCGTCCGCATTGTAACGCGTATCTTTTTCAGCCAGATAAACGGATATTTCCCATGAAACTGAACCGACTGCTTCCGCTTGCCGTCCTGCTGTCCGCCGGACTTGTCTCCTGCGATTCCGCCCGGGAAACGGCCTCCGCCATCCCGTCCGACGCCGTGATCCTGCCCGCGTCGCAGGGTAAATACGATCTCTCCAAGCTCAAAACGGAAAAGCTCGGACGCGGCGTGATCGCGGTCCGCCGGAACAAGGACGAAGTCTTCGTCTCGTGGCGGTATCTCTCGAACGACCCCGCCGATATCGCGTTCAATGTGTATCGCGACGGCCGGCGCGTCAATCCGACGCCCGTAAGCCTGACCACTTTTTATATCGACAGAAATCCCCGTGGCGGCACGTACAGCGTGAAGCCGGTCGTGAACGGACGCGAAAAGGACGAAAAGAGCGCGTCGTTCACGCTGCCGGACAGAGCGCCGGAGGGCTACATCAATATTGCGCTCGACAAGCCCGCCGACGGCGTGACCCCGTCCGGCGAGGCGTACACGTATTCGCCGAACGACGCGTCCGTGGGCGACGCGGACGGCGACGGCGAGTTCGAGATCATATTGAAATGGGATCCCTCGAACGCGCATGACAACGCGCACGACGGGTACACGGGCAACGTGTATTTCGACTGTTACAAGCTCGACGGCACGAAGCTGTGGCGCATCGACATGGGCAGAAACATCCGCGCCGGGGCGCATTACACGCAGTTCGTGGTGTACGATCTCGATGGCGACGGCATCTCCGAGCTCGTGATGAAGACCGCCGACGGCACGGTCGACGGCACGGGCAAGGTCATCGGCGACGCGAACGCCGACTGGCGCGAGAAGGGCAGCGACATGGTCCAGCTCCCCGAGGTCGATTTCCGCAAGACCGGGGCGAATCCAGCCGGAACGCACAACCGCGGGCGCATCATGAGCGGGCCGGAATACCTGACCGTGTTCTCCTGCAAGGACGGCGCGGCGCTGAAGACGATCGACTACGAACCGCCGCGCGGCGACGGCATGGCGTGGGGCGACAACTACGCCAACCGCAGCGACCGTTACCTCGCCGCGATGGGGTTCTTCTCCGACGACGGACGTCCGAGCGTGGTGATGTGCCGGGGATATTACACCCGCGCGGCGCTGGCGTGCTACGACTGGGACGGCAGGGACCTGAAGATGAGGTGGAATTTCGACACCGCGAAGGATCCGCGCTGGAAAGGCTACGAGGGGCAGGGCAACCACAATCTGCGCGTCGGCGACGTGGACGGCGACGGCAAGGACGAGATCGTGTACGGTTCCTGCACGATCGACCACGACGGCACCGGACTCTACACGACCGGGCTCGGGCACGGCGACGCCATGCAGATGACGCAGTTCGCGATGGATATGCCGGGGCTTCAGGTGTGGTGCTGCCACGAGAACAAACGCGACGGCGTGACGTTTCGCGACGCCGCGACAGGAAAGATCATCTTCCAGATTAAGAACAGCAACGACGTCGGGCGCTGCATGGCGGCGGATGTGGATTCCGTGAATCCCGGCCTCGAAATGTGGGCGTGGTCCGGCATCGGCATGCAGAGCGTGAAGGGAAAGACCGTGGCGGACAATCCGCGCGGGATCTCCGTGAACATGGCGGTGTGGTGGGACGGCGACCTGTGCCGCGAACTCCTCGACAAGAACCGCGTCTACAAATACGACTATGACAGCGGCGCGTTCGTCACCATGATGACGTTCGACGGCTGCGACTCGAACAACGGCACGAAAGCGACGCCGTGCCTTCAGGGCGACCTTTTCGGCGACTGGCGCGAGGAGGTGCTGATGCGCACGACCGACAACCGCAACCTCCGTCTGTACATCTCGACCATCCCGACCACCTACCGGTTCCATACGTTCCTGGAGGAGCCGGTGTACCGGATCAGCCTCGCGCTGGAGAACATCTGCTACAACCAGCCGACGCAGCCCGGATTCTACTTCGGACCCGACCTCTTCGGTTCCGGCGCGTTCTTCCGCGGCACCTATTTCCCGAAACTTACTCCTGTCCCCAAATGAACCACCCCCAAGGAGCCTGACAGATGTTACACCGTTTTTTGTTTGCCGCCGCGACCGCGTTAGCGCTGGCGGTCCCCGCGCAGAGCCTTTTCGCCCAGCGCGAGCCGGACGTGATCGAACCGCCGACCAAATACGATTTCACGAAGCTCAAACGCGAAAAGCTCGGACGCGGCGTGATCGCGGTCCGCATGAACGCCGACGAGGTGTTCGTGACGTGGCGCTATCTTTCGAAGGACGCGCGGCTTACGTCGTTCAACGTGTACCGTGACGGGAAGAAGCTCAACGAATACCCCCTCAACGAAGCAACGTATTTCGTCGACAGGAACAAGGGCGGCGGCGTGTACACGGTGAAGCCGGTCGCCGATGGAAAGGAACTGGACGAAACGTCCGCGTCGTATACCCTGCCTGAAAACGCCCCGGTCGGCTATGTGGACATCCCGCTGGACAAGCCCGCGGACGGCAAAGCGCCGAACGGCGAGGCGTACACGTATTCGCCGAACGACGCGTCGGTGGGCGATGTGGACGGCGACGGCGAGTTCGAGATCGTCCTGAAATGGGACCCTTCGAACGCGCACGACAACGCGCACGACGGCTACACCGGAAACGTGTATCTGGACTGCTATAAGCTCGGGCGTCCTGAAAAACTCTGGCGCATCGACCTCGGCAGGAACATCCGCGCCGGGGCGCATTACACGCAGTTCATGGTCTACGACCTCGACTGCGACGGCATCGCGGAGGTCGTCTGCAAGACCGCCGACGGCACGGTCGACGGCACGGGCAAGGTCATCGGCGACGCGAACGCGGACTACCGCACCCCGGCGGGGCGCATCCTCACCGGACCGGAGTTTCTGACCGTGTTCTCCGGCAAGACCGGGGCCGCGCTCGAGACTATCCCGTACGATGTGCCGCGCGGCAACATGCGCGACTGGGGCGACAACTACGGCAACCGCTGCGACAGGTTCCTGGCGGCGGTCGGGTATCTGGACGGCGAACGCCCGAGCGTGATCATGTGCCGCGGGTACTATACGCGGGCGTATCTGGCGGCGTACGACTGGGACGGCCAACACCTCAAAAAACGCTGGGTGTTCGATTCCAACGAGCCGGAAAACCGGGGCTACGCGGGGCAAGGCAACCACAATCTGCGCGTGGGCGACGTGGACGGCGACGGCAAGGACGAGATCGTGTACGGATCGTGCACGATCGACCACGACGGCAAGGGTCTGTACACGACCGGGCTCGGACACGGCGACGCCATGCACCTGACGCAGTTCGCGTGGGATATGCCCGGCCTTCAGGTGTGGTGCTGCCACGAGAACAAGCGCGACGGCGCGACGTTCCGCGACGCCGCCACCGGGAAGATCCTGCATCAGGTCCGGCACAACACCGACGTCGGGCGCTGCATGGCGGCCGACATCGACCCGGCCAGCCCCGGCGTCGAGATGTGGGCGTCCTCCATCCCGCCGCAGACCGTGAAGGGCGAGGCGCTGGGCGGCAATCCGCGTGGTCTTTCCATCAACATGGCTGTGTGGTGGGACGGCGATCTCTGCCGCGAACTGCTCGACGGCAATACGGTCACGAAGTACAACGCTGCGCAGGGGACGTGCGCGCCGCTGATGCGCTTCGAGGGATGCTCGTCCAACAACGGCACGAAGTCCACGCCGTGCATCCAGGGCGACATCTTCGGCGACTGGCGCGAGGAGGTGCTGATGCGCACGAACGACAACAGCCATCTCCGGCTGTACGTGTCGACCATCCCGACCGCGTACCGGTTCCACACGTTCCTGGAGGACCCCGTGTACCGCGTCAGCATCGCCACGCAGAACGTGGCGTACAACCAGCCGACGCAGCCGGGATTCTATTTCGGGCCCGACCTCATCTTCAAGGCGGCGAAACCTGATCGCGGAGTGCTGTTCCGCGGGACCGTACTCCGGGTGTATGTGCATTGAGCGCGGAAAAAAGAAGATTTGAACAAAAACAATCCCCTCCGACTGAGTAAAGGTCAGAGGGGGTTTCTTATGACTTGATTTCCTGCGTCAGAGGTCGAGGTGTTCGACGCGGGCGCGGAGCCATTCGAGGGACTGTTCCCGCGATTTGAGTTCGCCCTCGAGCCGGAGGTCTTCGGCCTCGCTGAGAATGCGTCTGAAGACCGTGCCGGGCTTCACGCCGAGCGCGATGATGTCGTTGCCGTTCAGGAAGGGTTTGCGCGGAGCGGGGAGCTTGGCGTATTCGCGCATACGATCAAGCATGAGGACGTAGTTGTCGAGCAGCCCGTGGCACGCGATGCAGTCGAGGCGGTGCAGCTCGAGTTCGAGCGGGAAATTCGGATCGGCGATGATCCGCATCCATTTGGCCTTCTTCATGGCGTGGACGGACGCGAACCGCATGTGATGGCGGATGGCGGCGGTGATCGCGTCGATGGATGCGGACGAGAACCGCAGGCGCGCGAGGATTTCGGCGGCCATGTCCGCCCCGAGCATTTCGTGTCCGTAGAAATGCGGCACGCCGTCCTTGAACGTCTGCGTGCCGGGCTTGCCGACGTCGTGGAGCAGGGCGGCCCACATGAGGTCTGGCGTGCGCCAGGCGGCGTGACGGAGCAGGAGCATGGTGTGGACGAAGACGTCGCCTTCCGGGTGGTACTGTTTCGGCTGTTCCACGCCGCGCATGGCGTCGACTTCCGGCAGGACGACTTTCAGGATGCCGAGTTCGGCGAGCATCTCGAAGCCCTCTGCCGGGTGCGGACACAGCAGAATCTTTTCGAGTTCGGCGCGAATGCGTTCGGCGGCGATCAGACGGAGTTTTTCCGCCGCGTCGGCGGCCGCCCGTTTCGAGGCGGGATCGACCTCGAATCCGAGGCGGGATGCGAACCGGACGAGGCGCAGGATGCGGAGGTGGTCCTCGCCGAAGCGCACCACGGGATCGCCGATGGTCCGCAGGACGCCCGCGCGGAGGTCGTCGAGACCGCCCACGCAGTCGATCACGGTGCGTTCCGCCGGATCAAACAGCAGTCCGTTTATTGTGAAATCGCGCCGGGTCACGTCCAGAACCTCGTCGTCCGTGTAGACCACATGGTCGGGGCGTCGTCCGTCGCTGTAGCCGCGTTCCGCCCGGAAGGTCGCAACTTCGATGGGGATGCCGTCGACGACGACCGTGATGATGCCGAACGCCGCGCCGATGGGGATCGCCTTCTCGAACAGCGCTTCGATCTGCTCCGGGCGCGCGGACGTGGTCACGTCGACGTCGTCCGGGGTGCGTCCGAGCAGAAGGTCGCGGACGGCTCCGCCCACGAAATACGCCTTGTGTCCGGCGGCGCGGAGCACGGCGGCGGCTTTCGAGGCGGCGGCGAAGAGCGGGGTCCGGGGGATGTTTCCGGGAAAGGAAGAGATTTTCATGAAAAAACGGATTGCGGCTTGTCTTTTTAACAGATTCTGCTATGTTTAAAGGGTGCATTTAAAATACGCGCGGGTTTGCCCGAATGCAAGCGCGCATGAGAGATTTCCGCAAAAAGAACCCCGAAAAAGACCCGAATGAGTGAAGAAAACCTGACAGCCGTCTTCGGCGGCACGTTCGATCCCGTTCACACGGGGCACATCGGACTTGCGGATTATCTGCTGAAAACCGGCCGCGTGTGCCGCATCGTCTTCCTCCCCGCGCCGCATCCTCCCCACAAATCGGGACTGGCTCCCGCCTCGTTCGCGGACCGTGCGGCGATGCTCCGTGCGGCGGTCGCGGGGCATCCGGGGATGAGCGTGAGCGAGATCGAGGCGGAACGCCCCGGGCCCTCCTACACGGTCGATACGCTGGACGTCCTGAAACGACGCTATCCGGCGGAGCATTTCGTGTGGGTGGTCGGGTCGGATTCGCTGAACCAGCTGCACCAGTGGTACGAGGCGGAACGTCTCGTGCGCGAAAACAGGTTTCTGTCGTACCCGAGACCGGGCGCGGAAGCCGACCTGGACCTGCTGAAATCGGTCTGGCCGCCGGAGCTTTTCGAAAAACTGTCCGCCTCGATCCTGACCGGCGCGCCGGAATTCGACCTCAGCTCGACCGCGGTGCGTCAGCGTCTCTCCGAACAGGGCGCGGACGCATGCCGGGACCTGCTGCCGGGACCCGTGCTGAACTACATCAAAGAACACAAACTTTATCCTCAAAGAAACGGAGATACCACCACATGAACGACGAACAGGAAACCAAAAAACCGAGAATGAATTTCAAAGTGACGGACGTGATCGAGCTTTGCGAAAAGGAAGCCTACGACCACAAGGCCGAACACATTCTCCGGCTCGATATGACCAAACAGGACGGCGCGATCGGCGACTACTACCTGATTTGCACCGGCCTTTCCGAGCCGCATATCGGCG
This sequence comes from uncultured bacterium, assembly GCA_902774245.1. Taxonomy (GTDB): domain Bacteria; phylum Verrucomicrobiota; class Lentisphaeria; order Victivallales; family UBA1829; genus UBA1732. The sequence goes on from CACYHQ010000022.1 coordinate 21,998, forward strand.
CCATCGCGGAACGTATCCAGCGCGTGGTGCGCGAGGAGTTCGGCATCCACCCGATCACGGTCGACGGCACCCCGCAGAGCCAGTGGATCATCGTGGACTACGGATTCCTACTGATCCACATCATGACGAACGATACGCGCGACCGCTACCAGCTCGAACAGCTCTGGGGCGACGTGCCGAGTTTCGACGCCATGGCGAAGCTGGACGCGGAACACGAAAAACTCGCCGCAGCCCGCCGGAAACAGGCCGAAAAGGGCATCGGCTTCGGAGCGGACGAATGACCGACCCCTTCAACGACGGCGAATACCGTGACGAATTCGAATGGGAGAAGGAGATCCGCAAGGACGACGACCGGGTACACGACTACCTCGCCGAACTCCCGCGCTACATTGACCTCCCGGACGAGGATAAAGTCATCTCGAAGCGCATCCGCAGGCGCGGATCCTCCTGGGATGACGATTTCGACGCGCCGCCCGACGACGATTACGACGACGATTACGACGACGTGCCGGAGGAGGATTTCGTGCGGCACCGCGACGGCAGCGACGTGTACACGGCGGCGTCCAAGATGGCGATCGACCTGACCGAGTTTTTCGCCGTGGAGAAGGACCAGGCCGCCGCGCGCGCCATGATGCGGGCGCTGACGCTCCTCGGAAAACTGATGGCGCGTTCGCTGGACGTGCTGCGTCTGGAGGACGGCGAGCTCGTCACGTTCCGCATCGCGCTCACGAAGCGCTTTCTCGCCGACCTCAACGAGCTGATCGGCGAATACGAGAAGTTCCCGGACGCGATCCGCGACGGTTTCCTGAAGGACGCGTTCAAGATGCGCGACGAGGTGCTGGAGAAGATCCGCAAGTACCGCCGGGAGCAGAAGCGGCGATAGACCCGATCCGGGCGTTCTGCCGGAAAAAAGCGGAAAAAATGCAGAATCCGCGGAACAAAACATAAAACGGTTTGTCTGTAGAACATAAGGACAGCGATGGAACAGGAACAAAAGACTCGTGAAGAGGTGCTCCTGAAGGCGTTCCGAAGCGGCGATGCCACCGCGTTCGACGGCCTGATCGGGATGTACTCCGCGAAGCTGTACAAAGTGGCCTACGCACTGCTCGGGTCCCGTCAGGACGCCGAGGAGGTCGTGCAGGACACGTTCCTGCGGGCGTACCGCGCCCTACGGACGTTTCGCGGCGACTCGAGTCTGGAGACCTGGCTTCATCGCATCACCTTGAACCTGGCCCGGAACAAATACTATTGGAACCATCGACGCGGAGACGGCTTGAACGTGAGCCTGACCGCGGGCGACGGGGCCGACGGCGATTCCGGGACGGAAAACGAACAGGACGTGCCCGACCGGCGCATGGAGCCGGACGTGGTGCTGGAACAGGACGAAATCGGAACGAACATCATGAAAGCATTGAGCCGTCTGCCGGACAACATCCGCGAGACCATGCTGCTGCGGCACGTGAACGACATGCCGTACGAGCTGATCGCGCAGAAACTGGACTGCAAGGTCGGGACAGTGAAGTCCCGGTTGTCCCGCGGCCGTGAAATGCTCCGCGATTACCTCTCCGCTGTCGGGATTATCCCGTCCGGTGGCGGTACTTAATAGCTTCAACAAACTCAACCCCCATTTGAGGCGAAAAACATGAACGATCAGGCGACTTCTCCCGGCTGCCCGGATTTGGAAACGGTATCGGCAGTCTTCGACGGCGAACTCGAGCCGGGCGAGACCGTGCGCGCGCACCTCGGTTCGTGTCCGGACTGCGTGCGACGTCTGGCGGATTACAAAACGATCCGCGACGTCGTGTCGCGCGCCATCGCGTCCGAACCCGATCCCGGCATGAATGCCCGGATCGCGGCGTATGTACGTGCGGAGTCCGCCGGATTCACGTTCACAGCTCCGCCGAAACGCGATTTCTCCGACTCCCGTACCGCCTGGTTCCTCCGTATCGCCGCGCTGTTCATCTTGGGCGGATTCTTCGTCTACCTGCTGACGGATCAGATGCACGCGAACCGGGCGAGAACCGGACGATTGCAGACTGCCGCGGTCGAAACGTCGCGCCCGTCCGCCCGACCTTTGCCCTCGATCTCGGCAGAACCCGAAGTCGGCGACTATGTCCGGGCGCGGGTCGTTTCCAACTCGCCCACCGAACGGAAGTATGCGATCGACATCGATCCGGCGCTGATCCCTGCCGAATTCGGCGGCATCCCTCAGGACGGGCGTATTCCCGTTCCGTTCTTCTTCGGTGCGGACGACGGCGCGATGCGTCGGATTCCACTGCACGGCGATCCGGCGTCCGACGCCATGCGGATGCTGGAGTCGATCCGGCGCGACCTGACCGCGCTCGATGTGCCGGGCGTCTCTGTCGATACGGAAAGCCGCGGAAATTCGCTCTTCACGACCATCCGCCTGGAATCCGCCGACATGTTCGATATGAGCGTAACGAGGACGGACGGCCTGTTCGAGCTTTTCCTGCTGCACGGGGAATCCTCGTCCGACGACGATGGTCCGGTATTCCTGCGGTTCGAGTTTTTCTGCGAATAGCTTTCTTTTCCTTACGGGAAATGAAGATGGAGCGATCCCTGAGAGAAAGATTTTTTATGTTTTTTCGTTAATCTCTAATAGAAAGGCTTGAAAAAAAGAAAAAAAGAGTTATTTTTATAGAGTATGCAATCTCTTTGAATTCAAATAGGGACAGATTTAACCGTCTGTTCCGGATGGTGCGGGTGACAGGAGCCGGCAGCACGTCCGACAACCAACCAGGAGAAAAAAAATGAAGAAAACACTTTTTACAGCCGCTCTCACTTGTGCGATGTTGATTTTCGGAACTGCGGCTTCTTTACAGGCACAAGATTCCGCGGAAGGAAATACCCTTTCACAAGTTGAAACGGGAAAGTACCAGTTTTCCACTGATTCCTTAAATATTCTCAATGGGACACAAAAGAAATATAAAATAAGTCTGAAGGCGGATCTGGTCAACCTGCCTAAAGAGGAAGGAAAGGTATTTGGGTATTCTGTTGGCGGCAAGTTTGAGCCTCTGAGTAAAGTTATCAATATTGATCCTTCTGAAACACAGGTTTATTTATTCGGATACGCTACTGAGACGGATGGGGCATTTAAGGATTTTGAACAGAGAAAGGTTTCTTTCAATGTTTCGGCCGATCCCGGATACTATGCCGGATACACCAATGAAGGTTTCTATCAGCTTGATTTTTCGAGCGATCCGTTCGACGGAGTGATCGATATCGTTATCGGTGAACCTCTTCCCGCTCCCGCCGTGACTCTGGTTGTGGCGCTGGCCGCCGGGGCGCTGTTCCTCCTCTACAAAAACCGCAGACAGCGTTTCATCCAAACTGAACAGGCATGACTGAAGAGGACGAACGGACAAACAACGGCGGAGTGACTCCGACTCCGTCCGGAACAGAAGAGTACCGGGACAAGGACCGGTACTCTGTCCGTTTTTCATCGGAAGATATTTCTTCCGGCGATGTAAAAAAGGACGGGGCTGACACAACGGAAAAAGATGAGGAGACGCCTGTATCCGGTAAACGTCTCACCCGTGAAGAACTCGAAAGCAGATACAGGAACGATCCGCGGTTTGATGCGCTTTTTGAACACGGGATCACAAAAAGAAAGAAAAAGACGTCGTCGCATTCTGTCAAGGTCGGAGGTATCCGGCTGACACTGAAACGCATTCTGATTCTTTGCTGTTTCTTGCTGGTATTTCTGGTTTGCATGTGCAGCAGTTTTTTTTATGCTTTGAAGGATATCGGCAAATACAGAGACTACAACCATGCCCGCGCTGTGCTTGGGGCAGGGGACTATGAAAAAGCGAAAGAGCTTTTCGTCAAGGTCATCAGCGAAGATCCGAACAAGGAGGACGCCATCAAGGCGATGGCGCAGATCTATCATCATTTTGGAGATTGGGCCAACGAGGTCTTTTTCCGTCAGCGCCTGGTCCGCCTGAATCCCCTGAGCGAGGAATATTACCATGATTTCCTGAAAGCGGCATTCCGGGCCAGAAGTTTCGGAACCATTTATTCCATTCTTAATTTGAAGGTTATGGAGAATCCTGAACTGCCGCCGGAAGAGGGTGCGCTGTACCTGATCTCGGCATTGCATTCCGGGCATGTTCCGAACGGGAAGGCGTTTTATGATGACCGGATCAAGAGCGACCGGAAGTACTTTTCCGAAACGGAATATGGCCGTTGTGCGGAACTGCTGTTGAAAGCGTCTGATATCACTTACGACAAAGCCCGGAGCATGATTGCTTCGCTCCCGGACATCAAGGACGATCAGATCCGGTTTGAGACGATCAATACAATCCTGTATGTCCTCTCGAAACAGGGAACACGGGAATCGGACGAACAGATGGAGAAGCTGCTCCGGGAATCCGTCGATCTGAACGAATTTGCCGGAGCGCCTATGCTGGCCGATTATTATTTCTCCCATTACAGGTTCAATGATTCGCTCAAAGTCTGCGAGGATTATCTCAAGACGAAAATGAATATCATCATGCCGATTTTTTATGGAGAAAGCTCTCTTCTGAGCGGGCAGCCGGAACTGATTCCGCCTCTTGCCGGCAAATTGAGGCGTTTGCGTGGACGCCAGTCAAGGATCATCGCATCGTATCTGGATGCCCTGTATGCGTTCCACGAAGGGAATGAGACACGTCTCCGGGCGGCAATGTTTGAAACCGGGTCTACGATTGACACCCAGGTCTCCTCGCTCATGAAGCTTCAACTGGCGATCAGCTCCGATTCTCCGAAGGAGGTTTTTCTTCTCCTTGAAAAAATAATAAAGGACCAGCCGTTCCTGGATTTCCCGGAGCGTGCCAGAACAGTTGCTTTGACGTATCTTCTGAAGCAGGCTGATTCGGATTTGGTCTCCGATCCTGACCGTTTGACCAGCTGCGCCGATATCGCCTTGCTGATTCAGACTCCTGACGACGATGTTTCTTTTCTGAAGCGCATCATCCTGCTGGACCGGTTTAAGAGGGATCTTCTGACAGAAGAAGAGCTTCTGTCCGCGATGAACACGTATTCCGGCGAGCCTGTTCTGTTGCGGATTGCGGCGGAATACTATTTGAAGCGGGGACAGGCGGCACGCGCAATGGATTATATCACCGAATATAATTCGTTGGAGAATATTGAAAAGAATGATTCCATGGTTGTTCTCCATATTCTTGCACTGGATCAGCTGGGACGCAAGGATGAGGCGGAAACGGAATTCCGCACTCTTGTTGAAAGCCGCGGAGACGAAATGCTGCTCAGTCTCTATTACGATTTCTGTGTTGAAAACAAAATGGTCGATTCCCTGAAGTCGCTTTCCGCCTGGATCGAGTCTCTGCCGAAGGATTCGCCGAACCGTGCGGCTCTGCCGTTCATCCGTGCGGAGATTCTTCTTTCCGAAGGGAAACAGGATCAGGCGTTCGATTTGTTTGAAAAGAGTCCGTCGGACGATCCTCAGCTCATCTTCCATGCGGCAACACGTCTTGCCGAGAATGGCCGGAATGATGCCGCTCTTAAACGATTCCTTTCCATCCGGGATACGTATCCTGACAAGGCGCTTGTCAATCTCAATCTCTCCGCGCTTTACCGTGAAAAAGGCGATGCGAAAAATGCGCTCGAATGCGCCCGGATCGCCTGGGATGTGAATCAGAACGATCTTCAGGCACGGTATATCTACGGCAAACGCCTTTTCGAAGCCGGACAGTATGCGGAGGTCATTTCCGTGCTCAAATTCCCTCAGTTCAAGGCGAGTTTTCCGAAAGAGATGCTGGAGCTCTGGTCCAAGGCCATGCATGAGCAGATCAAGGACGATTTCGATGCCGAACGTTATACGCCTGCCATGGAGAATACCAAATATCTCCTGATCTATTTCCCCGAGGACAAGGACGGGTTGGAGTATATGGAGTTGCTCGAATCGATCCGCCGTCATGAGAAGACCGGCGACGGGAAATGACATCTGTGTTTCCTCTTGGCTGTTCTGCCGGATCACGATTCTCCGGCATCTGTTTTTTCTCTGGATTTTAACGGACTTTACAGGACTTTTTCGAAAACTTCATTTTTTGTGAAAAATGAGGTTGACATTCTGTATTTCCGGCGCTATAATAATGCATACATTTCCTTTTTTTATCCACCCTACAAACCGTCCGGAGCAGACGCATGAAACATTTCATCCTCCCCGTTTGCATGGCGATCGCGGCGGCCGCCGCGGCGGCGTCCTGTGCGAACGAAAACCAGTCAATGCTTGAACCGCAGAAGATCAACATGAGCAAATTCGAAGAAAAAAACGGATTCCGGCTCGAAGAAAACGGCGTCGTCACGTCCGTTGTCTTCTATTCTCCTGAAATCGTCCGTGTCACCAAAACACCGTCGAACAGCACGAAAACGCCGTTCGTCACGCCCACCGTCATCCTGAAGCCGGAAAAAGTGCAGGTCGAGGTCAGTAAGACAGACGCTTCCTACACGGCGAAATCCTCCGCGGTGAGCGTTGTGCTGGACCGCAAGACCGGCGCAATCTCGTTTGCGAAACCGGACGGCACGCGCCTCCTCGCCGAAGATGCCGCCGCGCCGTTCAAGATGACGCCAGTGGAGTATCCCAGCGGCAAGACGAACACTGTCACGGCGCGGTTCCGCGTGGACGCCGACGAGGAGATCTACGGGTTCGGCCAGCCGCAGAATGACAAGTTCTCCCAGCGCGGCAGCAAGTTCCCGATCCACCAGGGCTACCGCTTCGTCTCCGTCCCGATGTTCCAGACGGTCAAGGGCTACGGCGTCTTCCTCGACAATCCCGCCAGCGGCGAGTTCGAGGAAAAGGACAACGTCCTGAACTTCATGTTCAAGGACGGCGAAAACCTGGACTACTACTTCATGTTCGGCGGCTCCACGGACGGCGTCGTCGCGCAGATGCGCAAGCTCACCGGCGACAGCCCGATGCAGGCGCTGTGGACGCTCGGGTTCTGGCAGAGCCGCGAACGCTATAAAACCCAGGCCGAACTGCTCGAAGTCGTCGAGAAATACCGTCAGCTCCATATCCCGCTCGACGGCATCATCCAGGACTGGCAGTACTGGGGCGAGGACAACAACTACTGGAACGCGATGCAGTTCCTGAACCCCGGCTTCCCCGAGCCGAAAAAGATGTTCGACCGCGTCCATGAACTGAACGCGCACGCCATGCTCGTGATCTGGCCCGACTTCGGACAGAAGACCGAGCAGTTCAAGATACTGAAGGAAAAAGGCCATCTTCTCGACATCGACACCTGGCCGAACGACACCTCCGTCGGCGGTTCCGGCGGCGCGCGTCCCTACGATCCCTACAGCAGGGAAGCCCGCGAAATCTACTGGAGCTACGCCAGAAAGCTTCTGGATTACGGTCCCGACGCCTGGTGGATGGACTCCACCGAGCCGGACCACCACAACATCAAGGACGCCGACTTCGACCTCATGACCGAACAGGGCACGTTCCGCCGCGTCCGCAACCTCTACCCCTTCATGACCACAGGCAGCGTCTATGAGCACCAGCGCGCCGAGAATCCCGACGGCAAGCGCGTTTTCATCCTCACCCGCTGCGCCTACGCCGGTCAGCAGAGATTCGGCACGAACACCTGGTCCGGCGACACCGTCACCAGCTGGGATTCCCTGAAGGACCAGATCGCCTGCGGCCTGAACATGGCACTCGTCGGTCTCCCGTACTGGAACGCCGACATCGGCGGATTCTTCCTCTGGAACTACCCGAACCGCAGCCGCAACATCTCGTTCTTTGAGCTCTACGCCCGCTGGATGCAGTTCGGCGCGTTCACGCCCATGATGCGCAGCCATGGCACCGACGGCCCGCGCGAGCTGTACTTCTTCGGCAAGGAAGGCGACCCCGTGTACGACGCCATGCTTCGCGCCATCAAAACGCGCTATGCGTTCATCCCGTACATCTACTCCATGATGCACGACGTCTCCGCGAACCGCGGCTCGATGATGCGCCCGCTCTTCGCCGACTTCGCAGCAGACAAGAAGACGCATAAGCTCGATACCGAGTTCCTCTTCGGCAAATCCCTGCTCGTCGCTCCGGTCGTGAAGTCCATGTACCTCAGGAACAACCGCATCGACGTCTCCGAGACCAAAAACTGGGACGTCTACCTGCCCGCCGGTTCCAAGTTCATCGACTTCCATTCCGGCAAGACCTATGAGGGCGGCCAGACCGTCAGCATCGCCGCTCCGCTCGACCTCGTGCCGCTGTTCGTGAAGGCCGGCAGCATCATCCCGATCGCCGAGCCGGTCGAATACGCCGAACAGAAGAAGTGGGACGATCTCGAAATCCGCGTCTATCCGGGCGCGAACGGCTCCTTCACGCTCTACGAGGACGAGTTCGACAACTACAACTACGAGAAGGGCGAGTTCAGCACGATCGAGTTCACGTACAAGGACGGCACGCTCACCATCGGCGACGTTCATGGCTCCTTCCCCGGCATGCTGAGGGACCGTACGTTCCGCGTGGTCAAGGTCGGCGAAGGCGTCGGTGTCGAAGAAACGCGCACCCCCGCCGAGAAATGCAAGACCGTCAAATACTCCGGCAAGTCCGTCTCCATCAAGCTCTGATCGACACGGTCAGGCTTTTTGAAGCAAAGATCAGGCCGTCCGGCGAAAACCGGGCGGCCTTTTTCGCGTATTGTTTTTTGAGAGAGGCGAGGGGGAGAGCGGAGTCGTTTTATATTACGGACGGGGCTTCTTCTCGCTGGTCAGGTCGGGCTTCGCGATGGTGATGCGCGTGCCCGGCTCGGTCGAATGCGTGAGCCAGACGTTGCCGCCGATCACGGAGCCTTGTCCGATCACGACCGCGCCGAGGATGGTCGCGCCCGCGTAGATCGTGACGTTGTCCTCGATCGTCGGGTGGCGTTTCGCGCCCTTGATGATCATGCCGCAGGCGTCCTTCGGGAACGACAGTGCGCCGAGCGTGACGCCCTGATACAGCTTCACGTTGTCGCCGATCTCGGCGGTCTCGCCGATCACGACGCCGGTGCCGTGGTCGATGAAGAACGCGCGGCCGATCTTCGCGCCGGGGTGG
>CACYHQ010000023.1 GCA_902774245.1 uncultured bacterium
TTCTGGAAAGAAAACCCGGTCCTCGTGCTCGTCCTGGGCATGTGCCCCACGCTCGCCACGTCCTCCGACGCGGTGAAGGGACTCGCCATGGGACTCGCCACCACGTTCGTGCTGATGGGCAGCAACCTGGTGATCTCGGTCATCCGCAAGCTCGTCCCCGGCAAGATACGCATCCCGTGCTACATCGTGGTCATCGCCACGTTCGTGACGGTCGTGAAGCTCCTCATGCAGGCGTTCGCGCCCGAAGCATACCAGACGCTCGGCATCTTCCTGCCGCTGATCGTCGTGAACTGCATCGTGCTCGGCCGCGCCGAGGCGTTCGCCTCGAAGAACGGCCTGCTGGCGTCCGCCGCCGACGGCCTCGGCATGGGCCTCGGCTTCACGTTCGTGCTCGTCTGCCTCGGCTGCATCCGCGAATTTCTCGCCGCCGGAACCCTCTTCGGCATCAGCATGCAGTGCTGGGACAACGGCTTCGCGATCATGGGACAGGCCCCCGGCGGATTCATCCTCCTCGGCCTCATCCTCGCCGGCATGAACCTCCTGAACATGCGCAAGGCGAAGAAGGCCGGCGTCAAGTACGAACCGCCCGCCGAGTTCGACTGCCGCCACTGCTCCATCTGCAAGCTCAGCACCGAAGAACCCGTCAAATCCAAGTAAGAAACAATCCGCCGTGATTCTCCCGGTCGTCGACCATGAACTGAAAGAGGTCACTCTTTCGGACGCTCTCCCGCGCACCGCCGCCTTCTTCTCCGAGGACACCCCTCTGAAGCGGGCGGAGGCGTACGGCGGACGCCCCTACGAACGCCGCGAACAGCAGACGGAGATGGCGTGCGCCGTCGCCGAAGCGTTCCAGAACGGGCGTAACCTCATGGTCGAGGCCCCGACCGGCGTCGGCAAGAGTTTCGCCTACCTCGTCCCGGCGATCTACCATGCGAAGGCGATGCACCAGTGCGTGCTGATCACCACCGAGACCATCAACCTCCAGGAACAGCTCGCGAAGAAGGATCTGCCGCTGCTGCAGGACCTCCTGGACGTCGAATTCACGTTCGCCATCGCGAAGGGTCGAAGCAACTACCTCTGCAAACGTCGCCTCGCGCTCGCCGCGGGCAGCCACCGCGATGAAATCCTTCCCGCGGACGCCCCGGTCAACGAACTCCAGAACCTCATGGACTGGAGCCGCACCACGCACGACGGCACGCTGTCCGACACCCCGTTCCGCGTGAATCCGCACCTCTGGAACAGCGTCTGCTGCGAGACCAGCACCTGCCTCGGCCCGAAGTGCCAGAACTTCCATTCATGTTTCTACTGGCGCGCGCGGCATTCGTGGGACAAGGCGGACCTCCTTATCACCAATCACGCGCTCTTCTTCACCAACCTGAAGATCAGCCGCATCGAGGAGCAGGAGAACTGCCCCCTGCCCGAACACTGCGCCGTCGTGTTCGACGAGGCGCACACGCTGGAGGACAACGCCGCGAACCACCTCGGACTCCACATCTATTCCTCCGCCGTGCGCGGCACCCTGAACCGGCTGTTCAACCCGGTCAGCGGGCGCGGCCTCCTGATGAAGCCCGGCGAGGACTCCATGCAGGTCCGGAACAGCATCGCGAACGCCCACGAGGCTCTGACCGACTTCTTCGCTCAGTTCGACGAAACGCTCGACAAGTCCCCGGAGCAGACCTTCCGCCTCTCGCAGCCGGGCCGCTTCCGCGACCTCGTTTCCGACAACATCCTCGACGTCGAGACCATCGCTCGGACCTACGCGGACAATCAGGACGACGCCGGATTCAAGCTCGAACTCCAGTCCCAGCTCGACCACTGCACGTCCTACCGCGAGGAGCTGAATCTCTTCCTGAACATGTCCCTGCCCGACCAGGTCTACTGGGTCGAGGGCCACAAGTCCGGATTCAGCCGCACGCGCCAGACCGAGCTCGCCTCCGCGCCGCTCAACGTCTCCGACCTCCTCCGCGACCTGCTTTTCGACTCCGGCAAACCCGTCATCCTCACGAGCGCCACGCTCGCCGTACACGGTTCCCTCACCTACTACGCCCGGCGCGTCGGATTCCGCGGCGGCGACGGCCTCATCCTGGACTCGCCGTTCGACTACAGCAAACAGGTCCGGCTGTACCTCACGAAGGACATGCCGCAGCCGAGCGAACGCAACTTCAACGAGGAGGCAGCGGAAAAAATACGGATGTTCGTGGAGAAGACCAACGGCAGCGCGTTCGTGCTGTTCACGAGCTACAATATGCTCAAATACTGTTCGGACAGGCTCTCGCGCGGCTTTATCTCGAAAGGCATTAATCTGCTTGTCCACGGCGAATCGCTCTCCCGGTCCGCCATGATCTCCGAGTTCAAAAAGGTCAAGTCCTCCGTCATCTTCGGCGCGACCAGCTTCTGGACCGGCGTCGACGTCCCCGGCGACGCCCTCAGCAACGTCATCATCACCAAGCTCCCGTTCGCCGTCCCCACGCACCCGCTCATCCAGGCGCGCTGCGAGCGCATCCAGCGTCTCGGCGGGAACCCGTTCGGAGACTACTCGATCCCGGACGCCGTCCTGAAGTTCCGCCAGGGCATCGGCCGCCTCATCCGCAGCAAGACCGACACCGGCATCATCGTGGTGCTCGATCCGCGCATCGTGACGAAGAGCTACGGCAAGTCCTTCCTCGAATCCATCCCCGAGTGTCCCGTCGAACACTTCTGACACACATCGTTTCCGCCTGTTTTTGTCCGCAATCATTTGCCATACGCCGTTTTCCGCGTTATATTATGAGGAAACGACACATTCTTTCCCGCACAAATTCAGGAGCCAGCCAATGAAACCCCATCTGACAGGAGCGCTTCTTATGACCGCCGCAGTCTTCTCCGCCGCCGATTCCGGACTCTCCGCTCAGTCCGCCGCCCCCCTGGACGCCCCCGCGACGGTCCGCTGCACGTTCCAGCCCTACTCCAAACCGGAAATCCTCACGGACCACCTGAATCTCGGCGGAAAGAATCCGTCCGGCGGCGAGATCGGCATCAACAGCCTGTACCTCATGCGCGACGGCAAGCCGTGGATCCCGGTCATGGGCGAACTGCATTTTTCGCGCGTCGCCCGCGACCAGTGGCCCGCCGAGCTCGCGAAACTGAAAGCGGGCGGCGTCAACGTCGTTTCCACCTATCTCTTCTGGATCCATCACGAAGAAGTCGAGGGCGAACTCAGTTTCTCCGGCAATCTCTCCATCCGCGATTTCGTGCTTGAGGCGAAGAAACAGGGCCTCGAGGTCGTCGTGCGTCCCGGCCCGTGGGCGCACGGCGAGTGCCGCAACGGCGGTTTCCCCGACTGGCTTATGAAAAAGCCGTTCCGGCTCCGCACGAACAACGAGGGGTATCTCGCCGAGGTGCGCCGCTGGTTCGGCGCGATCGGGAAGGAGCTTCAGGGGCTCTTCTACGCCGACGGCGGCCCGATCATCGGCGTCCAGCTGGAAAACGAGCTCACCGGCAACGCCGCCCACCTCGACACGCTCCGCACCATCGCGATCGAATCCGGCATGAATCCGCCGCTCTTCACCGCCACGGGCTGGAACGCCGCCGAGGGCGCGCGCATCCCGCTCACAGGCGTGCTCCCCGTGTTCGGCGGCTACTGCGATGCCCCGTGGAACTCCGGCACGCGTCCGCTCCCGCCCTCGCCTCATTTCTTCTTCAACCGGATGCGCAACGACACCGCCATCGGCGCGGACCTGATCCCGACCAACCGCACCGGGCGCGACGGCTGGCGGCTGCCCTACGAACGCTATCCCTTCGCGACCTGCGAGATCGGCGGCGGGCTCGAAAGCACCCACCACCGGCGCTACATCATACACGGTTACGATGTCTACGTGCCCGCGCTCATCAAAGTCGGAAGCGGCTGCAATCTGCCAGGCTACTACATGTACCACGGCGGCACGAACCCCGTCGGCAAGCTCTCCACGTTCCAGGAATCGAAGGCGTCCGGCTACCCGAACGACGTCCCGATGCTGTCCTACGACTTCCAGGCGCCCGTCTCGGAGTACGGCGAGATCCGCCCGTCCTACAGGCTCCTGAACATGATGCACCTCTTCCTGGAGGACTTCGGCGACAGGCTCGCCCCGATGCCCGCGTTCGACTCCATGATCCCGGTGAAGCGCGACGACACGACGACGATCCGCGCGGGACTCCGCACCGACGGCAAATCCGGGTTCGTCTTCGTGAACCACTACCAGCGCCGCTCGAAGCTCGCCGACCTGGAAAATGTCGTGTTCGACACCGGTTCGGTCGTGTTCCCGGCAATCGATGTCGTCGGCGACGTCGCGTTCTTTATGCCGTTCAACATGGACCTCGACGGCAAACTCCTCGAATACGCCACGGCGCAGCCCGTCTGCCGCATGGGCGACACGTTCTTCTTCGCGGCCATCCCCGGCGTCATGACCCAATACAAGTTCGCCGACGGCACGAAAGAAGCCGGACCGATCTTCAAACATGGAAAGATACAGATTTACACGCTCCCCTGGAAAGACGCGCTGGGATTGCGTCGCCTCGGAGGCGAGCTGTATTCCTCGCGGGACTGCGACCTGATCCGCGTCGAAGGCGACGACCCGGCCGTGCGTCCGGTCCAGACCGGCGCTTACGACGCCCGGAAATGGAACGGTGAGAAATTCACGGTCTTCCGGATCGGGACACGCACGGTCCGGCCCGTGCTCAAAATCACCGACTTGGACAAAGCACCGTTCGATCTCCCGGCGATGTTCGCGCCCGAACTCAAACTGGGCGGGGAACGTCCGCTGATCTGGAAGAGACTGGAAGTGACCGGGAAAGACGGCTTCGTCGAGCTTGACTTCAAGTACGACGTCGCACAGATTTACGCCGACGGCAAGCTTGTGGCGGACCAGTACGACTGCGGATTCCCGTGGCGCATCCCGGCATCGCTTCTGGCAGGGAAGGAATGCTACCTCGTCATGTCGCCGCGCTATGACCGGGTCTACAGGGAAGACTGAAGCGCTCCGTGAAATTCAGTTGGCGGCTTTGTCCGTGCGTTCGAGCTGAAGGAAGTTCGCCGCGCCGAGCTGACGGATCCCGGTGAGTTTCCACGGGCCGGACGGCGGACGCAGAGCGCACTGGAAATCGGGCAGTTCCCAGTAGAAAACCGCGCCGCGCGACCAGTCGTTGAACGTCTCGTCGGCGGTCAGCGCCGCCAGCATGTCCATGGATTTGGCGTAGGGCGGATCGGCGAACACGATGTCCGGGCGCGGCGGCAGAATACGCACCTTCAGCGAGGCGGGAAGCGTGCCCGGCACGACTTGGAGTCGCGCGGGTGATTTCGTATGCTCGAACCGGGCGATGTTGTGCCGGATGAGCGCGAGCGCATCGGGCGACTCCTCGGCGAAGATCACCGTAGATGCGCCGCGGCTGGCAGCTTCCAGCCCCATGCATCCGGACCCGGCGAAGAGATCGGCGAACGTTTTTCCCTCAATGGAGCCGATGCTGTCGAAGAACGCCCGGCGGGCGCGCACCGAAGTCGGACGCACCCCGTATCCTTCGGGCAGTTCGCCCAGCTTCAGTCCCAGCGCGGTCCCGGCGGTGATCTCCATGGTTTCGGCTCCTGTTTTTCGTGATGGCGGCGGACGGATCGCCGGAGCGCATCATCGTCTCCGGCATACTTAATATGCCCCGTTTTGACGGAAAATGCAATCTTTCCGCGAAAAAAAACACATTTTTCGTGCTTTCGCGCTTGCATTTCCCGAACAATGGGCTATCTTAGCGAGTGTAAGAGTTTCCGGCGCATCCGCGCCCGTTATTCGACAACATCAAACATTCAACATAACCACCAACCTGAAAAGGAACCCCGAACCATGATCACCGCAATCATTCTGGTCAACGTCGAACGTCAGAGCCTCGCAGCCGTCACGAAAGAGATCCTCGCCGTCGACGGCATCGTCGAAGTCCACGCAGTCGTCGGCGAATACGACCTCGCCGCCATCGCCCGCGTGAAGGACCAGCAGCAGCTCTCCTCGATCATCGCCGACAAGATGTGCAACCAGATCCCCGGCATCACCCATACGAAGACCCTCCTCTCCCTCAACGCCCAGTACAACTACGATGCCGCCGCGGCCTACGGGATGGAATAAGCCACCGGATATGCCCGCCGCATGTGCCGGGACATCGCTCCGGCACTTCCTCCGCGGGGTACACTGCATGGACGGCGCCGCTTTGACGCCGTCCCGCTTTTTTCGGTCTTTTTGACGGTTTCGGCCCGCTTTTCCGCATTTTCTTTAGAAAGTCGCGTTTTTTTCTAAAAAAAAGACACGATTTTTTCCGGTTCGGATTTGAAATTCCGGCAAACAGGATGTAGTGTACATATTGTATCAGATAATTTTCACGCAATTACAGGAGTCCCGGTAATGAGCAAAGCCAGCAAGGTCATCAATATTTTTATTTTCGTCTTTGCGATCGTCGTGGTCGTCTTCGGCGTGCTTCTCTTCCAGAAGAGAGAGCAGATCACCCAGGCGCGGTCGGACATCGCCGCCACGGTGGAAAAGGTCTCCCGTCTGATCGATCCGTCCGCGGCCATCCCCGCCGACGACCTCAAGATCAGCAAGACCCCGGCCGAAGTCAAGGAAGCCATGGTCAAGATGGAATCCGCGGTCAACAAGATCGTCAAGCAGCGCAACGCCATCGCCGAGAACCTCACCGACGTGACCAACACCGTGCTCGAAAAGGCGTTCTACGGTGAAGGCGACGAGCCGTTCATCCTCGAATCCGGCAGCGTCACCAACTACAAGACCACCGAAGGCGCCCTCGCCGACATCAAGACCCACATCGGCGAACGCATGGAATATTTCTACGTCCGCGACAAACACCTTTCCGAGTTCATGTCCAAGGACGGCGCGAACCTCGACATGCCCGCCAGAAACTACGCGTTCTCAGCCGACAACGCCAAGCTCGCGAACTCACTCAACGAACTCCTCGCGAAGACGAACGACACCGTCGAACGCATGAAAGCGTTCCGTCTCCACATCGTCTCCGTCTCCAACCAGATCTCCCCCGACGCCAACGAGCTCGACCTGAACTCGCAGGAATACAACCGCCTCCTCAGAGAAAACATCACCACCGTCGAAGCGTTCGTCAACAAGCACAAACAGCTTGAAGAGGACAACAAGGCCCTCCTCGAACGCGTGGAACGTGCGGAACGCGGCCTCAGCACCGCCGACCAGAACACCGAAAACTTCAAGAAGATCGCCGAGGAAGTTTCCCAGAAACTCTCCAAGGCCGAAGAAGAGATCAAACGCCTCAGAGCCATCATCGACCCGACCGGATCCGGCGACGAAAGCGCCCTCAACGTCGACTTCGCCGTCCTGAAGGATCTCGTCGGCAAGGTCGTCTACGTGAACGAACAGTACGGCTACATCACCGTTGACATCGGTTCCGAGAGCAACGTGCTCCGCTCCAACGGCGAACGTCTCCGCGCCTCCGTGCCGGAAGGCGCCATCCTGACCGTCGCGACCAGCCTCGATCCCGACACCGCCAAGTACATCTGCAAAGCGCAGGTCATCCGTCTCCGTGCCAACGCCTCCGTCGCGACCGTCCTCGCCTCCCCGGGCGGCTCCTTCACCTATCCGAGCGTCGGCGACGTGGTCTACTTCTCGCAGGCCGACATCGCGACCATGAAGGCCGCGCACACCGAAAAACTGCGCAAGGAAGCCGAAGAGCGCGCCGCACTCGAACAGGCGCAGTCCATGCAGGACTTCAACGACATCATGACCGGCGAAGACGAATCCGACGACACCGGCATCGACTCCGGCGACGACTTCCTCAACGAAGATGACGACGAGGATGTCATGGACGAGTCCGGGGACGATCTCGGACTCGACGAGGAAGAATAATCTCCGGACCCGAACAGGAAAGGAACTCACATGTTTAGATCAAAGTTCTTTTTTGCGGTTGCGCTGATCACGCTCCTAACCCTCATCGCCACGATCGTCATGCAGGTCATGGAGATGCGCGAATTCATGATGTTCTGACGTTATGATGCTCCGTTATCTCATCCTCAGTTCTCTCGCGGCGGCGCTTTTCCTGAGCGCCGCCGCTTGTTCTACCCAGGAACGCTCCGGCCGCAATCCGAAGCCGTTCAACACACCTGCCTCGTGGGAGACCAATCCCTACGGCGACGCGTTCCGCAACTGATTTTCCGCACTGCCTTTTTCCCACGCGAGGTCCCGTCATGTCCTCCGCCTCCACGCTTCATTTCGCCGTCATCGGCGATCCCATCGGGCACTCCCGTTCCCCGCTCATGCACAACGCCGCCTTCTGCGCGCTCGGCATCGACGCCGACTACACGGCGATTCACGTCACGCGCGAAGGTCTGTCCGAATTCCTCGAATCCGCCCGGACCACGCTCAGCGGTTTCAACATCACCGTCCCCCACAAGAACGCCGTGATCCCCTTCCTCGACGGCATCACCCCGCGCGCCGCGCTCGCGGGCAGCGTCAACACGGTCTCGGTCCGCGACGGCAAGCTCTTCGGCGACACGACCGACGCGACCGGGCTGGAACGCGCCGTGCAGGAGGTCTTCGGGCTTGCGCTGAAGGGCGCGAACGTCTGTATCCTCGGCTGCGGCGGCGTGGTCCGTGCACTGGTGTTTCACCTGGCGGACGTCGGATGCGCCCGCATCCGCATCCTGAACCGGACGGCGGAGAAGGCCGCGCAACTCACGGACGAGCTCCTGAAGCACGCCCCCTCGCTGGACTGCGGATTCGCCGCGCTCGACGATCTCCCGGCGGTCAGAAACGCGCTCGACGGCACCGGTCTGGTCATCCAGTGCACCAGCCTCGGACTCCGCGATGGCGACGGCTCGCCGATCGACCCGGATTTGATCCCCTCCTCCGCCTGCCTCTTCGACACCATCTACCGCGAGACGGATATCCTGGTCCGCTGCCGCGAACGCGGACTCCGCGTCTCCGGCGGTCTGCCGATGCTCGTGCATCAGGGCGCGGAATCGTTCCGGATCTGGACCGGCCGCGAAGCTCCGGTGGAAGTCATGCGCGTTGCAGCCCAAGACTGACAGCAGCGCCGCGTTCTCCCCCGCGCGGACGCACAAAACAAAGGAAAATGCGCGTTTTTCCTTTCAAAATCTTTCCTTTGAATTTGCAAATCGCCATTTTCGTGGTATATTAATTATTTCAAGATTGCTGATTCAAACCTTATCATAACTGCTAACCAAGGAGTCTTATCATGGCAGTCCCGAAACGCAAAGTCTCGAAAATGAAACGCCGTCAGCGCCAGGCCGCGAACCGTTACGAAGGCGTCCAGGCTACGTTCTGCAAGGAATGCGGCAAGCCCGTCGCTCCGCACTCCGTATGCACCGCCTGCGGCATGTACAAAGGCCGTCAGGTCCTGACCGTCGCCGAGTAACATTCCAACTCAACCGGAGTCGTTTCGATGAGGATCGCGGTTGATGCAATGGGCGGCGATTACGCGCCCGCCGTCGTGGTCGAAGCCGTCGCCGACGCCCTGCGGATGATCCCTGATGTGGAGATCCTGCTCGTCGGTCACCTGGAAAAACTCGCCTATTACCTTCAGAAAGAACACCTGAAGGAAGGCCCGCGTCTCCAGCTCGTCCATGCCGAGGAAGTCGTCGAAATGGGCGAACCCTCGACCACCTCGATCCGCGCCAAGAAACACTCCTCCATCACGGTCTGCGCCACGCTTGCCGCCGAAGGCAAGGCCGACGCCGTCATCTCCGCCGGCCACACCGGCGCGGCCGTGGCCGCATCCAAGGTCAAGATGCGCATTCTGAAGGGCGTCGACCGCCCCGCCATCGCGACCTTCATGCCCGCGGTCGGCGGCAGGTTCATCCTGGTCGACGCCGGCGCGAACACCGACTGTACGCCCCTGAACCTCGCGCAGTTCGCCATCTTCGGCGAGGTCTACGCGCAGATGTTCCAGAACATCGAAAAGCCGCGCATCGGCCTGATCTCCGTCGGCGGCGAGGACATCAAGGGCAACGAACTCACCAAGGAAGCGTTCAAGATCCTCTCGAACATGCCCATCAACTTCGTGGGCAACGTCGAGGGGCACGACATGTTCTTCCACAGCGCGGACGTCGTGGTGTGCGACGGATTCTCCGGCAACCTCGTCCTGAAGACCGCCGAGAGCATCGCCTCCGCCATCCGGCACTGGCTGAAGGAAAGCATCATGAAGAACGCCATCCGGAAGACCGGCGCCCTGCTCGCGCAGCAGGCTTTCGCCGACGTGAAGGCCATCAGCAATTTCGAAGAGTACGGCGGAGCCCCGCTCCTCGGACTCAACGGCGTCTGCATCATCGGCCACGGTGCGTCCACGCCGAAGGCCGTCCGCAACGCCATCAAGGTCGCGAACGATTTCGCGAAGCGCGGTCTCCCGAGCCGCATCTCCACGCGCATCGCCGAGTGCGGCATCGAATTCGCGCCGCCTCAGCACCGCACGACCACGCCCGATCAGCCGCCGCTGACCACGCATCTCTGATGCTTCTTAGGGGGGAGCGCACATGACGTCAGGTCCGGCCCGCATTCTCATCCTCGCAGGCGTATTCGCCGTTTCCGCGTTCATCCCATGCGCCGCCGTGTTGTGCGCGCAGGAAGTCACCGAAGTCCCCGTTTCCTCCGCCTCGTCCGCCCCGTCCACGAAGGACAAGGTCGTCGACGCCATCGAAGGCATCAAGTCCGGCGACATCTCCGCCGCGAAGGAAGCCGTCGCGTTCGACCGTCTCCTCAGCTACACCCTCATCCGCATTTCCGACTGCTGGACCCTCTGCAAACAGGAAATGCTCCTCGCGAAGGAATGCGCCCGTCAGGAGGCGATCCAGACTGCGAAGGACATCTTCACCAAGGGCAAGGACGCCGCCATCGGACAAGGCCGCGAAGCCATCCTGGAGAACCTCCCGTTCCTCAGTACTGCGGGAAAAGAGGACCTCACGGATGCCCCTGCCTCCGCATCTTCTTCCACTGCCGAACTGGGCAGCAGCAACGATCCGACCAAAATCCGCGAGTCCATCCAGAATCAGCTCGGCACGCCGTATTCGTCTGACACCGATCCCGCGAAAATGCGCGAAGCCGTCCAAAACCATTTCAATCCATGACAGACGACCGATCGGAACAATATCCGCTGGCACGCGTCATTATCCTCGCGAAACGCGTCCTGTTCGTCTGCATGCTGTTGTTTCCCGTTGTCGTCCTCGGCGTCTTCGGCATCACGCAATGGATTTACGACATCCGGCATCCATCGAAGACGAACGAAGCTCAAAGACCCCTGCCCGACGCATCTGCGCTGGAACAGTCCGTTTTGAACGGCATCAGGTCCGTGATTGCAAAGGAATACGAGCTGACCGATTTTGGGATCAAATATCAGGACGGCGTCCTCCGCGTCAAAATCCAAACCGCCGTACGGGATGCGCGCCGCGTCCGCGCCGGACAGGCATTCGACATCGCGGGCGACATCCGCAGAATGCGCCGGACGACGCCGGGAATGCCGTCGTGCGCCTGGGTGCTGGAGATCGACCACGACGCGCCGGACGGCGGCATGACGTTCGTGCTGCCGGACATGGTTCGCGGCTACGAAGCAGACACGCATTGGCACGATGCCGCGTTGTACGAGGACGCATCCGCTCAAGCCGAGGAGGTGCGGAAATGAAGAAACTGACCTTCTGGGAAAAGATCAATGCCCTTTTCACCGTCGGGACGTTTGCCCTGCTGTTGCTGCTGGACCTGCCGTTCCTGCTCGTGCCGCTCAAGCTGATCCGCTACGACAACCACAGGAAAGACGGAATCATCCGGACCGAGCGCACCACCGAACGTCTCGTCAATGAGCTTATCCGGCCGGAGATCGAAACGAAGTACAAAACGAAGGTGTTCCGTGTGAAAAACCGCGTCGGAAGCAGTACGGCCATCCGGATCGAAACGGACGGCACAAAACAGTACGCCGGGATCGCGGAAGACATCCTCCGGCTCGCGGCGGAAACCGACGTCCGGGGCAAATTAAAGCCGGAGGAACAGGGCACGGTTCAGGATCTTCGGCAGAGTTACATCCTTGAGTTCGATCACAATTCTGATGAAGGGGGTATGACCGTCTTCTGTTACAACGGGCACGGACACCCCTTCTACAGCACACCGTGGCACACGTCTGAGTTCTGGCCGGAACGCAAATAAAGTTAAGCTGTGCGTTATTAACGCTTCCATCTGCGTTTTTTCCGCGTTTTTTACCGTGATGCGCCTCTTTTCCCGTTGAAAAACACTCTTCGGGCATTTATTGTATAGGCGTGTCCGCAAACGCGAACCGTTTTTTCGAACCGTTTCATCACTCCACAATCAAGTTCCCAAGGAGATTGTAACATGACATTCATTCCCCACAGAAAAACGCTGTGGCGCGCGTTCTCCGTGGCAGCGGTACTCTCCGCGGCGGCGTTCGTCCCATCCTGTCTTCAGTCGGCATACACCGCCGATCCCGAGACGAATCCCCTGAGTCCGGTATCGTTCACGTACCACGCAAAAGACGGTACGCTGATCGAGCTGACCGCCCTGACGGACAACTCCGTCCGTGTCCGCAGCACGAAAAACAAAACCTTCTCGAACAAACCGGAATTCATCCTTACCGGCGCCAAGCCGCGGGCGTTTACGAAAGTCAGGCAGAATGCCGACGGCTTTACCTGCACGATCGACGATCTTTCCGTCCGCTATCAGGGCAGCACCCTGTCTTTTTCCGACGCCAAACACCCGTCCTCCAATCTTCAGGAAAACGTCGGCGCCCGGAAATTCGGGAAATCCCCGTCAAGGGACGCCGCCGCCGATTCCTACTGCGTCGAATCGACATTCGTATCTCCCGGCGCGGAATTCCAGTTCGGCCTCGGCCAGTTCCAGGACAGCGTCCTGAACATCAAGAACCAGCCCCGCCAGCTCATCCAGGTCAACACGCAGGCGTCCGTGCCGTTCCTCTACTCCACCGCCGGATACGGCCTGCTCTGGCACAATTACAGCCGCACGGAGTTCAACCCCGCCGACATGCCCATCGAACTGAAGAAAGTCGCCGAAGGACAGGGCCAGACCGTCGAGGTCACCACGGCGACCGGCGGACGACGCGAATTCCGCCGCGACAACACCCTCTCCGGCGAGTTCACGGCGGACGCGGACGGCCTCTACGCATTCGAACTTGACTGCGGTCAGACCATGGCGCGCCGCCATGTCGTCCTCATCGACGACAAGCTTATCGTGGAACAGCGCAACACCTGGCTGCCCCCGGTCATCGGATTCCAGGCGAATCTCACAAAAGGCAAACACACCATAACCGTCCAGAACGAGGCGAGAGACCGTACATCGCTCAAGGTCCGTCCGCTCAAGGGCAACCTCAATTTCACGACGTTCCGTTCCGACGACGCGAAGGAGATCGACTACGTCTACATCTCCGGCGACGCCGAGAAGACCATGAAGACCTACCGCGAACTCTGCGGCAAGACCCCCATGCTCCCGAAATACGCGTTCGGCTACTGGCACTGCCGCGAACGCTACGTCTCGCAGGACGACCTGCTCTCCAATCTCCGTGAATTCCGCAACCGCAAGATCCCGGTCGACATCATCGTGCAGGACTGGCAGTGGTGGGATTCCGGCAAGTGGAACTCCATGCACTTCGACTCGCAGCGTTTCGGGAACCCGAAGGGCATGAACGACGAAGTCCACAAGCTGAACGCCCACTCCATGCTCTCCGTCTGGTCCAAGGCGAGCAAGGACAACCCGTTCGCCGAAAAGATGGTCGCCCTCGACGGCTACATCCGCGGCACCGACTGGATCGACTTCACCAAGCCCGAAGCCGCCAAGCTCTACTGGGACACCATCGTCTCCGACATCCTCTCCACCGGCATCGACAGCTGGTGGTTCGACGCCACCGAGCCTGAAAACGACGACCTGCACAACCGCAACATCACGCTCGGACGCGGCAACGAGTACCGCAACGTCTACCCGCTCATTGTTAACACGACAGCCTATGACCGCCTGCGCCAGGCGCAGCCCGAACGCCGCGCCCTCATCCTGACCCGCTGCGCATTCGCGGGACAGAGCCGCCAGCCCAGCGTGATCTGGTCCGGCGACGTCGGCAGCAACTGGAGCGATTTCCGCACGCAGATCATCTCCGGCCTCGGCATGATGATGAGCGGCATCCCGTACTGGACCACCGACACCGGCGGATTCTTCCGTCCCGGCGACCAGTACAGAAACAAGGAATACATCGAGCGCATGCTCCGCTGGTTCGAGTACAGCACGTTCTCGCCCATCCTGCGCGTCCACGGCTACACCAGCCAGACCGAACTTTGGCGTTACGGCGAGGAGGCGGAAAAGGTTTTCCGCAAGTACCTCGACATTCGTTATCATCTGCTGCCCTACGTCTACACCGCCGCAGCCGATGCCGCGCTCGAAGGCGGCATCATCATGCGTCCGTGGATGGCCGACTTCCCCGGTGGCACTCTGACCGCGCAGAACGAAACCGAATACATGCTCGGCCCCTCCCTGCTCGTCGCGCCCGTCACGTCCCAGGACAAAACGGCGGAAGTCTATCTGCCGGCCAACAAGAAAGGCTGGTACGATCTCTGGACCGGGAAACAGTATAAGGAAAACAGTGTCGCAAAAGTCGACGCCCCGCTGGACCGCATCCCGGTGTTCGTGAAGGCGGGCGCGATCCTGCCCTGGGGCGAGCCCATGCAGTACGTCGACGAGAAACTGCCCGAGACGCTCGAAATCCGTGTGTATCCCGGCGCGGACGGCTCCTACTCCCTGTACGAGGACAACGGCAGGGACTATTCCTACGAACAGGGCAAGTTCACGCGCATCAAATTCGAGTGGAATGACGCGAAGGGCGAGCTCACGATCGGAGACCGCAAGGGCGAGTACGACGGCATGCTGAAGGACCGCACATTCCGCGTCTGCCTCATGAAAGAGCAGAACGCCGGCGCGGACAATGTCGCGAAGCCCGATGCCGAGGTCAAATACTCCGGCAAGAAGGTTACCGTGAACCTGAAGTCCGGCAAGTGATCCATTCGGCAAACGCCGATTTAAAATTCAGAAGCCGCATCCGTGATTCCGGGTGCGGCTTCCTTTATGCCTGCTTGCAGGCACATAGCTTTCTGATAATAAGGCTTATAAGGCCTATAAGACCTATAAAAAAAGGAAGGACGCGGACCGGGGATACCGATGCCGCATACCTTCCGGAAAAACAGTGTTCAGTCTTTGTTATCTATTGCGAGGAGGGAGGGTGAGGATGGAGCCGGTGACGGGCTGGCCGTCGCGGAGCTTTCCCTCGTTCGCGCGGGCGATCTCCTGCGCGCGGGAACGGTCCCCGAGCTGGGATTCCGCGATGTCCTCCAGCGTCTCGTTGGCGCGCACCTGGTACATGCGGTTGACGTCGGGTGCCGCGCCGCCGCCGAAACCGCCGACCGGACGGTCGTCGATCACGGGATTCTTGGGCGGATAGCGCCGTTCGGGTTCGCGCGGGGTGACCTTGGATCCTTTCGTGGTCACGGTGGCCACGTCGACCATCTCGTCGCGGGTGGCGAGGCGGAACATCAGAGTCTCGCTCTTTTCCTCGGGACGCCCGAAGTCGGTCACGATCTCGGCGTAGAGGGTCACGGGACCGATCATCTTCTGCGCGCGCTGCCCGTAATAGTGCGTCCTGATCCTGTAGTCGCCGTTCAGCGCGTTGCGGACCATGAACTCCTCGGGGCCGTATCCCTGCGTGATGTCGAACGAGTTGCGGCCGCCGTTGGTGGTCAGGCGGTGCTGGTAGAAGCACTCCTCGCCGGTCGGGTCGATCGTGTGCAGGTCCATGTCGGACATGTCGGTGTCCCAGCCGATGGTCACGCGGAGGTCCATTTCGAGCGGATGCACCAGGCGGGAATCGATGTCCTTCAGCTCGATGCCGCCGCGCTTCGCCTTCACGATGAAGTTGTTCAGCTCGGTGATGGCGATCAGCTCCACGTCGCGGAACCGTCCGTCGGGCTTCTTCACGATCGCGTTCATCATCATGTCGGCGGCCTCCTGCCAGCGTCCCGCGGCGGCGAGCACGAGCGCAAGGTCGCGGTAGGACTGCGGCTCCTCGGGCGCGAGTTCCAGCACCTTGCGGAACACGGTTTCGGCGGCGTCGAGTTCGCCGAGGTATTTCAGGTTGTAGCCGAGCACGCGCAGGAGCATGCGGTTTTCGAGCTGCATCTCCGCGAGGTTGGAGACCACGCGGATCGCGAATTCCCTCTGGCCGTTGCGGGCGAAGTAGTCCGCGCAGTCCACGAAAAATCCGAGGTTGTCGGCGTTCTTCGCGCGGAGTTCGAGGTAGCGTTCCTGCGCCTTGTCCTTCGCACCTTCGATCTCCTTCAGGTAATCCGCGCCGGAGGTCCACTGGTTCAGCTTGATGGACTTGGATGCGCCGTTCGACGAGGTCGACTTCGCGGCGGACGAACGGGACACCGCCTCGTCGGCGGATTCGGCCTCCATGGCCATTTCCATCACGGGCATGGCGTCCATGGCCAGGCCGTCTTCCATGTCGCTGCTTGCACGTTCCCTGCGTGCGGCGCCTCCGCCGAACCCTCCGCCGAAACCGCCCAAGCCGGGAGCAGCACCACCAGCAGCGCCGCCCATGCCGCCGAAGCCGCCCATGCCGCCGGCCGCGTTCATCGGACGGATGCCGCCGCCACCGCCGAAGCCGCCCTTGAAGACGGGATCCGGTCGTTTCTTGCCGTCGTACCAGTCGATGATCTCGCTCTGATAGCGTTTCGCGAGCTGGTCGATGCGCTTGTCCTGTTCGGTCGCGGCGTCAGCCTTTTCTTTCGCCTTGTCCTTGGCGATCTGCGCCTGGCGTTCATCGTACTGGGCGCGCCATTCGGGCAGCGTCTCGGGCGGACGGATGCTGTATTCGAGGTACTGGGAGAGGCTTTCGAGCACGAGCATGGAGGTGCCGGGCGTCACGAGGCCGTACGTCTGGCCGAGCGTGAGGAATTCGGACGGCGTGGTCTTCGGGTTGCGTTTCGCCTTTTCGAGTTTCATCATGCCGTAGAGCGTGCGGATCATTTTGCCGTCGACAGCGGCGGCGGAGTCCAGTTCGAACTCCATCGCGGGCAGTCCGGCAAACTTGACTTCAAGTTTGTGTTTGCCGTCGGGGAACGTCCCGGCGATGCGGACCGCTTCGCCGGATCGCGACACGTTGTAATCGGCGTCAGCGCCGTCGAGTTTCACGGATTCGAGCGCAGTGGGCACGGCGGCGAGCAGATCGGCGACCGCGGCGGCAGGTGTCATGCGCGCCAGATTCAGATACAGGGCGTTCGCGCCGGACGCCTCGGCGAGGTATTCGAGATAGGACGTCTCGGAGGTCGTGGAGACGGAGACGAACGCGGTGCGGCCCTTCGCTGCGGGGATGCTCTGCGCCCCCTTGCCGAAGGTCTGGATGCCGTCGGTGAAGACGAACGCGCAGGCGTCGGCGGGGACCGCGGCGAGGAACTTCTCCAGCCCGAGGAAGTCGGTGCCGCCGTCGTACGCGGTCTTCTTCAGGAAGTCGAGCAGCGCGGTGACGTCGCCGTCCTTCACCGTGAACGTCTTCGCGGGCTCCAGCGTGTTGCGGAGGATGCTCACGAAAACGTCGACCGTCGCGCCCTTCATCTTGTCCGACGCGAAGAACTGTTTCAGCAGTTCCAGTTCGGGCGCGTGGTCGTTCGAGGCGCGGGAACCGGAGGCGTCCCACAGGACGGAGACGGATTTCGGCGTCTTGAAATCGGCGGCGTTCGCGGCCATTGCGAGCGTCGCGGAAACGAGGAAGAAGTTTTCGCCGCCGAAACGCTCGGTCTGCACCGGCGCGGGCTTGTCCGCCACGGTGATGCGGAGGTCTTCCGGCAAGGCGATGTTTTCGAGCGTGCGTTCGCCGAGCAGAGCGTTTTCCCAGCGATCGAAATTCAAGTTCGCGAACGGCGCGGACTCGACCTGCGGCGCGGCGGCGGGGTCCATGACCTCCACACGGAGCGCGACCTTCGAAAGCTCGTTCTCAAAGCGCATCGGCAGCGTGAAGATCGGCGCGCCGTCCACGCGGTCCACCTCGGAGATGAACGTGATGCGGATACGGCGGCTGCCGCGCGCCGGGATCGGATAGATGCGCGTGCGGTAACTGTTGCCGCCGACGGACTCGATCAGCGCGGGGTCCGCGCCCTTGCGTTCGATGGCCTCGAAGACCTCCTGCGCGCGCTTCTTTTCCACAATGGCGGCGTCGATCATTTTTCCATTAATATCCAATGCGGCGCCGGTCACGGTGGCACCCGCGGGCAGAGGCAGCGTGAATTCGCCTTCCAGCGCGAGCGGGTTCGGGTTGCTCACGACCGCCTCGAACTCGGTGCTGGCGATCTCGCCGCGGATGCGGACTTTTGCGGAAACCTCGGACACGACGACCGGGACCAGTTTCGGGTCGGCGGGACGCGGCGGAGGCAGAATACGGATCGGGGGCAGGATCACGCGCGGCTCGACGAACGGGCGCGGACGGGGACGAAGATAGAGGTCTTGCGTTTGATTCATGGTTCTTGCTCCTTTTGTTCCGCCGGCGGCGGCAAGCGACTGCGTCGCGGCGATCTTCATCTGAGGTGCGGATTCTTCCTTTGCATTTGCACCCGTATCGGAATTTGTATCAGCAACAGCATTTTCCGGCTGAACCGTTCTGGCACGCAGATCACGCGTGGGAGCAGCACCGCCGAAACCACCGCCGAAGCCGCCCATACCACCGGCAGGACGATTACCTCCGGCAGGAGCGGCACCGCCGCCGAAGCCGCCGCCGAAGCCGCCCATACCACCAAAACCGCCGGCGGGACGATTGCCTCCTGCAGCTCCGCCCATACCAGCAGGAGCGGCACTGCCGCCGAAGCCACCGCCAAAGCCGCCCATGGCGGGAGCGCCGCCGCCAAAACCACCGGGAGCACCGCCGCCGAAGCCACCCATCGGGGGCAAACCGCCGCCGAAACCGCCCTGTTGACTCGCGGGAGCGGCAGCGCCCAGGGCTCCGCGGGCAGATTCCGCTTCGGCTATGCGACGCGCATTTACACTATTGTTATTCTCGGCAACGGCCGGTTCGGTTTCCGCCACGCGAAGCGTAACATCATGATCCATGTCGGCGGCTGGTTCATTTTCCGTCACACTGCGCGCCAGTGCCGTCTTACCGGCATCGTCCGGCGCGGCCTGCGCGGCCATGAACGACGCGGCGACCATCGTTTCGCCGTCAGGCAACGCGCCTTCCTCGATGGTTTCCACGGCATCCTCGGCAACGTCATCCTGCCGCACGGACATGAGGAGCATCGGCTGCGTCCCGTCTTCCGTCGCTTCCGCTTTCATCAGGCGCGCGCCATTCAATGCGGCGGGAGTCTGCGTGTCAACGACCATGTCGACGCCCGGGGCGCCGTAGCCGTCGGAGCGGACCGCGGACGAATCGTCCTTCAGCGTCGTGAGGACCAGCTGGAAAGCAAAGAGGCAGA
Organism: uncultured bacterium; assembly: GCA_902774245.1. Lineage (GTDB taxonomy): Bacteria > Verrucomicrobiota > Lentisphaeria > Victivallales > UBA1829 > UBA1732. Next base: position 19,496 of record CACYHQ010000023.1, read on the forward strand.
CGGCGATCCCCGCCGCCGCTTTCCAGATCATCGGGAAATGCGGGCGTTCCTGCGCCTTCGCGGCCGCGAAAAAACGGCGTTTGAATTCGTCTTCCGGCGTGTAGATGCCGGACTGTTCGCGGGCATCGTGCCGCTCTTTGAGTTTCCGGAGCATCGCATCGAGATCGCGCGCGCCGCCGTCGTGTTCGTTATGCTTGTTCATAGGAGACCTCCCGGATGGATTGGGACAGTAGTTGTTTCGCTTTGTGGATGCGCTGATAGAGGGTATTGCGCGAACAGCCCAGCATCGCGGCGGCCTCGTCCGGAGAGTATCCGGACAGCACGCCGACCGAAAGCGATTCCCGGTAGAGTTTGGGGAGACGGGCGACGGCATCCTCCAGCCGGTCCAGCAGGCTCACCTCTTCGGCTTCCTCCTCGGACACGGCGGCATTAGCGCCGCCTGTTTCTCCGTAATCCGCCAGGACCTCTTGTTCCCGGGCACGGTCACGCACCATATCGTAGCACTCGTTGATCAGGATTCTGGTCACCCAGGTCGCGAACTCCGACTGCCCGCGGTATCCGGCGAATTTCCGCCACGCGAGCATCAGAGCCGCCTGAACGGCGTCGTCGACGTCCGCAGGATTCCCGAGGATCCGCATCGCGGTCCCCCGGAGCAATCCGAGCTTCTCGTCGATCAGCTGTTCAAAGGCCTGTTCTCTGGTTTCCATAATTCCTCTTTCAACGCGTTTCATACAATTAGACGTATGAGACCATGCAAATCTTAGCGGGTTTCCGGAAAAATCTCAAAAAAAACGGAAAAAAAAGCGAAAAATCATTCCCCGACGCCATAATACACCTGCAAAATCAGCAGGAACACCGAGATCAGATTGAATCCCATGTGGATCAGCGTCGACGGAATGACGGATTTGCTCTTTTCATACTGTTGCTGCAGGAACATCGCAAGGATGAACAGCGGGATCAGCGGGACCACGAGCTGTTCCCATGGGAACCCGGCGAAATACGCGGACCAGCCGCCGGACGAGACTTTCACCGCCCCGAAAAGATAGGCGATGACGGACGGCACATGGCACAGCGCGAAGATCAGCGAGACAAACACCGCCGCTTCCTTCCTATAAAGGAATACGCGGACGAACCGGTACATGATGTGACGGAACGCGAGTTCCTCGGCGACGGGGGCGGCGATCACGGTGATCAGCGCGAACCCGAAGAACGCCAGCGGTTTCAGCGTCCGGTAAAACTCCACCAGTGCCTGTTCCTTCGGTTCGTGTCCGACCGCCTTCAGCAGAGATGACAGACCCCATTGCGCGAGATAGGTGGCCAGGATGGCAAGCACGAAGATCGGGAAAAAGAACCGCAGGGAGTATTCTGGGGCCATGCTCAGGCCCAATTTCTCTTTCAGCGGATAGTTCCGTTCCGGGACCAGCGCGGCGATCAGCACGGACACAACGACCAAACCGTTCTGGATCAGCAGCATCACCGCCGTCATCATGTTTTTGCCCATGTGCGGCGCAAGGAGTTTCATCAGCGGCTGCGCAAGCAGGGAGTACGCGGCGAACGTCAGCAGGATCAGCACAAACGCCGTGCAGACGAACGCGCTGCGGCGTCCGGTAAAGGTATCGTAATTCAGTCTCATTTTGCTTCTCCAAGATGTTTTTCACGCAGATAACGCAGGAACGGCGCGGGATCGGGGATCGCGTTCCCGGTCAGGCGGCGCAGGAAATCGGACGGGGCGTATTTCGCGCCGAACCGGTAGATACGGTCACGGAGGACGGCCAGCGCGTCGTGCGGCGTTTCCGGCAGGCCGCCGGCGAAGAACTGTTCCTTCAGCATCGCACCGATCAGGTTGCCCAGCATGTACGTCGGGAAATACCCCACGCCGCCGCTGTACCAGTGAACGTCCTGCAAAACGCCTTCGCGGTCGTTCGCGGGACGGATTCCGAAATACCGCCCGAACGTGTCGTTCCAGACTTCCGGGAGGTCGTCCACGGATATTTTATCCTCGATGAGCGCCTGTTCCAGCTCCACGCGCAGGATGATGTGCAGGTTGTACGTCACCTCGTCGGACTCCGTGCGGATGAACGACGGCTGGACGCGGTTCACGGCGCGCAGGAAGGCGTCGGGCGGGACGTCCTTCAGGTTCGCGGGGAACGTCCGGACGAGGTCCGGGTAGAAATTGCGCCAGAACTCGGGCGAGCGCCCGAGGATGTTCTCCCAGAACCGCGACTGCGATTCGTGGAACGCGAGCGACGCGCCATCGGAAAGCGGGGTCCCGGCGTACTTCGGCGCGATCCCCTGCTGGTACATCGCGTGGCCGCACTCGTGAATGCAGCTGAACATGCAGTTCGCGGGTTCGTTGCGGCGCACGCGGGTCGTGATGCGGACGTCGTCCAGCCCGAAATCCGTGGTAAAGGGATGCGTGGAGAGGTCGAGGCGTCCGTGGGTATAATCGAAGCCCATCGCCTCGGTCAGACGGCGGCAGAACGCCAGCTGGGCGTCGGTGTCGTAGTCGAGATGCAGGAACGCGTCGTCGGGCGCGGGCTTCGCCATGATCTCCGCAAGGATATCTTCAAGCCCCTTCTTGAGCGGCGGGATGATCCTGTCGAGCGTCCCGGTCGTGAGCCCCTCCTCGTAGTCGTCGAGCATGGCGTTGTAGCGGCTTCCCGCCTCGGGGAAGCAGTCGGCGTATTCGCGCTCCAGCGCCAGCAGTTTTTTCAGGGAATCGGCGCAGAGGCGGAAATCCGACGCGGCGTAGGCCGCCTCCCACGCCGCCTGCGTCTCGCCGGTCTGACGCGCGAGGCGTCCGGCGAGTTCGGCGGGGACCGCCTGTTTTTTGTGAAAATCGCGTTCGAGGCGGCGGATCAGCGCGGCTTCGTCGCTGTCCGGCTCAAAGTCCATTGCGGCGGCCTCGCGGAGCAGGTCGCCGTATGCCGGATCGGTCGATTTCTCATGTACGATCACGGTCAGCGTTTCGAGCTGCCGTGCGCGCCCCGCGGCCGCGCCGGACGGCATGTAGACCTGCTGATCCCAGCCGAGTACGGCGAGCGCCGCGTTCAGGTCGCGGATCTCCGCGCACCGTTTCAGCAGCGGAGCCAGCCGGGGATCCCAGGGCTGTTCCTGAGAACTCATACCCGGACCTCCTCCTCGGAGCTCGTGCGGTCGGCGGCGTGGGCTTCGAGGGCGGGCTTCACCACGGTCGCGAGGTAGTCGGCGACCTGCTGGGACGCCATGCCGGTGAACGCTTCCGGCTTCAGGATTTCGTCGAAACGGTCGGCCACGGAGGCGAAGAGCGGGTCGGTCTTCAGGCGGGCGATCAGGTCGTTTTCGCCGCCGCCCTCCTTCACGGTGCGCGCGGCCTCCATGGAGTGCATGCGGATGTGCTCGTGGAGTTCCTGGCGGTCGCCGCCCGCCTTCACGGCCTCCATGATGATGTTTTCGGTGGCCATGAACGGCAGTTCGGCGCGGATGTGGGCGGCGATGACCTTCGGCCACACCTGAAGCCCGTTCGTGATGTTCGTGAGGAGCGACAGGATCACGTCCGCGGTCAGGAACGCCTCGCCGATCACGATGCGGCGGTTCGCCGAATCGTCCAGCGTGCGCTCGAACCACTGCACGGACTCCGTGAGCGCGCAGTTCAGCGGCAGGCCGATCAGGTAGCGCGCCAGCGAGCAGACGCGTTCGCTGCGCATCGGGTTGCGCTTGTACGCCATCGCGCTGGAACCGACCTGCTTCTTGCCGAACGGCTCCTCGATCTCCTTCATGTGCGCGAGCAGACGGATGTCGTTCGCCATCTTGGACGCGCTCTGGGCGATGCCGGAGAGGACCGCGAGCACGCTGTAATCGATCTTGCGCGTGTACGTCTGGCCGCTCAGGCAGACCGGATGCTCGAATCCCATCTTCGCGGAGACCATGCGGTCGAGCTCGCGCACCTTGTCGCAGTCGCCGCCGAAGAGGTCCAGGTAGCTCGCCTGCGTCCCGGTGGTGCCCTTCGCGCCGCGGAACGGCAGTTCGTCGATGGCGCGGTCGAGCGCGGTCAGGTCGAACATGAAGTCCTGGATGTAGAGGGAGAAGCGCTTGCCGAGCGTGGTGAGCTGGGCGGGCTGGAAATGCGTGAAGCCGAGCATCGGCATGGATTTGTATTCGGCGGCGAATTTTTCGAGGTTGTCGATCAGGTCCAGCAGTTTCGCGCGCAGGATCTTCATGCCGTCGCGCATCTGGATCAGCTCGGTGTTGTCCGTCACGAAACAGCTCGTCGCGCCGAGGTGGATGATGCCTTTCGCCTTCGGGCAGACCTCGCCGAACGTGCGGATGTGGCTCATCACGTCATGCCGCACCTCGGCCTCGATCCGCTCCGCTTCCTCGAAGTCGATGTCGTCGAGGTGCGCGCGCATTTCGTCCAGCTGTTCATCGGTGATCGCCAGTCCGAGCGCCTTTTCGCTCTCGGCGAGCGCGAGCCAGAGACGCCGCCAGGTGGAGTGTTTCCGCTGGGGCGAGAAATTGTAGCTCATTTCCTTGCTTGCGTAACGTCCGGTCAGGGGGTTCTGATAGGTCGTGTAATCCTTCATTCTGCGAACCTTTCGTGGGGGATGCCCGTTATTTTATAATTATAGAATGGATTTTCTCAGCATTGAATATACACCATTTTTTTCGTTTCTTCAACCGCGCGCGCCATTTTTCCTCAAATTTCCCCCGTTTTCTCCCATAAAAGAACGCCGGACCCGGTTTTGGTCGGATCCGGCGCGATGTTTGTTTCACCAACGCTTGCAGTGTCACTTCGGCAAGTTACCGCCCCATTTCGCCATTAAAGCGTCGTATTCGGTCTGGCTGAGCGTGATGACGCCGCCGTGACGGAACCGGTACGGGAACTCCAGGCCGCGTTCGGACGGCGCGAAATCGCCCTTCGAGAGGTCGTCGCAGAAGAACGCCTTGTAGCCCTGTCCGCGCGAGTAATAGTCGATGATCATGCACCAGCGGCCGTCGGCCATGCGGAAGCATTCCGGCCCCTCGTAGCCGACGAAGTTCTTCACGGGGAATCCCGGCACGGGCTTCCATTCGCCCTCGAGCGAGTCGGAGACCTCCAGGATGATGGATTTCTGCGTCTCGTCCTTGGAGAACCGGTAGAGCTTGCCGCCCTCGGAGACGATGTCCGTGTCGATGATGTCGTTCGGCTTCTCGATGTAGAGTTTCGCCGGGGTGAACGTCCTGAAGTCCTTCGTGCGGGCGGAATAGATGCGCTGGCGGTTCGAGCCGTTCAGCGTCTCGCGCGACGCCCAAAAGACGAAGAACTCCTTCTTGTCGGCGTCCCAGAACGCTTCCGGAGCCCAGGTGCAGCCCGCGTTCGGCACAGCGACCTCCACGCGGCGCGGCTCGCTCCAGTTCACCATGTCCTTGGATTCCCACACGATGATCGCCTTGCTGCCGGCGCGCTGGGCGCGTCCCCAGTCGCCGTTGCGTCCGATGCATAGGTCGGTCGCGATGAGGTAGATCGTGCCGTTTTCGGGGTTGCGGACCACGTACGGATCGCGCACGCCGCCTTCGCCCAGATTGCTCTGGAGCACGGACTTGCCGTCGTTCAGCGGCTGCCACTTCGCGCCGTCCTTGCTGATGGCGAAGAAGATCTGTTCCCACTCGTTCGAGCGTTCGCCGCGGAAGTGGGCGAAGAGATAGCCCGCGGTCTTGCCGTCGTCCTTGGCTGGTTTCGCGGCATCGGTTTTCGAGGCGGCGGGCGCGGGTGCGAGCTGCGCGGGCAGTTTCCAGGTCTTCTGATACTTCGCGACCGGCTTTTCGCCCTGCCATTCGAGCGGGAGCCAGATGTACTGGCTGGTCATCAGGTTCTGCGGCTTCCAGCTGTCCAGCATCACCACGCGTTCCTCCCCGCCGTCCTTGCCCGGCACGGTGAAGCTGTGCGCCGTCTGTCCCTCGTACGTGCGGTCCGCGCCATCGCCGACGGCGAAATTGCCGAGCTCGCGCCAAGGTCCGGTGATCTTGTCGGCAACCGCGGTGCGCCCGGGGTTCGGATTCCAGCCGGTGCAGTGCGAGCCGAGCAGGTAATACTTGCCGTCGTGACGGAACACGACCGGCGCTTCGTAGGATTTCCCCTCGAGGATGCGCCACCAGCGCCCGGTGAATCCCGTGTACTCGTCGTTCAGCTCCACGACGTGCATGGTGAGGTTGTTTTCGGAGGCGCAGAAAAGATACGCCTTGCCGTCGTCGTCCACGAACACCGTCATGTCACGGCTTTCCTGCCCGGACTGGTAATTCTCCACGAGGCGCGCGAACTGGCGGTCGTAGGTCTGCGATTTCCCCTCGGCGTAATCCTTCAGCCCGGCGGGCATGTCGGCGGGCCAGGTGCCCGGCGCGGTGCGTCCGCTGTAGAGGTGCCTGAACGGTCCGGTCGGCGTGTCGGCGATGCCGCAGCCCACGAACGCGGAGTTGTAGTTGCCGCCGGATTCCTGATGGAACCAAAGCACGTACTTCTTCGTTTTCGCGTTGTAGACCACCTTCGGACGCTCGATGTTGGCGAATCCGCCGAATCCGCCGAAGCCGCGCCGTCCGCCCTGCCCCTGCTGCGTCTGCATGGTGGCGGAATCGAACACCAGTCCCTCGTCTTTCCAGTTGTACAGGTCCTTCGAGCTGTACGCGTGGACTCCGGTCTTCCGGTCGCGCATGCGGTGTTCGCCGTACCAGTAATACGTGTCGCCGACCTTCAGCATGCAGCCGCCGTGCGCGCTGATGTGCGCGCCGTTGTTGTCCGGCCAGACCGCGGCGTGGTTCGTGAATTCGTTCAGCTTGGGGGCGCTGTTTTGGGCGGATGCGGTGAACGCCGCGGCGCAGAGCATGACGGCGGCCGCGACCGCCGGACGGATGAGATTCGTGCGGAAAAACATTGCAAAAACTCCTTGTTGAAGGGGGTGAAACATTCATTTTCTGAATAATAGCATAACTTACATTCCATCCGGCAAAAAAACAAGCTGGATTCTTGTCTTTTTAGAAAAAAAGATTTCCGAAACCCTTGTTTTTTTACATTTGAAGCGTTACTGTAAATGCACGATCATTTCATCCGATGGAAGGACAAGGTGAATGATGACAAAACAAAACATCATGCTGTTTCTCGCGTTCCTTGCCGTCTGCCTGGGCGGAACGGGGTGCATGATGTCGCGTGCGACGATGAAATGGACCGGACGGGAAGAACAGCGGTTCAAGAACATCAAATATGAATTGTCTCCGGACAAGAAAGAACTCACGCTTGTCTATGAACGCGAGAAAAAACGGTATGTCATTCCGCTGGCGTGCTTCCTGATATGGAAAAAGACGCCGCCTGCACTGAATTCCGTTCAGACGTTTGAAAAACACATCTCCCTGGACCCCATGCCGGACGATCTGGTGATGAAATATGTGGACGTCGTGGTCGATCCCCAGGCGCTGAAGAAACGGATTTCCTCATCCCGGACGGAAATGCCGTATTTCAGCGATCATTTTCTGCAATTTGTGGTGAGGCCGAACGATCCGTTCGAGAATTTCGAGACTTATGAAGAATTTCTGAAGGTGTATCCCCAATTTCTATACAAGGCGACGGTTCACCCGGACGAGCTTCCGGCTCTCTCCGTCCCCTGGGTTCTGCGCGGTCCGAGCCCGATGATCCCCTATGACCGGGAGGGAGACCGCTACGTATATATATCCCCTATGGAAAACGGCTGGTATCAGGTCGATTATCCGCCTGTTGAGTATTACTCCAGACACGACCGGGGCGATTACATGATCATGAAGACCGGTTTCTTCGGCTGGTGCTGGAAAGTGATCTGGCTGCCGCCCGGGCTCGTTGTGGATACGCTGCTGATGCCGATAACGGTTCCCCTTTATGCTTTGTCGTATTCGATCGATCATCAGGGAAAAGGGTTCTGGGACCAACTGAAGATTTGGGATGACATCTACCGCTGACGGACCGCCGGCACTCGGCGACTTGAAACGACGATCAAAAGATGCCTGTCCCGGCGCGGAACCGGGGCAGGCCACAGCGCAAGCGCTGACGTTCGGCGCTCTGCTACGCGAGAGCGCGTGCCGTTGCGAAGCAAGGCACTACTACAGCACTGCTTGCAGTGTCAGACGAAAGCCCGTTGCGGAATGCCGTCGATTTCTTTCCGGCACTCCGCCGCGGCAACGCACAGGTCATAATTGCTCTGAAGATTAATCCAGAATTCGGGACCGGTTCCGAAATACCGCCCCAGACGTAACGCTGTGTCGGCCGTGATCGCCCGCGTTCCTTTCACGATGGCATAGATTCTCGGCGCGGGGACATGGAGATCCAGCGCGAGCTTGTTCTGCGTGATTTCCATCGGCTTGAGAAATTCTTCCAGAAGGATCTCTCCGGGATGAATCAAATTCTTTGTTCTGATCATAGTCTGGTCTCCTCAATGATAATCGACGATCTCAACATCATGAACGTTTCCGTCATGCCAGGTAAAGCAAATCCGCCATTGGTCGTTGATGCGAATACTGTACTGCCCTTCGCGCTTCCCGTGCAGCGCTTCGAAATGGTTGCTCGGGGGAATCCGCAGCGTTTCCAGATTCACGACGGCGTCGAGCATATCCAGTTTCCGCAGGGCGATCCGTTCGATCGCCTTGAACTTTCTGCTGGAACCTTCCGCCTTGAGCTTCAAGGTTTCCTTGCATTTGTAACTTGCGATCATCGTCAGTTCCTTTCTGAAACATAATATACATCACTTTTCATTAAACGCAAGACGTAAAACGAAAAAAGATACTTTTTTCCTTTCCTCGTTGCATGGGTCACATCGTCGAGGGAAACACCCTATTCATCAGCGCATGTTTGAAGAAAAAAGCAGACCTGTCCCGGCGCGGAACCGGGGCAGGCCACAGCACAAGCGCTGACGTTCGGCGCTCTGCTACGCGAGAGCGCGTGCCGTTGCGAAGCAAGGCACTACTACAGCACTGCTTGCAGTGTCACTTGATCTCGTTCTGCATGGCGACGAGCTTGTCCGCGCCGTAGATCTTGCGGAGTTTCGGCTTTTCGATCTTGCCGGTCGGGTTGCGCGGAACCTCGGCGAAGATGATCTTGCGCGGGCGCTGGTAGCGCGGCAGATCGAGGCAGAAGTCGTTGACCTGTTCCTCGGTGAGCGTGAAGTCCGGCTTGACCTCGATGATCGCGGCGGCGATTTCGCCGAGGCGCGGATCGGGGAGACCGATGACGGCGACGTCCTTGATGGCGTTGTTGCGGCGGAGGAAATCCTCGATCTGAACGGGATAGAGGTTTTCGCCGCCGGTGATGATGACGTCCTTCTTGCGGTCGACGAGGTAGATGAAGCCGTCCTCTTCCTTCGCCATGTCGCCGGTGTAGAGCCAGCCATCGTCGTCGAGGACCTCCTTCGTGGCCTTTTCGTCCTTGTAATAGCAGCGCATCACGCCGTCGCCTTTCACAGCCAGCTCGCCGACCTTGCCGGGTTCGACGGGGTTGTGCTTCTCGTCGACGATCTTCGTCTGCCAGCCGTAGCCAGCCACGCCGATCGCGCCCACGTGGTCGATGTTCTCGATTCCGAGGTGCACCGCGCCCGGTCCGATTGATTCGCTGAGGCCGTAGTTGGTGTCGTAGTCGTGCTTCGGGAAGACGGTCTTCCAGCGCTTGATGAGGCTGGGCGGCACCGGCTGCGCGCCGATGTGCATCAGACGCCACTGGTCGAGCTTGTAGTCCTCCAGCTTGATGTCGCCGCGGTCGATGGCGTCCAGGATGTCCTGCGCCCACGGAACGAGCAGCCAGACGACCGTGCAGTGTTCCTCGGAGACCGCGCTGATGATCCATTCGGGCTTGATGCCGCGCAGGAGCACCGCCTTGCCGCCGACCAGGAAACTGCCGAACCAGTGCATCTTCGCGCCGGTGTGGTACAGCGGCGGGATGCAGAGGAAGGTGTCTTCGCGGGTCTGCCCGTGGTGCTTCTGCTCCACGATGCAGGCGTGCATGAGGCTGCGGTGGCGGTGCACGATGGCCTTCGGGAAGCCGGTGGTGCCGGAGGAGAAGTAGATCGCGGCGTCCTCGTCGTCGGAGAGCGGGATCGCGGGGGACTTGCTGGAGCAGTAGGAAACGAGGTTGTAGTACGGCTCGGCGAACGACGGGCAGTCCTCGCCGACGTAGACCAGCGCCTTCACGCGCGGGATGCGTTCGCAGATGGACTCCACACGGCCGATGAACGACGGTCCGAAGATGAGGACGTCGATGTCGGCGAGCTCGATGCAGTACTTGATCTCCTCGGCGGTGTAGCGGAAGTTGAGGGGCACCGCCATCGCGCCGCTCTTCAGCACGCCGAAGTAGATCGGGAGCCATTCGAGGCAGTTCATGAGCAGGATGCCGACCCGGTTGCCCTTCTTGATGTGACGCGTGAGCAGGAAGTTCGCCACGCGGTTCGCCTTGCGGTCGAATTCACCCCAGGTGAGTTCGGAGCGGAACGAGTCGGTCGGGCTCGGCTCCATCAGCGAGTATTCGCGCCAGGTCGTGTGGCGTTTTTCGAGTTCCTGCGGGTTGATCTCCACCAGCGCGACGTCGTCTTTGTAGAGCTGGGCGTTACGTTCCAGTATTTCGGTGATAGGCATCGTGTTTCCTTGTGTTTTTGAGGGGCGCGCGGGACGCGTCCGGGGTGAAGCGGCGGCGAACCGGAAGGGACTCGCCGCCGCGTTGATAACGTCATTTCACAAATATAGGACGTTTTCCGGGAAATGCAAACGGTTTTTCGAGGAAAAACGCGAATATCTCGGCTTTTTTGGGACGCAACCCATCCACTGCGGTAGTGCTCTCAGTTTCGCTTGAGCACGAAAGGCAAGCCTTCCTCTGCGGTAGTGTCCGGCTCCGCACGGGCACGGAAAAAGAAAGCCCCGGACTGTTTCCAGTTCGGGAACACAGCAAGCTGTGTTATAATAGTGCCCGGTTACGCTCGGGCACATGGATATACTCTACTATGCGATGACCGTCCACTCCATGCCGACGCCGTAGCCCATGACGTTCCAGTTCGCCTGGACGCCATCGGAATAGTAACCGAGCATACCGGTGGAGTACTGACGGACGAGGAGGTCGTCGTGCTGGTCGTTGTTGTAGTCGCCGCAGCCCGCCACGAACCAGTCGGTCGGATCGAGC
>CACYHQ010000024.1 GCA_902774245.1 uncultured bacterium
GGCGAGTCCCATGGCGAGTCCCTTCACCGCGTCGGAGGACGTGGCGAGCGTGGGGCACATGCCCAGGACGAGCACGAGGACCGGGTTTTCTTTCCAGAAGCCTTTGGTAAATTCCTTGAAGATGCTCATAATCAGTTGACCTCCTTCTTTTCAGCGGCTTCGAGGTGCGCGCGGACGGCGGTCGCGGCGTACCAGACGAGGTCGCGGACGGCGTTCGAGGAATAGGTCGCGCCGGAAACGAAGTGGACGCCGTCCTTTTCCTTGGTCCATTTTGCGTCGCCGGGCTTTACGCCGGAGTAGGAATCCAGCGCGGCGTTCGGCGGAAGCTTCGAGGTGTCGGGCTTCACGCCTTTGACGACATCGGAGATGGTGCGCTTGACGGAACGGTCGGTGACTTTCGTGCCGATGCCGGGGGTCTCGGCGTGGCCGGACTTCACGATCACGGTGTCGATGGTCCCGTCCGGCTTGAAGCTGACGATGCCGGCGACTTTGCCGCCGAATCCGGCCGCCGCGGCTTCTGCCGCGTAGCCGACCACGAGGCCGCCGTTCCTGGCGGTGTAGAGCTTGACCGGTTCGCCGTCGGGCGAGGTGATGTCGATCGCTTCGGCCGCCGGATCGTTGTCGAACGGCGGGAGGATCATTTTGAGGCTGTCTGCGGTCTCTTTCGCCTGGGCGGCCTTGATAGGGGCGTCGGTTTTGACGGCGGTAACGGCCATGACGAGCGTGGAGACGCCGCAGACGACGAGCAGGAAGAACGCCAGATAGAACGGATTGGATGCTTTTGTCATGTCTTTCATTTGATCTCACCCCTTCTGATGTTGAGCGCGGAGACGCTGTGGGAGTGCCAGCCGAAAGGCCGGATGTAGCACATGCGGTCGATCAGCGGGACCAGGGCGTTCGCGATCACGATGGAGAAGCTGACGCCTTCGGGATACGCGCCCCAGATGCGGATGATGCAGGTCAGGACGCCGATGACGATGCCGAAGACGAGCGCTCCGAGCGGGGTGATGGGCGAGGTCACCATGTCGGTCGCCATGAAGAACGCGCCGATCATGACGCCGCCGCTGAGGATGTGGTAGAGCGGGTTCGGAGTCAGGCCGGGCGCCGCCAGGTGCACGAAGCCCGTGAAGACGAAGATCGTGGCGATCATGGCGAGCGGAATCTGCCATTTGATGAGGCGGAAGCACATGAGGCCGAGGCCGCCGATCAGGATGGCGAGCGCGGAGGTCTCGCCGATGGAGCCGCCGACGTTGCCGAGGAACAGCTTCATCAGGTTGTCGTCCGAGCCGAGCTGGACCATGGCTTCGGCGGAACCCTGCACCGCGTGGATCGCGCCGAGCGGAGTCGCGCCGGAAATGAGGGAGCCGGTCGCCGGAGCCGCCCACTGGGTCATCGGGCCGGCGAAACCGACCAGCAGCGCCACGCGGGCCGCGGCGGCGGGGTTGAACGGGTTCTGTCCGAGGCCGCCGAAGAGCTCCTTCACGACGACGATCGCGAAGACGCTGCCGACGGCGCAGAGCCACCACGGGACTCCGGGCGGGAGGTTCAGCGCCAGAATCACGCCCGTGACGAGCGCGCTATAGTCGCCGATGGTGGCGGCCTGCCGGGTCGCGAGCGTCCAGCCGTATTCGGCGAAGATGCAGAAGGCGCCGCAGTAGACGAGGATGCGGACGGCGTCGAAGCGGAAGAACCAGATCGACGCGGCGACGGCGGGGAGGAGGCAGATCAGCACCTTCACCATGATGCGCGTGATGCTGTCGCCGTCCTGAACGTGAGGCGAAGTGCTCAGCACGAGCGAACCGGGCTCGGGGAGAGCGACGTTGTTTTTTTCGATTTCTTCACTCATAGTAGGGAACAGCTCCGGGATTTAGGCTTGTTTGGCTTTCGCGGCGCGGCGCTTGGCGTTGATCTCCGCCTTCGCCCTGCGGAAATGCTGGACGAGGGGGCGTTTCGCCGGGCAGACGTAGGTGCAGACGCCGCACTCCATGCAGTCCATGACATAGTTCTTTTCGGCTTCGTCGTAGTTTTCGCTTTCGACCATGACGCTGACGGGGCCGGGGAGAAGTTTCATGGGGCAGGCGCGGACGCAGCGTCCGCAGCGGATGCACGGATTGGAGGTGTATTCCGCGGTCTCCTTCCACTGGAGCAGAAGGATGCCGGAGGAGTTCTTGGTGACCGTGACGCCGAGCGAAGTCTGGGCGAATCCCATCATCGGGCCGCCCATGATGACTTTCGCCGCGCGCTCCTTCACGCCGCCCGCGAAGGTCAGGGCCTGTTCGACGGTCGTGCCGAGGCGGAGAATCCAGGTGCCGGGATTGGCGACCGGGGTGCCGGTGACCGTGGTGTAGCGTTCGATCAGCGGATGTCCCTCGACCACGGCGTCGCGGATGGCGGCGCAGGAACCGACGTTCTGCACCACGCAACCGACGTCCATGGGGAGTCCGCCGGTGGCGACGGAGCGTCCGGTCGTGGCGTAAATGAGCTGTTTTTCGCCGCCCTGCGGATAGCGGACATGGAGCGGCACGACGGTCACGCCGTAATCCTTTGCCTTTTCGTTGAGCGCGGCGATGGCGTCCGGCTTGTTCTCTTCGATGCCGAGGAAGACGCGGTCTACGCGGAGAATCTTCGCGGCGATGGCGGCGCCTTCGAGGACCGCTTCGGTGCGTTCGAGCATGAGGCGGTGGTCGGCGGTGAGGTAAGGTTCGCATTCCGCGCCGTTCAGAATGAGCGTGTCGATGACCTTTTCGGGCGGGGGCGAGAGCTTCACGTGGGTCGGGAACGCCGCGCCGCCCATGCCGACGATGCCGGCGTCGGCGATGCGTTTCTTCAGGATGTCGCGGTCGGTGTTCTTCCAGTTCGGGATCGGGTCGAGGCCGGAGCCCCATTCGTCCTTGCCGTCGGAGATGATCTCGATGGCCGGAATTGCGCCGCCGTTGGCGCCGGGGACTTCGACGATGTCGCCGACCGTGCCGCTGGTGGGCGCGTGGACCGGGGCGGAGACGAATCCGCCGGGCTCGGCGATGAGCTGACCCTTCTTCACCGTGTCGCCCTTCTGGACGACGGGTTTCGGTGGCGCGCCGATGTTCTGCTGGATGGCGACCGTGTAGCGTTCGAGGAGCGGGGCGCGCTGCGCGGGAACGGAGTTGGAAAGCGCTTTGCCGTCGGCGGGATGCACGCCGCCGTGGAAACGCCAGGTGCGGATCGGACTGTTCATTTGGACTCCTCCTTTTTCTGCGCCGGATCGGCGGGTTTGAGCGCTGCGATTCTGCGGTGGATCTCTTCGAGCTGGAGCGCGCCGGTGGGGCATTTGACCTGTTCGACGAAAGAGGCTTCGGGCGGGTTGGAGTAGTTCACGCGGACGAGACCTGCCTGTATCTGCATGTGGTTTTCGTCGGTGCGGATGCACTTCTTGCAGGCCAGGCACGGGTTCTTGCAGAATTTGCGGCGCTTCGCGGGTTTTTCCAGCGAATTGCAGTAAACATGGATCGGCGCGGAGGCAGGGACCAGGCGGATCAGCTTGCGCGGGCAGACGTTCACGCACTTGCCGCAGGCGCGGCAGAGTTCGGGATGGACGACCGCGAGGCCGTCGCGGATTTCGATCGCGCCGAACGGGCACGCACGGGCGCAGGAGCCGTAGCCGAGGCAGCCGAAACGGCAGGCTTTTCCGCCGCCGCCCGCCACGATGGACGCGGACCGGCAGTCGAGGATGCCGTTGTAGTCGGCGGCGCGCGTGGAGCGGGAGAAGCTGCCGGAGCAGAAGACGACCGCGGTCATCTTTTCCTTCTTGCCGGCGGCCTTGCCGGTGACTTCGGCGATCTTCGCGAGCATGGCGTCGGAGCAGGCGGAGCATCCGGAGGGATCGGCGTCCTTCGTGACGATGGCGCTGGCGAAGTCGGCGCATCCGGCATAGCCGCAGCCGCCGCAGTTCGCGCCGGGGAGGAGTTCCTGGACCGCCTCGATCTTCGGGTCGGTCTGGACTTCGAATTTCTTGGCCGTGAAGCCGATCAGCGCGCCGAGGATGAGCCCGACTGCCGCGACCACGCCGGCCGAAACAAGGATCGTAGTCAACATGATTGCCGCGCCCCCTTATTTGACCAGCCCGGAGAAGCCCATGAACGCCATGGCGAGGATGCCGGCGGTCACGAGCGCGATCGCGGTGCCTTCCATCGCCTTCGGGATCCGGGCGAGGGCGAGGCGTTCGCGGATGCTGGCGAAGAGCAGGAGCGCGAGGCCGAAGCCGACGCCGGTACTGAACCCGAACACGGTCGAGGAGATGAGCCCGCGCGATGCGTCGGCGTTCAGTTCCGCCGCGCCCAGCACGGCGCAGTTGGTCGTGATGAGCGGCAGGTAGATGCCGAGCGAGACGTAGAGGGACGGGCTGAACTTCTTCAGCAGGATCTCGACGATCTGGACGAGCGCCGCGATGACCACGATGAAGAGCAGGATGCGCGTGAACGACAGGTCGACGGTCTGGCCGTTGATCGTGAAGGTCTGCGTGACCAGGAACCTGTTGAACAGCGCGGTGACAAACGATGCGAGCGTCATCACGAAGATGACTGCTCCGGACATGCCGAGCGCGGTTTCGATGCGCTTGGAGACGCCGAGGAACGGACAGATGCCGAGGATGCGCGAGAGCACCACGTTGTTCACGAGGATGGCCCCCACGGTCAGCACCAGGATTTCGTTGGTATCCATAGCTTGTACCTGTTTTTATTGGGAAAGTTGAACTTGATTTGAGCTTGTCCAGAGGATTATTTCGCGGCGACGCGGGAGACGCGGAAGATCGTGATCGGCGCGGACGGGACGTCCTGGTAGAAGCCCGCGGTGGTCGTCGGGACGGCTTCGATTGCGCGGACCACGTCCATGCCGTCCGTGACCTGGCCGAAGACGCAGTAGCCGAAGCCGCGCGGAGTCTCGTCCTGATGGTCGAGGAAGTTGTTCGGGGCGGTGTTGATGAAGAACTGGCTGGTGGCGCTGTCGATGACGGAGGTGCGCGCCATGGCGATGGTGCCGACCTTGTTCGAGATGCCGTTTCCGGCTTCGTTCTTGATCGGGGCGCGCTTGGAGGGGACGTCGCGGAGGTCGGCGTCGAGGCCGCCGCCCTGGATCATGAATCCTTTGATGACGCGGTGGAAGACGGTCCCCGCGTAGAAATTGTCATCGACGTAGGCGAGGAAGTTCGCGACGGTGACGGGCGCTTCCTTCTCGAAGAGCTCGACGGTGATGTTTCCGAGGGAGGTCTCGATCAGGACTTTCGTGTTTTCAGACATGATTGATCCTTTGGGTTAATGAGTGTGAAAAAGGCAGCATGTCTTAAATATAGTACGTGAGACCGTTTTTTTCAATCTTCCGGCGGCTTTTTTTCAGCACTTTCAGGTTTTTTTCGTAAAAACCTCAAATAAGGTTTGCATTTCCACGCGGGGGCGCTATATTTACTTCAAATGTCGAAATCGTCCGCCTGTGCGGGCGCGAACTCGTTTTTCCTCAAACGATACAATCATAATCAACCAAGAAAGGGTTCCTACGATGATCAACCCGATTTTCGCAGCAGCCAGTCCCGGAGGCGTCGCCGTCCTGATCGCGGCGCTGCTCGTCATCCTTTTCATCCTGGTCATCACGTTCATTTCCCGCTACAAGAAATGCCCGCCGGACCAGATCATGGTCGTCTACGGCAAGACCGGCAAACAGCGCGCCAGCCGCTGCATCCACGGCGGCGCGGCGTTCATCTGGCCGGTGATCCAGGACTACGGGTTCGTCTCCCTGCGCCCGATGCAGCTGGACGTGAACCTGCAGAACGCCCTGTGCCGCCAGAACATCCGCATCAACGTGCCGAGCGTGTTCACGGTCGGCATCAGCACGGACGAGTCCCTGATGGGCAACGCTGCGAACCGCCTGCTCGGCCTGCGCCAGGAATCCATCGCCGACCTCGCGAAGGACATCATCCTCGGCCAGCTGCGTCTCGTGATCGCGTCCATGACCATCGAGCAGATCAACGCCGACCGCGAGACGTTCCTCCGCAACGTCGAGGAGAACGTGGCGGACGAACTCAACAAGATCGGTCTGCACCTCCTGAACGTGAACATCACCGACATCACCGACGAGAGCGGATACATCGACGCCATCGGCAAGCGCGCCGCCGCGGAAGCCATCAACAAGGCCCGCGTCGACGTCGCCGAAGAAGAGCGGAAGGGCGGAATCGGCGAAGCCGAAGCCCGCAAGGTCCAGCGTATCGCCGTGTCCGAGGCCGAAGCGCAGGCGCAGACCGGCGAAGCGAACGCCGACCGCGAACGCCGCGTGGCAGTGAAGCAGGCCGAAGCCGCCGCCCAGGCGGGCGAAGCCGAAGCCGACAAGGAACGCCGCATCGCCGTCAAGCAGGCCGAGGCCGCCGCCCTGACCGGCGAAGCCAACGCCGACCGCGAGCGCCGCGTGGCCGTGAAACAGGCCGAAGCAGCCGCCATCGAGGGCGAAAACATCTCCGCCATCAACATCGCCAAGTCCAACGCCGTCCGCGCCGAACAGGAAGCCGCCGCCTACCAGGCCGCCGAAGCCGCGAAACGCGTCGCCGAGGCCATGATCCGCAAGGCCGACTTCGAGGCGGAACAGCAGGCGCAGGCCGCCCGCGCCAAGATGGAAGAGGAAAAGCAGCGCGCCGAAACGATCGTCGCAGCGAAGATCGACAAGGAACAGCGCATCATCGAAGCCGAGGCCGAGGCCGCCAAGATCGAGACCGAGGCGAAAGGCCAGGCCGCCGCGATCTTCGCCAAGTACGAAGCCGAGGCAAAAGGCAACTTCGAAGTCCTGAAGGCGAAGGGCGACGGCTACCGCAAGATCATCGAATCCTGCGGCCAGGACGCCAACGCCGCCGCCAAGATGCTCCTCGTCGAAAAGCTCGAAGAGATCGTCAAACTCCAGACCGAAGCCATCAGCAACATCAAGATCGACAAGGTCACCGTCTGGGATTCCCCGAACGGTCGCGCCGACGGCAAGTCCTCCACCGCGAGTTTCCTCAGCGGCATGATGCAGAGCCTGCCCCCGATCCACGACGTCGCCGCCATGGCGGGCATCGACCTGCCGAAATACCTCGGCGAAATGAAGGACAAGGAACAGCCCGCGCAGGACGCGCCCGCTCCCGCGGCTGAATGATTTTCCTGTGATGGGGCGCGGTTCGCTCCTGCGGCGTGACCGTACGGAGCCGGGTTCCGCGCCCCTTATATTTGCATAGTTTTTTTGAGGTGACATGAGCGATTTAGTCAAGCTGGAACGCATCCTCGGGATCAGATTCCGCGACGAAGCCGTCTACAAGGAGGCGCTGACCCACAAGTCATTCGCCGCCGAACATCAGCTCAACTACGACAACCAGCGTCTGGAGCTCCTCGGCGATGCCGTGGTCCAGATCATCCTGACAGACTACCTGTACCGCCGTTATACCGGCCTTCAGGAGGGCGACCTCACGAAGATCCGCTCCGCGATGGTCAATCAGGACGCGCTCGCCCAGTTCGCGCGCGACATCTCGCTCGGGTCGTTCCTGCTGCTCGGGCACGGCGAACTCGAACTGAACGGGCAGGACCGCGATTCCACGATCTCCGATGCGTTCGAGTCGCTGATCGGGGCGGTCTACCTCGACCTCGGGCTTCAGGCCGCGACCGACCTCTTCCTGCCCATCCTCCTCAAAAACTATCCCGACCCGGCGGAAAGCCTTCAGGAGATCAACCCGAAGGGCATCCTCCAGGAATACACCCAGCAGAAAGCGCAGGGCGTGCCGCAGTACCGCGTTGTGGCGGTGACCGGCCCGGCCCACGCGCCGCAGTACGAGGTCGAAGTGCTTATCAAGGACAAAGTCGTCGCGCGCGGCACCGCCAGCAGCCACAAGCTCGCCGAACGTGAGGCCGCCCGCGCCGCGGTGCATATCCTGCTTCACCACGACGGCGGCAAAGACAAATCAGGCGAAAAGGAGTGAGTCAGCATGGAATCCGAAGTCAAGTTCACCTCGTTTGCGATCCATACCCCGCGCGACATCGTGTTCGGGCGCGGAAAGTCCGCGCTTCTCGCCGCATTCCTGCCCGCGACCGTAAAGCGCGTCCTCGTGATCTCCGGGCGTCATGCCGCGGAAGCCGAGGCGAAAACGATCGCGGATTCCCTGACGGCTTCGGGCCGCGAGACGCGCATCTTTGCCGAGACCATGGCGGAACCCTCGCCGGGCGCGGTCGACACCGCCACGGTCGCCATCCGCGCATGGAATGCCGACGCGGTCGTCGCGGTCGGCGGCGGCAGCGTGATCGACACGGCGAAAGCCGCCGCGGCGCTGTCGCGGCTGGACGGTTCCTGCATCGAGTATTTCAACGGGACGCGCGAGCTGGCCGTGACGGACCGTCCGTTCTTTGCCGCCCTGCCGACGACGAGCGGGACCGGGGCCGAGATGACGAACAATTCCGTGCTCACCGATCCCGCGACGCAGATCAAGAAATCCATCCGGCATCCCGGCATGACCGCCGACCTGGCGCTGATCGACCCCGACCTGACCATGAACTGTCCGCGCGGCGTGACGGTCGCGAGCGGACTGGACGCGCTGGTGCAGGCGGTCGAGGCATTCGTGTCGCCGAAGGGCACGGCTTACACGCGGGCGCTGGCGAAGGCCGCCGCCTGCAAGCTCTACGGCGCATTGAAGAGCATCACGCACGAATCGTGGAAGGACGCGGGCGACGAACCCGCGCTTGATATCGGATTCCGCGTCGATATGGCGGAAGGCTCCATGCTCGCCGGAATGGCGTTCGCGCACGCCGGACTCGGCGCGGTCCACGGACTGGCGCACCCGGTCGGCTCGCTCCTGCACGTGCCGCACGGCGTTTCCTGCGCCATCCTGATGCTCCCCGTGTTCCAGTTCAATATGAACGCCTGCGGGCGTCTCTACGCCGAACTCGCGCACGTGTTCCTGCCGAAGGAGCCGCATCCCGACGCCGCGCTGTTCATCGCCGCCATGCGCGAACTCTCCCTCGGTTTGGGCGTGCCGGACCATCTGCGCGACTACGGTCTCGCCGAGGAACACCTGCCGTTCATCGTGGCGAACTGCCGCAGCAACAGCATGAAGAACAACCCGGAACCCATGAGCGACGAACAGGTCGTGGCGCTTCTGCGCGGCCTGATGTAAGAAGAGGGCAAGCCTCAGCTCTTCATTCCCGGTCCCTCAGACCCCATTTTTCCGCGTCTGTTCTTGCGGCATGGTTGAAATACGCGATCGCGCCGACGGAAAGCGCGGTGCAAACTATAATAATGCCGACGGTAAGGAATGCGGTTCTTTCCGCCGTGAAAACGGGATTCAGGACGAAGACGATCCGCGCCAAATAGATCAGCGGCAGGATCAGGAACATGCCGGGCCGGATCACGCCGGACAGCCGCGTGAACAGGCGCGCGACCGGAAAGACCGCCAGGGCGTATTCGCTCAGAAGCCAGCCGGGGAGCGACAGAAGATACATCCATACGATGACGGAAAAACTGCCATGTATGATCACAAGCTCGCCGCCGGTATTCTGAGCATCGCAAAATATCTTGATGAGAATGCCCAGCGTGAAAACGACAGGCACGAGGTAAACGAGGATTCCGGGAATCAGGACCAGGACATAGCGGATCAGCATGTAACGCAGACTCCGCATGGCGCCCCGGAAGATATCCTTTCCGGGACAGGTATTCCTGCACATCGGGATCACGGCATCCCTGAAATGCCTGCGCAGGATGATGCCCGGAACGTACGGGATCGCGAGGAGGGCGATGAAAGAAACCGGGGATGCGAGCGCAAGCGGGATATACAGGTTAGGAGGAAGCTCTTTCAACGCTTTGGCGAAACTGTCTGCCTGGGGCCCGAATACAATTTTTGCGGTCCCTGCCCAGGGATAGGGCATGATACAGACGATGGGGATCAGGAGGAGCTGTATCACCACCGCGATCCAGATCATCTTCAAGATCGGAGCGTTCTGCCGGAAAATGGAGTACACGTACTCATGTTCCGAGCCGATATAAAGAGGGGGCTTCGACGATGCGGCGGAAGAGTCCAGAGCGACGGTCTGCCGTGAGTCGCTCGCTTCATTCGTGTTCATGCGGAGTTCCTTTTCCCTGTTCTTTATGATGTTTTGTTATAAAGTATCACCAGGAACGGGCAAAGTCAAGCTAAATCAAAAAAAATAGTGACTTGCAACAAAAAAGACGGAATCGTCCCGAATCCCGCGGATACGCCCTGCATCGGGATCGTTATTTGAGTTTGTCCGGGACGGCGAACGGCCTGACTTCTTCCTGAAGCGCGGTCGCGAACGTACAAATTCGTTCTATAAGTCCGTCATCCAGCATCCTTCGGAATCTTTTTTCGCGGCATGGATGAAATACGCCAGTGCGCCGCCGAACAGTACGGCGCAGACCAAAAAGATGATGATAGTCGCGTTGGTATATTCCCGTATGGGTACATCCCCGTCCGTGAAGTAGAGAAAACCGGATGCCCCGTAGAGGTAATCCAATATCATGACGATCTGCCCCAGAATGATAAACGGAATCATGACAATCATGCCGGCTCTTCGGCTGAATATCCGTGCGACGGGGAAGACCGCCAGAGCGCATTCTCCCAGCAGAAAGATAAGAAAAACCGGAACGAGCAGCAGGATAAAAGGGGTTTTTATGGGCCACCCCAAACAGAGGTAAACTATGTATCTGAGGAAGGCAAGGATACCGGGGAGCAGACACAGAATGTAAAGACCCCACATGAACCGCAGGCATTGAAATGCGCCGGAAACGTCTTTTTCGGAGCAGGTGTACCTGCATGCCGGGATCACGGCATCCCGGAAATGTCTGCGTACGATGATGCCCGGGATGAACGGGAACGCGAGTGAGACCAGGATCGGCGGCGCGATGAGAAAAAATATGTTCTGCAGGATCTGTACCCGCGGGAACAGGAATGCGCACAGAATCGGACCGAAAAAGATGATCTGCATCACGATCGCCGCTATGATCAGCTTTCTGATCGGGGTGATGTCCTGCCGGAAAACGGAGTACACATCATAATTCACGCTGACTTTGCCGCCTGCCGGCGATACTGTTTCATTTGTGTTCATGCCCGAATCCGATCCTGAAATCCTTGTGCGATTGTTTGTTGTACTATATCACAAAAAACGGGTAAAGTCAAGCTAAAAAAAAAACAGCGGGTTGCGACAAAAAGCCGGACGGGGCCGTCATAAATGATGCGGCATTCCGCCAGCGTCGGGATTACTTGAGCTTGTCCGGGACGGCGAACGGCCTGACTTCTTCCTGAAGCGCGGTCGCGAACGTCGTGAAGAAGTATTTCGCCATGTCGTCGGGGAGGGTGATGCGGATCGTGACCTTGTCGTCGTCGCGCGCGACCGTGAACGCGTTGACGAGTTCGGGCGGGATTTTGCCGAGTTTCGCCGCCTCGCCGTAGACCTGATCGAACGTGTTCTGACAGGCTTTCCGGATCTTCTGCGCGGCGTCGTCGGTCTTCGCGGGCATGACGAGTTCCGCATGGACCGGGCGCTTGTCCTTCGCGTCGCGGACGATGTGGAACGAGATGCTTTTGAGCTCGCCCATCAGGGGGTATTCCGGCGTGGCGCCGGGTTCCGGCCAGACATACGCCATCGCGACGTCGTCCGGCAGGGCTTTGAGCAGGGCCGCGGCGGAAACGGCGGACGTTTTCTCTTTATTTTCCGGCTGCTTCGCTTCGGACGGATCGTCCGCGGGCTCGGGCGGCCTGTTCGCCGTGCACAGCAGCCAGTCCTTCGCGGGGAACGTGATGCGGAAGGAACCGCCGTCGGGGACGGTCAGATTGAACGCCGGATGGTCCGCGTCTCCGGTCTCGGTCCAGGTATATTCTTCGCCGAGGAGTTTGTATTTCAGGATATAGCGCACGGTCGCGGGCGAAGCGGACGAGTTCATCAGGAACCCTTCGCCGAAAACCGCCAGCGAACGCACGTTCAGCTTGATGTGTTTCTCCTCAAGCTTTGCGAGCGTGTCCTCGTACTTGAGGAACAGCGGATTGTTCTTCGCGTCCGGCAGAAACGGTGCGTCCTTGACCTGGTCGGGCGTCAGGAGCGTGACGGCCCCCTCGACCTCGGGCAGATAGTCTCCGGCGGGATGCGCGGCCAGCGGGACGGCGAATCCGAGCAGGAGCACGCACACGCAGAAACGCGCGGTTTTCGCGGAGAAGGAAGCTGTCGTCTTCATGGGGCGTCCCCCCTTTCAGCTGTGCTGATTGTCCGTAACGCGGAAAAGATTGCCTTCGGGGTCCGGGTACTGCACGGCGTGGAATCCCATCTGTCCGCAGGGGACGCCTTCGGGCGTGTCCCCGCCTTGCGCACGGTAGCGTTTTTCGAAATCCTCGATCGAGTCGATGAAGAAAAGGAATTCCGTGCGGCTGTGCGGGGGCAGGGGAGGTTTGTTCGGGGCGGCCTGTTCCAAACAGAACGAAGTGCCGCCGTCGAGCTTGAACTCGACCCAGACGTTGCTGTTCATGACGGGTTCGCCGAGCCCGACGACGTCGCGGTAGAAAGCGCGTTCCGCCGCGATGTCGGCGACCTGGAGAACGAGATTGATGCGGGCTTTCACTGGCGGGCCTCCGGGTTGAAGTGAGCGGTCAGAGCACGAATGCCGGACCGAGGTAGATCTTGCGCGCTTCCTCGCTGTTGATGAGGAAGTCGGACGTGCCTTCGAGGCAGACCTTGCCGTCGGCCATGAGGTAGGCGCGGTCCACGCAGGAAAGCGTCTCGCGGACGTTGTGGTCGGTGATGAGGATGCCGAGGCCCATGTCGCGGAGCTGCCGGATGTTCTGCTGGATCTCGTACACCACGAGCGGGTCGACGCCGCTGAACGGTTCGTCGAGCATGATGAACGAGGGATTCGTGACGAGGGCGCGGGTGATCTCGAGGCGGCGTCGCTCTCCGCCGGAGAGCGTCATCGCCTTCTGTTTCCTGAGGTGCGTGAGCTCGAGTTTCGCGAGGAAGTCCTCCAGGCGCGCCTTGCGTTCCTTCGCGGAGATGTCGAGCGTCTGGAGGATGGCGAGGATGTTGTCCTCGACGGAGAGCTTGCGGAAGATGGAGGGCTCCTGTGCCAGGTAGCCCATGCCCATGCGCGCCCGGACGTACATCGGGAAATGCGAGATGTCCACGCCCTTGAAGAAGACGGAGCCTTCGTTGGGCTTGATGAGGCCGGTGACCATGTAGAAGCTCGTGGTCTTGCCCGCGCCGTTCGGGCCGAGCAGGCCGACGATCTCGCCGCTCTTCACGGTGAGGTTGACGTCGTTCACGACCTTGCGTCCGTGGTACGCCTTGACGAGGCCCTTCGTTTCGAGGAGGACCTGTCCGGCGGGAATCTGGCCGGGTTTCACGAGGGATTCGAACTTGGATTCGCCGGAGGGATGGGCGGTCTCCGCGACGGGCTGCGCGGCTTCGGTCGGGTTCATGTCCTCGGCGGGGAAATTTTCTTCGTTGGTATCAATCATTATCGGATGCTCCGGGTGTTTGTTGTGCCAGTGCCTGTGGTCGTGCTTGTGCCTGTTCCGGTCCCAAGGCCCTTGTTCGAGCTGACTCTGGGGTTGATGACGCGCATGTGGTTGCGGTCCTTGACGAAGACCTCGATCTTGTCGCCGAGGATCCAGTTCGTCCCCTGCTTCATGATCGGGTATTCCTTGACCATGTTCTTGCCGACCACGCGCACGATGTCGTCGTACATGGCTTTGGAAAGTTCGCCTGCCGGATTCGTATGGCCGCCGGTCATCACGATGATGCCGGTCTTCTCGTCGTAGTCGCCCTTGTGCGCCAGCGCCAGGGAATCGTCGTCGGGCTTGTCCGGTTTCTGCTGACGGTACACGACGTCGCCCGTGCAGATGAGCTGGGAGATGTTCTGGTTCATCTCGCCGTCCTCCTTCTCATCTTTCTTCTCTTCCTTGCCGTCGGCTTTCACGGCAGTCCCCGCGGCGGAGACCGCGGCGGGTTTTGGGGCGGGCTTTTCCTCCGCCTTCTTTTCCTTCTCCTCATCGGCGTCCTTTTCCGTTTTGTCCTTCAGGAAGATCTCCATCTTGTCGCATGTGATCTTTGTGCCCTTCTTGTCGACGATGACGTTGCCGAGGAGCGTGATGATGTTTTTCTCAAGATAGATGTCCGCGACGCTGGCGGAAACGTCGACGGGAGAATTGTCGTCGTCCTCATCCTCCGCGAAGAAGGAGGAGAAAGCGCCGCCGAATCCCTGTGCGTGGAGGGCGGGCTGAACAGCTGTAAATGCGGCGAAGATGCCGGACGCGACCAGAAACGAACGGAAGATGGACGTCATAGCCGGATTCCTTTGGGTTGAATGTGAGCCGCGGCCGCGGCCGGGACGGTATCGGAACGGAAAAGCGCATTGCGGAGATCGGCCCCCGCGCGCGGAACGGTTTCAAGTTTGCGGTTCATCGTCATTTTTCTTCCCCGTTGGCGGTTTTGGAACGGGAAGACCGTCTCAGCGCGGCCTTCATGTCGGTCGCTTTCAGGCGGTTCCCTTCCTTGGGGTGGATCGTGATGGGATTCCCCGCGATCCAGTTGTCGCCCTGCATCAGAATCGAATACTGCTCGAAAATGCTTGCGCCGGACGCCGTGGTCTGCTCGCTGAGCGCGCGCCTGATCTCGGCGTAAGTCTCGTCGGAGACCTCGCCCTGCGGAGCGGTGTGCGCGCCGGACATCACGATGACCTCGTTGATCGCGTCGTAATCGGCCTTCCGGGCCAGGACGACCTGTTCCTGTCCCTCGGCCTGTCTGCGGTACACGACGTTGCCGGAGCAGACGATCTTCGACACGTCGTTTCTGAGCTCGTCGCCGTCTTCGGCGTCGTCCTTTTTCGCCGGTTTATTGGCGGAGAAGAACGAATTCGAGGAGTCCTTCTGGAGGAAGATATCCATTTCGGCACAGGTGATCCTGCCGGAACCGTCGTCGATGACCACGTTCTTGGAAAGCGTGATCTTTTCGTTCGGCCTGAAGTCGGCGGTGCTGGCCGTGATCATGGTCGAGCCGACGCCGGACGCGTCCTCCTCGTCGGAGGAGAGGAGTCTGCCCGCGAGGCGCGCCTTCACCGCGCTGACGATGACGCGGTTGTCTTCCTTCGAGAGGATTTCGATGGTCTCGCCGTGCATCTTGTTCGTGCCCTGCATCACGACGGGGCTGCCCGTCATGAGGATGGTCTCCTTCACGGCGTCGTAGTCGGCGCGGTCGGACATCGCGATCCGGCTTTCCCCGTCGGGATCATCCGCCTTCGGGCGCTCCATGTACACGACGTCGTTTTTGCAGATGACCTTGGTTACGCTCTTGTTTCCGAGGAGATTTCCTTCCTGTTCGTCGGTTTCCTCCTTTGCGTCGGCGGTCTTTTTGCCGCCGTTCAGACGGATCTCCATTTCCTGACACGTGATCTTGCTGGCGCGATCGTCGATATCCACGTTTCCGCGGAGGATGATGAAGTTCTGTTCGACATTAATATCCGCGCTGTCGGCGGAGATCAGCGTGGCGGTGTCGTCCTTGCCTTCATCGGCTTTTTCCTTCGCATCGCCCTCGTCCTTCATAGACATGATGAAGCCGGTGTAGTTGACCTTGATGTCGTCGACCTTCATGCGGTTCTTTTCCTTGATGAGGATCGTGAAGGATTCGCCGACCATCCAGTCTTCGTCCTGCATCATCACGGGGGCTTTCGCGAGGAAGGCCTTGCGGACTTGGCGTTCCATGCCGCCGTACACGTTTTCGGGGAGGATCTTCGCGGGATTCGAGTGCGCTCCGGTCATCACGACGATCCGCTTGGCGACGTCGTATTCGGCCTTTTCGCACAGCGCGATCTGCTCCTTGCCCTGTCCGTCGGAGCCGTCGCGCATCGTGCAGACCACGTTGCCGACGCAGACGATCCTGCGGATGCTGCCGGTATCCTCGTCTTCGTCGTCCTCATCGTCCTCTTCCGGGGCTTCCTCGGGCGTTTCCTCGTCGAGCGCGTCTTCTGGCTTTTCCGCCGAACCGATCAGCGTGTCAGCGGCGTCGTCTTCCAGCGTGATCTCCATCCTGTCGCAGGTGATCTTGTTCTGGTGATCGTCCACGACGACGTTGCCGATCAGGGTGACGATGTTGTTTTCGAGGTCGATGTCGGCGGAATCCGCCCGGACGTCCGCGGGCTTCTCCGACGAGAACAGACTGCCGAGGCCCTGTTCCTCGTCTTCGGGGGAGGGGGTTTCCCCGGCTTTTTTGTCGTCCTTGATGTGGAGGATCGCCCGGACATTGGAGCGGATATGGATGAACTGGCGTTCGCTGAACGCATCGAATCCGACGCCGTCCGCGTCGAGCTGGCGCGAACGGAAGAAGGCTGTTTCATCACTGGTGAGGATGTTGGTGGACTTGTCGAACACCGCGACGACGACCGCGGAGTCCGAGCTTCTCGTCACCGTTGATTCGGAGGCGGATTCCTCCGCGGCGTTCAGCTTGGTCTTTTCGATGAAAATCCATGCCTGGGAGTGTCTGTGATGAGATCTTTTCCACCATTCCTGAATGGTTCTTTCCCTCGCGCCGAGCTTGTACGGGGACGGGTAGACCTGATTCGGCTTGACCGTGTCGATCTGGCTGATGGACGAATAGGAGGACCCGTCCACGAAGTCGATCATGACGGCGACCTTGTCATCGTCGGTCCGGGCCGATTCCCCGTGCGGCGTAAACGCCAGACGGATCAGCGAGCCTTCGTTGATCGCCTGCGTGCCGTAGATGACGCACTGGAGCCTGCCGTTGCCGCTGTAGCGGGGCAGGATATACCGTTTGATGACGGTATGGGAGCCCGACGAGAGATCCTGCGCGAGCAGGAACGCTCCGGATCCGAACACCGCCGCGAGGAAAAACAGCAGGCTCAGAGCATGTATTTTGCGAGCACGGAATCCCATTTGCCCTGTCCTTTCAGAAGTATTTCGACGGCTTCGCGGACCGCGCCGCGGCCGCCGGAATGTTTGGTGCGGAGGACCGCCACAGAGTCGAGCTCCGGGACGGCGTCGGCGACCGCCACGGGGAATCCCGCGCGGCGCATGGGAGGCATGTCCACGACGTCGTCGCCGATGTACATGCATTCGGATGCCTTCAGGCCCTGTTCTGCGAGGAGCGTCTCCCAGCCGGAAAGCTTGTCGAGGCAGCCCTCGTAGAGGAACGAGAGGCCGAGCTCTTTCGCGCGGGTCTCGTTGGCCTTGCTGCGGCGGCCGGAGAGGATGCCGACGCGGAGTCCGGCGCGCATGGCGAGGCGGATGCCCTGGCCGTCCCGGACGTCGAAGAACTTGATCTCGTCGGGACTGCCCGCGCCGTAGCCGATGCGGCCGTCCGTGAGGACGCCGTCGACGTCGAGCACGATCGCCTTGATTTCAGAGATATTGTCCGGTAAGCTCATAGATCGCCTTGACTTGTTCGATGGTTTGTGCCGCGGCCTCGAAATCCAGCGAGTTCGGACCGTCGGAAAGCGCGTGGTCGGGATCCGGGTGGACCTCCAGGAACAGCGCGTCGATGCCGACCGCCGCGGCCGCGCGGGCCAGATACGGCACGTACTGGCGCTGTCCGCCGGACGCTTTGCCGAGTCCGCCGGGGAGCTGCACGGAGTGCGTGGCGTCGAACACCACCGGCACGCCGAGCGCGCGCATCGCCGCCAGCGACCGCATGTCGACCACGAGGTTGTGATAGCCGAACGTGGTGCCGCGTTCGGTCAGGAGGATATCTTTGCAGCCGGCGGCGCGGAGTTTGCCGATCACGCCCGCCATGTCCTCGGGGGCCAGAAACTGTCCCTTCTTGACGTTGACCGGGCGGCCGGTCGCGGCGCACGCCACGAGCAGATCGGTCTGACGGCAGAGAAATGCCGGGATCTGGAGAAAATCCGCCACGGCGGCGACCTGCGCGGCCTGCGCGGATTCGTGGACATCGGTGACGACCGGAAGCCCGAACTCGTCCTTCACGGCCGAGAGCATGGCAAGTCCGGCGTCGATGCCGGGGCCGCGGAACGATTCGCCGGAACTCCGGTTCGCCTTGTCGAACGACGCCTTGAAGATGTACTGGACGCCGAGCTTGTCGCAGACCTTCGTCAGATGTTCCGCCACGCGGAGGCACAGGTCGCGGGATTCCGCGACGCACGGTCCGGCGAATACGGCGAGTTTGCCGCAGCCGATGGTCCGGTTCGAGGTTTTTACTGGAGAAAATGTCATGGCGTCGTGCGTCCTGTTTGCTTAAAAAATATTTCGGTTTTCAATACAATACTGCAAAAGCGGGAAAAATCAAATGTTTTTTGCCCTTCGGGCAAGAAATTCCTGCGCGCGCACGAGATCGTCCGGCGTGTCGATCCCGATGGAGTCGAACGACGTCTTGATGACCTTGATGCGGATGCCGTTCTCCAGCGCGCGGAGCTGTTCGAGCTTCTCGCAGCGTTCGAGGCGGCCTTCCGGCAGGGAGACGAACTTCGCGAGCGTCTCGCGGCGGTAGGCGTAGATGCCCCAGTGCCGGTAGACCACTGTCTCCTCGCCGCCCTCGCGCAGGTAGGGGATCATGGAGCGGCTGAAGTACAGCGCGTAGTCGTCGGCCGTGAGAACGACTTTCGGGAGGTTCGGGTTCGCGGCGATGTCGGCGCGGGAGCACGGCAGGACCACGGTGCCCATGGCGGGCGCGTCGGGTCCGTGCATGGCGTCGATCAGGTCGTCGATGACCTCGTGCGGCAGGAACGGTTCATCGCCCTGGACGTTCACGATCAGTTCGGCGTCGGTCGACTGGGCGGCCTCCCACACGCGGTCGGATCCGGACGGATGAGACGGCTTCGTCATGACGACGTGCCCGCCGAACGCCTTAACGGCCTGTTCCACGCGGGGATCGTCGGCCGCCACGGTCACGGAGTCGGCCTTCGAGCGCATGGCGTTCTCCCAGACGTGCCGGATGACCGGCTTGCCGCCGAGGTCGGCGAGGACTTTGCCGGGAAACCGCATGGAGCCCATGCGGGCGGGGATGATGACGGCTGTCTTCATGGCGCTGCTCCCGGATCAGAAATCGTGGGACACGAGACCGTCGCGGAGCTTCGGCTCGAACCAGGTGGATTTCGGGGGCATGATGGAACCGGCGTCGGCGATCGCCATCAGCTGGTCCAGCGTGGTCGGGTACATGGAGAAGCAGACGGCGGCGAGGCCTTCGGCGCAGAGGCGTTCGAGTTCGCCCGTGCCGCGGATGCCGCCGATGAAGTCGATGCGGGCGTTCGTGCGCGGGTCGTCGATGCCGAGGATCGGGCCGAGCACGCGGTCCTGCAGGATGCTGACGTCGAGGCAGGCGGTCACGGAGAGTCCGTCGAAGGAGAATTTCGGGGTGAGCGCGTACCATTTCCCGCCAAGATACATGCGGAACGTGCCGGAACGGTCGGGCGACTTTGTGGAGGTTTCCGCCACCTCGAATCCGGCGTCGGCGATCTTCGCGAGGAATTCCGCCTCGGTAAGGCCGTTCAGGTCCTTCACCGCGCGGTTGTACGGGAGGATGCGGAGCTGGTTGGACGGGAACGCCACCGCGAGGAAGTAGTTGTATTCCTCGTTGCCGGTGTGGTTCGGATTCGCGGCGCGGCAGGTCCTGGCGGCGCGGGCGGCACTCGCGGCGCGGTGGTGGCCGTCGGCGATGTAGAAGCACGGCACGGCATCGGCGAAGATGCGGGACAGCGCGACGCTCCTGTTTCCGGCCTTCCAGAGTTCGTGCTTGATGCCGTCCGCCGCGGTGAACGAGAAGAACGGTTTTTCCCTGATGATGTCGGCGACGAGTTCGTCGATCGCCGGGACGTCGCGGTAGGTCAGGAAGACCGGGCCGGTCTGCGAACGGAGCGTCATGACGTGGCGGGCGCGGTCGTCCTCCTTGTCGCGGCGTGTCGTTTCGTGCTTCTTGATGACGCCGGAATCGTATTCGGCGGCGGAAGCGGTGCCCGCGATGCCGATCTGGGTGCGGCCGTCCATGGTAAGCGCGTAGACGTAGAGGTTTGCCTCGGGATCATGGGCGAGGGGGGCGGTCGAGCAGAGGCGCTTGAAGTTCGCGAGCGCCTTGTCGTACACGGCGTCGGAATGGATGTCCGTGCCCGCGGGGAGTTCGATCTCGGGGCGGGAGACGCGGAGGAAAGTCAGGGGATTGCCTTCGGCGAGCTTCGCCGCCTCGGGGGTGTTCACGACGTCGTATGGGACGGCGGCGACCTGCGCGGCTTCGGCGGGACGGGGCATGAGGGCGTGGAAAGGTCTGAAAACAGCCATGGGAAACTTACTCCTGGTTGAGTTCGGTTGTTGACGGAAAAATTCTATCTTAATAATATACACGCCCGTGGCGGATTCCGCAAGGGAAAAATGCGAAAAAAAAGAGAAGGGCGCGTTTCCCGCGAAAGGAGACGCGCCCGGTGAGCTTGTCGTGAGCTTGGATTACTTGACGGTGAACCAGTTCGAAGTCTTATGATTGCTGTTGATTGTTCGATTCTATGATGTCTGTAAGCGAGACGTTTTCGTTGCGGAATCTCGCCTTGGTATTGCGTTCGCCGCCTGCAAGAGTCAGCGCCATAACCGGGCATGCATGGACGCAGGCAAGGCAGTATTCGCATTTCCCGCTGAATTTGGCAAGACCCGATTCAATGCGGAAGTTGCCGCGAGGACAGACTTTGGCACAAGTGCCGCAGCCGACGCAGGCACTCGCATTGAGATTCAGCAGTCTTTCCGAAGTCATCGTGAAGATCGTGTTCTGGATATTCGACAGGAATCCCTGCATCCCCATAGCCTGTGCTCCGGCGGTCGCGACATAGTTCTTCCGGGCATTTACATCGGAGACGATTGCTGACAGATTGTCCTCAATGTGCTTGTCTATCCGGCGCTGTTCATTCATATCGAATACGGGCAGATAGTTGTCAACCATCAGCAATGTATTCACATAGCTGTTCGTGATTCCATGTTCCCGGCAGAAGCCATTCCACCAGTCGGTAACGTTGACCGCGGCATTGCCGAATGTGATGACGGAGAAGAAATAGGATGCCTTCAAATGAGCCTTCTCAATGAAGTCGCGCACAATCAGCGGAGCCATGGCCGCAAAATCAGGGAAGACGAATCCGATTTCATCAGCCTCGCACTCCAACTGTCCGGTTTTGAGCGCCTGGGGGATGCTGATTGTATCGGAAGACAGGGCTCGTGCCACATACAGGCTGTTGCCCGTGGCCGTGAAATAGAAAACAATGCGTTTCGGGGATGGTTTTTTTTGTTCGGAAGCGGTCGGTTCCGTTTTTTCCGAGTCTTCCACCATGCAGGATGGAAGCATCGTTGCCCCAACGGCGACGATCGTTGCATTGCGGATGAATTCCCGTCTGTTCATGAGTTTTTTCTCCTTGATGTGGTGGTTAAATATGGCTTCAAAAGGGAAGTTAGGAACTGCTCACAGAATTCTTGCGATCTCTCGGAAAAGCTGAATGCCCCGTTGCTCGTTGCCCAACAGAGCATTTCTCCATACATGATTTCCACTAATGTGTGTGCCAGCGGTTCAACCGGAGTATCCGGCTTCAGTTCGCCACGATTGATTCCATCATTAATCAGCTCGGCAACAGATTCAATGTCGAATTTCAGTTTGTTGATGCCATCCTGATTTCCGGCGAAATCAGGATCGGCGGTGTCACGAATCCATTCCTGACAGAGCTTCAGGCTTTCCTTTTCGATGTAAGAGCAGAAATCGACCATGTAAGATGAAAGCCTGACCGAAAATGGTTCATGCGAAGCAAGCGCCGCTTCCTTGATTTCTCCGAATCTGTTCTTGCAAAGAGAAAAGATCACGTCCTCTTTACGTTTGAAGTACGTGTAGAATGTTCCTTTGGAGACACCGCACAACCGTGTAATTTCCTCCACTTGCGTCCCCGCCAAGCCTCTTTCGCTGACAATTTTGCGGGCAGCGTCTATCAGCTTTCTCTTTGTTTCGAGTGCCGCGCTCTGTCGTTTGGTCATTTGATTCCTGCTCCTCATATTGGATTTTCATGGGTAATATATCACATCAATGACTAAAAGTCAATGACCAGAAGTCAAAAAAGGGATAAAAATAATATTCAGGCGAAAGGGATCCGGCGGAGACTTTTTTTTGAAACGCCCCAAGAAAAGGGCGCGTTTCCCGTGAAAGGAGACGCGCCCGGTGAGCTTGCTATGAGCTTGGATTACTTGACGGTGAACCAGTCTTCGCCCGGCTTGTAGGTGTTCGGGAGGTTGTGCGTCTTGCGGAACGTGCGGGAGTTCATCACATAGTTCAGCACGTTCTTCACGCCGCGCTGCATCTCGCCGAGCGTAAGGCCCGCCTCGATGCTGTCAGGACGGCCTGCCGCCACCCATGCCTCGTAGGATTCGAGGATGGAACGGTCGTTGCGACCGGGTCCGTTGCCCGGCATCAGCACGTCCATCTGGGAGCGGACGCGCCACGCGTTGTTCGCAACGTGGAGCTGATCGGACGAGCTTGCGCGGGTGCCCCAGTCGGTCATGAGGGAACCGGTCCAGCCCCACTGTTCGCGCAGGATGGTGGTGTTCAGGTCGTAGTTGTAGTAGTTCCAGAAACTGTTGATCTTGTTGTAGCTGTCCATCATGTTGTAGGGCTTGCCGACCTTCAGGCAGATCTCGAACGCGCGCAGGTAGATTTCGCGCATGGCGCGTTCGGAGCAACGGGAATCGTTGCCGCCGCGGTTGGTCTCCTGATTGTTCATGGCGAAATGCTTCGGGACGGCGGAGCCGCCGGCCTTCTGGATGCCGCGCGTCATGTAGGCGGCCATGAGTCCGGTGAGGAGCGGGTCTTCGGAGTAATATTCGAAGTTGCGTCCGCAGAGCGGATTGCGATGGAGGTTCATGCCGGGGCCGAGGAGGCAGTCGACGCCGTTCATGTCCATCTCTTTGCCGATCTCGTAGTACATGGACTCGATGAGGTCGTTGTTCCATGTGCAGGCGAGCAGGGAGCCGATGGGCAGGAGCGAGGCGTTCGCGCTGAGGCGGATGCCGGAGGGGCCGTCGGCGGTCGCGAGCGCCGGGACGCCCTTGTCGCGGACGCTCTGGAGGATGCCGGCGAAGACGGACGCGTTGCCGGCGGGGCCGAGACGGCTGTTCATGCCGCCGTCGCCGCGGAGCAGCGTCTCCATTTCGGCGGGCGTGAGCTGGGCGACGAACTCGTTCAGCGTATTCTTGCCGTTCTTCACGTCGATGAGCTTGATGCCCTTGTCGCCGGTTTCCGGGACGGCCTTCGGGAGACGTTCGTTCACGCGGGCGGCGAGGTCGACTTTCGAGACCGGGACGCGTTCCTTGCCGGGGACGAGCTTGCCGTTCTGTTCGACCGGTCTGATGCGGTCGAACGCCACAGATTCGGATTCGATCGCGAGGGCGGGCTCGAGCTGTTCGATCACGGCGGAAGAGCCGCCGTCCAGCTTCGCGGTGCCGCAGACCTGCGCGTCGCGGCTGCTGTTGCCGATGTAGAACTTGTATTCGCCGGGTTCGAGGACCCATGCGGCGAGATGCCCGGTCGCGCCGCTGTCGTCGAACGACGCGAACGTTTTCGCCGGGATCGTAAAGGTCAGCTTCTGGGATTCGCCGGGGGCGAGTTTTTTCGTTTTCGCATATGCCACAAGCGATTTCGCGGGCTTGCCGAGCTTGCCTTGAGGCGCGCCGCAATAAATCTGTACGACTTCCTTCCCGGAGTATTTCGTTCCGGTGTTCGTGACGGTCGCGCTGACGGTCACGCCGTTCCGTTCGAAGTCGGCGGCGCCGAACTTCGCGTCGTCGATCTTGAACGTGGTGTAGCTGAGTCCGAATCCGAACGGATACATGACCTTTTCCGGCGCGAACGTCTCGAAGTAACGGTACCCGACGTAGATGTCCTCGACGTAGTTGTTGAACTCACGGCCGCCGAAGCTCGACGCCGACGGATAGTCCTGATAGGTGTTCGCGATGGCGGACGCGAGCTTGCCGGAGGGCGTTTCCTTGCCGGTCAGGACGTCCATGATCGCATTGCCGGTCTCCATGCCGCCCTGCCAGACGTACATGAGGGCGTCGATCTTGTAGTCCTTGACCCACGCCATGTCGATCACGTTGCCGACGTTGAGCAGGACGATCGTCTTTTTGAACGCGCCGGTGACTTCCTTGAGGAAATATTTTTCCGCGTCGGTCAGGTAATAGCTGCCGGGTTCGAGCCTGCATTCGCGGTCCTCGCCCGCGGCGCGTCCGATCATGATCACGGCGGTGCCGGTGCGTTTCGCCGCCGCCTGGATCTGTTCGGAGGTGAGGTACATCTCGGGCGCGTAGAACGGCCAGTTGCCCCAGCCGCCCGCGCGGAGCGGATTCGCCTGCGCCCACTTCGAGTAGGCGTCGAAAAGTTCCTGATCCGGCTTGACCAGTTCGTTGCGCGAAAGCGCGTCGGCGAGCGTGACGCGGTACGGCGGTTTCACGTCGCCGCCCGAGCCGTAGCCGACCAGGAACGTCTGGATATGCGTGATGCCGAAGAACGCGACGGTCTCGGCGCCGTTCTGGCCGAGCGGGAGCGCGTTGTTGTCGTTCTTGAGCAGGACGATGCCTTCGGACGCCGCGCTTCTGGCATACGCCTGTACGGCAGGGTTCACTTCGGCGAATGCCGGGACGGCGAGCATGGCGGCGGCAACGGCGCATGCGATCCCGGCAACGGCTTGGGATCTGAGGAACGGGATGCGGATTTTCATGGGTGGAACTCTTGTTTGGGGGTTATGGAGTTATATGTTTTAGTCAGAAACATGCAATAATATATCGCCGACAGAATAAAATACAAGAGTCAGATCACTCATAGACATAAAAAAACACAAATATCCCACGTTTGTCC
This sequence comes from uncultured bacterium, assembly GCA_902774245.1. Classification (GTDB taxonomy): domain Bacteria; phylum Verrucomicrobiota; class Lentisphaeria; order Victivallales; family UBA1829; genus UBA1732. The sequence continues at coordinate 24,849 of CACYHQ010000024.1, forward strand.
GGTAATGGTTCAACCCCGCCCCCTGTTTACAAAAAAACGCAGCGATCGTCTGATCTGCCGCGTCTGAATCCCTCAAGTGCAAAAAAAATGGTGCTCGAGGGGAGATTTGAACTCCCACGGTTGCCCACTAGCACCTCAAGCTAGCGCGTCTGCCAATTCCGCCACCCGAGCACTCCAAGTAACTGGATTACGGGATATAATTTACATCCTGCGAGGCGAAAAATCAAGCATGAAACGAAAAAAAAGCAAAAAAAGACGAAAAAAATCTGTTTTGCACTTTCAGTTTTCGTTTTTTGTGATACATTATGGTTAGGTAACGCGCAACACTCGCGGACGCATGAAGAAATGCGCCTGCGGTTTTTGCGTATCCCCACGTTCAAACAAACAACGCGTATGAGGGCGATGACTGCGCCCGCATGCGCTGAACTATCCATCAAATCACAGTCAAGGAGATTCCTCAGAATGGCCAACGTGCTCGAATCCATCCGCGCGAAAGCGAAGTCACTGGGCAGAAAAGTCTGCCTGACCGAAAGCGACGACCCCCGCAACCTCAAAGCTGCCGAAAAGCTCGCGAAGCTCGGCTATGTGAAACCCGTCCTGGTCGGCGATGAAGACGCCATCCGCAAGCTCGCCGCCGAAAACGGCGTGTGCCTCGACGGCGTCGAGGTCGTGGATATCCTGAAAACCCCGAACCTGCAGAAGTACATCGACATCTGCGTCGAGATCCGCAAGAACAAAGGCCTGACCCCGGAACAGGCCCGCGAATGGCTGAAGGATACCTGCGTTTTCTCCGCCGCCATGGTCTGCGCCGGTGACGCCCACGGCTATGTGTCCGGCGGCGGCAATCCGAACGGCTACGCTCACAACACCGCCCAGAAGACGAAGCCCGCGCTTCAGCTCTTCAAGACCGCCAAGGGCAACCACATCGCCTCCGCGTTCTTCATCATGCAGCTCCCCGATCCGAAGTGGGGCTATGAAGGCGTCTTCTTCTACGCCGACTGCGGTCTGAACATCAATCCGGACGCCGACCAGCTCGCCGAGATCGCCGTCACCACGGCGAAGACGTTCCGCCAGTACACCGGCCAGGAGCCGAAGGTCGCCATGATCAGCTGCTCCTCCAAGGGCTCCGCGCATGACCCGATCATCGACAAGGTCGTCGAAGCCACAGCCAAGGCGAAGGAACTCGCCCCCGACCTGCTCATCGACGGCGAACTCCAGTTCGACGCCGCGATCATCCCCGACATCGCCAAGAAGAAAGCGCCGGGCTCCCCGGTCGCCGGTCAGGCGAATGTCCTCATCTTCCCCGACCTGAACTGCGGCAACACCATGTACAAGGCCACGGAACGCCTCGCCGGCGCCACGGCCATCGGACCGCTGATCCAGGGCCTCCGCCGCCCGTTCACCGACGTCTCCCGCGGCTGCTCCGTGGACGACATCGTGGACTGCGCCGCGGTCGCGGCCATCACCGAGTGGGCGGACTGATCTGAGTTCTGTTTGCCATCCCGGGCGGGGCGGTCGCCGTTCGAATCCGACCGCTCCGCCGCATCCCGCAAATCCTCCGCTTTCCCCCGGATCAGGAGTTCTCCCGTGAGCACGACATACTATGCCTACAAAAGCGGCAACTGCAACGGCATGCCGTACGTGTCCATGACCTCGCAACGAGGCTATCTGGTCGTCTACGACAACGGCAACTGCAACGGCATGCCGTTCTGGTCGATGAAGAAGTCCGCCCGCTGCTGCGAGGTCTACCCGAACGGCAACTGCAACGGCATGCCGATCGGGTATTTCAATTACCGTTCGAACAGCGCCGAGTTCTACCCGAACGGCAACGGAAACGGTTTCCCGAACTATTATTTCGAGTTCAGGGGGCGTACCGTCAATATCTACGACAACGGCAACGGAAACGGCTTCCCGAAGTGGTCGGTCCGGCAGAACGGCCGGATCGCGGAGTTCTACGCGAACGGCAACTGCAACGGCATCCCGGAGCTGGCCGTGAAGGGCGCGGAAGATTTGCGCGATGTGCTTGAATTCATGTTCTATCTTTTTATTTACGGCTTCCACGCCTGAAAAGGCGGCGGGAGCAAACCAATTTAACCTTAAAGAAAGGTTTCCTGCAATGAAGAAAAGCATCCTGTATGCCGCTGCGGCCACCGCCGCATGCGTCACCATGGTCGGCGTCCCCATGATCGTGAGCGCCCAGAACGCCCAGCCCGCGGCCGGAGCAAACGCCGCCGCCAAACAGGTCGCACGCAAGAAAGTCTTCCAGATCCACGTGATTCTGGACCAGATGTTCAACGTGCAGGGCGGTAAAGGCAGCGCCAACATGATCCTCTTCCACGGCGATCTCGACACCACGTTCTTCAAGGGCGAGATCCAGCCCGGCGCGGTCGACACGCAGCGCAGCGGCGCGATCTCCGCGCGTTATATCCTTCAGGGCACGGATGCAGACGGCACCCCGACCAAGATCTTCATCGACAACTCCCAGGTGAACGGCGTGCTGAAGCCGTACGTCCTCACCGACAATCCGAAACTCCGCTGGCTCGAAAACACCGACTGGGAAGCCCGGATCGCCATGGGCGGTTTCGGCGGCATGGGCGGTTTCGGCGGCGGTATGCCCCCAATGGGCGGCGGCATGGGCGGCTTCCCCGGTTTTGGCGGCGGTGTCCCGGGCGGCGCTCCTGCAGGCGGCTTTGGTGGCGGTATGCCCCCGATGGGCGGCTTCGGCGGCGGTATGGGCGGCTTCCCCGGTTTTGGCGGCGGCGCTCCTGCCGGTGCTCCCGGCGGGGTTCCTGCTCCGAGCCAGGCTCCCGCACCTGCTGCTGGCGCTCCTGCTGCCGGTAATGCTCCTGCCGGCGCTCCCGCGGGTGGAATGCCCCCAATGGGCGGCTTCGGCGGCGGCATGGGCGGCTTCCCGGGCTTCGGCGGCGGTGCTCCTGCCGGTGCTCCCGGTGCGGCTCCTGCCGGTAATGCTCCTGCCGGTGCTCCTGCGGGCGGCATGCCCCCGATGGGCGGTTTCGGCGGCGGTATGGGCGGATTCCCCGGCTTCGGCGGCGGCGCTCCTGCCGGTGCTCCCGGTGCGGCTCCTGCCGGTAACGGCGCGGCTCCCGCGGCGGGCGGCAACCGTCCTGCCGGCGGCGGCATGGGCGGCGGCATGGGCATGAGCATCAACATCGAGTTTTATGCTCCCGAAGACGACGAAACTGCCATGAAGAACGTGCAGAAATAATCCTCCGTTCCTCTGAACGGCATACGGGCCCGGTCGATCCTTTTTCAGGGATTCTCCGGGTCCTTTTTTGTATGTGGATGCGTTTTGAACTCAGGCTTTTTGCTGTACGGTAATTAACGTTTCTTTGTTTTTTTCGGCTGAAAAAAAATCGAAAAAAAGCGGAAAAAGGGTTGATATTGACTGAAACCGTGGATATATTTCAGGAACTCAACTTCACACCCCCAATTGAGAAGTGACCCGCCCTATGAAAATAGCACCGTCCGGAGTCCGAAAAATCCGCGTCATGCCCAACGTGCTTGACGTTTATCTGCATCCGTTCCAAGGCGACGTTTCGAGCTGCCGCCAGCACGTGCATCCCGACGAATACGAATGGTTCTTCTGCTGCGAAGGCGGCGGCATCCAGGCCGTCGGCCAGTGGCGTCAGCGCGTGAAAGTCGGCGACCTCCTGCTGATCCCTCCCGGGAAACCCCATGTGTTCTGCGCCTCGGAATCGGGCTGCCGGACCGCCGTCCTGATGCAGTCCGTCCGGTACTGCCTCGGGGAGACCACGGCCGCGTCCGAGGCTGCGTTCCTGATGGATCACCTCACGCGCTACGTGGAGAAAAACGGTTATCTTCTGCCGTTGTCCGAGGCGGACAGCCGGGCCTGCGGCGAGACGCTGCACCGGATCATGGCCCTGCAGAAAAAGCCCGCGTTCGGCAATGCCCTGCGCATCAATTCCCTGCTCGGCCTGATGCTGGAGATCGGGTTTCACCTGCCGGAACTCCCCCGCGGTCCCATTTCGCCCGATTCCGGCGACCCCGAACGCCGCATCTCCGAACTGCTGTTCTACCTGGACAGCATGTACGTCCGCCCGGTCACGGTCGAGGAGGCCCTGCAAATCACCGGAATGAGCCGGAGCGCGTTCCATGTTCATTTCCAGGAGGCGACGGGGCTGACGTTCTGCCAGTACCTGAACGACCTGCGCCTGGCGACGGCGGAACATCTGATCTCGGAGGGCGTCCCGCCCGAGGAGGCGGCGAAACGGAGCGGATTCACGAGCCGGAGCAATTACTATCAGCAGCGCCGGAACCGCCGCAGAAAGAACCCGTAAACAAGAGTTTCGCTTTTTTGAGCTTGTGGAACCTCAAAATCCGCATACAAAAAAGGACGGTCCCAATCAGCTTGGAACCGTCCTGATCTTTTCTATTGGTTTTGAGCTTGATTTGCCTCAGCTCAGAAGCGGCGCGGACCGCGCGGCGGACGCTCTTCTTTCGGGCGCGCTTCGTTCACGCGGACGTTGCGGCCTCCGATCGGCTTGCCGTCGAGTCCGGCGATCGCTGCCTTGGCCTCCTCGTCGTTGTTCATGTCGACGAATCCGAAGCCTTTCGAACGGCCGGTTTCGCGGTCCATGATGACGCTCGCCGAGTCGACAGTGCCGAACGCCTCGAACGCGGCCTTGAGTTCGTCGTTTGTGGTTGCGAATGCGAGATTGCCCACATACAGTCTCATTGTGGTGTTGTCCTTTCGCGGTTATACCGCTTCAATAATCTGGCGGGATGACTTTCCCGGGCTTTGCGGCCTGAAATTCAGTGCGATGGTGACGGCACATCCGAATGCCCCGGAACGACCCGCTGAAGTGGACTTCAACCTGAATTGCTTGCGCATCATCCGAACAGTGTATCCTAAACAGTCCCGCACGGTTGAGCAGGATGGACCCCATGATCCACTCCGTTGTGCGTTCTGTCGCAAGATTGCAATACCATACACCGCGGGTAGAGAAAAGTCAAGCGGAAAAAACGGCAAAACAAAAAAATAATATAAAAATCTTATACATGAACTCAAAAAAGCAACAGCGTCAGGGCATGGATAGAGTATTGAGTTTGAAAAAAACGCAGCTATTGGAACGACGGCGGAGAATTGTTCCGTGTGTTTCCCGTGCCCGGTTACGCTCGGGCACTACTACGGGACCGCCTGCGGTCTCACGCGATCACGGTCCATTCCATGCCGACGCCGTAGCCCATGACGTTCCAGTTCGCCTGGACGCCGTTGGCGTAGTAGCCGAGCATGCCGGTCGTATACTGACGGACCAGCAGGTCGTCCGCACCGTCGGCGTTGTAGTCGCCGCAGCCCGCCACGAACCAGTCGGTCGGATCGAGCTGGCCGATAGACTGATAATTGTCGGCGTTTCCGTCGAGCAGCATGTACATCGAACCGGTGTTCTTGTCGAAGAGGACGATATCTTCCTTGCCGTCTCCGGAGAAATCGCCGATGGCGCGGACCGCGCAGTTGTACCAGGCGCTGCTGCCCATGGACGTGACCGTGCCGTCGAGGTCGACGATATAGTACTGGCTCGCGTTGTAGCTCATCAGCACGGAATCCTTTCCGTCGCCGTCGAAGTCGCCGCAGCCCGCGAGG
>CACYHQ010000025.1 GCA_902774245.1 uncultured bacterium
TATGGTGTTGGTATATTTCTTGGCATTGGTATTTTCTTTGTTGGCGGTTTTATGACAATGTCAGGTGCAGGGTGGGGAGCATCACTATTTGGCGGTGGCCGGGCATCGGGCCTTCGTGATTGCCATCGTGGACTTGTACAGCCGCAAGAACATGGCGTACAACGTCGTGAACACGATGGACACGTTCCACTGCGTCGAAACGCTCCAGCTCGCGGTGAGCAAATACGGAGTCCCGGAGATATTCAATTCGGATCAGGGAAGCCAGTTCACCAGCCGCGAGTTCACGGACGAGCTGAAGAAGCTCGGAATCGCCATCAGCATGGACGGACGCGGCCGGTGCCGTGACAACGCCAAAATGGAACGCTTCTGGTGGGCGCTGAAATACGAGGATATCAAGCTCAATGACTACGTTTCCCTGCCTCAACTCCGCAGAGGCGTGCAGAGCTACGTGAACTTCTATAACGGCAGACGGCTTCACTCGGCTCTTGGGTATCTCACTCCCGATTCCGTCTACGAAGGGAGGTGCGTCCCGGACAGAGCCTCTTAAAAATCATTATTTTTTCGGAAACAGGCTTGACATCCGGTCAATGCCTGCTATAGTATCCATTAGCATTTACACCTATCACGTCAATCAAAACAGTCCAGTCCCAAGGGGACAGGGCACTATTTTGTAACCGGAAACAAATTTTCAGCGAGATATTGAACTCAAAATGATGGTACGGAACGCACAAACCGAATACCCCACTTGGCGAAAAACATTGATCCCCTCGCCAATGGCATCCTCGCACCTGTTCCAAATCCCTCTCCGTCATTCCGCCGTCAACGAAAAGTTTGCCTCCCTCAGTCTACTCAATAATAATGGTATTACTTGTTTTTTGTATAAACATTTTTTTTTCTTGAACAACATAAATGGAGAACGCTTATGAATGATGAAAAGCAAAACAATGATAGTGGAATGCTTCTTCGCGCGGCAATGTCTGCAATTCCTGCACTTGCTCCGCTGGCTGCATGGTGGAGTGAGTTTAACTCCACAAAAAATGCAAAGAGGCTTCAGGTCCTTATAGACACATTGAACGCATTAGTCGCTTGCCATAGTAGAGAACTTGACGCAATAAACAAGGATACATCAAAGTTCGAAGAACGAATTGCAATTCTTGAAGTTACCTTGGACAAAGTTGTCAAAGAGTGGCAACAGGATAAAATCAAAAAGCATGCTCAATTGCTTATCCAAAACCTGATTTCTAACGATCCAATTCAGCTCAAAATGTCCATCCTTGAACGCTTTAGCGAATTAACTTTGGAAGATCTTAACATTCTTGAACCACTGTCGATATCGTCTTCTGTCCAAGTGAAAGAATTCCATATATCGTTGGATGAACTCATTCCAATTCTCAGCAAACTTGAAAGCCGCGGACTTATTACTCAGACTGGACATGGGAATCGCGGAATTTGGACAATGGCATCTTCAGATAATTGGCGGGAGCAGTGGTTGAATAGGTTTTATACGGCCACCCCATTTGGCAGAAAATTATGGAACTCTGTCAACTCCATAAAACAGGAGTAGCAAGTATCTCGTCTTCCCAAACAGGCTATGCCTAGAGAAAGAGGGTGTGCGGGAAAACACACAATATATAACATCACGAAACAGATAGAACTAGAATGTATGCAAAAAAACAAACGGAAAACTAAATTGAAGTTTCGGAAAGATATTCTTCTTCAGCGGGAGCAATCAAATAACGAGCGAATTGCCAATGCAATAATGGATATATGTTCCCCTTTAGAAGCGATTTTTGTTGACGATTCTCAGGAAATAGATACTCAAGGGCGCTTGTTTTTGTGGTACCTTGGCAAAATTGCATGGAATCTATCATCATATAAGGAGGTTTTGTATTCTTTGTTTGAAAAGCTGAGATTAGATTCACCATATGGAATAATCGTTGCAAATACCATTACAGATTTAATCAAACGAAAGAATGATCTTTTCCCTAATATAAATGATACTACGAAGAATATCCATGTTAATAAAATAAAAATAGTTTTATATGCGGGGACTCCTAAATTGAGAGTATCTCTGACAAAAAAAGAGTATTCTAATGCTGAAATTCAATCTGAATTGATATTTCCTCCCATCATTCAACACATCTTTTCTATAATCAAAGAGCGTCCAAAGATTATTTGCGACATGGCAAAAAGACCTATGGAACATGAAAAGGCAATAGATTTATGCATAAAAGATTTTTCTTGCAAGCCGATCCTTTTGAATTTTATTTCTTTATGCACAGTAAAAAACAAGGAAGATTTATTGGATAGAATAGACCACTATAGAAAAAAGTCTGATTACTATTTGCTTGCATTGTCTTGTGTTGCCGCTGGTAGATTTCTTGAGGCTTATCATTACTGTGATATCTTTCTTGATACATTCGGCTATAGAAAAAATGTATTTAAGCTTAAACTGTTTCTAATGATAAAAATGGGATTTATATCTGAGCTCGATTTGTTTAAACTTCTGTTGACAAACGACCTCCAAACATTTGAGATAGATGAACTAATTTTTCTTTATTACTTTATTAATTTTGACGCAGAGAAACAAAAGGATAATTTATGGAGACTGCGCAATTCGGAATGCAGCATAATCGCAATTTCATTCATATATATGAAGACAAAACAACTAATAAGAACTAAGACTCACTTGTTTGGATTGCTAAATGCACTTTCATGTTCTAATCTTTCCGTTGTACCCCAATTAGAACTCTGTCGCAAAACAATCTATAAATTAATGATAGAGGTAATGAGAAAAAAATGTCAAAGTTTTTAATAACAAATGTTGTTCTTGGTGATATCGTCTACAATATTGATTCAAAAATCATAGGTGGGGCAGAATTGCATAGTGCCTCCTGTGATACAAAAAATGAACGTATAGCTCTAAGAGAGTCGGCTCAAAAAAATAATGAATTCGTTAATCTTGACTCTTCTATGCGCCTGTCAATGGTTGTATCTGCACAAAACGAAAAAGAGTCTTTTTATATCGCTCGACAGGTTTTTTCTGAGGCAATAGATTTATGGAGCGTTTTTGATAGTGTTGTCGTCGGAAGTGTACGACTAGTGGATGTCGCTTTCCTTGTGGATATGTCGACCAATAAAATACAACCGTTTGTTAGGGAAAAACAATTATTGAATAGTGTCTGTCTTCATCAAACCGTGTTTTTTCCATTAACACTTTCTCAAGCATTATCCGCATATAACAACAAAGATGAATTTGCCATTAGGGTTAAGCGCTTTTGTCACTGGTTACGGAAATCAACAACAGAAGAAGACAATCAGTTAAGGATTTTATTCTTGTGGTTTTCCATTGAAGCTCTTCTAAAGGAAAATGAAAAAGACAATATTGCACCTTATGTTAGCATGCTGATTGGTTTTTGTGCGACAAAACAATCTTCTGCAGCATGGGCTAGTTTGCGCACGAACGAAAAATATCGAGAATATCATCGTTTGTTTGCAGATAACATTGAAAAGATTCGTATATTTAGGAATAATAGCGTGCACTCCGGATTTGTTCCATGGGATATCTCAGAAGAAGATACATATTTGTTTTATTATATCTTACATAATGCCTCAATTAAGGCCGCATCTGCGATTAGATCCTTTTATATGGAAAATTCTTGTCAAAGAAATGTTAGTTGTTTTAAGAGCTTTCTAGAAAAGAGTATTCCCCTTCTTCCAAATTATTCAAATTGGTTTAATGGAACATTTTTATATGGGTTTGAAAAGAAAATCTTTCTTCAAGATTTCCTTAAAGGCGGTTCTATAAATTGATTGTACTCGGTATGAGATTTTGGACAGTCTTTCGCGGACAACCCAAAATCTCGTTTTTCTCATCTCCTTATCTATCAATTATTTGTGCTTTGCCCAATACAAGGATTCATACTGATCCGGAGTAAGATTGCCAAGTTTCTGCAATAGCCAGTAGCTATTGAAGTAAGAAATGTAGTCGGCAACGGTCTTTTCGAGTTCGTCCAGAGAGTCGTGCCATTTGTGAGACAGCTCTTCCCGCTTCATCATACTGAAGAACGATTCTGCCACGGCATTGTCGTATGGCGTCCCAGGGTTGGAGAACGATTGGACGACCTTCAAATCTCGTAACTTTTTCCGGAAGGAGTACGCCGTATACACCGATCCCTGATCGCCATGGAATATCAGACCTTCGGACGGACAACGCTGTTCATAGGCCTTTTGAAAAATCTTTTTCACCAAGGCGGTGTCACTGTTTGGAGAAATGGCGTGGGAAAGAGCTTTCCGGGCATACAGGTCAATGACGACACAAATGGCATAAATGTCCTCCTTCACTCGAGCATACGTGATGTCGCTCACCCAAACTTTATTGGGGGCGTCCGGATTAAAATTCTGTTGCAGTCGGTTCCGGCGATACTTATAGTGTCTGTTTGTGGAAGCTCATTTATCATTATTCGAGATACCCCGGAAAACCAAAAAATCGGGAAAAAATCAAAGTGTAGGTCGCGTGAACGGCGTTTTTGATACCATAAATCGAAATTCAGCGCGGGAACTATGCGAATTTTGAGGGTAGAATCTAGAATGGTCCCCAAGATTCCGAACCGCGCCGATTTCGAAAACGCGGTTTATGTGTCGAAAACAGCGCATAACGGCCCTAAAACGTGATTTGAGTTCGCTGAAACCAATAGGTCGCCGCCTATACGAAACGGAGAATTCCGGCGGAAACTGGACCCGGAGACGCCGCGAAGGACGCGGAGAAAAGCTCTCCGGGGAGAATCCCCTGCGGGATCATTCTTCGCACAACCCTCGAATTGAGGGGGAATTAGCGGAAAACAAAAAAGCGCCATCTGTAGGTCACATGGCGCCGATTATCGAAAGAATGGTGGAGCAGATGGGAGTTGAACCCACGACCTATACGATGCGAACGTATCGCTCTAGCCAACTGAGCTACTGCCCCACAAAAAATGTATCAATTAATATACACCGGTACAGAAAAAAAGCAAGGCATTTTCCATTTTTTTCCCAAAAAAAGCTTCATGGTGACATTTTGGCGCGCGTTTCCCCGGCGAAACTTGTACAGCAAACTTGTACAGGTTGGAAAAAAACGCGTTTTTGCCGGAAAAAGTGATGATTTGCGCGGTTTTTCGCATTGAAGCGCGAAGGAAACGTGTTATATTGGTTTTTCGGACAGGATTTCCGCGGATGCGACTGCAGCCCGGTCCTGTCTTTTGGCATAAGCATGGCGGACGGAGGTTCGGAAACGAGGGGGCTTCTTCCGCCGGCGGCGGTCAAACGCCGCTGTACGTTCCGGGCTTGTGGGTCGTTTTGCATCCGGGCCGAAGTTGAGGGGCCGGGTCCACGTCATGGGGAATGAGCGGGATCCGGAGTCGGTCCGGTGCAGGGAGGGAAACGGCGCACGGCGGAGTGTACTGCTTATGCCTTTTTTTGTCTCAGCATCGCACATGCCGTCGGACAAACGCTTTTACTCTCCTGAGCAGGAGTCCTCGACGGCGTGGACGAGCTGGACGAGCAGGGCGTTCACGGGCACTTGGATGCCGTGTTTCCGCGCGAGCGAGACGACCGAGCCGTTGATGAAGTCGATCTCGGTGCGGCGTTTGTGGATGCGGTCCTGGAACATGGAGGAGCACCCGGTGCGCGTGAGGACGCAGATCTTGTGCACGAGCTCCAGGATTTCCTCGCGATCGAAGTCGATCCCGTCGGCCTTCGCCACTGTCAGCCCTTCGTCGACGATCTGGCGCACGATGTCCCAGCTCGGGCGGTTGGACTGGATGAACCCGTTTTTGACCTCGAGCAGCATGGTGAGCGGGTTGATCGACATGTTCACGAGCAGCTTGCGCCAGATGAGCACGCGGACGTCGTTCGAAACGGAGATGTCGAGGCCGCATTCGGCGAAGATCGAGCGGATCAGTTCCACGTGGGGCGAATCCTTGCTGAACGCGCCGATGATCGTCTTACCGTCCGCCGCGTGCAGAAACCGCCCGCTGCCGAGGAGCGTGCTGTTGTGGTTCGAGGTGCCGATCACGATGCGGTCGAGCGGCACGAACTTCACGATCTCGAGGTAGTTCCCCATGCCGTTCTGGAGCGAGACCACGACCGTCTTCGGGCCGATGAGCGACCGGTTCGCCTTCAGCGCGGCGTACGTCTGGTGCGCCTTCACGAAGATCAGCAGGATATCGACCGGCTCATTGCGGCCGTGGCCGCTGACTTTCGCCGGGACGCTGAACGGGACCTCCTCGTCGTTTTCGATCATCATGAGGCCGTTTTTGTTGATCTCGTCGACTTTCGCGGCGCGGTGGTCAAACAGCGTGAGGTTGATGTTCGGATTTTTGCAGAGGTAGGAGGCATAGAGACAGCCCATGGCTCCTGCTCCGAGGATGACGGCGTTCAGCATGGCGGTCGGCCTTTCACGGGTGGATTGCGGATAGAATGTTCAAGATAATGTAGCACAAAAAAGGCGGTTCGTCAAGTTTATGCGAGAAAATGTGCTTGATTCCGGTATTATCAGCGGGGCTTCCGCGCCAGTACGATCCCTTGCGTCAGCAGGATCGCGCGGTTCAGGCGTGCATCAATGATTTCGCCGTGTTCGGCGCAGAGGGAGACGGCGTCTTCCAGCTGAATCGGGCGTTCGTCGGGGAACCGCCAGAGACCGAGCATTTCCGCGGCGCGGCGGATGAGGCGGTAACTGAACGTGGGTACGGGAAACGTGATGAGGACCAGCCCGCCGGGCTTCGCAAGCTCGAAATGCCGCCGGATCGCGATCTTCGTCTGTTCCTCGGGGAAATGCTCCACCAGCCCGACGCTGAACACCAGGTCGGCGGGCTCGAACGAGGCGGTGTCCAGCGTAAGGATGTCGGCGCAGACCGCCCTGTACCAATCCGACCAGGGGTGTTTCATCCAGAACAGCAGCGTGCCGCGCGGATTGCTGTCCACAACGGTATAAAACCCGTCCCACGGAGGGTGTCTTGGATTTGGATCGGGAAAGCGGTCGCAGAACGCGCTGTTTCCGCCGCCGAGTTCAATGATGCGGTGGCTGTCCGGGAATCCGCCCGCGGCGAGGACCATTTTCACGATCCGGTGCGCCGTGATGCGCCGCGTGACATGCGCCGTGATGAACGGTTTTTCGTAGTAGCGGGTCCAGTCTGTGGCGGTGTCCGGCATGGCGTTTTCGAGGGGCGCTTGCTTCGCTTGCCCGGTCAGAGGATGGAATCGCCCTGGCTTTCGAGCGTGCCGTCGGCGATGGCGGCGCGGATGCGTTCCATGAGCGCGATGAAGTAGTGGATGTTGTGGATCGTGAGCAGGCGCGCCCCGAGGATCTCGTTCACGTTCAGCAGGTGCCGGATGTAGGCGCGCGTGAAGTGCGTGCAGGCGTAGCAGTCGCAGCGCGGATCGAGCGGGGAGAAATCCTCCGCGAAGCGTCCGGCCTTGGCGGGCAGGGTGTCGCCGCCGCGCATGAAGGCGGCAGCATGGCGCGCCAGACGGGTCGGCATCACGCAGTCAAACATATCGACGCCGAATTTCACGCTTTCGAGGATCTGTTTCGGGGTGCCGACGCCCATCAGGTAGCGCGGTTTGTCCTCGGGCAGGAGCGGCGCGACGAACGAGGTCACGTCGAACATCTCCTCCTGGGATTCGCCGACGGAGACGCCGCCGATGGCGCAGCCGTCGAAGTCGAGGGAGGCGACGTGCGCGGCGGATTCGGCTCGGAGGTCGTGGTACACGCTGCCCTGCACGATGCCAAACCTCAGCTGATGGTCGTCCAGCGGCTGTTCGCGGGAGATCTCCTCCCAGCGCTTGGTCATGGCGAGCGATTTCTCGGCGGCGTCGCGGGTGCACGGGTATGGTGTGCATTCGTCGAACGCCATCACGATGTCGGAGCCGAGGTCGCGCTGGATGCGCATGGATTCGACCGGGCCGAGGAAATGCCGCGAACCGTCGATGTGCGAAGTGAACTCGACGCCGTCCGGCTTGATCTTGCGGAGCGGGGCGAGGCTGAAGACCTGGAATCCGCCGCAATCGGTCAGGATGGGGCGGTTCCAGTCCTCGAACTTGTGCAGGCCGCCGGCGCGCCGGATCAGCCCGGACCCCGGACGGAGCATCAGGTGGTAGGTGTTCCCGAGGATGATCTGGACGTTCAGTTCCTCCAGCTCGCGCGGGGACATCGCCTTCACCGTGGCGCGCGTGCCGACCGGCATGAAGACCGGGGTATGGATCGTGCCGTGGACGGTCTCCAGTACACCGAGGCGCGCATGCGACGCTTCGGAACAGCGTTCGACTGTGAAGCAGTTGCGGCTCATGGACGGACGAACATCCCGTTCAGCACGCCCTGCACGGTCGCCGGGTTCACGCCGAGCGCGCGGGCGATCTCGGCGGCGAAGAACGGCGTTGCGCCGGGGGCCTTGCCCGTGATGATGTTGCCGTCGTGCTCGACGAGCTCGCCGGTGTACGCGAGGCCGGGGCGCATGCTGAGCTTTTCGGTGCCGGGGTAGCCGGTCACGGTCTTGCCGTCCAGCACGCCGAACGCATGGAGCGCGATCGGGGCGGCGCAGATGGCTGCGGCGATCTTGCCCTTCGAGACGGCCTCGCGGACCATTTCTCCGAGTTCCTTGCAGTTCATCAGGTTGGTTGCGCCGGGCAGGCCGCCGGGCAGGATGATGGCGTCGGCGTCGGAGCCGGGCGTGTGCTCCAGGAACATGTCCGGGGCGACCCGGATGTCGTGCGCGCCGGAGACGATGGAGCCGGAGATGCCGGCGAGCATGGTCATGATGCCGCAGCGGTTGAGGATGTCGGCGGTGCCGAGCGCTTCGATCTCCTCGAAGCCTTCGGCGAGAACTACGATAGCCTGTTTCATGGCGGGGGCCCCCGTGGTGTGTGGTTCGGAAAAAGTGTTCCTCATAATATAGCATTCGGGCGGGCGGAATACAATATGTTTTTTGCCTTTTCCGCTTGCATATTCGCCTGAATACGGGTAAATTAACTTGTTGTTTTAATTGGAAAGGCGGAATCATGACCGAAACGATTCACGACGACGGACTGCGCGGCTTCCTGTCCTACCTGGCGGCGGAGCGGAACGCGTCCGAACACACCTGCTCGTCCTATGCGCTGGACATCCGGCAATGCGCCGACCCGTTCGAGGGGACGGCGGACTGGGCGGCGCTGAGCGTGTATGACGCGCGGGATTTCGTGGCATCGTTGAGCACGGACGACCTGGCGCGCAGTTCGATCATGCGCAAGCTCTCCGCCATGCGGTCGTTTTACCGTTACCTGATCCGCGAAAACCGCGCGACCTCGAATCCGTTCATCGGCCAGGCGTCCCCCCGCCGCCCGAAGCTCCTCCCGAAATACATGACCGTGGACGAGGTCGGACGCCTGCTCGCCGCGCCCGCGGCCGTCTGGGCGGACCACGCGGAGCTCGGCCTCGCGAAAACCCCCGAAGCCGCCGCGTTTGCCGCCGCCCGGGACGCCGCCGTGCTCGAGGTGATCTACTCCGGCGGACTCCGTATCAGCGAGGCGCTCGGGCTGAACTTCGGCGACGTCGACGCGTTTTCCGGCGTGATGAAGATACGCGGCAAGGGCAAGAAGGAACGCCTCTGCGCCCTCGGAAATCCCGCCCAGCGCGCGCTCCGCGCCTACCTCAAACACCGCCGCACGCTCTCCTCCGACCAGTCGCCGCGCGCCGCCATCTTCCTGAACCAGCTCGGCGGACGCCTCACCGCACGTTCGTTCCAGCGGTTTTTCAAGCTCTACCTTGCGCAGGCGGGACTTCCGCCCGACCTGACCCCGCACAAGCTCCGCCATTCGTTCGCGACGCATCTGCTGGACGCGGGCGCGGATTTGAGGAGCGTTCAGGCTCTGCTCGGACACGAGAACCTCAGCACCACGCAGATCTACACGCACGTCAGCACCGAACACATGAAGAGGATCTATGAAAAAGCACATCCCCACGCCTGATTCCGTTTCACTTCCCATAGGGACGTTCCGGGTCCGTGAAAAGGGGTCTGCCTGGAAATTCGAGCTTGACCGGAGCGATTTCGTTTTTTACAGTTTTCTGTGGCGTACTGCGGAACTCTTCGCCTGCCTGCTGACCGTGCTCCTGCCGATCAAGTTCGCGTCGTTCGTGAGCGCGCCCGAAGGCGGAGCGCTGTACTGGAGCGATCCGCTTTCCCTGGTCTTCATCGCGTGGCCGCTGCCCGTCTTCATGATGGCTTCTCCCGTTCTGCTCGGACTGACCGTGCTTGCCGCGCTGTTTCGCAAGGAAATGACGTTCCGTCCGCCGCTGCTGAAATACGGCGCGCTTTGGCTGATCCTTGGCGGCGTGAGCATTCTCGGGCTGGCGGACGCCTCATGCATGGGGTATCCGCCGCAGATGATCGCCCACACGCTGTCGCTGGCGGCTTATGCGATGTCGCTGTCGGTCCTGCTGGCCGGGAACGATCGGTTCGCGCGGATGCTGACCGGATCGCTGGTCCTCGGCGGCGTGCTGTCGCTCTGCTCCGGCATGTACCAGTACTGGTACGGATTCGAGGCGTTGCGCGAACACGTTCAGGCGCGCACGGCGGTGGGCGGACGCGAAATCGCCGACGGGATGGCGGTCCGCATCGGGGAAGGCCGCGTTCAGGCGGACTTCAACTCGTGCAATGTCTACGGCGCGTACCTCGCCGCGCTCCTGCCGTTCCTCACGGTCCTCTTCTGGCGGTTCGGCAACGAACGCGTCTCGCCGCCGAAGCTCTCGCGGCGTCTGTTCGGCGGACTCGCGTTCGCCGTGACGCTCTTCCTGCTCGTGAAGACGGACAGCCGCGGCGCGGTGTTCTCCCTGCTCGCCGCGGGCGCGGCTGTGTTCTTCTTCTCCCGTCTGCCGCGCAAATGGAAAATCGCGGGTGCTGGGGTTCTGGCGCTTGGCGTCGCCGGACTTGCCGCCATGATCTGGCTCGGACGCGGCGCGCTGTCGATGTATGTACGCTTCGACTACGTCCAGGCGGCGGCGCGGATGATGTTCGAGCACCCGCTGACGGGCACCGGCTGGGGCGACTTCCTGCACGATTACTCGATCCTTCGCCTGTGGCGCGACAAGGAGTCGCCGCACTCTCCGCACAATATGGTGATGCTGTTCGGTTCGCAGTGCGGGATCGCGGGTTTCCTCGCGGCGCTTGCCGTGCTCGCGTATCCGGTCGTCGAGGTGTGCCGTCAGATCCGCCGGACGGACTGGCGCGGCCTGAAGGACGTTTTCGCGCTTATCCCGGCGTTTTCCTGCATCGTCCTTTCCGCCGGTGCCCTGCTCGACATCGGATTCGAGACGACCGCCTATTCCGGCGTCCTGATCGCGTTCTCCCTGCTTACGCTGAACCGGGATGCATCTGCGTCCGCCGAACCGCTGGTCGATCATTGCAGGCCTCGTCTTTGCTGGTGCATCGCTGCGACGCTTGTGATTTTTTGCGGCATTTCATTCTTCGTAGCGGAAAAGTTTTTCCATGCGGAAAAGACCTATTCGCAGTTGATCGCCGAACTCAACCCGGAGTATTCCTTCACACACCAGAACGATCCGGGCTATGTGCCGTCGTTCGACCGCGTGAGAAGCATGCATCAGGCGGCGAACGAGGAAGCTCCGCGGTCGCCGTTCCACTGGAACGCCGTTGCAGACTACATGTATATGACCGGGCGAATGGACGAAGCTGTGACGTGCATCGACATGGTCATCACGCTTGATCCGCTTCAATCGTCGCACTATGTCAAGCGCGCCCGGTTCAACTTCGCAAAGGATCTTCTCCTGCTGCGCGGTATGGCTTTGGGCAGCCGCATGCATCTGGACATTGTATCCGTAACCCCGGACGAACAGCGCGACCTCGAAACCGCGCGGCGTCTCGCCCCGAAAAACCCCGAACTTGACCGGCCCGATCTCGACATCTGTCGCGCGGCCTTTATTCGAAAGGAACCACAACCATGAAAAGCGCCTGGGAACTCGCACTCGAACGCAGCGGCGGAGCGCTGCGGGAACTCTCCCCCGAGAAGAAGGAAAAGATCGCCGAGCTGGAACGCGCCGCGCAGGCGAAAATCGCCGCCGCGAAGATCACCGCGGAGCACAAGCTCGCCGCGATGACCGACCCGGACGAGATCGACCAGCTGAAGGAAGGGCTCGTCAACGAGATCCGTTCCATCGAGGAATCGCTCGCCCGGAAAAAAGAGGCTGTGCGCGCCGAATGAAGCTCTATTTCGACAACGCCGCCGCAGTCCCCGTCCGCCCGATTACTATGGCGCGCCTCGCCGCGCTCGCGCAGGATTATTCCGCCAACCAGGAGGCATCCGGCGCCGCCGCCGAGGCAGTTCGGGCGGCATTGTCGACCGCGGAACACCGCCTGCTGAACGCCGTCTGCGGTTCGAAGGCGCAGGGACGCTCCGTACTGTGGACGAACACCGGCACCGACGCCGTCCGCGCCGCCGTCACGGCGTTTCTGCTGACCCCGGAGAAGCACGGCGAGGTGCTGTTCACCGACGGCGAACACGCGAGCATCCCGCCCGCGCTCGACATGCTCCCGGCGCAGTGTCCGCGCAACCGCGTGAAGCTCCTGCGCGACGGACGGATCGACCTCACCGACCTCTCGCAGAAACTCAGCGAACGCACGCGGCTGGTGGTGTTTCACTGGGTGCAGAGCGAGACCGGCGTGATTCAGGACCTCGCCGCCGTGCGCTCCATGGTCAAGTCCATCGCGCCGCAGGCGAGCCTGCTCGTCGACGCGATCCAGGGCGCGGGCAAGCTCCCGTTCGATTTTGATGCCGTCCAACCCGAATTCTTCCTAGTCTCCGGGCAGAAATTCGGCATCCCGTCCGGCGCGGCCGTGCTGTACAGTGATGAGTTCCGTCCCGCCATGAAGAAACTCCGTGCGGAACGCCACGCGGTCGGGCGTGTCCCGCCGCCGTTCTGCCTGCTGCTCGCGGAAACGCTCGGCGGACGCCTGGCGACGATGAGCGGCGACCTGGATTACATCCGCGAACTGAAGGAAAGATTCCTCGCCGAACTGAGGGAAGCTCTGCCGGACGGCTGCTGGCGCGAGACAGTCTCCGCCTCGAACGCCTCCCCGTACATCGTTCATCTGCTGTTCTCCGGCGGCGCGCATACGTATCAGGGCGCGATCCTCACGCGCATCATGGCGAAATTCGGCGCGTCGATCGCCTCGGGCAGCGCATGCGATGCCGAAACCGGGACGCCCTCGCGCGTGCTGACCGCGATGGGATTGAGCCGCGACGAGGCGTATTCGGCGGTCCGCGTGTCGTTCTTCGACCAGAATACGCCGGATGAGGCCGCAGAACTCGCGCGTCTTTTGGCGCGCGCCGTCCGCGAATATTGATTTTGAGGTAAATCCTGCTCAGGAGACGGCTTTCGCCGCCGCGATCAGCATCGGCAGGATCTTCGGCAGATCGCCTGCGCCGATGATTGCCGCGACGTCGCCTATTTTGAGCTCAAGTCCGGCACGCGCCCCCATGTCGTTCCAGCTCCCCGTGAGCGCAACTCCGTCGACTGCCGCCGCGAGGTCGTCCGAGGTGTATTTCCCGCTTCCCGTCCATGCGGCGAAGACCGGCGTGACGAACACGCGGTCCGCCCTCTTCAGTTCAACTGTGAACTCGTCGAAGTAGCGTTCGAGCCGCGCGTAACGGTGCGGCTGGAAGATCACGACGAGGCGGCGTCCCGGGTAGAGTTCGCGCAGGGACCGGATGCTTTCGCGGAGTTCGGTCGGATGGTGCGCGTAGTCCTCGATGACCGTGGCCGCGCCGTTGAACCGGACGGAGAGGCGGCGTTCGACCCCGGGGAACCCGCGGAGCGTCATTTCCGCCTCGGCGGCGTCAAATCCGAGCAGTTCGGCGGCCTTGACCGCGATCATGCCGTCCAGCCGCTGGAAATGCCCGAATCCGCGCAGAAAATCATCCGGCATGTCCGCGAGGTCGAGCCGGATCGCATGCGGATGTTTTTTGAACAGGCGGTCGGTCTCCTCCGAAGCGCAGTACAGCAGGGTTTCCGACTGCTCCGCGAATGCCCTGAAATTGTGTTCCAGCGCCTCGAATCCGCCGAGGCTCCACGCATGGTCGTCCTCCACGTTCGTGACGATCCCGAGGTGCGGATGCAGCAGCGCGTGCGTGCCGTCGCTCTCGTCCGCCTCGGTAATGAACATATCGCCGTCGCCCGCCGCGCCCGCGCTTTCCCAGCCCGTCACGGATCCGCCGATCATGTATCCGGGATTCGCGCCGAGTTCGCGGAGCAGCCACGCCAGCATTGCGCTCACGCTCGTTTTGCCGTGCGAACCGCTGACCGCCACGGGCCGCCTGTACGAATCCGCCACGACCGCGAGCGCTTCGCCCCGTCTCAGCACGGGCAATCCGCGCTGCATCGCCTCCGCGACTTCCGGATTCTCCGGAGCCGCCGCCGAGGTCCGCACGACCAAAAGCCCGTCATCTTCCAGCGGGAGGTTTTCGACGCGGTGTCCTGCGGGCGCGATCTGCGCGCCGTGCCTGCGGAGCATCGCCGCGGCGGCGTTGTCGAGCAGGTCGGAGCCTGTCACGCGGAATCCTTTTTCGAGGAGGATCCGGGCGAGGGGGGCGCAGCCTGCGCCGCAGCAGCCGATGATGTGGACGGACCGGAAGTCGGAAAGCGGAGGGAATGACATAGGTTTTATGTTGAAAATGTCGTTTGAAATTCAGGGAGAAACGGAACAAAAACATATAAAAATTACAGCAGAAAAGAAAAAAATCAAGCAGAAGAAACAAAAGTGAGGAAAAATCGCAAACATGAGGCGGAAAGTCATGATTTCCCCTTGATATTTTACTGTAGATGTGGTATATTAATTATTTATAATCTTTTCTGCCGCGATGGTCCGGCACGGTGCCGGGTCGGGATGGCGAACGTCGTAAGGAGACGCCCATGAGAAAGATACAAATCGTCGATGTGTCGTTGCGCGAACAAGCCGCGTGCAATGGCAGTTCCTTGAGTTTTAAGGAAAAGATCGAGGTGGCGCGTCAGCTTGACAAGCTGAACGTGGATGCCATTGAAACGGCTCCGATCGTGAACGGGAAAAACGACATTATTTTCCTTCACACGCTTGCACCCCTTATGACTCGCTGCATTCTTGCCTGCCCGGTGGGGCTTGATCCGGAACTTCTTCCGGATACCTGGGAGGCACTTCGCGCCGCGAAACACCCGCGTTTGAACGTGGTCGCGCCCGTTTCGACGGTGCAGATGGAGTACCAGTTCCACAAGAAGCCGCCGGTCGTGCTCGATATGATCCGCGCCCAGGTGAAAGCCTGCCGCGAACTCTGCGAAGACGTCGAACTCTCGCTTCAGGACGCCACGCGCGCCGAAGTCGATTTCCTCGCGCAGGTCATCCGTGCCGGCATCGAATCCGGCGCGGGCACCATCACCGTGTGCGACACCGCGGGCGTCATGCTGCCCGACGAGTTCAATAAGTTCGTCGCCGCACTGAACGAGGCCGTGCCCGAGCTTAAGAACGTGACGCTGTCCTTCGCGTATTCCAACGCCCTGCACATGGCGGCGGCGTGCATCTTCGCCAGCGTGAACACCGGATTCGCCCAGATCAAGACCACCTGCGCGGGCGTGAACGAACCCAGCCTCCGCAGCATCGCGCACGTTTTCCGCGCGAAGGGCGACGCCCTCGGCGTGTCCTGCGGCCTCAATATGACCGTGCTGGAGAAGTCCTACGAGCAGATCCGTCAGATCCTGAGCGGCCGCGCCGAACAGGACGAATGCTTTGAAGCGCCCGTGACCGGCGAGGTCAACTTCAGCCTCTCCAAGTCCGATTCCCGCGAAGCCGTCGCCGACGCCGTCCGCCGGATGGGCTACGACCTCGACGAATTCGCGCTGGATTCCGTCTACGATTCCGTCCAGCGCATCGTGCAGAAGAAGACGGAAGCGGCCGTCGGCCCGAAGGAGCTGGAAGCCATCATCGGCACGGTCTCCCTCCAGGTTCCGCCAACCTATCTGCTCAAATCCTTCGTCATCACCTCCGGCAACGAGATCACTTCCTACGCCCATGTCATCCTCGAACGCGACGGCGCCGAGGTGAAGGGCTATGGCACGGGCGACGGCCCGATCGCCGCGGCGTTCCAAGCCATCGAGGAGATCCTCGACCACCATTTCGAGCTTGACGACTTCCAGATCCAGTCCGTGACCGGCGGCGCGTCCGCCATGGGCACGACCATCGTGAAACTCCGCTACGAGAACAAGGTCTACGGGGGCAAAGGCGTCTCCACCGACGTCGTCGGCGCGGGCATCCGCGCGTACATCGACGCCGTGAACAAGATCTGTTTCGAGGCAGGTGTCAAATGAAACTGTCGTTCTCGACCAATCGTTGGGAATCCTACAGCTTCGACGATTTTGTCCGGATCGCCCGGGAATACAAGTTCAACGGGATCGAAATCCACAATATCGACACGCCGAAGCTCCGGAACGATTTCCGGCCGGAACGCCTCGCGGGCGTCCAGCACAAACTCCGCAACCACGGCCTGTGCATCTCCTGCCTCGACCTCGTGAACGATATCGCCGCGAAGCCTGAAGAAGCGTTCGACGAGCTCAAACGCTGTCTGGAGACCGCGCGCAGTCTGCACGTGCCCTACATCCGCCTGAAAGTCGGCGGAAACACGCCCGGCGACGATGCCGCCGCCCGTGAGTTCATCGGGCGCGTCCTTCCGCTCGCCGAGCAGTCCCGCGTGGTCCTGCTCGTGGAGACGGTCGGGTATTACGCCGACACGCTGAAGCTCGGCGACCTGCTCGCGAGCTTCATGACTGACAACCTCGCCGCGCTGTGGGACCTGCACTATCCCTACCGCGTCTGCGGCGAAACACCCGAGGCCACGGTCAAAAACCTGGGCGCGTACATCAAACACGTCCACCTGAAAGACTCCGAAAGCGCCGAGGTCCACGCGATCGTCGGCGAGGGTTCGCTCCCGCTCGACCGCGTGATGAACGCGCTCCGTTCGGTGAACTACGACGGATTCATCTCCATCGAATGGGATCCGAAGTGGGAGGCCGAGATCAGCTCGCCCGACGTGATCTTCGCGCAGTTCGTGAGCTACATGAGCCGGTTCGAGCTGGCGCGCTCCAAGGCCACCCTCTATGAAAACAACCGCCACACGGGCAAGTTCATCTGGAAAAAGGACGTCCTGATCGAAAAGACGTTCTCCCAAGTGCTCGACGCCATGGTCCGCGAGTTCCCCGACCAGTACGCGTTTAAATATACCACGCTCGACTACACGCGTACCTATTCCGAGTTCCGCGACGACGTGGATACCTTCGCACGTGCGCTGATCGCCCTCGGCGTGAAGCCCGGCGCAAAGGTCGCGATCTGGGCCACGAACGTGCCGCAGTGGTACATCACGTTCTGGGCGACCACGAAGATCGGCGCCGCGCTGGTCACGGTGAACACCGCGTACAAGATCCAGGAGGCCGAATACCTGCTCCGCCAGTCCGATACTCACACACTCGTGATGATCGAAGGCTACCGCGATTCCGATTACGCGGGCATCATGAACGAGCTCTGCCCCGAACTCGCACAGACGAAGACGGGCGAACCGCTCCACGCGAAACGCCTGCCGTTCCTGCGCAACATCATCTCGGTCGGTTTCCGCCAGCCCGGCAGCCTGACCTGGGAAGAAGCCGTTGAATACGCTCACAAGGTGCCGATGGAGGAGCTCCGCCGCCGCGCCGACGCCGTGGACATCCACGACGTGTGCAACATGCAGTACACCTCCGGCACCACCGGATTCCCGAAGGGCGTGATGCTGACGCATTACAACGTGGTGAACAACGGCAAGTGCATCGGCGACAGCATGGACCTCTCCACCGCCGACCGCATGATGGTCCAGGTGCCGATGTTCCACTGCTTCGGCATGGTGCTGGCGATGACGGCGTCCATGACGCACGGCACGACCCTGTGCCCGCTGCCCTATTTCTCCCCGAAATCCGCGCTCGCATGCATCAACCAGGAGAAGATCACCGCGTTCCACGGCGTCCCCACCATGTTCATCGCCATGCTCGAACACCCCGACTTCCCGAAGACCGATTTCTCCTACATGCGTACCGGCATCATGGCGGGTTCGCCGTGCCCGGTGTCCGTCATGCAGGACGTCGTGAACAAGATGAACATGACCGAGATCGTGATCGTGTACGGCCAGACCGAGGCGTCGCCCGGCTGCACCATGAGCCGCACGAACGACCCGCTGGAAGTCCGCGTGGAGACCGTCGGCTGCGCCATGCCGGAGATCGAATGCCGCATCGTGGACCCCGCGACAGGAAAAGACCTCCCGGACAACGTTCCCGGCGAATTCCTCGCCCGCGGCTACAACATCATGAAGGGCTACTACAAGATGCCGCTCGAGACCGCCGCCGCCATCGACGAGGACGGCTGGCTCCACACCGGCGACCTGGCGCTCCGCACGCCCGAGGGCAACTACCGCATCACCGGCCGCCTGAAGGACATGATCATCCGCGGCGGCGAGAACATCTACCCGAAGGAGATCGAGGAGTTCATCTACACGCACCCGAAAGTCTCCGACGTGCAGGTGATCGGCATCCCGGACGAGCAGTACGGCGAGGAGATCGTGGCCTGCGTGATCCTGAAGGAAGGCGAGACCATGACCGAGGAGGAGATGAAGGACTTCGTGCGTTCGCACATGGCGAAGTACAAGGTCCCGCGTTACGTCGACTTCGTGAAGGAGTTCCCCATGAACGCCGCCGGCAAGATCCTCAAGTACAAAATGCGCGAGGACGCCGTGAACCGCCTCAAGATCAAGAAGGTCGACGGCATCGTCGCCGAGTGACCTTTCCCGCCGCGTAAAACGGCGTATCCCGGCGGAGGACAACGCGCTTCCGCCGGGTTTCCGCATCCGCGCGGCGACCTGAAAAATATCTGAAATTGAACTGAACTGATACCGAACAAGGAGACCCGATCCGATGAGTTCCGCGAAACAGTTTGTCACGATGGACGGCAACGAGGCGTGTGCCTATGCCGCATACGCGTTTTCCGAAGTCGCCGCCATTTACCCGATCACCCCGTCCTCCCCGATGGCCGGAAAAACCGACGAATGGGCGGCGAAAGGCCGTAAGAACGTGTTCGGCCAGACCGTGACGCTCGTGGAAATGCAGTCCGAGGCGGGCGCGATCGGCGCAATCCACGGTTCGCTCGAAGCGGGCGCGCTCTCCACGTCCTTCACCTCGTCCCAGGGCCTCATGCTCATGATTCCGGTCATGCACCGCATCTCCGGCGAACGCCTCCCCGGCGTCCTGCACGTGGCGTCCCGTACGGTCGGCACGCACGCGCTCTCCATCTTCGGCGATCATTCGGATGTGATGAACTGCCGCCAGACCGGATTTGCGATGCTGTCCAGCGCGAACGCGCAGGAAGTGATGGACCTCGCGCCCGTGGCGCATCTCGCCGCGATCGAGGGGCTCATCCCGTTCCTGCATTTTTTCGACGGTTTCCGCACCTCGCATGAACTCAGCAAGGTCGAGCCGATCGACTACGCCGACCTGAAACAGCTCGTCGACCTGAAGGCGCTCGAGGCGTTCCGCGCCCACGCGCTGAATCCGGAACACCCGATGCTCCGCGCGACCGTGCAGAACCCGGACATCTTCTTCCAGGTGCGCGAGGCGAACAACGCGTTCTACGACGCGCTGCCCGGCATCGTGCAGTCCTGCATGGACAAGATCGCGTCCGTGACGGGCCGCCGGTATCACCTCTTTGACTACTACGGCGCGCCCGACGCCGAATACGTCGTGATCGCCATGGGTTCCGTCTCCGGCACCATCCGCGAGACCGTCGATTGGCTGAACGCCCGCGGCGGCAGGACCGGGTTCCTCCAGGTCCACCTGTACCGGCCGTTCTCCGCGAAGCACTTCCTCGCCGCGCTCCCCGCCTCGGTCAAACGCATCGCCGTGCTCGACCGCTGCAAGGAAATGGGCGCGGCCGGCGATCCTCTGTACCTGGACGTCCGCTCCGTGCTGGCCGAGGCGAAGCATCCCGCCGCGCTCTCCGTGTACGGCGGCCGCTACGGCCTCTCTTCGAAGGACACCGATCCGGCGCAGATCGAAGCCGTCTTCCGCAACCTCGCCGCCGAGAAGCCGATGAACGGTTTCACGATCGGCATTGTGGACGACGTGACGCATCGTTCGCTCCCGATTGAAGCGCCCCTCTATCCCGACGACGAGCACATCGTCTGCTGCAAGTTCTGGGGCCTCGGCTCCGACGGCACGGTCGGCGCGAACAAGAACACGGTCAACATCATCAACGCCCACACCTCCAAGTACGCCCAGGCGTATTTCGAGTACGACGCGAAGAAGTCGTTCGGCGTGACCAAGTCGCATCTCCGGTTCGGCGACAAGCCGATCCGTTCCTCCTACTATGTGAAGGCCGCCGACTTCATCGGCTGCCACAACGCCACGTACATCTCCAAGTACGACGTCGCGGGCGAGCTCAAGCCGAACGGCACGCTGCTGCTGAACTGCCCGTGGACGTCCGCCGAGCTCGACGAAAAGCTCCCGGCACACGTGAAGCGCACGCTCGCCGAACGCCACGCGAAGCTCTACCTCATCGACGCCGTCGCCATCGCGGAACGCCTCGGCCTCGGCAGCCACATCAACATGGTCCTGCAGGCCGCCTTCTTCCGCCTCGCGAACGTCATCCCCGTGGAGGACGCCGTCGCGTTCATGAAGGCCGCCGCGAAGAAGACCTATTTCGCCAAGGGCGACGACGTGGTGAACCGCAACCTCGCCGCCATCGACGAGGGCGTGAAGAGCCTCGTGGAAGCGCCCGTGCCGGAATCCTGGCGGAACGCCGCCGATCCCGCGCCCGCCGCGCGCCCCGGACTTCCCGCCGTCGTCACGAATCTGCTCGAGCCGATCAACGCCCAGAAGGGCGACGACCTGCCCGTGAGCGCGTTCAAGGGCTACGAGGACGGCGTGATCGACATGGGCCTGACCGCCTACGAGAAACGCGACATCGCGGTCCACGTGCCCGTCTGGGATCCCGCCAAGTGCATCCAGTGCAACTGGTGCGCGTTCGCCTGTCCGCACGCCGTGGTGCGCCCGTATCTGCTGACCGAGACGGAGGCCGCCGCCGCGCCCGCCCCGCTCCGCACGATTCCCGCCACCGGCAAGCCCGGTTATGTCTTCACGCTCCAGATCAGCGCCGCCGACTGCACCGGCTGCGGCGTCTGCGCATCCGTCTGCCCGGCGAAGGACAAGGCGCTCGTCATGACCCCGAACGCCGAGACCGACCACGACCTCGCGAACTGGAACTACCTGCTGTCGCTCCCCGCCAAGTCCGACGTCTTCAACCCCTACACGGTCAAGGGCAGCCAGTTCCGCCGTCCGCTCCTCGAGTTCTCCGCCGCCTGCGCCGGCTGCGGCGAAACGCCCTACGCGAAGCTGCTGACCCAGCTTTTCGGCGACCGCGTGTACTGGGCGAACGCCACCGGGTGTTCGCAGGCGTGGGGCTCGCCCATGCCCGGCATCCCGTACACGGTCAACCGGCGCGGATTCGGCCCGGCGTGGACCAATTCGTTGTTCGAGAACAACGCCGAGTTCGCGCTCGGCATGCTGCTTTCCTCGAAGAAACAGCGCGAGATGCAGGCCATCCGCGTGAAGGCTCTGCTCGAAAAGGCCGTGCCCGAATCCGTGAAAAACGCGCTTCAGGCGTGGCTTGACACGTTCGACGATCTCGACGCCTCGCGCACCGCGACCGACGCCCTCTGCGCCGCGCTCGAATCCGCCCGCGCCGACCTCGCAGCCGACAAGGAGGTCTCCGAGCTCGCCGACGCCATCCTGCTTCACCGCGACCAGCTCGCCAAGAAGACGTTCTGGATGTACGGCGGCGACGGCTGGGCGTACGACATCGGGTTCGGCGGCCTCGACCACGTGATCGCGAGCGGCGAGAACATCAACGCCCTGATCGTGGACACCGAAGTCTACTCGAACACCGGCGGCCAGTCCTCCAAGGCCACGCAGATCGGCGCGGTGGCGCAGTTCGCCAGCTCCGGCAAGCGCAGCCCGAAGAAGGACCTCGGACGCATCTTCATGACCTACGGCAACGTCTACGTCGCGTCCGTCGCGATGGGCGCCGACCCGAACCAGCTCATGAAGGCGCTCCAGGAAGCCGAGGCGTTCCCCGGACCGTCCGTCGTGATCGCCTACGCCCCCTGCATGACCCACGGCCTGAAGTGCGGCATGTGCAACGTCCAGCAGGAGATGAAGGCCGCCGTCGACGCCGGGTACTGGTTCCTCTACCGCTACAACCCGTCGAAGGAGAAGCCCTTCACGCTCGATTCCCCCGCCCCCACGAAGGACTACCGCGACTTCCTCAAAGGCGAAGTCCGCTTCGCCGCGCTCGAACGCACCTTCCCCGAGAACGCCGCCACGCTCTTCGAGACCGGCAGCCAACTTGCCGCGAAGAAGTACGCCGAGTACAAGAAGCTCGAAGACAACCAGTAATCTGAGCTCCGCAGTTCCAGAGGGGGAGAAGTGTGATTATTAATACCGGCGGGCGGACCGACACGGTCCAGTATTTCACGGACTGGCTGCTGAACCGGTTCGCGGAAGGCTACGCGCTGTCCCGGAATCCGCTCTTCCCGGACAAGGTCACGCGCTGGGAGCTGAATCCCGAGGTCGTCGACTGCGTGGTGTTCTGTTCGAAGAACTATCGCCCGATCCTGCCGCGCATCCGCGAGATCACGGACCGCTTCCGCACGTATTGTTTCTACACGATCACGGCGTACGGACGCGACGTGGAGCCGGGCGTGCCGCCGATCGAGGAAAGCATGGAAACGCTCGCCGAACTCGCCTCGGTCGTCGGGCGCGGGCGCGTCGCGTGGCGTTACGACCCCGTCCTGCTCACGAAGACCTACACCATCGAACGCCACAAGGACACGTTCGCGCGCATGGCGGAACGCCTCGCGCCGCACATCGACCGCTGCGTCTTCAGTTTCGTGGAGATGTACAGAAAGGTCGAGGCGAACATGCCGGAGCTGGTCCCGCTGAACGACGCCTACCGGAACGAGCTTGCGGAATCCCTCGGCGCGACTGCCGCGCGCTTCGGATTCCCGATCCAGACCTGCGGCACGGACGGCGATTTTTCACGCTTCGGCATCCATTCCTCCGGCTGCATGACGCTCGACATCCTCGGCCGCGCCAACGGCGTGACCTTCCGCAAGCTCAAGCACAAGGGCATCCGCGCGGGCTGCCGCTGCATCGAAACGCACGACATCGGCGCGTACGACACCTGCCTCAACGGCTGCAAATACTGCTACGCCAACCAGAACCCGCGCAAGGCGTTCGAGAATTTCAGATACCACGATCCGAAGTCCCCGCTCCTGCTCGGCAACCTCAAGCCCGGCGACACCGTCACCCCCGGCAACCAGAAATCCTTCCTCGCGGCCCATCCCTCCGCCCGGAAAAAAGCCGACGACGCCCAGCCCGACCTGTTTTGAGCCGAGCCGAGACACAACTGCTTTTTATTTGACTTTTCAATGAACATGCGGTATAGTATCTGCATGACTGCCGCCTTTTGCTATGCCTAATAACGGAAAAGGACCGCTCTCCATGCTGAACGAAAAACGGAAGCTTCTGTTCATCATCCTTCTCGTCTTTCTGGCTCTGTTTCTCCTTGCATTCGTGATCGGAAAACGCCATTCGGACATTTACGGGGTCGTCGTGGACGAATACGGCAGGCCGCTTGACAACGTTGAACTCCTGGTCTCATATCACGTGAAGCCTTCGGTACTCTTTGGGCTTCTCGGCGGTCACGATCCCTTCAATGATCCGTACTGGCACGGACGGGATGACCTCGAAAAATGGATCGTCAACGGAAAATTCCGCGTGCCGGACAGGCGTCTGTTCCTGGGCGGCAGTGCGAGAAGTCTGACCTTCCAAAAAGATGGATATATCATGGAAGGATACGATTCCAAGACGAAATCGAGCTGGCACGGCATGCAGGTCGTGCTGCGGCAGCCGCTTCCGGAGCCGCCCAGAGTCCGCGAGATCAAGCACCTTGAAAGCGGCCAGCTGGAATACAGTTTGAAATTGCAGCGGCGGAACAGGATCGTTCTCCCCAGGATTGACCGGAAAGAGTGGAACCTGGGAGAAATGATGCGTCCGTTCGATCGTCCGTTTGATGCGGACTGGAATTATCTGGAACTGGACTTCAAGCGGGACGAGCGGGGCGAGATCGTGTTCCGGGTGTTTCCGGGAGCCTTCAATTCCAGGGGCGAGACCGTGAAATACCCGGCGGCATTTGTCATCCGGCTCCTTTCCGACGACCCGGACGACGGCATGATCCCGGTCGGCGAGGGGGAATCCCTGGCGGAAAGGACGCATTATACCGGTGCGCACTGGACCAATCGTCCCCCGGAATATCTGCAGATCATCGAAGACAGTAAAAACGCCCGCCGCCGCCTGATAGACGATCTGACGGTCGCCCCGGACGACGGTTATACGCGCAGGGAGATCGAGATCCCCGTCGAGGAAATGGTCCGCATCTGGGACCAACAGATGTGGGCGGGGGTGCCTCCGGTGCAGGAAGCTTCCTGGTATCCGGTATACCGGTGTGCGCTCATCCGGGTCGGCGGCCGCTACGGGAAGTTCTTCCTGCATTTCATCGGTTCGAGACCGGAACGGGTGGACGCCTACTTCGGAAACGGGGCGGAATTCTACATGTCCTTTGACTGTGAAGTCTTCCTGAATCCGAAGGCGGGCGACCGGAATCTGACGGAATACGGCGAGATCCCCCGCAGGCGACACAGAGACCCGTCCCGTCCGCAGCCGGAAGACAAATGGAAACGGCAATCCCGCCGGTAAGACGTCGTAGGAAACGGGGATCCCATGCGAGGGGGAATCATCAATTCAACATCAGTGCCGAGTTCAGATCCCGTCTGTTTAGAGTTAGGTATCGGCATCCGTTTCCCATATCGGGCAAAATGATCAAAAAATATATGCTTTTCTTTAGAAAAGGAATAGCATAATTCAGGTTTTATAGTATATTATGTTTGAACGGGAAGGATGTCCGCGTGTTCGCGCGGCGCACCGTCCCGAGCCCGATTTGAACGCAACACAGTCTTTTTCAACCTATTATCCACGCATGAATCAGGAGAACCAAACATGAAACATGCAGCAGTCTTTGCCGCCGCCGCGATCTGCGCGGCCGCCGCGACCGCAGCCGTGAGCTGCGCCACAGCCGATGACCAGCCCGCCGCCACCCCCGGAAAACTCACGTTCTATCCGTCCAGCGCGACGGACCTCGAGGACGGCCCGATGGCGGACCGCAAGAAAGTCAACGAAGTATTCCTGACGGAAACGCTGAACCCCGACGCCCTGCTGTCGAAATTCCTGACTGTGGCGGGACTTGAGGCGAAGGCCCGTCCGTACGGCGGCTGGGAAGCGCGCGACATCGCGGGCCATTCGCTCGGCCACTACCTCTCCGCGCTCGGCATGGCGTACGCGCACGGCGGCAACAAGAAGGCGAAGGAACGCTCCGACTATATCGTCGACGAGCTCGCGAAGTGCCAGGACAAGCTCGGCACCGGGTACGTCCACGCCGAGGACGAGCGCTGGCTGAACGACCTCGAACGCGGCACGGTCCGTCCGCAGCCGTTCAACCTGAACGGCGTCTGGGTCCCGTTCTACTCCATCCACAAAGTCTTCGCCGGCCTCCGCGACGCGTACCGCCTGACCGGAAACAAGAAGGCGCTCGACGTTGAAAAGAAGCTCGCGGACCGCGTGATCGCCGCCCTGAGCAACCTCAGCCCCGAGCAGGTGCAGAACATGCTCCGCGCCGAGCACGGCGGCATGCTCGAGGTCATGGTCGACCTCACCACGGACACCGGCGACAAGAAGTATTCCGAGGCCGGACGCCGTTTCTTCTTCGACAACCGCATCCTCGGCGCGATGGAGGACCAGCGCGACATTTTCAACGGCATCCACGCGAACACGCAGATCCCGAAGATCGCCGGCCTCGCCCGTCTGTATGAGGTCGAGGGCGACGAAAAGGCACGCACCGGCGCCGAATACTTCTTCAACGAAGTCTCCACGAAGCGCTCCTACGCGAACGGCGGCCACAGCGAAAGCGAGCATTTCTACGACATGAACGACGTGAACCGCACGCTGAAGCCGAACACCGCCGAGACCTGCAATTCCTTCAACATGGTCAAGATCGCCATGCACGTCTTCGAGTGGAACCAGAACACGAAGCCGATGGACTTCGCCGAGAAGGTGACGCTGAACCACATCGCCGCCAACATCGGCAAGGAGCCCGGCGAATACGGCTACTTCCTCTCCCTCGGCTCGCCGCACTACAAAGTCTTCTCCACCGAGTTCAACTCCTGGTGGTGCTGCGTCGGGTCCGGCATGGAGAACCCGGAACGCTACACCGAGATCAGTTTCGCCACCG
Source organism: uncultured bacterium (assembly GCA_902774245.1). Lineage (GTDB taxonomy): Bacteria > Verrucomicrobiota > Lentisphaeria > Victivallales > UBA1829 > UBA1732. The sequence goes on from CACYHQ010000025.1 coordinate 26,460, forward strand.
ACGGCGCGGGCACTGTGGCGGTGAACCAGTACTGGGCCGCCGAACTGAAGGACGACAAGCTCGGCCTCGAACTTGAACTCAAGTCCGCGTTCCCGCTCTCGAAGACCGCCGAAATCAAGCTCGGCCTCAAGAAGTCCAGAAAGTTCGCGCTCGACCTCCGCAAGCCCGCCTGGGCGAAGCAGATGACAGTGAAGGTCAACGGTTCCTCCGTCAAGACCGACGCCGACGAACGCGGCTACATCGCGATCAACCGCACATGGAAGGACGGCGACAAGGTCCAGATCGAATTCGACTTCCCGCTCTACAGCGAATCCCTCCCCGACGGCAAGCACGTCGCCTTCTTCTACGGCCCGCTGCTCCTCGCCGCCGTGATCCCGCCGAAGGCCGGCGACGATCCCGCGCTCCGTCGCTACAGAGACCAGTGGGGCCCCGAAACGCATGAGCCGATCCCGACCGTGGCGGCCGCCGACGCCGAGACCGCGATCAAAGCGTTCAAGCCGGGCAAGAACTTCGGCGAGTTCATCGCGAAGGGCAAGGACGGCGAATTCACGCTGATGCCGCTCTTCAATATCTACCACGAGCACTACTCCGCGTATCTCCCGCTGGACAAGTAAGGAGGCGGAGCCTTCACTGATGTGGTGCCTGGCTTCGCCCAGGCACAAGGAGGCGAAACTCAAAAAAGCGGAAGCCCCGTGCGGAAAACCGCATGGGGCTTTTTCATGGGCGAAGTTGAGGGAGAAAGGCGGGATTACGATTCGATGACCTTCTTGCCGAGACGCTGCACGAGGACTTCGTTGTGTTCGCCGAGGACGACGATCTTCGGCGCATGGGTCGCGGCTTCTTCCGGCGTGTAGTAGCCGAAACACATGATCGTCACGACGTCGCCGACGCGTCCGAGGTGCGCCGCCGCTCCGTTGAGGCAGAAGACGCCGCTGCCGCGTTCGCCGGGGATCGCGTAGGTCTCCAGCCGGTTCCCGTTGGTGGCGTTCACGACGAGGATGCGTTCGTAGGGCAGGATGTTCGCCAGGTCCAGATAATCCGGGTCGATGGCGAGACTCCCCTCGTAGTTGAGGTCGCACGCGGTCAGACGCGCACGGTGTATTTTGCCTTTGAGAAGTTCCAGTGTCATGTTTTCGGTCGTCTCCAGAAAAGAGTTGAGGTATATTAATATACACCGTATTCTGAAAAATACGAATCGAATCCGCTTTTTTCAGCGATAACGTCCAAATGCACGAAAAAGGGACGGCATGAACCGTCCCGTGAATCTGAGGTTGATTCAAGAAAGAAGGGCTTACTCGACTTCGACCGTGACGCTGTAGTTCGTGTTGAACTTGGAATCGGGTTCCCACGGCTGCATGTAGGTGAGGTCGATCTTCGCCTTGCCCTTCTTCAGCGCGCGGTAGACGATCGTATCCCTGCCGCCGACGCCGACCATACCCGCCGGGCTCGCGTTCTGCTTGTAGTCGTTCCGTTCGAGCTTGAGGATGTCCTTGTCCACCTTGTCGACTCCGGTCCAGCTGAATCCTGTGGTGGGATTGGATTCGAGCGTGAGGGTAATCGTGCCGTCGACGGCGACTTTGACGGTCTTGCCGTTGTCCCCGTCATTGAGGCGGACTTCCTTCGCGACGGCGGGCGCTGCCTTCGCATCGGTCGCGGGCGCAGCCTTGGCGTCTGCTTCGACCTCGACGGTCAGCTTGAACGCCTGAGCGGGCTCCTTGTCCTTTTCCCACGGACGCGCATACCCGAGCGAGATCTCGGTCTTGCCCGGCGCGAGCGCCGTGAACGTGCAGTAATCGTTGCCGCCGACGCCGACCATGCCCGCCGGATGCTCGTCGACCTTGTATTCGACCTCGCCGGATTTGAGGATTTTCGCGTCGGTCTTGCCGGTCAGCGCCCAGGAATACCCCGTGGTGCGGTTGGATTTGAGCTTGACGCGGATGACGTCGCCGACCTTCACCTTGAGCGTCTTGCCGTTGTCGTCCCGGGTCATTTCGTATGTTTTGGACGCGGCCTTCGCATCGGCGGCAGGCGCGGCTTTCGCATCGGCGGCTTCCGCGACGATCTTCACGTTGAACGTGCTGACAGGCGGCTTGTCCTGTTCCCACGGACGGCCGCAGCCGAACTTGAGCTCGACATTGCCGGGCGCTTTCACGAGGTAACGGAAGGTCGATTTGTCACCGGCTCTGACCACGCCGATCGCAAAATCCCTCACCTGCTGATCCTTCTTTTCGAGTTCCAGCACGGAGTCCGAACGCCCCGGCGTTTCGGTCCACGCGTAGTAGTTGTCCGCAGCGTAGCTTTCCAGTTCGACCACGACGATCTCGCCGACTTTCGCTTTGATCTCCTTGTTCGCGTCGCCGGTGGTCACGCGGATTTCCACCGGGGCGTCCTTGTCGGGCAGATTCGGCTGGAGGTCCGACTTGGGATCGGCGGCGGCGAGACCGACCGCACCGAACAGCGCGGCCGCGGCGAGAAGAACAGAGTATTTCATATTAGGATTCCTTTCCTGGATGAGATGGTGTATTTCGAGCTTGTTCACAGAATTAGACGCAAAAACCACGAAAATCTTAGCACACAAACAGGAAAAAATCAAGCCGCAACGGAAAAAAACATGATATTATGCCACTTTTCCGCCGGATTTGCGGCAAAAAACAGAAAAAGTTAGGCAAGGCTTATTGACAAAGCGGAAAGATGTGCTATAGTATATGGCGCAATCGTTGGCATGCGGTCCGGTTTTCAATAGAAACCATTCGGCCGTTTGTCCGGTGAAAAGTAAAGTTAGGATAAACTAACTTAAACCCCCACAACATAGCGGCATGGCATGAAGCCGTGCGGGGAATCCCGGAACGCACCGGGAAAAAACGGACGGGCGCGGCATGAAGCCGTGCGGGAGAGTTTTATGAATATGAAAGGGAAGGGAGACAAAGTCTCCAGTATGCTCGTGCATGAGCGTCAGCCATGCACTGTATCAGCACCGCTTGCGGTGTGTGCGGCTTTCGCTCGCACACGGATTGCTACTGCCAAGGTTACACTCAATGGAAAACACTCCCGCCTGTTTTACGCTTTCCGACAGCATGTTTCCCTCCGTTCCTCCTCAAAACGCCGTTGGCACGGGATTTGCTCATGCTGGGCGGCTGTGTTTTGCAGTGCGTCCGGGCAGGAATCCGATCTCCACGCCGTCCGATCTCCCCGCGTCCGCCGCTCCGGCAGACAATCGCAGATTGTTAACCCAGCCTAACAAATAACAACGAAACCATAACCCACCAAACCGTAACAAACAACCAAACCAAAGGAGATCCCCCCAAATGAATCCCAAGGTGAAAACCGGCCTCGCCGCTTTGTTCGCGGCCGGCCTCCTGATCCCCTCGTTCGCCCAGGCTCCGAATCCTGACGACGAGACCACCGCGGAAATCGAAGTCGAAGAGAAAGTGCAGACTGTCACGATCCTGCAGGACGATGCACAGAAGGACATGGTCAGCAAAACGTTTTTGCTGAAACACGCGAAAGCGGCCGATCTGGCTCCGTTCGTGAAGAGCGCCGCCATCCGGTTCGACGGCAATTCCAGCGTGACCTGCATGGAAGACAAGGCGAACAGCCGCCAGCTGCTGATCGTGTCGACCACGGTCCCCATGATGCCTTACATCGACGAGATGGTCGAGGCGCTCGACCGTCCCGGCAAGATGAACGACTACGACACGATCATCTCCGGCACGGGCATCGCCTACGGCACCTACAAGCCGCAGTACCGTTCCGCCAAAAGCATGCTCAAGGTCATCAAGCAGACCGGCATTTCCAGCGGCCCGCTGGACTCCGTGGTGAAGCTCGACAGCGCGACCGGCATGTTCTACTTCAAGGACACGCCGAGCCGTGTGGCGGACATCAAGGCGAAGCTCGAATGGCTCGACAAGGAGATCCCGCAGACGAAGATCGAGCTGAAAATCTATGAAGTGCGCGACAGCGATCTGCTGGACGTCGGCGTGGACTACCTGGCGTGGAAGAACGGCCCCGGCCTCAACCTCTTCGACGCCGCTTACGACGTGCTGAGCATCAAGGCCGCGGAAACGATCCTGACCGGCCTCACGCAGACCGGAGCCGACCTCTTCGGTTCGTTCAACTACGGATTCGGCGGCTTCTACACCGCCCCGGCATTCGATTTCAGCTTCATCCGCCTGCTTCAGCAGAACGGACGGGCGACCATCAACAGCACCGCCGGAGTCACGGTCTCCAACAACCCGGAAGCCGAGTTCAAAGCGAGCTTTTCGCCCGAATACCAGAACATCCTGAAGGACGACGATCATCGCACCAGCGTGGACGTCGGCGGCGATGCCTCGCTTGAGATGAACATCTCCGAGGCCACCATCGCCGGCACCCGCGAGAACGGCGGCGTCACGTTCGCCTACGAGCTTTCCGGATCGAACGTGGTCGAGCGCAATAACATGGGCGCCGAGATCTCCGAGGGCACGAGCTTCACCGGTTCCATCTCGCTTCCGTTCGGCCAGGAAAAGCTCCTCGCCTGCTGGGAACGCAAGACCGACGTCGAACAGACCATCGGCATCCCGTTCCTCTGCGAACTGCCGGTCCTGAAGTACATCTTCGGCACCACGACCTCGAACGCCGATGTGGTACACTACCTTGTGACCGCCCGCGCCGTGCCGGTCAGGTACAATGAATCGGTCGAGCCCGGCGTCATGGCCGAATTCGACGAACTCGCCGCGAAGAAGAAATGACAACCGCTGACAAAAGGATACCCAATACCATGAAAACGATCACCAAGTTCACGGCGGCGGCTGTCTGCGCCGTTTCCGCCATCAATGCGCTTCAGGCGGCCGATCCCACCGCCGATTACGGCGAGACCGCCGTCCGCGCCGAGTTCCGGGTCAACGTCAAGGAAGACACCGATGTCGTCCATATCATCAAAGACAACGCCGACCCCGATGTGGTCACGAAGACTTATGTGCTGAAGCATGCCGATCCCTATGAGATCCGCAGCTATCTGCGCGAGATCGTGCAGACGCGCAGAGTCGACGAAAGCGACACCGGCATTCAGGCGATCAAGTACAACGACGGCACCGGGATCATCATGGTCTCCGCCGAAGACTACCGCTTCGAGGACGCCGAAAACGGACAGGGCATCGACAGCATCATCGAGATGCTCGACAAGCCGGGCGTCGCCTCCGTCCCCGGCACCGCCGTCTACGTCTACCAGCCCAAGTACCGTTCCGCGAAGGAACTCCGCAAGATGCTCATCGCGGCGGGCGCCAACGTGGCGGACGACGTGACCGAGAACGTCGGCGGCAGCGACCTCATCCGCTGCGACGAGGGCATGAACCTGCTCGTCTTCAATACCACGCAGTTCTCCCGGAAGAACATCGACTCCGTGCTGAAGGAATACGACCGTCCGTATCCCGAAGTCCGCGCGAAGATCACCGTCTACGAGCTCTACGCCGAAAACGACGCCAAGCTCGGCATCGACTTCCAGGCGTGGAAGAACAACGACGGCGTCGACCTCTTCAGCACCGGCGGCCGCTTCATGAAGAACTTCGCGTCCGACGGTTCCGCCCTGGTCCGCCGCGGCGGCTGGTCCGACACCCAGTACTTCAACTTCAATCCGAAGTGGAACACCAAGTACGTCGACTTCCTGACCAGCAAGGGCAAGGCGAAAGTCCTGCACTCCTGCGAGCTTGCGGTCCGCAACGGCGTGACCGCCGAGATCGAACGCACCAGCCAGGTCTTCCTCGCGCATCAGGAGCCCATTGAAGCTCCGGAGTACGTCGAGGAGTATATCCACCTCGAAGACGTGACCCCGGGCGTTGACTTCACGCTCACCGCCTACACGAAAACCGGAAAGACCATCGACATCTCCGCGGCCGGTACGGTCACGCTCGATATCGTGCATCTCTCCAGCCCGACCGACACCCTCGCCGAACGCTACTCCATGCGCCTGAAAGGCGGCGAGTTCATGATCGACGGCGTGAGCAACGGCCGCAAGGTCGGCGCGCGGTACGCCGAGGTCCTCGACGACAACGGCGACGAGATCGAGTACACGAGCAACAACGTCCCGGCCGAAAAGGGCAACATCGTGACGACCGATCCTTCCGACGAGTTCGGATTCAAGCTCACGCTCACGCCCTCCATCTCCGACAAGGCCACCCTTCTGAACGTGAACGTCTCGAACAGCTCCCTCATCGGCTACACCTCCGAGGGCAATCCCCGCATCCAACAGGGCGCGGAGCTCTCCTCCGAGTTCATGATCGACAACGAAGGCACGCAGCTCCTCATCGGCGGCATTGAAAAGCGCGACGTGGTCAGCGTGTCCGGCGGCGTGCCCATCCTGAAGGACCTCCCGGTCATCGGCTGGGTCTTCTCCACCGAGAGCGAATCCACCAAGCGTTCGCAGCTCCTCGTGGTCGCCGAGGTCATCCCCGTCCGTCCGGAAGAGGCCATGCCCGAATCCGCGTCCGAGACGGCGAAGAAGATCGAATCCGACCTCGAAGGTGCAGGCGGATGGAATACCTGGGGCTATCATCAGTTCCTCCTGGATTCCGACCGCTGAGCTAAAAGCTCTGTCTTAACGGAGGACTAGTCCTTCTACGGGGGCGGCACGAACTCAAATCCGTGTCGTCCCCTGTTTTTCCGAAACTTTTTTTACAATGTTTTTCTGTTTTTTTCGTCTTTTTAATTTGAAAAAGGGGTTGTCGCGGAGTATAATATTTACGAAAATGTATCCCTTTGCCCCGCTTCGTCTGTATCCAGAAAGGAATCCGATGATGAATTTCCGCCGATCCACGCTCGCCGCGCTCTGCGTCATGGCACTCTGCCTTACCTCCGCCTGCACCAAGAAGATCGACGGCTCCTCCATGGAGAAGTATTATCTCTCCTCCGGCGAAGTCATGAAGACGATTTCGGGCGAAGACCGGCAGATGGAGTTCGCCAATGGGCTGGACATGATCCTGTTCTACTCCACCGATGCGTACGAGGCCGTCTCTCAGTTGAACGGCCTGACCGCGGAGGAAGTCTTTGACCGGATTCAGGATATTCGCGATACGAAGCCCAGAATCGATGCGTCCCGCAAGGAGCGCTATACCTCGTCACTTTCCGACGTACTGAAGAGCATTCCCAGTGAGGGTGCGCGCCAGGTGTTGCTTTCCCAGATGGCGAAATACGGATTCAATCCGTGGAACAACCGGAATATGACGAATATCCGTTCGCTCGACGGTTTGAACGCGTTCGAGGTCAGCAAGAAGATCAGCGAGATCCGCAGGGACGAAGACCCGACCAAGATGGATACCAACAAGTAAGCGCTTATCCTGTCCCGCGCGGACACGGGCTGCGGACGATAAAAGAATGTTTCGGCGACCGGATTTCTTCCGGCCGCTTTCTTTTTTTCTTTTTTCTGTTTTTTCGGCTTGAAATTCCGGAAAAACGGTGTATCTTAGAAGTATAATCCCTGAATTCCTACCTTTTTCTTGGAATATAATCCCTGAATTCCTACCTTTTTCTTGGAATATAATCCCTGAATTCCTTGCTTTTCCTCGGAGACGCCATTATGAATTACATCACAAGAACCATTGAGTCTGAGCTGGAAAGAATGTTTTTCAGTGGGAAGGCCATGATCGTCTACGGCCCGAGACAAAGCGGAAAGACGACCATGATCCGCCATCTCGTCTCAAAATACGGGAACGACGATGTCCTGTGGCTGAACGGAGACAACCCCGATGTCCGCGCCCGTGTGAACGGAATCTCCACCGAAGGCTGGCGTCTTCTCCTTGGGAAACGGCGCATCCTTGTCATTGACGAAGCCCAGCATGTCAACGGGATCGGGATGGCTTTGAAACTTGTTACGGACGAGATCCCGGATGTTCAGGTCATTGCCAGCGGGTCGTCCGCATTCGAGCTGATGAACCGCATGGCGGAACCTCTCACGGGGCGCAAACTGGAGTACCGTCTGCTGCCGCTCTCCTTCTCCGAACTGGCATCCGCCGCGGGGGTGCTGGAGGAGACGCAGAACTGGGAACGCCGCCTTCTTTACGGTTCGTATCCGGACGTTGTGGCGCATCCGGGGGATGAACAGACGTTGCTTTCCGAGCTTGCCGGCAGTTACCTCTTCAAGGATATTTATGCCATGGACGGCATCCGGAAGTCCGGCGGGCTGGACCGCCTGGTCCGCGCTCTGGCGCTCCAGATCGGTTCCGAGGTCAGCCGTAACGAACTGGCCGGACTGACAGGTCTGGACGTCAAGACTGTCGACAAATACCTTGATCTATTGACCAAGTGTTACGTCGTTTATCCGCTGGGTGCGTTCAGCGGCAATCTCCGGAACGAGATCAAAAAGGGCTGCAAGGTCTATTTCTACGATCTCGGGATTCGGAATGCGGTCATCGGCAATTTCTCACCGCTGACCGCGCGGACCGACGCCGGACACATGTGGGAGAACTATCTCGTCATGGAGCGTATGAAACGCAATAGTAACCGCCCGTTTCCGCCGCGTTCGTTCTTCTGGCGCACCCAGTCTCCGAAGAGTCAGGAGATCGATTATGTCGAGGAGGAAGCCGGACAACTTCGGGCGTGGGAGATCAAGCTCAACCCCGTGGCGAAGGCAAAGATACCGCTGACGTTTCTCCGGGCGTACCCGAAAGCCGAAACCGGCATCGTCACGCCGTCCAACTACGAAAAGTTTCTGCTTGCGTAACGATCTTTCACGGATATGAAAAAAGCCGCCCCGGAAATTGGGCGGCTGAACTTGTTTCTGACCTAGGATGCGGCGTGTGCCGCGCGGAATCACTTGTCGTCGGTGGGGTCGATCGTCCACATGTTGTGGTCCGGTGCATCGTAGATGGTTTCCGGACGGCTGGTCTGGATGGTTGCGCCGGGGTGCATCATGGCGACATGACCATCGCAGAAGAGGTAGTTCCAGCTGTGGTTGTGCAGGGATCTGGGAGACATGTAGTCGGACTTCGGAATCTTGTCCTCGGATGCGGTACGGAAGTTTTTGCCGCCCTGATCCTCGCCCCATTTCGCGTAGATGCCGAGCGTCTGTGTGCAGGCGGCGGACATGGCGGCGTAGGTGGCGGTGACGAATCCGAGGTCGCCGCGAGTCATGGGGGCCCACTCGGCAAGGAGAATGGTGCGGGTCGGCATGGGAACCATGGTCTTTCTGGTTGCCTTGAACGGATTGTTGATCCATGCGAGAGTTCTGCCGTCATCGCCGGCCGCATGGCTCATGCCGAAAGAGCGGAGCGGGTATTCATCTTTGACGTTGCTGTAACGCGGGATGTTGTCGGCGGGGCAGGAGAAAATCTTGATGCTCTGGAATTTGGAGCCTTTCTTCCGGATGCTCTGGTTCGGGGTGCCGCTGGTGCCGAGTCCCTCGACGACTTCGTTCATGCCGGGAAGGTAGGAGATAAGAACTCGATCCCACAGGGAATCGCAGGACACTCCGCCGGAGTAGTCGTATTTGTACGAGGCTTTGCCCGTGGCGGGCATGAAGTACTGCGTGTCGTTCGAGTACATCATGGCGAGCGTGCCGAGCTGCTTGGCGCTGTTCGTGCAGCCCGCGGCGAGCGCGGATTTGCGTGCGGACTGAAGCGCAGGGAGAAGCATGGCGGCGAGGATGCCGATGATGGCCACCACGATCAGGAGTTCGATCAGAGTGAATTCATGTTCCTTGCGTGCTCGGGCGAAGCGGGATGCGGTCTCGTGTTTCATGGCGCGGCTCCTGGTTGGAAAAGAAAACAGATGAATAAGTTATATGCGGCTCGTAGAACAGCGGATCGGCCTCTTCCGACAATCCGTTAGTATATAATACACCTCTGAAAACAAAAAATCAAGCGTGACAAATGAAAAAAATCGACAATCGTTTCGAAAAAATGAATAAACGAAAGAATCTAAAGGAATTGCCTGAAGAAACTCTGCCGCAACCAGCTTGATTTAGGGCGAAGAAAAACCCCGGCGGCCTTGTGACGGGCTGCCGGGGCAAAAGACAACACAGTTTCTGTGAAACTGCCGGGATCAGGCGTTCAGGGCGTTCTGGATGAGCGCGGTGAAGGAGTCGGCCTTGAGGGCCGCGCCGCCGATGAGGCCGCCGTCGATGTCCTGCTTGGAGACGAGGGCGCCGGAGTTTTCGGCCTTCATGCTGCCGCCGTACTGGACGACGATGTCCTGGGCCTTGTCGCCGTAGAGAGCGGTCAGGACGGAGCGGATGAAGGCGTGGGTTTCCTGCGCGACGTCGGGGGTGGCGGTCTTGCCGGTGCCGATGGCCCAGACGGGCTCGTAGGCGATCGTGACCGCGTCCATGTCGGCGGCGGAGATGTCGGCGAAAGCGCCGCGGATCTGCTTTTCGAGGACGGTGTTGGTGACGCCGCCTTCACGCTCGGCGAGGGTTTCGCCGATGCAGACGATGGGTTTCAGGCCGTACTTGAGGGCGGCCTTGATCCGCTGGTTGACGGTCTCGTCGGTCTCGCCGAAATACTGGCGGCGTTCGCTGTGGCCGATGATGACGTATTCGACGCCGATTTCCTTGAGCATCGCGCCGGAGATTTCGCCGGTGTACGCGCCGTTGTCGGCCCAGTGGATGTTCTGGGCGCCGACCTTGACGTTGGAACCCTTGAGGATCTCAACGGCGGTGGCGAGGCTGGTGAAGGTGGGGCAGACGGCGATTTCGCACTTGCCGGCGAACTGGGCGAGGGAGGCTTTCAGGGCGGAAGCGAGCTCGGCGGTTTCCGCCGCGGTCTTGTTCATCTTCCAGTTGCCCGCGATGAAGATTTTGCGTGCCATGGTAATATGGATTCCTGTGGTGAGGCGGACGTCCGGCGAAATTGAGGGGAACCGCCGGACGCGTCCGCTGAGGTGACGGGAAAGCTTTTTGAGCTTGAACCCGGATTATTTGTCGGAGAGGGCGACCACGCCGGGGAGGTCCTTGCCTTCGAGGAATTCGAGGGAAGCGCCGCCGCCGGTGGAGATGTGGGTCATCTTGGAGGCGAGACCGCTCTTGTTGACGGCCGCGACGGAGTCGCCGCCGCCGATGATGGTGGTGGCGCCGGAGTCGGCGACGGCCTGGCAGACGCCCATGGTGCCGTTGGCGAAGTTGGACATTTCAAAGCAGCCCATCGGACCATTCCAGACGACGGTCTTCGCGCCCTTGATGGCGTTGGCGTAGAGTTCGATCGTCTTCGGGCCGATGTCGAGCGCCATCCAGCCTTCCGGGATGTCGTCGGTGACGGTCTGGATGTTGGCGTCGTTGGAGAAGGCATCCGCGGCGATGTTGTCGACGGGGAGGAGGAACTGGACGTTGAGCTCTTTTGCCTTGGCGATCATGTCGCGGGCGTACTGGAGCTGGTCGTCCTCGCAGAGGGACTTGCCGATGTTGTGACCCTGGGCCTTCAGGAACGTGTAGGCCATGCCGCCGCCGATGATGAGCGTGTTGACCTTCGTGAGGAGGTTGTTCACGACCGCGAGCTTGTCGGAGACCATGGCGACGAAAGGACGGACCGGGTTGTTCACGGCGTTGCCGAGGAACGCGATTTCCTTTTCCATGAGGAAACCGGCGACGGAGGTGCCGATGTACTTGGTGATGACGGCGGTGGAGGCGTGGGCGCGGTGGGCGGTGCCGAACGCGTCGTTGCAGTAGATGTCGCCGTAGGAAGCGAGCTTCTTGGCGAGCTCTTTCTGCTTTTCCTTGAGCTCGGCCTTCTTGGCCTTGAACTCTTCGTCGCTCTGGCCTTCCTTCTGTTTGAGCTTGCCCTGTTCTTCCTTGTAGAAGCGGGTGTTCTCGAGCATCACGACGTCGCCGGGCTTCATGGCCTTGACGATGTCGTCGGCGTTGGCGCAGTCGGGCGCGAAGGTGACGGGCTTGCCGAGCATCTTGGAGAGGTATTCGGCGACCGGCTTGAGGCTGAAATCGGCCTCGTAGCCCTTTTCGGCGGGACGGCCGAGGTGGCTCATGAGGACGAGGCTGCCGCCCTGTTCGAGGACGTACTGGATGGAGGGCAGGGCGCCCTTGATGCGGGTGTCGTCTTTGATGACGCCTTCCTTGATGGGCACGTTGAAGTCGACGCGCATGACAACGCGTTTGCCTTTGAGATCGACGTCGCGAAGGGTTTTCTTATTCATGGAAAAACTCCGTTTGTGTGAAAGTGAAGAGAAATAAGTTCGGTTTGAACAGAAAGCAAAGCGGGACGGGCGGAATGCCGCCCGCCCCGCGGGATTTCAAGCAAGGATGCTTGGAAACAGCTTACTTCGCGATGACGCGGGCCATTTCGAGGACCTTGTTGGAGTAGCCCCACTCGTTGTCGTACCAGGAGAGCAGCTTCACGAAGGTCGGATCGAGGACCATGGACTTGTCCGCATCGAAGATGGAGGTGCGGGCATCGCCGCGGAAATCGGTGGAGACGACGGCGTCTTCGGTGTAGCCGAGGATACCCTTGAGTTCACCAGCGGCGGCTTCCTTGACAGCGGCCTTGATCTCTTCGATCGTGGCGGGCTTTTCAAGTTCGGCCGTGAGGTCGACGATGGAGACGTCGGAGGTCGGGACGCGCATGGAGATGCCGGTGAGCTTGCCGTTCAGATCCGGGAGAACCTTGCCGACGGCCTTGGCGGCGCCGGTGGAGGAGGGGATGATGTTCTCGAGGATGCCGCGGCCGCCGCGCCAATCCTTCTTGGACGGGCCGTCGACGGTCTTCTGGGTGGCGGTGGCAGCGTGGACGGTGGTCATGAGGCCGCGCTTGATGCCGAACTTCTCGTGGATGACCTTGCTCAGCGGAGCGAGGCAGTTCGTGGTGCAGGAGGCGTTGGAGATGATGTCCTGGCCGGCATAGGTCTTGTGGTTGACGCCGTAGACGAACATCGGGGTGGCGTCCTTGGACGGAGCGGACATGATGACTTTCTTGGCGCCGGCGGTGATGTGAGCGCGGGCCTTTTCATCGGTGAGGAAGAGACCGGTGGATTCGACGACGATTTCGGCGCCGACTTCGTTCCACTTCAGGGCGGCGGGATCCTTCTCGGCGGTGAGGCGGATCTTCTTGCCGTCGACGACGAGGAAGCTGCCGTCGACCGCGATGTCGTGCTTGAAGATGCCGTGGACGGAGTCATACTTCAGCATGTACGCGAGGTAGTCCGGGTCGAGCAGGTCGTTGATGCCGACGATTTCGATGTCCTTCGCGAAGTTTTCGATGGCGGCACGGAACACCATGCGGCCAATTCTTCCGAATCCGTTGATACCGACTTTGATAGCCATTGTTTTTTCTCCTTGGAGTTTGTTGTTAAGGCTAGGAATGGGTTTTCCGAAAATTCAAATGCTATAAATATAGCACGCTTTTAGAAATTTACAAGCTGCAAGGGACAAATTCGATAAAAAAATATCGGATTGTGCCTCATGTGCGTAACAAGATGAACAGGAGACCCCGCCGAGCAGTCCGGTTTTGTCCGATGACGGTTCCGAAAGGTTTTCCCGGTTCTTATTGATGCAAAGGGGTTGCGGTTACTTTGCAGTCAGGCGTTTCGCGGCCTCGCGCGCTTCAGCGATGATCTCCTCCTCGCCGTCGACGTGGCCGCCGCGCATCAGGATGCGGCCGTCGCAGATGACCGTGTCGACGCAGGAGCTGTCGGCGGCGTACACCATGTCGGAGACGAGGTTGAAGCCGGGGACGAGGTTGTGGTTGTTCAGGTCGACGAGCATGCAGTCGGCGAGACGGCCTTCCTCGATCACGCCCGCGTCGATGCCGAACGCCTCGGCTCCGGACCGTGTGGCGGCGCGGAAGACGTCCGCGGCCTTCATCGCCTTCGGATCGCTGGTGAGGTCCTTCCCGCGGAGGGCGGCGGTCTTCATTTCGCCGAGCATGGAGAGGGAGTTGTTGGAGGACGCGCCGTCGGTGCCGATCGCCCAGCGGCACTTGCCGAAGAGCGCGGCGCTGTCGTAGCGGAAATGGCCGGAGACGAGCTTCATGTTCGAGACGGGCATGTGGACGAGCACGGAACGGCGTTCGGCGAGGAGTTCGATGTCCTCGTCGGTGAGCGCCACGGAGTGAGCGAGGATTGTTTTGTCCGTGAGAATGCCGCAGCTGTCGACATAGGCGGTCGGGCTCATGCCGTGCTGCGCCATGCAGTCGTCGAACTCCTTCTTCGTTTCCGCGAGGTGCGTGTGGATCACGAGGCCGTGCTTCTTCGCCGTGTCGGCCACGTCGCGCAGGATTTCCTCGGTCGTCGTGTAGATCGCGTGCGGCGCGACGGAGATCTGGAGGCGCGGGGAGAGTTTGTCGCGGTTCTCCAGCAGCCAGTCGTTGTCCAGCATGGGGAGAAACGTCGGATTGCCCATGGTCTGGCGCAGGATGCCGATACAGGCGCGGACGCCCATTTCCTCGGCGGCCTTCACGACCTGGCGGCCCCGCCAGTACATGTCGTTGAAGAAGACGGTGCCGGACTTGATCATTTCGAGGATGGCGAGGCGGGTGCCGGCGTAGACGTCATCGTTGGTGAGGCGCGCCTCGACGGGCCAGATGTGGTTGCTGAGCCAGTCGAAGAGGTCGAGGTCGTCGGCATAACCGCGCAGCAGGGACATGGCGGCGTGGGTGTGAGCGTTGTAGAACGCGGGGAGGATCGCCATTTCGCCGTGGGCGTCGAGCGTTTCGTCGGCGGATTCGGCGGGGACGGCCTGGGAGATGCTGGCGAAGCGGTTGCCTTCGATGCGGACGTTGACCGTGGAACCGTTGAGGACGACATTGCGGAGGAGGATGCTTGACATGATCTTGACCTGTTTCTTCGGGGTTGGTTATTGGATTCTGAAGATGTTTTGTACCGGAAGCTCAGAGTCCGAGCGCGTCAATCTCTGCGTTGATGACGCCTGCGGCGCGGACATCGGCGAGGATGAGATCTTCGAGCGGCGCGGGCGGCGTCAGGATGTCCGAAGCGCCGGAGGTGCGCATGAGCTCGAGGAGCCCGGCGCTGTGGAGCGCCAGAGTCGGGTCGATGTAACGCGTGGACGTGGGCTCGGCGAGCATGAAGTTGACCGGACGTTTTCCGTTGACCGCGCGGTCGGGCGGGACGCCGGGGCCGAACTCGTCGTCCGCGCCCATGTTGACCAGCAGCGCGCCGCTGTCGAGCAGGAGTTGCGCGAACGGCGCGAGCGCGTCGCGGATGCCCGTGGCGGAAACAACGATGTCGGTGCCGTTCAGCAGCGCCGGCGTGAAGACGCGTCCCTGCGCCGGATCGACGATGCGGATGGTCGCCCCCGCCTGCGTCAGGGAGTATTCGATGCCGCGTCCGACGCGTCCGTGTCCGAAGAGCAGGACGGTCTTTCCGGCGGGATCGGCCCCGATGTGACGGAGCCCGCGCAGACAGCCGTCGCCGGTGCCGAGCACGGTCTCGATGGACTTGATGCGGCCGGAATCCGCCGCGAAAACGGGTTTGTCGGGCGGGTTGGCTTCGTAGGTGTGGACGCCGGAACGCGTCAGCTCGCAGTAGCCGAGGCGGACGGGAAGATTGCGGCTCAGCGCGACGCAATCGAGCACGGCGTCGAACGGGCCGGCCGAGGCGGCTTCTTCTGCACCGTGACAGGTCGTAATCCCGATCCAGGCGAGAAATCCGGGGATCGCCGGATCGTAGCCGAGTTCGTCGGAATACACGACCGTGAGTTCGGCTCCGCCCTCGAGCAGCGCGGCATACTGCGCCAGTGTGTTCAGGAAGAGCGGCGTGCCGCAGAGGACGCGGAGACTTTCCAGCGGACGCTCCTCGCGCCAGCGTTTCGCCTGAGCGGCGAGCGCGGGGTAATCGCGTGCCGGATCGAGCTCGGGCGCGAGCGTCGCGGCGATCGCCTGAAGTTGTGCGGCGCGGTCCGGGATCATAACTTGGAGAGTTCCGGTCCGGCAGACGTGTCCTTCACGGCCCAGCCCGCGGCATTGATCTGTTCGCGGAGCGCGTCGGCGGCGGCGAAATCCTTCGCCTTCTTCGCCTCGGCGCGTTTCTGCGCGAGCTCGAGGATCTCGGCCGGGACGTCCTGTTTCGGGGTGTCGGCGGCCTCAAGCGCGGAATCGACATCCAGAAACGCCAGGACGCGGTCGAAATCGCGGTACTGGTCGAGCAGAATCGTAGCTGCGTCATGACCTGCGCCTTTCGCGAGCAGGCCGTTGACCTCACGCGTGAATTTATGGACAGTTGCGAGTGCTTCCGCGATGTTCAGGTCGTCGGCGAGTCCGTCGGCGAACTTGGCGTGTGCGGCTTCCGCTGCGGCTTTCGCCTCGGCGAGAAGCGCATCTCCGGCGGGAGCGGCGTTCAGGCGGGCAAAGAGCGTGTGGAATTTCTTCAGCGCGGTCCGGGCCGTTCCGAGGGCATCCGGGTCGAAATTGAGCTTGGAGCGATAGTGCGTGCCGAGCAGGAGATAGCGGATCTCCGCACCGGACCAGCCTTTCGCCGTGAGGTCGCGCAGCGTGTAGAAATTACCGAGCGACTTCGACATCTTCTGCCCCTTGATCGTGAGGTGCTCGCAGTGGAGCCAGTAATTGACGAACTTGCAGCCGTTTGCGGATTCGCTCTGCGCAATCTCGTCCTCGTGGTGCGGGAACATGTTGTCGACGCCGCCGGTGTGGATGTCGAATGTGAGGCCGAGGTATTTGCGGCTCATGGCGGAGCATTCGAGGTGCCAGCCGGGACGGCCGGGCCCCCACGGGCTGTCCCACTTCACGTCGCCGTCATTTTCATCCCAGGCTTTCCAGAGCGCGAAGTCGGCCACGGAGTCCTTGGCGTACTCGTCGCTGCGGACGCGGTCGCCGATGCGCTGATTTTCGAAGTCGAGCTTGACCAGCTGCCCGTAGTTTTTGCATTTCTCGATGGAGAAGTAAATGGACCCGTCGTCGGACTGGTACGCGTAGCCCTTGTCCATCAGCTGCTGGATCATGTTCAGCATTTCCGGGATGTGCGCCGTGGCCTCGGGATAGTGTTCCGCCGGTTCGACGCGGAGCGTGCGGAGATCCTCGAAGAACGCATCCTTGTATTTGCGCGTGAAGGTCTGAAGCGGCAGTCCGGCGGCGCGCGAATCGCGGATGGTCTTGTCGTCGACGTCGGTCAGGTTCATGACCTGCGTGACCTTGATGCCGTGGTATTCGAGCGTGCGGCGGAGAAGGTCTTCGAAGAGGTAGGCGCGGAAATTGCCGATGTGGGCGTAGTTGTAGACCGTGGGGCCGCAGGTGTACATCCCGGCGTACCCTTCGCGGATCGGCGTGAATTCGGTCATGCGGCGTCCGAGCGTATTGTAAAAGCGGATCATGTAGTTTCTCCTGATTTCTTATGGCGTGTCCGTCTGATGCGGTCATGAGGCGACCGCCTGTGGATTCTATTGCGCCATCCATTGTTTAAGAACTATTATTATACACCATTTTCTCTTCCTTTTCAAGCGTCTTGCCGAAAATACCGCGGAAGGCCGGGACGCATCATTGCGTCCCTGCGTCTTACTCTCGCTGTCGACCGGATGAGTCGGAGATGTTTAACGAAAAATTAACGTAAAAACATCACTGGAAACGGCTTGTTTTTTCCGAAACAGGGGGTATTGTATCGGTACGAATCGTTTTTTCAACACATTCAACCAGGAGTTATCCATGATCGAATCCCTTCCCCGTATCGGAATCCGCCCGGTGATCGACGGCCGCCGCAGAGGCGTCCGCGAATCCCTTGAAGACCAGACCATGAACATGGCGAAATCAGCCGCCGCGCTGATCTCCGGCACGTTGCGTTATCCGAACGGCAAACCCGTCGAATGCGTGATCGCCGACACCACGATCGGCGGTGTGAACGAGGCTGCGGCCTGCGCGAAGAAGTTCGCCGCCATGAACGTGACCGCCACGCTGACCGTTACGCCGTGCTGGTGCTACGGTTCCGAGACGATGGACATGGATCCGCTCACGCAGAAGGCCGTATGGGGATTCAACGGCACGGAACGTCCCGGCGCGGTCTATCTGGCGGCGGTCCTGGCGGCCTACGCTCAGAAGGGACTCCCGGCGTTCGGTATCTACGGCCGCGAGGTGAAGGACGCTGCCGACACGGAGATCCCGGGCGACGTCCGCGAAAAGATCCTGGCGTTCGCGCGTTCGGCCGTGGCGGTCGGGCTCATGCGCGGCAAATCCTACCTCTCCATCGGCGGTATGGCCATGGGCATCGCCGGATCCATCGTGAATCACGATTTCTTTGAAAGCTACCTCGGCATGCGCTGCGAATCGGTCGATATGAGCGAGATCATCCGCCGCGTGGACGAGGTTATCTACGACCCCGTCGAATTCGAAAAGGCATACGCCTGGGTTCGTGCGAACTGCGTCGAGGGGCAGGACAACAATCCCGCCGAGGTTCAGCGCACGAAGGAACAGAAGGATCAGATATGGGCGTACGTCGTGAAGATGATGATCATCGCCCGCGATCTCATGATCGGCAATCCGCGCCTCGCCGAACTCGGTTTCCGCGAGGAGGCCGAAGGTCATAATGCCATTGCCGCCGGATTCCAGGGACAGCGTCAGTGGACCGACCACATGCCGAACGGCGACTTCATGGAGGCTATGCTCTGCTCGTCGTTCGACTGGAACGGTCTCCGCGAGGCGTTTGTGCTGGCGACCGAGAACGACTGCCTGAACGGCACGGCGATGCTGTTCGGGCACCTGCTCACCGGCACGGCGCAGGGATTCTCCGACGTCCGCACGTTCTGGAGCCCGGAATCCGTGAAGCGTGTGACCGGATACGACATGGAATACCCCGGCCTCATCCACCTCATCAACTCCGGCGCAACCACGCTCGACGCCACCGGACGTGCCGAACGCGACGGCAAGCCCGCGATGAAACCGTTCTGGGAGCTCACGGACGCCGATGCCGACGCATGCCTGAAGGCGACAAAATGGCGTGCCGCCAGTCACGGTTATTTCCGCGGCGGCGGATTCTCCAGCTGTTTCCTCACGCGAGGCGGCATGCCCGTCACGATGAGCCGCGTCAATCTTGTCCACGGCCTCGGCCCGGTCCTCCAAATCGCCGAAGGTTATACGGCCGAGCTTCCGCCCGAGGTCAACTCCGTCCTCGACCAGCGTACCGACCCGACCTGGCCGACCACGTGGTTCGTGCCGCGCCTCACGGGGCAGGGTGCGTTCAAGGATGTCTACAGTGTCATGGCGAACTGGGGCGCCAACCACGGCGCGTTCAGCTGCGGCCATATCGGCGCTGACCTCATCACCCTCGCCTCCATGCTCCGCATCCCGGTCTCGCTCCACAATGTCCCCGAGGAAAAGATCTTCCGTCCGGCCGCGTGGAACGCCTTCGGCATGGACAAGGAAGGCGCGGACTACCGTGCCTGCAAGAATTTCGGCGCGGTCTACCGTTGAGGAGATCTGAGCTTGATTGAGCAAAAAACGCCGTACAACGACCCTTTATGTTTTGCGGCGGATTGAATCGCGATCGGGTTTGCCATGAAAAGGAAAGTCTTTGTCTCCGGCTGTTACGATATGCTGCACAGCGGACATGTCGCCTTCTTTGAGGAGGCGGCGTCCTACGGCGATCTATATGTCGGCCTCGGCTCGGACCAGACCATCCTGGAGCTGAAAGGCCGGAAAACGGTCAACAGCGAGTGCGAACGGCTGTATATGGTCAAGGCCATCCGTTATGTGAAAGACGCCTGGATCAACTCGGGAAGCGGCATCATGGACTTCGAGAAGGAAGTCCGTGAGCTGAAACCGGACATCTTTTTCGTCAACTCGGACGGATACACGCCGGGCAAGGAGGCCTTCTGCAGAGAACTCGGCATCAAGCTCATTGTCAGCAAACGTGTCCCCGGCGAGGGACTTCCCGCCAGATCCACGACCGCGCTCCGTCAGGAGTGCCGTATCCCGTACCGCGTGGAGCTGTGCGGCGGCTGGTTGGACCAGCCGGACGTGAATGCGCTTGCGGCGGGGCCGGTCGTCGTCATGTCCATCGAACCGACGATTGAGTTCAACGACAGGAGTGGTCTGGCGACAAGTTCGCGCAAGAAGGCGATCGAACTCTGGCAAGCTCAAATTCCCCCTGGAAATCGAGAAGAGCTCGCAAAAGTGCTTTTTTGTGTTGAGAATCCACCCGGGACTGAGCATATCAGCGGGTCGCAGGATCAGCTCGGGATTCTTCTCCCGGGCGTGAACAAGCTTAACTACGACAATGGTTCCTGGCCGGTTTCCATTGAGAGCATCACGGATGATGAAACGCTGAGTTTTATTTCGGATCACTTGTATCTGATCCAGCTCCCTCAGAGAAAAGCGGACTTTGATGTTTTTGCCGACACTGACATCAACGCCGTCAGCGCCGGCAAACTCGCTGACGCGACGGAACGCTGCTGGGCGGCGATTCAGGCTCGTGACGTGGAGCGATGGGGAAAAGCCACGACGAATTGCTTCGAAGCTCAGCTCGAAATGTTCCCGGCAATGTTGACTTCGGACGTACAGGCGGCCATTGAACAATACCGGGCTTTGGCTTGCGGCTGGAAGCTCACCGGTTGCGGCGGAGGAGGGTATCTGATCCTGATTTCCAAGGTCCCGATTCCGAACGCGATCAAGGTCGTTCCCTGCGATTCTCGTTTCTGAGCTCATTTGATGTTGGGGGATGTCTTGTTTTCTTAAGCTCAATCTGAGCTGGATCGTCTCTCTCGGTTGTTCTCTTCATTACCCCGCTTCAATATTATTTTCACGCATACGCGAAAGGGCGGGTGGAAACATTTTTCCGGATTTCTTTTGATTTCGGCTTGACAAAGCGCGATTTCGGGTGTATTTTATATGATATCGGTTCGATTCAGAGCCGGTGTTCTCCTCAAAACATGCAGGTTGACGATGAACTCCTGAAAGGGTGATCGGGCGTTGGA
>CACYHQ010000026.1 GCA_902774245.1 uncultured bacterium
TCTTCCTTCTTGACGAAAGCGGTCAGAGAACGACCATCTTTCGTTTCAGCCTTGAAGGCGTAGCGGGTGCGGGTTCCCTTACCGAATTTGACCGCTTTGGTGACTTCGGCTTGGACTTTCTTCTTCATCTTGACGTCGTAGAAATTGTGTTTCATGGACACTCCTCCAGGTTAAGGGTTAGCCAAATATACCCCCACAGTTGAGCATTGTCAAGCGGAAAAACGAAAAAAAATGCGATTTTCTTTAAAAAAACATGATTTTCGCGGAAAAATGGCGCATTTTCAATGGTTTTTCGAGTTTTGAGACAAGCGGTTGCCGCCTCGCTTTCGGCGGCGATGTCAGGATAAAACACCCGACGCGCGCAACAAATGGGAAACAGACGGTTTCTTCCATGTTCAGACAAGCTCAAAACGAGCGCGTCCGAGGCAAAATGGGGGAGCTGGGCTGACTTGAGGCGGATTCGTACTCGGAATGAACAGAACTAAGCTCAATCCTGAGCTTGCGGCTGTATTGCCTGCGCCGTGGCGTTCCGGGGCGGAATGATCACAAGGAAGAGATTGCGGGTCTTTTTCTTGCCGAACGGGGCACGGTAGGGGAAAGAGAACAGTTTTTCATTCTTCCTGAGCTCATCCTCGTTGAGGCCGAGCGCTTCCGCCAGCAGCGACACGTCCTCTTCAGCCTCATAGACGCCGATCGCGCCTTCCTCGTCCAGGATTGAACGGAATCTGAATTCGTCGTGAGGATCTTCGTACGAGCCGGCATAGGGATGCTCCGGCAGGTAGTGCATGATGCATCCTGCATACCACATGTCGCCGAACGCGAGCGGGATGTCGCGCCCCGTCTGTTCGCGGTAGTATTCCTGCGCGGTTTCGGCAAATATACGTGCCGTGAAATGGCCGTGATTACGCGACCTCGTGAACCAGTAGACGATGTCGAATGCCTGTATGAAGAGGAACAAAGCCATGAGTATGAAGAATAGCTTCCTGAACTCGCGGAGTGAAATCGTGTCCTTCCAGAACGCCATCAGGAAGAACCCGGTGATGAAGTAGACCGGATACGCCCACATCGAGTCGATCATCATGCCCGTGCCGGCCATCAGCGTGAGCAGGGCGATCGGCGCGAACTGAACGCAGACGGCGAGGCGCGCGGCGACGGGATCGGACGGGCGCAGGTCGCGCATGCGGAAACCGAGCAGCGAGCGGATCGGACGGTCCATCGTGAGCCAGAGCAGAAACAGCGGCAGCGCAAACGGGTACAGGTTTTCGCCCAGCATGGTCAGAAGGTTCAGAACCGGGTTCAGTCTCTCCTCGGACACGCGGTCCGTGACATACTTGAACGGCAGGAAGTCGTTCTGGAAAAGCCAGACGATATATGGGGCGAGCACGAGCAGGAAGACCGCGAACGCGACGTAGGGCCCGGGCCGCAGGAAGTATTTGCGCGTGTCGCGTCCGGTCACGATGAACAGGAACAGCCCGAGCAGGAGCGCGAATCCGAAGAACTTGCTGAGCACGGACAGCGCGGACACGACGCCGAACAGGACCCAATCGGTCATGCGGTTATTTTTCACCCCGCGGTAACAGTAGAACGTCATCATGGGCCACAGCGCCATGTGCGGCAGGTTCACGTTGAACTTGGCGGAGTCGAACGTATAAAAAAGGATCGTAGTCAGCAGAATGACGGAAAAGACGGCCTTCTCCGTGCTGAAAAACTCTTTTCCCAGGCGATACACGTATATAAACCCGATAATCAGCATCACCTGACTCAACAGATACATTGCGAAATCCGTGTGTGCGAACACGATCGTGAAGATTCCCGCCAGCCATGCGGCGAGCGGCGGATGCTTCGCGTTGCCCATGGAGAACGGATGGCTCCACATGATCGTTTCAATCGTGTCGAGCGGGAGCACCGTGTAGAAGATGGAGGGAATGGCCGTCAGAAGGATCAGCCAGACCGCCATGAAGATGATGAGATAGCGGAAAAGACGTTTGTCGTGGTCGTTCATAGTCATGATGGGAATGTGCCGGGGGATGGGCTTCGTCCGTGTTACGGACGGATCGCCGGTGAATTGCAAAAAGGGGAATAAATAATCTACACCAGTAAGCGGGTGTTTTCAAGAGTCAGGCGCGAAAACGTTTCAGAATTTCGGTATCCGAAAAGTGATGTTTTCCCTCGCGCGTTTCCTGCCAGGTCTCGTGGCCTTTGCCCGCGACGAGCAGAATGTCACCTGCATGCGCTTTGCTCACGGCGAGCTCAATGGCCTTAGCGCGGTCGGGTTCCACGAGATAATGTGTTCCGGCCGGGATGCCGGATTCGATCTCGCGGATGATGTCCATCGGGTCCTCGGAACGCGGATTGTCGCTGGTGATGACGGCGAGATCGGCGAGCCGTGCGGCGGCCGCTCCCATTCTGGGGCGTTTCGTGCGGTCCCTGTCGCCGCCGCATCCGAAGATGACGATCAGACGTCTGTCTGCCGTTAAAACGGCCCGCAGACTGGTTAAAACGCGTTCCAGCGCATCGTCCGTGTGGGCGTAGTCCACGAATCCGGTCGCGCCGCATGCCAGCGGAACCGCCTGAAGCCGTCCGGGGACGTGCGGCATGGATGCCGAAGCCTCCAGCAGCGCATCGAACGGCAGTCCGGTTCCATACGCCATGCAGAGCGCGGTCAGGCAGTTCGCGGCGTTGAACGCGCCGGGCAGAGGCAGACGCAGGGACGCATCGTGTCCGTCGAGCGTGAATTCGAGTTCGGAAAATGCCGGGTTGAGAGTGAGTTTCCGCAGGGAACAGAACGCATCGGGCCGGCCCGTGAAGGAAATGGGCAGGATGCGAAGCGCCGGGCGTTCCCGTTTCAGCTCGGAAACGAGCCGTGCGCCTGCCGGATCGTCGGTGTTGACGGCCGCCGGAGCATCGTCGGCGAGGAGTTCGCGGAAGAGAATCTTCTTCGCCTGATAATAGTTCTCCATCGTGCCGTGGTAGTCCAGGTGGTCGCCCGTGAGGTTCGTGAACGCGGCCGAGGCGAATTTGAGCGTGCCGGAGCGGTGCTGGTGCAGGCCGTGGCTGGAACTTTCCATAACCGCGTCTGTGACGCCGTTGGATTTCATCGCGGCGAACATCTCCTGCAGCGTGAACGCGTCGGGCGTGGTATGTTCGGACGGTTCTGGTCCCGCGCCGAGGTCACAGCACACGGTCGAGATCAGCGCGGTCTTCGCGCCGGATTTGACCGAGTCGAGGTAATGCCGCATGAAATATGCGGTCGAGGTCTTGCCGTTTGTGCCCGTGACCGTATGCACGCGAATGGCGTCCGAGGGCCGCCGGAAGAATGTTTCGCAGACAATCGACCACGCGAAATAGGAGTCCGCGACACGGAGGACGGGAATGCCGGGGGGCAGGGGGGCGCCGTAATCCGCCGCGATGACGAGCGCGGACGCGCCCCTCTGAACGGCATCGGGAATGAATCTGTGGCCGTCGGCTTTCGCGCCCCGGATCGCGAGAAAGAGGGTGCCGGGCGTGACCTTCGACGAATTATTCGCGACTGAGGAGATGAGCGGATCAGAGGCGGGGGTGAACGGCGCTGCCAGCAGTGTTTTCAGCACCTCGGCGAAGATCGACAGGGGCAGCGGCTGCATGGCTCAGGCTCCGGCGGATTCCAGAAGCTCGAGATGCGTGGAACGAGACGCCTTCAGGAAGACCGTGCTGCCCGCCTCGATCCGAACTGACGCGTCCGCGGCGTCCTTCGACGACGGATACGCCGTGCAGTCCAGGCCGGTTTCCTGTGCGGCGGCGGTCATGTGTGGGCCGACGACGAGGAAACGTGCGCCGGGGAAGAGGTGTTTCGCCAGGGCGCAGACGGAACGGTGTCCCTCGGCGGAGGATTCGCCGAGTTCGCCCATGTCGCCGAGGATGAGCACAAGTTTCTTCGGATCGGCGAATTCGGAAAGCCAGTTCAGCGAGGCCGCCATGCTGTCCGGATTCGCGTTATAGGCGTCGTTGATCCACGTCGAGCCGCCGTGCTCGGAGACGCGCATGCGGAGCCCGGGCAGCGTCGTGCGGGAAAGCCCCTCGGCGATCGTCTCGAACGGAATTCCGAACGTCAGCGCGGCGAGCGCGGCCGCGGCGGCGTTGCCCGCCTGATGACGGCCGGGGATGCCCCACTGAACGGAAACGGTCTCGCCGGTCGTGGCGCGCGTGAGCGTGAATTTCGCGCCGTGCAGATTGCCGCCCAGATAGTTCGCCGTGAGGTCGGCGTCGGTGTCCGAAAAACCGAACGTTCCGGTGCGGAACTGCGAAGCCGCGCGGGCGAGGATGTCCTGTCCGGGGCACTGCGCCGGGATGACGGCGAATCCGTCGGGCGCGAGATGCGTGAAGAGTTTGGATTTCTCCTGCGCGACACCCTCGAGCGAGCCGAGGAATTCGAGGTGGCAGTTTGCAATGGAGACAATGATTGCGAGGTCGGGCATGGCGCAGTAGGAGAGCGGTTCGAGTTCGCCGTGATGGTTGGTCCCGGCCTCCAGGATGGCGATGCGGTGGCGCGCGTTGAGGCGGAGGAGATTCTGTGGAAGCCCGATCTGGTTGTTGGTGTTGCCCTCGGTCGCGAGCACGCTGATGGAGTCCATCGCGTGCGTGAAGATCGCCCGCAGGGATTCCTTCGTGCTGGTCTTGCCGCAGGACCCGGAGAGCAGAATGACCTTCAGGTTCGGGAAGCGCATACGGTGGAACCGTGCGATGCGCTGGAACGCCGTCACGGTCGAGGGTACGGCGATGGCGGGAACGCCCGCGGGCACCTTGTCGAGCTTGGATTCCTCGACGCAGAGCAGAGAAGCCCCGTTTGCGACGGCCTGCGCGAGGTAGTCGTGGGCGTCGAACGATTCGCCGGAGAACGCGAGGAACAGTGCATTTTTCGCGGTTTCGCGGGTGTCCGTGAAGACGGATTCGACCATGTGGGGCGCGTTGTCGCCGACGAGGCGGCCTTCCGTGGCGCGGAGCAGTTCATGGAGCGAGAAAGAAACGTCGAACATCAGAGTTCCTCCAGGTTGCGGAAATAGTCGATGGTCTGCCGGAGCCCGTCCTCAAGCGCGATAGCGGGCGTCCAGCCGAGGAGTTCGCGGGCGAGCGTGACGTCCGGTTTGCGCCGGGCCGGGTCGTCCTGCGGGAGCGGCTTGTAGACGATCTTCGACTTCGATCCTGTAATGCGGATGATGGTCTCGGCGAGTTCGCGCACGGTGAATTCGCCGGGGTTGCCGAGGTTGACGGGGCCGGTGACGTCGTCGGGCGTCTGCATCATGGCCTCAAGCCCGATGACCAGGTCGGTGACGCAGCAGAAACTGCGCGTCTGGGAGCCGTCGCCGTAGATGGTGATGTCGCTGCCCTTCAGCGCCTGCACGATGAAGTTGCTGACGACGCGGCCGTCGTTGGGGAGCATGCGCGGGCCGTAGGTGTTGAAGATGCGGACGACCTTGATCGGGAGCCCGTACTGGCGGTGGTAGTCGAAGAATAGCGTTTCGGCGCAGCGTTTCCCCTCGTCGTAGCAGCTTCGGACGCCGATCGGGTTCACGTTGCCCCAGTAGGTCTCGCGCTGGGGGTGTTCCTTCGGGTCGCCGTAGACCTCGCTCGTGGAGCTCTGGAGGATCGGGATGCGGAGACGGCGCGCGAGGTCCAGCATGTTCATCGCGCCGAGGACGTTCGTGCGGATGGTCTGGACGGCGTCGTGCTGGTAGTGGATGGGCGAGGCGGGGCAGGCGAGATTGTAGATGGCGTCGACCTCAAGTTCGATCGGGATGGTGACGTCGTGGCGGATGAGCTCGAACGACGGATTGGAGAGCAGGTGCCGGATGTTGTTTTTCGAGCCGGTGAAGAAGTTGTCGAGACAAATCACGTCGTTGCCGCGGGAGAGCAGCAGTTCGCAGAGATGGGAGCCGATGAATCCGCCTCCGCCGGTGACCAGGATCGTTTGTTTGTGCATGGTTGTCTGCCTGTCGGACCGGGATGCCGCGTTGTGCGATCAGCGGCCCTTCTTGGTTGAGGTCGTTTTCGAAGTGGATGAAGAAGATTTCGTCGTGTTTGATTTCGTCGAAGTCGAGGATGCTTTCGGTTTCGCGACGCCGATCTTCACGTATCCCCAGTCCAGCAGCACGCGGACGAAGTTGTCGCGGTCGGCGGCGGACGGGAATCCGGTCACGACGGCCAGCAGGTTGCGTCCGCCGCGCTGGCAGGAGGCCGCCACGCAGAATCCCGCACGGTTGGTGAATCCCGTCTTGATGCCGTTCACGCCGGGCGCCGCGGTCTTCGCGCCGGGGAGCAGGTTGTTGTGGTTCTGGAGCAGGATGTAGTCCGGCGAGCCTTTTTCACGGAACGGCGCGGTGCGTTTCCCGGCGAGTTCCATGAGGTAGGAGTAGTTGCGGAAGACGAGGCAGAGACGGGCGACGTCCTCGACCGAACTCTGGTTGTCGAGCGCCTTGCTCTTTCCGGGGAGGCCGTGCGCGTTGAAATAGGTGGTGTGCGTCATGCCGACTTCCTTCGCCCTGCGGTTCATGTCCTCGATGAACTTGTCCGCCTTGCCGCCGCCGATGTGCTCGGCCAGCAGGTGCGCGGCGTCGTTTGCGCTGCGCACGGACGCGGCGACGAGGAGTTCGTCGATGGTGAACATCTCGCCCTTCTTGAAGTAGACCTTGCTCGCCTCGGTGTTGATGGCCTCGGGCGTGACGGGGATCAGCGACTGGAGCGTGTACGGGGAGGAATCGTCCATGGCGATCTCGTAGGAGAGCATGATCGTCATGATCTTCGTGAGGGAGGCGATCGGGACGGGCTTGGACGGGTTTTTCGCCCACAGGACCTTGTTGGTGTCCATGTCGACCAGGATGCCCGCCGTGGAGAGCGAGATTCCCTTCAGCCCGGAGATGTCGTCGCGGGCCGTGCCCGTGAAATCGAGTTTCGGCGTGGTCGTCTTCTTCGGCTTGCGGACGTAGGTCGTGGACGGCACGGACGGCGCGGGCTTTTCCTTCACGGTCGGCAATCCGGCGAGCGGATCCTTTTCCGTCGTGCCGGTCTTCGGCTGAGCGGACGCCGCGGTCTGCGAAGTCGAGCCGGAGGTCTGCGCTGTGGCCGGTTTCGGCTGCGCGGAAGCGCCCTGCGCCGTGCCTGTTTCCGGTTTGACCGAGGATGTCCCGGCGTCAGGCTTCTGAACGGTCGTTGCGGGCTCGGTCTGCTCGACGGAACGGATTTCGTTTTCCAGTTCGGAGCGCAAGGCGTTTTCCTCCTCGATCTGCTTGCGTGTGTCGGCGATCTTCTGTTCGTTGGAGCCGGTGGCGACGACCAGCCACAGCAGGATGCCGTGTACGGCGATGATCGCGAGGATCAATAGGATCATGGCGCGGCGGCTCATCTGTGACCGGCCTCCGTTTCCATGGAAAGACTGAAAACTTGCTTGTTTTGCATGAAAGATTCCTGTTTTTTCAAAATATGATTGAGATACTATATCACGTTTTCCGGAAAAAGAAACTATGTTTCTTGTTTTTTTCCGCAAAAATACGCATCAGCGGCGGTCCGGCGGGATTATGGCGCGCTTTTTGACCGCCTTTCCTCTTGACGAATCCTTGTTTTTATGCTATATTAGAACGATATGCCTGAAACCGCGGGCCGCCGGACGCTCGAACCGCCTTCGTGCCGGACAGGAGGCCGCCCGCGCAACCTCATTTTCTCCGGAGAAGACCTCATGACGATGTATGAACCCGTGATCGGAATCGAAGCGCACGTGCAGATCCGCACGAAAAGCAAGATGTTCTGTTCCTGCCCCAATACCTACGGCGCGCCGCCGAACACCGACACCTGCCCGGTCTGCATGGGCATGCCCGGCGTGCTGCCCGTGGTGAACAAAGAGGCGGTCCGCAAGGCCGTCGTCGCGGGCATGATGTGCGGCTGCGAGATCGCGAAGTTCAGCAAATTCGACCGCAAGAGCTATTTCTACCCGGACCTCGTGAAGGACTACCAGATCACGCAGTACGACCTGCCCATCTGCAAAAACGGCCGCATCCACATCTTCGGCACGGGCTTCTCCGGCGAACAGCTTCCCGACAAGTGGATCGGCATGACCCGCATGCACCTGGAGGAAGACCCCGGCAAGTCCACCCACTTCTCCAACTGCACCGGCCTCGACTTCAACCGTTCCGGCGTGCCGCTCATCGAGATCGTGAGCGAGCCTGACATGCGCTCCGCCGACGAAGCCTACGCCTACCTCTCCTTGCTCAAGGAGATCATGCAGTACGCCGACGTCAGCGACTGCGACATGGAGAAGGGCCAGATGCGCTTCGACGTGAACATCTCCCTGCGGCCGCGCGGCACCGAAAAATTCGGCACCAAGGTCGAGATCAAGAACCTGAACAGCTTCCGCGCCGCCCACCGCGCCATCCTGTACGAGATCAAACGCCAGCTCGTCGAGCTGGAAAACGGACAGGAGATCGAACAGGACACCCGCGGCTGGAACGACGAACTCGGCGAGACCGTGGTCCAGCGCACCAAGGAAAACGCCAACGACTACCGTTATTTCCCCGAGCCCGACCTCCTGCCGATCGTGTTCACCGACGCCGAGCTCGACGCCTTCCGCGCCGCCCTGCCGGAACTCCCCGCCGACAAACGCCAGCGCTACGTGCGCGACTACGGCCTGACGCCCTACGACGCCCAGGTCCTGACCTCGGACCGTTCCTACGCGGAATTCTTCGAGGCCGCGGCGAAAGGTTCCTCCGCCTCGAAGATCATCGCGAACCTCTTCACGTCGGAACTTCTCCGCAAGCTCGGCGAATCCGGCGGCGCGCTCGCGGACTGCAAGGTGAAACCCGCCGGCCTCGCGGCGCTCGCCGACCTCGTGAACGCCTCCACGATCAACTCCAAGACCGCCAAGAAAGTCTTCGAGGAGATGTTCGAGACGGGCAAGGACCCGAAGACCATTGTCGAGGAAAAGGGCCTCGTGCAGGTGTCCGACGAGGGCGCCATCCTCGCGCTCGTCGACCAGGTGATCGCCGCGAATCCCGCCCAGGTCCAGCAGTTCAAAGAGGGCAAGACCGCCGTGCTCCAGTATCTGGTCGGCCAGCTCATGAAGCTCAGCCGCGGCAAGGCCAACCCGAAGCTCGCGATCCAGATGTTCCAGGAGAAGCTCAAGTAAGCGTTTTCCTGCTCATTTCCGCAAAAACAAATCGCACCGGTCCTGACATGGTTCCGGTGCTTTTTTTGGAAAAAAAGAGGGGGATTCGATTCAGTTCTTCTGAGGGAAACCGGCGAAGAGCACGTTGATCGTGGCGGCCGCGGCGGTCGTCTGAGGCGTCTTCGGCAGGCGCGACATGGTTTTCGCGAACATCGCCGGAAGCTTCTTTTCGCCCATCGCGTGGAGGGTACGGGCGGCGGAGACGAGTTCCTCCGCGACGGCGTTCGCGGTTGCGGGGATCTCGGGGTCCGCCGGTCTCAGCTGGGCGGCTTTGTCGTAGTTTCCGCGCAGGGTCTCGAACGCGCAGAGGATTGTTTCGGAGGTCCGCCCGTCGTCGCCGTAAAGCTCGATGTAGGCGGCCTTCGCCTCCTCCTGCGTAAGCTTCTCCAGGTCGACGTCGTCGCCGGAGAACACGGCATAGACGCGGTCCAGGAAATTGATCCTGCGCATCATCTCCGTACACCATTCCTCGAGGCGCGGCGAACGGAGCAGCTCGGTCGTGAGCATCTGGCGCGCGAGGGAGAAACGCTGCGTGATAACGAGCTGATGCAGACGCTGACGCATCATGTTGAGCTTCTGTTCGTCCGCGGCGGCGAGTTCCTCCTCGCGGGTCTTGCTCAGGGCGTTGTAGTCGGCCTTGCTTTTCACGAGGTCGTGCTGCGCGGAAATGAGGTCGGAATGATAGACTTCGCCTTCTTTGATCGCGGCGTCGATTTCCTCCTTGAGGCGGGGGACGACCTTGGTCTTCAGGTTGGCGATCTCGTCGTTCAGCAGGCTGACCTGGTTTTCGAGGGCGGCGGTGGTCTCGGTGGTGACCACGGGGCCGTCGGCGGGTTTTTCCTTGTCCGTGCGCAGACTGAGCAGATAATTGATGTGGGACAGCACGTAACGGCCGATGCGGTCGCTGCGGACGGCGTCCTTTTTCGTGAACTCCCTGATCAGCGTCGCGGATTCGGCGTTCAGGCGCTCCACGGGGATGTCCGGGTTGGCGGCGAGGCGTTCGAAGGCGTCGACGTTCGCGAACATGGAGCGCTCGAGGGAACGTTGCTGGAAGTCGGAGAAGAAATGGACGGCGAGCGCCGCGAGCAGGGCGAGGGGGATCAGGACGAGCGCGGTCCGGGCGTACCACGGCATCTTCGTCTCGTCGCGCTGTTTTTTCTGAATGCGCTCCTGCTTGCGCTTGTTGTTCATGTACTCCGTCTGGATCTCGTAGTTCAGACGGCGGATGGAGATCGTGTGGACGTCCGGCACGAGGTTGCGGCTCGGGGCGGTGATCTGGCGCAGCCGCCAGATGGCGTCCAGCAGCTCCTCCATGTCGGCGTAGCGTTTCGACGGCTTCTTGGCCATCATCTTTTTGATGAGGGCGGAGACGGTCGAGGGCAGGCCGGGCACGAAATGCTCGGGCGGCTCGGGCTTCTGGTTGAAATGCTGGTTCGCGAGCGTGCTGATGGAGACGGCGCGGAACGGGAGCGAGCCGGTGATCATCTGGTAGAGCGTCACGCCGAGGCTGTAGATGTCGCTGCGCGTGTCGAGCGGCTCGCCGGCGAACTGCTCCGGGCTCATGTAGGACGGGCTGCCGGAGATGTCCATGTCCTCGGACCAGTCCTTCTGGTTCATGGCGAGGCCGAGGTCGGTGAGCTTGACGATGCCGTCGTCGGTGATCATGATGTTGTCGGGCTTCACGTCGCGGTGGATCAGGCGGCTTTCGTTCCAGGCGTAGCAGAGAGCCTCGGCGACCTGCTGGACGATGTGCAGCGCCTCGTCGATCGGGATGCGCTTCTCGCGTTTCAGGCGGGATTTCAGCGATTCGCCCTTGATGTAGGTCATTGCCATGTAGCTGTAGCCGTCATCCTCGCCGACCGCGTAGGACTGCACGAGGTTGACGTGGCTGAGCTTGGCGGCGGCGCGGGCTTCGTTCAGGAACGTCGCCACGCCCTTTTCGGTCATATTCTTGTGGGACAGCACCTTCAGCGCGACCTCGCGTTCCAGCGAAATCTGCTGCGCCAGGAACACGATCCCGGCGGACCCCGACCCGATGCGGCTCTGGATGATGAAGTCGCCGATAATGCAGCCGTTGTCGAAGCGCGTGGCCGGGATCGCGACCGTCTTGCTGCACGCCGGGCATACGATACGGCCTCCGGCGTCGGACTCTTCGACGGAGATCTGGAAATGGCAGAAGGGGCAGGCGAAACGGAGCATGGGGCGGTCCTTATCTCAGGGAAAAACGGGGTATAAAAATAATATATCACATGTGCGCGGGGTTTGCAAATGAGATTTTTATTTTTCGATTCGCAAAAAACGGCGGGCGCGTACAGGCTGAAACGATAACGGCGCGGGAGAATTGCGGAGGATTGCGGATGGATTACGGATGGTTCGCCAGGGCGGCGTCGGCGGTGTGCAGACCGTCCACGGCGGCGGACACGATCCCCCCCGCGAAACCCGCGCCTTCGCCGCAGAAATACAGCCCTTCCACGCTCGACTTGTACATCGCGCGGTCACGGTCGAAGCGTACCGGGCTTGACACATGCGTCTCGCCGCCGATCATCACGCCGCGGTCGAGGAAACCCGGCATGAGCTTGTCGAAGTGCACGAGCGCGCGCCGGAGGGAGGCCGTGACCGGAGCGGGCATGACGGAATCGAGGCGGGCGGGCGCGAGGCCGAACCAGTAGGAGGTTTCAGAGGGCAGACGCCCGTTTTTTCCGTTCAGGAAATCGTGCGCGGTCTGCGCCGGGGCGACGCATCCGCCGCCGCCCGCCTGCGAGAGCCGGAGTTCGAGGTCGTCGAGGAACGCAAACGCGTCGCCGGGCGAAGCGAACGTGTCGGAGGGGATCGTGGTGATGAGCGCGGCGTTGGCGAACTTGCCGTCGCGCGCGGCGTTGCTCATGCCGTTGGTCGAGAGATGGTCGGCGTCGGTCACGGCCGCGATGATCTCGCCGCCGGGGCACATGCAGAAACTCGCGGCGCCGTCGATGCGGCCGTCCTGCGAGGGACGGCTCACGACCTGGTACGGCGCGGCGCCGACGGACTCCGGCGGGACCGCCATGCCGTACTGGGCGGAGTTGATGAACTCCTGCGGATGCTCGATGCGGATGCCGATCTGGAAGCCCTTCATGGACGAGTTGACACGCCCGAAAAGCGACCGTGTGAACGTGCGCGCGCTGTGTCCGGCTGCCGTGATCACCACGTCCGATTCGAGCGCTTCGCCGTTCGCCAGACGTACGCCGCGGCATACGCCGTCGCGGATCAGCAGCTCGTCGACGCGCGAATCCCAGCGGAACGTGCCGCCGAGGCTTTTGATCTTCTCGCGGAGCGCGGCGATGATGCCGGGCAGACGGTCGGATCCGAGGTGCGGATGGCTGAAATAGGTGATGGACGGGTCCGCGCCGCATTCCGCGAGCGTATCCAGCACGTACATCACGGCGGGCTCGTGGATGCGCGTGAAGAGTTTGCCGTCGGACCATGTGCCCGCGCCGCCTTCGCCGTACAGGTAATTGCTCTCCGGATCGGGCGTGCGCGAGGCGCGGAACGATTCGATGTCGCGTCTGCGGCGGTCCACGTCGCGGCCGCGTTCCAGCACGACGGGCTCGCATCCGGCCTGCGCCAGGACCAGCGCGGCGAACAGCCCCGCGGGACCCGCGCCGATCACGAGCGGATTCCGCAGCGCGGTCTTCCCCTCGAACGGACGGTATTTTTCGCGCGGGACGTACGGCTTCACGTTCGGGCCGCCGGAGGGGCGGACGCCTTCCGCAAGATCGGCGTCCACACGGAACAGCAGCGCCACGGCGGGCTTTTTCCGCGCGTCGATGCTCTTCCGCACGATCCGGTAGCCCAGCACGTCTTCCGGGCGGATGCAGGCAGCACGCGCGACAAGTGGCGCGAGTTCGCGGTCGATGCCGGAAGATGCTTTCGCGGCGGGGATGGGCGGGAGGTCGATCGTGATGGTCATGGGCGGAAAAGAGGTCTCAAGAGAAGCGGAGGGGCCGCGGTTTCTGTTCAAGGTCGTCTCAAATAATTTACAGCGCTTTTTCCCAAAAATCAACCGGACGCGCTTGAAAAACCGGATTTTACGGCAATATTAGATAGTGCGCGCGTTCGCTCCGCATCTCTTCCGTGCCGCGCAAACCTTTCCCGATGGAGTCGAATCCCATGAAACTGCTTTCTTTTTCCCCGGCAGTCTGCCTGCCGGTCCTTCTGTTTCTGTCCGCGCCCGTTCTCGCACAGGACGCGCCGGATGCGCCCCCCGCTCAGGACGCGCCCGAACGCCGCGTCATCCCCCCGCTCACGCTGGAGGAACGGATCGTCGATCTGATCGAGGCGATCCAGGACGAAGCGCCGGAGACGTACCGCCGCATGGCGGAGCTCCCGCGCGAGGAGGCGCTTGCCCGCGTGATGCGCGCACTGGACAGCGGCGCGGTCCTCGTTTCCAGCTCCGCAAACGGGAAAACGACCGCCGCCGGGCCGAATGTCGACGTGAAACCCTGGCCGGCGCTTGAGCTCACCGGGAAAAAGTTTCTGTATCTCCGGTTCGACGGCCTGACGGCGCAGACCGTGCCCGAGGCGGTGAAATCGCTCGACGAAAGAGGCGGCAAACCGGATGCGTCCGGCGTGATCTTCGACCTGCGGAATGCCTTTTACGGCGACTACAGCACTGTGGAATCTCTGGCGGAGTCCGCGCGCAAGCTCAAATGTCCGGTCATGGTGCTGGTCTCCGGTAAGACGTCCGGTATGGGCGAGCTTCTGGCGGCAGTCCTGCGGCGCGATTGCGGAGCCGTCCTGATCGGCACGGAGACGGCGGGATCCGTCTTCCCCGTGAAGCGCATTACCGTCAACGACGTCGCGTGGTTCGTGCCGAATCCGCCCGCGAAGTATTCCGGGATCTCGCCGTACGCGCTGAAGCCGGATCTGGAAAAAACGTCCGAGGCGCGTCTGGACTACGACCAGCTGAAGGAATCGCCCGACAAGCTCGACGGCGATCCCGTGCTGCGTCTGGCAGCCGACCTGCTGACCATGAAGGCCGCGGTCAGGCCTGTGGAGCTGTCTCCGTCGCCGGCGCAGTGACCGCCGGGGAGTCCGCTTCAACGGCGGGCGCGGCTTCCGTTTGAACCTCGTTTTCCCCGTTGGTGTTTGCGGTGGCGTCCGTTTTCTGTACGGATTCCGCGGCGGCCGCTTTCGCCTTCTGCTCCACAAGCTCGGGCGGCTCGCAGCCCTTCAGGATGAAGGAGATGACGCCCACGATGATCACGACGGGCAGGATGAGGTGCACGAGCAGGCGGTGGAAACTCTCGGCGTTGTGCCATTCGCGCAGCATTTCCTGGTGCGCGGCGAGAAACGTCTCGTGATATTTCATCAGCTCGGCGAGTTCGGCCTCACGGTACGGTTCCAGCGCGGGATCGCGGTCGGCTGAGGCGGCGACCATGCGGTGTCCGGCCTCGACGTTCTCCTTCTTTTCAGAGTGTTCCAGCACCTTGCCGAGGATCATCAGGTGGACGGGGTACTTCAGGAAGCGCGGCGAGAAGGGTTCCGGCATGCGGAGTTCGACGTATTCGAGCATGTACCCGAAGTTGTCGAACCTGACGCATCCCTGCAGGAAGCGCGAGAAATTGAGCGACTGGCTGCGGCGCACGATCATGGCGATGAGGCCGACGATGACCACGTAGCCCGCGGCGGCGAACCCGTAATACTGGAGCTTGTCATGCCCGGGGGCGTTGTGCGCGGCCTTGTTGACGAAGAACACGGTCATGCCGAGCAGGTAGATCGCGCCGACGGTCATGGAGATGGCGAGTTTGTGCGAGCATTTGTAACGGAACTGCTTGAGCTCGTCTTTGGTGAAAAGCGGCATGGGTGCGGGGGTGTCTTCCGGCATGATCGTGTGCGTGGCCTTCTTTTGAGGTGAGTGTGTTATTTTACTGCGCGGATTCGAGGCCCGTGATCGCCTGGAGTTCCTTCTGGATCTCGGAAACGGCCTCCGAGGAAATGCCGTCGAGCGTGCTGGTCGTCAGATAGCGCATCTGGACGTCCCGGATGATCCCGAGGCGTTCTTCGGTGAGCTTACGGTCCCTCAGAATCATGCAGTGGAAGATCTCGTCGTCAGTGAGCTCGGCCTCCTTCACGACCGCGTCCGATATCTTGCGCGCCCGCTCCGCCGTGTAACGTTCCTTGCCGAGGCGCAGGAAGAGCGCGAACGCCTGCTGCATTTTCGCGTCGGAGAGGACCTTGCCGTGCTGGCGCAGGTCGGTCCCGAGGTGCGTCGAAAGCTGCTGCGCCGTGAGGACCGCGAGCTCGCGCCGGAGCAACACGGCGAACTGGTCCACCAGCGCGTCATGATCGTCCGAGAGTGTGATGCCGCAGGCGATGCCCTCGTATTCCGGGTGGCGCGGCGTCCACCATTCGAAGAACTTCCGGTAGACCGGCTCCATGGCGCGGATGAACTCCTCCGACCTCAGCACGGCGGCCTGTCCGGCGGCGGTCCATTCGGCGCGGATCTTCTCCTGTTCGGCGGGATCGCGGATGCCGATGAGCTGACGGATCATGCTTTCCTCGGGAAGGCTCCGGCGGATGCATTCGCTTTTGAGCATGTCGCGGAGAAACGGCTCGGTCTCGAATTGCGCCTTATTTTCCTTCAGCAGGTTCGAGAAATACGCGGCCTCGTCCTTCGTCAGGTCGATCCCGTACAGCGCGGGAAACTCGTTCTGGAAATTCTCCTGCACCGCCTCGCGCAAACCGTCGTCCACGGACACCGACGCCGGGACGTTCAGCGCGGCCATGAGCGTCTGCACGGTCGGGGGCGGTTCCCGGTGGATCATCGCCCGGACGGCGATCAGGACCACGGCGATCAGGACCACGGCCAGCACGAGGCTGAAAACCGAAAATTTCGTCCTGTCATTTTTCTCATTCTCGGACATGCGGAGGGGATTCCTTTCCTGTGATATGGCGTTTGCGCCTTCTCCGATCAGATTCGGGGATTGTTTTTGAACAGATTCGGGTATTAAATATAGTTTCTTTTCCGGGTTTTTCAAGATTTTATGACCGGATGATCCGCGCGGATGCCGGAAAAAACGCACAAAAATGCGTTCCCGCCATTTCTTTTTCGCAAAATGGCGGTATAGTATTATCGAAACGCAATCCGCACAACAACAAAACAACCGGCAAACCGCCGTATCTGGAGGTACAGAATGACCAGCTATCTGAAGGGAAAAACGATCCGTCTCCGCTGCAAGAAAGATTATCCCGGCGCACACACGCACATCCTCATCGGGCGCGTGGTCGAGGAGAACGAAAGCTACATCGCCGTGCAGGGCCGCTCGTTCCACTTCGCACGCATCGTGGACGGCATGAAAAGCCAGATCAACGTGGGGCAGGAAACCGTCCGCGTGGTCCCGTGGGCCAATGTGGAGCTGATCCACTGGCTCACCGAGCGCACCGACTGGAACGCCGAGATCGGATTCGACACGAAGGGCTCACTGATCCTTCAGGACCTCGCCCGCACCATGATCGCGGAGCGCCGCGACGGCTTCAATTAAGCGAAACAAAAAAGCCGCCCGGGGTTCGACCGGGCAAAAAGAACAAACGTCTGTTTCTTCGGAGGTAGTTTGTGAACGGAACAGAGCTGGAGAATCAAAGCCGGGGCAAACGCTCCGGACTGGTTGTGTTTATCCTTGTTTTAGTTCTCATGCTCCTGGGGGGCGCGGGCTTCCTCTTCTACTGGTTCCATGTGGGAGAACCGGCGAAGGGGTACTATGAAGCCGCGATGCAGGGCGATTCCGAGGCGCAATACAAGCTCGCCGAATGCTATTATAACGGCAACGGCGTAAGAAAAGATTTCTTTGCCGCCGCCGACTGGTATCGCAAAGCCGCCGAACAGGGGCACGCTGACGCTCAATTTATGTTCGGGAGATGTTGCTATCACGGCGAAGGCATAAGCAAAGACTATGGCGTTGCCTTTGAGTATTATCGCAAAGCCGCCGAACAGGATCACGCGAAGGGACAGTGCGGCCTTGGCTATTGTTACTATGACGGCGAGGGTGTGGAAGAGAACAAAGAGGAAGCAGTCAAATGGTATCGCAAGGCGGCGGAACAGGGAATCCCGGAAGCGCAGAACCAATTGGCCATTTGTTTTTTTAAAGGCGAAGGTGTTGACGAAGACAAAGAGGAAGCCGTCAAATGTTTTCGAAAGGCCGCTGAACAGGGAATCCCGGAAGCGCAGTTCAATCTCGGGAATTGTTATTTCAAAGGCGAAGGTGTTGACGAAGACAAAGAGGAAGCCGTCAAATGGTATCGCAAGGCGGCGGAACAGGGAAATACGTATGCAATGGCTGCTCTTTCAGGTTGTTATATGCTGGGGGAAGGTGTGAATGAGAACAAAGCGGAAGGAATCAAATGGCTTCGCAAGAGTGCAAAATTGGGAAACCCGGAAGCAAAAAAGATTTTAAAAAGATCGAAGCTTTAAGCAATTGAAAGACTGATAATCCGGCAGGTCTAACCGCCGAAAATGAACATATGAAAGAAACGCCTCCGGGACAGTGTTCAGCCATCCAGGAGTTTTTTTGTAGCTCAGCTGTCTTTCAGGCGGTGGGCCGTGTCGCCTTTCGTGCTGCTGCGGTCTTGCGTCGTTCCGTCTGTTTGCGCGGTCGTCCGCCCTTCAATCCGTTGCGGCGGCTGGCGGCGGCCTTGCGCTCGGATTTCACCGCCCCGCCGACGGAACCGAGGCGTGCCAAAAGGCGTTTTCTCTGCGCTTTCCACCACTCCTCGTCCACGATGCTCGCTTCCTCCGGCGGGTTTTCGATATATTTCACTTCCAGGTCGATGTCAGCGTCGGGCCAGTGAAGTCCTTCCGCGCTCGCCTGAACATTGTACAGTTCGTTGAGGAAGCAGCTGCGGAAATACGGATAACGGTCAAAGTCAATCCGGTAGATCCTGCCGCAATGACTGACCATCATGCAGTCTTTCGTCAGCTCAACGACTTTTGCGCTCACAGGCATACCATTGGTCGAGACATTCATTTCTGCGGCTCCTTATTTCGGACAGGATTTTATTAGCGGTCGAGGTGTTGATCCCGCGGATATATTCCACCTCGATCTCCGGTTCAAGCCAAACCTTCATGGATTCCTCCGAGCCGAGTTTCAGCACATGGACATGAGGACGTTTTTCTTCATCCGAAAAACGTCCGATCCAAAAACCGAGAAAGGCGAAAAACTTAGGCATAAGAATCCGTGTGTGGGAATGGTTTTGTATTACTATAACCCTACGCTTGGGTTTTTTCAAGTCGAAACAGAGATTTTTTCCTTTTTTTCGAGAAAAAACTCCGGGACAGCGTTCATGCCGTTCCGGAGGCTTTTTTGCTATTCTGTGCCGGAGGCGAAGCCCAGCACTATCCAAGTGGAGGCTATGCCTCCTTATTTCTTGAGCGCGCCGTCGAGGGCCTTGTTCACGTCCTCGGGTTTCGGGCAGAAATGCACGTTGGAGGGGAAGCTGATGCGTTTGAGTTTCGCGAGGTCGTAGATCGGGGGCGTGATTCCCTTCGGCAGGTCGAGGTGGTTGACGCTCTGGTAGAAGAGGATGCAGGCGTCCTTCCACCAGACGGCTTCGCGCGCCTGGAGTTTCAGGCGGCCGAGCACGAGATCGTAGCGTTCGGGATCGACGTACATCTTGACGGATTCCCAGACGCCGGGGTAGGTGGCGGCGGTCTTCGCGCCGGATTCGAACTGGCCGCAGAGGTGTTCCCAGAAGGTGTCGCCGGTGGGCATCTTCTGTTTCCAGCCGAGACGGTGGAACCAGAGCCAGTAGCGTTCGGGGCAGGTCTTGAGGTCGTTGAACTGGTCGCAGAGCGGGGCGTTGTACTGCATCACGGTGCCGGTGCCCTTGCGGGTGCGGTCGGCGCCGAGCTCGGTCTCCGTGGCGTCGAAGACCTTGCGGCCGGGGACGTTTTCGTTGGTGGAGAGGAGCGATGCGTACTTGAGGAAGGATTCGTTTCCGGTCTGGTAGAGCCACGGGCCGGGTCCGTAGTGGTTGCCGAGCGTGGAGGCGAAGATGTGGGCGAGTCCGAGCGGCATCATGTACTGGCGGATGGCCGGGACGCTGCTCATCATCATGTCGCACACGGGCTCGACGAACGCCGGATTCGAGGTGAAGGTCTGCGCGAGCCATTCCTTCGCGATGTCTTCGGCCTTCAGGTCCGGATTCCAGGCGAGGCGGCCGAACGCGTACCAGTTGGCCTGCGCGAACGGGTGGCGGGTCCAGTTCACGTCGTCGCCGATGTTGGCCACGCCGGCGATCATGCCGGACTCGTGGATCTTCTTCGCGACGGTGCTGCCGGGTCCGTACTGGTAGGTGTCGCTGTCGAGGACTTCCTTCCACAGCGTGGCGAGGTAGGCGAGGTGATTGGACTGACCGAGGTATTCCTGCGTGATCTGGAACTCCATCGCGAGCGGGATCTTCGTGATCTTGCCGAAGAGCGGGTGGAAGGGTTCGCAGGGCTGGAAGTCGAGCGGGCCGTTCTTCGCCTGCACGATCACGTTGTCGCGGAACTTGCCTTCGAGCGGCTGGAATTCAAGCAGGGCCTGCTGGACGCGTTCCTGCGGCTTCTGTCCATACACGAAGGCGCGCCAGATGACCACGCCGCCGTAGGGCTTCAGGGCGTCGGCGAGCACGTTCGCGCCGTCGGCGTGGGTGCGGCCATAGTCGCACGGGCCGGGCTGGCCTTCGCTGTTCGCCTTCACCAGGAATCCGCCGAAATCGGGGATCAGGTCGTAGATCTCCTTCGCCTTTGTTTTCCACCAGGCGGCGACTTCGGGCTTCAGCGGGTCGGCGTCCTTCAGCTTGCCGATGACCATGGGCGAGGCGAAGTTCGCGGAGAGGAAGACGCGGATGCCGTACGGTCGCAGCACGTCGGCGATGGCTTTCACTTTCGCCAGATTCTCCGGTTCCAGCATCTTCGGCGACGCGTTCACGTTGTTCAGCACGGTCGCGTTGATGCCGATCGAGGCGTTCGCGCGGGCGTATTCGGCGTAACGCGGCGAGATGGTCCCGGGGAGCTCGTCCCACTTCCAGATGGAGTTTCCGGCATAGCCTCGCTCAATGGTGCCGTCGAGGTTGTCCCAGTGGTTCAGCATGCGGTATTTGTAGTACGGGACCTCCTTCACGTAGAAATTGTCCGTGACCACGGTGCCGCACGCCTGATGCCGCAGCAGATGGTAGGCGCCGTACAGAATGCCGCGGTCGGTCTGCGCGATGATCTTCACCGTGTCGTCCATGATGCGGATCTCGAACCCTTCTTCGCCGAGATCGGTACGGTGTTTGTCGGTCATGACCGCCCACTTGCGCTGTTTGAATCGTGCGAGCTCGGAGAGGGCGATGTGCAGTGTGTCGCTGACGGGTTTTTCGAGCTTCACGACATCTTTGTCTGGCATGGGCGACTGAAGCCAGAGCTTGCTGCCGTCGTCAGCGGCGGCGGTGATCGCGGCAGTGACTCCGAGGAGCAGTCCGAGGGCGGCGTTTCGTACGGTATTTGCCATGGTAAGAGGTCCTTTCTGTGATTTCGTAAAACAAATAATTGCGTATCGAAAAGTAATATAACAGCGGAACGCGGGAAGTCAAGCGCAAAGCGCATGGAAATCCGCCGGATTCACTCCAAAAAACAGAAAAACTCCAGGCGTCAATGGTCCGGATGCAAATAAAGCGATACCCATGAATCCAAAAACGGGAAAAAAGAATTTCTGAACTTGATTTTCTCCAAATCAATGATAGATTATAGTTCGTAACGGATTTCCAACCACGGATGAATCGGATTTCAGTTTTTTGTATCAGAATTCTCAACGAAGCAAAATCATATCTTTCAGGAACACGGCGATCACATGTTGAATACGAAATACATCGTTGTCGGCGCGGGCGTATTTGGCTCCGTCGTAGCCGAGCGTATCGCGTCCGTCCTGAATGAACCGGTCACCGTGATCGAAAAACGTGGCCATGCCGGGGGCAACTGTTATTCCGAGATCGACCGGGAAACGGGGATCGAATGCCACCGGTACGGCTCCCATATTTTCCATACGTCCAGCGATGCGGTCTGGGAGTACATCACGCAATTCGGAGCTTTCACCGGCTACCGGCACAAGGTCCTGGCCGTCAGCGGCGGGAAGATCTATTTTCTGCCGATCAACTTAAAAACCCTGTGCGACGTTCATCAGCGGTTCATCACACCGGAAGAGGCGCAGAGGTTGCTTTCCGGGGAGAAGACGGATCCCGCAACTGCGACTAATTTGGAGGAAAAAGCGATTGCCCTGATCGGGAGAGAGCTTTACGAAAAGTTTATAAAGGGTTATACGGCAAAACAGTGGGAAAAAGACCCGCGCGATCTGCCGCCCGACATCATCAGCCGGCTTCCCGTTCGAACTAGTTTTAACACGGATTATTTCAGTGATCCATATCAGGGTGTCCCGAAAGACGGATACTTCAAATTGTTTGAACGTATCCTGAGCGATCCGCGGA
The DNA here is from genome assembly GCA_902774245.1 of uncultured bacterium. Taxonomy (GTDB): domain Bacteria; phylum Verrucomicrobiota; class Lentisphaeria; order Victivallales; family UBA1829; genus UBA1732. Next base: position 21,668 of record CACYHQ010000026.1, read on the forward strand.
TCAGTCTGCTGCTGAATACCGATTTCAAATCGATCCGACATGAAATATCTCCGGATTCGACTGTCATTTATACGGGGATGATCGATGAGTTCTTCGATTACCGGTTCGGCATGCTGGAATGGCGCAGTCTCCGGTTTGAATGGGAAACGCATCGTTGCAGGGATTATCAGGGAACCACCGTCGTGAACTATACGGATGCGGAGGTCCCCTTTACACGCATCCATGAGTTCAAGCATTACCATCCGGAACGCCGTGAGCCGTTTGACTCGGATAAGACCGTCATCTGCAAGGAATATTCAAAAACATGGAGTCACGGCATGGAAGCCTATTATCCTGTGAATACCGGCAGAAATCAGGCGTTGCTGAAACAATACCAGGAACTTGCCCGGAGGAATCCGAATGTCATATTCGGCGGCAGGTTGGGGTGTTACCGGTACTGGGATATGGATAAAGCCGTCCTGGCCGCTCTGGATTGCTTCGAGTCCCGAATCAAGGAGAATTATCATGGATAAACTTGCGATCGTGATGCCGGTTTACAATGAAGAGGAAGCCATCGGCCATGTCCTGGACAAATGGGTCAGGGCAATGGATCAGCTTGGCATTGACTACACGATCAATCCGTATAATGACGGTTCGAAAGACGATTCGTTCAAAGTCATTCAAAAGAAGGCGGAAGAGTATCCGGGAAAAGTGATTGCCCATACGAAACCGAACGGCGGACATGGGCCGACGATCCTGCTGGGATACCGCGAAGCGGCCGCCGCCGGATACGATTGGATCTTCCAGATCGACTCGGACGATGAAATGGGGCCGGAGGGTTTTGCAGGCCTTTGGGAGAAGCGAAACGATTATGATTTCCTGGTCGGGATCCGGGACGGCCGGAAACAGGCCCTTCCAAGAAAGATCATTTCGGCTGTATCTCGTCTTACCGTCAAGCTCTTTTATGGTTGCGGCGGCATTTGGGATGTCAATACTCCGTACAGACTGATGAGGGCTTCCGTGTTTGCTGGGTTATATGATGCGATCCCGGACGACACGTTTGCGCCGAATGTCATTATCTCCGGATTGGCCGCACGGAAGAAAATGCGTTGCTATGAATCCCGTGTGCCTCAGAAAGATCGTCAGACCGGGGAAGTTTCCATCAAGAAATGGAAGCTTTTCAAGGCTGCGGCGAAATCTCTTTTCCAGACGATCCGATTCGCGTTTGCGGCAAAATAAGAATAACCGGCAAACGGTCGGGATTCATCGTATCTGAGGTGGGTGCTTATCCCGGACCGGATCAATCGAAAACAGCCATGCTTCTCGGGAAATAGCATGGAGAATGCATCGTCTGAACGGATTATCCCGGTTTTAAGTTGATTTTCCTGTGAGGAGGGTGTATTTTAAATGGATATTTTTTTATCCATCACAACTGGCGGCGCGCGTATCAGGTCAGTCCGAACCGGTTCCGGCCGGCTTGAATCTGAGCTCGGCGCACGCCCCGGATCGAACACATCGAACGGAAGTTCGGAAAGGTACGTCCCATGAAAGCTGTCATCTCCGTCATCGGCAAGGACACCGTCGGCATCATCGCGAAAGTCAGCGCGGAGTGCGCCCGCTGCGGCGTCAACATCCTCGACATCTCCCAGACCGTGCTGCAGGACTATTTCACCATGATCATGATCACGGACATCGACGGCATCACCGTGCCGTTCCCGGATTTCGTGGACGCCATGACCCGCATCGGCAGCGCGAACAACCTGAAGATCCTCACCATGCACGAGGACATCTTCAACACCATGCACAAGATCTGAACGGAGCGCGTCCCATGCTCGATAAATCCGACATCCTCGAAACGCTGAACATGATCCGCGAGGAATGCCTCGACGTCCGCACGATCACGCTCGGCATCTCGCTGTACGACTGCCAGAGCGACGACCCGCGCCGCCTGGCGGACAACATCTACGACAAGGTCATGTCGCGCGCCCACAACCTCGTGAAGGTCGGCTGCGACATCGAAAAGATGTACGGCATCCCGATCATCAACAAGCGCGTGTCCGTGACTCCCGCCGCACTTCTCTGCGGCCGTCTCACGCGGGACGGCGCGGTCGGCATCGCGCAGGCGCTCGACCGGGCGGCGCACGAGCTTGGCATCAACTTCATCGGCGGCTACAGCGCGCTCGTGCAGAAAGGCGCGTCCGACGGCAGCCGCGTGCTCATCGAATCCATCCCGGAGGCGCTCGCCAGCACGGAGCTGGTCTGTTCGTCCGTGAACGTCGCCTCCACCAAGGCTGGCATCAACATGGACGCCGTGGCGGAAATGGGGCGCGTGGTGCGCCGCACCGCCGAACTCACCGCCGACCGCGGGTCCATCGGCTGCGCCAAGCTCGTCGTCTTCGCGAACGCCCCGGAGGACAACCCCTTCATGGCGGGCGCGTTCCACGGCCTCGGCGAACCCGAAACGGTCATCAACGTGGGCGTGTCCGGCCCCGGCGTCGTGGCGTCCGCCATCCGCCGCGCGGGCGACTACTGCTCGCTCGCCGAGATCGCCGAGATCATCAAGAAGACCGCGTTCAAGATCACCCGCGTTGGCCAGCTCGTCGCGCGCGAAGCCTCGAACCGCCTCGGCGTGCCGTTCGGCATCGTGGACCTCTCGCTCGCGCCCACGCCCGCCATCGGCGACTCGGTCGCGTACATCCTGGAGTCCATGGGGCTGGAACAGTGCGG
>CACYHQ010000027.1 GCA_902774245.1 uncultured bacterium
CGACATCGACTGGTCGGCTCTCTCTTTCGGTTTCATGCCCACCCGCTCCCACATCGCCTTCCACTGGAAAGACGGCGCCTGGGACAAAGGCGAACTCAGAACTGATCCCACCATCTCCATGAGCATCGCGGCCACCTGCCTCCACTACGGCCAGGCCTGCTTCGAAGGCATGAAGGCGTTCCGCTGCAAGGACGGAAAGGTCCGCGTCTTCCGTCCCTGGGAAAACATCAAGCGCATGAACCGCACCGGACACCAGCTGCTCCACCCTGAGATCCCCGAGGAAATGTACCTCGAAGCCATCCACCGCGTCGTGCTCGACAACATCGACTACGTCCCGCCCTGCGAATCCGGCGGCTCCATGTACATCCGTCCGCTTTTCATCGGCACCGGCCCGCAGATCGGCGTCGCCCCCGCCAATGAATACGATTTCCTCATCATGGTCATGCCCGTCGGCGCGTACTACAAGGATGGGCTGAAGGGCGTTCCCGCGCTCGTCATCGAGGATTTCGACCGCGCCGCCCCGAAGGGCATGGGCCAGTACAAGGTCGCCGGCAACTACGGCGCGTCCCTCATGCCCGCCAAGCTCGCCAAGAAGGCCGGATTCCCCATCCCGCTCTTCCTCGATCCGCGCGAGCACAAGTACATCGACGAATTCGGCACCAGCAACTTCCTCGCCATCACGAAGGACGGCAAGTACGTCACCAGCGATTCCCCGTCCATCCTCCCCAGCGTGACCAACATGTCTCTCATGCAGGTCGCACGCGACCTCGGCCTCACCGTCGAGAAACGCCCGATCGTCGCCGAAGAGGAACTCCCGACCTTCGCCGAAGTCGACGCCTGCGGCACCGCCGTCGTCATCACCCCGATCTCCTCCGTCACCATCCACGGCAAGGTCATCGAATACGGCCACGAATGCGGCCCGATCTCCCAGAGACTCTACGACCGCCTCACTGGCATCCAGAGAGGCGAACTGGAAGATACGCACGGCTGGCTCTACACCATCTGAGGCCGAAACTAACCTCAACCCCGGCACAAGGAGGCAAACATGAAACGATCCTTCCCGAAACTCGCTCTGACGCCAGCCGCAATCATTGTGATCGCGGCGGTCTCCGGCGTCGTCTTCGCGCAGATGAATCATTCCGTGTCCGCCTCCGCAAAACCTTCCGCACGGGTTGAGGCGAATCAACCTCAGGAACAGCCTGCACTGAAGACTCCGGTTCCGCCGCAGGTTCAGGCGCAATCCCGGCCTGAAAAGGCGGAAACGCCCACTGCAGACGCCCCGGAACGGAACAGCATCCGCGAGGGTACGCTCTCCATCACGGCCACGCCGAAGACGAACCCCGAAACGGTCAAGGAAGACAAGCTGCCCGAAATCGAGGTGGATTCCTCCAATGTCCGTTCGGTCCCGAAGTCTTCCATTCAGCCGATCCGCGAGTCCAGACGCCAGATCCCGATTTCCTCGAAGCTTCCCGCCGATTCCCTCGCGGAAAAACTCACGGACGCTGAAGCGGAAACCGTCTCCGTCTGGCGTCCGGCGTTCGCCTCACAGGGATTCCGCGGCGCGCGCCTTGATACGTTCGACGTATCACAGGACGGTTCCGTGCTCGCCATCGCCGAACGTACCGGTACGGCCCTCGGTCCGAACGGCACGCGCATCGTCCTCTTCAACACCTCGAACTGGCAGGTCATCCGCACGTTCACGACCGGCCGCATGCTGAAGAAGCTTGCGTTCGTCCCCGGAAGCACCACGATGGTCGCCATCGCGTTCCCCCAGCTCAAGCTCAAACAGGACTTCGGGCTGGCCACGCTCGACCTCGCGGTCGGAAAGGAACAGGATTTCCTGCCGCTTTCGTTCCCGTTCAACGAAAAACTCGCGCCGGAAGACGTCGCGCTGCTCGCCATGCAGGACCGGATCATCTGCTCCGGCTTCTTCGGTTCGACCGTTTTCTGCATCCATCTCCCCATCGCCAAGGACACTGCGGTCCCGTTCCACACGTTCGAGACCGCCTCGCCCGCCTCGGCGCTTGCGATCACGCCGGACGGGAAGTCCCTCGCCGCCGCCTCGCTGAAAGCCATCGAGTATTTCGACCTCAACCCCGCCGCAAACTACAAGCGCAGATCCATCACCTCGCTTGACCTCGGCTGGAAGCCCGTCGATTTCCATTTCCTCAACGGCGCGCAGACCGATTTCATTCTCTGCCCCGCCTACCGCGACGACTCCCCGCCGCTCTTCGTGCGTTCCTCCGTGAAGGATTCGCTCGACGGTCGCAGCGCGGGCTTCGCGGTACCTATGGAACAGGACAGCCAGATCGGCGTCGCGTTCAAGGTCAAGGGGCGCATCGACATCATCGACCCCGCCTCGCTGGAGGCCGTCGACAGCGTGATCCTCGAACAGCTCCGTCCCGCCACGACCGGTGACTCGGCATACATCTTCTACCATGACGCCATCCACGCGTTCTGCGTGATCGACACGAACGGCAGCTGCTTCGCCGTCGGCAAGATCCAGGGTGAAAAGCGCTGGTCGAAACGAATCATCTGGAACGGCGGAGCCACGAAAAAATGAGACGCGTTTTTCTGGTTGCGCTTGCTCTTCTCCTTTTTTCTGCATCCTCCTGCGCCCTGTTCGAGGACGCCAAACCGGGCCCCGACAACGTTTCCCCGACGCGTACCCAGCTCATCTCCGCAACGGGCGGCTTCATCTGCCTCTACCGCGACGGCGCAAACCCGGTCGATCTGCTCTACGTGAAGAGCGCCGCCAACGAAGCCGGATTCCAGGTCGTCTACAAAATCGCCGAATCCTCCGTCATCCCGGAGGCCATCCGCAAAGGCTGGGGCGACGTCGCGGTCGGATACACCGAGGCCGAGGCGAAAAAGCTCGGTCTGCGGACCATCCCCCTGCCCCGCCACGAAGACGACCTCCGCGAGGACGCCGGCACGAACGTCATTCTGCTCCGGTCCGGCGACGAATTCCTGGACAATCTCCTGAACCCGGACAAACAGAAAAAGAAGACGTCCGCCAATTCCGACGGCCTCATCCTCCTCCCCGATTCCGACGGTCCCATCCCCCTCCCGTAAACCAGTCTGTAAGGAACCCGGAACATGAACGCATACCAGTTGTGGCTCAGGCTGACATATTGGTTCCGTGCGACCCCGGAACTTTTCATCTTTACGACGATTCCGGACATCGCCGCCGTCACCGTCCTGCTGTTCATTCTGAAACGTTTCCCCGAGATGAAGAAGCCTCTGCTGGCGATCTTCGTCCTGATCCTCTTCCGCGCGATCCTCCTGCCATGGACGTTCACGAACGACATGACGGGACAATTCCTGATCTATCTGCCGTTCAGCGTCGTATGGATGCCCTCCATGATCATCTGCTTTATGACCTGCCAGTACGTCGCGCCCGCCAGGGACCGCGGCATTTTACTGTGCGCCAGGATCCTCGGCATCATCTATCTGCTGATCCATCTGTTCCCTATCCTTTTCGTCCTTGGCAGTCGCTGATCTCCGTTTTTTTTCGCATCTCCGCCCGTTTGACTTTTGGGAAATAGCCTGCTATATTATATAAAAAACATAAATCAACGGAAAGAAACCGGGCATGGGTTCGTCAGAGGCTATTGTTTTTTTCGGTTTGTACGGGATCTTCGGTCTCGTCGGCATCGGCAGCGCCATCGCCCTGCTGAGACTCCTGCTCCGCGTCCGCAAATGGCCGCGCCGGAAAGAGAACATCATGCGGCATTTGTCGGCCCTGTGCATTCTGATCGTCCTTCATGTGCTCATGGTTCCCTGGGTTTTTCTCCTTTTAGACATGATCCGTGTCGGAGCGGAGCTCGGCTTTTTCCTCTATCTGGCGTTCGAGATCACATGGTTCGGTTTCATGCTGGGGAACCTTTTCGAATACCAGTTCCGCAGGCAGCCCGTTTTCTTCCGCGCCCTGATGAATTGTTTTTTCTATCTTGCCCTGTGTTTCCTTCACGATCTTCTGATCCTGATGAGCCTTCGGGGAATCGGCTGTTAAAAGTCCCTTTCCTTTCTTTTCGAAAGAGCGCCTGTCCTGGAGAACGAACCGGAGACAGTCCGTTTTCATCCCTTTTTCCGTTTTTTCGCGCGTCTTCGTTTTCTTTTTCCGCTTTTTGTGGTATAGTATTATAACATGTTTTTCTCAGAAGAGGCCAATGTATGAAACTTACCGATAATGTCCCGCTGATCTTTTTCGACCTGGAAACGACCGGCGTCAATCTTTTCGTCGACCGGATCGTGGAGCTGTCCGTGATCAAGATCATGCCCGACGGCACGCGCGAGACCAAATCCCGTCTGATCAACCCGGAAATGCCCATCCCGCCCGAGGCGACCGCGGTCCACCACATCTCCGACGAGGACGTGAAGGACGCCCCGACGTTCCGACAGATCGCCCACAGCCTCGCGATCTATTTCGAGGGATGCGACCTCGGCGGCTACAACATCGGCAAGTTCGACATCCCGATGCTCACGCGCGAGTTCGCCCGCTGCGGCATCCAGTTCTCCGCCGCGGGCCGCCGCATCTTCGACTCCTACACGATCTTCTGCCAGATGGAGCCGCGCAACCTCACGGCCGCCTACAAATTCTTCTGCGGAAAGAAGCTCGAAGGCGCGCACGGAGCAGCCGCCGACGCCCAGGCTTCGCTCGAAGTCCTGGAGGCGCAGCTCGAACGCTACTCCGCGATGTCCCCCGACCAGTTCCCCGAGACCGTCGCCGCGTTCCCGCAGACCCTCGACGAGCTCCACGCGTTCTGCAATCCGGTCAACCCCGCCAACGTCGACAAAAACGGCCGCTTCAAATGGCGCAACGGCGAAGCGGTCGTGTCGTTCGGACGGCACAACGGCGAAACGCTCCGCGAGGTCGCCGCGAACGCGCCGGATTTCCTCCAGTGGATCATCCGGTCCGATTTCGACGACGATGTGAAAAAGATCGCGCAGAACGCCCTCCGCGGCAAGTTCCCCGTCCATCCGTAACCCCAGCAAAAACTCAGCACGCAACAACGCTGTTATCCGAAATATGAACCAGCCCGACGACAAAAACGACATGAAATACCTGGTCGAACTGCTCGACGACGAAAACGAGCAGTCCGCGAGCATGGCGATGGCCGAACTGCTCACGAAGGGCAGCACCGCGCTGGAGCCGGTCCTCCGCGACATGCAGAAGTCCGACAATCCGCGCATCCGCAAACGCACCCGCCAGCTTCAGCACGCCCTCATGGCGCGTTCCCGCCGCCGCATCTTCATGCAGCCGCCCGAACGCCCCATCTCCCTGCTCACCGGGCTGATCCGCCTGCATCTGTGCTGGTTCGACAACGACAAGCAGTCGTTCGTGGAGAAGCAGTGGCGCGAACTCGAAGCGGAATACCGCAAGGCGCACCCCGCCGACCTCTTCGGCATGGCCGAGTTCATGCGGAAGACCTTCCCCGACCGCCCCGAAAACCGCGATTTCCACCCCGATTCCTTCTGCATCGGCGCGGTCCTGGAGGACAAGATCGGCTCCGACCTCATTTTCGCCTGCATCGCCGCCATCCTCTCCTCTTCCACGCAGAACCGCTTCAGCGTGGTCCGCGTCGGCATCGACACCGCGGTCGCCGACAGCGACGGCCGCCTCATCTTCCCCGTCGACAACTGGCAGCTCTACGGCGGCGTGGCGGAGGGCGAGGAACCGCCGGTCGTCTGGGACACCCAGACCATCCTGCGCTACGTCTCCTCCGTGCTGTTCGTCTCCGCCGTCGCGTCCGACGGATTCCGCTATCTCTACACGATCGGCGCGCCGCTCGCCGCCGCCATCGGGGAAAAAGACCTGTCGTTCCTCCCCTACCCCTACGGCAATGGCTCCGTCGAGGACGATCCGAACACCGGAAAGAAGTAATGAGCACGCAAACCGCGACGCCCCGGGCGGACCTCCACACGCACACCGCCCTCTGCAAACACGCCTCCGGCACGCCGGAGGAATACCTCGCCGCCGCTCAAAAAGCCAGGCTGGCGTACTGGGGCGTTTCCGACCACTTCCCCGCGCCGGCAGGGTACGATGCCGAATTCCGCATGGCGCCGGATGATCTGCCGCGCTATTTCGGCATCCTCGACTCGCTCCGCGCGGCCGCGGAAAGTTCCAATTTGCAGGTACTCGCCGCCGTCGAATTCGACTATGTACCGGGTCGCATGAACGAGGTATTCGCCGCGCTCGATCCGCTCCGCCAGAAGTTCGACTACCTGATCGGCTCGGTACACTACGTCGGCGATTTCGCGTTCGACGACCCGGACAAGCTCGCGGACTGGCCGCGCTACGGCGTGGACGCCGTGTGGGACGACTATCTGGCCGACCTGAGAGATTTCGTCGAGCTCGGCGGATTCAACGTCATGGCGCACTCCGACCTGCCGAAGAAATTCGGATTCCGCCCCTCGAACTACAAAAACGTCGTGCGCCGCATGACCGAAATCTACGAATGCGCCGCCGTGAAGGGCATTTGTCTGGAACTCAACACCGCCGGGCTCCGTGTGGCGGCGGACGAGATTTACCCCTCGCCCGAACTCCTCCGCGCCGCCTTCCGCGCCGGGATGAAGATCACGCTCGGCTCCGACGCGCACAAGCCGGAACACGTCGCATACGGTTTCGACCGCGCCGCCGGGCTTGCGCGTTCCGTCGGCTGGACCTCGCACACGGCGTTCGTCCGCGGCGAGGCCGTCGAGCTCCCCCTCTGAAAGTATCCCCCCTGACATTGAAAAACCTCATGGTCCCGCGAACGAGGCCATGAGGCTGTTTTTTGAATTCAGGTTGTTTTTCAGCGGATCATTTCTTGACCGGGACGCGGTAGACCATGAAGCTGAACGGGGCCTGTTTGGCTTCGAGGATGCCCGCGGCGATCTTCAGCTTGGATTCCTCGATCTTGACGAGCTCGGGATTCGCGAGGTCGTTCTTGTTTGCGGGGTCATCGCCCTTGATGCCGACCACGGAGACTTCCGCGCCGTCGGCCGCGCCGGGGATGCTGATGGAGATCGGCACCGCCGTCTTGCCGAGGTTGATGAACTTCACGATCACGCTGTTGCCGTCCGCAGTCTCGTCGAGCACCGCGCCGCAATAGCAGTCGGCGGGCAGCGCCCCGAGGTCGGAAAGGTCGAGCGTGTGCGTACCGGCGTTGGTGCTGTAGAGTTTCTGCACGAGATAGCTCGGCGTCTTCACGACCGTGGTGTTGTCGAACCAGATCATGTCGTGCGCCCACTGCCACGCGTAGTAGTTGGCGAGGAGCGGCGCGTAGGAGGTCATGCGGACGACGTCGGCGTTGCGCTCGACGCCGGTCAGGAACGCGGCTTCGCAGAGCGCTGCGCGGAGGGAGTTGGTCGGGTTGTCGTGGCAGGCGTATTCGCCGGCGAAGACCTTCGGGCCGGTGCGGTCGTACTTGTCGTAGCGCCCGATGTTCTTCAGGAACCACGCGGGATCGCGGTAGTAGTGCTCGTCGACAAGGTCCGCCTTGAACTCGCGCATCTTCGGCCAGAGGTAGTCGAAATCCGCGCCGTCCGGGTTCGGGCCGGAGCTTCCGATGATCTTGATGTCAGGATATTTCGCGCGGATTTCCCTCAGGAAGATCGGCAGGCGGTCGGTATAGAGTTTGCCCCACTGCTCGTTGCCGATGCCCATGTATTTCAGGTTGAACGGCTCCGGGTGGCCCATGTCGGCGCGAAGCTTGCCCCAGGTGGACGTGACGGGTCCGTTCGCGAATTCGATGAGGTCGAGGCAGTCCTGGATGTACGGTCCGAGCTGGTCGAGCGCGACCTGCGCGGTGAGGTCGTTCGCGTCGTTCTGGAACTGGCACGCGAGGCCGATATTGAGCACGGGCAGCGGTTCCGCCCCGATGTCCTCGCAGAACTCGAAGAACTCGAAGAAGCCGAGGCCGTAGCTCTGGAAGTAGTCCGGGGTCAGGTGGTCGACGAACGTGTTGTTCCAGCGGTTGCCGTTCAGCGGACGGTTGCCGACCGGGCCGACGGAGTTTTTCCAGTTGTAGCGCTGGTCGAGCGTGGTGCCCTCGATGATACAGCCGCCGGGGAAACGGAAGATCTTCGGCTTGAGGTCGGCGATCGCCTGCGCGAGGTCGTTGCGGAGACCGTTCGCGCGCCCCTTCCAGGTGTCCTCGGGGAAGAGCGAGATATGGTCCATGTCGACCGTGCCCCGGTGCCCGTTCAGGAGCAGACGGAACTTGCCGCGCGTCTGCGTGCTGGCCGCCTTCACGTCCACCTTGTATTCCTTCCATTCGCGGCTGTTCACCGTGAACGGCGTGCGGGCCTCCATCGTGCCGTCCTCGCGGACGAACGCGGCGTCGAACTTGACCGGTTCGGTCGTGCCGGGCGCGAGGCGAGCAGTCACGGAGAGATGATAGGTCTTGTCCTTCTCGAACGCGAGGCCGCGGAATCCGCCGTTGTCAAGCGCGGTCCACTGGTCGCGGTGGGATTCGGCGGCCAGGCGCGCGAAATGCGGATTGCGCGGGAACGGCACGTCGCCCTCGCGGCCTTTCACGACCTCGACCTTGCCGTCCGTCTCCCAGCCTGAAAGCCCGTTCGGGAACTCGAAGGAACGGTTCTTGATGAGCTCGGCGTACAGTCCGCCGTCCGCCGCGAAGTTGATGTCCTCGAAGAAGACGCCGTACATCGTCGGGCTGATGTCGAACTTGACCTTGGAGGGATCGAGCGTGCCAGTCATGGTCTTCGGCGCGTCCTGGTTCTGCGCATCCAGCCCGGCGCCCGCCGAGAGGATGGCGGCCGCGGCGGTGATGCCGATGAGAGCCTTGTGTTTCATGGGGGTTCCTTTCGTTTGTTTTGAACTAAAAACAGTGATCGGTGATTCCATTCACCGATAATGTAACAGCTTTTTCCCTAAAATCCAGTGAAAAAGAAGGAAAGAATCCGAAAAATGCGGAAGATTTTTCTTTGGGATGAAACGTTCCGGAAAAACGGGAATCGGGAGCAACTCATGAAAAAGTCACGGAATGAGCGAAAAATAACGAAAACAGACTTGATTTTCCGAAAATACGGTCTATATTAATTAGACACGTTGAAACAGAAACCTTAATCCGTCTGTTCGGATTCGGTGGGTCGCAAGACCCGCATGACCGCGGGGTTTTCTTTCATGCGCAGGGATTTCCGGCCGATGTGCCGCCTCGTTTTCAATATCCCGGCATGGCGCAGCGTCGGGGAGCATTCGCTCCGGCTGCGAAAAAAGGACTCGCGTTCGGCTGATTTCCGGACTCGCGGACAGGGTGTCTGCCAAACATAACCCCTCAACCACGAACGGAAAGACACAGGACACCATGGAAGGAAACGCGAGAGACATCCGACTCTACAGCGGGACATCACATCCGAAACTCGCCGAATCGATCGCGCAGTGCCTGGGACAGCAGCTCGGCCACGTGACCGTGCAGAGATTCCCGGACGGCGAAATTTTTGTCCAGTACAAGGATACCCTGAGGAATGCGGACGCATTCATCATCCAATCCACGTCCAATCCGACGAACGAAAACCTGATGGAGCTTCTGATCATGCTGGACGCCGCCCGCCGCGCGTCCGCGGCCAGAATCACCGCGGTGATCCCGTTCTTCGGATACGCCCGCCAGGACCGCAAGGACAAGCCGCGCGTGCCGATCACGGCCAAGCTCGTCGCGAACCTGCTGACGACCGCGGGCGCGAACCGCATCCTCGCCATGGACCTCCACTCCCAGCAGATCCAGGGATTCTTCGACATCCCGGTGGACCACCTGTACGGCGCGTCCGTGCTGATCCCGTATCTTCGCAACAAGACCAACGCGGACTCCGTGATCGTCTCCCCCGACTCCGGCAGCGTGAAGATGGCGCAGTCGTTCGCCGACCGCCTGGGCTGCGGATTCGCCGTGGTGGCGAAGCGCCGCCTCGACGCGAACCACGTGGCGTCCTCGCACCTGGTCGGCGACGTGAAGGGCCGCACCTGCGTCCTGGTCGACGACATGACCAGCACGGCGGGCACGCTCTGCGCGGCAGCCGAGCTTCTGAAGCGCGAAGGCGCATCCCGCGTGCTCGCGGCGGTGTCGCACTTCCTGGCGCGCGAAGAAGCGTTCGAGAAGCTGAAAGCCAGCTGCATCGAAGAGCTGATCACGACGAACTCCGTTCCGACCGATCTGACGGGCGACAGCGTCCACACGCTGGACATCGCCCCGCTCCTCTCCGAAGCGATCCGCCGCATCCACGACGGCGATTCCCTTACTTCGCTTTTCCAGCGCTGAGCGGAAAAGCACCCGAACTGAAACACAAACGAACAACCCACACATAACCGACACATTACACGAAAGGACCGAAAATGGCAAAAGTCAAACATGTGTTGAACGTGCAGGCGCGTACGGCCGGTACCACCAACGACGCACGCCGCCTGAGAAAGACCGGACTGATCCCCGCGATCGTCTACGGCAAGGGCATTGAGCCGAAGTGCATCTCCGTGAACGCCACGGAATGGCAGCTGCTCTCCCGCAACGAGCTGAACATCCTCTCCCTCGTCGAGGACGGCAAGGAAACGCTCGTCCTGCTGAAGGAAGTCCAGCACGACCCGATCCGCAACCGCACCCGCCATCTGGATTTCCAGGCGATCCGCATGGACCAGAAGATCAAGGCGCACGTCGCGGTCCGCGCCGGTCACGCCCTGCCCGCGGGCGCTTCCGCTGGCGGCCTGCTTGAACAGAACCTCCACGAGATCGAAGTGGAAAGCCTTCCGCAGGACCTCCCCGAAGAGATCATCGTGGACGTCTCCGGCATGAACCTCGGCGACATCATCCACGTCGGCGACATCGTGATGCCCGAAGGCGTCACCGCCGTGACCCATGCCGACATCGTCGTCTTCACCGAGGTCGATGAGAACGCCGTAGCCGCCGAAGAGGAAGAAGCCGCTCCCGCCGAAGGCGAGGAAGCCGCCGAACCCGAAGTCATCGCCGAGAAGAAGACCGAAGAACGCGCCGCCGCCCGCGACGAGCGCAAGAAAGCGGAGTAATCTTCCAGCTTTGTTTGCGATGCGGAAGAGCCTCCGGACGGAAGAACACGGAAAGGACAGCGCGACATGGCGGACGGAACACATCGGATCCGGCTTATCGTCGGTCTGGGAAATCCGGACAGCAAATACGAAGGCACGCGCCACAACGCCGGATTCATGTTTGCCGAACGCCTGCTGACCAAACTTCCGCGCTCCTTCCAAAGGATCCACGGGTTCCAGTCCTACTACTGGAAAGGGACCTACGCCGGAGCGCCGCTGATCGTTCAGACGCCTTTGACGTACATGAACCTGAGCGGCGAGGCGGCCGCCCCGCTGATGCGGAGCGAAGGGATCGCGCCGGACGAGGTGCTGGTCGTCCATGACGACATGGACATCCCCCTCGGGCGGATCCGGATACGCAAAGGAGGCGGCAGCGCCGGGCACAACGGGATCAAGTCGCTGATCGAAGAGATCGGGTCCGAAGGATTCCACCGGATGCGGATCGGCGTCGGACACGCGGAAAGCCGCGGGGACGTGATCGACTACGTCCTTTCGGAGTTCAGCGAGGAAGAGCGCACGGTATTCGACCGGGTGCTGGCCGGAGCCGCGGAAGCCGCCATCCTGATCCTGAGGCGAGGCATCGCAATGGCAATGAATCAATACAATCCGCGCGATTTCGGCGCGGACGAAGACAGCCAACCGAACAAAACAACAACAGAAACGTCTGTTAACAACAAATAAGAAACACCTGGAGGTGCAGTCTTGAAAAAGTACGAAGCAGTATTCATCCTCGACCCGCGCAAAGTCGACGATGAGGGCAAGGCCTTTGCCGGTCAGTTCGAACAGCTGATCAACGGCTGGGGCGGAAAGATGATCGAGAACGTCGCGATGGGCCGCAAGACCTTTGCGCGTGAGATCAAGAAACGCAAAGCCGGCTACTATTTCGATTTCGTGTTCGAAGTCGAACAGGCCAAGGAAGCGACGCTCCGCGACGAGTTCCGCCTGGACGAACGCGTCCTGCGGTTCCTCTCCATCGTCTACGACCGTCCGGAACACGTCCGCTCCAAGCTGGCGATCCCGGAACCGATGACGACGGCTCCCGCGGCTCCCGCGGCCGACGCCGAATAATCAATCAGATTGAAGAAAGGAGGCGAGTCACATGGCTTCTCTGAACAAAGTGCTTTTGATCGGGAATCTGACCCGGGATCCGGAGCTCCGGTATCTGACGGGCGGCAATTCCGCCGTTTGCGAGTTCGGAATTGCGATCAACCGCCGCTTCATGCAGGCGAGCGGCCAGGAGAAAGACGAAACATGTTTCCTGGAGATCGTTGTTTGGGGCAAACAGGCCGAGACTTGCTCCCGTTTTCTCCAGAAGGGCAGCACGGTCTTCATCGAGGGGCGTCTGGTCTACGATCAATGGACTGAAAAGGACACCCAGAAGAAGCGCTCCCGCGTCCGCGTGACGGCCGAACGCGTGCAGTTCCTCTCCGGACGCCGCGACGACCAGGGCGGCGTGCCCGGCGAAATGCCGCCGGAAGACGACGGCTACCAGCCTCAGCAGCGCGCTCCGCGTCAGGGCGGCTATCAGCAGGGCGGCTACCAGCAGCAGGGCGGTTATCAGAACCGCGCTCCGCAGGGGCAGCCCTACCGCCGCCAGCAGTTCGAGGAACCGCCGTACAATCCGGCTCCGAACATGCAGCCCGGCCAGGGCGGCATGGCGGACTCCGGTCCGGACCCGCTCGAAAACGTGGACGACATCCCCTTCTGATTCTGATCCATCCAACCCAACCTACTAACAAACGAGACTCAATATGGCAATGCAACAGAAAAGACGCCACGCAAAGCGTCGCACCAACAAAGCGAAGATCTGCAGATTCTGCGAGAATCACGTGAACTACATCGACTTCAAGGACGGGGAACAGCTCCGCCGTTTCCAGACCGAAAAAGGCCGCATTCTCCCCCGCCGCATCACCGGCACCTGCCTGAACCATCAGAAGATGCTCAGCACGGCCCTGAAGCGCGCCCGTATCATCAGCGTGGCTCTCTGAGCCGGAACCCATCAGCAAAGGAAACTCAATCATGGCACATGTCAAACTGATCCTTCTGCAGGACGTTGAAGACCTCGGCCTCGCCGGCGAAGAAGTTCACGTCGCGGCCGGTTACGCCCGCAATTACCTGATCCCGCGCGGATTCGCGACCGTCGCGTCCACCGGCGTGCTCCGTCAGCTCGAAGCCCGCAAGGAAAAGATCGAAGCGAAGCGCAAAGCCGACCTCGAAGCCGCGCAGGCTCTCTCCGCCAAGATCGCGACCCTCGACATCACGATCCCGATGCAGGCATCCGAAGACGGCCACCTCTTCGGCTCCGTCTCCGAACGCACCATCTTCGAAAAGCTCGCCTCGATGGACGTCAAGGTCAACATCAACAAAATCCGTCTGGATGCTCCCATCCGCACGATCGGTGAATTCAAGGTCGACATCAAGCTCCACCAGAACGTCACCGCCGTCGCGACGATCAAGGTCGTCGGCGCCGCCTGATGCGCCGGGAGTGATTCATGCCTGATCGTTTTGATCATGCACAAGGCGCCGGGGCGGCGGGTTCCGGGGAGGATTCTTCCCGGAACGCCGTTTCGGCCGCTTCCTCTTCTCAGAGCGCCATCCCGCAGGCCGCGGATTACGCGGACTACGAGGTGGAACGCTCGGTTCTCGCATGCATCCTGGCCGACCCGGGATGCATCAACACCGTCACGGCGATGCTCGGCGTGCGGATCCGTGCCGCCGCCCAGGGAAAGAACGCCCCGGACAGCGATCTGACCGGATTCGCGCGGAACGCGAAGATCATGTTCCGCGACCCGAAGCACGCCGCGATCTACCAGAGCATCCTCGAGGTCAAAAGCAAGTCGCCCAACGACTCGCCCGACCTGCTCTCGATCGAGGACAACCTGCGCCGTTCCGGCAAGCTCGAAATGATCGGCGGCGTCGAAGCGCTCCTGGACATCCAGTCGTCCATCGGCAGCGTCGCGAACGTGGAAAACTGGTGCGGCATCCTGCGCCAGTGGGCCATGCTCCGCGAAATGATCAACGCCTGCACGTCCGCGCTTCAGCTCTGCCGCGAACCCGGCGGAAAAGATATCCATGAACTCCTGGACGGGATCGAACAGACGTTCTTCGCCGTCCGCAACGACTTCGTCCGCTCCGAGATCAAGAGCATCGGCGACCTCGTCGAAGACGCGTTCAACCATTTCCTCGCCCTGATGGACAAACGGATCGAGCCGGGCATCCCGACCGGATTCTCCGACCTCGACAAACTGCTCGGCGGCGGCCTGAAAAAACAGGAAATGGTCGTGCTCGCCGCCCGTCCGTCCATCGGCAAGACGGCGCTGGCGCTGAACATCGCGCGCAACATTGCGATGCGGAATCTGCCGGACAAACGCGTGGACCGCGACCAGCAGCCCGTGAGCAAGGACGTCAAGAGCGTCGCGTTCTTCTCGCTCGAAATGAGCGCGGAACAGGTGGCGCAGCGACTCCTCTGCACCGAATCGAAAGTGTCCCTTTCGTCCATTTCGGACGGCAGCTTCAACATCGAGGAGACAAACAGACTCTCCCGCGGCGCTGAAGCGCTGTCCAACGCACATCTTTTCATCGACCCGACCGGCGGCCTCTCCATCTTCGAACTGCGCGCGAAAGCCCGCAAGCTGAAAGAATCCGAAGCCGGCCTGGATCTGATCATCATCGACTACCTGCAGCTTATGCGCGCGGGCGACGTCTCGTCCCGCGACGGCCGCCAGGTGGAAGTGTCCGCCATTTCAGGCGGCATCAAAAAACTCGCCAAGGATCTGGACATCCCGATCCTCGTGCTGTCCCAGCTGAACCGCGAAGTCGAGAAGACGCCGAACAACAAGACGGCGCGCCCCAGACTGAGCAATCTGCGCGAATCCGGCTCCATCGAGCAGGATGCGGACGTGGTGATCTTCCTGCACCGCGACCGCGACGAAGCCAAGGAAAACAACCGCGAGGCCGCCCGCAACGGGGTGGAATCGTTGCTTTTAGTTGAAAAAAACCGTAACGGAAAGACAGGCGAAGTGAAGGTGAACTTCTTCCCGAGCCTCATGGAATTCCGTACGATCACCCATAAATACGGCGAACAGGACATTCCGGCGACCATGAAACAGAAACCGGAATCCTGACGTTACCATATCCCGGAGAACGAAACATGAAATACAAACGGCTTGTGACAGTGCTGGCAATGCTGATTGCCGCGTCCGCGTTCGGTCAGAGCATCGACCGGGTCGTCTTCCAGCAGCAGGGAGCGTATCCTTTCTCCGAAGACATCTTCGAGATGAACACGCAGACCAAGGCGGGCATGCCGTACTCCGAACGCATCGTGAACGAGGACGTCCGCCGACTTTTCGCGCTCGGCATGTTCGCCGATGTGGTTTCCGAGGTCAAGGATCTGTCCAACGGAAACAAGGAAGTCATTTTCAAGATCTCCGCGAAGAACAATGTGTCCGAGATTTCGTTCAAGGGCAACCGCAAGTTCAGCGACGACGAGCTGATGAAGCTCGTAAAGCTCCGCACGGACATGCCGCTGAACGACGCCCTGCAGATCGAGTCCGTCCGCGAACTGCGGAAGTTCTACGAGGAGAAAGGCTATACGGAAGCGCAGATCGACTCCTCGCTGGAAGCCGACGGCGACAGCAGCGTGAAGGTAATCTTCAACATCGCCGAACACCTGCGCGTGCGCATTGACAACGTCGAATTCGAGGGGATGGAGGTCTACAAGCCGTCCGAGGTGAAGGACCTGCTCGAAACGCGCTATTTCTTCGGCAGCGCCAAGTGGCTTTCGTTCATGCCGTGGGCATGGATGGGCCTGCAGCCGAACCTCGGCCTCTACGACAGGGATTTCGTCACGCGCGACAAGATCCGTCTGCGCGAACTCTACTGGCAGAAGGGCTACCTCGACTTCAAAGTGACCGACGTGGTCGTGACCGAACACGAGGACGATCCCGAGCTGGTCGACGTGAAGTTCGTGGTGGAAGAAGGCGATCCCTACTTCATCAACAGCATCCGCATCGTCGGCGCGAAGGAATTCCCGGAAGAAGAGCTGATGCGCCTGGTCTCCGCCCGCGAGGAGGAGGTCTACAGCAGCAGCCGCGAGGACCGCGACCTGAAGGCGCTCGAATCGAAGTATTCCCCGCTCGGATTCGCGGATTTCCAGGCGCGCGCGGTGCGTTATCCCGACTACACCACGCATTCCGTGGACGTGGAATACGAAATCCAGGAAGGCACTCAGTACACGATCGGCGAAGTCTACATCTCCGGCAACCGCATGACCAAAGACTACGTGATCCGCCGCGAACTGCCGTTCGAGACCGACGACCTGATGGACAAGGAACTGCTCGACATCGGCAAGAGCCGCCTGATGGGCATGGGGTATTTCCAGTCCGCGAACGGCGAAGGCGACGGCGTGGAGATCCTGTCCATGGATTCGCCCGAACCGGGCAAGAAGGACATCTACGTGAACGTCGAGGAAAAGGATTTCTACGGCGCCAACCTGGGCTTCGGCTGGAGCGATTCCGACGGCCTCGCCGGGTCGATTCAGCTGTGGCATTCCAACATGGACATCACCGACCCGATGAACTGGTTCACGGGCGGCGGCCAGCGCCTCCGCATCGGCGCCCTCGTCGGCATCGAACATTTCGACGTGCAGACCGATTTCACGGAGCCGTACCTCTTCGGCATCCCGCTCCGCTTCGACATCTCCGGCTACTGGCGCGAAGTGCTGTATGAAGACTGGAACGAACAGCGTCTCGGCCTCACCACATCGCTCACGAAACGCATCTTCGACGAATTCACGTCCGTCACTGCGGGCTACACGTTCGAGTACGTGCGCATCCTCGACATGAACAAGAAGATGGGGCCGATCTTCCAGGATGCCAAGGGCGGCGAACGGGTCGGACGCGTTTTCCTGGCGCTGAACCGCGACACGCGCAACAGCGCCACGAACCCGACCTCCGGCTACGACATCGGCGCGTACACCTACCTGACCTCGCGCGCGCTTGGCGGCAGCAACGACTATTACAAGTTCGAACTGCGCGCCGTCAACTACTTCCCGTTCTTCCACGACTGGTTCGTCCTGACCACGGGCGCGAAGATCGGAACTATGGGAACGTTCAACGGCGACATGGTGCCGCTGTACGACCGGTATTTCCTGGGCGGCGGCGACTCCGTACGCGGCTTCCCGTACCGCAGCATCGGCCCGGTGGACAATAACGACGACAACTACGGCGGCGAGTTCATGTACCTCTTCACCGCGGAGCTGTCCCACCCGATCTACAAGTTCCTGCGCGGCGCGTTCTTCTGCGACGTCGGCGACGCCACAAGCGCCCACTTCGGCCCGATCACCCAGCCGAACGTCGGCGTCGGATACGGCCTGCGCATCATGGTGCCGGGCATCAATATGCCGATCCGCCTGGACCTCGCCTACCCGATCGTCTGCAATCAGGAAGGCGTTTCCAGAAAGCTGCGTTTCCACTTCAATATGGGCTTCTCCTTCTCGCCGCTCGGTCACTGACGAAAGGCAGAAAAACAGCAATTATGCGGCGGTATCGGGTTCGTCCGGGCCGCCGCTCCCGTTTTATACGGAAAAAGTGCAATCTTTTCCGTTCTTTTTCCGTTTTTTCCTTGCAGGAAAAAAAAAAAGGGTTATATTATTTTATTCAAGATATTAGCTGAGGAAGCGTGCGCGGGAGACCGGACGGCGCTCCCTGTGCCGGATCGCATCGGTCAGGCGCAGCCAAACGACACAGGAAACCATCCATGAAACACTTTTTGTTGAACATATTCACACTCATGGCCGCTCTGACCGTTCTAATTCTCACGGGATGCAGGACGGACTACTCGAAAAACGCCGTGGAGCGTGCACGCACCTATGCATTGAACAACCTGAAAGGCCTGACGGACAACCAGCGGAATTTCATCCGGTTCACCCAGCCGGAGATCTACGAAAACATCGTCTATCCCCGCTACGTCATCCCGCTGGACGCCGGCAACAGCGGTCACATCGAGATCGACGACGTGCGCCGTTTCCCCGTCGCGCCCGAGCATGACCTGATGCACAGCTGCGTGGTGTGGAATCCGCCTGACCTCGGCGCGCGCGTCGTGGTCGCGGGCGAAGGCGAACGCTCCATGATGTTCTGGGAGCCGTACCGCGTGATCGTGAAGCATTACGATCCGGGCGACACCGGACTGAAAAGCGCGACCAGCACGGCGTCCGCGTTTGTCCGCAACAACATGCAGTATCTCACCACGGCCGAGCTCAATCGCGTGCGTTTCGACAAGCCGGAGACCGTTTACACGCGTCTGCCGGTTGATCCGGACGGAACGGATCCGGAAAAGCTGACCTCCTGGGAGGAATACCAGAACGAACGGGACGGAAAGAGCACCGACACAGCTTCGCAGTACACTCAGCTCTCCCTCATGTGGCCCGCCGACGATCCGCTTCAGTGCATCGTCGTGACCGGATTCTCGAAGAGCGGCACGTTCGCCGGATGGAAACTCCGCACGGCCGAACTCATGGATATTTCCAAGCTCGACGGTGCCCGCCTGACCCGAGAGGAGATCGACGCCATTCCGAAGACGATCCCCGCGAAGACGCTTGTCTTCCCGGCTCAGTCCGATCCGGCCCGCAACCCCTTCGACCGTCCCGGCTACGACAGGTCGCCCGAAGGCGGAACGTTTGTCTTCCATTGATAAGGGCCGCACTCTTATGATGAACAGCATGACAGGATTCGGCCGTGCCGAAGGCGTCGACCACGGCGTGGCGCTCCGCTTCGAGATATCGTCCGTGAACCGCAAGCAGTTCGATGCGAAGTTTTCGCTGCCGAAGGAACTCGCGATCCACGAGGGCGTCCTGCGCGCCCGCCTCGCAAAACGCCTCACACGCGGCTCCATCATGGTCCGCGCCGAACTCAACTATCTGGAAGACGCTCCGGCTGCCTCCCGCATCGACCACGCGTTTCTGAATACCGTAATCAGGGAAGCCCGCGCCGCCGCCGAAAAGAACGGTTTGGACGCCTCTCTGAACATCAGCCAGATTCTCGCCGTGCCGGGCGTGGTGGTCCCCGTTTCCGCGCTCAGCTCGAATCCCGAGTTCGAGACGTTCATGCTCGGCGTGTTCGACGAGGCCCTGAGCCGTCATATCGAAATGCGCCGCACCGAGGGCGCCGCGCTCGAACGCGACATCCTCGCACGCATCGGCGAATTCGAGACCATCGTCGCGAAGATACGCACACTCACGCCCGGTCTGCCTGAACAGCAGGCCGCGCGCATGCGCGAACGCCTGAAGGACGCCGGATTCAACGCCGAGGCCGACGACGAACGCATGCTCCGCGAATTCGTGATTTTCGCCGACCGACTGGACGTGACCGAGGAGCTGACGCGCCTGGACGCCCATTTCAGCCATTTCCGGTCGCTCGCCGCCGGAAACACCCCCGGACGCTCCCTTGATTTCCTGATGCAGGAGATGTTCCGGGAGATCAACACGCTCGGAAACAAGGCCGGAACGGCCGAGATTTCCCCGCTCGTGGTGGAGATGAAGACCGGGCTGGAAAAAGTCCGCGAGCAGATCCAGAACATCGAATGACCGCGCGGGAAACGTCTCCGCATTACGCATAAACGCAGAAAGGAACTCACCCATGAAAACCTGCCCGAAACATCAGCCGCAGTCGCCCGGACCCGCTCAGATCGACGATCTGGTCGAACGTCTCTGCGCGTCGTACGCCGACGGGATCGGGGTGAACCATTCCGAGGGGCTGAACCTGCCCCGCGAGGCCGAGATCCTGGAGCTCCTGCACGACCTGATCGAGCTGATCTTCCCCGGATTCGCCGAACGCGAGGCCGAATCCGCCGACACCATCCGCTTCTCCGTCGGCGACCTGCTCATCCGTTCGCACCACCGCCTGACCGACCTGCTCTGCCGCGTGTTCCGTTACACATGCACGACCGCCGATGAAAACTGCGACTGCAAGGCACGCGCCGCGACCGTGGCGGGCGAAGTCCTCGCCGAACTGCCCGTGATCCGCGATGTGATGAAGACCGACGTGCAGGCCGCCTACGAGGGCGATCCCGCGGCCCGCAACAAACAGGAAGTCATCATGAGCTATCCCGGGCTGCGCGCAATCACCATTCACCGCATCGCCCACGCGCTCTTCACGCGCAAGGTCCCCATGATCCCGCGCATGATGAGCGAATATGCCCACCGCATCACCGGGATCGACATCCACCCCGGCGCGAAGATCGGCCGCGCGTTCTTCATCGACCACGGCACCGGCGTCGTGATCGGCGAGACCGCCGAGATCGGCGACAACGTGAAGCTGTA
>CACYHQ010000028.1 GCA_902774245.1 uncultured bacterium
CATCTACTCCACCCGCAAAGAGCAGAAAGTCGGTATCTGCGCCGAATGCCACCCGTTCATCACCGGCAAACAGAAACTGGTCGACGTCGCCGGCCGCGTCGAGAAATTCCGCCGCCGCTACCAGAAACCCGCCAAGTAATTCGGTTTCCCCGAACGGACGGAACGGTGATACTCCGCACAGGAGCCGCCGGATCAGCCAGCTCGGCCCCCGCAGTTTTGAACGGAGGCCGGGCTTGTTTTTTTGAATCGTTTTAACCAAAACAATCCATGCGCCCGGAAGATTTCACACGGCAGATCGAACAGTTCAAGGCCAGGCACGACAAGCTCGAAACGGAGCTGTCCGATCCCGGCGTGTATGCCGTGCCCGCCCGCGCATCCATGCTCGCGCGTGAAAACCAGCGTCTGGAAAACATCTTCGCTGCATACGACAGGTGGACCGGGGCCCTGAACGCCGCGCAGGATAACCGCGCCCTGCTGGAAACTGAGCACGATCCGGAATTCCGCACGCTCATCGAAAACGATCTCACCGAACAGGAGAAGACCGCGACCGAGGCGGAACAGACGCTGATGATGCTGCTCGTGCCGCCGGACAAGGCGGACTCCCGCGATGCCATCGTGGAGATCAAACCGGCGGCGGGCGGCGAGGAGGCGGCGCTCTTCGCGGGCGACCTCTTCCGCATGTATGTCCATTACGCGGAGAAACGCGGCTGGAAATGCGAGGTGATGGAACAGTCGGATTCCGAGCTCGGCGGTCTCAAAAACGTGATGTTCTCCCTCTCCGGTGAGGACATCTTCTCCCGCATGAAATATGAAAGCGGCGTCCATCGCGTCCAGCGCATCCCCGTCACGGAGTCCGGCGGTCGCATCCACACCTCGACCGTGACCGTGTCCGTCCTGCCGGAAGCGAGCGAGATCGACGACATCGCGATCCGCCCGGAAGACCTCGAAATCTCCACGTTCCGTTCCTCCGGCCCCGGCGGCCAGAACGTCAACCGGACCGATTCCGCCGTGCGCATCCGGCACATCCCGAGCGGGCTGGTCGTGGCGAGCCAGCAGGAACGTTCCCAGATCCGCAACCGCGAGATCGCGTTGCGCATTCTGAAAAGCCGCCTGCTGGAGATCCAGCGCAGCGAGGAGGCCGCAAAACAGGCCGCCAGCAAACGCCTTCAGGTCGGCACCGGCGACCGCAGCGAGCGCATCCGCACCTACAATTTCCCGCAGAACCGCGTCACGGACCACCGGTTCGGCGTGGTCTCCGTCTTCAACCTCCCCGCGCTCCTGGAGGGCGACCTGGATCTGCTGCTCGATCCCCTCTTCCTGGCGCACAGCAAGCTCGTCGTGGAGGATTTTCTGGAAAATCCGGGGAAGGAATCCTGACCGGCGCTTGATTTTTCCGCCCGGCCGTGGCATATTGATAAGAGGGGAAACCGCAAAATCTACGGTTCAAAAACAAGGAGGGAACCATGTATTACCTGCATACAGGTATTGATCCGAAGGACGTCCGCGACTATGCCCGCGTGCTCCGCGAGATCGACAGGGAACGCCGCGAGCTCGTATCGTTCGCCGTGACGTGCGATCCGCTTCAATCGGGGTTCGGGCTCGAACTCACTCGGCACAAGGACCATCTGCACGACCTCTCCGAACAGGAGGAACTGATGATGATCCGGACGCGCTACATCGAATTCGAGCCGCACTGGCGGGCGCACCGGAAGTTTCAGAGTTTTCTGAGCGGGGCGGACTCCCGCGAGACGCTGCTCTTCTGCACCGACTGGCTGCGTCAGCACGAATCCTCCGCCGACACGGAGTTCCGCCAATGGCTCCGGCATGGTTGCAGACCGGCGGCAAATACGGATTGCAACGACTGTCTGTACAGCACGGACCCGGACCGCATCCTGTTGTCCGTGAAGATGCAACTGATATAACGCCCAATTCGTCAAGCCGCAAAGCTCAAAAAGGTATCTCGAAAAGAGTAAAAGGCGTTTTTACCCCAAGTTTCAGTAAAAGGTACTGTTTTTACTGAAACTTGCGTATATGCGCGCGAGGCGGACCATCCGGAAGATGTGACCGGGCTAAACAATTCTGTCTTCGGATCGAAAAAACAGGAAAAATACATCCTGAAACCGGAAACGGCTCTTTCCCATCAAGTTTCAGTAAAAGGTACTGTTTTTACTGAAACTTGCGTATATGCGCGCGAGGCGGAACAAAAAGGCGTCAAAAAGACGTCAAAAAGGGGCATTTTCTTGTTGCAAACAACTTGAAAAACATGTTCGCCGGATGTATTTTATACAATCAAAACGCAAACAGCGGACGGAACAGGACAGCCCCATGAGAAAACCAGACATCTTCGACGAGATCATCCAATGCCTGAAAACAGGCGAAAAGACCGGAGCCGACACATCCATGAGCGAAACGACTCTGCACGATCTCTACAGCACTCCCGTCCGCAAAGCCGCGCCGCGTCCTCAGGCGCAGAGTATCCAGGGCGTCCCGCCCGCCTATGCGCCCGACATGCCCGAATGGGAATCGTTGCGCACCGAATGCGCCGCCTGCATGAAATGCGGCCTCGGAAAGACCCGCACGAACATGGTCTTCGCGGACGGCAATCCCCACGCGGAACTGATGTTCATCGGCGAAGGCCCCGGCGCGGACGAGGACGCCACCGGCGTGCCGTTCGTGGGACGCGCGGGCGAACTCCTCTCCCGCATGATTGCCGCCATGACGTTCGACCGCAAGACCGAAACATGCATCGCGAACATCGTGAAGTGCCGCCCGCCGGGAAACCGCAATCCGGCCGACGACGAGGCGGCGGCGTGCATGCCGTACCTGAAACGCCAGATCGCCATGGTGAATCCGAAGGTGATCGTGCTTCTCGGCGCAGTGCCGCTGCTGTACCTTTTCAACCTCAAAGGCATCATGCGGCTCCGCGGGCACTGGCTGGACTACGACGGCATCCCCGTCATGCCGACCTACCACCCCGCGTTCCTCCTGCGCAATCCCCCGGCGAAGAAAGACGCCTGGGCGGACCTGCAGGCGGTCATGGCGGTCTTCGGACGCAAACCCGCACCCCGGCGCTGAACCCGACGCGAGGCTTTCCGAATGGGCCGGTACATCGTCAAACGGATTCTCTACTCCGTCTGGATCCTGCTCGGGATCATGGTCGTCACGTTCATCCTGTTCCGGGTGTCCTCGGGCGATCCGACCGCCGTTCTGCTCGGTAAGAACCCGACCGCCGCGGACGTGGAGGCGATGCGCGACTCCATGGGCTGCGACAAACCGCTGTTCTTCGGACTGTGGCGCGTCACCGAGCTGTACCCCGCCGCGGATTTCACGGGCGGACACACCGAGTTCCCAGGAATCGAGTTGAAGGATGTTGAGCTTGAGAAAGCCGCCGGACAGGACGGATTGCACCTCGGAACCGGCAGCGCCATCTTCAAACGCCAGTTCGTCAACAAAGAACCGAAGAACCGCATCGTGCTCTCCGGCACGGGACGCTTCCGCGTGGCCGGACAGGAAATTGAGCTCACATCCGGCAAAAACGCAGTCGAGCTTACTGACGCCCCCGACGAGCTCACGGTCACCGGCCTCAATCCCGACTGCGTGCTGGTCCGCGCCGGATTCGAGCGTCCGAACCGCGCGTGGTACGATTCGCAGGCGCTGGATTCCGTCAAAGAACTCGTCACATTCTCCTCGCGCTTCCCCTACGTGACCTTCTTCAATTTCGGCAACACCCTCCTCACGCACGAATCCATCCGCGGCAAGCTGTGGCGCGGCATGGTGCCGTCCCTGATGATCATGCTCCCGATCTTCTTCGGCGAGCTCCTGCTCGGTATCATACTTGCGATGGTCTCCTGCGCGTTTCAGGACCGCATCCTGGACCGCGCGATCGTAGTGCTGTCCGTCGCCGGAATGAGCGTCAGCTACCTCGTGCTCATCATCCTCGGCCAGTGGTTCCTGGCGTATTACCTGAACCTCTTCCCCGTGTGGGGCTGGGACAGCCCGCGCTGCCTCGCCCTGCCCGTCATCATCGGCATCGTGTCCGGCACGGGCGGCGGCGTGCGTTTCTACCGGACCGTGTTCCTCGACGAGATCCGCCGCGAGTACATCCGGACCGCCTCAGCGAAGGGCGCGGCTCCGGGGCGCGTGTACGGCATCCACCTGCTCAGGAACGCCCTCGTGCCGATCATCACGCGCGCCTCGACCGAACTCCCGTTCCTGTTCACGGGCAGTCTGCTGCTTGAAAGCTTCTTCGGCATCCCCGGGCTGGGCTACGAGGGCGTGAACGCGCTGAACAGCTCCGACCTTTCCATGCTGAAGGCGCTCGTCCTGCTCGGCGCGATCCTCTTCATCGTTATCAACCTCGTCACCGACGTGGCGTATGCCTGGGTCGATCCGCGCGTCCGCGTCGACCGCGAGTGATCCGCGCCCGGTGGTTCCGGCATTTAACGTTCCGCTCCCGTTTTTTCCGTCCCGCGCACGCCGGAAATCCGCCGAAAAGTGAAAAACGCGCTTGACAATTGAATATGCGCGTGATACTGTATCACCGGAAACCGCAATTCTAATCAAAAATCCATACGTCAGAAAGGAAACCTTCCCCCATGAGCACCAGTGTCCGCGAACAATTCATCGCCCGCTACGGCAAAGAACCCGCAGTCTGCTCCTTCGCCCCCGGCCGCCTCGAAATCCTCGGCAATCACACCGACTACAACGAAGGCTTCGTGCTGAGCTGCGCCGTGAGCCAGCACACCTGTTTCGCCATGAGCCCGGCGGACGGCACGAAATGCAACATCTGCGAGCACGGCAAGGACCAGGAACTCGACTTGCTCGACATCGACACGCCGGTGAAAGGCGACTGGCGCAACTACATCAAGGGCCTGCTCGTCGACCTCAAACGCCGCGGCATCAAGTTCGGCGCGTTCGACGCCGTCCTGGACAGCCAGGTCCCGCTTTCCGCCGGCATGAGCAGTTCCGCCGCCCTCGAAATGTCCTTCGCGTTCGCGCTGAAGACCATCTACGGCATCGAGCTCCCGCTCGCCGACTGGGCGCGCGTCGGACAGGCGGTCGAAAACAAGTTCCTCGGCCTCAACAGCGGCCTGCTCGACCAGTTCAGTTCGCTCTTCGGCAAGAAGGATTCCTTCATCCTCTGCGATTTCCGCACGGTCGAGGTCCTGAAGAACGTCGGCATGCCCTCCGGCTACGTGTTCGTCGTGGCGAACTCCATGGTGAAGCACAACCTCGTCGACTCCGCCTACAACCAGCGCCGCGTGAGCTGCGAGAACGCCACCGCCGCGATCAAGAAGACGCACCCCGAGATCAAGACCCTCCGCGACGTTTCCAGCGAGCTCCTCGAAGCCTGCAAGGGCGACATGGACCACATCGACTATCTCCGCGCCAAGCACGTGGTCGGCGAGGACGAACGCGTCTTCCGCGCCGTGGACTGCCTCGGCAAGGACGATATCGCCGGTTTCGGCCAGCTCCTCTACGAAAGCCACGAGAGCTCCCGCGTGAACTTCGAGAACAGCTGCCCCGAGCTCGACGTCCTCGTCGAACTATCCAAGTCCATCCCCGGCTGCCTCGGCGCGCGTCTCTCCGGCGGCGGATTCGGCGGCATCTCCATCCACCTCGTCGAAATCGACAAGGCGGAATCCTACGCCGAACGCCTCAAGACCGCCTACAAGTCCCAGACCGGGATCGACGCCGCCACGTTCATCTGCTCCATCGGCGACGGCGCGGGCATCGAAGCCTGAAATAACCTCATCCGGCATCCTTCATGAACTTGAAAGTCCATCATCTGACCGCCCGCCTCGCGGGAGCCGCCCTGTTGCTCGGAACCGTCTACACGGCGCTTTGCAGCTGCGACGTCTCGGACGGGGACGGCATGGAGCGGCCCGAAACAATCGTGGAAAACGATGAGCCGCCCGTGTTCCCCGCCGTGCCCGCCGAGGCGAAAAGCGTGCTGGAGGAACAGACCGCGGATTCCGTCCGCGAGTTCGACGGCGGCGTGTCCGTGCTGGATTTCGGGAAGGACGCCTACTGCCACCTCGTCCTGACCTTGAAGGCAGAACAGGAAGGCAAACTGGAAGTCCTCGTCGGCGAAGTTCTGAAACCGAACGGGCGAATTGAGGAAAATCCCGGCGGCTCGCGCATCTGCTACCGCGAAACGCTCACCGTGAAGCCCGGCACCGCCGATTATCTGATGAAGTTCCCGCCGCACAAGAACCCCTACGGCGGGATGTCGCGTCCGCAGACGCCGGAGATCGCGCCGTTCCGCTATGTGGAGATCCGCAATCCGGGGGGGATCGAGGTCACGGAAGTCGTGCGCGTGGCGCATTTCCCCGAGTTCGACGACGACGCGTCCAAGTTCGAGTGCGACATCCCCGAGCTCGTGAACGTCTGGGAATTCTGCAAATACTCGGTGAAAGCGTGCGTCCCCTTCGGGCTCTACATCGACGGCAATCGCGAGCGCATGCCCTACGAAGCGGACAGCTACGTCACAGCGCTGAGCCATTTCGCCGTGGATGCGAACTACGCCGCCTGCCGCGCATCCATCGAATGGTCGCTCGACAATCCCACCTGGCCGACCGAATGGCGTCTGCTGATGCCCGAACTTGTGAAAGTCTACCTGCTGTACAGCGGTGACTTCGAGACCGTGCGCGGCTGGTATGAGCGGCTGAAGCCGTTCCTGCTGTCCGGCAGCCTCGACGAACATGGTTTCCTGACCGCAAAACGCCTCCCGCAGGGCGTCCGCGACATCGTGGACTGGCCCGAGGGGGAACGCGACGGCTACGAGATGAAGGACGTGAACTTCGTCCCGAATGCGTTCCGGCATCTCGCGCTGCTGGACATGGCGTATCTGGCGGAACAGACCGGGCATGCGGACGAGGCGGCGCAGTACCGCCGGGAAGCCGCCGCGCTGAACATCTGCCTGCACGAGTTCATGTTCGACGGCAAACTCTTCGTAGATTCGCCAGGCTCGAAGCATCATTCCGTCCACTCCCAGATGGCCGCGGTCTGCACCGGGGTCGCGCAGGAAGCGGAAAAGCCCGCCATCGCCGAATTTCTGAAGGGAAAGGACATGGCGTGCAGCGTGTACGGCGCGCAATACCTGCTCGACGCCTGTTTCGAGCTCGGACTCGGCGAACACGCCGTGAAGCTCATGACCTCGGACGGGCTCCGCAGCTGGCGCAACATGCTCCGCGCGGGCGCGACCGTGACCATGGAGGCGTGGGACAACTCCGTGAAGCCGAATCAGGACTGGAATCATTCGTGGTCGACCGCCCCGGCGAACGTCGTCGCGCGGCGTCTCTTCGGCATCCGTCCGCTCGCGCCGGGATTCGCGGAGTTCTGCGTGGAGCCGGACCCGTGCCTGAAAAACGGGTTCTACCGCCAGCCGACGCCGCTCGGCACAATCGAGGTCAGGGTAAAGAAAGACACTGTCGAGATAAGCCATCCGAGGTGGCTCAAGCAGGTGCGCCTTTCCTCCGACCCCATCGTCCAGTTGATGGAAGAAATCAAGCGCCAACAGCAGAAACACTGATGCCCGCCGCACTCATTCTGCGGACGGGCATCATTTTTGAGATGAAAGACGGTCGGATCAGTTCGCGGATCCGGCTTTCTCCGGAACAGATTTTCCAGCGTTGCGCACGGCTTCATCGTGGATCTTCTTTTCCAGGTACTGCT
This sequence comes from uncultured bacterium, assembly GCA_902774245.1. Classification (GTDB taxonomy): domain Bacteria; phylum Verrucomicrobiota; class Lentisphaeria; order Victivallales; family UBA1829; genus UBA1732. The sequence continues at coordinate 7,678 of CACYHQ010000028.1, forward strand.
CGACGGTCAGTCCGCCGTAGTCCGGCTCGGAGTAGGACGTTTCCGCGCCCTCGACCTCGCTGCCGTTCGCGTCCAGATCGCTCATGTCGTAACCGAGGAGCGCCTTGGCGTCGCGCTGCCCCTTCCGGGCGGCATCCTGAAGATATACCGCGGCCTGTTTGATGTCCTGCGTGGTGCCGCGTCCGTAGAGGTAGAGCAGCCCGAGTTCGTACTCGGCATCGGGGAAGTAGTTCGTGGCGGAAGGATGCAGGGTCAGCTGCCGGAACGCCTCGCCGTAGTCCTGCGCGCAGCCGAGTCCGCGCGCCGCGCAGAGACCGAGGTACACATGGACATCCCCATTCTTCGGATCGGAGGCCGCGCGCTTGAAGTTGAAGTACGCCTCGGCGTATTTCCCGATGGCGACCTGCGTATCCTTGGCCTGGCCCGCCTCGGCGAACAGCGTCTGACCCGCCTCATAGTATTCCTGCGCGTTGGAGTATTCCAGCTGCTCGGAAAGCCCCATGGCGAAATGCCACACGCTGTACGGGAGGATCAGGAACGCGATGTAGAAGCACAGCTTTGCATAGCCGGGCTGCTTGTGTTTGTGCTCGGGGATGTGATCCGGTTTCTCTCCGGCTTTCCACTTCGAGCGGACATAGCCCAGCTGGTTGTGCGACGGGGCGTTTTTGCCGAAGAGGACGCGATTGTATGTGATGACGCACAGGCGGATGCAGATCAGCACCGAAATAAGCTCGCCGATGAAGCCGCCGATATTCGACTGCCTGACCATGGCGATCATCTCCAGCACGCCGCTGACGATCCCGATGATCGCCACGATGCGGAAGAGCCATTGCGCCGCGGTCGAACGCTGCGTCCGGAGCGCCACGCCGAACGCCGGAATGATCACGACCAGCGGCAGCAGAAGCCAGGTCAGGATCACGACCACGGTCCTCATGGACGGCGGGAAGCCCGGCAGATACGGCACCGCGAACAGCGCAAGCTCGAAGAACACGAAGAACACGGCAAGCGCATAATACAGGATGCCGAGGCGTTTCAGCCCGCGGGAATCGTGCAGAGCTTTCTTCGACGACACCGCGTCCAGCGCCAGCAGACGGGATTCCACGGAGCCGGGAGCATATTGCGATTCCGGTGCGGCGGGCGCGGGATTTTCGGACGGATTCGGGTTCGCTGCAGGAGAAACGGCGGACGGGTCCGCTTGCTTCTGGTCGGTTTCGCTGCTCATGGCATCAGGCTCCTTGAGGGTAAAAAACAGAAAATGTAAAAAAAATCAATATAGTATATCATACAAACTATATTTTTACAAATCAAGTCCCGGATTTTTCTAACAAAAAATCAAGAAAACCGACTGACAATTCACAGCCCGTAGAGGCGTTCGATCAGGCGGTCCGCGGCGGACGGACCGCCATGACGCAGCGCCCGCAGCACGGCGCACTGTTCCTGACGGGTGGCGCGGCAGACGGGAAGGCGTTTCAGGATCGCGATCTTGACCTGCGGGAACGGCTTGCCGGACTCCGAGGCGACGAGCCGGTACCAGCGGTCGACGGTCGCGCTGTTCATGACAGCCGCCAGGAAATGCAGCGAGCACGTCCCCGGATGCGGCGCGGTGCCGTGCAGGGTGTTCGCGTAGTAATACCGTCCGGCGGAATCGCAGGCGGCGACGATCCGGTCGGCGGTCTGGCGCGACAGGATCTTCGGGCGTTCGAAGACGTCCGGCGTGCGCATGCGCAGGCCGGGCAGACGGTTCCCGATGCGCGCGTTTTCGAGTGCCGCCATGCGCGGCGGATCGTAGTCGATCCAGCGGGCGGCGGGCAGAATCTTCATGCGGATGACGTCGCGCCCCGTGAGGAGCGGTTTCGGGTTCATGGCGTGTTCCGGCGAGCGCACGAACAGTTCTTTGCCGACCGAGCCCTGAATCACGCCGTCGCGCACGTCCGCAACCTCGCCGAGCGTGACGCTGTGCGCCCGGACCGTCCGCAGGAACGCGCCGTCCGCGAAGAGTCCGGCGACGATGCGGCATCCCGGGAACGCGAGGATGTCGGCGGCGGGCACGTCTCCGGCGTCGTCGATGCGCACGCATCCGTCCGGCGGCATGGGCTCGCGCCGGAAGACCACCGCGGCGGAATCCACCACGGCTTTCCCGAAGAGGCCCGGCGGCAGCGACGAGGCGGAAATCAGGCGCTGTTCGGTGAGGAGCCAGCGGCGCATAGGCGCGCCCTGCGTATTGAGCAGCAGACGGTCCGGGGCGAGCCAGCCGCACACGCCGCCCTCGCGCGCCAGTTTCGCGCCAAGCTCGATGAAGAGCGAAAAGAGGTTGAAGCGCCCGTTCGTGAAGCGGTATTGCGTCCGCAGACGCCTTTTCTGCGCCTCGGGGATCGCGTCCACCGGCACGAACGGCGGATTGCCGAGCACGAGGTCGAACGAGTCTGCCGGAAACACGTTTTTCCGCAGAGCGTCGGCGCAGACGATGCACGGCGCGCCGGGCGTCCCGGTCAGACTCAGGTACAGCCAGCGGAGACGCAGCGCGGCAACCTCGGCGGCGAGCGGCTGAAGTTCGATTCCGCAGATATTTTCCGCTCGGGGCAGCACGCCGAATCTTTCGTAGAGAATCCGCATGGCGGCGGCAAGGAACGCGCCGCAGCCGCACGCGGGGTCGACGATGCGCAGATGCGGTACAGTCTTTCTGTTCAAACCGGGTAGAGCGTCCAGCGCGGCGGACACGATTCGTTCGGCAACCGGACGGGGCGTGTAGTAGATGCCGTCGCGTTTGCGGAACGGCGCGAGCGCGGCGGCGCAGAGCGGTTCGAGGTCGTCTATCCTCAACACATGTCTGTCCGGACGGGGACGCGGCATGTTCAATCGGCTTCCTGAAACGCCTGGATGATGGCGAGGAAATCGTCCGGAATCGGCGCTTCGAATTCCATGCGTTCGCCGGTCACGGGGTGCGGGAACGAGATCCTGCGCGCATGGAGCATCTGGCGCGGCGCCGGCGAGGAGCGTCCGCGGTTATAGAGTTTGTCTCCGACGATCGGGTAATCCTTGTACGACAGATGGACGCGTATCTGATGGGTGCGGCCGGTGTGCGGATGCATCTCCATGACGGCGACCTTGCGGCCGTCCCAGAGGCCCTTGCGGATGACCTTCCACGTGGTGACGGCCTCGCGCCCCTGTCCGTCCCGCGCGATCGCCATGCGCTTGTGGTCGGGGTGGCGCATGATGGGGGCGTTGACCACGTTCACGGGCGGCGACGGCCAGCCGTGCACGATGGCGAGGTAGGTCTTCTGCACGTCGCGGTCGGCGAACGACTTCGCGAGCTTGCGGAGCGCCTTCGCGGTCTTCGCGATGACGAGCGCGCCGCTGGTGTCCTTGTCGAGGCGGTGCACGATACCGGGCCGCATGGCGTCGAAATCCTCGTCGTCGAGCCCGGGTTCGCGTCCGAGCAGGGCGTTCACCACGGTCCCGTGCCAGTTGCCCGCCGCCGGATGCACCACCATGCCCGCGGGCTTATTGATGACCAGCAGCACGTCGTCCTCGTAGATCACGTCCAGCGGGATGTCCTCGCCTTCAGCCTTCAGCGGGACGGCGGGCAGGTCGTCGGTGAGGACGGCGACCGATCCGGCGGGAAATTTGAGGCGCGGGACGTCGCAGACCTTGCCGTTCACCGTGAGCTTGCCGTCGCGGATGAGTTTCTGGATATGCGTCCGCGAGAGGTCGGGAAGGCGCGCGGAAAGCACCTGGTCGATACGTTCGTCCGCATCGTATTCGTCAAGCGTGAACTCGTAGACACCGCTGTTTTCCGGTTCGTCAGGCATCGGCGGACTCCTCCGCGTGTTTCTTTTCCTGTTTGCGGCCCAGCGAACGCGCCACGCAGGCGACGATGATGCCGCCTGGGATCGCGATGGCGACCGCGATGAACTGCGACGGCGTGAGGCCAAGGATGGAATCGGTGTGGTCGCCGCGCATGAACTCGATCAGGAAGCGCATCACGCCGTAGAGGATCAGGTAGACGCCGCCGATCGTCCCGATGTACTTGCGTTTCCGCAGCAGCAGGAGCAGCACGATGCACATCAGGATGTTGCCGGCGGATTCGAAGAGCTGGACGGGGTAGACCGGTTCGGACCCGCTCGAAAGGAGCGAGGGATAGCGCGCCGCCGCGCCCGATCCGGGCGGGAAGCACACGGCGAACGGGAATCCCTGCGGCGCGGGCTTGCCGAAGCAGCAGCCCTGCATGAAACAGCTGATGCGTCCGAACGCGTGGGCGAGCGCCATGGCGGGGCCGAGGATGTCGAGCAGTGCGAGGATGCTGATGTCCTTGCGCGGTTCGGAGCCGTCGGCGGGCTGTTTTTCCTTCATCCCGAGCAAACGCCTCACGGTCGGCCATTTGGCGTAGATGCACTCGGCCGTGAAAGCCAGAATGAAGCCGCCGTAGAAGACGAGGCCGCCCTCGTGGACGTTCAGGATCGCCAGAAGGCCGCGCCCGGAGAACTGTTCCCAGAACTGCACGACGTAAAAGATGCGCGCGCCGATCACGCCCGCGAAGAGCGCGATCATGGCGATGTTGTAGATCTGGTCGGCCGTGAGCTTGGCGTACGCCTTCAGACGCATGAGCAGTCCGAACGACGCCAGGAATCCGATGCCGATGAAAATGCCGTACCAGTGAACGGCGAAATTACCGATGTGAAACGCGATGGGATACATTTTTTCTCCAAAGTCAGCAAAAAAAAGAAAAAAACACTGGAAAAATGAGGGTTTCGCGGGTACATTAATTAGAAGCCGATATTTTTCCGGCGGAATCCCCCGAAGGAAAAACCGCATTTAAAAAGTATAGCATCTTCCGCAGAAAATTCCAGTACAAAACGCCCGGCGGATGCGAAAAACCCGAAAAATAGCCACGACAGAAAGGTCCGCTATGACAGAAACGCTCGCCAGCCACATCGAATACTTCGCATCGTTCGCCCAGACGGCTCCTCTGCTCCTCTTCTTTTTCATCTTCCTCTTCATGACCATCGAAAGCTCGTTCATCCCGTTCCCAAGCGAGGTCGTCATGATCCCCGCCGGATTCCTGATCTGGCGCTATCCGCTGACGCCGTCGCACGCGCTGGACGTGGTGATCGTGATCGCGGTCGGCCTGAGCGGGTCCATGGCGGGCGCTTACATCAACTATTTCCTCTCGAAATGGCTCGGACGTCCCGTGCTGCACACGCTGCTGAAGAAATACGGCAAGTTCATCATGATGTCCGAACAGTCGCTGGACCGCGCGGAGGAGATCTTCCGCGAATACGGCGAGGTAGTCACGTTCATCTCCCGCCTGCTTCCCGCCATCCGCCAGCTCATTTCCATCCCCGCCGGCCTCTCCCACATGAACCTCTTCCGGTTCTCGCTCTTCACCGCGCTCGGCGCGGGTCTCTGGACGGCGGTCCTGACGTTGCTCGGCGTGTGGTTCGGCCACGCCACCGGCGACATGACCTACCTCGAAATGATCGAGAAGGGCAAGACGATGATCCAGGAGCATTACCTATGGATCTTCGCCGGATGCGCCGTGCTGTTCGTCGGCTACATCATGGTCCACCGGAAGATCATGGGCTCGAAGAAGAAAGCGCCGGAAGCCGCCGAAGCGGACAAGCCCGAAGCGAAAGAGAGCTGATCCATGCTCACGGGAACATACTCCGCCACGCTCATCGGGATCGACGCGGTCGCCGTCGAGATCGAAGTCCACGCGTCCGGCGCAGGTGAAGGAGTCAATGTTTCCATCGTGGGACTGCCCGACGCGGCAGTCCGCGAGAGCAAGGAGCGCATCCGCAGCGCGCTGTATGCCGCCGGCCTGCGGCATCCCGAAGGGTTCACGCTCGTGAACCTCGCGCCCGGCGACATCCGCAAGGAAGGCACGGCGTTCGACCTGCCGATCGCGCTGGCGCTCGCCTCCGCCGCCGGGGCGTTCCCGAAGGAGACGCTCGAAGACGCCATGATCCTCGGTGAACTCGCGCTCGACAGCTCCGTACGCGCTGTCAAGGGCGTCCTGCCCGCCGCGCTCCTCGCGAAGCAGATGCCGAACATCCGCACGCTGATCGTCCCGGCGGCCAATGCCCGCGAGGCGGCGACCGTGCTGCCGCACATCCGCGTGTTCGCGGTCAATTCCCTCACGGACGCCATCCGCGCCCTTTCCGGCGAACTCCTCCCGCTCTCGAACAACGACGGCGCGGTGTTCCTGGAGCCGGACTGGGACGGCATCCCGGATTTCGCCGAGGTCAAAGGACAGGCCGCGGCCAAACGCGCGCTCGAGATCGCCGCCGCTGGCGGACACAACGTAATCTTCATCGGGCCGCCCGGTTCCGGCAAGAGCATGCTCGCCCAGCGCATGCCCGGCATCCTGCCGCCCATGTCCGAGGAGGAGACGCTCGAAACGAGCAAGATTCATTCCGTGCTCGGACTGCTTCCGCCCGACACGCCGCTCCTCCGCAACCGTCCGTTCCGCGCGCCTCACCACACGGTCAGCGACGTCGGGCTCATCGGCGGCGGGTCCAATCCCCAGCCCGGCGAGATCAGCCTCGCGCACAACGGCGTGCTCTTCCTCGACGAGCTCCCCGAGTTCAAACGCAGCACGCTCGAAGTGCTCCGCCAGCCGCTCGAAAACGGCGAGGTCTCCATCAGCCGCGCCGCGGGCAGTTTCGTCTTTCCCTGCCGCTTCCTTCTGATCGCCGCCATGAACCCGTGTCCCTGCGGCCACCTCGGCGACCACCGCCACCGCTGTTCCTGCCGTTCGCTTCAGATCCAGCAGTACCGCGCGAAGATTTCCGGGCCTCTGCTCGACCGCATCGACCTGCATGTGAACGTGGAGGCGCTGTCCGACGACGAACTGATCTCGACACGTCCGGCGGAATCCAGCGCGGTCATCCGGGCACGGTGCATCGCGGCGCGCGACATCCAGACGCGCCGTTACGGACGGGACAGCCGCGTGCGCTGCAACGCCATGATGGGGCCCGCCCAGCTCACGAGATACTGCGTGCTGGATCCTCAGCTTCAGACCATGATCCGCCACGCGATCAACGAATTCGGATTATCGGCGCGAGCCTACGACCGCATCCTCCGCGTCGCGCGCACCATCGCCGACCTCGCGGGCTCCGAGAGCATCCGCCGCGAACACCTCTTCGAAGCGATCGGCTACCGCGCCCTCGACCGCAAGGTATAAGCCGGGTTATTTGTCTTCCTTTTTTCCTTCGTCCGGTTCCGGCTCGGCGCCGGGCAAATGCTCGCGCTTCATCTGCGCCTGTTTTTCGCGGCGCAGACGGTCCCAGTAATCCAGACGCTTGCGGATTTCGCGCTCGAATCCGCGGTCCGGCGGATTGTAGAGTTTCGTGCGCGGCATGCCGTCCGGGAAATAATTCTGCCCGGAGAACGCGTCGGGGAGATCCTGGTCGTACTGGTAGCCGTGCCCGTAGCCGAGCTCCTTCATGAGCTTCGTCGGGGCGTTCAGAATGTGCGCGGGCGGCATGAGTGAGGAATACTTCTTCGCGGCGCGGAGGGCGCTGCCCCACGCCACGTACGCGCTGTTCGACTTCGGAGCGGTCGCCAGGTAGATCACGAGCTCGGCGATAGCGATGTCTCCCTCGGGCGAACCGAGGCGTTCGTAGGTGTCCCAGCAGGACACCGCCACCTGAAGCGCATTCGGGTCGGCCAGGCTCACGTCCTCCATGGAGAACCGCGTGAGGCGGCGCAGGAGGTAGAGCGGATCTTCGCCGCCCTCGATCATGCGCGCCGCCCAGTACAGCGCGGCGTCCACGTCCGACCCGCGCAGTGATTTATGGAGCGCGCTGATGAGATTGTAATGCCCCTCGCGGTCCTTGTCGTAGACCGGGGCGCGCTGGCGGACCAGCAGGGAAAGGCGTTTGGAGTCGATCTCCTCGCCCTCGGCTGCGAGGTCGTAAACGGATTCCATGAGGTTGATGAGGTAGCGCCCGTCGCCGTCGGCGAGCCCGGGCAGCGTCTTGCGCGCCTCCTCGGACAACGGCAGCGGCATCCCGGACAGCTCCTCGGCGCGCGTCATGATCCTGTCCAGCGCCGCCTCGTCCAGCGGTTTCATCACGAAGACCTTGCACCGGGAGAGCAAAGCGCTGTTCAGCTCGAACGATGGGTTCTCCGTGGTCGCGCCGACCAGCGTGACCGTACCGTTCTCCACGAACGGCAGGAAGCCGTCCTGCTGGGCGCGGTTGAAACGGTGGATCTCATCGACAAACAGCAGCGTGCCCTGCCCCGCCGCGCGGCGTTTCGCCGCCTCGTCGAACGCCTTGCGAAGTTCGGCGATACCGGAGAACACGGCGGAGAGCGCCACGAAGTGCATGCTGGTGGTGTGAGCCATGATGCGGGCGATCGTGGTCTTGCCGCACCCCGGCGGCCCCCACAGGATGAAACTGCTCAGGCGGCCGCTTTCGATCATGCGGCGCAGCGGGGCGTCCGGCCCGAGCAGATGATCCTGCCCGACCACCTCTTCGAGCGTGCGCGGACGCATCCGGTCGGCCAGAGGCGACTTCAGAAACGCCGAAAAAAGACTGCCCTGTTCGTCATCCATGGCAAGGAAGCCCGTTCAGAAAACAAGTTCGGATTGAGGGAAATGAGGTTTACAGGACGCCCTTCGTGGAGGGAACGCCTTCCACGCGGGGATCCAGCGAGACCGCCTCGGAAAGCGCACGCGCAAAGCCCTTGAAGATCGCCTCGAAGACGTGGTGCACTTCACCCGAGGAAAGCATGCGGATGTGGAGCGTGATGCCGCCCTTCACTGACAGCGCCTGGAAAAACTCCTTGAAGAGCGCGGTGTCGAGGTCCTTGATGTATTCCGCGGGCGGTTCCACGTCGTAAACCAGGAACGGGCGGCCGGAGAGGTCGAGCGCGACCAATGCAAGGGATTCGTCCATCGGCAGCATGAAGTTTCCATAACGGCGGATGCCCTCCTTCGCGCCGAGCGCTTGCGTCAGGGCGTGCCCCATGGTCAGGCCGAGGTCTTCCATCGTGTGGTGGCAGTCCACGTCCAGATCGCCGGACGCGCGGACCGTGAGGTCGAATCCACCGTGCCGGGCGAAAAGCGTCAGCATGTGGTCCATGAACGGGATGCCCGTTTCGATATCGCCTTTTCCGGTCCCGTCAAGATTCCAGTTCACAAAGATGGAGGTTTCGTTCGTGTTGCGTTCGATTTCCGCGGTTCTCATGGCGCAAGTCTCCTTTTGAATAGTTTCCTTATCACAATACATTAGCACATCCGCGCGTCCTTTTCAAACGTTTTCGGTCTTTTTTTACACCTTTTTCGCGCGTGTTTTCACTTTGGCGTTTGCATTCTTGCGTTTCAAATCTATATTTAACTGCGTATCTTTTTCCCGCGCTGAAAACGGCGCGGCAAACCCTATTTCCGGTGCATGACCATGAAACATTTCTGTATTCTTCTGCTTTTCGCCATGACGGCGGTCCTGTCCGCCGCGGCAAAACCGGCCGCGACAGCCGCAACCGCCAAGCCCGCTGGAACCGCAAAACCGACGTCCGCGACAAACGCCAAGCCGGCGGGCTCCGTCCTGACCTCGATCTACAGCGCGAACCGTACACCGTCTGAGTTCGCCGAACCGGACAAGGCCGCGGACCTGATCAACCGCCGCGCCGAACTGGCGCAAAAGATCCAGAACGAACGCAAACGCATCCTGAAGGAGGACGACAAGGCGAAGGAGCTTTACGAGGAGATCATGCGCCTGAACCGTCAGCTCGCATCCCTGCTGGAAGCGAAGAAGTCCATGATCGAGCTGAATTCCCAGCTGCTGGAGCTCGACAGCGCCATTTCCAAGCTCAAACCCGCGCCCGCACCCGAAACGGAAGCTGCCCCCAAAGACGCGAAAAAAGAAGACGTCGGCAAAACCGACAGCGCAGATAAGGCCGGCAAAGCCGGAAAGGAGTGACCGATCATGTCCGCCAACCTCATCAACGGCAACGCGTCGGCGAAGACCCGGCATCCCAGGTCTATGTCTCCCGCAAGGCGAAGAAATGCGCCGAACTCGGCATCCGCTCCGAAAAGATCGTGCTCCCCGCGGACACCACGGAAGCCGACCTCCTCGCGATCATCGCGAAGCTCAACGCCGATCCCTCCGTCCACGGCATCCTCGTCCAGTCGCCCGTCCCGAAGCAGATCAATGAAAAGAGCGTCGTACTCGCCATCGACCCGGCGAAAGACGTCGACTGCTTCCACCCGGCCAACGTCGGACGCATGATGCTCGGCGACTTCTCCGGGTTCCTGCCCTGCACCCCGTGGGGCGTGACCGTACTGCTGGAACGTTCCGGCGTCGTCACGCGCGGGAAGAACGCCGTCGTGCTCGGCCGGTCCAACATCGTCGGCAAGCCCATGGCCGCCATGCTCGCCGCGAAGGCTCCGTTCGGCGACGCCACTGTCACCGTCTGTCACTCGCACACCCGCGACCTCGCCGCCGTCACGCTTCAGGCGGACATCATCGTCGCCGCCCTCGGCATCCCGCGTTTCCTGAAGGGCGACCAGGTGAAGGAAGGCGCCGTGGTGATCGACGTCGGTATCAACCGCATCCCGGATCCGGCGGCAAAAAACGGCTGCCGCCTCGTCGGCGACGTCGATTTCGATTCCGTCGCGGAGAAAGCCTCGCTCATCACCCCGGTCCCCGGCGGCGTCGGCCCCATGACCATCGCCATGCTCATGAAGAACACGCTCCGCGCCTGCCGCGCGGCGCTGAAGACCGCCTGACCGGAGCCGGACCGGAGTTCCGCTCCACGAGGGACCGCGCATGAATTTCCTGTTCAAGATCATCGCCATTCTGATCGGCATCTTCATCTGGAAAGCCGTCATGACGAGTTTCCGCAAGGCGAACAAGGCGATACACGACGACCAGGACGAGGGAAATGCCCCCGCGGCGAAACTTGACCTGGAGGGGCAGTGGCGCGAGGCGGCGAAACAGCTCGGCTGCGAATACGATCCCGGGACGTCGCCGGACGGGAAGGACGCTTCCATCACCGGAAGGTTTTCCGGCCATTCCGTCACCATCAAACGCTTCGGTCACAATTATGTCCGTTATTTCGTGGACTTCCGGAACCCGCCGGATTTCCACGTCTGCGTGGTCCGGGACCTGGAGTCGATCGCCGAACGCATCCTGGACGGACACCCGGTCTTCCCCTCGAAGATGTTCTTCTCCTCCCAGGAACCGGATTTCTTCTGCTCCGCAGAATCCGAGGACGCGTTCGACCGATTTCTGAATACGCCGTCGAACCGGTCCGCCGTGCTCAACCTCGTCCGGCTCTTCCCCGCCGGGATGTTCAACAACGAGGGCGTTTCCGTGCGGCTTCGCGCCAACGCCCCGGACATTTCCGTCATCAGCAAAATGGCCGCCATCGCGAACGCGCTGGAATCCCCCTCGTCCGCGCCGATGCCCGACCTGACGACCGTGCAGAAAAAAGACCTTCTCGCCGTGCCGCAGGATTTTTCGCCCGAGGTGCAGCTGGAAGAACCGGACACGCCCAAACGCCATCAGCCGCTTCCGGTCGACACGGTTTCGAAAACGGTCAGGATGCCGCTCCCCTCGAACACTCCGTTGTCCTCCCAGCGCACGACCGTCATCCGCATCTCCCCCGAGGCAAAACGCACGAACGAATCCGACACGCCGAAAGCCGACGTCGTGCGGAGTTCGAGTTCGTCCTCCTCCCCCGCGCCCGCCCCTGCCGCGCCTCAGATTCAGCCGGAAACTGTCGTTCAAAAGCCCGATGTCGCCAACGATCTTACCGTCGAATCCGTCTGCACCGCGCTGTTCGGCAAGGCGTTCCCCGGCACGGAGGAACGCGCCGCGTTCGACGCGATGAAGGGACGCCGCGTCCGCTGGAGCGGCGAACTCCTGACGAGCATGCCGTTCAGCATGGATTTCGTGTTCGGCTCGCAGAAGGGCATCAAGGCGACATTCCTGATCTGCAAGCTCGCGCAGGGATCCGTCAAAGTCCAGATCAAGGCCGTCGCGGCGTTCCCGCCGGACAAACGCGAGGTTCTGGATTCAATGAAGGGGAAAATGATCCTCTTCGAGGGCGAAATCCTCAAATTCGAGCCGTTCGCGCGAGAGATTTATCTGGCCGATGCCTCAATCGTTTCCTGATTCCCGGGCGCATCGCGTTTTTCTACGTGAATTCCACTTGAAATGCGCCGGAAATATGCTATAATATCATATTACAAACGCAAAAACAACATTCGCGGCATATTCCGCGGCCGGCGACCCCGCCTCGAAACACACGGTTCCCGCCGGTTTCAACCCCATGAGGCACTGTTATGAATCTCTTTCTCGGCGGCATCGTGTTTCTGGTACTCGGATATTTCGTGTACGGCAAACTGGTGGAAAATATCTTCGGTCCTGACGACCGCGAGACGCCCGCGGTGAAGCTTGCCGACGGTACGGACTATGTGATACTGCCGCGCTGGAAAAACATGCTGATCCAGCTGCTGAACATCGCCGGCATCGGCCCGGTGATCGGCGTGATCCTCGGCATCAAGTTCGGCATCGTCGCGCTCGTCATCATCCCGCTCGGCTGCGTCCTCATGGGCGCGGTGCACGACATGGCCGCCGGCATGATGTCGATCCGCGACAAGGGTGCGAACCTGCCGAAGATCGTGCATAAAAACCTCGGCATGGGATACAACGTCTTCTTCGAGTGGTTCATGGTGGTACTGCTTCTGCTCGTGGTCGCGGTCTTCATCAACGTCCCGGCCAACCTCATCAATACGACCGTGCAGGAATTCAGCACCCCGGCCGATCCTGTCGCCGCCTCGGCGTACGAGCCGGAGAATTACTTCTGGGTGGCGGTCGTCGCCATCTTCTGCTATTATGTCATCGCCACGATGTTCCCGGTCGACAAGATTATTGGCAAGGTCTATCCGTTCTTCGGCCTCATGCTTCTGGTCGGCACCCTCGCCATTTTCTTCGCCCTGCTCGTCGCCGGATTCAAGGAACCCAGCATCATGCAGGAAAGCAAGGCGTTCCAGCTCCAGAAGTTCAACCCGGACACCGCGCCTGTCTTCCCGCTGCTCTTCGTGACCATCGCATGCGGCATCATCTCCGGGTTCCACGCCACACAGTCGCCGATCATCGCCCGCACGATGAAGTCCGAACGCGAGGCGCGCACCGACTTCTACGGCATGATGATCGTGGAAGGCATCATCGCCATGATCTGGGCGGTCGGCGGTCTCGCCATCTACAACCTGAAACCGGAATTCATGTCGAAGAGCGGCCCTGTGGTGCTCTGCGAGATCACGACCCATTTCCTCGGATCCTGGATGGGCACGATCACCGTGCTGGCGGTCGTGATCCTGGCCGTCACGAGCGGCGACACCGCGCTCCGCAGCACGCGCCTCAGCCTCGCCGAAATGCTCCACATCCCGCAGCAGAATTTCCTGCCCCGCTTCCTGACCTGCCTGCCGCTGATCGTCCTTGTGGCCGGTCTGCTCTACTGGTCCAACACCGACGCAAAATCGTTCAACAAGCTCTGGAACTACTTCGCCTGGGGCAACCAGGTGCTCGCCGCCACCACGCTGATGGCCGGTACCGTGTGGTTGCTCCGCAGAGGAAAAAAGGTCGGTTCGATCATCACGCTGCTCCCCGGCATGTTCATGACCGCCGTCGTCGTCACGTTCATCTTCTGGACGTCCGGCAAGAACGGACAGCCCGCAGGGCTTTTCTTCTTCATGCGCAGCGGCGGTCTGCCGTACGGCACATCCGTCGCGATCGGCGTCATAGCCGCGGTGGGATTCGCCGTTTTCGTCCTGCGTCAGGGCAAAAAACCTGATCCGCTGATCGACTACACCCCGGCGGCGGAACGGTATACCGACATGGAATTCCGTCACTGCGGCAGCACCGGACTCCAGCTCCCGAAGGTCTCCCTCGGCTTGTGGCATAACTTCGGCGCCAAGGACAACTTCGACACCGCGCACGGCATGGTCTGGGACGCGTTCGACCACGGCATCACGCACTTCGACCTCGCGAACAACTACGGACCGCCGGCCGGCAGCGCGGAGGAAACGTTCGGAAAGATCCTGAAGGCCGACTTCACCGGCAAACTGCGCGACGAACTCATCATCTCCACCAAGGCGGGCTACACCATGTGGCCCGGCCCGTACGGAGATTTCGGCAGCCGCAAATACCTGATCGCCAGTTGTGACCAGAGCCTGAAACGCCTCGGACTCGACTATGTCGACATCTTCTACCATCACCGCATGGACCCGAACACCCCCGTCGAGGAATCCATGCTCGCCCTCGACCAGATCGTGCGTTCCGGACGCGCCCTCTACGCCGGCATCTCGAACTACTCGCCCGAGCGCGCCCGCGAGGCGCTCGCCATTCTCCGCGAGCTCAAGACGCCGACCGTGCTCCATCAGGTGCGCTACAACATGTTCGACCGCAAATGCGAAAACGACGGCTCGTTCGACGTCATGAAGGAATTCGGCGTCGGCGGCATCGTCTTCTCGCCGATGGCGCAGGGCCTGCTCACGAACCGCTACATGGACGGCATCCCGGAGGATTCCCGCATGACGCGCAGAATATTCCTGAAGCCGGATGCGCTCACGCCGGAAAGAAAGGAAATGATCAGAAAACTGAACGAGCTCGCGCAGAAACGCGGCCAGAGTCTGGCATCCATGTCCATCGCCTGGGTGCTGCGTCAGGACGCCGTCACGTCCGCTCTGATCGGCGCCAGCCGCACCAGCCAGATCAACGATATCCTGGACGGTCTGGACAGGAATCCGACGTTCACTGCGGAAGAACTGAAGGAGATCGACGCGATCCTCGGCTGAACCGCGCTGCGTTCCGATGGTCCCGGCGGCGGCGAGCTCCCTGTCCGTCGCTCCGGAGACCGTTCCGCACCGCGCACATTTTTTCCGCTTTTTTCTCTGAAACGGCTTGATTTTCACCGGAAAAAGCGTAAAGTATATAACAGAGGCGTTCCGGTATTCCCGGACGCCGACAGAATCCGCACTCCTGAGGCAGCAGGGTTTTACCCTCCCTTTTTCCCTGCCGCCTCACTTCTTTTTAAAACGGCTCCTCTTCAACCGGACCTGACCATGGACCTGCCTTTTCACCCGAGTCTTCTCCCAACGCTGGCGCTGGCGGCGATCTCAATCCCCGCGGCGGCGATTCTGCGCCGCACCGTGCGGAAGGAATACCGTTCGCTCCTGCCGTGGCTGCTGCTCTGGGGAACGCTCTGCACCATCCCGGCTCTGATGTTCGCGCTCCTGTGCCTGCCGGGTTTCGGCGAGGCGGCGGACTGGCTGAACGAATCCATCGCCGGAGACCGAATCGAGATCGTGGCGGGGATCGCGGGCGTCCTGCCGGGGCTGCTGTGGGACGATGCCGCCGAACGCATCGAACAGAACCGTCCGCCGCTTTTCGGACTGCCTGCGCCGATTCTGCGCGCACTTTCGATCACCGTGCTGACGATCCTGATCCTGATCCCGTACGGATTCCTGTTCGGACGGCAGACCGCGGACGCTCCGGCGCAGACGGAATCCGTTTCCGCCACAGTCTCCGCCCCGGACACGGCGGACTGAATCATCGCGCCCGATTGCCGGATTCCGCGCGCTTTTTCGCGTTCCGGCTTGATTTCCGCCTCGGCAAATGCTATATTAATTGATTGCATGTGAACACAATAACCATATCGGAACAACGCGAGGCAAACAGACCATGAGCTTGATTCTGGGGATCGAATCCAGCTGCGACGAAACCGCCGTGGCGGTCGTGGAGGACGGACGCAACGTCCTTTCCAACGCAGTGGCGTCCCAAATCGCCAAACACGCCCCGTACGGCGGCGTGATCCCGGAACTTGCCGCGCGCGCCCACCTGACCGCGGTCTGCCCCACGCTGGACGAGGCGCTGAAGACGGCGGGCGTGACGCTGGACGACCTCGACGCCGTGGCGGTGACGCATGCCCCCGGCCTGATCCCGGCACTGCTCGTCGGTCTCAATTTCGCCAAGGGGATCGCAGCCTCGCACAACCTGCCGCTGATCCCGATCAACCATTTCTCCGCGCACATCTACGGCGCATTCCTTGAACAGGATTCCATCGTCTTCGGCGACCCCGACCTCTTCCCGATGCTCGCAGTGGTCGTCTCCGGCGGCCACACCGCGCTGGTCGTGGTCGGCAGTGACGGCAGGATGACGCTCGCCGGGACCACGCTCGACGACGCCGCGGGCGAAGCGTTCGACAAGGCCGCAAAGATCCTCGACCTCGGCTACCCCGGCGGCCCGGTGATCGAACGCCTCGCGAGGAACGGCGACCCGCACGCGGTGAACTTCCCGCGTTCCCTGACGCCCTCGTCCGGCAAACCCGTCGCGCCGGAGAACCGGTTCCACTTCAGTTTCAGCGGCGTGAAAACCGCCCTGCTCTACCATGTGAAGAACCTCGGCGGCGTGGAGAACATCCGCGACCAGGTCCTGTTCGACATCCTCGCGTCCTATCAGGAGGCCATCGTGGACGTGCTGTGCAGAAAGGCGTTCGACGCCGCGCAGTATTTCAACGTCCGTTCCATCGTGCTCGCCGGCGGCGTCGCCTGCAACGGTGCGCTCCGCGAACGCTTCCAGGCCACGGTCCCCGCCCGCTACCGTGCCGTCCTTCCGCTCAAAAAATACTGCACGGACAATGCCGCCATGGTCGGCGGTCTGGGCTGGCATTACTGGAAACGCGGCGTGACCGCGGAGCCGGAACTCGACGCGCAGGCGCGCCTGCCGCTCAACCAGACCATCCCGATCTGGTTCGACAAGGTACAGCCGTGAACGCAACCGTCGCGTTCGACATGGACGGCACACTGATCGACTCCGCCGCGGACATCGGAGCCGCCGTCAACCGCATGCGCGTGTCCTTCGGACTGAAAGAACTTCCGCGCGAAGCCGTCGTGCGCATGGTCGGCAGCGGCGCGCGCGTGCTGGTGGCGCGGGCTCTGGCGGACACGCCCGGCGCGGATCTGGACGAGGCATTCCGGCGGTACCGTCACGAGTACGATACGCATCTCATCGTCGAAACGCGTCTCTATCCCGGCGTTCGTGACACATTAGAAGCGCTGAAAGCCGCCGGATTCCGTCTGGCGGTCTTCACGAACAAGCCCTACGGCTCCACATGTTTTATCCTGAAGGGGCTGGGAATCGACGCATTCTTCTCCGCCGTGGTCGGCGCCGACTCCGGATTCCCGCTGAAACCCGAACCCGACGCTTTATATCATATCCTGAAAGATACGGGCACGAATGCCGCCGGATCGTGGATGGTCGGCGACAACTGGACGGACATCGACTCTGGACATGCCGCCGGATTCCGCACCGCTTATTGCTCTTATGGTTACGGCGCGCCGGACAAAAATCAGCCGGATGCGGTCTGTGCATCGATGGATGCCGTAAAAAGGGCTATCATTGATGCAAATAAATAAAAAACATGGAAAAACACGCTTTTTTTCAAAAAAAAACGCACTTTCGACGGTTTTCCTCTTGTCATTTTCGATGACATGAGGTATAATAATTGGTGCAATTTTCCAAACCATACAGTTTTTTCAACATTCTTGTTTCACAACCAAACCCATAAAGGACACACAATCATGAAACAAAAAGACAAAGGCTTCACCCTGATCGAGCTCCTCGTCGTGATCGCGATCATCGCCATCCTCGCCGGCATGCTCCTCCCCGCCCTCAACCAGGCCAAGGAAAAAGCCAAACAGGCAGACTGCACCAGCAAGCTTTCCCAGATCGGCAAAGCTTTCTTCCAGTATGCTATGAGCTATGACGACTACTATCCGACCTCCAAGAAGAACGCCAAGCCGCAGTGGATGGCTGCCAACAGCTATCAGGACCTCGACCTGCTCCGTTCCCAGGACCTCCTGACCGACCCGAAGGGCTACCTCTGCCCCTCCAAGAGCGGCATGGAAACCGCTCAGCCGAACAAGGAACTCAAACAGGCCAACGTCTCCTACAACTGGGTTGACTCCCTCATGGGCGGCAACGCCACGATCTCCCCGGTCTGCGCCGACGGCGCCGACAACCACGCTGCCACCGGCCGCTTCGTCCGCGGCGACGGTTCCGTCGGTGTTGCGAACAGCGCCGGTTCCGGCGATACCAACGGCTGGTGGAAAGTCACGAAGGACCTCAAGGTCGAAGGTACTCCGAATACTCCTGAATACAAGTTCAAATAATCTTGTTTGAATCTTGAATCCGGGCGGTGTCATCACCGCATAGGATAGATATTCCATGGAAGACGGCGGCTCATCCCGCTGTCTTCCATTTTTTGACTCCTTCCGGTGAGGCAATCGCCGGAACGGAACGATCATTCCAACAAGGACCGGAAACATGCACATAGGCTGTCATTTGTCCGTGGCGGGCGGATACCGCCAGCTCTGCGCGGACGCGCTCGCCATCGGAGCCGACACGTTCC
The DNA here is from genome assembly GCA_902774245.1 of uncultured bacterium. Taxonomy (GTDB): domain Bacteria; phylum Verrucomicrobiota; class Lentisphaeria; order Victivallales; family UBA1829; genus UBA1732. The sequence continues at coordinate 26,101 of CACYHQ010000028.1, forward strand.
AGTTTTTCACGCGCAATCCGCGCGGCGGTTCGGGACGCGTGCCGTCGCACGAAGAACTCGCCAAACTAGGCGTCTTTCTACGCGAACACGATTTCGCGCCCGCGGTCGCGCACGCGCCGTACACGCTGAATCCGTGTGCGGCGGCGGAGAACACCCTGCGGTTCGCACGGGAGGTCATGCGCAGCGATTTGGAACTGCTGGACCGGTTTCCCGTGGACCGCGTCTACTACAATTTCCATCCGGGCAGCCATGTGGGCCAGGGGGTCGAACGCGGTATCGAGCTGATCGCGGAAACACTGGATTTGGTCATGGACCGGGAGCTGAAACCGATTGTACTGCTGGAAACGATGTCCGGCAAGGGATCCGAAGTCGGCTCAAGATTCGAGGAACTGGCAGAGATTATTTCACGTTCCAAATACGGCGATCTGATGGGCGTGTGCCTCGACACCTGCCACGTCTTCTGCGCCGGATACGACATCGTGAACGAACCGGAAGCCGTGCTGGAGGAATTCGACCGGATCGTCGGTCTCGACCGCCTGAAAGCGATCCACCTGAACGACTCCATGATGCCGTTCGAGTCGCACAAGGACCGCCATGCGAAACTTGACGAGGGCGAGATCGGATTCGAGGCACTCTCCCGGTTCGTTTCGCTGGAGCCGATACGCGGTCTCCCCATTGAGCTCGAAACGCCGAACGAGCTGGACGGCTACGCGGCGGAGATCGCCCGCATGCGCGCATCAGCCCCCTGATAAAATGACAGATCTGAACGAACAAATTCGAAAAGCACCTTCGCCGCCGGAGGTGTTTTTTTATGGAGCGGAGAAAAAAACGTCAAAATCTTTTCCTTTTCCGCTTGATGTTAAGAAAAGGACGGCTATATTACTGGAAAAGCATCAAACAGGAGATTGAACCATGGTAAAACAGGCGATCCGGGATCTGCTGATCCTGCAGGCGGAGGATTTGCGTATCCGCGAACTGAAGACGAGATACATGTCTCTCCCGCGCGAACGCGCCGCGCTCGTCGCGGAGTTCGACGTCGTGCGCAAAGGACTGGAAAAGGCGAAGCAGAACAAGCTGAAAGTCGAACAGGCTGTCAAACAGCAGGCCGCGGCCACGAAGGCGGCACAGGAAAACCTCCAGGCGCTGATGATCAAATCCACATCGGTCAAGAAGATCAACGAATACAACGCCATTCTCGCCGAGATCGAAGCCGCGAAGAAAAGCATTTCCGATTCCGAAACGCGCGAGATCGAACTCATGGATGAACAGGAAGCCGCCGACAAGCTCCTGGCGAAAGCAGAGCGTTCCTACAAGGCGACTGGCCGGACCGTCCAGGCGGAAGTCCGCGAACTGGATTCCCTGAAGGAAGCGATCGTGAAGGAAATCGCGGAAAAGGAAAAAAAGTCCGCGGAACTCGCGAAAAATGTCGTGCCGAACTATCTGGAACCCTACCGCCGGATGCTCGCCGCGGGCAAGGGAAGTCCGGTCGGGACCATCCGCAACGGGAGTTGTTCGAACTGCAATATGAAGAACTCTCCTCAGACCACGATGGAAGCGAGAAACGGCAATCTTGTGAACTGCGACAACTGCTCGTTCTATCTGTACGATCCGGAAGCGTAAGTACGTTTTCATCCGTTTTCCGCAAAAAACATCTCATCAGTGAACTGTAAAAAAACAGTTCACTTCCATCTAATTTTCCGGAAATATGTACTGCGGAATACTTGAAAATTTCTCATACGCGCGTTATATTATATTAAGCGATTTATTTTTACATGCATAAAACACTGAAAGGGTTTCCAAACAATGCGCAAACCAAGTGATGTCGACTTCCCGTTTTTGTGGGGTATTTTCAAACGCCGTTACCAGTACATACTTGCGTTCGGCATCTTCTGCTCCGCGATCACGTTCGTCTACCTCAAATATATCGCAAAGCCTGTTTATCGCGTGGATTTCTCCTTGTATGCGTGGGATTATGCCGGCAGCCCGGATGATATCGCCACGGCGGGGCAAACCACCACGACAGCACTGCAAACAGCGAATACGATCGACCGTGAACTGATCGTGGCCGACAAGATGCTGAACGACTATGAAAAGCTGATGGACAGCCGTTCTGTGAAGGACCGCGTGAAAATGCAGCTCAGCCTGGAGTATCCCGAGCTCACACTCGAAGGGATTCCTTACAAAAAACAGATCACGCTCAGCCGCAAAACACACTTCATCGACTGTTCGTTCTTCTCCGAATCCAAGGAAATGGCCCTGGCCGCCGCGACCGTGACAAACGAAGTATTCCTCGATACCATTAAATCCCAGCTCGGCATCTCCAAGCTCAGAAATATCGACGTTCCGCAGGCGCAGGAAAGACCTGTCAGCAACCGTCCCGTGTTCAAGGCCGGCGTCGCATTCATATTCTCCAGCGCGTTCCTCTTCGGTCTGCTCACGCTCTACGCCATGCTGCGCGACCACATCACCTCCACTGACCAGATCACGAAGGAACTTCAGGTCCCGCTGCTCGGCACCATGGTCCGCCTGAAACGCCGCAAAGCGTACCGCAACGACAAAAAGATGAACGTGGCGCTGAACGACAAGACCACGTACAATTTCAACAGCTTCTACGAAGACTTCCAGATCCTGCTGACCAACCTGCAGTATTCGCGCCCGAAAAAGGACACCGCACACGTCATCATGGTCACCAGCTCCACCCCGAACGAAGGCAAGACGCTTCTCTCCAGCTATCTTTCCCTTCTCCTCGCGGAAAAGGACAAAAAGGTCCTCATGATCCACGCCGACATCCGCAAGGGCGACTCCGCGGACTACTTCGGACTCACACATTCTGTCGGTCTGGTCGATTACATCGTCGGCAAGAAGACGTTCGAGGAAGTAGTCCACCGCAATATCAACGGCACCAAGCTTGACGTGGTCCCGCCCGGACCGATTCCGCCGAACCCGCTCCGCCTGATCGAAGTGTTCGCCGAAAGCGGATTCGTGGCGGAAAAGGCCAAGGAATACGACTACATCATCGTCGACACGCCGCCCGCCACCATCCTGGCCGACGCGCTTGTCCTGGGCAAGATCGTCGACGACATCATCGTCGTGGTCAATGCCCGCAAGACCTCGCTCAGCTCCCTGAAAGTCCTCGTCGGCCGTCTGAAAGAGCTCAAACTCAATATCTCCGGCATCATCCTGAACCAGTTTGCACAGTCTTCCGGCGCCTACGGCTATGGCTACGGTTACGGCTATGGTTACGGTTACGGCTATGGCTACGGAAAGAAATACGGCGGCTACGGTTACGGCTACGGGTACGGTTACGGCTACGGATATGGCTACGGATACAGCCACCGCTCGAAAAAGAAAAAGAGCAAAGGCCCCGAGCCCGTTCTCACCAAGGAAGAAGCCTCCATTTCTCTCATGTCGCCCGTTGCGCCCGAAGGCGAAGAATCCGACGGAGAGAAGAAATAAACGGAAGCATCATTTGTTCAACCCCAGCCCCCGAGTTTGAATCATGATTGATATTCACTGCCATATTCTGCCGGACGTGCCCGGCGACGACGGTTCGCCCGATCTGGAAGAAACGGTGAAGATGTTCGAGCTTGCTCAGGCTGACGGCATCGACACCATCATCTGCACGCCGCACGGGAAACAGCCCGCGGGCGACCAGATCAAGCGCATGGACGAGATCCGCGCCGCGACCGAAGCAAAAGCCGCGGAATACGGCATCAAACTTCTGCGCGGCCTCGAATACAACCTGCCCCAGCTGTTCCAAGTGGACGAAAAAGCAGTCGGCCTCGCCGGGACGAACTTCATCCTCATCGACTTCGTCCGCAGCCGCATGGACTCCTCCGTCGACGCCATCAGCCGTTCCACGCACTCCGCCGGATTCCATCCGATCTGCGCGCACCCGGAACGCCTTTTCCAGAGCTGGGACCACGTGCGGCACATCTACAGCAACGGCTACACGATGCAGCTCACGGCGGCCTCGATCCTCGGCGATTTCGGGCACGGATGCCAGAAATTCTCGCTCGACCTGCTGGAGCACGGCCTGTGCCACTACATCGCGTCAGACGCGCACTCCACCTCGCGCGCATTCCGTCAGACCGCCTGCCGGAAATTCATCACGGAGAACTACGGCGAAGAGACCGCGAACATCCTCTTCGAGGAGAACCCGAAACGCCTCCTCGCGAACGAACAGCCGCTTGAAATCCCCGTCCTCAGCGACGATTACGACGAAGACCTTCCGAAGAATCCCTTTCTCCGCGCCATGTACCGGCTCTTCCTCGGGCACCGCCGCGACGATGATGAGGATTGACCGTTCCGCAAAAAATATCTTCACATACAGGGCGTATTCCAAACTCGAATTGAGACTGGAGTACGCTTTTTCCCGCATGGAGGCCCCGGCATCATGAAAACACGACTTATCCCCGTCCTTTCCGCCATCCTGCTCGCAGCCGCGCTTGTCCCGGCGGTCCATTCCGCGACGGTCCTCAGACAGCGTCCGGCGGCACGTCCGGCGCAGACCGCAGCAGCGAAAGCGGCCCCCGGCTACGCCATCGTAATCCCGGCGAACCATCCCGAACTTGATCCCGCGGTCCAGGCGCTCAAAACCAAACACTCCGCGCTCGGTCCGCAGGTCTTCACGTACAAGAAGGACGTCCGCGAGGTGCTGCCTGATCTTCAGCAGTTCCGCCCCTACTATACCTGCTTCGTGACGCCGAAGGAGCTCGCCGGACGCAAGTTCACTGGCGAGATATCCCGCATGACGCGCGAGATCCTGCCCGATCCGTACGGCGACACGTTCTGGGGCATCATCACAGGCTACGACAACTCGGACATCAAACGCGTGGCGGAGTTCAAGGGCCCGATCAACATCACCGACGCGCTCGACATGGTCGGCGGATTCCACCACTCGCTCATGCGGCGCTGCTACAGCTTCGACGAGACGCAAAAGGATTTCAACCTCCGCATCACCGATCCCGCGAAGAAATACGACAACGAGAAGACTCGCACCGACAAGGATTTCACCGAACAGTTCCTCAAGCTCGTGAAGGGCGGCGGATTCCAGATCATGATGACCTCCGGACACGCCTCCGAACACGACTGGGCAAGCGGTTACCTGAGCAACAACATGTATCTGATCGACCGGAAGGGCGGACTCGCCGCGCGCGACACCCGCGGCCGCGTGACCGAGTTCCAGGACATGACGCCGAAAATCTGGTGCGCCGCGGGCAACTGCCTGATCGGAAACATCCCGCACGGCGAGGATTCCTGCATGGCCACCGCCATGATTCATTCATTCGGCGTGTACCAGCTCATGGGCTACACGATCGAAACGTGGTTCGGGCGGCAGGGCTGGACGGCGCAGGGGATGCTGACCGACTATCCCGGCTACTACTCGTTCAACGAAGCGTTCCATTTCACGAACGCCTGGATCGTGGAGAACCTGGTCAAGCACGACTGGGACAAGATCACGCTCAACACGACCGACTACGACACGTTCCAGCGCACTGCCGGCAATTCTCTGCGCGGGCTCCGGTTCAAGGACTCCGAAGAGCAGAAGGAAGCGCTCGGACTGCTCTACGACCGCGACGTCGTGGCGTTCTACGGCGATCCCGCCATGCGCGCGGCCATCGACCCGAAGCCAGGCCAGACGCTCAAACTGGAGCGTTCCACGGACGCGGACGGCGTCCTGACGCTGAAGCTGACCGCGCTGAAGGACGACCAGTGGAAGGAACAGGGCGTGTACCTGCCCTACGGACGCGTCTTCGCCAAGCCGGAAGTCGTCTCCAAGTCGTTCGACGCCGACGTGATCACGGCATCCCCGTTCGCCTGCGTCAAACTGAAAGGACCGTTCAAAAGAGGCACCGTGATCACCCTCAAGATCAAAGACAACGACGCCCAAAGCGCAAAAAAAAACTCTGACGCATCGGTAAACGGGAAGGATGCAAACTCATCCGAAGCCGCCGGGACGCTCCGCAAGATGCTCGCCGCCCTGCCCGCCGGAGCGACCGCGACCGACCTCTCCGTCCGTCTTGAGCGCGCACTTTCCCGCATCCCGCAGGACAAGCTCGACAGGATCGCCGTTTACGGCATGACTCCCCCGGAAGGCCCGTACATCGCCGCGCTGCTGGCGGAAATGCCCGAATGCGACTATGCGGACGTCGAGCCATTCCAGCTGCTGGAACACGTCCGCTACGCGCTCAAAGCTCGCAAGGAAGCCCCGTGGGCCGACCAGATATCCGAGGACCTCTTCCTGCGTTACATCCTGCCCTACTGGAGCGTGAACGAGAAACGCGACCCGTGGCGGAAGTTTTTCTACGACAAATTCATGCCCGCCGTGCGCGACTTCAGGACCGCCAGCGAGGCCGTCAAATATCTGAACGAACATGTCTTCAAGGAACTGAACGTGACCTACGACGCGGTGAAGCGCCCGAAGGCAGACCAGTCCGCGCAGGAATCCATCGCCGCCTCCTACGCCTCCTGCACGGGCCTTTCCGTCATCCTCCTGGACGCCTGCCGCGCCTGCGGCATCCCGGCGCGTTTCACCGGCTGTCCGCAGTGGACAGACCGTTCCGGCAACCACTCCTGGATTGAGTTCTGGGACGGCCAGTGGATCTACGAGGGCGCGTCCTCCAGCGACCCGCGGAACCGTTCGTGGGTCGGCGACAAGGTAAAGGCCGCCACGGAGGATTCCCTCGTCGGCGGCGTGTGGGCGGTCACGACCGAACCGCAGACGGACGGCGCGTTCTTCGTGCTGCCGTGGAAGCCGGCGGACCGTTCGTATCCGGCGGTCCCGCTGCGCGCGTTCTACCTCGACGACGGCATGTTCAGCATCGACATCTCCCGGTTCAGCGAGGAACAGTCCCCCGTCTGGCTGTATTACAGGGGCGAGCCGTGGTACCGCCTGGCTCCGCCGATCGCGAAGACCGTCGACCTGCCCGCGTCCGTGCTCTCGGACATGACCGTGCGCCTCGACTCCGACAAGGACGCGAAGCTCGTCCCGCTCGTGCAGAAGAACTGATCCCCGCAAAAAAGACGAGAAAAAAGAACCGGTCCCGCAACATGCGTGAGGTCGGTTTTCGTTTTGGAAAAAAGGCTTACTTAAATCAGCTCTTTTTCAGGACGCTCGGGGGGAATCCGATCTGCTGGTGGAACTGCTTCGAGAAGAAGAACTGGTTCTTGTAGCCGAGGCGTTCCGCGGTCTCCTTCACGCTCATGCCGGAGGACAGCATGTTCACGGCCTTCTCCATCCTGCACTGGATCTGGTACTGGCCGATGCTGTAGCCGTTGATCATCTGGAAATGGCGGCGCAGCGAGGGGTAACTGAACGGAATATCTTTCAACAATTCGGGGAGCGGGCAGTTGCTCTTGATGTTGGCCTGGATGACCTCCTTGACGGCATCCGAGATTTCGTCTGAGAAGCCCTTGATGCGGCTGTCCAGGATCACGGTCAGGAGTTTGAGGGCACGGAGCGCGATCTGCGATTCGTCGCCCGCGGTGCGCAGATACGCGAGGAAGTCATAGCACTGGTTGAGGAGTTCGAGCGAAAGATTGATGTCGCGGACGGGCCCCTGCGAATCAAGCGCGAAAAGGTGGCGGCACATGGACCGGACCCAGGAATCGTCCTGGTCGGGCATGTTTTTGAGCTTCAGATAGCCCGGGCTGCCCGCCTCGGTGTAGTCCAGGAACGCGTCGTGCGGCTCGCTCCCGCCGGTGTTCTTCATGAAGTGGAACGCGAGATAGAATTCCAGCCAGTTGCTGTCCGGGTCGATCAGGTTCGAATGGCTCACGCCGGGAATCCGGAAAAAGAGCTTGCCGGGACAGAGCGGTTCTCGGTGCCCGGCGGCGTCGATGTAGGCGCCCGTACCGCGCAGGACGACCGAGACGGAGAACAGCGGGAAGCCGCCCCCGTGCCAGTCGAGTTCCTCGCGCTTGCGGATGATCCCGGCCGTGATGGCGTCGCGCCCGATGGACCGGTACACGCCGCCGAAGTCGATGTCGAACTTTTTCGGGACTTCAAACATGGCTGGAAATCATCCGAGATTGACCGGCGCTCCGTCCTCGCCCTTCCGCAGGTCGCCGTCCTCGATGATGCGCTTGATCATGTTGGTGAGTTTCTCCCCGGTGATCGGCTTCAGGATGATGGCGTCGAAGTGCGACATGTCGAAGTTTCCGCTCGTCTCGACGTCAGCGGTCTGCGCCACGATCGGGATATGCGCGAATTTCGGATTCTCCTTCACGGCGGCGGAGAGCTGCGCGCCGTTCATCTCCGGCATCCACATGTCGGAGAGGATCAGGTCGACCGGCTCTTTTTCGAGGAACGCAAGCGCGTCCTTGCCCGATCCGGCGGTGGAGACGTTGTTGAATCCGATCTTTTTAAAGAGCGCCTTCGCGACGCGGAGGTTCATCGGGACGTCGTCGACCACGAGG
>CACYHQ010000029.1 GCA_902774245.1 uncultured bacterium
CGACGGCGTCGACCTGGAGCCGAGCGGAAACCCGATCTTCACGGACGCCTGGACGTGCGACCCCGCCCCGCTGGTGGTCGGCGACCGCCTGTACGTCTACACCGGCGAAGACATCTACAAGGACGGCGAGAACATCGGCCTGCCCGGCAACTACAATATCGCCGACTGGCGCGTTTACTCCACGACCGACATGATCCACTGGCGCAGCCATGGCGTGAAGCTCCGTCCGGAAGACTTCCCGAACGGCAAGAAGGGCATCGCCTGGGCGGCCCAGTGCATCCAGAAGGGCGACAAGTTCTACTGGTATGTGACCTATAACACTCCGACCGGCGGACAGTGCATCGGCGTCGCCATCGGCGATACCCCGGTCGGTCCGTTCAAACCTCATCCGAAGCCGCTCGTTGAGGACAAGGACACCCCCGGCCGCGGCTGGAACGACATCGACCCGACCGTGCTGATCGACGACGACGGCACCGCCTGGCTCGCATGGGGACAGAATTCCTACATCGCGAAGCTGAAAGACAATATGACCGAGATCGACGGTGAGATCACCGACCTGAAGCTTCAGCGCTATATCGAGGGGCCGTGGCTCTACAAGCGCAATGGAATCTATTACAACATCTATGCCGGTTCCGGCGGTGGCGGCGGCGAAACCATCAACTACTCCACAGCCGAAAAACCGCGTGGTCCCTGGACGTTCCGCGGACAGGTTACCGGCCCCGCTCGTAACAGCTTCACCATTCATCCCGGCGTGGTCGACTTTAAGGGACACACCTATCTCTTCTACCACAACGGTACGCTGAACCGCGACGGTCAGAGAGGCCAGAGCCTCCGCCGCTCCGTCTGCGTCGATGAACTCTTCTTCAACGAAGACGGCACGATCAAGGAAGTGGTCCAGACGCAGGAAGGCATCGCGGGCAAAGCAGCCGGAAGCCAGGCCGGTCAGGGCGGACAGCGTCCGCAAGGCCAGGCTGGTCAAGGCGGCCAAGGCAGACAGCGTCGTCAAGGCCAGGGCGGTCAGGGCGGTTTCGGTCAAGGCGGCCAGCGCCGTCAGGGCCAGGGCGGACAGGCCGGTCAGGGCGGCCAGCGCCGTCAAGGCCAGGGCGGCCAGGGCGGTTTCGGTCAAGGCGGCCAGCGTCAGGGCGCGGGCCAAGGCGGACCTCGTTCTTCCGTCAACACGGTCAGCCAGATCCAGGAAAAGTTCCCGGATGAATACAAGGCGGCTCAGGCTCTCCGTCAGAGCGATCCCGCCGCCTATCGTGCAAAAATGCGCGAGCTTCAGCAGAAGGCCGATGGAGCAAACTAATCCGAATCAAACATTTTGAACATAAAAAGCGGTCAACCGGCTGGTATCGCTACCCGGTTGGCCGCTGGCAAACAAACTACAAGGAGTCAACTTATGTCCCACAAAACTCTGAAAGCGCTGTTCACGGTCCTCTGCACGTTCGTGTGCTCAATCGGCGTAGTCAAAGCCGACCAGCCCGTTATCAGCCATGTGTACACGGCCGACCCGAACGCCTTCGTGTTCAACGACCGCATCTACATCATCTGCAGTCATGACCTGCCCAACCAGCGCGGTTACGATCTCTACGACTACGAACTGGTCTCCACCGATGATCTCCAGAACTGGACCGACCACGGTTTCGTGTTCTCCGTCGGCAGAGGTGCAGGTCCGTACAACCAGGGCAAGACGGATGCGCCGTGGGCCGGTCACTGCTATGCTCCCGGCACCGCGATTCGCGACGGCAAAGTCTACCTTTACTTCCCGGACGGCGGCTCTTCCATCGGCGTGGCCGTGGCCGACAAACCTGAAGGTCCTTACACCGACCCGATCGGCAAAGCTCTCATCAATCACTCCTCGAACTACGGTTCCAGCTGGCTCTTCGACCCCGCGGGATTCGTTGATGACGATGGACGTGCGTTCGTGTACTACGGCGGCAACGGCCCGACGCAAGCCCGTATTCTCGAACTCAACAAGGATATGATCAGCGTGTTCCCGACTGCTGTCCATCACACTGTGCCGCGCTTCTTCGAAGCCTCCTACATGCACAAATACAAAGGCAAATATTACTTCTCCTACAGCACGAACTTCAATCCGACTCCGGAGATGCCGGGCAGCGCCACCATCGGTTATATGATGGGTGATTCCCCGACTGGCCCGTTCGAGTACAAGGGCGTCGTAATTGATAACCCGAAACAGAATCTCGGCAATAACAATCACGCCTCGATCATCGAGTACAAGGGGCACTGGTACATTGCGTATCATGACCGCAAACTCGCCATCGCCAGCAACCTCCAGAATAAGACCAATTCCCGCAGTGTGAACCTTGATGAGCTGTTCTACAACGACGATGGAACGATCAAGAAGGTCGTCGAGACCGAACACGGACCGAAGCAGCTCAAGAACTTCGATCCGATGCGGAAATGCCGCTTCGTCACTATGAATAAGTCCGGCAAGATTCTCACCGCCGCGGAAGCAAATCTCCAGCAGCTGCCCGCGCTGAAGAGCACGATGGGCCCCAACAAGGAAACCGTGCTCGCCTCCATGCAGAACAACAGCTGGATCCGCGTTTCCGGCGTTGACTTCTCCAGGAAGCCGACCGGCGGCACGCTCAAGTACAGCGCCAAGGACGACAACACCTCCATTGAAATACGCAAGGGCGCAGCCGACGGCGATCTGCTCGGCACTGTGAAACTCGTGAATACCAACGGCGAATGGAAGGAACTCAACTTCAAGCTCGACAAGCCTGTCGACGGCGTGTTCGATTACCTCTATTTCGTGTTCAAAGTCAAGGGCGAACCCGCGACCGCGGCGCTCTTCGATAATTCCAATGTCGTGACTGTGGCGGCCGCAGGCGGCGCTCCGCAGGGCGGCTTCGGTCAGGGGCAGCGTCCTCAGCGTCAAGGGCAGGGCGGTCAGGGCGGCATTCCCGCTGCTGGCGGTCAGCCCGGTAATCTTCCTGGCGGAGCCGCTGCGGGCGGTCAGCGTCCGCGTCGTCAGGGGCAGGGCGGCCAGGGCTTTGGCGGTGCCCAGGGTGGCCAGGGCTTTGGCGGTGCCCAGGGTGGCCAGGGCGGTCAGCGTCCGCGTCGTCAGGGCCAGGGAGGTCAGGGCTTTGGCGGCGGCCAGGGCGGCAGACCTGGACAGCAGGCACAGCAACCTGAAGGCCCCAAGCCAGTCGAAAGCACCGCTCTGCTCGATTGGTATCAGTTCATCTGAGCGACCGTTTTCTTCCTGGCATGATGGAATCAAGTCGTGCCAGGAAGCTTGAACAAAATCAAAAGGGGCTGTTGCAAAACCTCACTGGCAAAAGAAAAACCTAAAAGAATCCTCCACTCTAAGAAAAAAAAGTCCGGTTCTGAAATCTCAGGAACCGGACAAAATGCATGGTGCAAGAAAATAAATAAGAAAAACCGGAAGAAAAACGAAAACTATACCTCGGCGCCAAATCCTTGTCCGGTTTTAACCGGCGCCTTATCTGGCGGAAATGCGGTCATGCATTGAAGGTGTTTCGTAAGTCATGTGACCAGAGTTTTGTTCAGGTCATATGGTTGGCATATGGTTAAAAAAAATCTTTCTCTTTTGGAGACCGAAACCGCCGCGAGACACCCGACGATTCTACAGATTGACCTCAAAACACCCCAAAACGCAAGTCTGTTGGACTCCGATAACCCTACCACTTTTCCACAACGAACAGGCCTTACGTTTTTTCGAGGGGAAAACGATTTGGACGAACGCAGATAGAAAACATACGGAGCAAGCGGAGAGCGAAAAAAACGCCGCAACGGTTATCCGTCACGGCGTTGTAGTTGTTTTTACTATTTTGCTTTATGCGATGACCGTCCACTCCATGCCGACGCCGTAGCCCATGACGTTCCAGTTGGCCTGGACGCCATCGGAATAGTAGCCGAGCATACCGGTGGAGTACTGACGGACGAGGAGGTCGTCGTGCTGGTCGTTGTTGGTAGTCGCCGCAGCCCGCCACGAACCTGGAACCCGGCATTCATTATTTCATGGGGGGAATTCAGGTCGACAGATTCCACCGGAGTCCGGTGAAAGGACTGTACGCTGCAGGAGAATGCGCCTGCCAGTATCATGGGGCAAACCGACTCGGCGGAAACTCCCTGCTTGGGGCGATCCATGGAGGGAAAACGGCTGCCGAAGCGGTTCTGTGCTCCGAATTCAGTATCCCGGACGGTTTTTCCGAGGAGAAACCGCCTGTCCCCCTGCGTTATTTCAGGATGGAACCGCTTCAAGCCATCATGCGTGCCGGAATGGGGCTGGAACGAAGTAAAGCCCAACTGGAAAACGCTTTGAACGCGGTTGAAATGGTGTCTGTTCCTGATGAAATACGTTTGTTCAGTCGGGCGATTCTGCTTTCCGCCTGGAATCGGACGGAAAGCCGCGGAAGTCATTTCCGCTCGGACTATCCCGAATGCAATCCGGCCATGCGAAAAAGCAGTGTGGTGCAGTTTTGCGATGGAGAAATCCGGTTCAGTTGGGAGGCAAAGCCATGAGCCGCACGTTCAGAATAACCGTGAAACGCCAGGCCTCCGCTTCGGACAAGCCGTATCTTCAGACGTTCGCGTTTTCGTGCGACGGAAAGATAACTGTGGCGGATTTCCTGCGGGAACTGAACGCGCAGGACAGAATCGTGGATATCGAAGGGCATGAGGCGTCGCCCGTAGTATGGGAATGCGCCTGTTTTCAGAAGAAATGCGGAGCATGCGCCATGCGGATTAACCGGCATCCGGTTCTGGCATGTTCCGTTTTTCTCAAGGATGCAGCGAACAACAGGGGTGAAATCCTGCTCGAACCACTTGGAAAGTTTCCCGTAATCCGGGATTTGAAGGTGGACCGTTCCATGATTTCGGAGCGTTTGAAAGAAATGCGTGTCTGGTTGACGGAGAAAAAAACGTATGAGTTCGATCAGTCGCCGGATCTTCAGTTCCAGGCGGCCAGGTGTATGCTCTGCGGCATTTGCCTGGAGGTGTGCCCGACGTTCGGATGCAATCCTGATTTCGCCGGAGCCGCGTCAATGGTCAAGACGGAAAAGATCATTGACCAGAATCAGGATGATTCCCATTTGAAGGAGATGTGCGGGGAATACCGGAAGCATTTCTTCGATCACTGCTGCCAAAGTCTCTCCTGTGTCAAAGCGTGCCCCCTGCATCTGCCTCTGGAGGAATTGCAGGCCTCCGCAAACCGCCAGGCTGTTTGGAAGAAGAAATGACCTCTTCTTGAACGATTCTGCTTCTGTGGATGCCGGCTGGGGACCTTTTTTCAGGAAAAAACAAGAAAAAAATAAAGAGTTAGTCAAAACTAACTTGACATCTCAAAAAAGCATGGTATAGTATTAACATGACGCAAAAGTCCCGGAACCATTCCGCGGCGTATCGGTGCAAGTGCGCTGCTGTCTAAAATGGGAGAATGTGAAAAAGGGTCCGGCGTCCCGTCCGAGTATGGGTTTCAGCTCGGTTTGAACGGGCGCTGGTTAGGGTGTGCAGGTGCGGATCCGGTTCCCCAACCGGATTTGCAGGATGGTTCCGGGACTTGTCTTTTCTCCGAATCCGACGTCGACTCCACTGGGAGCGGCGTTTTATTCCTGAAAGTTAGGTTAAACAAAGTTGTGTTGCCGACAAACTGTTTTTCACATCGAAAAAACCTCCTGCGTTTTCTTCTGCTGAAAACCGCGGCGGTCCGACGTGGCGTGAAGCCCGGCGAACTGCTCCGCGTCAGGCGGTGTTTTACGGCGGAAACCGGCAATGGCGATCCAGTCTGTCTCCACAGGCGCGACATTCTGAACATTCTGGAGCTGGACTATCTGGAGCTGCTTGTCGAACGCGAAAGCTCCCTGGTGCTGTTCTACCATCCCGAAACGATGGCGCGTACGCTTTCCGAACCGGAGAACCTCGCTCTGCTCGAACACTGCGGCTACCGGACCGATGCCGGATGCGATGCCATGCTGCGGGAATTGCAACGGCGTTTCCAGAGGGGAAATGGTCTGCCTCACGAGGTCGGCATCTTCCTCGGCTATCCGGCGAAAGACGTGGCGGGATTCATGGCGAATCTGCCCCGGACTCCGGTGGAACACGGATGCTGGGCTGTTTACGGCGATGCGGGGGAATCCATCGCTCGGATGTCGCTCTATCGCAGAGTCGAAGCGGCGGCGGAACGAATTTTGAACGTCTGCGGGGATCCGCGGGCATTTCTGGAACACATATCCACCATTAACCCAATAACTCAATAAAGGGAGTCATGTAACATGGCAAACGTAAAAGTCATTTTCGGAAGTACGACGGGCACAACTGAGAGCGCGGCTGCGGAAATCGCGGCGGCATTCGGCGTCCAGGCAATCAACGTGGCGAACGCGACGGCGGACGATTTCAAGGCCGATCTGCTGATCCTCGGGAGTTCCACATGGGGACTCGGCGAGCTTCAGGACGATTGGGCCGCGAAGATCGGCCTGCTGGAAAATGCCGACCTCAACGGGATGCTCGTGGCAGTCTTCGGACTCGGCGACCAGAGCGGATTCGCCGATACCTACTGCGACGCGATGGGCATCCTCGCAAAGACGGCGAAAGGCCGCGGTGCAAACCTGATCGGTCAGACCTCCGCTGAAGGCTACGGTCACAGCTCATCCGCGGCGGCCGAGGACGGCATGTTCTGCGGGCTCGCGCTGGACGACAACAACGAATCGGAGAAGACCTCGTCCCGCATCGGGGCATGGGTCGAAAATCTGAAATCACGCCTCGGCTGATCGTTTTTACAGCTCATTTCGGGCGGGAAGTTCCGCATGGTTATGCAGTGGACCACTTGCGGCGGCTTCCCGCTCTTTGTGTTTCCGATGAACAGGGGTTATCCGGATACACGGATGAATGCTTCCAGATGGTCGCAGAACTCGTCCGGGTGGAGCGTGAAGAATTCCGCATGGTCCTGCCCCTTGTTCTCCACAAAAACCGTGTCGGGAAACGTCTTTTTCATATAAGCGATGTCCCGTTTGCGGGCGGCGCGTTCCGCCTCGCCGTACCAGTATTGAACAGGGAATGGCGGATGAAAAACAGATTCGGGCATGGAATAGTTGTTCGTGGAGTAAAAGGCCCGCCAGATCGTCTTCGAGCTCATGCCGGACAGGACTTCCTTCACATACAGCAGATCGTCCCTCGTGAACCTCGACGTATCCGTGAAGGCGTTCAGCATCCGTACGCCGATGTGTTTTGCAAATTCGAGAGCGCACCAGTCGCGCGCTCCGATCAGGTATGTGAACGCCTTCGGCATCCGATACGGCGTGATCCCGGCATCGATAACGGCGCACCTGGGGACGATGACGCCTCGCGCAAGCATACGGATCGTCAATGATCCGCCCATGGAGCATCCGTACAGGCAGACGACGTGCTGATGTCCGTGCCCGATGAGCCATGTCTCAATCTGTTCTTCGATTTCCTCGATACTCGTGAACTCCAGTTCCGGCCGGTCGGGGTCAAGCCCCGGAACGGCAGGGACCACGAGATGAAAACGGCGTTCCAGGATCGGGATCACGCGGTCGAAGACATCCCACCACACGCCGAGCGGATGAAACATGACGATGACATCCGAATTCGGTTTTCCGAATTCATGGACCGTGATTTCGTAATGCTTCATCGTGATTGCCCTACCTGCGTTCGTTTCCCAAGGTATCGTTCTCCCGTTTTTTCGGACTTGGCTTGCAACAGCCGGATTATCCTGCATTATGACATCGTTTTCGGCTTTTTGTGAGACCTGACCCAGATATTTTCCGCAAGCGAGGTCGGCACATTGAACGTGCCGCCCGCGATGGACACGCGAATGGAGGAACGGTCAAGGGAGAACCCCTCCATGGTTATTTCATCACCTGATTTGAACGGTATTTCCGCATCCGGCAGGATATTGCGTCCGAACTTCTCCGCAACGGCTTTTTCTCCGGGGATGCACTCGGAAAGGACCTTGAGTTCGGGACGTGCCAGCGCTTCGGTCAGATATATCTGCAAAGCATGGGCATCGGTGCGCTTACCGATGGCTTCCGAGAAAAGCACAAACCTGCGAATGGTGTCCGCGTCCACGATATGCTCCAGACGGCACGCCGTTTCCGATGCTTTGTCCTGCGGCAGGCCGAGGATTTCGGAAAAGAAACGTTTCAGGATGCCGTGACGGCGTATTACGTCATGAGCGATCAGGCGCCCCTTCGCCGTGAGCTGCACCGGATAATGTGTGCTGTATACGATGCATCCCATCTTTTCGAGCTGCCGAAGTGCGCCGGTCACGGACGGCATTTTTACGTTCAGTTTCGCCGCGATCTCCTTGGCGTGGGCGTGTCCCTCGACTTCGATCAACTCCGCGATCGCCTCAAGGTAGTCTTCCAGACTTTCCGTCAACTGCAGGTTCGCACTCTTCATCTTTCCCCTTTTTTTGATAACTTGATGGCATGACCCGCCGCCCCTGAAAAGAGACGGCAGGTGAAAATTGTTTTGCCTGTGCGGCGTCAGGCCTGTGCAGGCTCGGCGGGAGCCGAAGTCGCTTCCGTGGCGGCTTGTTTCGCGGCCAGTTCGCGTTCGGCGATCAGGTCTTCGATGCGTTCCTTGAGCGTCGCGAGATCCTCGATGTTCATGGATTCGATCGGCTGCTTGTCGCTGACGGGGATGTCGAGCCCGTGCGAACGCAGGAATTCGTTGATCTTGTCCTGATTCTTCTGGTAGAGGTAGAACCCGACTGCCGCCACGCCGACGCCGACTGCCGCGCCGACCAGATGTTCTGATGTGATAGCCATTTTGCAACTCCTTTTGGTGTTAGTTGTGGTTGGTTATTGTTATTGCGGAACAGCATCCCAAAAGAGACCGTTCCCCGGTACGATTTCAGGTCATGTGTGCTTCATCGGCTCGTGCATGTCGTAGAAGAAGATCCGCAGGGAGTTCCCGACGACGAGGATGGTGCTGGCGTTGTGCATCACGGCTCCGGCGATGACCGGCAGGACGCCGAGCCCGCCGAAGAGCAGCCCGGCAGTATTGATCCCGATCGACACGATGAAATTCTGCTTGATGATGTTCATGGTGTGATGCGCCAGCCCGTAGACGCCGGAAAGCATAAGGGCATTGTCGCCCGCGATGGTGATGTCCGCAGCCTCCATGGCGACGTCCGTGCGGGTCTTGCCGAGGGCGACGCCGACGTCGGCATAGGCGAGTCCCGGCGCATCGTTGATGCCGTCGCCGACCATCACGACCTTGCTGCCGCGCGACTGGAGACGGAGCACTGCCCGCGCCTTGTCTTCGGGGAGCAGTTCGGATTCGAAACTGTCGAGCCCGAGCCTGTGCGCCACCACGTCCGCCTGCTGTTCCAGGTCTCCTGTCAGCAGAACGATGTCATCGACGCCTGCGTAACGGAGCCTGTTCAGCGCCTTTTTCATGTTTTCGCGGAGCGGATCGCGGATTCCGATCAGACCGATGATCTCGTCGTCGCGCGCCACGAAGATGACACTTTCGCCGTTGGCGAAGAGTTTCGACGCCTGATCCCGCATCGGGTGCGTGTGGATGCCGCATTCATTGAGGAACCGCTTGCTCCCCACGCGGATGCAGTGTCCGTCCACGTCAGTGTAAACACCGCGTCCGACGACGGTCTGGATCTCCGTATGAAGCGGGATTGAGCCGCCGGAGATCTGAAGGTGCGACAGAATCGCCGCCGCCATCGGGTGTTTGGACGTCTCCTCGGCGGCTGCGGCATACTGGATGACATCGATGCGTGAATAACGATCCGAAACGGTCATGACGCTTTCCACGCGCGGTTTCCCCTCGGTGAGCGTTCCGGTCTTGTCCAGGATCAGTGTATCGGCTTCGGTCAGCGCTTCGATGGAGCCGCCACCCTTGATCAGGACGCCTTCGCGCGCCGCCGTGCTGATCGCGGCGGACAGCGCCGCCGCTGTGGAAAGCCGGATGCCGCAGGAATAGTCGATGATAAGCATGTTCAACGCGCGTCCGATGTCGCGGGTCGCCATGTAGACGACCCCGGCAAGCAGGATATTGACGGGCACCAGCGCCGAGGAGAATTTGTCCGCATAGGTCTGAATGGCGGCCTTCTTCCCGGCGGCGTCCTCGACCATGTGGATGATCCGCGAAACGGCGGTCTGATCGCCCACGGACTCCACGCGCGCTGTGATCGTGCCTTCCACGACCACGGTCCCGGCAAATATTTTGCCGCCCTTTTCGCGCAGGACGGATTCGAACTCGCCCGTGATCGGAGCCTGGTTGATCGTTGCGCGTCCGGACAGGATGACGCCGTCCGCGCAAATCTTCTCGCCCGTATGGATTACGATCAGGTCGTTCTTTTTGAGCTCGGAGACGTGGATGCGCTCCAGCGGGGAGTCCGGTTCGTCCGATTTCAGCCGCCACACTTCCTCGTGGTTGTCTACAGAGAGCATGTCCCGGATGGCGTTTCTTGTGCGGTCCATCGTGTACACGGTCATAGCTTCGGCGGCGTCGTGCAGGAGCAATACGGTCAGAGCGGATGCACTCTTGCCCGCCAGCACACTGGAAAGCACCGCCATTGCGCTCAATGTGTCGGCGTTCGGAAGGAACGTCTTTCTCAGAGCGCGGAATCCGCTTTTGAAAAGCGGGAAAGCCAAAAGCAGCGCGCCGAATCCGGTCATGCCGAAAACGCGGCCCGTAATCGTGGCGGGAATCGCCGCACGGGAAATCCATGAGGTCAGAAGCAGTCCGCCTGCACTGATGCTCCGCATGAGCATGGTCTGAAGTCCTTCCTCATGCAGGTCGCGTTCCTGCACCATCAGCAGATTGCGTTCCTCGCGTTCCTGCTGAAGCGCATTCAGCGAGTGCATCCCGATGATGTGTTCCACGGACTCCAGCAGCGCCTCGTCATTCGTACGCTCCGGGTCGTAATAAAGAATGACGGACGATGCGGCGCAGTTCATCCGCAGGGACTGCACACCGCGCAGTTCGGAGAAATGCGCCTCCAGGTCGTCCTGTTCCTGCCGGAGATACCGCACGGCGCGGCAGGTGATCCGTACACGTCCGCGCATCCTGTGCGCGAAGCCGCATTTCAGGAGCGGGCGTTTCCGATTGTTCGTAAAAACCATGATCTCTCCTTTTTGAGTTGAAATACGCTTTTGTTTCCAACTATTTGAGGTAATTGTGCCAGATGCGATTAAGCCTGTCCGCAATGGCTCCCGGCGCGATCATTTCCGGCCGGTCGGCCTTGCGGAAATACTCCATGAGAGAAGCCCATGCCTCGTTCAGGCGTTCCAGAATGATCTGTTCCGAAGTCGTCCGGACATCGTAGGTCAACAGCAGGTTTCCGGTCAGGATGTTCAACGAAGCGGACTCCACGCCCGGCAGACGCAGGATCTCGTCCTGTACCGGCTGCATGTATTCCTTCGCGAGTTCGGGATATTGCCGGACGCCGTAGATCTGCACGCGAAGTCTGCCCGGAAGGCTGTGTACGGGTTTGATTTTCTTCACGCAGGAGAGCCACAGGCAAAACAGCGGATTGTTCAACATGAGCGGAACTCCTTTTTCCTGTTCAGCGGTCGATGGCCTGGAAGAGCCACCAGACGACGCTCAGCGGATTGAACGCCGTCGAGCCGCGTCCGAGCAGTCCGCGGATCAGGACGACGAGCAGGAGCAGCGTCATCGCGGAACGCAGATCGACAAATCCGTGCGTGTTGCGGAGCAGAGCCTGATCCAGCGCGAACCGGACATTCTTCACGCCCGTTCCCAGCACGGACTGATGCGCGCGGCGCAGCTGTTCGAACTCGAAACAATGCGTCGCGGCGGACACGATCACCATCGGCGTCAGGACCGCCGGATTGTACAGGATCAGGACCGTGCCGAGGAAGACATTGACGGAGACCTGTTCGATTCCTTCAAGTCCGGCGAGACGGCGTCGGAAAAGTTCGGCCTCGGCCACCCTTTGGCGCAGACTCGGAATACGCAGGCGAATGCGTCCGGGTATGGCATGCACCAGTTCCAGGACGCCGGAAAACGACGGGATGCTCAACTGTTCGCGATACGCGGACAGCAGCTCCTTCAGCGCGGAATTCCCGCACGAGCAGTTCAGAGATTTCATTCTCGACCTTTTTTGTTTGTTCTGCGGCACGGACGGGCGGACGCATCCTGTCGGAACAGAATTACCCTCACGGCAAAAGCCTGATGAAAAACGTTTTGACCGGCCTCCCGCCTGTCAATCCCTTTTCTGCTTCTTGCTTCACAGTGCCGTTTCTGCCCTCGGAAGCGCATCGCACCCGGCGAAACCGGATGTTAGTTCTCCTTTTTCTGAAAAAATATAGCATGTTTTTTCAAAAAAACAACCCGGAGAACAAAAAAATATATGACACAGGCAAGAACAAAAACATCACCAAAGAAGTTGTCTTGATTTTCCGCCGAAAAATGCTATAGTATTCTTGTTGGTTTTGCCCGATGGGGCAACGAAACACCGTCCAGTCTAAAGGGAGGCTCGCAAAGACTGTCATGAAGCGAGTATATTTGTTAAAGGGGCTGACATGCCCGAACTGTTCCGCGAAGGTCGAAAAAGACGCGGGCGAATTGAACGGAGTCCGAGCTTCGTCCGTCAACCTGATGAAGCAGACGCTCTCGATAGAATCCGATGCCCCGGCGGAATTCCTGCTGATGGAAATAACGGGAATCGTCCACAAACACGAGCCGGATGTGGAAGTTTCCGAATTGAACACGGATGAGCACAAATCCACCGGCGAAACGGAATCCGCCGATGAATGCCGGATTCTGATCCTCCGCCTGCTCATCGGGGCTGTCATCTTCGGCATCGGGATCGCCTGTGCCGTTTTTTTGAAAGCGCCACCGTATGTTGAGATTGTGTTTCTCGTCGTCTCTTACCTCGTTCTGGGCGGCGACGTCGTGTGGCGGGCGCTTGTCAACATCTTGAGGGGACGCGTCTTCGATGAACATTTCCTGATGAGCGTGTCCACGATCGGCGCGTTCGTCATCGGGGAATATCCGGAGGCGGTTGCCGTGATGCTGTTCTATCAGGTCGGAGAGTTTTTCCAGACTCTGGCAGTCAGACGTTCCGCGCGTTCCATTTCCCAGTTGATGGACCTGCGCCCGGATTCCGCGACGGTCCTGCGGAACGGCGAACGCATCGAAGTCTCCCCCGAAACCGTTTCCATCGGGGAGGCCATCATCGTGAAGCCCGGCGAAAAAATCCCGCTGGACGGCATTGTACTTGAAGGCGACTCCTTGGTGGATACGCGCGCCTTGACCGGGGAATCCGTCCCGCGCACGGTGCGTCCCGGAGACACCGTCCTGTCCGGGTGCGTGAATCAGGACGGCATCCTGACGGTCAAAACGACGAAGGCGTTCGGAGAGTCCACGGCCTCGAAGATCGTCGACCTGGTGGAGAACGCTTCCAGCCGGAAGGCAAAGACGGAGAACTTCATCACAACGTTCGCCCGTTACTACACCCCGGTCGTAGTCGCCATGGCGGCTGTTCTGGCAATCCTGCCGCCCCTCGTTTACGGCGGAGACTGGACCGACTGGATCCGGCGCGGATTCGTTTTCCTCGTCGTGTCCTGTCCGTGTGCGCTGGTCATTTCCATCCCGCTGACGTTCATCGGCGGCATCGGCGCAGCCTCAAAACGGGGTGTTCTCGTCAAAGGCGGGAATTTCCTGGAAGCGCTGAACAAGGCAAGCATCATCGTGTTCGACAAGACCGGAACCCTGACGCAGGGCACGTTCAAAGTAACGGGCGTCTTTCCTGCATCCGGTTTTTCGGAAGAACAGATTCTGGAATACGCCGCTCAGGCGGAACAATTCTCCAGTCATCCGATTGCGAAATCCATTCTCGCCGCCTATGGAAAAGATGTGGATCCCTCCGCTGTTGCCGACTGCAAGGAACTTTCCGGGCACGGGATTTGCGCCTTGATCGGAGACAAAACCGTGCTTACGGGCAATGCGAAGCTGATGCGGAACGAACGGATCGAGTTCGCGGAGAGCGTGATGCCGGGAACCAAAGTCTATATGGCGGTGAACGGGCAGTATGCCGGATGCGTGGTGATCTCCGACGAACTGAAGCCGGACAGCAAACACGCGGTCGCCGAGCTGAAACGTCTGGGCGTGGAACGGATCGTGATGCTGACCGGAGACGTGGATGCCGCGGCAAAACCGGTCGCGGAAGAATTGCGTCTCGACGAATACCACGCACAGCTTCTCCCTGCTCAGAAAGTTGAAATGATCGAACGTTTGGACCGCGAAAAGCGGAAAGAAAGCAAGCTCGCGTTCGTCGGGGACGGCATCAACGACGCCCCCGTGCTCGCCCGAGCGGACATCGGCATCGCGATGGGCGGCCTTGGTTCGGATGCGGCGATTGAGGCGGCCGATGTCGTGCTGATGACGGATGAACCGTCCAAGCTGGTCGATGCGATCACCGTGGCGAGAAGGACACGGCGCATCGTCGTGCAGAACATCGCAATCGCGATCGGGATCAAGTGCGCATTTCTGATCCTCGGCGCGCTCGGCATCGCGGGGATGTGGGAAGCCGTATTCGGCGACGTCGGTGTTACGATCATCTCCGTCCTGAACGCCATGAGGATTATGAAAGGACACCTCTAAAAATTGGTTTTCGGCGGCTTTTCGCGTCTGGACAAAGTCCAACTGGTAAGATTTTCGGTGGTTACCTTCAGGTAGCCACGCTCAAATCTTCCTGCATTGTCCTTTTGGTCCATGCGCTGAAAAATCCATCCGATCGAATTTTTAGAGATACCCGAAAGTCTGAATTCCCCGGGGATTTATCCTCCGCGTTACATTCTTCTTTTGAGCAAGATTTCAATCGGAAGCCCGGCAAGAGTCAATCCTCGTTCCTCTCCCGCTTCGCGATGGCTTCAAGGAACCTCGGCACAACGGCATGGAGCTTCACGGGACCGATGCCGGGAAAAGTGTAGTTGCCAGTACGAACGGCCGTGATTTCCGCGGCTTTCACTTTCGCATAGCCGGGATGACGGTGCTCTTCTTCCTCGCATTCGCGGGACAGAGACAATCCTGTCAGGTACGTTGTCTCCTGTGGCTGACGTAGAACAACGCCGGGATGAAATAGAGCGTCAGGAACATGGCGAACAGGAGTCCGCCGACGACGCCGATGCCGCAGCTGGACCGGATTTCATAGCCGATCCCCCGACCGAACGCCATCGGGAGCATGCCGATGACACTGGCGATGGAAGTCATCAGAATCGGGCGGAATTTGTTCTGCGACGCCTGAAGCATTGCGTCATACGGTTTCATTCCCGATGCGGTCAGAGTGGATGTTTCATCCATGATCAGGATGGCGTTGTTGACCACGATCCCGATCATCATGATTGCGCCCAGCATTCCGACCATGGAAAGCGGAGTCCCGGTAATGTGGAGCATCGTGAAAAGCCCCACGAATCCGAGCGGAACGGTGAACATGACCAGGAACGGACGGCTCAGAGATTCCATGATGGCGGCAATAACGAGGAACGTCAGGAAGACAGCCGTGATAAGAACCATGACGAAATCCATCGCGCCCTCGTTCATCATTTCCGCCTGTCCGGTGAAAACGAGCTGATACCCCGGAGGGAGTTTCGGGGCGAGTTCACTTCGCAGAACACGCATCATATCGTCCATGGAATGTCCGGGAGCCGAGTTTGCATAAATCCATGCGGACCGTTCCTTGTCCTGCCGCATCAGACTGATGGCAACAGGGGAACTGTTCATGCTTGCAAGCGCATTCATCGCCACAGTTTTTCCTTCGAGAGAAACAGCCGGAATCTCCTGAAGCTGGGCCAGACCTTCCTTCTCCTGCATTTTGACGCGGATATCGAACGTATCGACTCCGACTTTGAATGTGCCCGCCTCAACCCCGTCGAAATAACCGACGATGGAAAGTCCCATTGCGCTTACCGGAATATTGAGATTCTTCAGGAGAGCCCGTTCAGGCTGAATCCGGATACGGGGCTTGACTCCGCGGCAGCTCGTGTCGATGTCTGTGGCAAAACCTGATTTTCGCAGGATTTCCGCGCCTTCCAGCGCGTATTTTTCCAGGATATCAAGTTCAGGTCCGCCGATGTAGCCGGTCAATTCCTGTCCTGCTCCTCCGGTCGGCGTCGGCATCGAAAGGGCAAAGAGGAGGCCGCTTTTCTTTTCCATTTCCTGCCGGATCTCTTCCATGATTTGTTTGATCGGCGCGCGCTCGGCCATCGGCTTCAGCATAATGGTGATTTCGGCTATATGCGCACCTTCCGAAACTTGTCCCAGAATCGCGTTTCGATAGCCGACAGTCGTGCCGACACTTACAACATCCGGCCTTTTGCCCAGCTCATCGACAATATCCAGAGTCTGTTTCCGGGTGGCGTCGATTCCGTAATTCGCGGGGAATTCCAGCACAAGCGAAATCTCATTTTTGTCATAGAACGGAACAAAGGCGATTCGCATGTTCCGAAGCGACAGAACTGAAAGTGCGACACAAAGCGCCAGCGCAATGAGCAGCACCGTTCCGGGGTAGTTCCGCGTCCAGACCATTGTCCGGTTGAATCCCGCCGAAAGCCGGTTGTATCCGATATCCCAGAACCGGAAAAATCGATCCCAGAAGGTGTTTCCGGTCCCGGTGTCCGACTTCAACAGCAGCGACGCAAGGATCGGCGTCAGCGTGAAGCTGACAAAGAGCGAGGCAAGCGTGGCGATGACCATGACGCCCGCAAAGGGGGCGACCAGCATGCCGACCACCGAGCTCATGGTCGCAATCGGCACAAAAACGACCACGTTGGTCAATGCGCTTGCGGAAACCGCATTGATTACCTCCGCCGTTCCTCCGGCCGCAGCTTCCGCCGGAGACTTGCCGCGTTTCAGCCAGACGAAGATATTTTCCATGACAATCACAGAGTTTGTGACCAGGATTCCCGACGAGCAGCCGATTGCGACCAGCGTCATCATGTCGAACGTGTAATGCATCATCGACATGGCGGTAAACGTGATGATGACGGAAACCGGCATGGTGATCGAAATGATGAAGGTCGAGCGGGGTTCATGCAGAAACAGGAAAAGAAGAAAGGCTGTCAGCACGATACCGAGTCCGACGCTCTGCCAGGCATCCTTAACGGATGCCTGAATGTAGTCGGCGCTGTCCTTGAACCAGACAAGCTGCATCCCGCCGGGCAGACCGCCCGCCTGCAAAGAATTGAAACGCTTGCGGACCTGCCGGATGACTTCCACTGTGTTGGCATCGCTTTTCTTGACGATCTCGATTGCGACACCCGGTTCGCGACCG
This sequence comes from uncultured bacterium, assembly GCA_902774245.1. Taxonomy (GTDB): domain Bacteria; phylum Verrucomicrobiota; class Lentisphaeria; order Victivallales; family UBA1829; genus UBA1732. Next base: position 17,270 of record CACYHQ010000029.1, read on the forward strand.
TAATATCCTTCCTGGCGGATTTCTTTTGCCATGAGTTTGATTTCGGCGACGTCGCCGAGATAAACTTTATGCCCGCCCACGACCCCGATTTCAAATTCGCCGAGTTCCCCGATGTTATGAAACTCGCCGTCGAAGGTAATCGCCGTTTCCCTGTCTCTTTCGAGGATGTGTCCGGCGGGAAGTTTCAGATTGTTTTCCTGGATCTTCGCAACGATCTGTGCCACTGTAAGGTTCATGGCCGTGAGCTTCTCGCGATCCAGCAGTACATGAAGCTGCATTTCATTACCTCCGTGCAGGCGGATTTCTCCGACGCCGGGGATGCTCGAAAGACGGTCCGAAAGCGTTTTGTCCGCATAATGGTACAGTTCATCCACCGACTGCCTGCCGGTCAGGAACAATGTCACGACGGGGATGGCATTGATGTTGATCTTGCTCAACTGCGGCGTCCTGACATCGGACGGGAAATCATCCACGATGGTGTTGAGTTTTTCCCGGACCTGATGGATCATGATGTCGACGTCCGTACCGTTGACGAATTCAAGCGTCGTGGCGCAGACGTTCTCCATGCATGTGCTGGTGACATGCTTCAAACCGTCCAGTGAGGCGACAGCATCCTCAATGTGTTTTGCGACGTCTGTCTCGATCTCCTCCGGCGAAGCTCCGGGATAGACGGTAACGATCTGAACGTAGGGAACATCCATTTTCGGAACTGTGTCCAGCCCGATCTTAAAATAGGAAAACGCGCCGAAATAGACCAGCATCGCGATGAAGCACCCCATCGCAATCTTGCGTTTGACCGAAAGGCCGCTGAGCGTCATCGTGTCACCTCTCGACTTCCAGTTTGTCGCCTTCACGGACAAATGCCTGCCCGCTTATGATGATCTCCTTCCCGTCAAGGGTTCCGGAAGAAAGCACCTCCGTGATTCCGTCCGAAGATATTCCACACTGTACACCGTATTCTTTCGCTGTTCCGTTTTCGTTGACGAACACGCTCATCTGCCCGCTTCGTCCGGGCAGGACCGCATCGGTCGGCACTCCGCGGCCGTTTCGCTCAGAAAGGATCATTTCCATATCGCATAATGTCCCGGATTTCAGAACGGTGTCCTCCGGGAGCTTCGCCTTGATCTCAAATGTTCGGCTGGCAGGATCTATCACTTCCGCCCGGAAATAGATGGAAGTCCGGCAGACCTTTTCTCCGCCGAAGAATACATCGACAACAGTGCCGGGTTTCATGCGTTCCCAGTAGATCGCGCTGATCCGGCAGGAAATTTCACGGCTGGCTGGGTCTTCCACGATCAGGATCGGGGTTCCCGCGCCCGCGAATTCGGATTCCTCTCTGAGTTTCTCCAGGATCAATGCCCGGAATGGAACAGACGGATGAGAATCTTCCAGAGCCTTCTGTGCAAGTTTCAGGGCGGTTTCCGCCTGCTGCACTTTTGCTGCCGCGGCATTGTCAATGGCAACCGCCCCATCCAGTGAGACTTTTGCGCCGTTATAGTTCGTCTCCGCCTGCTCGTATGCGTCGGTGGAAATCGCCTTGGACTGATAGAGTGTCTTCGCACGGTTGAAATCCAGTTCGGCTTTTTCCAGTTTGATCTGATCCAGTTTGACATTCTGCTGCGTTGAAAGCCTGGCCGACTTCATGACCTCCAGGTCCTTCCGGGCGATTTCGAGTTGAATACTGAAGTTCTCCCGGTCGATCTGGAACAGGCTTTTGCCCGGTTCCGCGATACTCCCCTCATCGTAATAGATCTTGTCGATCCTGCCGGGAACGAATGCTGAAACCGTTCCTTTTCGGGCGGGTTCAACCATGCCCTGCGCCCGGAATATCTCGCGGAAAGCATGCTCCTGTAATGGCATGGTCTTGACCCTTACGGACCGTTCCGGGATTGTCTGGGACTGTTTTTCACTGCATCCTAGCAGGATAGCCGCGAAAACAAACGAGAAAAGAATATTGACTTTCATGAAAGACCTCATTTTGGAAGCAGACCAAGCGAGAACAATGCGCTTTGCGTGGTGATGTGCTGAAGACGGCGATAACAGCTTTCCGGGATGCCGTCTGCCTTCAGAATAGCAGTGAATACACCGAGGTTGATCGTGTATATGACAGCACCTCCGGCAACGGAGAACACCCACCCCAAGGCGCTTTCGATATCATCATTGCCTGTGACATCCACATAAACTTTCATGAGTACACCCGCAAACCGGCTGCTTCCCCACTGTTGAATCCGTTTCTGTCCCGCCTCGGTAATACTCGCACTCAGAAGAAACGGAATCTCCCATTGCGATTCATTGCTGCTCCAGATCATCTTGAAGAAAAGGTCGATGATTTCGGAAACCAACTGCCGTTTTCCGTCCGAGGTTTTCAGCAAGTGCTGATTCTCCCGGTAGTATTCCTCGATCCTCACATAGTCCATGTTGTTGAGGGCATGTTCCCAGACGGCATCGATCAGGTTGTCCAATCCGCCGAAATGGTAGGTTATGGCATTGGGGACCGTGCCCGCGGCCTCGGCAATTTGTTTCGCCGATACTCCTTTGACTCCATGCAGTGTAAAAAGCTTACCCGCTGTCTGAATCAACAGGTCTCTTGTTTTGATTTTCTTTTCCATGACGGTATCTCCAAAAGGCAATCTTTTAGTATCAAAATAATAATATATCACGCTTCCTGGAATTTTCAAGCTATTTTTGCGGGTTCAACACCCCGATGCTTGCGGCGAGTCCGCATAGAGAATGTTTTTACGTCCGGCTCGTTTCCGTGCCGTGTACGGTCGGGCGTGATACCGTCACGCATGAATACTACATCTGACCCGGCAGAATCTGTTTCAAGTCCGAATCCCGGAAAAACAATTCTTCCGTGATCCGGACCAGTTCCTCGGCTTCCCACGCCGAAAGACCGGCTCCTTTCATCGACAAATTCCGCAATTGCTGCCCAATTTGCTTGATTTTCAGCCTTTCCACCTGCATTTCGCGCGATGTGAGTGTATTGTGTCCCATGGTGTTTTCCTTCTATGTTAGGTTTTGTCAAGCTTGGCATTGCTGAACCGTTCCCAGTCCGGGACTTCCCATCCGAGGCGCCGGGCGATTTCCGGACCGACCGCCTTGAACTGTTTCAGCTGCCGGACCGTTTCGTGCGTTTTATCCTGATTTCCGGGGGCCTTTGAGTTTTGCTCGTCCTTCATTTCCTGTTCACGGATCAGCTGATCCCAGGCTTCCGCAAAATTGAAAAGGTTACAAAAAAAGTAGAGAATTTTATGCACGCGCTCTTGATTTTTATGCGAAATGCGGTATTGTATATTGTGTTAAATACGCAACCGGAGCGGTTGTTTTTTGCTGCAACATAAAAATGAAGGAGACCATACCATGAGCATCGCAAACACAATTCTCGAAAAGATCGGCGGCACCCCGCTTGTACGCATCAACAAACTCAACCAGGGTGGCGCGGAAGTCGTCGTCAAGGTCGAATCGTTCAATCCGGGCGGTTCCGTGAAGGACCGCATCGCGTTCGCAATGATCGAAGCGGCCGAGCAGGCCGGCGCACTGAAGCCGGGCGCGCTCATCATCGAGCCGACCAGCGGCAACACCGGCATCGGGCTGGCATTCGTGGCGGCCGTGAAGGGCTACCGCCTGATCCTGACCATGCCGGAGACCATGAGCGTGGAACGCCGCAAACTGGCGCAGGCGTACGGCGCGGAGATCGTTCTGACCGAGGGCGCGAAGGGCATGAAAGGCGCAATCGCAAAAGCGCTCGAACTCCACGACGCCAATCCCGGCTCGTTCATCCCGCAGCAGTTCGAGAACCCGGCGAACCCGGCGTACCACAAGGCGCATACCGGCCCGGAAATCTGGGCGGACGCAGACGGCAAGGTAGATGCGTTCGTGGCGGGCGTCGGCACCGGCGGCACGCTGACCGGCGTTGGCGAATATCTCCGCGAGAAGAATCCGAACGTGAAGATCTTCGCGGTCGAACCCGACACCAGCCCGGTCCTCGCGGGCGGCGCGCCCGGTCCGCACAAGATCCAGGGCATCGGCGCGGGCTTCGTGCCGAAGGTGCTGAACACCGGCCTCATCACGGAAGTGATCGGCGTTTCCGCTGAGAACGCGGGCAAGACCGCCCGTGCGGCCGCCGCGAAGGAAGGCCTGCTCGTCGGCATCAGTTCCGGCGCCGCGCTCTACGCCGCGCTCGAACTTGCGAAACGCCCGGAATTCGCTGGAAAACGCATCGTGGCGCTCCTGCCCGACACCGGCGAACGCTATCTCTCCACCTGGCTCTTCAGCGAGTGAACTGATTTCTGAACTTGAACACACGGAACATGACCATGAAAAAATACATCCTTCCCGTGATTCTGCTGGTCGTTGGCGCCGCGATCGTCACCGCCGCTTCTTTCGCGGCGAAACAAGGCAGCTGCTGTCAATCTGCTCAGAACTGTTGTGAGGCGAAGGCTTCCTGCTGCGAACCTGCGGTTGTTGCCGAAGACTGTTGCCAGCCCGCTCAGAGCTGCTGCGAGGCGGAAGGCGACTGCTGCGCCCCTGCGGCCGTGAAGTAATGGAGTGATCTATGACCCGTGACACAGCTTGGGGCTTGCTGACCAAATACAACAGGGACTCCTTCCATCTTCGGCACGCGCTGACCGTGGAGGGAGTCATGAGACATTTCGCCCGGGAAAACGGTTTTGAAGCCGAAGCGGATTTCTGGGGGATCGTCGGGCTGCTCCACGACGTCGATTTCGAGCAGTTTCCCGAGGATCACTGCCGGAAAGCGCCGGACCTGCTGGCGGAGATCGACGCCCCGGACGAACTGGTCCACGCGGTCTGCTCGCACGGCTGGAACATCACTGTGGACGTGAAGCCGGAGCATTTCATGGAAAAGGCGCTGTACGCCACGGACGAACTGACCGGCCTGATCTGGGCGGCTGCGCTGATGCGCCCCTCGAAAAGCGTGCAGGACATGGAGGTGAAGTCGGTCAGGAAGAAGTTCAGGGACCGGAAGTTTGCCGCCGGGTGTTCGCGCGAAGTCATTTCCGCAGGCGCGGAACTGCTCGGCTGGACGCTGGACGACCTGATTGCAAAGACCATCGATGCGATGAAAACCTGCGAGGCGGAAGTCGATCAGGCCGTCGCCTCGCTCACGGAACAGGAAATATGACCATACTGGAAGAAATCGCCGAACTGAAGACGAAACGCAACGCCCTGATTCTGGCACATAACTACACGAAGCCGGAAATCCAGGACATCGCGGATTTCGTCGGCGACTCGCTGGAACTCTCCCGCAAGGCCGCCGAATGCACGGCTCCGGTGATCGTCTTCTGCGGCGTCCGTTTCATGGCGGAGACCGCGAAGATACTTTCGCCGGAGTCCATCGTGCTGCATCCGAACCCGCTCTCCGGATGCCCGATGGCCGACATGGCGGACCCGGACGCCGTCGCCGCGTATAGAAAAGAACACCCCGAGGCGCTGATCGTGGCGTATGTGAACACGACCGCCGCGACCAAGACCGAGGTCGATCTCTGCTGCACCAGCGGCAATGCGAAAAAGCTCATCTCCACAATCCCGGCGGAACAGGAGATCCTTTTTTTGCCGGACGCCAACCTCGGCAGCAACATCGCGTCCGAACTGAACCGGAAGATCGACCTGTGGCCGGGCTGCTGCCCCACGCACAACAAGATCATGCCGGAGCACATTCAGGCCGCAAAGGAGAAGCATCCCGACGCGCTCGTGCTGGTGCATCCCGAATGCCGTCCCGCCGTGGTCAAACTCGCGGACCGGGCGCTTTCCACCGGCGGAATGCTCAGGTTTGTGCGGGAATCCGATTGCCGCGAATTCATCGTCGGCACGGAGTGCGGCATCCTGCACCGCATGAAAAAGGAAAACCCGGAAAAGGAATTCCATCCGCTCGAACCCGAGGTGCTTTGCCCCAACATGAAGCGGATCACGCTCGAAGACGTGCTGTTCTCCCTCCGCGACCTCGAACCCCGGATCGAACTGGACGAAACCATGCGCCTCAGAGCGAAGAAGCCCATCGACCGCATGCTGGAGATCCTGCCGTGAAGATCGCCGTGGGTCTCTCGGGAGGCGTCGATTCCTCGGTCGCGGCGGCCCTGCTCAGGGAACAGGGACACGAGGTCGTCGGCATCACGATGAAACTCTGGCGCGAGGGGCGGTACAAGGGCGGTGACAAGGACGCGTGTTTCGGGCCCGGCGAGGCGGAGGACATCGCGAACGCGGAAGCCCTGTGCCGTCAGTTCGGGATCGAATACCGCGTGTTCGACTGCGCGGATGAATACGAGAAGGTCGTGCTGGACTATTTTCGCACGGAATACCTCGCCGGACGCACGCCGAATCCGTGCGTGCGGTGCAATGCTTTCATGAAGTTCGGCGTGCTGCCGCGGCTGGCGCGGAAATCCGGTCTCGCATTCGATAAGTTCGCGACGGGGCATTATGCCCGGCTCCGCGAGGAGAACGGCGCGGTTCGCATGTTCCGCGGCGTGGACGAAAAGAAAGACCAGTCGTATTTCCTCTACAGACTGAACCAGTCTCAGCTCAAACACCTGCTTTTCCCGCTCGGCGGCATGACGAAACGGGAAGTCCGCGAGTTCGCCGCGGAATTCGGACTGAATGTGAAGGACAAGCCGGACAGCCAGGATTTCTACTGCGGCGACCATGCGGAACTCCTGAATACGCCGCCGCGCGAGGGCAATATCGTCGACACGGCGGGAAACGTACTTGGGAAGCACGACGGATTCTGGCATTTCACCATCGGCCAGCGGAAAGGGCTGGGCGTCGCCGCGAAACACCCCCTGTATGTGCTGGATCTCAATCCCTGCCGCAACGAGGTCGTGGTCGGCAGCGCCGACGATACGCTTCAGCACGAACTCAAACTCGTTGACTGCGCCTGGATCACGGGCGAGCCATCCGGCGAGGTGCAGGCGAAGGTGCGTTCCGCGTCGAATCCGCGAAAGGCGTTTTTCGAGGCGGGAAAACTCGTTTTCCCCGACGGCGTCACGGCCGCCGCGCCCGGCCAGTCGGCTGTCCTGTATCGCGACGACGAGGTCCTGGGCGGCGGGATCATTGAATCCGCGAAGTAACCGGAGAAAACACATGAATCCGCTGATCGAAAAAGCCGCGCTCAAGCCGTACAACCTCACGCACGGGGAGATCGTCTCCCTGCTGGCGCTGGAGGACACAGCCGAACTCTTTTCCGCCGCATACGAACTCAAATGCCGTCACGTCGGCAAGATCGTTTCCCTGCGCGGCCTGATCGAGTTCAGCAATCAATGCTCCAAAAACTGTTATTACTGCGGCATCAGGCGCGGGAACACGCTCGTCGAACGGTATCACCTGAGCGAGGACGACGTGGTCCGTATGGCGCGCTGGAGCTGCGAACAGGGCTACGGCTCTGTGGTCCTGCAATCCGGCGAACTCGAATCCGAGGCGAACACGGCATTCGTCGAACGCGTACTGAAGCGCATCCGTGAATTCGGCGGCGACGAGTTCGGCGTTACGCTCAGCCTGGGCGAACAGACTGAAGAGGTCTACCGTCGCTGGTTTGAGGCGGGAGCGCACCGTTATCTGCTGCGAATCGAAAGCTCCGTGCCGGAACTCTACGCTCGGCTGCACCCGGCGGACCATTCCCACGCCCGCCGGACGGAATGTCTGCGCGTCCTGAAAAACCTCGGCTACCAGACTGGAAGCGGCGTGATGTCCGGGCTGCCGGGACAGACGCTCGATGACCTCGCGCACGACATTGAGTTTTATCATGCCATGGATCTGGACATGATTGGCATGGGGCCGTACATCCCGCACGCGGAGACTCCACTCGGAAAGGACATCGAGTTTACCCCGGAATACGCAAGGAACCAACTCGTGCTGGCTTTGAAGATGATCGCGGTTGCGCGGCTGTATCTGCACGACGTGAACATCGCAGCGACCACCGCGCTGCAGGCTCTCGACGAACGTGGCCGCGAACAGGGACTTCTGGCCGGAGCGAACGTGATGATGCCGAACGTGACCGACACGGAGTACCGCCAGAACTATCGCCTGTACGAGAACAAGCCGTGCCTCGACGAGAATTCGGCGAAATGCCGGAACTGCCTCAAATGGCGCGTCCTCTCCATCGGCGAAACCATCAACTGGGGGCGCCGCGGGGATTCGCCGCATTGCCGTGCGAAATCTGCGGAAAGATGAGTTCATTTATTTTTTTTATAAAAAATCTACCGTTTTTGTATTGTTTTTGCTTGACAAAACGAAAAAACCATAGTATGTTATTTGCCGTTACCACTGGAACTCAGTTCCTTTTTTTGTTGAAATAATACATGACCGTATTGGTTGTGATTAAGCGGGAGCAGGTGCGATATGAAGTCGGGACAAACGGTATTTGACATGGTGGGAGGGACTCCTTTGCTGCGTCTGCCCTCGATCGGACGCGAACTGAACGGCGTGGAACTGTACGCGAAGGCGGAGTTTTTCAACCCGACCGGCTCCGTGAAAGACCGCGCGGCAAAGGCGATGATTCTGGACGGCATCGAGCGCGGGCTCCTCACGCACGACAAGACGATCATCGACGCGACGAGCGGAAACACCGGGATCGCGTATGCGGCCCTGGGCGCGGCGCTGGGATACAAAGTCACTCTGTGCCTTCCCGCGAACGCGACCGAGGAACGCAAGAAACTGATGCGGCTGTACGGCGCGGAGATCATCGAGACCGACCCGCTGGAGAGTTCGGACGGCGCGTACAACGAGTGCAGACAGCTGGTCGCCGAGCATCCCGAACGGTATTTCTACCCCGACCAGTACAACAACGACGCGAACTGGAAAGCGCATTTCGAAGAGACCGCGGCGGAAATCTGGGAACAGACCGGGCGCCGCGTGACGCACTTCGTGGCGGGCACGGGCACGTCGGGAACCTTCATGGGCACGAGCCGCGGGCTGAAGCGCTTCAACCCGGAAATCAAATCCGTGCTGATGCAGCCCGATTCGCCGTTCCACGGCCTCGAGGGCATGAAGCACATGGCGTCGACCATCAAGCCCGGCATCTTCGACGAATCCATCGCGGACATCAGGCTGGAAGTCTCCACGGACGAAGCATACGCGATGACACGCCGTCTGGCCCGCGAAGAAGCGCTGCTCGTCGGGATCAGTTCCGGCGCGAATGTGGCGGCCGCCCTGAAGCTGGCGGAGACACTGCCGCCCAGATCGGTTGTGGTCACGGTTCTCTGTGACAACGGGAACCGCTATCTTTCGGAAGAATTCTGGGAGGAGTGACCATGCTGAAACTGTCCAGGCGGATCGAAACTGAAATCCGGCAGGCCGGAGCGGATGCGTACCCGAACGAATGCTGCGGCATCATGTTCGGGAGCGAAGACGGCGACGACCATGCTGTGAAGTCGCTGCGTCCGATCGTGAACGCGCGTGAAAGCGGCGAGCAGTACCACCGGTTCCTGATCACGGCGGAGGACATGATGCGGGCGGAACTGGAAGCGCGGCGGCTCGGGCTCGAGATCGTCGGATTCTACCATTCCCATCCGGATCATCCCGCCAAACCATCGGACTACGACCGCGACCATGCACTGCCGTTCTATTCCTACATCATCCTGCGCGTGGCGGAGGGCAGACCTGAGCTGATGACCAGCTGGCGTCTGCGGATCAGCCGCGAAGCATTCGACCCCGAACCATTTGAAATCGAACCGTAACAATAAGGAGAGCGTAACATGAGCGTGACAATTCTTATCCCGACCGCATTGAGGTCCTTCGTGGACCGCAAGTCCGAAGTCGAAGCGGAAGGCCCGACCGTTGGGGAAGCCCTCGCCAACCTCACCGCGCAGTATCCTGACCTGAAACGCCAGATCTACGAAAACGACACGGCCCTGCGCGGATTCGTGAACGTCTTCGTCGACGGGACCAACATCAAGAAACTGAACGGCCTCGACACGCCGCTCGCGGCAGGCGCGACTGTGATGATCGTACCCGCCATTGCCGGAGGATGTTAATACATGAGTGAAGTCATACCAAGCGTAGTCCCGGAAGACCGCTGGAAGAAGGATCTGAACCACGACGACCTGACACGCTACAGCCGCCAGCTCATCCTTTCCGAAATCGGCATCGAAGGACAACAGAAGATCAAGGGATCGAAGGTCCTGATTGTCGGGACCGGCGGCCTGGGCGCGCCGCTCGCGCTCTACCTCGCCGCCGCGGGCGTCGGCACGATCGGGCTCGTGGATTTCGACACCGTGGACGTCTCGAATCTCCACCGTCAGATCATCCACGGCACACGCGACGTGGACCGTCCGAAGGTCGCCTCCGCACGCGACCGCATCCGCGCCCTGAACCCGCTCGTGAACGTGGTGACCTACGACGAGCCGCTTTCGAGCGAGAACGCGCTCGACATCATCCGCGAGTACGACGTCGTGGCGGACGGCACGGACAATTATCCGACGCGCTATCTGGTGAACGATGCCTGCGTCCTGCTCGGCAAACCGAACGTGTACGGTTCAGTGTTCCAGTTCGAGGGCCAGGTCAGCGTGTTCTACGCGAAACACGGCCCCTGCTACCGCTGCCTGTACCGCGAACCGCCGCCGCCCGGACTGGTCCCCTCCTGCGCGGAGGGCGGCGTCCTCGGCGTCCTGCCGGGCGTGATCGGCATGCTCCAGGCCACCGAAGTCATCAAACTGCTGGTCGGCGGAGGCGAAACGCTTGCCGGACGTCTGTTGCTGTACGACGCGTGGAAGATGAAGTTCCGCGAGCTCAAACTGGAAAGCGATCCTGACTGCCCGATCTGCGGCAAACATCCCACCATCACGAAACTCATCGACTACGAGCAGTTCTGCAACATCCGCACGAAGCAGGACGAGACTCCGGTGGAATCCATCTCCGCCACGGAATTGAAGCGCCGCTTCGACAAGAACGAGCCGGTCCAGGTGATCGATCTCCGCGAGCCGCACGAACGCGCTTACTTCAAGTTCCCGAACGCAAAAGTGATCCCCCTCGGGCAAGTCGTCCGCCGCATGGACGAACTTGATCCCGCGGTCGATGCCGTGTTCGTCTGCAAGATCGGCCAGCGCAGCATCCTGGCGATTCGCAATCTGCGCGATGCCGGGTACACGGGAAAAGCGATGAACCTCCTGGACGGCGTCCAGGGCTGGATCAACGAGGTCGATCCGACCGCAAAACAAATCTGATTTGCCTCCATTGGCAAATGCAATAAAAACACCAAAACAATTTTAGGAGACAAAATCATGTCCGACGAAGCAAAGATCAACGCATTGGGAAAGGCTGCCGCTTACCAGCTCGCAGACGTCACGAAGACCAAACCTCAGTTCGGTCTGCTCACACCGAAATGGACCACCAAATTCCTTGAGTTCAAGGGGCTGGACGCCGGCATCTACCGCGTCAACCGCGTGAAGGAGGGCAACACGCCGCTTGAAGTGCTGTGCAGTTCCAAGCCGAAGAGCGACATCGTGCCGCAGGGGTTCGTCGACTACGAGGCCAAGCCGCGTGAGTACATCCTGAACTCGATTTCCACCATCATCAACATCAACACCCAGGTGGCGGACGTCTTCAGTTCCCCCTACGACCAGACGAAGGAACAGCTCGCGCTCGCCGTGGAGAGCCTGCGTGAACGCCAGGAAAGCCAGCTCATCAACAACGACGATTACGGTCTGCTGAAGAACGTGCCGGATTCCCAGCGCATCCAGCCGCGCGACGGCGCACCCACGCCCGACGACCTGGACGAACTCATCTCCAAGGTGTGGAAGGAACCGTCCTTCTTCCTCGCGCACCCCCGCGCTATTGCGGCGTTCGAGCGTGAATGCACCCGCCGCGGCGTGCCTCCCCTGACCGCGAACATCAACGGCGGAAATTTCATCCTCTGGCGCGGCATCCCGCTGATCCCGACCGACAAGCTGCTGGTCGACGGCCTGAAGAACCCGAAGTCCAAGGGCGGCAAAACGAACATCCTGCTGATCCGTACCGGCGAAGCGAAGCGCGGCGTGATCGGACTGTACCAGACCGGTCTGCAGGGCGAACACTCCCGCGGTCTCTCCATCCGCTTCCGCGGGATCGACGACAAGGGCGTCGCCTCCTATCTGCTGTCGCTGTACTGCTCGGCGGCAATCCTGGCGGACGATGCGATCGCGGTGCTTGAAGACGTAGACGTTGGAGAGTACTATGACTACAACAAGAACTGATTTGACTCCGGCCTCGGCAGGTCTGCCCGGTGAACGGCAGCTGCTGGAATGGGCCGCCGAATTGTGCGGGGACGTGCTTGGCGCGCCTCCGGCGGCGACTTCTGCCTCGGGAACGGATTGGGAGCAGGTCGCGGCCGACGTGCTTCATGACGAGGCCGCAGCCGCATCGTCGGCAGCGTCGTCGGCTCCGTCCGAGGCATATTCCCCGACTTTGGTCTCCGCCGCGAAGGCCGCCGACGATTCGTCGGACGCGGGCGCAAAGGCGAAGTCTCTGCCCCGCACGACTCAGGCGACGATCGGTTCCGTCCCCGTGGACAAGGTCCGCGCGGATTTCCCGATCCTTCAGGAACGCCTCGGTTCCGGGAGACAGCTGGTCTGGTTCGACAACGGCGCGACGACCCAGCGCCTCAAACAGGTCGTCGACCGCATCTCGCACTACTATCTGCACGAGAATTCCAACGTGCACCGCGGCGCGCATGAACTCGCGGCACGTTCGACCGACGCGTACGAAAACGCGCGCTCGACCGTGGCGAAATTCCTGGGCGCGGGACGTGCGAAGGACATCGTATTCGTTCGCGGCACGACCGAGGGCATCAACCTGGTCGCGCAAAGCTATGTGCGGCCGCTGCTCAAGCCCGGCGACGAGATTATCGTCTCCCTGCTGGAACACCACGCGAACATCGTGCCGTGGCAAATGGTCGCGGCTGCGACCGGCGCAAAGATACGGGTCATCCCGGTGGACGCGGACGGTCAGCTCAACCTCGCCGAGTACATGAAGCTTTTTAATCCGCGCACGAAATTCGTGTCCGTCACGCATGTCTCGAACGTGCTCGGCACGGTGACGCCCGTTGCGGAACTCGTCGATATCGCGCATGCGTTCGGCGTGCGCATCCTGATCGACGGCGCACAGTCCGTCGCGCACATCCCGGTCAACGTGACCGCCCTTGATCCGGACTTCTATGTGTTCTCCGGACACAAGATCTTCGGTCCGAACGGGATCGGCGCCGTCTACGGAAAGAGCGACGCGCTCAACGAGGCCCAGCCTTATCAGGGCGGCGGCAACATGATCGCCGACGTGACATTCGAACGCACCATCTACCAGGGGCCGCCGAACAAGTTCGAGGCGGGCACCGGCAGCATCGCCGACGCGGTCGGCCTGGGCGCCGCGCTTGAATACCTGATGCAGATCGGCATGGCGAACGTGGCTACTTACGAACACGAGTTGACGCAGTACGGCATGAAACGCCTCGCGGCCGTACCCGGACTGCACCTGATCGGCACCGCGCCCGACAAATCCGGCGTGCTGTCGTTCGTGCTGGACAACCACGACATCGTATCTGTCGGGAAGTATCTGGACGGGCAGGGCATCGCGGTCCGCGCGGGTCATCACTGCGCGCAGCCGATTCTCCGGCACTACGGACTGGAGGGCACCGTGCGCCCCGTGCTCGCGATGTACAACACCCCGGAAGAGATCGACCTGCTGGCGGAAGCGCTGACACGCCTCGTCGGCTGAACAGGGAGGAACTGCATGAGTCACAAATTAGACGATGTGCTGGAAGCGGTGCTGGAAAGTTACACCATGCATCCGCATATCACCAAGATCGGGGAAACGCAGTTCCCGAAACGTCATCTGATTCTGGCGGCGCTGAAGAAATTGCAGTACGTCATCTTCCCCGGTTTTTTCGACCAGAAGGAACTTCGGAGCGACAACATCCGTTTCTACACGGGACAGTTGCTTGAAGAGATACGCGAAACTCTCGTTGGACAGGTCACGAAGACGCTTCGCCTGTTCACCGAGGAGTTTTGCGACGCTCCGGACGATGCGGTCCAGAAACGCGGCGAGGAGATCGTGGATGGGTTTCTGGCCGCGATCCCGAAGATACGCGAATACCTCGCTTCCGACATCGAAGCCGCATACGAGGGCGATCCCGCCGCGTTCAGCCGCGACGAAGTGATCTCCTCTTATCCCGGCATCTATGCCACGATGGTGAACCGGATCGCGCATGAGTTGTACTCGCTCGGCGTACCGCTCATCCCGCGCATCATGACCGAACATGCGCACAGCGTAACGGGGATTGACATCCATCCGGGCGCGAAGATCGGGAAGTATTTCTTCATCGACCATGGCACCGGCATCGTAATCGGCGAGACTGCGGAGATCGGAGATCATGTGAAGATTTATCAGGGAGTCACGCTCGGCGCGCTTTCCACGCGCGGCGGCCAGCTGCTGAAAGGAAAGAAGCGACACCCGACTATCGAAGACGATGTGACGATCTACTCCGGCGCATCCATCCTCGGCGGCGAAACCGTGATCAGCGGCGGCGCAGTCATCGGCGGCAATGCGTTTGTGACGAAGTCTGTCCCGGAACAGACGCGCGTGAGCGCGAAAATGCCGGAACTCCAGTTCAAACGCAACGAGAACGTGGAGTTCCTGAACGGGGAATTCCTGAATTACGAAATCTGATTCAGGGCGTTTCCAAGCTGATCCAAAGCCTTTTGCAAGGTGGCGCGGGGTACGGCGACGTTGAACCGCTGGAATCCCGCGCCGCCTGCACCAAAGATGCTTCCGCCGTCCAGCCAGAGTTTGGCACGGTCGATGATGAAGCGGTCAAGTTCGGACGAGTTGAGGCCGAGTTTGGAGAAGTTCACCCAGGGGAGATAGGTCCCTTCCGGTTCGACAAGTTCGATCTGCGGCATGTGCGCCCGGAATGCTTCCCGCATCAGCGAGATGTTCCCGTTCAGATAGGCAATCAGCCGGTCCACCCATTCCGCGCCGGACCGGTAGGCGGTCTGACAGGCGACCAATCCCATGATGTTCGACTGGCTGTAGCCCTCCGCATCAAGTTCGCGTTTGAACGCCTTTCTCACTTGCGCGTTCGCGATGAAGATATTGGCGATATGCAGGGCCGCGAGGTTGAACGTCTTGCTCGGCGCCGTGCAGACGGCGCAACGGTTCGCGACCTCATCGGACAGCGATGCGAATACGATGTGCCTGCTGCCGGGATACACGAAGTCCTCATGGATTTCGTCCGCAGCCACGAAAACGCCGTGCCGCAGACAGATTTCCGCCATTCGTTCCAGTTCATCGCGTGTCCAGACGCGCCCGACCGGATTGTGCGGACTGCAGAGGATGAAAAGCTTTACATTGTTTTCAACGATCTTGTGTTCGAAGTCCTTGAAGTCGATATGGTACTGCCGTCCGTCGAAAACGAGTTCGTTGACGACGAGTTTGCGACCGTTGTCGCGGATGCCCTCCCGAAAGCAGTAGTAGACCGGTTCCTGGATCAGGACCGCGTCTCCGCGTTGCGTGAGGCTGCGGATCAGCGTACAGATCGCAAACACGACGCCCGGCGTACAGACATTCGTGTACGGATCGACGGTCCAGCCGTGCCGCGTTCCGAACCATTGTGCAAGTGCGTCAAAATACGTCCTGTCCGGTTCTGAGTACCCGAAGATGCCATGCGCTGCTTTCGCGGCGAGAGCTTCCCGCACGGCGGGCGGCGTCCGGAAATCCATGTCAGCCACCCACATCGGCAGCAGACCGTCCGGTTTGCCGCGCTGTCCGGCGAAGTCGTATTTGAGGCTGTTCGTGTTCTGACGGGGGATGATCTCGTCGAAATCGTACTTCATGCCATTCCTCCCATTCACTTTTCGAGCGCGGCCCGAAGGTCTTCGATGAGGTCGTCGGCGTTTTCGATGCCGACCGAAATCCGCAGAAAACGGTCGTTGATGCCGCGTTTGAGGCGTTCCTCCTCCGGAACATCCGCATGGGTCTGAAGCATGGGATAAGTGATGAGGCTGTCCACCCCGCCGAGGCTCTCGGCATACTGGAAGAGCCGGACTTCTTTCAGGATCTCTCTGGCCGTTTCAGGGCTGTCCACCTCCATGGACAGCATGCCGCCGAACCCGGAACACTGCCGCTTCGTCACCTCGTAGCCGGGGTGATCGGGGAAACCGATGTAGTAGACTTTTCTGACCTCGGGACGTTCCCGCAGCCAGTACGCGATCTTCTCCGCATTCGCGGCCTGTTTTTCGAGGCGCACGGACAGTGTCTTGATGCCGCGTTCGAGCAGGAAACAGTCAAACGGCGCCAGACATGCGCCGATCGTCTTCGCGCAGTAACGCATCTTCTCCGCGAGTTCCGGGGTCTTCACAACCACGAACCCCGCCAGCGTATCGTTGTGCCCGCCGAGATACTTCGTACCGCTGTGGACCACTATGTCCGCGCCCAGTTCCAGCGGGCGCTGGAAGAGCGGCGAAAGGAACGTGTTGTCGACGATCAGCAGGGCTTCCACCGAATGCGCGATTTCCGCCACAGCCGCGATGTCCGTGACCTGCATGGTCGGATTGCTCGGCGTTTCCAGGTAGACCGCCTTCGTGTCCGGCCGCAGTTTCTTCCGCACGTTTTCCGGGGCGGTCGTGTCCGTGAAGTCGAACCGCAGTCCCGCCGAGACCGCGTTGTGGCGGAACAGCCGCAGCGTGCCGCCGTAGAGGTCGTCCCCGGAGATGATGTGCCCGGAGGACTCGAAAATGTTCATCAGCGCCGTCTCGGCTGCCATGCCGCTCGAAAACGCGACCGCGTCCACTCCGCCCTCCAGTTCCGCGACTCTGGCTTCCAGCGCCGCGCGGGTCGGGTTCTGCATCCGGGAATAGCTGTATTCGGATTCCGAGCCGATATCTTCATGTACGAATGTCGCGGCCTGAAAGATCGGAGTGGTGATCGAACCGAAAGCCGCCCTGCTGCATCGTGACGGATGAACGCATCTTGTATCTATCTCAAACATGTCTTCCGCCGCTCCTGTGATTGAATTGTCGAATAATACATTACCATTATGGTTGCGTATTATTAATGTATCACATCTTTCCTGAAATTCAAGTCGGAAAAAGAAAACTGCCTGTTTTCTTTTGAGGGAAACAATACGAAGGTTATATGGATTTTATTCTTTTCCCGCTTGTAATCAACGAGAAAACGGTTTATAGTATTCGGACGACGCGACCGCATCATTCATAAGGAACACGAATCATGAACAAGACATTATTGGCCGCAGCGCTGGTCATTGCCGGGACATCCCTTTTCGCAGGGGATGTGCTTCGTTTCCGAGGCGAAAACTCTCAGGGAATGTTCACCGAGGAGAAAGGCCTCATGAAGTCCTGGCCTCAGGAAGGACTGACCCCGAAATGGATTTACACCGGACTCGGCGAAGGCTGGTCCAGCCCGATCAAGGTCGGGAACCGCCTCTTCATTTCCGGCTCCGACATGAGCGTGAAAAAAGAGATGGTCGTATGCCTCGACCTCGACGGGAAGAAAATCTGGCAGACTCCGACAGGCACGAGGTGGGAAAGGGCCTACCCAGGAGTCCGCAGCACCCCGACCTATGTCCCGGGCGAAAAAGACGGCGAGGGACGTCTGCTGGTGACGACCGGATCGGGCGAACTCTTCTGCCTGAACGCCACGGACGGAAAGATACTGTGGTCGAAAGCCGTTTCCAGCGATTACAACTCGAATTTCATGAATTGGGGAATGGCCGAATCTCCAGTCGTGAAGGACGGTCTGGTCTTCGTGACCGCGAGCGGAAGCAAGGCGCTGGTTGTGGCCCTGAAGATTTCCGACGGTTCCGTGGCATGGACGGCGAACTCGAACAACGACAAGCTCGGCTATGTGACCCCGGTCATCGTGAAGGATCATCTTATCGTGATGACGGACGGAAAGGTGAACGGCATCAGCATCAAAGACGGTACGATGATGTGGGAGGACGATTACAGGGCCACCTCCAATATCACCGCGCGGAACGGCAACAATGCCAACACCCCCGTCGTGAAGGGAAACCGTTTCTTCGTGACCGGCGGCTACAACCGGGGTGGCGTGCTGTACGAACTGAACGAGGACGGAAAAGGCGTCAAGGTCATCTGGAAGAACAAGGAATTTGACCCGCATCACGACTGCGCCGTGCTCGTTGACGGGAAACTTTACGGTTCGAACATGGCAAACAACAACGGCGGAAACTGGATGTGCGTGGACTGGGAGACCGGCAAGACCGTCTATGAAACGCCCTGGAACAACCTCGGCAAGGGCACTGTGGTCTATGCCGACGGAATGCTGTACCTCTACGAGGAGAAACGCGGCACGCTGGGGCTGCTTAAACCCGGCGAAAAATTCGAGGTCGTCAGCAGTTTCCCGGTCAGCTTCGGCAACAAGGAACATTGGGCGCATCCCACGATCTGCGATGGAGTCCTGTACGTCCGTCACGGCGATGCGCTTGCGGCATTTGACATCAGGGCGAAATGAGCCTGAAATCAGGAAAGAGTCCACAACGATGAATGCGCTGGCCCCGCGAAATTGGACACTTGACAAGGTGTAGAACGGCGTTATATTATAACAACCCAGACAGGAGCTTGCCTGACACGTTCGGAGGACCTGTGGATCACGGCGGAGGCGGGCGGCGTCTACCGTCTGAGCGGGCAGGAAATGAATCCGAAGTGGGAGGATATGCGGAAGCAGCTGGGATTCCCGAAGACGGACAACTGCACGGCGGTCTGCGAGGATTCGCGGGGACGGATCTGGGTCGGGACTGCGAATGCTGGCGTGCAGGTGTTCCACAAGGGGCAATGGAAGCGTTACGACCGGGACATGGTCCTCGGCGGAAGCCACGTCCTTGCACTGGCGTCGAGCTCGACCGGATTGACGGCTGTGGCGCACGAGCAGGGCGTGAGGATATACTATAACGCATCTCGATGAAAAAAACAAGGGGGGGGAATCTAAAAAAGATCATGGACCATCACCTCGCCAATGCTTTCCCCGCCGCTCAACATAAATTCTCTGCGTTCGTCCAAATCGCTTCTCGGCGACATTGCAAGCGCAGACGGAAAAGACTTCGGAGGTTGGAATGCTTATTTTTCGG
>CACYHQ010000030.1 GCA_902774245.1 uncultured bacterium
CAGGCGGTCGCCGACCACCAGCGGGGCGGGGTCGCACGTCCAGGCGTCCGTGAAGATCGGGTTTCCGCTCGGCTCCAGGTCGACGCCGTCGTAGAGGACGTCCTTGGAGGAGGACTGGCAGGCAGTCATCGTGAGTGCGAGAGCGGAGACCGCTCCGGCGAGGAGGAATTGTTTTGCTTTCATTGTTTCACCTTTGGTTATTGGGTAGTGAAGGTAAGGAAACATCGTTTTGAGGGGGATCCGGGGCTCATCGGACTCCGTTTGTGATAATGTAACGCGCCCGTTTGCGTTTTTCAAGCGTTTTTCGTTCGGGAATGCCGTGTTTTTCCGCAGAAAAGATAATTGCCGTGTTAATTAACGCGCAAAGCTGTAACTTTGAGGTGGAAACGGGAAATATCCGGAATCGAAAAAGCCGCACACCATACGAGATGATGTGCGGCTGATTTGTCCTTCGTGCCGGAGCGAAGCCCGGCACTACTGCAGTGGAGGACTTATCCTCCTCGTGCTCAAGCGAAGCTGAGAGCACTACTGCAGTGGAGGACTTGTCCTCCTTACTTCAGGGGCTCCGTGATGCCGGCCTTGGTCTGCACCACTTCCTTGATCGTGCCGTCTTCGTTGAAGAAGAGTTCGTCGACGCAGACGGAACGGCGCAGGCTCTGTCCGGTCTGGCCGTCGCGGTCAAGTTTGCCGTTGTGGTAGAAGAGATAGGTGTGGCCCTTGAAATCGACCACGCCGGGATGGATCGTGAAGCTGTTTTCGGCGGAACCGGTCACCTGACCGCGGAAGGTCCAGGGGCCGGTGATCTTTTCAGCCGTGGAATAGTTGATGGTCTCGCCGAAGCCGCCGCCACCGCCGCCAGCGGGACGGTTGGGACGGTTGCCGCCCGCAGGACGGTTGCCGCCCGCGCCCTGAGCACCGGCAGGACGGTTGCCGCCCGCGCCGGGTCCACCAGCGGGAGCCGCAGCGCCGGGAGCGCCGCCGCCGAAGCCGCCGAAACCACCGAAGCCGCCCATGCCGCCGCCGAAGCCGCCGGCAGGAGCACCGCCTGCACCGGGTCCGCCAGCGGGAGCACCGCCGCCGAAGCCGCCGAAACCGCCCATGCCACCGGCAGGAGCGCCGCCGCCCTGGCCGCCAGCCGGGCGGTTGCCGCCGGGACGTCCGCCGCCAAAGCCGCCGCCGAAACCGGCGTAGATGTTGTAATAAAGTCCTTTGCGCTTATAGAGCCACGGACCTTCGATATAGCTCTGGAGGCCGAGGTTGATGACCTCGCCGTCGATCTCGCACATATTGTCTTTCAGCTTGGCGAGATAGGAGGTCTGGCCCCAGGCGATCCACGCGGTGCCGTCGTCGTCAATCAGCACGGTCGGGTCGATGTCGTTGCCGGAGGTCATGTCGTCGGTGATGACCGGCTTTTCAACGGGCTTGAACGGGCCGACCGGGGAATCCGCGATCGCAACGCCGATGGAGTTGCCCTGGCCGTTCTTGTTGCCGTAGGTCACGTACCAGTAGAACTTGTCGCCCTTCTGCACGACCTGGGCCGCCCATGCGACGCCCGCGCGGCCGTTCGGGAACTGTTCCGGCTTCAGCAGGACGCCGTGGCTGGTCCAGTGGACCATGTCGGTCGTGGAGTAGCAGCGCCACGCGGCGATGTTGTAGTTGCCGGGGAGGCCGTTCTGTTCGCCGTCCTTGTAGATGTCTTCGCCCGTGTAGACGAAGAGACGATCGCCGACCACCAGCGGAGCCGGGTCGCACGTCCAGGCGTCCGTGAAGATCGGGTTGCCGTTCGGGGTCAGGGCAGTGCCCGGATACTCTTTGGCATCGGCGGCCTGCGCCGCAACGCCCGCGAAGAGAGCAAAAGCCGCGATGGCTCCTGCGAGGAGGAAAGTTTTTCTGTTCATGTTCAACCTTCGGTTAAAAGATTTATGGGGTGAAAACGGTTGTATCTGAGCTCAAAAAATGCAGGATATGCATTTCCGCCCATAATGTACCCCGGCGCGCGTGCATTGTCAAGACTCTTTTTCAAAGAAAAAACGAAAACTTTATTCAATTCCGAAAATAATATTCCGCAAAAAGAAAGGGGCTGTTGCAAAACCTAATCGGCAAGCAACAGCCCCATTTCCGTTTTAAACGGGCAAAAATGAGGTATATTAAGGTCATGATCAGGAGACGACCATGGCCTATTTCACAGACTTTCAAGACTATTTCTTCCTTTGCTCAGACATTTCACCTGAGGAAAAGCGCAAGCTCAACGATTATCTCCAGATTTCGAAGCTGATGGAATCATCACAGCAGAGATAATCCTGTTCAATTCGATCTTTTTTGAGGTTTTGCAACAACGTAATTGTTGCATGATGGGGCTGCTACAAAACGGTGAGGTTTTGCAACAGCCCCGTTTTTTCTGGTCGCGCTCGCCCGCTTTCACTTCAGCTCGACGTCGAACTGCGCCGCGGGGAATCCTTCCTCGTTGTAGAGGTTGCCCATCGGGAATCCGCGGTAGGCGTAGCGGATGGCCGTAGGCGCGGGGACGGCCTTGCAGGAAACGACGACCGTATCCCTGCCCTCGATGCGGGCATCGTCCGCCCAGTGCCATTTGCCGTCGGCGTCGCGCAGCGCGAAATCCTCCAGCTGGCTGTCCGGACTGCACCGCGTGTACTTTTCGTTCGCGCGGCGTCCCTGCGTGACGTATTCGGTCTTCACGGGATGCGCGACCAGGCCGCCGCCGACGCGGTCAAACTTGACAGTGACCACGGAACCGTTGCGCGTCGCGCTCTTGAAGATCGGGCTGTCCGCCACGATGTCGCGCCCGAAATCGTATTTCAGGACGAGCTTCGCGAGGCGTTCGCCGATGGGGCGTTTGTCACGGGCGTGAACGTCGAGCGCCTCGCCGGTGTCCGCGCCGACCGCCATGTGGGACAGCGGATCGGCAAGCTCGGCGCGTTGCTGGGACGCGCGGATGCGGGGCTGGACCGCGACGGCGTTCGGGTCGGGATCCGGCGGCTTGTAGCCGTTGAGCGTGACGAAATAGAATTTGAGGTCGTCGCGCCGGAAAAGCTGCCGCCAGCAGTTCGTCATGATCTCGAACAGCTTGTCGTATTTCTCGGCGTCGTCCATGTTCTGTTCGCCCTGGAACCACAGGACGCTGCGGAACGACGCGTTGCGGAGCGGATAGATCATGCCGTTGTACAGGTACGTGCTGGTCTTGCCGCGGAACGTCTCGTTCGGGTCCTCTCCGGCGGCAACGAGCGCTTCGCGGCTGGTCCAGACCTGGATCTTGCTGCCGCCGAGCGAGGAATGGATGATGCCGATCGGCACGCCGAGTTCCTTGTGAAGCTGTTCGGCAGCGAAATACGCCACGGCGGAATACCTCGGCGTGGTGGTCTCGCCGGGGAGCTCCCACGGCCCGGTGAACGTGTCAGCCGGCGACGGGACCTGTTTTTCCCGGACCGTCGCCATGCGGACGGCGTTCGGCTGAAGCGCGGACGCCTTCGCGATCTCCAAGTAGTCGGGGATCGGGTGCTGGTTGGTGCGCGGTCCGAGCGGCTTTTCCATGTTGGACTGGCCGGACGCAAGGAAGACTTCCCCGATCAGGATGTCACAACGCGTGAGCTTCTCGTTTCCGGCGGTCACGGTCATGGTGTACGGGCCGTCGCCGAGCTTCCGCACGTCCACGCTCGCCAGCCACGTGCCGTCCTCCGCCGCGGTCGTCTCCGCGGTCGCCGACTTCGCGAACCAGCCTTCCTCGCCGATGCGGACTTTCACCTTCGCGAACGGCGTGGCGCTGCCCCAGACATGCGTGGCGGCGGAACGCTGCAGCACGGCATGGTCGCTGAGCAGATCGCACATTTCAAGGCGTTTCGGCGCATCGGCGGAGGCGTGCGGATCCTCGCTGACGCAGGACGGGAACGAAACGAGCGCAAGCACGCTCAAAGCAAACACTGGAAGCAGTCGGGATATTTTCACTGGGGAATCACCTCTAATTGAATTCGGAGGATGGATGTATTCTGAGGAAGAGAAAGGCGGCGTTCCGCTTTGTTGAAGGAAAACGAACCCGCCGCCCGGAATTTCAGTTCAAAGATCGCGTCCGGTCAGGGCCGGTCTTCCACAAGCTGTTCCGTTTCGGGCACGGACAGGAATTCGGCCCTCACGAACGTCTTGTAGATGGTCTTTTCTTTATCGCGTACGTCGGAATAATTGATCGTGTTCTTCATGTACGAGAGCGAGGTGTCGCTGTTGTCGGAAACATTCCACTGCGGCGCGCCGGTGTTGTTGATCTGGTCCTTCCGAGCCTCGCCGTCCGGGATCTTCTCCATGAACACGATGCGGATGCCGTTCGCGCCCTCGTCACGCGCGGCGTCCCGGAGGATCGACCGGATGTCCTTGCTCGTGAGCGAAGGACGTGCCGTGTACTCCGCGGTACCCAGCACGACTACGCCCGGCATCTTGTCCAGTTCGGATGCCAGATAGAACTTCACCGGGGTATCCGAGGAAAGCGCAGGCAGGGATTCGCCTTCATACTTGACACTGGCGCAGGCGGCTAGGATCAAACCGAGAATCGCGGCAGTCAACGGAAGGAAACATTTCTTCATGCGGGTAACTCCTTTCGAGGGGGGGGGAAAAAGCGTGATGATTCCGTGCATTTGGCATTAATATACATTGACAAACGCGAAAATCAAGCCGTCCGGCATCCTTTTTGTTTCTCTTTTCCGGCGCGGGGAAGGAAAACGGCGGCGGTCAGTCGCGGAAAATGTCCAGATTGAGTTTGTCGATGAAGTCGTCGAGACGGTCCTCCGTCCCGATGACCATCTTCGGGCATTTCAGTCGCAGCATCCGCACGAACAGCCCGTCGGCGGTCTTCACGATGCACCGTCCCTGCGAATCGAAAATGGAGGTGTTGCCGTGTCCGCAGCTCGGCGACCGTGCCTTGAAAAGGAACGCGCCGACGCCGCGCCGCAGGAGTTGTTCGATCTTCACGCCGGCCCATTCCTCCATCCGGCGCGTCTCGTCCTCGCCCGTGGCGATCACGCGCAGCCGCGTGCCGCCCTGCCCCCGTTCCAGGCGCATTGCCGGACGCGGGATTTCGAGGCCGCATTCGACCTCGGGGCAGACGGGCACGAACTCGACTTTGTTCAGGAGGCGTTCCACGATGCGAGCGTCGAGCTTGTCCGTGCCGTCGTAACGGTACTTCATGCCCAGCAGGCACGCGCTGACGCCGATCTTGAGTTTTTTCAACGGCATGATTTAGGTCCCTTTCCGCCTCACGGCTCCGATGCGAACGAATGATAAAGTCTGCACGCGCCGCAGTCGGACGCCTGCGCTTCGCAATGCGTTTTGTACAGGTGGATCAGCCCCTGCTGGGCCGCCGCAGTTTTTATGGCGTTCTTCCGGCCCTGCAGACACAACGCCTGCATCCGCCGCACTACCAGATTGCTCTGAAGCGGCGGCAACGCGCGGAAGAGTTCGAAGACGCGCGTTTCGAGCGCATCGTCATGCACGAGCTTCGCGTACGCCGCAAGCACGGGCAGGATCACATCCGCGAACAGCGATTCCACGCGCGGACGCCCGAAGAGCGCGGCATGGTGTTTGAGTTCGGCGGACCGGAACGACGTATGCGCGTCCCAGAACGCCTCGTCGCCGCTCAGACGCTCCTGAATCGTTTCCAGAATCAAGTCCGCGCTTCCGCATTTCAGTATCCCGGCAAGCTGGCCACACGGATCGGGCAAAAACGTCCGTCCGACCGCGCCGAGCATCGCCAGACGGCGTTCCGGGCTGTTCAGCGGACGGCATGTGCGCTTGAAAAAGAGTCCTTCGCCGCCGTTTTTCCGCAGGGGCCACCATTCGTCCCACCAGGCGGAGGCAAGCGCGCGGCCGTCTCCGGTCAGGCGTTTGTCCGCAGCGGGATCGGGCAGAAGGCCGGATTCGCCCCACGCGAGAGCCTCGAAATGCGCCGTCAGCTCGTCCTCCTGATACTCGCGCAGACGCTCCGCGAGCGTGCGGAAGACCTCGCGGTTGTCGGGCACGCCGAGCTGTTCGGCGACGGCGGAGAGAAACGCTTTCGTCGTCCCGGCGGAGATCATCAGGCGAAGACGTTCGTCGGCGCGCAGTCTGATGCGGTCCGCGCCCGCGTCGCACAGGAAATTTACGAGTTCGTCCGGCGTCATCTTCGCGAAATACGCGGCGCAGGCGGCCTGCGGCTTCGTTTCAGTTTCAGCATCCCCCTCCCCCGCTTCCGGCAGGACCAGCACTGCGGATTCGGGCAGAAACGCCACGTTGCCGGGCGACGTGTCGTCCCGGCGCACCACATGCAGGATCACGTTGTCGTAGGCCGGATCGCCGCCGTGACCGTGCGCGATCCAGTCGCTCGTCTTCCCGTGGACCTCCACGTCTCCGCGAAGCGCCGTGCCGTTCAGCTCCAGCTTCGCGTTGCGGAAATCCGGCCCGGGCATCCGGTTCCAGCGCCCCGGCGAGAGCACGCGCAGCGAGACGCCGTTCAGGAGCGTGAAGGCCGTCCCGCGCCGGACCTCCGACCACTGTTTCTGGATCGCGAGTTCCTGCTCGGTTTCAAAAGATTGTTTCTGTTCAGTCCTGCTCATTTCCTGTCCGTCGCGCTGAAGACCGGATACGGTTTCGTGAACGGCGCGCCGAGGTAGCTCTTCCGGACCAGTTCCGGATAGAATACGAGGCGTTCGACCGCGACGAGCGGATCGACCATCACGACTTTGAACTTATGCAGGCCGGCTTCCTTCACTTCATGCGTCACTCGCACCTTGCGGACGTTTTCGAAGATCTCGTTGTTCAGGCGCTTGAACTCGCGGGAAAGCGTGTCGGTCACCTTCACCGGCCCGTCGTCGAACGCCGTGCCGATCCTGAGTTCGCGGAAGGTCGCGCCGTTCAGGCCGGTGTCGTCCTTGTCCGGGAAGATCGGCATGATCTCCACGTCGACCGTCACCTTGCCGGGTTCGGGGATGTAGACGGTGTATTCCATGGTCGGGGCGGTTTCGGGCGGCAGGACGGACGGCGTCGGCAGCGGGAAAATGGCCGTCGCGTTGTTCCAGCGCCCCAGGCCGGGGACCTTCTGCCAGCTCGCGCCGTTCGCGCCGCGTTTCGCAGAAAAACCGGATGCCGGGATTACGATCGGAGCGGGAACGGCGCTGCCGTAGACCTCGAGGACGTTCTTGACCGGATTGCTGACGGATACCGCTTTCACGGCGATCTTCACGGACTTCATGCCGTCCGCGGCGACGGTGATGGTCGCGTTCGACGTTCCGGCGGGCACGGTCTTCCAGTCGATGGAGACGTTGAAAGTCTTGTCCGTCGCGCCGTTCACGATCACTTTCTCGGGCACTTTCACCCACGGCTTGTCCGCCTTGACCGTACATTCGATCCGGCCCTTGTCCGAACGGTTGAACAGCGTCACGGGGTATTCCTGATTTCCCATGGAATCGAACGTCGGCAGTGTCAGGCTTTCGATCTGGTGCGGCGCGGCCTTGTCGTTGCCTTCCACCACGACGCCGAGCTCGGGTCCGGCGGTCGGCTCCGGCATGCGCGAGACGCGCGGCAGGGAATTGTTGCGCGGCATGCTCCACTGCGTGTAGCCGATATGCCGGTCCGACATCATGTTCTTCCACTTGCCGCCCGCCATTTCCTCGCTGTTGTAGAAATCGGAGAGCTGTTTGTCCTTCTCGAACAAGTCCTGCGCTTTTTTGAGCGCGACCGCCGCACTCGCGCGGCCCTGTTTCGCGAATTGGTCGGCTTTCGCCATTTCCGTATAGATCTGCGCCGTGCCCGCGCCCGCCACGACCGGGTAATACACCAGCTGATAGAACACGTCGGCGTATTCGGACGGCATCTTCTTCTTCAGGTCTTCGGCACGGTCGGCGATCTTCTGCCAGTCCGCGGCGAAACGGTCCGCCTCGCCGTAGTTCACGGCGCTCCAGATGCCCGTCTGCTGAAGCTCGGGCTTGCGGATGTGGTTCAGGCGGATGTACTCCGAGATCAGCAGGGCGCATTCGCTGGCGTATTCCTTCGGGAAGATGGTCTCGCACCAGTCGACCATCCAGCGTCCGATCTTATCGTAGGGGATGCGGTCGGGATCCCATGCGTAATCCATGATGAAGTCGATCTCGGCCTCCTTCGGCTTCAGGTCGCCCACGTTGATGATCCAGAGCGCGCGCATGCCGTACTGATACGCGATGTACAGCTGATGCCAGATCTGCGGGATCGGACGCGTGCTGATCCAGCGGTCGTTCCACGGGCCTCCGTTCATGTCGATGTGGTAGTACAGGCCGACCCGCTCGGGGTGTTTCTGATCCTCTTCGGCGGGCAGCTGCAGCAGATAGCCGAAATTGCTGTCGCAGATCGCCATGATCACGTCGTCCGGCGGACGCACGCCGCCGCGGTTGTAGAACTGCACGATCTCGTTGAACACCACCCATATCTGCGGCACGGTGGCGGGATCGCGTCCGTACGCCTCGCGGATCAGCTCGCGCTGGTCGTGGAAGAGCTGGTACAGCAGTTCCTTGTTGCTGTCGAAATCGCGCCCGGATCAAGCGGCAGATCGCCGTCGCCGCGCAGCCCCACCGTCGGCATGTTGTCGTACTTCGCGTTGCGCTTCAACCCCTCCAGCCAGAACTTCCGCATATTCTCGCCGTTCTGACGGTAGTTCCACTCGCCGAGCTGACGGCTCCGCTTGGTCCATTCCTGCTGGTTGCGCATCATCGGTTCGTGGTGGCTGGTCCCCATCACGACGCCGTACTGGTCCGCCACGACCGGGTTCTGCGGATCGTCCTCGTTGAACGCCTTCCCCCACATCGCGGGCCACAGGTAATTGCCCTTCAACCTCAGGATCAGTTCGAACATGTGCGCGTACATCTTTGAATTCACACCGCCGAACTTGCTCCGCGACCAGTTGGTGAACGACGGGTCCTCGTCGTTGATGAAGATGCCGCGGTATTTCACCTTCGGCGGGTCCTGTACGTATGTGCCGGGGACCGCATACACAGCGTCCCGATGCACCACCGGCACGTCCGCCCACCAGTACCACGGGGAGACCCCCATGCGCTTCGACAGCTCGTAGATGCCATAGATCGTGCCGCGTTTGTCGCTGCCGGCGATCACCAGCGTGTTGTTTTTGACCTGAATCAGGTACGATTCCCACTTCCCCTTGATCGCGTCGACGTTGAGCTTGTTTTCCGCGACGAGACCGTCGATGAGCGGGCTTTTCCCGACCGTGCCGATCAGGACCGCGCCCGGACGCGCCTGTCCATCCGTCTCAACGGGCGACGCCGTGCCGGTCACACGTTTCACGTCCTCGCTCAAATCCTTCGCCGCGCGGACGACCTGAGAAAACTCCTCCTCACTCAAAACGATCGTCGCAGCCTGGCCGCCGCCGACAATGCGGAAATATTCTTCAGCGCGGTTCTGACTGTTGACGATCAGGTTTTCGAAGGACGCTGCGGAAACAGCTGAGCCCATCGCAAGCAGCGCTCCGGCGAGCAATCCGGTCACGCGGCCCGGGAATCTCATTTTCTTCATGCGTATTTCTCCTTTGCATGAGATACCGTTGAAAATGCAAAAAAGCATCAAAAAAGATGTTTGAACCAAACATGACGATAATATACCTCGTTCCTCCGTTTTTGCAAGCGCAAAACATCATGGAAATTGAAAACAATAGGTCATGTTATTGTTTCTTCGGTTCATGCTATTGATCTCACCCTACCCTTTAATCTGGTTTTATTGCATTCTAAACCCAATGCACATCGAAAAATGATTAGATTTCTTTATCTGGAACATTCATACGGGAAAATGTATTTCTCAAAAGAAATTCTCCGTCTATAGGATGTTGCTTTTTTTGTTTTAAATGTTATATTGACAGAATAAAACCTTTTAAAAATCACAGGAGGCAATCAAAAAATGACAGAAAACATCCACAACGTAATCCTCACCAAAAACGACGAACAAAGGAAAGAAAAAATGGAACGGGAGGAATGGTACAATCCTTTCATGCTCTTTGACGAAACCGGGGAGATCAATTCGAACGACTTTCGCAAACTGCATATCACATCCGGCGGAATCGCAAACAGCGCGTCCGTTGCCCCCGACACATGGCGTTACAGGACGCCGGACGAAGCCGCGGACCTCGCGCCTCTCCTGCGCGACGGGGGAGAGCAGTCCGGTCAGACGCCGTTCCGCAGCGGACTTGAGATCGAAAACGGCTGTGTTGCCGTTTCCTCAAATGAGCTGTACCTTGACACCACAGTGAACGAAGGAGGCATGTTTTACATCTCATCGGGCGGTACGGCGGTCCGCACCACGGTCAATGCCTTTGGAGACGAGTTCGATCCGGCATGCGGCATGCATGTGTTCGACGGCGGCACGGCGGACGATACGACTGTCGGCGGCTATTACGCCTTCCTTCACGTCTCGTCAGGAGGCGTGGCAAACCGTGTCGTGATCGACTATGACGGCAGCGTGGCCGTATCCTCCGGTGGCATCATCAACGATGTACTGGTGAACGAGGGCGGCTGGCTTCACGTTTCCTCCGGCGGCGTAATAAACGGCGTCACGGTTTCCTACAGTTTCTGGAACGACGGACTTTACATCTCTTCCGGCGGGACTGCAACGGGCCGGATCATCCTTGAAAACCACGCGAGCGCCA
Organism: uncultured bacterium; assembly: GCA_902774245.1. GTDB lineage: Bacteria > Verrucomicrobiota > Lentisphaeria > Victivallales > UBA1829 > UBA1732. The sequence continues at coordinate 10,655 of CACYHQ010000030.1, forward strand.
CAACGCTCCTCGGGGCAGTCATAAACTTCGACGTTTCCGCCCTGGAACCGGGGGCGAAGGCGCGAGTCAACGATATCACTCGCATTTCCGACTGGTGGGAAGCGACTTATACGCTCACTGTCTCCGGTACGCAGCCGGACGGCGTCTATACGCTCGCGGACTACGCGGAGGATTTCAACACGCCGCTTGAGGTACGGGGTACGGCAGATGAACATTACGGCACGCTTCAGGTCGGCGGCGCCCTATTGACGGAAGACAGTCAATATTTCCTGACGCTCAGCGGGTCCTGCGTCCTCGCATTGGCAAAAGAGAACCGGAGCGAGGTTTTCAATAATGAGCTCATCATGAACGGTCTCCCGTTCGGCATCGGTTCCGGTCAGTACACGCAGAACGTGATCGGAGGGGCGAGCGTGGAGGCATCCGGCGATCCGGCGGAAATCAGCGGCAACACCTCGCTTGTGATCGACGGCGGGGAATTCAGCCGGAATCTGTTCTGCGGCGACCGCGTCCTGTCCGGCAGACTGATCCGCACCGGAGACATAACCACCACGATCAACGGCGGCACGTTCAACGGTTATGTGGTCGGAGGACTGTGTTTCAACCAGAAAACCACCGACGAAAGAGCGGATTTGACCGGGAATGTCTGCCTGACGATCACAGGCGGCTCGTTCAACGGGAAAGGCATTTACGGCGGCTGCATCGCGGCCGATCAGAATTCCTCCGCGCTGACGACCATCGACGGAAACGTCACCACGGTGTTCCGCCCGGACGCCGACAGCACGATTACCGTAAAGGGGCACGTCTACGCGGGCTCCTACCGGCTCGGCAAGATCACCGGTGACGTCTCCGTAGTGTTTTCCGGGAGTGGAACAATCACCATCGGCGGGGAAATCTGGGGCGGATGCAGCGGGGACTACTATATAATCAGCGACGAGGGAAACAGGACGTTCGTCTCGTCCGTTGAAGAAGATTCCAAACGACTTCTTTCGTTCGCCGGATTTACTGGCGATCTGACGTGTCAGAAGATACGCGGATTCGAGAGCATCGAATTCATCACGAACAAAGACATCGCCACACATGCGGCGCTTTCCGGCAGTGCATACGATCTTTCCGATATCAGAAACTGGACGTTCGGATACGGCTGCGATGTGACGGACGGCGATTTCGCCAACGATTTTACCGGCGACATTCTGACGCTGACAGGACTGCCGGACGAAGAGGATTTCACGGACTGGACCATCCTCACAAACAGCCGTGCCGGAGCGTTCGCCGGATTCGGAGACAAACTGACCGTCTACCTCGGCGCGCAGGAAATGAGCTGGGATACGGCACAGAATTGTTTCCAGGGAGACGGATACCGGCTCGCGCTGGACGAAACATCATCCTCCGTCAGCATGATCCTCTCGAAACAGGCATGATCACGATGGGAGAATAAAATTATGAATACGGCATCAATCAAAGAAAAACGCACGGACTGCCGCCCTCTCCTTCACTCTCGGTACTCTGCGATTAACGATGTAAAATGCAAAGAACCGTATCAACGACCGGAAATCGGGGACATTCTTCCAGTTTCAGCCGAAGCCCTTCTTCACGGGCAAGGAATATCACCGGCTCCGCCTGACGAAGACTACCCGGACTTATGATCTCTTTTGTGCAACAAACTTCTGACCCGGTGCGTTTTTAGCTAAGAATTCATGGTCGCAATACAAATGCCTTCTTTTGTTTTTTCTTTCCCTCGCTTGTAATCAACGAGAAAACGGTTTATATTATTCTCGGAAATCAGACAAACACCATACAAACCACACCAACAACACAGCGGCCCGTTACGGCAGGACGGGCGGAGGTACGACATGAAGAAATTACTGACAGCGGCAACCATTTTGTTGTGCATGGCAGCCATGACGGCGTGTTCCACGACATCGTCGGAGTCTTTCGATCCGGCGAAAAATGACGCCTGGGCGGAAAAGATCGTGGCGGAACAGATGCCCGGCGACCTTTCGGGGATCACCCCCTACGGAAGATTCCAGCGCTACACGTATTTCTCGACGACCGCCGGACGCAATACGAACGTGAACGTCCTGCTGCCGCCCGGCTACACCGCGGAGAAGCAATACCCCGTGGTTTATGTTCTCCACGGATATTTCGGGGATGAAAACGCGATGACGATCGACGCATTCGGCATTACCAGGATGCTCACCAAATTCTATGCCGAAAACAAGGCGAAGGAAATGATTGTGGTCTGCCCCTACATCTTCACCAGCAAAGAGCTTCCCCGCTGCACCGGAATGAACCTGGAAAACAGTCTGGCCTACGACAATTTCATCAACGACCTGTTCACCGACCTGAAGCCCTACATCGAAAAGACCTTCTCGGTGAAGAAAGGCAGAATGAACACGGCCATCACCGGATTCTCCATGGGCGGCCGCGAATCCATGTTCATTGGGTTCCAGCGTCCGGAGGAATTCGGGTATCTCGGAGCCGTCTGCCCTGCGCCCGGGCTCACCCCGCTCGCAAATTCGGCTGCGCATCCCGGCCAGATGAAGGATGCCGAAATGAAGTTCAAGGAGGGCTTCGCTCCGCGGTTCTTCCTGCTCACAGCCGGCCAGTCCGACCGAACTGTCCGCGACACGCCCGTGGGATACCACAATACCATGGTCTCAAACGGTGTGAAGCACCTCTGGAGCTACCTGCCCAACGCTGACCACAACGACACGAGCGTAAAGCCCCATCTGTATCAGTTCTTCCAGCTCGTTTTCCAATAAAGTGTTTGCTTCCGGCCAGTAGAAAGGTGCTGCATGAAAGCAGGGGCGGGTTGCTATTTCATCCCCGGAAGACAATGTTCCGGCCCCCCCGTGCCGCAGGACGATTGTCCGGGGAACCGTTATGAAACGCCCCAAACCCATATCAAACTCTAAAAAAAAGGTAGTCCGACAATGAAACATCCATCCCGGTCCTTTACGTTAATAGAACTTCTAATCGTGATTGCAATCATCGCGATCCTGGCCGCGCTGTTACTCCCCGCGCTGCGTTCCGCCCGCGAGACCGCCAAGAAGGCGGGGTGCCTCAACAACCAGAAATCCATCGGCATGTACATCCAGCAATATGCGATGAGCGACCGGCTGTCCCTCAACAGGATCATCGGGGACTGGACAAACTGGTATGGCATGATCGCCGTCTCTGCCGGAGCCGGGACGGACAAGGTCCTCGCCGGCCCGAATGCCGATGTCATCAAGAAGGATCAGATCGGCTATACGCTCGCAACCAAGGTGTTCCGCTGCCCGTCTGACGTCTCCCACAATGGAAGCAACGGCATCACGGAAAATGGAAACAACCGGCTCCCCGTCAGTTATGCCCGGAACGACGACTGCAGATACATCCTGTCCGGCGACAAGCGGCTTGTCAAGGCCCGCATCTCCGATGTCCGCACCCCTTCGTCCCTGATCCTCATGACGGACCGGTGGACGCCGAAGCATACCATGAACGGGAACGACTTCGCCAGCAGCAAGGAGGAACATGACAAGACAAGCGTGTTCCACATCCGTCCGGGCACAGACAATTCGGAAGGGGAATGGGGCTATTCCGGAGCCGGATACAACTGGCGTCACAAGGGGGCGCCTCCGCTCCTCTATGTCGACAACCATGTCGAGATCAAAAACTGGCTTGCGACAATCCCCCCGTCCCAGCGCGCCAGCGCCGGCAAGTCGGAACCGACGGAGGCATACGGCGACTGGTCCGATGATCCGGCACACAAGAAATAGGACCACCCCGTTTCCGGAATTCAGAGGGATGTAACAAATGAAATCGGAAAAACACGTCAGCAGTTATGTGGAAAACGTTATTGACCTGATTGGCGATACCCCGCTGATCTCCTTGAAGGAATCAACGGGATATAACATTTTTGCCAAGGCCGAGTTCTTGAATCCGGGCGGCAGCATCAAGGATCGTATCGCCCTGGGGATGCTGCGCGACGCCGAGGAAAAAGGCTTGCTGAAAAAAGGAATGACGATTATCGAACCTACGAGTGGCAACACCGGGATCGGGCTGGCGTTCTGCGGCCCCCGGATGGGCTACAGGGTGATCATCGTTATGCCGGAAAATATGAGTGAGGAACGAAAGAAGATCATCCGTGCGCTGGGGGCGGAGCTTGTTCTCACGCCGGCGGAGGAAAGCATCGCCGGAGCAGTCCGGAAGGCGGAATGCATTGCGGCCTCGTCGGACGAATACTTCATGCCGCAGCAGTTTGAAAATCCCGCCAACCCGGAGACGCATTACCGGAGCACGGCGGTCGAACTCTGCCGCCAGATTGGCAGGAAGATCGATGTGTTCGTGTCCGGCATCGGGAGCGGCGGAACCCTCCAGGGAATTGCAAAATACATTCTGGAGCAGAACCCCGAATGCAGAATCTGTGCCGCTGAGCCCAAGAATGTTTCCGTACTTCTGGGACAGGAGCCGGGACTTCATCAGATTCAAGGGATCGGTGACGGATTTATCCCGAAGGTGCTGGATGTGGACTGCATCACGGACATCGTGGAGGTCTCCGACGAGGATGCCATCAACACGGCGCGGAGTCTGGCCCGCGTACAGGGACTTCTGGTCGGTACGTCTTCCGGCGCCAACATCTTTGCTGCGCAAAAAATGCTTGAGATAGTTGGCGCGGACAAGGTTGTCGCCACCGTGCTTCCCGACAGGATGGAACGCTATTTCAGCACATCCCTGATCTGATTTGTTTCCCGGATGGATTCCCCATAAAAGCTGCCAAGTATATCTTCGGCAGCTGGACGGGATTTCATTCGGCAACTTGGCAAGATTTCATTCGGCAACTTGGTATTCTTCCTGCTCATACTTTCCAAACTTATTTGTTCAATGCCTTCTGCAGGGGACAGTCTGCTGGCGCATCCTTCCCTGCACGATAACACTTCAACAGTTCAATGGTGTAATGCGCGGAACGCCTCGCACCGGAGAAAAACTCCTGTCTGTGGAGGATTCCGCGTATCGCAACCCCCTCCGAAGAAACCTTGTTATTTTTTCTTCAGGATCGGGTCGTCGGACCAGCTGCCGTAGGCGTGTCCGGTCCAGTTCATGTTGTCCTTGATCTCCTGGACGGAGTAGCCTTTCACTGTGGCCTTGTAGTCGACCGCGGTCACGTGGTTGTCGACGTAGAGGACGGGCGAGGTGCCTTTGTGGCGGGCGCCGTATTTATCGTAGTCCCCGGCTTCGCGGTCGTTACGCAGATTGAACGCGTTCACGGTGTCGAATTCGCCGCCGTTCGGCCAGGCGCCCAGGCTGGAGTCGTTCTTGGTCGTCTCGCCGGGAGTGTGGTTGTCGGACCAGCGGTCCGCGATGAGAATGAGGTCGGACGGAGTCTTCACGACGTTGATGCGGCTGGCGACGAGACGCGCCGAACTGTCCTTCTTGAGCGTCCAGCCGCCGCTCGGATCGTTGCGTCCGTAGCTCGCGGTCCCCTTCGTGATGTCGGCCGCGCACTTGAAGACCTTGGCGACCCCCTGCCCCGTCGCGTCCAGATTGTCCTTGTTGACGTGGGAGCCGTTTTCGTTTTTGTAGACGCCGCCGTTCGCCAGCACGATCTTCTTGTACCAGTTGTTGTAGCTCTCAAGCAGATTGAGGGTCTGCTTGTTGTTGAGCGCGTACTGCTGGACGTAGAGACCGAGATTCTTTTCGTTGTTGATGCAGCCAGCCTTCTTGGCGGTCTCGCGGGCGGAACGGAGCGCGGGCAGCAGCATGGCCGCCAGGATCGCGATAATGGCGATCACAATGAGAAGTTCGATGAGCGTGAAATGACGTTTTGCGGAGCGTTCGATAGTCATTTTCCTGAGTGTCCTTTTATGATGAAAAAGAGAGGTTGTTATGTTCAAAACATCCATAAATATACTTCGCGGAAAGCGTTTTTTCAAGCTTTTTTCTCAATTTATAGGAGAAACAGCAAAAAATGTCCGATTTCCACAGACGGCACATTAGGGAAAAGACATCCGATCAAAGCCCCGGGACCGCCATCTGTTTCGCCTTCGGCACCCAGAAGGTGTTCTGATACACTCCCAGCGGATACTCCACGACGTTCTGATAGCGTTTGTTGATCACGAAGAGGTCATAGGGCGACACGAGGAAGAGATACGGCTCCTCCTCGTGGATGAGGCGGTGGAACTGATGATAAAGCTCCGTGCGCTTGTCGAGGTCGAAGCATGTGCGGATCTCCATGATCAGGCGGTCCGCCTCCGGATTCGCGAACGAAACGAAGTTGCTGGACGCCTCGATCTTCAGGTTGTCGGAGTGCCAAAGCTGGTACGGGTCGTTCGAGACGGACATGCGCCACGCGAGGCGGACGGCGTCGAACTGGCGCTTGTCGATGCGTTCGAGCATGACGGACCATTCGAGGGAGAGGATCTCGAGTTTGACTCCGGCGCGCGCGAAATCCTCCTTCAGGATCGGGAGGAGCTTCTGGTCGGTCGTGCTGGAGTTCGCGAAGATCACGGTGAAGACGAACGGCTTGCCGTCCTTGTCAAGCACGCCGTCGCCGTCGGTGTCCTTCCATCCGGCGTCCGCGAGCATCTTCTTCGCCTTCTCGACGTCGAATTCGTACGGTTCGATCGAGGGATCGTTGGCGCGGGAATCAACGAAGAACGGCCCGGAGACCGGACGCACGAGGTCGTAGTAGACATCCCTGATAATGCGTTTACGATCGACCAGATGGCTGAGCGCCACACGGACGTTCCGGTCCTGGAACAGAGGGTTCGTGAGATTCAATCCGATGTACGAATAGGACATGCTCGGCAGGCGCATTTTCCGCAGGAAGCCGCCCTCCTGGAACTCCGCCGTGCCGGTGTTGTTCACCCACTGTTCGGTCGTGAGGCTGTCGGCGTCAAGCGTCTGGGAACGGAGCGCCTGCAACCGGGTGTTCGGGTGCTGGATCAGCTCGTAGACAACGGTCTTCAGCGCGGGCATGATGCCGAGGCGCTTGCCGTAGAACTTTTCGAAGCGTTTGAACACCACGCGCTTGCCCTTCTCCCAGCTGTCGAGCTGGTACGGGCCGCATCCGACGATCATGCGGTTGCGGACGTGGTCGTCGTTGAACTTCGCGCCGTCGAACGGCCCCTCATAGGCGTGGTAGAAATGACGCGGCAGCGGCATGAGCGAGAGCGTGATCTCCTCGGAGAGGATGTACGGACGCTCCCACACGACCTCGAACTCGTGGTCGTTGATGACGTTGACCTGCTTCAGATCGGAGAGGTAGCTCCGCATCGGCGCGGCGTTCACCTTCTCGTCCTTGATCACGTCCACATAGAACTTGAAGTCCTCGGCCGTGACCTCGACGTTCTCCCACTTCTTCCCCGTCTCCGGGTCAGTGAAATCGTGCCACAGGATGCCTTTGCGGAGCTTGACGCGGTAGGTCAGCTTGTCGTCGGAGAGCATCCAGGACTCCGCCATGCGCGGCACGAACCGGTCGATGTCCTTGAAATGGCGTTCCGCGAGCGTGTCGCAGGTGAGCCCCCAGAAATCCGACACGGTTGCGTCGTTGTTGATGATCATGTTCATATTGCCCGTGTCCGAGGTGATCGCGCCGATGAAGCGCCCGCCCTGCTCGGCGTTCTTGTCGTAGAACTCGACGTTGCCCGCCGGAGGTTCGTTTAAGGTTGAAGAACCGCTGCCGGACGCGACGGCGATGCCGCCCGCCGAGATCTGGTCGATGCGTTCGGACAGCTCGGCGACCGCCTTCGTGAGGGCTTCCGTCTGGAATCTCTGGCGGTCGATCGCGGTCACGACGCCCGCGCCGATGATCGCCAGCACGATGAGGCAGAGGAAAAGAAGTATGGGCGTGAGAAATGATCTGTGCTGCATAAATGGAAACCGGGGTTATGGGTCACTTCTTGTGGGTGAACGTCTTGCCGAAACCGTACTTGGTCGGGGCCCGGTTGTATTCCTCGCGGGCCATCGGTTCATTTTCCTCCATCGCCTTGATGCGGTCGGAATCGCACGGGTGCGTGGAGAGGATGGATTCGAGCTTACTGGAGCCTTCGGCGTTGTTCGTGAAGCGTTTCCAGAACGTGTAGGACGCGCTCGGATCGTATCCGGCGCGCGCCATCAGGATGAGGCCGATCATATCCGCCTCGGATTCGTTGCTCCGGCTGTACGGCAGCATCACGCCGAGCTCGGTGCCCGTGCCGTAGATCGCGTTGATCGTCTCGTTTTCAAACACCGCTTCGACAAGAACCGCGCCCAGGGTCTGGAGGATGGAGCGGGACATGCGTTCGCCGCCGTGGCGCGCGACGGCATGCCCGATCTCGTGTCCCACCACGAACGCCAGTTCGGCCTCGTTCGCCATGCCGTCCATGATGCCGCTGTAGACCGCCACCTTGCCTCCGGGCAGACAGAACGCGTTCTGGATCTCGGAATCAAGCACCGTGAACTCCCACTCGAAATCGCTCGTTTCGCCGAGGTCGTTCGCGACCGCCTTGATCGCGTTGCCGCAGCGTTCCAGCGCGGCGTTGTACTCGGCGTTCGTGCTCACCGGATATTCCTTCTTGTATTCCTCGTAGGATTCGGCGCCCAGGTTGTTCTCGTAGGATTCGGACGTCAGCAGGAACTGCGAACGCCCCGTGACCGGGACGCTCCGGCAGCTGCAGAGACAGCTTGCAAGGACGATCAGGGACAGGATCAGACAGGACTGGACGGGCTGAAAAAGGTGTTTGACGGCGGATGTCATGGTATTCGCTCCTGAGTAAAAATGATGAACAGCGAGGCGTTCTGATTCAACGGGATCGTTTTCACGCGCACGGAGGCGTATCTCTAAATATACTGCATTCCGCTTCATCTTTCAAATCATTTCCGGAAAAAAGTTCGCGCGAAAATGTCCGCAGTCTCTCTCCTGAAAACAGGAAGGCGGCCCGGCTGTTCGGAGTCTGGCCGCCCTGCCCCGCGCGTTTTGAGTCGGAAATGAACCGTATCAAAGCGGAATCGCGTAGTCGATCTGCGGGATCACGCGGAACCAGTTCGCCGGGGCGCGTTCGAGCTTGACACTCGTCTCGTGGAGCAGATTCCGGCGCAGGATGGAGAGCGTCACGATCGAACCGGGGTCGAGCGAGAGGATCCGGTTGCGGAGGTCATAGGTGTCGGTCACGTCCTCGCCGTTGAGCTTCACTATCACGTCGCCGTCGCGCAGCCCCAGGCGGTCCGCCGGGGAATCCTCAATGATCCTGCGGACGACCGCGCCCTTCTGCACCGCCTCGTTTTCGTCGCCGGGCGCGCGCATCTGCGAGGGTCTCGCGCCCATGATGCCGAGCCACGGACGCACGATCTCGCCGTGCGCGATCAGCGTGTCGGCAACCGACTTCGCGATCTCGGCGGACACGGCGAACGCAATGCCGATGTTGCCGCCGCTCGGGGCGAGGATGCAGTCGTTCACGCCGATCACGTCGCCGTCTGTGTTCAGCAGCGGGCCGCCGGAATTCCCGGGGTTGATGGAGGCGTCCGTCTGGATGTAGTTTTCGTACAGGTTCACGCCGACGCCGGACCGCTGGACGCCGGAAACGATGCCCGCGGTCACGCTGTGCTCCAGGCTGAACGGTGCGCCGATGGCAATCGTCCACTGGCCGAGGCGGATGTTCTTCGGATTCGCGAACGTGAGCGCCATGAATTTCTTCCCCTTCGGAGGTTCGACCTTCAGCACGGCCAGATCGGACGTCGGATCCGCGCCCACCAGGTCGGCGTGGTACTCGCGCCCCTCGTTATCCGTGACCAGAAGCGCGTTCGCGCCGCTCGCCACATGGTAGTTCGTGAGGATGTAGCCGTCTTCGCGGATGAAGAAACCGGACCCCTGCCCCGCGGGCACTTCATAATACTGAGCGGGACGTCCCCAGCCGCGGCGCGACGGGATGATCCGCTGGTTGGAGATGCAGACGACCGCGGGCATGGCGCGTTCGATGGTGCCGGTGAAATCCGGCCATGCGGAGGGCGTCCCGGAGGCCGGAGGCGGCGCGTACTCGCGCATTTTCGTCTGGTGATCTTCCTGCACGTCCGACACGGGCGGATTCACGTATTTCAGGACCAGGAGCGCGGAGCACGCGCCCGCGAGAACGGCAAAAAGTGTATTGAAAACGGATTTCATGGCAATGGCAATCCTTTCTATTTGTTTTCCGATGACGGGATCGTTTCGATCCGCCGGATGTGGAGCCGCCGTGCCGACGTCTGCGGGATTTCGGCATCCGCAAACGGGATGCCGTCCTTCCTCAGCGTCAGATGACCGCGGCCAGTATGATTGGACAGCAGAATACCGTCAATTGTTCCGATGGAAAACGAAAAATGTTCGTCGGAAAGATCGTAAGACGTTATTGCGCCGGTGTACGGGAGCATCGTGACCGCCGGACCGTCCGGCATCTTGCTCAGCGCGTTCGAGGGGCTGTAGATATTCAGGATGGGGATCTGCGCGGCAAACGTGTCGAGGCCGTCGAACGACGCCTTGCGTCCGCTGGAGACCGCGAGGGACCGGCAGACCGTGATGCCGCGTTCATGCAGATAATCCGCCAGTGCGCTCCCGGTCCGGTAATCCGGCACGTTCACCACATCGGCGCGTCCGAGCGCGGGATCGGTCACGACGACCGCGGGCTCCAGTTCGGTCCCGCCGCCGCTCATGATCAGGACTTCGGCGGGGAAGAATGCCGCACGGAAGCACCAGGATGCGATCATTGCGCCCATAAGCGCCGCCGCCAAAGCCGCCCGCCGCCAGTGTTTCGCATGGAGCAGATAGAACATCGCGGCAAGGAACAGAATGACCGTCCACGCCGGAGGCCGCGGGATCGACGTCTCGCAGAGTCCGCCGAAGAAACGTCCCAGCCATCCGATCAGCCGGAAAACCTGTTCGAGCAGACCGGAAAAGATAAGACCGACCGGACCCGCCCAGGAGAAAAGCAACGCGGCACCCGCCGTGATGAACGCCAGAACTGCCAACGGCATCACGAGCAGGTTGGCCGGAATCGCGGAAACCGGAAACAGCCCCTGATACAGGATCGAGAGCACGCCACTGCCCAGACTCGCCACGGCAGTCGCGGCGAACGCCGACAGCAGTTTTCTGCTCCAGCGTGACGCCCGGATGCGCCACACCGGGGTGTAGCGCACGGGGAGCGGCTGAGACAACTTCCGCGAGAGGAATCCGAGCATGATGCTCCCGACATCGCGCGGTAAACTCAGCAGCAGCGCCACGGACAGAAACGAATAGTACATGCCGGGTTTCAGCAGGCTCGAAGGCGAGATCACGAGGATCACATACGCCGCCAGCATCAGGGTGTTGATGTGCGACGTGGCGAGCAGAAGCGAACGCAGGATCAGAAACGCCGCGATCATCACGTAGGCGCGCATCGCGGGTTCGCGCATCCCCGTCGACAGAGCGTAGAACAGAAGCGGAACCAGCACGAAAATACATCGTTTCCGGAACGGCACCCACACCAGCAGAAGCAGGAGCAGCGAGGCGAAGATCCCGACGTGCGTGCCGCTGACCGTCAGGATATGGATCGTGCCGCTGGACAGGAATCCGGCGCGCGTCTCCTTTTCCAGTGCGATCCGCCGTCCGCCGAGCATCGCGCCCGCCATCCGCGCGTTCTCCACGCTGCGGAATCCGCGGCAGACCGCCGCCAGCACAGCGTCGCGCAGGTCGTAGAGCGTCCGCCGGAACCCTTTTCCATGCGAAACGAACTCAAGCGATTCGGATTCGGGCCGGAACACCTCGTAGATGCCCTCGTGTTCGAGGTAGGCGGCATAGTCGAAGGAACCGGGGAAGAGCGGCGGTTCCGGCGCGGAGAAGACACCTTTCGCAAGCACGGTATCGCCGAATCCGAGCGGGATATCAATCGCGTTCTTGCCTCGTCCGCAATCCAGGAGGACGCGCGGCAATATATCCTCAAACTCGATCCACGGGGCGTTCGCGCCGTAACGAAACCGTTTCACGCGGCATTGCAGATTCCGCACGCGGAACGCTTCGCCAGAGCGCGCCGAGGCGGACGAATCATCGACGATCAGTTCGGCCTCGGCGGCGAACCGCGCCCTTCCCGCCTCGTCCGCGATCATATTTCTCTGCTGTCCCAACCAGGACAGCGCAACGAACAGCGCGGGCAGCATCGGCAGGGCGAACCGGATCAGCGCGTCCCGCGTGGGGATCAGCGCCCACACCAGCAGGACCGATACCGCCGGGATCAGGACATAAGGAAAGCCGTTCCCCCGGGCAGAGAGAACGGCTGTGATCGCTGCAAGCAGGAAAAAGGCTGCGGGGCAGGACTGATCCAACGCGGTCGCGCACGTCCGGATTCGGCGGAACAGCGCGCGCGGAGAGACGGTTCTGTGTCCCGGCACGGATTCCATGGTGCGGCGTCCGAGCGGATCCCGTCACTGGAACAGCGTGCAGAGGATCGCCTTGTGCATATGGAGGCGGTTTTCGGCCTCGTCGAAGACGATGGAGTGTTCGGACTCCATGACCTCGTCGGTGATCTCCTCGCCGCGGTGCGCGGGCAGGCAGTGCATCACTTTCACGTCGGGCTTTGCGTATCCGAGCATCTTCATGTCGAGGCGGTAGGGATCCAGGATCTTCATGCGTTCCCGGGATTCCTTCTCGAAGCCCATGCTCACCCACACGTCGGTGTAGACGAAATCGGCGTCCTTCATGGCCGCGACGGGATCCGTGGTCCACTCCACCTTGCCGGGGCCGAGGTTCTCGTCCATGATCGCCTGACGCGGACGGAATTCTTCCGGAGCGCCGATCGCGAACGTCATGCCGGCGAGTTTGCACGCCATCATGAGGGAGTTCGCCATGTTGCTGGCACCGTCGCCGAGGTACGCCATCTTCAGATCTTCGAGCTTGCCCTTGCGTTCCCAGATCGTGAAGAGGTCCGCGAAAGCCTGGCACGGATGGTAGTCGTCCGTGAGGGCGTTCACGATCGGAATCGAGCCGTACTGCGCGAGTCCTTCCACATCGGACTGCCGGAACGTGCGGATCACGATGCCGTGCAGAAAGCGGCTGAGCACGCGGGCAGTGTCGGCGATGGTCTCGCCGCGGCCCATCTGGGTCTTGCTCTCGTCGAGGTAGATCGGCTGGCCGCCGAGTTCATGGATCCCGACCTCGAACGAAACGCGCGTACGGGTCGAGGATTTCGCGAAGATCATGCCGATGGACTTGCCTTCCAGCGGGCGGGGCTGGTTCGCCTTGCCGCGTCCGGCCTTCAGGCTGGCTGTCGTTTCAATGAGTTTTTCCAGAGCGGCGCGGTCGAATTCGCGTCCGGTAAGCAGATGTCTGATCATTTCCGGCCTCCTTTCGAAGCTGAATATTCCTTGAATGCCGCGCCGATGATGCGCACGGCCTTGTCGCAGTCCTCCCGCTTCACGATCAGCGGGGGCAGAAGACGAAGCACGACCTCGCCCGCGGACAGGGCGACGAGCCCTTTCTCGCGCAGGA
>CACYHQ010000031.1 GCA_902774245.1 uncultured bacterium
CAAAGCGGTCAAATTCGGTAAGGGAACCCGCACCCGCTACGCCTTCAAGGCTGAAACGAAAGATGGTCGTTCTCTGACCGCTTTCGTCAAGAAGGAAGACTGGGATAAGTTCAAAAAGTGATTCCCTGATTTCCCTTTTTGCGGGACGCCCCGGCGACGGGGCGTCTTTTTTGTTTCTTTGAGGGGGGAAGAGTGGCATAAAACGGGGAAGGAACGGGGAAGAATGCCCGTTTTTGAGCGTAAAAATGGCGGAGAGAGGGGGATTCGGACCCCCGGAGGGTTGCCCCTCGTCGGTTTTCAAGACCGATGCCTTAAACCACTCGACCATCTCTCCGCAGCGCTCCAAAAGCGAACATGTCGCTCCGGAAGGTAAAATAAAATAATCGAAAAAAAGAAAAAATCAAGGCGGATGCGGAAAAAACGGGGAAATATACCCAAAAGAAACTTGAAAACATCCGCATGAAGTGCTAGAATAAAGGCGGAAACGAATAAGACACACTCGCGCATGCATGAAACCAGCCTACAAAAAACGAGCTCGGCATGCGCCCCATCCGAACGGAGGCCGCCATGAACAATACCGCCCGCATTGAAAACGCCTGGAAGCTCGCGAAGGAATACTATGAGGATTTCGGAGTCGACGCCGAAGCCGTGCTTGACGCGCTTCAGGAGATCCCGATCTCGATTCACTGCTGGCAAGGCGACGACGTGGTCGGATTCGAGCACGATGCGAGCGGAGCGTCCGGCGGCATCCTCACGACCGGGAATTACCCCGGGCGCGCCCGCAACGCCACAGAACTGAGGCAGGACCTGGATCAGGCCATGTCGATGATCCCCGGCACAAAGCACGTGAACCTGCATGCGATTTACGCGGAGACGGACGGCTTCGTGGACCGCGCCGAGCTCGCGCCGGAGCATTTTCGTGCATGGATCGCCTGGGCGCGCGAACACGACCTCGCACTCGACTTCAATCCGACCTGCTTCTCGCATCCGAAAGCCGCCTCGGGGTTCACGTTGTCGAGCAGAGACGACGCCGTCCGCGCGTACTGGATCCGCCACGTGCAGGCGTGCCGCAGGATCGCGGCGGAATTCGGACGCGCCCTCGGGAAACGCTCCCTGATGAACATCTGGATCCCGGACGGCTTCAAGGACATCCCCGTCGACCGCATGACCGCGCGGCGTCTGCTGAAGGAATCGCTCGACGAGATCCTGTCCGTGCCGATGGACCCGGCGCTGATGCGCGACGCCGTGGAGAGCAAGCTCTTCGGCATCGGCCTCGAAAGCTGTACGGTCGGCTCGCACGAGTTCTACCTCGGCTACGCCGTGAAAAATAACGTGATGCTCACGCTCGATTCCGGGCATTTCCACCCGACCGAGGCGATCAGCGACAAGATCAGCTCCGTGCTGCTTTACCTCGACGAGATCCTGCTCCACGTGAGCAGGCCCGTGCGCTGGGACAGCGACCACGTGGTGATCATGGACGACGAGCTCCAGATGATCGCGAACGAGATCGTGCGCTGCGGACGCGACCGCGTGAACATCGCGCTCGACTACTTCGACGCCACGATCAACCGCGTCGCGGCCTGGGCCGTCGGAACGCGCGCCATGCAGAAAGCCCTGTGCCGCGCCCTGCTCGAACCGCCCGCGCTGAAGCGGATGGAGGCCGCCGGAGACTATACCGGACGCCTCATCCTGAGCGAAGAACTGAAGTCGATGCCGTGGGAAGCCGTCTATGCGTGGTTCTGCCTGAAAAACGATGTCCCCGCGGAGGCCGCCGGCGTGCTTGACGCCGTGCGGGAGTACGAACAGAACGTGACCTCGAAACGCGCATAAGACGTGAAAGGACGCGGACATCATGGAGCAGAACAGACAGTATCTGGCGTTTGATCTCGGCGCGAGCAGCGGACGCGCCATTCTCGGTTCAATCAGAAACGGACGGCTTGAGCTTGAGGAGATACACCGTTTCAAAAACTATCCGTACGAGAAGGACGGGCATTATTTCTGGGATTTCCGCGCGCTCCTCGGCGAGCTCGAAACAGGCATGAAGAAAGCCGTCTCCGCCGCGCCCGATCTGGCAAGTTTTTCCATCGACACATGGGGCGTCGATTACGCGCTGTTCCGAGGCGGCGAACTCCTGCATGATCCGTACTGTTACCGCGATGGCCGCACGGAGGCCGCGATCGAAAATTTTCATAAAAAGATTTCGAAGGCGGATTTCTACGCGCACAACGGCATCCAGCCGCTCGTTTTCAACACCATCTACCAGCTCTGCGCCGAACTGCGCGACCACCCCGACGCATTGAACGGCTCCACGATGCTCTTCATGCCCGACGCGCTCCACTACATGCTGACAGGGACCGCGACGAGCGAGGTCACGATCGCGAGCACGGGCGCTGTCCTGAAAGGAGACACGCCGGAATGGGCCATGGACGATTTATCCCGATTCGCCGGGCTGCCCATCGGACTCTTTACGAAACTCGTGCAGCCCGCCTCGCCAGCGGGCTGCCTGAAACCTGAGACGGCGGCGCGTCTCGGCATCCCTCGCATCCCCGCCGTCAAATGCGCCTCCCACGACACCGCAAGCGCTGTGCTCGCCATGCCGTGCATCGACCCGGAGAAGGCACTGTACGTCAGCCTCGGCACGTGGGCGCTGCTCGGCGCGGAATTGCGTTCGGCGATCCTCACGCCGGAAGCCTTGGAAAGCAAGTTCACCAACGAACGCGGCATGGAGGACACGTTCCGGTTCCTCTGCAACATCATGGGCACATGGCTGCTTCAGGAAACCCGCCGCACGTGGACGGAGCAGGGCAGGGACATCTCGTTCGCGGACATGGAGGCGATGGCTGCCCCGCTCGACGGACAGCCATACAGAATCGACCCGGACGACGCGGTGTTCTTCCCGCCGGGGGACATGCCCGAACGCGTGTGGCGTTACTGCGCGGAGCACGGTCAGGGCGAGATCCCGAACGACGCCGCACTGGTCCGCTGTATCTACGATTCCCTCGCCGACTGCTTCAAAAAACGCATTGAACAGCTGGAGGCAATCACGGGCAAGAAATTCGACACGCTCAATATCCTCGGCGGCGGCACGCGCGACAGATTCTTCATGCGGCTCGTGGCGAAGGCGACCGGACGCCGCGTGCTTGCCGGCCCCACCGAGGCGACCGCCATCGGGAACATCCTCGCGCAGATGATCGCCCGCGGCGAACTGAAAAACGCCGCGGAAGCCCGCGCGCTTGTTGCAAAATCGTTCTCCCTCGCGATTTACGGCTGAGCCGCACCGGCGATGAAACGTTTTTCTTCCGGCCTCAATTCTGACCTGTGACCTGCCCCAGCATCCGCTTCACGGCGGATTCGACCTCGTCCACGGTAATGTCCTCAATGCACGAGGGGCGTTCCTTCGGACAGACGGTGACGAGGCATCCGGCGCAGGGGAGATCGTGACGCACGACAATATGCCCTTCGCCGTACGGATTCCATGCGCCGGGATAGTTGTGCGAAGAGTAAATACCGACGCACTTCAGGCCGGCTGCGACCGCCATGTGAAGTGTGCCGGTATCGTTGCCGACGTAGAACTTGCAGTTCGCCATGAACGCGACGGTCTCGCGTAAAGAGGCAAGTCCGGCGTCGGCGGCGTTGAACCCGAATCCGAGCTGGGCGATCATCCTCTCTATCTCGGGGATGTTTTCCCGTCCCCCGAAAAACACCGGGACAATCCCCAACCCTGAAACGCGGCGTATGAGTTCCTCAAACCGTTCGACCGGCCAGCGCAGTTTTTTCCCGCCGACGCCGATGGCAACGGGAATCTTTTCTCCAACCATCGAAACGGCTTTCTCCGTCCACACGATCTGCGCGTGGTGGCGTTCCCCGTCTGTCAGGTTCAGGTCGATACGGCGGTCCGGGACCATGATGCCGGACGCCTCAAGCCGCGCGGCGATCATGTCCATGTGATGCGGCACGGTCGGCACGGGTGCACCGGGGCGGACAGACGGGAAAATGAACAGGGACTTGTCGCCCATCCAATGCCTGATTCCGGCAAGCAGGCACCATACGCGCCACAGCTTCATCCGCAGGGCATAGTATTTCGGCGCGGTCTGGTTGATGTTGATTGCGAGGTCGAAATGCTCGCGCCGCACCTGTCCGACTGATGCAAACAGACGCAGGACGATCCCGGCGACGTTTCCTGAAGTCGTGAAGCCGGAAACACGGTCGACCAGCCCGGATGGGCCAAGGAGCTCCCGGACGCACGCAAGCCCGGTATACGCGGAGTAGGAGAACAATACGATTTCGGCATACGGCCATCTCACGCGAATGCCCTTCAGGAACGGGAACGAGATGAGCGTATCGCCGATGGAGCCGGAGTGAAAGAGCAGGATCTTCCGGGGCATTTCTCTCCGCGCGGCATCCATACTCAGGACGAACAGGACCGAGATCAGCACAGTGAGAAGCCAGACCGCACTGGCGATCAGCGCCGCCCATGCAGTGCCGTCCGCCCCAAGATGAGAACAGAAACCCCAGTACAACACCACGCTCAGAACAGCCAGACCTGCGGCGATCAGCGCGGCGAAGCGTTCCCGGCGCATGGAGTTCAGTATGTCAGCGTAGAACCGTGCCGCATTCCAGAGCAGCGCGCCCTCGATCAGGATCAGAGTGCAGGGCGCGGCATCGGCGAAATCCTCGCCGAAGAGCAGCGTCACGATCCATCGTCCCAGGAATCCGAATACCGCGCCCGCGCCGATCATCATCAGTGCCGTGACGCCCAGCATGTTCCACACGGATCGCCGCAGCGCGCGGATGTTGCCGTCCTGATACATCTGGTTGGAGGCAGGAGCGAAGACTTCGGAAATGGCGTACAGAGGGCGGATCATCAGGGCGATCGGAAGAGCGATGTTGAATTTCAGTGTTTCCTCCGGCGTCCCGAAGTACGACAGCATTACGTTGCCAAGCTCGGCAAAGTAATAATACCCCGTGCAGGACAGCAGAAGCCAGCCGCCCGCTTTTACCAGTTTTCCGCGGGCGTCCGGGGCGATCGGATGCAGGACCGTGAATCCGTGTTTGCGTTTCGCCCACCAGATGCCGCCGAGTCCGGCGCACCACGCGCCGACGGCGTAGACGACGATCACGGCGGGCAGTCCGCATTTCGCCTGGAAGAGCATGATCCCGAAGAGGATCAGGAGGGTATTCCACATCATCAGCAGTTTCGACGCGAAGAATTCCTTCATCCCGTTGAGCAGCATCGTGGTGGCAGTGAAAATGCTCAGGGGAAGCGGCAGAAGCAACAGCAGCCAGAAGATACGGCGGGAGTCGATCCCGTACCGCTCCATGCTGTCTCCCGCCAGCAGGACCGCGGGCAGCACCGCCACGGTCAGGAATACCCCGACGAAGAAAACCCAGCGCACGCACCAGGCGTAGACACCGCGTGCGGCATCGTCCTGTCCGCGGTTGCGGGCGTCCGGGATGCGGAAAAAGGCTGCGTTCGGGATCCCGAGCGAGGCGAACGCGACCATCATGCTGATGAGCGAGAACGTGCTGAAAAAGAAGGCGTATTCGTCTCCGGGGAGGCCGTTCGACGTGAGGCGGCGCGTCAGGTAGGCGCAGACGCCGATGACGAACTCGCAGAACAGCGAGAACGCCGCATTGCCGAAGAAATACCGCCGGAATCCGTTCATACCTGCTCCTTGCGGTAAGTCATCAGCTCAAACAGCTTCAGGACCAGCGACGGCGGCAGGCAGAGCAGGACGTGCCCGGCGAACGCCCGCAGCCGGGACCGGAATGTCCATGAATGCGTGCGATTCCGGTAGTCGCGCTGGATTTTCAGTGTATTACGAAGCGTGAGGCGCAACTTCCGTTGTTTGGACTGCGCCGGCGACATCCGATATCTCAGCACCGGATCCGGCAGGTTCGCGAAATCATACTTTTCAAGCATCCTGAGCCAGCAGTCGTAGTCCTCGCAGCAGTCGAATCCGGCCCGGTAGCCGCCCACGCTTTCGATCGCGGCACGCCGCACCATCAGCGACGACTGAGAAATGACATTGCGGTCCGGCATGGCGAGCCGGATTTCCTCCGGCGAAACAGGATAACTGCGGAATCCGGTCCTGTGCGAATCCTCATCGATGATCTCCAGCGAGGAGCCGACTCCGCACAGCTCCGGGTGAACAGACAGAAATCTCATCTGGCGTTCCAGGCGGTCCGGCTTGCAGACGTCGTCCGAATCCATCATGGCAAGGTATTCGCATTCCGGCGGGACCGCCGCCAGAAGTTTGTTACGGGTCAGCGGAATCCCGAGGTTTTCATGGTTCGTCAGGATTCGCAGGCGGCTGTCGCGGGCAGCATATTCCGCCAGGATTTGCGCGCTGTCGTCACGGCTGCCGTCGTCACACACGATCAGGATGAAATCGCGGAAGGTCTGGGAAAAGATCGAGTCCAGACACTCGCGCAGAAACCGTCCGGCATTGTATACCGGCATGATCACTGCGACATCCGGAGATTTGTCCTGTTCAACGGTCATATTTCCGTCTCGCCAGGTTTTTACGGATCTGTGCCAGTTGCTCTCCCAAAAGGCCCAGGATGAAGCTCACCGCGCTCAGCATGATCAGCATGACCGATGCGGAATTGATGATCCTGGCCCGGAAATAGATGAAAGCGCCCCACCCCAGTCCGAGCAGGAAGAAGAACAGGCTGATCCGGAAAAACGTCGTCATCGGGCGCAGCAGGATCGCCAGGTTCAGGATCTCCGCCAGCGTGATCAGCGCGGTCCGCGTACCGATCGTGCTCTTGCCGGCGAGGCGAGGCGCGACTTCGATCTCCGTCCGGGAGACCAGTTTCCGGTCGTTCACCATCAGCAGCAGGATCACATCGCTGAACGCCATCGTGTCCGGGCAGAGGTCCAGGTACGAGACCGCCTCGCTCATCCGATAGCACTTCATGCCGGAATTGAGGTCGCGGACCGGCAGGCTCAGCAGCATGGCGGCGAACGTGCGGATCACCCATTTGCCGAAGGACCGGTATCCGCCGGATTCATTGTTGACGCGCTCGCCGACCACCAGGTCCGCGTCGGTCTCCACGATATGGCGGAAACACTTCTCGATGTCTTCCAGGCGGTGCTGACCGTCCGCGTCGATCGTGATCGCGAATTCCGTCTCCACGGCGTGAAGCCCGGTCTTCGTCGCGGCGCCGTAGCCCCGGTTGAGCTTGTGATGCAGCACGCTCAGATACGGCGCATCCTCCTTCATTTTCAGGAGCAGCGCACGGGTGTCGTCGCGCGAACCGTCGTCCACCGCGATCACGCGCCAGCCGCGCTCCTTCGCGAACGCAAGAAGCGGCGGGAAGACAGCGGGGATATTCTCCGCCTCGTTATAGCACGGCACGACAATGGAAAGCGATGAATCCACAGTTCAATCCTCCTCGATTTTGCGGAACAGCCGGACGGTGCTCTCCTCGGCGAGCGGGATCTCCCGCAGATCGTCGCGGGCTTCCACGTTCGACAGGATAACAGCCTCGTCCTTGCGCACCAGGAAATAGTCGAAATCGGCAAAGGTCCGGCTGTCAGGCTTCGGCGTTTCGATCGGCACAGCGCGTTTCATCCCGGAGTAATACCATTCGATGCCAGCGTACCAGAAGAACACTCTGCCGTCCGGGTTCTCCGCGCGCATGATCTCGCCCGCGGCCTGCCCGGAGCGGACCGGAGCTCGGGTATCATCAAAGAAAATATTTTCGATTCCATTTTGAATCTGGAACGCCAGGATCACCACGACCCCGGCGAGCCCGACACGCAGGAGCGGACGCGGTAGCAGTTTCACCGCCCAGCGCCAGAACCACCAGCAGGTCATGAGCGTGAACACCATGAACAGCGGGATGTTCATCAGGAAATAGCGGTAGGCAGACACACCCGTCAGCTTGAAGATAACGGCGTTGAACGCCACGTTCACGATCAGCACGATGAAAAACGGATCCCATTTCACGAAATCCGGCACGACGCGGTCCGGCCACACATAGTGTGCCGGGCAGTGCGCAGCTGACGCTTGCGCACGGGAAGCATCACAGCGCCGTCCGTATGCGGCCAGGATCAGCAGGACCACGCCCGCGACCGCAAACCCGAAATAAAGCTCGTAATTCCCGACGATGTTCCTCTGGATAATCTTCAGCCATGTGACCGAATCGACTTCTCCCCCCGCCGCAGCTTCCCCCGCCCCGGCAGCCGCGACGGCCGGTTCCGAGGTGCGCAGGAACACCCCGAACATTTTTTTCAGAATGGAGCTGACGCGGGCGTCATAGACGAACTGTCCGCAGAACCGCCAGTTGACCAGGACGCGAGTCAGCAGGGCGGCCGCCCACGCCGCGACCGTCGTCAGCATGGGCAGGACCGGCTGGATGCGTTTTTCGCGCCACGCGGACCACAGCCAGAAGAGCGCCGTGCAGCCGAACAGCATGCACGCATTGCCGATGCCCTCACTCCGAACAAGCGACATCCCGCCCAGCGCCAGACCGAACCCGGTCGCAGTACCGAACGAACGGAATCTCTCCCGGATCAGGCGGACGGCGCAATACATCGCGGCGACCATGAAAAAGAGTTTGCCGGAATCGAGCAGACCGGCGCACGAGAACCGGATGATCTTCGGGGCGCAGGCGAAAAGCACCGCACCGAACGCCGACGGTTCGTCCGGCAGGAAACACTTCAGCAGGAGATACACAAACGGAATCGTCGCGACATAGAACATGCACGACACCGCCGAAAGCGCCATGTCGGGAGCCATGCCGAGTAACGTGAAAATCCGCGAGAGAAGCACGTTCAGCGACGGGATCGCAGGGTGAACCGACTCCGCGTACGCACCGGCCACCATCGCGCGCGACATCGCCGCATACACGTTCGCGGTATCGCGGTAGGCGATGCCGTTGAAAAAGATCAGATGCGCCAGCGATACGGCCGCACCGACCAGGACCGCGGCGATCAGCATCCATTCCGCGGCGGAAACTTTATGACGAAACACCGAAACACCTTTCGTTTTGCTTCCTGCATAAAATAGAAAAAAAGACCGTTATAATGTACCATCTTAACGTTATAAATGCAAGCCGACGGCACGAAAAAGGCCATTTTTTCCAGCTGAAACCGTGCATTCTTTTCCGTTAAGATAAAACTCCGCTCCTCCGTGATTTTTTTTCGATCAAAAATATACTTGACATTCCAGCCGGATTGTGTTAGATTATGTTCCGGCATCTTGTTTCCAGCCGCATTTTTCACTGTTTCAACCAGTTCACGTCCATGCAGAAAACCGAAAAAACGAATCAGCAGGTCTTATCGGATCCCGTCCGGGAGGGCACATCGTCCCCGCGGGCCGGGGAATTCGCGCGTTTCTTTCTGCGTGCTGTGCATCCGTGGCGCTGGGTGTACGCGGGCGTGCTGGTCGGCGTTCTTTTCATCACCGCCGCCGGATATGTGCTCCCGATCATCCAGAAACGCCTCATCAACGCGCTGGCCGGACGCGAATCCGACGGCATC
Source organism: uncultured bacterium (assembly GCA_902774245.1). Taxonomy (GTDB): domain Bacteria; phylum Verrucomicrobiota; class Lentisphaeria; order Victivallales; family UBA1829; genus UBA1732. Next base: position 9,494 of record CACYHQ010000031.1, read on the forward strand.
TGGTATCTCTTCGTCGTCGCGGGGCTTCTGATGCTGCTGGTCCGCGCGGAAGCGCTTCTCCGTCAGCGCATCGTGAACTCCACCGTCCACAAGGTCATGTTCCGCCTCAAATCGAGCGTCACGGACCGTCTGCTCGACCTTCCGCCCGGCCTGCTCGACCAGCTCGGCGGCGGCTATCTCTCCGGTCGCCTCGCGAACGACGTCACCCAGTTTCAGATCTTCTTCTCCAACACGCTTTTCACCGTCCTCGCGAACATCCTGAAAGTCGCGGGCGGCCTCGTCTTTCTCTTCCTCCTCAGCCCGCGCACCGGACTCGCCGTTCTCCTCGTGTTCCCCTGCTACGCGCTCCTGCTCTACAGGTTCCGCGGACAGCACTACGCCGTCTCCCGCGAGATCAGCGAACTCAACGCCCGCAACCAGCGCATGCTCGCCTCCTCGCTCGGCAGCATCGACCTCGTGAAGTCCAGCGCCGCCGAGGAACGCGTGGGCGGTGCCATACGCACCGGATTTGCCCGCGAAACGCTCTTCCGCCTGCGCGCCGTGAGGCTGGCAAATACCTTCCTCTTCCTCACGGGGCTCATCCCGCTCGCCTGCCAGGGCGTCCTCGCCGCCGTCGGCATCCACCTCATCCTGAAAGGACAGTGGTCGCTCGGTTCGCTCTGGGCGCTGAACTGCTACCTCATGAACGTCTTCCACCCCGTCACCCAGCTCTGCGGCGCGTTCCCGCTCGCACAAACCGCCCTCGCATCCGCCGCGCGCCTCATCGAACTCCAGAACGCCACGCGCGAACCGCGTCTCGACTCCGGCATCGAGGATTTCGATCTGAACGGCGCGATCGAACTCCGGGACCTCACGTTCGCGTACCACCCCGGACGTACCGTGCTGGACGGCATTGATCTCTCGCTCGAACCCGGCGCGAAACTCCTCGTCTCCGGCCCGTCCGGCTCCGGCAAAAGCACACTCTTCGCGCTCCTTCTCGGATTCTACAACCCCGTTTCCGGCGCGATCCGGTTCGACGGACGCCCCGTCGACGACTACAACATCCGCGCGCTGCGCCGTCAGATCGGCTACCTCGGCCCCTTCCCCGAGTTCATCCCGTCCTCGCTACGCGCCAACCTCGCGCTCGGATGCCGCGAAACACCCTCCGACAATGCCATTTTTGACGCGCTCGCCGCCGCCGGAGCCGATGCCGTCGTCCGCGCACTGCCGCACAAGCTCGACACCGTGCTCACCGAATCCGCACGAAATTTCTCCGCAGGCGAACGCCTTCGTCTTGCCCTCGCACGCGAACTCCTCCGCGGCACGCGCGTCCTGCTCCTCGACGAAGCCACGGCTCATCTCGACGCCGACAACGAAACGCGGTTCATGGAGACCGTCCTCCGCGTCTTCCGCGACCGCACCGTCCTCATGATCCGGCACACGCCGCATCCCCTCACGGACGGTTTCCCCGTGCTGAAAATCGGCGTTTCCCAAGCCTGATCTTTCATGGATTAACGGGCTGTTTTCTTTTTTCCGTATCATCCGCTGCATTTCCTCTCTGTTTTTTTATCACTCTTTTAGTTTGCATACCTTATTGTAATAAACTGATTTACATCCACTTACGACATGTTATATCCATGTCATACAAGGCAGGCACAAATAAAGTTCGATATTTTTTTATCGAGCACCTTGATTTTTAATCATATACAGACTATATTTTAAATTAAATATATTTCCAGAACTGCAACTTCAACGCCTCCGGCTCCAACCACAAAAACGAAAGCCGGATCAAAAAAGAAAGGTGCAAGATATGAGTTTTCTGATTGTGAACTCCTTATGGGACAATGAAACTACCTGCTATTATTCAACGGAAGAACGTGATGGAAAAATAGTCGTCAATCGCATTTCCAAAAACTCCTTTACAGGGGCAACAAAATCAAAAACGCATAATAGCCTTTCAGATGCCATTACCGCCGCGGGAAATTCCGACACGATATGGGTGTATGCGGACAGCAACACCAACATCAACTCCACTCCGAAAGGCATTTATAGCATGTCTGGAGAGGGAATATCCTATACAGGGGAAACCCGCAAGACCGTAAACATCGAGGCGTTCCGCATTGAGGCACCAGAGGCAGTATCCGTATCCGGGAAAATCACCCTGAATATTCATTGCTTCAAAACAACCTCTGGCACGAACAGCCAGTTGAAAATCACGGATGGAGATATTAATAATGTGTTCTTTGTCAGTGGCGGCGCCGTGCTCAATTTTACGGCGGAAAACCAACTCAAAACTCCTTTTACCAATGCGAGATCGTTGAGTGTCAGCGGCTCCACGATTACCGTGTCCGGCGGCACCTTTACCTGTGACCGGGGCACCGATAATCCCACTTACACCACAATCAAAGAAGGTTCTTTGGTGATCGCGGATAGTTTTTTAAGTGCCAAAGAAAAAAACGTGATCACAATAACGGATTCGACGTTCGAGGTCGGGACCTGGGAAGTCGAAGGCGACAGTCGCACATTCATCGGCGGCATTGCCTCGCTCAAAGGCACGATCACGGTTACTGAATCCATATTCCGCGTGGGCAATGTCGCGAACGGCGGCAAGATCACTTTTTCCAGAAAAGAAAACTATACCGACACTGTCATAACCGAGGTCGGCATGTTTACCAACAGTGGCGGCAGCGAGTCAGAGGCCGGCCTCAAAGTGAACAGCGGAATCACTCTTACCGCAACGGGACTGGAAAATGCGAAAAGCAAACTTGTTGATGTTTCAGGTACTCTCGAAATCAAAAACGGTGAAACATACGCCGATATATCGAACTCCGGCGAGATCAAAGTGTCCGGGGCTGAAGCCAGGCTGTTCGCGGGCGGTATGAACATGAGTGACACGTCCAATTCCGGTACAGGCAGAGGTGTTCTGACTGTGACGAACGAAGCCGAAGCGCATTTTTCCGGGCTCCTGGGCTTGAACAAGGGGTCTGACTACAGAAAGATCACGGTGACCGGCGGCGCAACCCTATACGCGGAAGGGATCGTTATTACTGAATCTACTGCATCAGGGGAAACGGATAAAAACAACAAAGGCGGCGTCATCGTCGTCGATGCGCATTCGCTGGTCGAAGTGAGCGACACCGGCTCGATTTCCGGCGGCACGATCAATGTCCTTACCAGCGACCTCCTCACTGACCCCCAAGATACATACCTTGTGGTCTACGGCACGATTGACAACAGTGTCAGTATTTCTGTAAATGGGACAGAGAAAGACCGTTTGAACATAGACGGCACGCCCGTCGGCGACGGCTATTACATCTACACGCTCGGCGGCAAAGGCATCTGGCTGACGAAGGAGTCCCAGGCCACGCTGTATGTGGACAGCACGTACACTCCGGAGACTACCGGAGGCTACGGTTACAACCGGTTCAGCAGCTTCACCGAGGCGCTGGCAAAGGCCGAGGCTGTTGGAAGCACTTCTATTCAGATCGTTTCCGAGAATTACAGCGAGACGGTTACCCCTTCCGCTGACAAGGATTGTTTCTTTACAGATAATTTGACGATTGGCGGCAAGAAAGTCTCGCTTTCCGGGGTTGGCGAACTCGTCCTTCGTGCCCAAAACAAGAAGATCACCATCAACAGCCCCATTGAGAGCACAGGATGGCTTACGGTCAGCTGGCCAAAAACAATCGTCGTCGCAGAGGAGACCACCAAGTATGCTGTCACGACCGAGATTAATGCAGCCCTTACGGCCGGCACAAACATTCAGCTGGGCTCCAATGCCACCGTCTCGACGACTGGGAAGCTTTCGGCGGGCAACAGCATCCTTATCATGGGGCCCAATGCCAACACTTCCCCCTCATTTGCCGGACCTGCGCATGATATAACGATCACCGGCACCGGCTCGTATGTAGACGGCACGCAAGACGAACAGGTCTCCGCCGATTATATGATTTTTGTCGACGGCGGTGTCTCCATCACCAATTCCAAGGTATATCTGGAGCATGCGCTTTCCTTCACGGACGAGAACTATGGCCGGAGCGGCGGTTTTGCTACCGATGCCCATCTGGTATCCAGCAATACGAAATGGGATATTCAGGACATCGTGGTTCGTTATTATGCCGGCACAAATACGGCGGCGGCGGACACAGAGGCGGTCAGGAACTTCGTCTCTTTGACGGAAAACGGCGGCATCTTCACATTCCAGTCCGGCAGCGTTCTGAATGTCCGCGGAGATCTGAAAAACATTCCGTACAAGCGGATCGGTAACGGCGGCGAAATCGCCGGTGTGATCGACGGCGCGCCCGCCCTGACAATCAACCTGGACAATTCCACGATGACGGTCGGAACGTATGACGGGGAAGGAACCTGTCTCAGCGGCGGCGAAATCATAAACAAGGGAACTATCACTATGGATAACGATTCAATTCTGATCGCGAACAGTTACGAAAACTTTGGAACCATCAATATTTCCGGTTCCAAGGCCCAGGCCTATGATTCTTTCGACAATTACGGAGTCGTCACGGTTTCGGACGGAGCGACTTTCACCGTGAACGGCAAATTCACCCAGGGCGGCAGCAATGACAGCAAATACCTTGCCGTTACGAATGCCACGTTCACTGCCGACAAACTCAGTTACCAGGGCGGCAGTATCTCCGTCAACGGTTCCAGCTTCACCGTTTCCAGCACGAGCAATGCCGCGGAGATCAACTTGGCGTTGACGATCATGTCGACGTCCGAACAAAGCTCCACCGTTTTCTTCAATGAGATTTCGTTCGGAGGTTCCGGAAGCATTTCCATGGATTGGCGCTCCACGCTGAGCTTCACCGGATTCGGCAGCAAGTATACGAAAAAATTCACGATCGGAGCGGACGGATTCGTTTCCGCGACGGACGTGATCAAGAAGAAAGTGCTGGACTACAAGGGCAATGCGGAGAACAAACCCACGGAGGATTACTATAAGGAGCTTCTGACAGGCTGGGACACTGACAACTACAAGTTCATTGTGGACAACGATGGCGACCTCTGGATTCAGAAGACCTACCCCATTGCCAACGTGACAATCGGCGGCAACGACTCGACCGCAACGCCGACCGCCCCAAACTTCAGGACGATCAACGGCGCAACGAGTGTGAAACCGGACCAGATCTTCGTGAAGGACGGAACGTACAGCACGGCCTCCGTTCTGAACGCCATTCCGGCGGTCATCGAAAACGGTACGTTCCAAAAGAGTGTCACCGGCGGACTTTTGGTCAATGAGGCTTCGTCCGGCGTGTGGTAACGGGGATTTTCAAGAGATATGCCCCCAAGGATTCCTCGGACCAATATACGACGGCCGTGAACCTGACTGTCAACGGCGGCAGCTTCAATAGCGACGTTGCCTGCGGCATGGTCTATATGGGCGCCAACTCTGAAAGCCACGCATACATCTACGGTGACACAAACCTCGTTATCAACGGAGGATCTTTCGCGAAATTTGTCTACGGAGGCAGCACCGCGAACAACAACGGCAATTCCGGCAGCACCCATATCTTCGGAAATACGTCCATTACTGTCAACGCAACAAATGCCGACAACAAGGTTTCCCTGAACAAACTGGTTGCCGGTTCGTACCAGGCAGGAGAAATCACGGGCGACACACATGTGACCCTGACCGGAAACGGTGCAAATCTCATCTTTGCGGAAGGCGGCGAGATCTGGGGCGGATGCACCAGTGACTACTACTCCATCAGCAGCGATTACACCCGTACTTACAAGCACATCGGCACGAAACAGGGAAAGAACAGAATCCTGACATTCGAAGGATTCAGCGGCG
>CACYHQ010000032.1 GCA_902774245.1 uncultured bacterium
CGTTGCCCCCAAACCCGAAAACGGCGAGGAGCCGAAGCCGGACGCGATCATCACAATCGGCCAGCCGTTGCCATCCTCGGTCGTCACGCTTCTTGTCGGTCTCGGATTCTGTGCCGCGCTCGTACTGTACCGCAAATATAGACGGACAGCAAGAATGTAAGCGAAATTTTGAAAAACCGCCGAAATGTAAGGGAAATATAGAAAAAGTAAGCGGTTTTTCTATAATTCTCGCCTCAGTAAGTGTTTCCCCGCCCATCACACGGATGGGCGAACCGCCAGCAAGCCGGAGGAAATCCCGAAAAAGATTCGCCTCCGGCTTGCTTTTTCGCTTGCGCGGGTGTACTTTTTTTGATAACGAAACATTGAACCATTTCAAATGAGATAATTATGAAACGAGTCATTTTTTTAGATTATCTTCGTGCCATCGCCATTTTCATGGTGTTCATCGTTCACTCCTGTGAGAACTTCTACTATGGTGAGGCAGGAACGCTTTTCCTCAAATCTCCAGAAAACGCGCGCTGGGCAATTGGACTCGACTCCGCGTGCCGCGCATGTGTTCCTCTTTTCGTTATGGCGAGCTCGTATCTGCTGTTCCCCGTTACTCGCACGACCGGGGATTTCCTGTGCAGACGCATCCTGCGCGTCGGAATCCCGTTTGTCCTGTGGTGCTGCGTCTTCACGATCCTGAACCACGGAGAATGGGGCCGGATGCTGTTCAATTTCCCGATGACGGCGGGCGGACATTTATGGTTCGTTCCGATGCTGCTCGGCGTGTATCTGCTGATGCCGCTCCTTTCCCCCTGGGCGGAGCGGGTCTCAAAGAAGGAACTGCTCGGTTGGATCATTCTCTGGCTTTTCACGACAACCATCCCGTTTATCCGGCAGCTGTACAGCGCCATTTACGGAAACGGCTGGGGACACATGTTCGGAGGGGAAAGCCTTTTCAATGTGCCATTCTTATTCGGAGAATGTCACTGGAACACTTTCGGAACATTCCACTATGTGAGCGGCTTTATCGGGTACATGCTGCTTGGACTGTGGTTCCGCAAATTTGCGCCGGACTACTCCTGGAAAAAGACAGTTGCATTCGCGATCCCGCTTCTGACAGTCGGCTTTGCCATAGTCGCCGGATGGTTCTATTCCCACATCCCAGATGGGAGCGGATACCCTGTTTCCGCGCCGTACTCGTGTGTCGTCGAGCTTGAAACGAGCTGGGAAAACTGTTCTCTCGGCGTGGCGTTGATGGTCATAGGGTATTTCCTTGTTATCAGAAAATTCTCTTCCGAGGGAAAGTTCTACCAGTTCATCGTCCGTCCATTCAGCGAGGCGAGTTTCGGCATGTACCTGATCCACATGATCTTCCTCGGGTATATCTGTGGCTGGCTCTCCGGGCGTGTCGGCACCGGCTGTGCGATCGTCGGCACCGCCGTCGCGACGTATCTTGTCGCGTTCCTGATCGCCTATCCGCTGCATAAGATTCCGAAACTCGGAAAGTGGATTGCGGGGTAGTTTCCCCGCCCATCACTCGGATGGACGGGTGTCCTTTTCTCTCCACGCGAATATTCCCCAGATGGCGAATGCGAGGTGGACGACATCCAGCACAGCATGAGGCTCTGCTGGACGAGATCGTGGTTTTTTTCCCGTCGGCGAAGCGTCAGGTCATGCGGAAGATCCTGAACGCGACACGCAGATTCGAGGACATCGCGAGGACGCGGCTCGACCGGATTCTTCAGGACGAGCAGCTCGAAGCAAGACTGGTCTCCGAGCTGGAACGGTCTGGCGGCTCATTTGGGACTGCGCCGGAATCCTCGGAATAGATCCGGGACCGTTCACGCTGAGAGAGCTCGTCCGCATGACCGAGGCGAGAGGACGCTTCGAGTGGGGACAGACCGCCTCGCTGCTTGCCATGATCGCGAACGTCCTCCGCGATCCGAAGAAGACGAAGGCCGTGAAACCGGCCGATTTCAATCCGTACAACGTAAAACCAAAAGCAAAAGTGCCAGTCAGCATTCTACGTGATATCTGGTGCAGGACAACATAATCTCTTATGTAGAAGCCAATGGATTGGAGCTATTTCCTGCTTTTCTGAAGTATCTCAACAAATTGAGCAGGAGTTACGACAATGGTTTCACCGGGAAATGACGTATGTTTCCGGTAACCAGCAAGGCATCTTCGGATTCTCTCTCCGACATCGTTACGGCATAGAAGCAACGATCTTTTGGATCGGTGACTTCAGGATACTCCGAGGATGCATCGGCTATGTTCAGGCAACACGCAGCCAAACGCGTCAGAACAGATTCGGCTAATTCAGCAGAGATTTTGAGTCTTTTGCGAGAAAGCACTTCCCGATATTCGGCAAGGATTTCGTCGTTTACAAGGGGGATGGTTTCTCCTTTAAGGACGGAAAGAAGAACTGTCCCCGGATTTGAATTAAAATGCAGCAGTGCAGAAACCAGAACATTGGTATCGATTGCGGCGTAAATCATTTCCGGCGTTTCCTTACCGCGGCAATTTCAGCGTTGATCTCATCCAGCGTAAGCTCAGAGGTTCCATTCGCCTGAGCGATATCGGAAATTTTCTTCATCGCAGCAATTGCTTCCTCTGCGGTAGGAACCGTATTCAGTTTCAGGTTGAAGGGAACACCTCGCTCCTGAACCAGTTTGTTCAGACTCATGCGAAGATAGGTGGAAAGATCAAAACCGAGCTGTGCGCAAAGATCACTCGCTTGCTGACGGATGCTGTCGTCGATTCGGAATTGTACCAGAGCGTTTGCCATAATAAAATCTCCTTGACTGTATGATTGGAGCTTGTTGTTTGCATGATAATATAATGCAAGACAATTCAAAAAGCAAGTAGAAAAAACAAAAAACAGGTTTTTCTTTAGACCAGACTGGAGGTTATGAATGGGTACGGCAACAGGCGAAGTGAAAGCCGGACGAGCATACGTCGAAATCCTGCTGGACCAGACGAAACTTGAACGGGGACTGAAGCAGGCCCAGAAAAAGATCAAGGCGTTCGGCGAGAACCTGATCGGCATAGGGAAGAACATGCTCGCGGTTTCCGGGATCATGGCGGCTCCGCTGGCGTTCGCGACCAAGGGTTTCGCCGACTTCGACGACGCCATGCGAATGGTCAAGGCGGTCTCCGGAGCGACCGAGTCCGAGTTCAAAAGGCTGACCGCGACTGCCGAGAAGCTCGGACGTGAGACGTCCTATACGGCAAAGCAGGTCGCCGAGGCTATGACGGCTATGGGACGTATGGGGTTCAAGCCCGATGAGATTCTGTCTGCTGTACCCGCAGTGCTGAACCTCGCGCGTGCCACCGGAACCGAGCTTGGAGAAGCAGCCGAGATCGCGGCAAACAACATGCGCGTCTTCGGGATTGAGACCTCGAAGATGTCGAACGTTGCGGACATCCTGACGGCCACGGCCAACGGTTCCGCTCAGACACTGACTGACCTCGCCGAAGGTCTGAAGATGGCGGGACCTCAACATCGACCCGGAGAGGACGCCGGACGTTACCGGCTATCTTGTCCTGTGGCGCATGGGACGGATTGCCTGGAATCTCGCGCTCAGAGGACGTAGGGATGTTTCCCAGACAGAGCTTGATGCGACCGATCTCGACGCCGACAACAAGGAACTCCTGGCGGAGAACATCTCGAAACTTATCCGCAGGAAATACGAGATGTATCCACAAATCCGTATCAAAGTCGAAAAGCTTTCCGTCGTGCTCGACTGGGGCAAACCACGCCTCAAAGTCACCCTCAGCGACACATACAAGGAAATCCCGATCCCGAAATACGATGACGAGCCCAAGCCGCTCACCTCGGAAGACATCCTCGCGATTCGCAAGAAAGCCGGATTGTCCCAGGTCAAATTCGCGGCTGCGTTGGGCGTCTCCGTGAAGAGGGTTTCCGCTTGGGAGCATGGCAAGGCCACGCCGGATGAGGTGGAGACGGAGAAGATCAGGGGGATGGGGGGAATAATCAGCACCGAAGCCGTGATGGTCACGGGGTGATGTAGACTACATTTTCCGCGAAGTCGGTCTTGACCGGGAGGAACGCGAGTACGGCGCTGAGCTCGCCGATGAATTCGAGACTCCGCACTTCGAACTCGAAGTTGGTCAGGCTGGATTCCGAACCGTCGTCGAGGAATATCTCGGTGAATCCTTCCGCGAGGTAGAGCGTGCGTTCTCCGGCTTTCACCACATAGACGCGTCCCCGGGCGTGCTTGAGCTGGGCGAGCGGGAGATCCTTGTTGGTGAGCACCATCTCGTAGCTCACTGGGACACCCTGTTTGATCAGCTCATCCAGCACGGTGAAGACGGGGCACACCACGCCTGTAGCGGAATCGGGGCGGAACGGCTTGCAGTAGGTCGGGAACTCCACGGACTTCGAGCCGACGTAGACCGCGCAGGGTCTCGCGTTCGGATCGTCCAGCACGGGTGCGGGCCCGGACCCGGATGCGGGAATGTATTCGACGGGCTTGAAACGGCCGGGCTGGAACTCCTGCTGGTACAAGGCGAAGGTGAACCCGCCGTCGGACAGATCGGCTGCGCGCGCCTCGACCGTCGCCTCCGCTTCGAACGCGGGCGACTTCATGTCCTCCGGCGCGTCGATTGCTGCGGAACGCGCCCTGAGCGTGATCTTCCCCTTTTGGCGTGTGGCGCGGACGAAAACCCGGTTCACGCCGCATTCGGCGAAAACATATTTCTTGTGAATGACGGATTCCTCGCCGAACTTGCCGGAATTGTAGCCGCCGAGGAAGACGCCGGGCCCTTCGAGCGTGAAGTCGATCCGGCGGGAATCGCACGGGCAGACGCGCCCCTTGTCGTCGACCACGGCGACGTCGAAGAACGCGATGTCCGCGCCGTCCGCAAAGAAGCCGCTGGGCCCTGTCACAGGCGTGAGGCGGATCCCGGCAGGCGCTCCGGCGCTTTCGATGCTGTCGCGGGCGACGATCCTGCCGTTCGCCCACGCCACGGCCTCGACCACGCCGGACTGCGTGACGTCGACGTTCGGGAACTCATACACGAATCCGTCGCGCGGCTTCGTGCATTCGGAGACCTTTTTCCCGTTCACGACGAGCTCGACCTTGTCGCACTTCGCGGCGACGGCGTAGACGGTCTTCTTCGTCGGGTCGCGCCGGAGCAGGTTCCCGGTCGGCTTCATGTACGTGCCGTCGTTTTTGCGTTCCTGATAGAAATAATTCGTGTCCGTGAGCGCGGGGTAGTTCCAATGCCCGAGGATATTCACCTTCGGCACCTCGGAGTGGTAGACCTGCACGGCGTAGAACGTCCCCTTCGGGATGCGAACCGGGTCGACGCGCCCGGAGGTCCGACAGTTTTCCGAACCGGTGTTGCGTCCGTGCATGTTGGAGTCGGACCAGACCATCATGGCAGCGCCGGAGTATGTGCCCGTATCCGCTCCGGTCACGCGGTTGTCGTAGAAATACGAATAGCCGTCGATGCGGTCGGCGAGCGTGCGCCCGAGGTCCTCCTGCGTGGCGTCCCACACATCGTAGCCGTCCCGCTTCTTCGCGCCCGGCCCGAGCCACTTGTTCACATAGTCGTAATCCGGCGGCGAGTAGCGGTCCCAGGCGCGGCGGGGCGATTCGTCGCGCTTGTATTCGGTCTCCAGGATCGGCATGAACTTCCCGATTTTCTTCATGGATTCGAGCGCCTTCGCGCCGTGGCGGTAGATCATGGTGCCGACCCATTCCGCCTCGGCGACCTGTTCCGGCGAGGAGATCGTGCGGCAGCCCATGAAGCGTCCGCCGTCGGGATCAAGGCGGTGTTTCAGCGCGGTCATCTCGCGCATGTGCTCCGGCGTGATCTCGTTGTTGCCCGCCTCCCAGAAGAGCACGGACGGCGAATTGCGGAAGTAGATGATGGCGTCGCGCATGGCCTCGACGCGCTGGTTCCAGGCGCGCCCCTCGATGTCCTTTTCTTTGTCGCCGGCGGGGCACACGGACACGATGCCGTACTTGTCGCAGGAGCGGATCGCGGCGGGCTTCGGAGCGACGTGCATCCAGCGGATGTAGTTCGCGCCGGACTCGCGGACCAGCGCGGCGTCGAAGTCGTACAGCCACTGGTTCGCCACGCCGATCACCGCCCACTCGTCGGTGGAACGCTGCGCGTAGCCTTTCAGATAGTACGGACGCCCGTTGATCAGGAGTCCGCCGCGGGCGCGGTCGTATTCGACCTTGCGGAATCCGGTCCGGAGCCGGTACTCTTCCACGAGCTCGTCGCCGTTCCACAGCCAGAGCCTGATCCCGTAGAGTTCCGGGGTTTCCGGCGACCAGAACTTCAACCCGGTAACTTTCTGTTTGAACTCGATCACGGTCGTTTCGGGCGAACGGATCCCGGTCGGCGCGGGATCGCGGCCGTAAACGTCGGATTCGACCGCGGTCGGAAAGACCTTTCCCGCGTCCTTTGCGGCCGGAATGCGGACTGGCTCGCTGGTAAACTTTTCCCTGACGAGTCCCAGAGTCCCGCTTACAGGATGATCGATTATGCAATTGACGCGGAGGTCGGCGGCGGCCCCGGATTCGTTGCGGACCTCGGCCCGGACGGTGATCACGGCGGATTTCTCCTCGAAATCGAAGTCGGACGCGGTGATGTACGTGCCGACGGTCTTCAGGTTGTTGTACAGCGGCAGCGTGAAGTATATGGACGGCTTCATGTGCAGGGTCACGTTGCCCGTGATGCCGCCCTGCACGGGGTTGAAATCCTTCTGGTTCCACTGGAAGCCCTCGCCCGAATTGTCGCCGGGCGTGTGGCCGGGCCGGGTCTCCCGCACATAACTTGTCATCCCGCGTGACGCCGTGTTGTCCGTGGCGACCGCGATCAGGTTTTCGTCGGGCTTGATCCACGGCGTGATGTCGAATCCGGCGGGCGCGACGCCCGCTTCGTAGTATCCCGCGAAATGGCCGTTCACGTACAGATAAATCGTCTGGCGGACGCTTTCGAACTCCAGGAAATACTTCTTCTTCTCATTCTCATGGGAGATGGGCCTGAACTTCTTCCGGTAGAACATGAATCCGCGGTAGAGGTCCTGTTCGCCCGCGTCCGCGATCAGCGAGTCGAAGGAATCGTCCGCGTTGACCGCGTGCGGCAAGCTGACGGTCTGCCAGTCCGAATCGTCGTAGTCGACGTCGTAGAACTGCTTCCCGTCCTTCTCCATGCTCTTCAGGGCGTCCGCGAGCGGGAACGTCGCGCCCTTTGCCTTCGAGAACTTCCAGTCGACGTTCATGCCCAGGTTCCAGGCGTATCCGGGCTTGACACGATTTGCATGCAGGGGCGTGACGCGCAGGCAGAAGACCGCGCAGAGCATGGCGGCGAGCATACGGAAAAAGAAACGGGCGGGGCGGGTCGCGGAGGCAGCGGACGTTGTTTTCATCGGGGAGCCTTTCCTATCTTGGCCGTGGAGCGCCGCGAAACAGACTCCTTCGGGGCGTATCCTATGCCGGATCAACGAGGTTTTCAATCAATTTGTGATAATATAGTTTAGGTTTTATCAGATTGCAAGCCCGAAAACCCAAAAAGAGGAAAATATATGTTATCTGCCGCATCATCAATCAATTTCGCGGAACGGACCTTTTTCTTTTTCCCGACTTGCAATTAACTGGAAGTCGGCTATATTACTGTAAAAATCCTTTCATACAACTGAGCATGGCAAGCTTATGAAAAAACTGTTCTTCACAATTCTGGTCTTCGCCGGCGTCATAATAACGGCCAGCGCCCAGCAGGGGTATGCGCTGCCAAAGGGGAAGGAAATCTACATTCCCCGGGAGCTTCGAAGCAACGATTTCACCAGCCGCGATTCCAAGTGGAGTTACTACCGCATGGCATGTACCCCGAACGTCGTCTGCTTCTGGGAAAAGGGGTTCGGCGACGACATCACGAAGGCACCTGATCTCAACGGGCAGAAGATGTCCGTCGACCTCGACAATCTCCTTTCCCGCGTGGAGTATTTCTACAACGTCTATCGCGACATGATGGGATTCCTCCAGCCGGGAAGCAAGGCCGACAGATACCGCATGATGGTCATGATCAACTACTCGCTCGAAGGGACGGCATACGGCGGTTCCTACGACGGCACGATCGGCGCGCTGTGGGTTGCCCCCAACCGCATTCAGGACAAGACGCTCAACTGCATCGCCCATGAGCTGGGGCACTGCTTTCAGATTCAGATTTCGAGCGACGGGAAGTCGCAGGGCATGGGCGGAGGTATCTTCGAAACATCGGCGCAATGGATGCTTTGGAACGTCAATCCGAAATGGACGACAGACGAGAACTACCACTGGCAGGACTTCAAGAAACGCATCCATCTCAGCCTGTTCCATCCCGACAATATGTACCACGCCCCGTTCGTGCTGGAATACTGGAGTTTCCTGCACGGCATCACGTACATGGCGGACATGTTCCGCGGCGCGAGGCGCGGAGAGGACTTTACTCAGACGTACATGCGGATGTACAAGATCGACGTCAAAAAGATGGGCGACGAGCTGCTCGACTGCTACAGCCGCCTCGTCACGTTCGATTTCCCCGACAAGCGCAAGGACAGCGTGCGCTACGCCTGCGAGATGAAGAGCGAACTCCGCGACGCGGGCAACGGCTGGCTCCGGCCCGTCAATCCGCCTCAGACCTACGGGTTCAACGTCGACGAGATCAGGCTCCCCGCCGCCGGGCAGACCGTCGAAGTTCAATTTCAGGGGCTCTCCACGCAGGACAACATCGGCTGGCGCTACGGGCTTGTGGCCGTGGACAACGACAACAAGCCGGCCTACCTCGGCGTAAATTCCGAGGTTGCCAAAAACCTTTCATTCAAGAATCCAGGCAATATCAAACACCTGTACCTCGTAGTCGTCGGCTGTCCGACAAAGGCATATCGTCCAGGGCAGGCCGTTTATCCCTATCAAATCAAATTCAACGGCAAATAATGAAAAAAGAAGAAACTGTCGTCTACGAACATAAAGAGTTCAAAAAATACTCAATGGGCGGTCACTTTGTTGATATGCCGCCCGATTGGGAATTCGTGCCGTCAGGTGATCCCGGACTGACACGCCGACTTAAGTCGACAGCCTCGGATTACTGGGTTGTAAAGCGCAAATTCGGCCGGAAGGAGTTCGGCGTGGGACTCTGCGTCCCCAAAGGTCTTGCAGCGGCAATTTCCGAGCAGTTGAAAGCTGAACGGGAAACGCCGGAATATCAACACAAACTGGAAACCGGAAGAAAGCGCGGGGAAAAGAAGCAGGAGCAGTATCAGGAAGATTTCGAGGCAGCGGTTCTTGGTTTCCTTGCATTCCATCCCCGCTGGGCTGAGCTGGCGAAGAAGTTCGCAAAGGAGGTTACGGCTTTCACCACGCCAGTGGGAAGCGGAACTGTCGCAAGGACACAGCGCATCCCAATTGAAGATCGCGCAAGAGCCGCTGTCATCGCATGGATGCGTCATAACACCACAAACTATGATGACCGGTATATTCCCCGGATAGCGGGAAAACGCCGCGAGGTCCGGCGCGACATTGCACAGGAGTCCATTGCACTATTGAAGGGCTATCGTGCCGGAAAAGACGCACCTGCTGATTGCCCGCTGCAGAAAGCTCTGAACTCGTCCGCCTTACCCCGGAGTAACCCATGAGCACCGACTCCCGGAAAGCACTTCAACATTTTTTCGGCTATGACGCCTTTCTGGACAACCAGGAAAGCATCATTGACGATATCCTTTCCGGGAACGACCTCTGCGTCATCATGCCCACGGGAGCCGGGAAGAGCCTTTGCTACCAGCTTCCGGCCTTGATGCGCCATTCTTTTACCATCGTGGTCTCGCCGCTCATCTCGCTTATGAAGGATCAGGTGACCTCGCTTGCGGAAAGGCGCATCCCGGCGGCCTGCATCAACACGACCATCTCTGCGGACGAACAGTTCAAGATCATGCGCGATGCCGCCGCAGGCTACGTCGACCTTCTTTACGTCGCACCAGAACGATTCCAGACAAACTCGTTCCGAAACTTTCTTCGAGACAATCCGCCGGACATGCTCGTTGTGGACGAGGCCCACTGCATAAGCCAGTGGGGTCATGATTTCCGGCCATCGTATCTGAACCTCGGAAAGGCCTCCGAAGAATTCGCAATTAGGCAGGTCTGCACGTTCACCGCGACGGCCACGAAGAAAGTCCGGGAAGATATCCTGACACAGCTCAGACGGCCTCAAATGCGCCTCCACGTGGCCGGGTTCAAGCGCCCGAACCTCGCTTTCTCGGTGAACCGGCTTTCAGGCACGGAGGGAAAGAACAGGATGCTCAGCACCCTGCTACAGAAACAGATGCCGACCATCATCTACGCATCCACACGGAAGACCGTTGAAATGTTGCAGACTGAATTCGGCTGCATCGGATACCATGCGGGCATGTCGGATGAAGATCGCAACCTCGCGCAGGAACGCTTCATGAGCGAAAAGACGCCGGTGCTTGCGGCCACCAATGCGTTCGGCATGGGCATCGACAGGCACGACGTCCGCCGTGTTATCCACTACAATATCCCCGGCTCCATCGAGGCGTACTATCAGGAAGCCGGACGCGCAGGACGTGACGGGGAACCTGCGGAATGCATCCTGTTTTCCGGCTATTCGGACGTCCATGTTCAGGAATACCTTATCGAGATGAACAATCCGGAAAAGCCTCTGGTCGAGGACGTCTACCATGAGCTGCTCGATATGGCCATGAGGGAAAAGACGACGCAGATCACCATTTCAGTCGCGGATATCAAAGACCGTGTTCCCGATGCGAAGTCGGAAGGCCAGGTTTCCACAGTTCTGAATATTCTGGAACAGTATGGCTACACCTCGCGGGCATACAGCGCAGGCATCGTCTCCTTCCGGTTCAACGGCAGCGCGAAGAAGCTCTGCAAGGAACATGAAGCCGAGGCCACGCAACGCTCGATCTTCATTCACCGTTTCCTGAATGATCCGCCACGCGCAAAAATGAAAGGCGGCAGATATTCCCTGCGGGATCTGTCAGCGATCACGGGATTGCCCGAACCCAACGTGCGTCGTGTCCTTGCCGCCTTGAATCACTCTGTCTTGGAATATGCACCCGTGAGGGGCATCGAAAATACGCAGTTGCTTAAGCCCGAAGAAAGCGAACTGAACATCGACTTTGCGGAATACGACCGAAAACGCGAACTTGACCTGGAACGGCTGGACGATGTGAAGCATTATGTCTCCACGCATAAGTGCAGGCAGGCATACCTCGTTTCCTACTTCGGCGAAGAAATCGGCGATTGGACCTGCGGGACTTGTGACCACTGCTCGAACACGACATCGGCCACGCGCGAGCTCACCACGAACGAACGCACCACGGTCGAAATCATCCTGCTTGCGGTCAAGGCGTTCAATGGTCAGTTCGGGCGAGGGCGGATCAGTCAGATGCTCGCGGGTATCCGTTCGGCGGAATCGACACGATCGGCAACCGACGACAATGCATGCTTCGGCATCCTGGCTTCGCTCAAGCAGAATAATATCATGTCCTACTTGCGTGAACTGGAAAATGTCGGACTCATCGAACGCATAGGCAATCCGGAATATCCGTGTCTCGGAATCTCCGATGAAGGCGAACGCTTCCTTCGGGAGAAAGGTCCCCTGCGACTTGCCCTGCCGGAACTCAAGGTACATGGAAGCTCAAAGGCGGCAAGAGCCAAAGTGCAGAAAGCCATGACCGACCAACCGCTCTACGAACATCTTCGCGACCTCAGGAACAAGCTTGCCAACAGGAACCATGTCGAACCGTATATGATATTGACCGACCGGGCTCTTCGCGGGCTTGCATCAATCCGGCCTAAATCCCTGGCCGAGGCGGAAGGCATTCCCGGCATCGGTCCCGTGAAGCTCCATGCCGTCGTGCCGAGGTTCCTTGAAGCCATTGCGATGTGGGTGAGGAACGGGAGCTAATTTTCCCCCAAGGGTCTCTTTTTTTCTTTTTTTTTATATCTATCTCTTGACAAGGAATAAAACAGGAGTATATTAAATAAGCGTTCACTAAGTATAGCCCACCAGAATGGAGAAGCGAATGGAGAAAAAACTGACCAAACGGCAGAATGAGATCGTGGATGCCGCTCTGCATTTGATCGCGGAAAACGGCATGGGCAATCTGACCATCCGGCATCTGAGCCGGAGATTGAACGTAACCGATGCAGCATTGTACTATCATTTTCACGACAAACTGGAGATCATTCAGGCTCTGGTCTCGCGTTTCGAAGGTGAAGTCGATTCCATTGGAGAGGATTTGCACGGCTGGGCGGCGGTGGAAGCCGCGCTTGTGCGGCGCACCGAACTGGTGCTGGCATCCCCCGATCTGGCGCGTGTGCTCTTCGCGGAGGAAGTATTTCAAGGCGAACCCGAGGTCGAGAAACTGTTGTATGGCATGATGAAACGCCACCGCGAAATCATGCTCCGGTACTTCTCCGAGGCGAGGGAAGCCGGGGAAATCTCTCCGGACATCCCGCCCGATACCCTTTTCCGGATGGTGATAGGCCCGATACGGCTTCTCATCAAGCAATGGGGTATGTCCGGCGGAGGATTCGATTTGCGACTGGAACGAGGAAAACTGTTGACGAGCCTGAAAACGGTGCTGTCAAAGAATAAATAAACCTGCGACATTATCTTGAACAAACCTTAACAACGAGGAGCTCAATCATGGAAAACAAAATGTTCTGCTATCAGTGCCAGGAAACAGCG
>CACYHQ010000033.1 GCA_902774245.1 uncultured bacterium
CGGCTTCGGCGGCGGCATGGGCATGGGCGGCCAGCAGGGCGGTCGCGGCGGCAATCGCGGCAATCGCGGCGGCCAGGGCGGCTTCGGCGGCGGCATGGGCCCCGGCGGCATGGGCGGCGAATTCGGCGGCGGCATGATGGGCCCCGGCATGGGCGGCGAATTCGGCGGCGGCATGATGGGCCCCGGCGGCATGGGCATGGGCGGCCAGCGCAACGGCCAGCTCCAGCGCACCATCGACCGTCTCAAAGCCGACACCCCGCGCGAAGAAGCCCTGAAGAAGCTCGAAGCGAAGGACAAAGAGGCCTACGCCAAAGCGAAGAAGGCCATCGACGACGCTTATGCTCAGCTCGCCGCTCTTGCGAAGAAGGCCGAAATCGAACTTCCCGAAACGGAAGAACAGCAGAAGGCCAAGGCGCTCGAATTCCTTGCCAAGGAAAAAGACGCCATTGACAAGCTCCTCGAGACCGACAAGACCGATTCCGCGACCGCGATGCGTTCCTTCAATGAGCTCGCGCAGAAGAACAACATTTCGCTCACTCCCGCCGGACGCGGCGGCATGGGCGGCGGCATGGGCGCGGGCGCGATGCAGCCGGGTACTCGCGGCGGCACGCGGAACAACGGCACGCTCCGTCAGATCCAGGAGAAGTTCCCGCAGGAATATGAAGACGCTCAGAAGCTCCGTCAGACCGATCCCGCGGCCTACCGCGAGAAGATCCAGGAGCTCCAGCAGAAGCTCAACGCCGCGAACTGATTTGATTATCGGTTCGCCGTAAACAAGGCAAGATTGAGGCCCGTCGGTCAGAGGTTGACCGGCGGGCCTTTTCCGTAAAGAGCGGATGAATGATCCGGATTATTTCTTCTCGGGGACGATGACGGTCGTCTTCACGTTCGCGAGCGCGGGATCCAGGTCACGTTCCGCGGACATGTTGAACACGGGTTCGCCCTGGATGTTGAAGTGGACGCGGTGGATGGCGACGCATCTCTGGCGTCCGTTGATCGCCGTTTCGCCGTGATAGGAGATCATGAGGTTGCCGTAGTCGTCCTTGAAGAACGCGTTGTGGCCGGGGCCGAACTTGCCGGGGATGGAGTAGAACGAGAGGACGGGGGCCTGGCTCTTCGTCCAGGATTTCAGGTCCAGCAGGTCGGCGTTCTCGTCCGCGGTGAGCAGGCCGAGCGCGTAGGTGTAGCCGCCCGCGTCGCCGCCGGAGAAGGTCAGGTAGACCTTCCCGTTCGCGTTGAACGAATACGGGCCTTCGTTGTTGATGGTGCCGCGGACGTTCTCCCAGCCGTAGAGCGGACGGGAGAGCTGAACGGGCTCGGACGTGAGCACGCCGGGGTTCTTCTCGTCGACCGTGGCGATGTACAGCATGGAGCCGGTGTCGCGCGGCGAACCGATGCCGACGCGGTAGGACCAGACGTAGTAGGACTTGCCGCCTGCCTTGATGTAGGTCATGTCGAGCGAGATGCCGCCGTCGCCGACGCCCTTTCCGTCCTTCTTCAGGATCTTGACCGGGTCTTCCCACGAGGCGGGGTCGATGATGCTCGCGCCCTTCTTCAGCTTCATGTAGTGGCACTGCGGGCCCCAGGCGCGTCCGCCGACCGCGAAGAGGATGTAGAGGTCCTCGCCGATCACGTGGAACTCGGGCGCCCAGAAGGTCTGGATGAGCTGGCGGGCTTCGTCCTTGTCGAGGATCAGGTGCTCCTTCACGCCGTCCGCGAAAAGGTCGTGCGGATTGTTGGCCTCGCGCACGTACAGCCCGATGTTGTTCCGGGCGTCGGTCGTGGCGATGAAATAGAATTTGCCGTCCCACTTGAAGACGACAGGGTCGCCCCACGCGCGGGCGAGCGGGAACCCGTAGGATTCGTTCTGCACCGTGCCCGTGATCTCATACTTGCCGGGCGCGGAGAAGTTCACGTTCGAGGCGTCCCACTTCACGGGCTTGACGGACGTGGAGCCGTCGGAATAGACGACCTCGGCTTTCACCTTCGCGAGCTCGTCCGCCGAACCCGCCAGGACGGTTTCCGGCACGTTCGCCGCCACGGAAACGAGGTGTCCCCAGTGCTGCGCTGCGCGGTCCACCACGGAACGCGGCACGGACACCGTGCTGTATCCGGTCTCGTTGTTCGGGACCATGCCTTCCGGCGCGTTGATCTCCGGTTTCGGCATCAGGCGGAACATGATCGGGCCGTCTGTTTTGGTCACGGACTTGAAATCGGGGGTGTCCGTGCAGAAGAATCTCCCGCCGGCGGTCTTCCAGAAGATGCGGTAGCTGCTCCCGTCCGACGTGGGCGAGACGCTGAGGAACGCCGTGACCTCTTCCTGCGTGTTCAGGTCGAACAGCGCCTGTTCGGAGAAATGGATCAGGTCTTTCGTGGTCCAGAGCAGGACTTTCCCCTTGCTCTCCTCGTCCGGCGTACCGTCTTCGTTCGTGCGGATCGCCATGACGCCGTAGCTGCCGTCCTTCAGCGGGAAGATGATCGGGTTCTTCACGCATTTCGGGCGGATCGTGCTCTGGGGCGAGAGCGTGCCCTTCGCGAAGAGGATGCCGTAGTTCTCGTTCATGGGCGTGAAGTTCTTTCCGTCGGTGCTGCGCGCGAAGTGAACGGATCGCGCCAGCCCGTCGGGGTAGCTGTTCCGCTGGACTTCCCGCGTATAGACCAGCACGTCCTCCTTGCCCGGATCATACTCCGGGAACGCGGAAACGGCGGCGGATGTGAGGAATGCGGCGGCACAGAGGATCATGCCTGCGAAATGAAATGATTTCATCTTGTTCTCCTGTACATTTCAAATGTTGCTGAATGGGGGAAGAATTGTTGCATTCAACTATACATCCTCGTTAGCTATAATGCAAGCGCGGACGGGAAAGATTTCAGCGGGCGGCAATGCTTTTGTCCTGTCAATCCTTTTGGGCGCTGTAATTGAAGAACGGGAAGACCGGCAGAAATCCGTTCGGGTTGTAGTTCAGCAGGCCGATCTGGAACGGGCTTCCCTTTGAAGTGGTGTTGAACAGCCCGATCTGAACCGGATTCCCGTCCGAGGTATGATTGACCGCTCCGACCTGGAACCCCTCCTTCAATTTGAGGTTCAGAACGCCTAAATTCAGACATTCCCAAATGAGATCCCAATGATTCCCCGTGGATGATATTCCCGGATTGTACAAATTGTACGTGATCGCCCCGATCTGCGCGCCATGAACGGCGGAGCTCAGGACTCCTCCGATCTGACAGCCGGTTATTTCGGTTTCCCCGCCTTCGAACGCCAGATCCAGTCCGACCAGCTGCAGGCCGGCTCCCTCCTCTGTCCCGCCAAGTCTGCAAGCGCAGATGTCAATTCCTTTAAAATACTTTTCTCCGCCGATCGCTTCGACGGAAATCCCGTTCGTGTCGCTCATGAAATCGATCGCATGGGTGGAAATGCCGTTCTGAGTACCAAACCCCTTGCGACCATAGAAATCCGGCTGATTGATTGCGCCGATTGAAATCCCGTAAAAATCTGTTCGATCCCCGCGGTAGGATCGCGGCCAGTCGGCAGGTAGCTTCGGCTCTGTAAAACCGTTTACCAGACCGCATGTCAAGCCGAAGTTTTTCCCAATAAACTCGTTTCCCAACTGAGCGAAAATCCCATACGAGTCTATGTTTCTTGACGCAAGCCCGATTGCAAGGCCGTAAGTGGTGATCTCTTCTTCTAGCCATGGCAACAAAGCAGGCTCTATGCTGAGCGGGGAGATCGGCACGCTGACCATTTCGCCATCGGCATTGACCACGTCGTGCCTGCACCCGACGCAGAGAAACACGAAAAACACGGCGGCGAGGCAAACGAACATTCTGCTGACGATTCGTGACGGCATGGCTCAGGTCCTTTCGTGTATCGCTGAAGGTTGGAAGGATTCGTCAAACTATAAGAACAATACACCTATCCCGCTCATAAATCAAGCGAAGACAGATGTTTTTTCCGCGTTTTTCTTCCGGGGATTCAAAACATGCGCGGGGCGGGCGGCAAAATGAGCGAGCCGTCCGGCACAATGCGGTCGGACGGCTCAGCGGCGGGGTAGAGGGATGCGTCGGAAAGCTCGGATCAGATATTGTTCAGGTCGAGCGTCTTGTAGATGGAGTTGTACTTGCGGAAGAGCGCCTGAAGATCGCCGTTCCGGCGTTTCGCCTCAATGACCCGATCCGCGGCGGCCTTCGCCTCGGAATTGCCGAGACGGAACGCGAAACCGTATTCCTCGGCGCGGATGGAGACCTGCATCATCCTGATCTGGCCTTTGTGTTTTTCCATGGCAAATTCGGCTTCGCTCTCGTCATCGATGTAGGCGTCGATCTCGTTGTTGAGCAGCCCCATGATGCCCGCGGCGGCATTGTCGTAGTGGACCGTCTTTTTCGCGTGGAGCTTGTTGACGGCGTATTCCTCGTTCGTCGTGCCCTTCTCGGCCCCGACGACCTTGCCGTCCAGATCGGAGATCCTGTTGAGCTTGGACCCTTCTCTCACGAGAATCCGGCGCATGCTGTCCTCATAGGAATTGGAGAAAAGGATCATCGAGGTGCGTTCCGGGGTGATGGAGATGCCGGACGTCCCCATGTCGGCGGCGCCGTTGACGATGAGCGGAAGAATCTCGGAGAACGGCACGATCCGGAACTGGACCGGGCGTTTGAGCTCGGCAGCGATGGCTTCCGCCATTTCGATATCCACGCCGGCCAGGCGGTTTCGGTTCATGAACGCGAACGGCGCGAACGAGGGATCGATGCAGACGACGAACGGCTTGACGCCGTCGTAATCATCGCGCATCGCGCCGTAGCCGGGATGCGTCCAGAGTTCTTCCATGTGCTTTTCGCGGCTCTTGAGGAGCTGGCCGGAAGTCTTGTACTTGTCGATCACGGTGTTGGCGGCGTCCGCGAGTTCGGCGTTCTCCTTGCTGAACACAAGACCGTACTGCACTCTGCACAGCGGTTTCGGATTGATCCTGAAATCGTCTCCGGTCCTGCGGACCATGATCTCGGCCTCAAGCTGGTCCATGACGGCGGCGTCGGCGCGACCGTCGGAGAGCGCCGCGTTTACGTCCTCCTGCGTCAGGTAGGGCAGGACGCCACGCGGCTTGATGACTTCACGCAGATATTCCATATCGGTGGTCCCCGCCTGCGCGGCGACGCTGACTTCCTTCAAACCGGCTTCATCCGTGATGTCGGAATCGGCCGGCACGACTGCGACCTGCGTGGAGGTGTCGTAAATGGTCGAGAAAAGGACGCGCTGGGAGCGTTCCGGCGTGATCGTGATCGCGGCCGCGCCGATGTCGGCCTCGCCCGTGGCAACGAGCGTGAAGATGTTCTGGAACGGGACGACCTTGAATTCGACCGGACGACCGAGGGCTTTTCCGATCTCCTCCACCAGATCCACGTCGATGCCCGCGACCGGCGGATCGATATTGGCGTTGAGGTAGTAGCAGTAGGGCGACGAGGATGCTTCGCAGGCGACGATCAGGGGTTTGTTCTTGTCGCTTTTGGAGCAGGACATCGTGAGGGAGGAAGTGATACCGATAATAAGAAGAGCAAGAAGATAAAAAAGTTTTTTCATGGTGACCTCGTATTGACAGGACACAAAATTTTAAATCCATATAAAATACACTCTTTTGAAAAAAATGCAAGCCGGAATTTGCATAAAACCTCCTGTTCCTTTAGGAGTTAACTGTTTTTTGAGATGACCGGCCGACGCCTATTTTTTTCGACATTTTTATTTGAAAAGGGCGTGGACGGGGAATATATTATGGCAAAACATCAAAGAGAATCAGGAGGCGTTTTCGAAACATGAGCGACAAGCGAATCAAATTCACACAGATATCGTTGTTCAGCGTCCTGCTCGGCGGGCACTACGGCGGCATCGTCAGCGTCGGCGAGGTCAAAATGTTCGGCAATCTGGCGATCGCGACCATGGACCGTCTCGACGGCGAAGTGCAGATGATCGACGGCGTGGTGTATCAGGCATGCGCGGACGGAAGCGTCCGTCTGCCAGCGGACGGGGAGACGATCCCGTTCGGCACGATCGCCGATTTCCGCCCCGAACGTGAACTGAACCTGAGCGGGATCCCGAGCTATGAGATGTTCGAGGCGCGGATGAAGGATATCTGCCCCCGTGACGATACCCCGCTCGCGGTCCGCTTCACCGGGATGTTCCGGCGCATGAAAGTCCGGTCCGTGAGGCGTCAGGAACGCGACGGCGTGGGGCTTGCCGAGGCCGCGAAAGCCGAGGCCGTTTTCGAGTGGGACGACATTTCCGGCGACCTGGTCGGATTCCGTCTGCCCGGCTACGTGAGCGGCATCAACGCCCCCGGCTGGCATCTTCATTTCATGGATGCCGGACGGACGCGCGGCGGCCATGTGCTCAATTTCTCCATCGATGAAGGCAAACTGAGCTTCTGCCATGCGAACGACCTTCAGATCCGTCTGCCCGATTCGCCGGACGTTTTCGCCGGACTCGATCTGAACCGGGACTGGAGCGCGGATTTGAAGGTGGCCGAGGCGGAACGATAACCGGAGGGAAACGAACTCATGTTGAAAGCAGGCTTGATCGGATGTGGGAACATCAGCGGCGCGTATCTGCGCAACAAGGATGTGTTTTCGCACCTTCGCGTCGTGAAATGCGCGAGCAGGCGGGACGAATCCGCCCGCGCCGCGGCGGAACAATTCGGTCTACAGGCGGTCTCCGTCGACTCGCTTCTCCGCGACCCGGGGATCGACATCATCCTCAATCTGACCACGCCTGACGCTCACGCGGAAATCATTCTGCGCGCGTTGGAGGCGGGTAAACACGTCTATACCGAAAAACCGTTCGCGGTCACGCGTGAGGACGGCCGGAAGGTGCTGAAACTGGCGGCGGAAAAGGGGCTGCGCACTGGCTGCGCGCCGGATACGTTCCTGGGCGGCGGACACCAGACCTGTCGCAAGCTCATCGACGGCGGGACCGTCGGGAAGATCGCGGGCGGCTGCGTCATCATGGCTAACCACGGGCCGGAATCCTGGCACCCTAACTCCGGCTTTTACTACAAAAACGGCGGAGGTCCGCTGATGGACATGGGGCCGTATTATATCACGGCGCTGGTGAACCTGCTCGGCCCCGTGAAGCGCGTCGCCGGATTCGCCTCCCGCGCGACCGGTCTGCGGCTCGGGAGCGGGAGCAATCAGGGCAGGACGTATCCCGTGGAGGTCGACACCCATGTCGCCGCCGTGCTGGAATTCGTCTCCGGCCCCGTCGTCAACCTCACCATGAGCTTCGATGTGTTCCGTCTGAGCCCGCAAATGGATAACTGCATCGAACTGTGGGGGCTCGACGGCGCGATCCACACGCCCGACCCGAATACGTTCTGCGGCGAGGTGCGGTTCGCGAACGCCGAAACCGGAGGCGAATGGAAAAAGGCGGAAAATACGTTCCTTTATAATGACAATATGCGTCTGATCGGACTGGCGGATATGGCGGCCGGGATCGAACTCGGACGTCCGCACCGCTGCAGCGGCGAGCTGGCGTACCATGTGACCGACGTGATGTGCTCCATCCTCGAATCCGCGGAAAATGGGCTGTATGTCACGATCGGGAGCACGTGCGCGCGTCCGGCCGCGCTCCGCGACGGGCTTGCGCCGGGCGAGTTGGATTGAACAGGATGAACGGAGACGCGAATGAGGAAAAATCGGACTTTTTTTCGAAAAAAACGGATTTTCCACTAAGATTTCGGCAGGGCAGGGGGTCTAATTTATAAAACAAGGTTCACGATTTCGCAAAACAGGAGTCCGTCTTATGTCCCCATCCAGTATGCAGAAAAACAAATCCACGATGAAGACCGTCATCCTCATCGTCCTGCTTCTCACCTTTCTGCCGCTCGCGCTTTTCTTCCTCGTCCAGTTCGCGCCGCCGCGTGAGGCCGGACCCTCCGCCGAACCCCTTCCGTCCGGCAAAACGACCGCGTCCAAACGTTCGGCATCAACGGAACACCGCGCGGCCCGTCAGGACGTAAAGACGACGCATACGGCGACCGTGCCGCACGGCATGGCGCCCGATCCGGACATGACGGCATTCGATTCCTCCAATGACATCTCCATCGTCGGGGCAGGGGCGGTCGTCCCGAACGCGCCGAGAGGGAAACGGGCGACGCCGTATCCGCCCGGCGAGGTCCCCGGGGATTCCGGCGTCATCGTCCAGTATGTCGGTTCGCCGGATGACATGGTGAGCGGACCTCAGCCGACGCAGGATGGTCTCTGGGGCGGAAGAACCGCGACGCCGATCCCTCCGGCCAATATGCGCGGGATCGGCGGGGTGCGACGTGTCGACCCCAACGACCCGTTCTTTCAGCAGGATATCCCGAATCCGTTCAATCGCTGAGATTATATGACTCGGGCTTCCGATTCCTTATTCCGGTCATCCGGCGGAAATCTTCGGAAGAAGCTAAAAACGGCTTGACTTTTCTCTTTGGAACGACTAATTTATATTTCCTCTTTTCGTCCCCGCTTTTAACCCTGTTCCGAAGAGATCGCTTATGACCGCCGTACTGGTTTTCTGTACTTTGTCGCTGTTCATGGTCGTGGGAAAATCCCTGCGCGTCTTCATCCCGCTCCTGCAGAAACTCTATCTCCCCAGCTCCATCGTCGGCGGCGCGGTCGCCCTCGTCGTCTTCAAATGCTTCCCCGGACCGATTCCGGCGGATGTCTTTTCTGCCATCGGCAAGCTGCCGGGCTTCCTCATCAACGTGGTCTTCGCCGGACTCTTCCTCGGCGTGACCTCGCCGAAGCTTTCCAAAATGATCGCGGTCGCGTTTCCTCAGCTCTGTTTCGGACAGTTCATCGCATGGGGACAATATGTGCTCGGACTCGGCCTGACCGGATTCGTGCTGATGCCGCTCTTCGGACTCTCGCCCGCGTTCGGAAACCTGCTGGAGATCGGGTTCGAGGGCGGACACGGCACGGTGGGCGGCATGGCGTCCGTGTTCGAGAAATATGACTGGAGCGACGGCATTGCGCTGGGCTACACCGTGGCGACCGCGGGCATGATCGTCGCGATCATCATCGGCATGGTCCTGGTGAACTGGGCCAACCGGCGCGGCTATGTGCACGACTTCATGCCGCTGGAGGAGATGGACCGGCTGCACCTGCGTGGTATCTACCGCCGCCGGGAACAGCCCTCCGCCGGACGTCAGACGGTGCTGTGCGACTCCATCGACTCGCTGGCGTGGCACTGTGCGCTGATCGGGTTCGCCGTGGCGATCGGCTACGCGATCCTGTTCGGCTGCCGGTACCTGGAAACCGCGATCTTCCCGAAGGCGACCATCCGCATTTTCTCCGGGTTCCCGCTCTTTCCGCTGTGCATGATCGGCGGCCTCATCATCCAGCACGCGTTCCAGCGGCTGCGCATCGCGCCCCTGATCGACGGCGACCAGATGAAACGCATCTCCGGCGCTTCGCTGGATTTCCTGGTGGTCTCCGCGATCGCCACGATCCGCATCGAAGTCGTGCTGCAGAACTGGCTGCCGCTCCTCATTCTGATCGCCTCGGGCGCACTGCTCTCCGTGCTGATGGTGCTCTTCGTAGCGCCGAAACTCTTCCGCGACGCGTGGTTCGAACGCGCCATCGCGGATTTCGGACAGTCGCTCGGCGTGACCGCGACCGGACTGCTTCTGCTGCGCACCGTGGACCCTGAGAATAAGACCGAGGCGACCGCGGCGTTCGGTTACAAGCAGCTCCTCCACGAACCATTCATGGGCGGCGGCATCGTGACCGCGCTTGCCCTGACGCTGGTCTTCACAATCGGCTGGGTTCCGGTCTTTGTCGTGTCGACGGTCTTCTTCGTCTTCTGGGGAATCCTGATTGTCGCGGTCATCCTGCGCAACCGGAAAGCACGGTAGGGCAGGGGGGGTGCCAGTAATTTTTGTGCCTGAGCGAAGCCCGGCACTACCACAGTGGAGTCTCCGCCTTCCCGTGTCGGAGCGTAGCCCGACACTACTGCAGTGGAGTCTCCGCCTCCCTTTTTTTGGGATTTTTCCGGTTTTCTTCTGGCATTTTGTATCTTTTATGCTAGATTATCTAGATTAGGGTTTGTTTCCCCTTCTTTTCGGAATCATTTATTTTTGGAGTCGCGATTATGTCGTTCTGTCCTGTTCGATCGGGTTTGACTGTGTGCCTGATGACGCTTCTGTCGTTCGGCGCATGGTTTGCGTATGCTCAGGAAACAGCTCCGAAAGACGAAGAGTCCGCGTCTGCAACCAAGACGGAAACCGATGCCCCGAGCTCCGAAAAAGCGGAAGAATCCGTTGCGGAGTCAACGACAGCGGAGACCGCGCCGGAATCTGAATTGACCGCCGACGAAGTGCGCGACGCCGAACTTGAGGCGAAGAAGGAAGAGGAGAGTGCTTCCCGCCGAGCGAAAAACGATGCCGCCGCGCTTGAGGTCTTCCAGAAGGCACTTGACCTCGAACGCGAGGGTGAATACCGCAAATCTGCAAAACGTTACCTCGACGCAGAGCTGCTCACGTCCGACAAGACCGTGAAGGCGAATGCGCTGTCCAACGCCGCCCGCGCATATCGTCAGGCCGAGCTTTACGGCAAGGAATTTGACTGCATCGAACGCCTCATCCGCGAGCACATGAACCGTATTGATTTCACCGGAGCCGTGAACCGTGAATACGAGATCGCGGATGCGTTTTTCAACGGGCACCGCGATGCCATGTTCGAGTGGCTTCCCTTCATCAAGGATTCCGACCGTTTCCTGGAGATTTCCGAGGCCGCGCTTCGCAATGCTCCCTGCGCCGAGTCCGCTGGTGCCGTCCGGCTTCGTCTTGCACGCATGTACCTCGAAGCGCAGAAAACTGATCAGTCCATTGAAAAATTCAAAGAGGTGCTTCAACTTCATCCCGGCACCGATTCCGCCTATTACGCCGAACTTGGCCTCGCGGACGTCTATTGCCAGCTTGCCGAACGCGGCGACGGCGACGGACGCTGGGCGACGCTCGCACTGGAACAGCTTGCCCATTTTGAGGAGAACAACCCGGAAGCGCCGGAAATCCAGTGGGTGAAGGAACAGCGTGTGGCCATCGACAAGATCCAGGCGAAACGCCTTCACGATCTGGCGAAATACCATCACCGCAACGGCCGCGACGACCTCGCGGAACATTACCTCAACCAAGTCGTGCAGCGGTACGGCGAAACGGAGCACGCCATCCCGTCCGAAAAGCTCCTGGCGGAGATCGACGAGACATACGAGGCTCCGCCGGATGCCATGCCGCGCAAGGATCCCGCTCATTACGACTTCGTCCGTCATCCCATCCCGCTTGAGGATTCCGATCTCCTGATTGCGCCCGAAAGCAGCGACGGTAAATGGCTGCTTCCCATTCGCGACCTCAAAAAGGACATCAAAACGGATTCCCGCGAATCCTATGAAGAAAGGGCCGGTTCCAATGAAGCGTATTGATTCCCGTTCGATCCGGGTGATTCTTGCCACCTGCGTCCTTGCGTTCGGATGCGTGTTCTTCACCTCGTCCTGCGGCTACTACCACATGGGGTCTATGATGCATCCGCAGATCAAGACAATCGCGATCAGCACCATCCGAAACGATACGCGCGAACCGCTCCTCACCGAGCTCGCCCGCACGCAGATCGCCGCCCGGTTCCAGAGCGATAACTCCCTTAAGCTCGTTTCGAAGGAGGAAGCCGACTGCATCTTGTATGTGCGCCTCGTCAGTGTAACAAGCTCGATGCTCCGCTACAATCCCGGCTACGAAGAGGACGAATACCGTCCTGCGGAATTCCATGTTAGCCTGAGCGCCGAGATGGAGGTCCTGATCCCCGGACGCAGTGAACCGCTGATCAAAAAACGTTCGGTTACTGGTGATGCCAACTACCAATACAACGTCGATCCTCAGGTCGGCAGATATTACGGCCTGCGTCAGGCGTGTTACGACCTCGGCGGCCAGATCGTCGAGTACACTGCCGAGGCGTGGTGATCTGATCCTTTAAGCTCATCTGAGCTTGTCCTGAGCTGGATCGTCCTTTCTCTGTTTCCTTTTCGTTGCTCCGTCAAGTACATTGATTTTTCTGAGCTCGTTTTGAGCTTGGATTATTTGTCCTGTTTCTTTGAGCTCATTCTGAGCTTATATTCGCGTCAGATGGGGCCTATATGTCGTTCGTATGGGACCTATACCCTTTGAACGCACACACGCGTGAGCGGAGAGAGGTATGGCGAACATTTTTCCGGATTTCTTTTGATTTCGGCTTGACAAAGCGCGATTTTGGGTGTATTTTATATGATATCGGTTCGATTCAGAGCCGGTGTTCTCCTCAAAACATGCAGGTTGACGATGAACTCCTGAAAGGGTGATCGGGCGTTGGA
>CACYHQ010000034.1 GCA_902774245.1 uncultured bacterium
CGTGCTGATGAGCTACAACGCGAGTCAGTACTACAGCGTCGACCTCGACGGCACCGTCCAGTCCATGGGCGCCTCCGCGTGGTACGACTGCGCGGTCCGCGCCATCGGCGACTTCTCCGGCGACGGCAAGGAAGACATCGTGCTGTTCGACGAGAAAACCGGATCGATGTACATGCTGCTCGACGGCAACGCCGACAACTACAAGGTCATCGGCCAGCTCGACCCGACCGACTGGTTCGTGGCGGGCTGCGGCGACTACAACAACGACCAGCATGACGACCTCCTCGTCCGTCAGTACTCCACCGGTATGCTCGGCTACTATTCCGATGGCGTCCAGGCCAACTGGAACGTCATGGGATACGGCGTCGGCATGGAGTGGACCGTGATAGCTTAATACGACTTCCGGAATCAAGTAAAAAACATCAACTCCGGTCTGAAAACGGGCCGGAGTTTTTTATTGTCCCGTGAAGAAATGAACACCCCGAAATCAGGCGCAGGTGATCTTTTCCGGGCGGCGCGTGATCATGCCAGTGAAGAACGAGGCAATGCCGTTCAGAATTTCGGCGGAGGCTTTCCGCCCGGAACACCCCATCGCCTCGGACGCGAACACCTCGGCGTCGGCGAAATGCAGCAGGAGTTTCAGATGCACAGCTCGTCCACGCACGCCGCGACCGGTACCAGAAGCGGCGCGAAGGCCAACTCCGTAACGGGTGTTTCCAGTTTGGACTCGCGCAGAAGCGGGAAAAAGCGGAGTTCCACGCGGAGCGCGGGAAACACGCGCAGGTCGACCGGCTGGACCTTCACCGCGCGGCACTTCGGGTCCAGCAGGCGCGCGGACGCGGCGGAGACCCGGCTGATGAACTCCTCCGGCGGCAGGATGAACCCCTTGTCGTTCCAGCCCGGTTCGGGGAGCGACAGCTTCACCGGGCCGACGGCGTCGAGCGAATCCGCGAAATGCTTCGCAAGCTCGAGGACAAGGTCGGTCGAGGAAACGTCCGCACCGATGGAACGCAACGTATTGGAGACTTTCCGCGCGACCGCGGCGAGGCGTTCCCCGCTCAGGGCAAGGCGTTCTCCCAGCAGCGCTGCGATCCGGGCGTCCTGAAAATGTTCCGATTCGTCGTCGATGCGCTTCGTGCGCCCGTAGGCCGCGGCGGCATCGTTCATGCCGACCGACTGGAGGATGTTCGCGATCATGGCGTCGACCGCGGACGCCTTCACGTACAGCGGGCCTTTTCTCGGCTTTCCGGCGTGGCGCAGAGCGTATTCCACGGCGCTGACGGCGTCGCGGGCGAGCGCGTCGGACTCGACGCCGTTCTCCGGCAGGACGGACCGGATCCGGGCGGCGAGGTCGTCCGGATCGAACGGCACGGCGCATCCGTGCGAATCCTGAAGGAAGATCGCCTGTGCGGAAAGTTCGATCATGGCCGGTTCATCCTTTTATGCTCCGTTCAAAACAGTTCACGGCGGTTTTCGATCAGGTAACGGTAACGGTCCAGCACGCGGTCCTTGGCGACGAAACCGACGTACACGCCGTCGCGCACCACGGGGATCTCCGTCTCCCGGTGTTTCTCGAAGAGGTCGATCGCGCGTCCGAGCGTGTCGCCCGGCTTCAGCATGGCTTCGGGCGTACGCATGATGTCGAAGACCAGCGCGACGTCGTACAGCGACGTCTCCAGCAGGTAGTGCCGGATGTCGTCGAGCGTGACAATGCCCGCGAGACGGCCGTCGCGGTCGAGCACGGGGAACACGTTCTGATGCGTCTTCATGACCGAGTTCAGCACGCTCCGCATGGAATCGGACTCGGACAGCGGCAGATAATCTCTTTCGATGAGCTCGTCCGGAATCGCCCGCGTGAGCGCGTCGGCGTCGCGCGTGCCGTCCGGGTCGCCGCCGTGGAACATGATCATCGTCTTGTAGACGTTGTGCGTGCAGAGCTTGCGGCAGACGAACGTGGAGAGCGCGGACACGATCATCAGCGGGATGAAGAGCATGTAGCCGCCCGTCAGCTCGGCGATCAGGAAGATGCCGGTGAGCGGCGCGTGCATCACGCCCGCCAGCACGCCCCCCATGCCGATGGCGAGGAAATTCGCTTCGCTGATATATCCGCCCCACGGCAGCCCGACCATGTGGATGAGCTTCGAGATGGAGTAGCCGAGGAACGCGCCGATGAACATCGATGGCGCGAAGATGCCGCCGTCAGCGCCGCTCTCCAGACTCGAGATCGAGGTCAGCGCCTTCAGGAACACCAGCAGGAACGTCAGCAGCAGGAACACCCACGGATTCGAGAAAACCGCCGCAAGCGGACTGCCGGAGTACAGCGTCTCCGGTTCGCTCAGCAGATGGCGGATGAAATGGTAACCGTCACCGCGCAACGCCGGGAACATCAGGATCGCGAGATACAGGATCGCGCTGCCGACCAGCCCTTTCACCCACGGATTGCTCACGTGTCCGTACTGTTTCGAAATCCGCGTGTACATCTTGATCACGAAGACGGAGACGAGTCCCGCCGCCGCGCCGAGGATCACATAGTACGGCACCGCGCGGATATTCCACTGCAGCAGGTCGATGTACGGACGCGCCGGATGGAGCTGCTGCGACACCAGCAGCGCGGTCGCCGACGACAGGATCAGCGGGATGATCGCCGGGATCGCGCTCGCGGTCTTCGGCAGCAGGATCTCCATCGCGAAGAACGCTCCGGCGACAGGCGTATTGAACATGGCGGAGATGCCCGCCGCGCCGCCGCATGCCAGCAGGAGGATGCGGTTTTCGTGGTTCAGCAGCAGACTGCGCGCGACGTTGCTGCCGATCGCCGCGCCCGTCTGCGCCACAGGGGCTTCCAGTCCGGCCGACACGCCGAATCCGACGCTGACGCCGCTGGTGATGATATGCGAGAATGTCTTATGGAGCGGCACGGACCCGGTCCGGTTCTTCACGCTCATGATGACACCGGCCAGGCCGCGTTCGTACTTGCCGCGCATGACCACCTGCGACACGAAGATGCAGAAGAACACGCCGAGCGCGGGCGTGGCGGGCAGTACCCAGACCGCCCATCCGGCCTCCGTCGGGATGGACGCCACCAGCGAATGCACGAGGTGTTCCACGATCTTCATCAGCGCCCCGGCCACGCCGGACAGCAGGCCGACGAGCACGCTCAGCAGGATGATGTAGTTCTGTTCGCCGAGCGTCTTCTGGAACGGGTTGACGATGCGGAGAAAACGGCCGTGAAGCCACGAAAGGAACGAAAAACGCATGACGGGCTTTCTCTCAGATGTTCTTTCCGCCGCGTGGCGCCGCGTTCTTCGCGCGGTTGCGTCCCATGCTCCGGATCTCGTCGATGAACTCGTCGATATCCTTGAAATCGCGGTACACGGAGGCGAACCGCACATATGCGACCTTGTCGACCTGGCGCAGCGCCTCCATCGTGCGCGTGCCGACCTCGCTGGACGGCACTTCGCGTTCGTAATCCGCCTCCAGGCCGCTCGTCACCTGCGACACGATCATGTCGATCGCCTCGGGTTTCACGTCGCGTTTCCAGCAGGCTTTCTCGATCCCGGCGCGAATCTTGTTCGGGTCGAAATCCTCCCGCGAGTTGTCGCGTTTCACGACCTTCAGTTCCGCCTGGATGATCTCCTCGTGCGTGGTGAACCGGTGTCCGCATGCAGCGCATTCACGGCGACGGCGCACGGCCGCGCCGTCTTTCGAGGCGCGGGAATCGATCACGCGGTCTTCCTGGCAGCCACAGCGGGGGCATCGCATAGCAGATTTCTCCTGAGTTGATTCAATCGGGCGGAATAAAAAAGTCAGAATATAAATATACATGCGTGCGCATGGTTTTTCAAATCCGCTTTCCGGTTTTCCCCGAGAGAAACAACCGGCTGCAAAAGACGGAAAAAGAACGTTCCTCTCTTGATTTTTTGTCGATACGTGATACATTAGAGCATGCAAATCATGGAAACAGATAAGTCCTGCCAGGTCGGCAGTCCGGCGACATAAAATATCAGGAGTCCCCACTCATGAAAACAAAATACCGTTTATTGATTCTTATCGCGGCGTTTGCGCTGTGCGCCGGATCTGACGTTTTCGCGCAGGATGAACGTTATTCGCAGATTCCGGACGGCGCCGCGCTCGTCATGAACCTGAACCTCGGCAAACTCTATTCGTCCCCGACGTTCAAGGCCGTGGCGGAATCCGGCGATGTCCTTGCGATCCGCAACGACCTGAAAGCCATCCCGTGGAACAAGGCCGGCACGCTCCCCGATCCGGTCATCGTCTACGCACCCCGGATGGGCGACAGCTACGCCATGCTCGTCGGCACGGACAAGACGCCGGACGAACTTTTCACCGACATCGGCAAAAAGATCCATGCGGTATCCGAAAAAAAAGGCCTCAGCCAGATGATCACGCTGAAAGAACAGCATAAAAACCGCAAGACGAACAGACAGGAGCTGAGGGACGCGGGCGAGATCCTGTACCTCACGCCGAAGACGGTCGCGTTCGGACGGAAAAAGAATCCGCTCGATCAGGCTTTCTTTGCGAACAAAACACTCCCCGCCTCGGAGTTCGCGATGCTTCAGAACGCCCCTGCGGACGCGGTCGCGGTCGGCATCCTGCGGAGTTTCCCGGTTGCCGCGGCCGACGACCCGACCGGACTTTCCGCGCTGGTGAAATCCGGCGACTTCATCCTCAGGGAATACGAACCGGGCGCGGCCTCGCTCGTGCTGAACATGGAATGCAAGGGCGAGAAGGAAGCTCAGCTGGCGGTCCGCCGCGCGAAGAGTTTCCTTCAGATCACGCTCGTTTCGCTCTTCTCCCTCGACAAAAACCTTTTCAAGGAACTGAACAGCAGTTATACCGCAACCGCCTCGGGCAGCAAGGCGAAACTTGAGATCAAACTCCCGAAAGCCACGCTCGACAAAGTCCGTGCCTATTACCTCATGGAACAGGCTCTGCTTGAAGCTGCGGACATGGCCATCAACATCATAGGAGCCGCCGCAAAATGAAACTGAAAAAAGGCCTCAAAATCACCCTCGCGATCCTCGTCGCGTTCATCGTTTTCCTCGTCGTCCTCGCCTCACTCATATTCTCCACGCCGCAGGACTTCCCCTACTCCGTTGAGGATGCGGAAGCCGACGCGCTGCTGGCTTCCGAGATCATCGACATGATCTCCGACGCCGTCGTGGACGAGGACGGCAACATCCCGGAGATCGCGGTCGTCACCATCCCTGCGGAAAACGTCAACGCACTGCTCCATATCGCGGCGTACAAATTGAATCATGAACTCAAGGACGACGGCATCGAGTGTTCCCTCTGCTGGGAAAACTCCGCCATCAAGGCCGCCGCGTCCATCCCCCTGCCCGTCGTGAGAGGCGTCAATGTCCGCGGCACGGCCTCACCCGTCATCGCCGACGGCAAACTGAACGCGCCGATCAAAGGACTGAAAGCCGGACACCTGCCTGTCTCGGACTTCGGCTTCGTCAAGAAGAACATCACGGCGGACGACATCGAGAACGAGAAACTGAAACTGGCGTTCGAGGCGATCCACGACCTCTCCGCCACCTCGGATGGAAGTCTGAAGATCGGATTCTATCCCGCGAAGATCAGCAACCTGACCCGCATCCTCATGACGGAAGAGAAATAAGCGGAAACAAGCTCAAAAACAACTGCGCCCCGTTCCCTTCCTGTGGGAAACGGGGCTTTTTTTCGGTGTCTTTTTCCTGATTCCGTTATCGCGACGTGAGTTCCGCGAGGAAATACGCCAGGAACAATGCGGCAAAAGGAAGGAGCGTGTCAAGGAAAGAACCTTTCCTCGGCACCAGAATGCGGATCGCGAGGACCAGGGAATCGACGAGGATAAAACAGGTGAACAGACGATACCCGTCAAGCACGAGCATCAACAGGCAGACAATCGGCAATGCAACATAAAAATGCCGCCGAAGAAGCGTTTTATCTACTGTCTCTCGCAAGTGCATGGTCTGTCCATCCTGAATCTGATGTTTTGTTATCCCTGATACTATTATACCTCAAGTCCGCAAAAATGACAAGCCCCTTTTTCTTATTTTTCGAAAAAAGTATCTTGATACAAATTGTGCCCGAGCGCAGCCGGGCACTGCTTCAGCACACTCCGTGTGTGCCCGAGCGCAGCCGGGCACTGCTTCAGCACACTCCGTGTGTGCCCGAGCGGAGCCGGGCACAACTGCAGTGGAGGCTCTGCCTCCCTCCTTAGACGGTTATCACGATCTCATTCTTTCCGGACGCAGGCAGATGGTATTTCGCGGATTTGACAAAGGTGAAGAACTCGAACTTCGCGGCCTCCGCTTCCTTGGAGTCAAGGGAAAGCGGATCGAAGCCGGTCCCCGGATACTGCGCGACCGCGACCATATCCCCGGTTTTCGCATCCACGTCAAGCGTCAGGATAATCCTGGTGACATGGGGAAAGATCATTCGACCGAGCAGGATTCTCAGGGCATCGCAAATCTTGCGGCGGCGTTCCGGCGGGATCATTTTTCCTGCGGCGAAAGCCTCGATCGCACCCTCGAATTCGTAGTCGTCGAAGGCACGTGCATTGAGTTCGCGATAAAATCCCGTATTTTTCCGCACGAACGCCTGTGTCCGGTCGTACTGAGGATGATCCAGCACTTCCTTCACCGTGCCGTCCTCGCGAACCATGCCGTCCGCCATAAAAACAACACGCGTGGCGATTTCCCGTACAAACTCCAGGTCGCGCGATGAGAAAACGATCGTCAGACCGGTATTCTTCACGGCGCGGATGAGGGCGTACACCTCATTTTTCTCGGCTGGAGTCAATTGATCGCCGGGATCCTCGATCAGCAGGATACGGGGCTGAAGCATCATCGCGCGCACAATGGCCAGACGCCGCCGCTGTCCCGCCGTGAGATTGACAGGCATCTCGTCCGCCGCGCCGGAAAGGCCGGAGAACTTCAGCAGGGATTTTGCGCGTTCGAGGATCAGCATTTCGTCC
This sequence comes from uncultured bacterium, assembly GCA_902774245.1. Taxonomy (GTDB): domain Bacteria; phylum Verrucomicrobiota; class Lentisphaeria; order Victivallales; family UBA1829; genus UBA1732. The sequence continues at coordinate 6,983 of CACYHQ010000034.1, forward strand.
TCGTTTTTCCCGTCGACAGGCGCAAGCATCATGTTGTCCATCACAGACAGGTTCGGGAACAGGGATTCGCGCGAAAACGCGATTCCGATATTTCTGCGTGCGCGGTCAGCGCCGCCGTGCCGCCACATCACCGGTTCGCCGTTCATTTCAATATTGCCGCCCTCGGGCTCGTCCAGCATGTCCAGACAACGCAGCAGAAGGCGTTTTGCAGGTTCGGACGAACCGATCAGAGCGATAACCTCGCCCCTGCGGATCTCAAGCGTGAGATCACGGAGGCGTTCCATGCTGTAACGGTCCTGGATGCTGATTCTGCGCGCCGCGAGGATGACGGGTGCTTCTGGGATGGTTTCTTCTTTGTTCATATCGGTTCTGTCCTTATGCTGAGGTATGCGGATTGACTGGGATGTTTTATGCGATCCAGAACGGCGGACGCGTCGGCAGGTCGTCCAGCCAGACGTCGGGTTCGTAGAAGACGCGTTTGAGGAAAAGGCCACGGGCGGGCGCGGTGTCCTTGCATTTCGCACGGTCGCAGGCCAGCAGGATGCCGTGGAACTCGTCCGGGGTCATGCGGCCGCGCCCCACGAACATCAGCGCGCCGACCATGCTGCGGACCATCTTGTAGAGGAATCCCGTGCCGAGAAAGTACATGCAGATGAGCGGACCGAACGTGACGACCTCGCTGCGGAGGATCGTGCGGACCGGATCGTCGATCTTGCCGCGTTCGACCGTGAACGTGGAGAAATCGTGCCGCCCCTCGACGTGCTTGATGGCCTCGCGCAGGGCGTCGATCTCCGTCATATCCTCCATGTGCCACGAATACCGCCCGCTGAACGGGTTGATGTCGCCGGTGTTGATCACGTAGACGTATGACTTCGCGAGGGCATCGAACCGCGCGTTGAAGCCGTCCTTCACGACCTCGGCGGTGCGGATGCGGATGTCGTCCGGGAGCAGACGGTTCATCGCCTTTTTGAGCTTCCAGTCAGGGATGTACGGCGAAGGCGGCGCGGAGAAGGAACACACCATGCCGAGCGCGTGGACTCCGGCGTCCGTGCGGCTGCTTCCCTGAATCCGGATGTGCTCGCGTTCGCCGAAGAGACGGTATAATTTTTCCTCGATCACTTCCTGCACCGTGATGCCGTTCGGCTGACGCTGCCAGCCATGGTAGGCGGTCCCGTCGAACGACAGTTCCATTTTGAACGTCGTCCGGGGCGCGGTTCCCGTGGAGGGAACGAGCCCGTTTTCAGGCGCGGATTCAGGCGCGGAAACAGGAACATCCCGGTCTGCGCCGTTCATGGCGTTTTCCGTTCCGGCGGATACCGACGTCTCGTCCTGCACAGTCATGATGTCTTTCCTGCCTGAAAAAGTAAAATCCGGACAACAGTCGCCTGTGCCCGGATTCGTATTTGAATTGAAACCGTCCGTCAGGATCAGTTGTTCTTCAGGTACACGGGCACGAATTCGTCGCGGCGGTTCTTGGTCCAGACTGCGTCACCGGTTCCGGTCACGGCCGGGCGTTCTTCGCCGTAGCTGACCGTCTTGATGCGGGCGGCTTCGATGCCGTAGATGTCGATGAGCATTTCGCTGGCGGCGAGGGCGCGGCGTTCGCCGAGGGCGCGGTTGTATTCGTCTGTGCCGCGTTCATCGCAGTAGCCTTCCACCACCACGCCCGCCTCGGGATGACCGAGCAGATACTGGGCAACAGCCGCGACCTTGTTTTCCTCGGAGGAGGAGATGGTGTTCGCGTCGTAGGGGAAATAGAGCGGCTGGAATTCGACGCCTTCAATCCTCGCGCCGAAGCCGTCGATATACGGAGTCTTGTTCAGGTCTTCGCCGTAAGCGCCGGGACCGTTCTGGTCGAAGCCGTCGCCGCCGTTCAGGCCGTTTCCGTTGCCGAAGCCGTCGCCGCTCTGGAGTCCGGCGTCGCCGCCGTTGAAGTCGCCGAAACCGTCGCCGCCGTTCAGACCGCTGCCATTGCCGCCGTTCAGACCGGCGCCGCCGTCGACATCACCGTCCGCCCAGAACGGGGCGAGGCTGTTGGCATCGTCGGATTCACAGGAGATGGCGAAAGCGGCGCAGCTCAGCGCCGCCACGGCGAGAATGGAGAGACGGGTCAATTTCATGGGAAGATTCCTTCATGTTTGGTTATTGGCACAACATTACATCCATTAAGTTAGCCCAAAATCGAAAAAAATCAATACGATTTCTGAAAAAAACATTGACTATCGCCGAAAATCGTGTAAATTTCTTTATGTTCATTTCATTTTGGCGGCTTTTTCCCGCCGCCATACAGTTTAACAAATGGAGTTTTTTATGGACTATCCCCGTCCCATCCGCACCGACATCGACTGGTCGGCTCTCTCTTTCGGTTTCATGCCCACCCGCTCCCACATCGCCTTCCACTGGAAAGACGGCGCCTGGGACAAAGGCGAACTCAG
>CACYHQ010000035.1 GCA_902774245.1 uncultured bacterium
TCAGGTCATCGGCCAGCTCGACCCGACCGACTGGTTCGTGGCGGGCTGCGGCGACTACAACAACGACCAGCACGACGACCTCCTCGTCCGTCAGTACTCGACCGGTATGCTCGGCTACTATTCCGATGGCGTCCAGGCGAACTGGAACGTCATGGGCTACGGCGTCGGCATGGAGTGGACCGTCATCGCATAGTAGAGTATATCCATGTGCCCGGGCGTAGCCCGGCGACTACTCGGCACCATGCGGTATGCCCCTGCTCTCCGATACGTGCGCAGGGACTTTTTCAAAGAAAAAGACTGAAAAAACCGCGAATCGCGATTGAAAAACAGAAAATCGGCGTTAAGTTATATGGGATATTACACCTTGACCCGCCCAGGAACCGACCGTGGACTTCAATACCGACAATCTGCTTCAGAAAATCATAAATCCGCCCCTTGTGACGGAAAACGATGCCTATCTGCTCAAGTTCGCGGAAAACGAGGATGAGACCTTCGCCGCCCAGAAACTCCGCTACCGGGTGTTCAACTGCGAACAGAACCGCGGGCTCGACTCCGCCAAGGACGCCGAGTTCGACCGCGACGAATTCGACGAGGGCGCGGCGCACCTGATCGTCTTCGACAAGGCGAACGGGATGCCGATCGGCACGTACCGCGCGATCGGTCAGCCGGGCAACGACCCGGAAAAGATGTACTCCGCCCGCGAATACGAGGTCAACGGCATCGGGCGTTATGTGCCGCAGATTATCGAAGTGGGGCGTTCCTGCGTGGACAAGAACTACCGCAACGGCGCCGCGGTAACGTTCCTGTGGTACGGGATGGCCGCGATCACGCTGCGCTCGGGTTGCCGTTATCTGTGCGGCTGCGTGAGTTTGGAAGACGCTCAGCCCGCGGTCGCGTGGGCCGTCTATGAATCTCTGCGCGCCAAGGGGCTGTATTTCCCGGACGTCAATTTCAAGCCGCGTCCGCAGTTCAGTTTCCCCCGTCCGGACCGGGCGGAAGTCGACAGTATCCTGAACGACCGCGCGCGTCTCCGCGCCGTCATGCCGCCGCTTCTGAAGGGCTACATCACGATCGGCGCGAAACTCCTCGGCGAACCGGCGTTCGACTATGAATTCGGCTCGATCGACCTGCCCGTCATGCTCGACATGTGGCATCTGCCGGACCGCTACCACAAGCATTTCTTCCCGAATATCACGTTCCCGGGAGACTGACCGATGCGGATTCTGCGCAGGATTTACCGTGTGATCGCACTTTTCCTGTGGGGGAGCTGGCACGGCATCTACTGCCTTCCGATCCGCTATCTCTACGAGGTTGAACACAGCATCCGCCGCATGGCGCTCCAGACGAAATGCTGGGGCGGCGGCATCGTCAAGATCCTCGGCATCCGCACGATCATACACGGCGATCCCGAAGCATATAAGAAGACCGGCGGACTGGTCGTGGCGAACCATCAGAGCTACGTCGACATCTTCCTGCACGCGTCCATTTTCGGGTTGCGTTTCACACCGAAGAAGGAGATCAAGTCCTGGCCGGTCCTCGGCTGGTACACCGACATGATCCGTCCGATCTGGGTCGACCGCGACTCCAAACAGAGCGCCGCGAACCTCATGGAACAGTTCCGCGACACCCTCCGGAAGAAAATCCCGCTGATCGTCTATCCCGAGGGGACCACGTCCGACGGCCAGCACGGCCTGAAGGAGTTCAAGACTACGCCGTTCGAGACCGTCTGCGGCACGGACATCCCGATTCAGCCCATGATCTCCATCTACCGCGTCCAGGACGGCGACATGCACCCGGCATGGTACGGCGACGCCACATTCATGCCTCATCTGTGGGCGATCCTCGGCAACCGCAGGTCCACCGCCGACGTCTATATCCTCCCGCTCATCTATCCGGAGGGCCGCAACCGCAAACAGCTTGCAAAGGCCGTCCGCGACGCCATGCTGAAAGCCTACTGCGAACATACCGGCTGGGTGCCCCCCGCTCTGACAGAAACACCCGCCGCGCCGGGAACAAAAATACAGGAGACCGAACGTGAACAACAGCACGCTTGAAAAGCTCTCCGCCGTGTGGACGCTCGCGACCGGGCGTCCGTTGCCGTTCCTGCCGGAACCGAAGGAGATCCCGGAGGATTTTCCGGTCTGGTTCCCGCTGATCGGACTCGTCATCGGGATGGTCTGTGCCCTGATCGCGTGGATCGTTGTCTGGCTATTCGGCTCGTTCGCGGGCGCGATGTTCTCCGGCGTCCTGATCGCGCTTCTTCTTGAAATCCTCACCGGATGGCGCGGATTCAACGGTTCGGCGCTCTTCGCCATGCGTTTCTTCCCGAAAGCAGCCGATGCCGCCCCGGACAGATTCACCGCCCAGCCGATGTTCTTCGGCGCGGTCTTCTTCGCCGTCCGCGCGATCATGATCGCGGCGGTCGCGAACGCGGGCGGGACGCACTGGCTGATCGCCGTCCTGCTGTGCGCTTACTTCGCGCGCGAGGAGCTCAGCGCCTCGACGACGCCGTCCGGCTCGGAACTGATCCGTTCGAACGCCGCGGAACGCCGTAAAGGCGCCGTGGCGGGCTGCGTCCTGATCCTGCTGTTCATCCTGGTCAGCCGCCGTATCTGGGGCGCCGCCGGGATGTTCCTGCTCACGTGGCTGACATCCTGGTATCTGATCAAACGGACCGAAAACGGGACGCTCCAGTTCGACCGCAGGGCATTCGACACGGCGGCATATCTGATCGAGACCGTGCTGCTGATCCTGACCGTGGTCTGCGTACACCGCTGAAAGGATACGGCATTGTCCAGCACCATTCTGAACCGACAGCCCGGGAACCCCGCTGGAGCATTCCGTACGCCGTGGCTGTTTTTCATGGCGGCGCTCCTGCTCGCCGTGCCGCTGGCGTATTTCGCCGACATACCGGAACGCGACATCGCGACCCGGTACGCGCCGATGGCGGAGGCGTTCGCGGAGGGGAACTGGGCCTATGCGTTCCATCCGCGCATCCCGATGCTGTATCCCGCGCTCTGCGGCATGCTCGTATGGCTTGGCGGGATCACTGGATTCACGGCGGCAAAGATACTCAGCGCGGCGTGTTTCGCGGCATCGGTCTTCCCGTTGTTCAGCGTCATGAAACGCGTTTTCGGGGAAAAGATCGCGGCCGGCACGATGCTGGTCTATATCGTCAATCCCTTTATACTTCGGCTCGCCGGGACCGGACTCCGCGAGAACACAAAGTGTCTGCTGCTGATCATGATCGTCCACGCGATCTTCCTGATCGGGGAGAATCTGGACGTGTTCGCACGATATCTCTACCTGGGACTCGCGGCGGGCATCGTCATGATCACGCGCTCGGAAATGATCCTCTTCTGCGGACTCGTCCTGTTCGGCGTGATGTTTTGGGAAGCACGCTGGAGCTTGGATGCGGCCCGAAGCAATCTTGAAGCGGATCCCGCAAAAAAGAAATACGTTCCGGTGCCATACCGAAGTCTCGCAGGCACACTGCTTGCCGCCGGACTCGTTTTCCTCCCGGCAACCGTCAACCACGCGGTATTCGGGTTGGCCACGCCGGAAGTCCGCTACCTCCAGATATTCGAGAAACTGTTCGGACATGCGCCGTCTCTAATCGATGCGGCGATGATCGCCGGACTGACACCGTTCGCGATGGCCGCGGCGGCAAAACTTCTCGCCCGCCTTTTCTACGGAAAAACCCTGAAAACGGCGTTGATCGTCTGCGGCGGACTGTTTGCCGCCGGACTCGCATTTCTGTTCGTCCGGCAGATGCTCCGGGCGGATTCCGAGGTCATGAAAGAGTTTTTCATGACGTTCGAACGTGCCTTCGATCCGCTGTGGACAGTTCCCGCGATCATCGGACTGGCGTTCCGACTCCGCGACCGCGCGTTTTCCTCCGGAGAAAAGCTCCTGCTTGCGTTCATCACCGTTCATACGGGCGTGATCGCGGCCCAGCTTCTGTTCTACGACCGGACGCTCTCGTTCTCCGTGCGCTACCTGCTCCCCGTGTCCCCGATCGGATTCGGCTGGACCTTCTGCGGCATCACAGTCATCGCCGGACTGCTTGCGCGTTATCTGCCGCGCGTCTCCATACGCGCCGCGCTGAACGTCCTGCTCGCAGCATACGTTCTGGGAGCGCTGTTCCATTGCCTCGGCCCGATTCTGAAGGATTACTTCGAGCCGCGCCATAAAACTGTCCGCAACGGCACGCTTCAGCTCGCCGCGCTCTTCCGGGCCAATCCGCCCGCGCACTCGCAGGCCGCCGCGCCGAAATTCGATCTGCCTGAATACGAAAGCTGCGCCGCGCCCGGCATATTCTTCGAAGACGACAACAAATACACCGTTTCCGCCTACCTCGCCGGAGGCCGCCGCGTCCGCGACCTGAACAACGCCGATTTCTATGTATCCGAGGCGAGCGAAACTCCCGCCGCGCCGCCGGACGACACCTGGACTCCGCTGGGAGAACCCGTCCCGATGGAACGCGGAACGTTCTGCACTGTGTTCCGCAGGAAGGAGGCCGCGTTATGACAGCCGGACGGATCCGCATCCTGTTTCTGATGCTGGCGGACACCATGGCGCTGTCCGTCTGCTGGCTCGGCACGGCCTCTGTTTATCACGCCATGGGCGGCGACTACGAGATGACCACTTACATCGCCATGTGGCCGTTCCTGTTCGTCTTCATCCTGCTCGCGGCGGTCATGCGGCTCTACCACGGCAATCCGTTCTCTCCGGGCATGGCGCTCGACCCCGTGGAGGAGATGCGGCGGCGCGTCTACACGGTCCTGGTCACATATCTGCTGCTCTTCTGCTACCTCACGTTCACCCGGAAAACCGAACATTATTCGCGCGTGGTCATCGCGGTCAGCGCGTGCCTGAACCTTTTCCTCGTCGGGCTCGTGCGCAATCTGGTCCGGAAGCTCCTCAAGGGGCTGAACATCGGCCAGATACCCGTCCTCATCGCGGGCGCGGGAAAATGCGGCCGCAAACTTGAGGAGGAGATCCGGGACAACGCGCATTTCGGGCTCCGGGTCATCGGATTCATCGACGACGATCCCGCCATTCAGGACCGCCTCGGCGCGCTCTCCGACGCCGCATCGGTCGCCGTCCGCACCGGCGCGGAATTCCTCATCTGCTGTCTCCCGCCGCAGGCGATCACGAAGTATCTGCGTGACTACATCAAGCATTTCCGGCAGATCCTGCTCATGACCGATGACATCGGCATCCCGGTCGCATGGGGCACGCCGGTCTGCCTGCGCGAGCTCGCCGGACTTGAGATCCGCAACCAGCTTCTGCGTACGGTCCCGCGCCTCACGAAATCCATTCTCGAGTTCATCCTCGCGTGCATCAGCGTGGTGATGCTGATCCCGGTGTTCCTGGTCCTGGTGCTCGTCGTGAAGCTCTCAAGCAAGGGCCCGATCCTGTACTGCGCCGACCGGCTCGGCAAAAACGGACGCCCCATCCACGTCTGGAAATTCCGCACGATGTACACCGACGCCGACGACCAGCTCGAACAGATCCTCGCCAACGATCCGAAGCTCGCCGCCGAATGGCGTGCCAACTTCAAGCTCGAACACGACCCGCGCATCACGCCCATCGGGCGCATCCTCCGAAAGACCAGCCTCGACGAGCTTCCGCAGTTCTTCAACGTCATCACAGGCGAACTCGCCATGATCGGGCCGCGCCCCATCGTGAAGGCCGAGATCGACTATTACGGCGACAACTACGAGGTCTTCTCGCGCATCAAGCCCGGCATCACCGGACTGTGGCAGGTGTCCGGCCGCAACGATACCGGATACGACAAACGCATCCTGCTTGACATGTGGTACATCCGCAACTGGTCCGTCTGGCTGGACATCCACATTTTCTTCGCCACCATCGCCGAGGTCATCAAATGCAGAGGCGCACGATGAAGACCGCGCTGATCCATTACTGGATGACCGCCATGCGCGGCGGCGAAAACGTCCTCGCCGAACTCTGCCGACTGTACCCCGACGCCGACATCTTCACGCACGCATGGAACCGGAATCGGCTCCGCGAACCGTTCTCCTCGCACAAGGTCACCGAGACCTTCATCTCGCGTCTGCCCGGCGCGCGCAACGCCTGCCAGAGGTATCTGCCGCTCATGCCGACCGCACTCCGCCGCCTCGATTTCTCATCCTATGACCTCATCATCTCCAGCGAATCCGGTCCGGCGAAGGGCATCCGCAAGCCCTCCGGCGCACTCCATGTCTGCTACTGCCATACACCCATGCGCTACCTGTGGGACATGAGCGACATGTATTATCAGGCGGCCGGCCCCGGCGGCAAGCTCGCCATGAAGCTGTTCCTCCGCCGCCTCCGGGACTACGACCGGCGGTCCGCCGACGCCGTGGACCATTTCATCGCGAACAGCGCGTTCGTGGCCGAACGCATCCGCCGCATCTACGGCAGGGAATCCGCCGTGATCCATCCCCCGGTCAACACCGCGTTCTTCAGCGATCCGGGACGTCCCGGCGCAAATGCACCGGCACGCGATTATTATCTGTGCGCCGGACAGATCACGCATTACAAACGCGTCGGGATCGCGGTCCGCGCCTGCATGAAACTCGGCCGCCGTCTGGTCGTCGCCGGAGACGGGCCCGAACGCGCGGAAATCATGCAGATCGCCGCGGGCTCTCCGCTGATCACGTTCAAAAATCTCTGCTCCAACGAACACTTCCGCGAACTCTTTACGAATGCCCGCGCCCTGATCTTCCCCGGCATCGAGGATTTCGGCATCATCCCGCTGGAGGCGCAGGCCGCAGGGACTCCAGTGATCGCGCTCGGAAAGGGCGGCGCGCTGGAGACCGTACTGTCCGGCCGAACTGGCCTCTTCTTCCCGGAACAGACCCCGGAGGCGCTTGCAAACGCCATTGAGGAGTTTGAGGCGGCTCCGGCGTGGGATTCCGCCGTCTGCACGGAACACGCCGCGAAGTTCAATCCCGAACGCTTCCGCGCGGAGATCGACGTCTTCGTCCGCTCCGTGATGAAAGCCTGACGTACCGTTCGCCGCCCGTCTTTGCCCTTTCTTCGTTAATCTTTTTTCAAATCCGGTTCGGGACAACTTCTCCGGCTTGATTTTTGAAAAGGAAAGGGTATATTATTCTATCTGCCTGCATCCGGTATGGTGATACACACCCGACGCAGGAAATACCCGCCCGTATTAAAGGCGTATTTGAGTTGTTTTGACGTGGATCCTTAGCTCAGCGGTTAGAGCGGAGGTCTCATAAACCTTTGGTCGCTGGTTCGAACCCGGCAGGATCCACCATTTTTATGTCATGATTATCAATTAGTTCAAACTTGAACGGCTCCATTCCCGCATTCCCTTCTTTTCCGTCATTTTGCCCTGTTTTTCGACCGTAAAAATGTTTATAGGGACATGTTAGGGACATGTTGTTTCGTTGAGGCGAAGTGCGCTCAACTTTTTTAAGGCAAAAACGCGGATACAGTACACCTCGGCTTCAGGTTCGGCTCCGCCCCTTCTTACGAACTATCACTATCAGTCAGCCATTTCAAATGTGCGCATAATTCTGCACACTACCTCGCCGTGCACTGCTTAACACACAATTCTGCCCTATATGTTCGCGGACTGCGGGCGCGTGGGGTGTAAGTATATTAATTACGAAAAACACAGCGCCGCAATGGTCAACCCATCCGACGCTAAATCGTGTTTCCTGTTTTGATTGTTTTATGCGATGACCGTCCACTCCATGCCGACGCCGTAGCCCATGACGTTCCAGTTCGCCTGGACGCCATCGGAATAGTAGCCGAGCATACCGGTGGAGTACTGACGGACGAGGAGGTCGTCGTGCTGGTCGTTGTTGTAGTCGCCGCAGCCCGCC
>CACYHQ010000036.1 GCA_902774245.1 uncultured bacterium
CCTCGTGGTCGACGACGTCCCGATGAACCTCCGCGTCGCGAAGGCGCTCTTTAAAAAGATCGGATTCAACAACGTCTCCACCGCCGGATCGGGCAAGGAGGCTCTCGAACTTCTCGAAAAAGAGCCGATCGACCTGATCCTCTCCGATATGTGGATGCCGGAAATGAACGGCATGCAACTCTCCGCCGAAGTGAAGAACAATCCGAAATTCGCGCATATCCCGATTGTCGCGCAGACCGCCGACGTCGAGACGAACGGAAACTTCGATATGTCGCACTTCGATGCCATCATCCTGAAGCCCCTTACCAAGGAAAAACTCTCCAACATGGTCAAACGCATCATCGAGGACGGAGGAAAAGGCGATGGCAACGGACCGGTCAACCTCGGTTGACTTTACGTTTCCCCTCAATCAAAAACAACTGTGATCCGATGCCTTAATCGCTATGCATGATGCCGGGTAATCCGACGGCAGACGGATGTGGCGATTAACGTGCAAAACCAAACCGGTGAAGTCAGCGGTTGCTCCGCGGGATGCGGTGTGCGCCGGGTGCAACCGGGATATTGCTGCTGTTCTGCGGAGCGGAGTTCTGTCTGGCGGCTCTGCTCGGGATGCGATGCTGACCCGGCGCGACCGGGATTTTGCCGTTCTTTTCCGGGAAATCGATTTGATTTGCCGCCTTGCTTGGAAAGCGGTGCTGACTCGGCGCGACCGGGATATTGCTATTTTTCGGCAATGGTTCGCCCCCTGTCTCATTTTTGCGCGGGATACGATGGCGTTCCGGCACGACCGGGATCGTGTTTCCCGGTTTGTCCGGGCTTTTCTGTGCGGATGCGGAGGGACGAGCCGTGTTTCTCCCCGAGGCGGAACCGCCGCCGTTTCCGGCGATTCCGGGGCGCGGTCCCGGTCCGATGTCCGGACGGACGGGTTCAAGAGGCCGGGGACGCGGCGGGGGAGGAGGCGGGATCCATCCGGGCGGTTCGGGCGGAGCCGGCCATCGTCTGCCCCAGAGCCATCTGCCGGAATAATAGTACCAGCCCTCGAAGAACGGGACATATTCGCCGTAGAAGAATACGTAGTAAAACGGCGGATAAGGGGCGGGATCGGTCTCGTCGGCATCTTTCTTTGAGGCGGAAGCCGCGACGGCGGATTGAGCCGGTTTCCCTGTACCGGTATCGACCTTGTCCGGTTCGCCGGATTCTTCTTCGGGGGGCTCGATGTCCGGCATGGTGACGACGGGAACGGTCGTGGCGACGGGTGAGGCCGGATCGGCGGTCGTTTTGCCGGACACGGCGCGTTCCGCGGGTGAGGCAAGGACCGGAGCCGGATTCGGGTCGAGAATGGTCCGCATCAGGTTCACGAGGTCTGCCGTACGCTGCATATTGCCGCGTTCATTCCCCGAAGCAGTATCGAAAGTCTGTGCGAATGCCGCCGACACGAGGCCAGCCGTGCACATGGCTGCGATGCAGATGACGAAAATTCTGTTGAATAAGCTCATGACCGTATTCCTGTCAATAGATTGATAACCACTAAGATAGCACAAAACAGCGTTTTGTCAAGTGTCGGGGAAACGACATTTCTTTTTTTATGCTGTCCTGCGGTTCTTTATCTGAATGCTTCGGGCTGTCGGACTGGACATGTGTTCTCGTTTTTCGTGAAAGTTAATGTCTTTTTCGGTGCGCAAACCCCATTTTTTCCCGAAAAATAGAAAAAAGAGGTTGAAAGCGGCCAAAAGTATGATATATTGCTCGTGTATAATTTTTTTTAACAAAAAACATCCGGTGCGCCGCGCGTGTGCCGGAAACACTTGAAAGGAGTCAGTCAATGATCTTAGCAGACGTCGAACTTCCGGTCCTGTCCGTATATATTGCCATGGCGGTCGGTTTTATCGTTATGGTTTGGGGCATCAAAAACATGAGCACGAAACCCAACGCCCGTATCATCATGGGGCTCGGCGTGCTTATCGTGCTCGGTGCCGTGGTCAGCAGATTCTTTGTTTCCGCGGAGAAATCCGAGGACGCCCGTGTTGAAAGAAACGCAAAGATCTTCCGTGCGGCGAAGGCCGAAAAAGCCGCGTCCTATATCGCGGAACGTTTCCCGGACGGCGGCTCCGTCGCGTTCCTGATCGACGACGAATCCAACAGCAACTCCGAATCCGACAGCTATCTCGTCCTCCAGGAGCTCCAGAACCGCCTCTCCGAGAAGGGCGTTTCGTGCGGCGACGTGCTCATCGTCGGCGAGATGACCACTGACAAGAAGACCGGCGAGGAAATGCGCGAAGATCCCACGGACGCCACGATCATGAAGAAAAAACTCGACCAGGTTTACGACAAGGTCGACATCGTTGTCAATTTCGCCGGTCTGCCCAGCTCGACCGCCGACCTCAAGAAGATCACGTTCCTCACGAAAAAGAACACCGCCACCAAGAAGAACAACATGCTCCTCATCGGCGACCTCGGTCTGCCCTATGTCGAACAGGATATGCTGAAGAGCGGCCGTGTGTGCGCCATCATCGACTACCCCAACTCGACCGGTTCCACGTTCGACATGCAGAAGAACACCGCGCCGAAGGACCTTTCCGAAGCGTTCGATTATTTCTACTATCTCATCTGCCCGGATACGCTCGAAAGCTATATCTCGGAAAACTCCAGCTACTTCATCACGAAGTAAGTTTGATTTGCCCCGTACGCCTTCTGCCACGGGTGAGGAGAAATAACCTCAATCCGGGCGGGGGCGGAGAGACCGTCGTTTGTACGGTCCTGCCGCCATGATTCGGATCGTTCGAACTGAATCCGGCGGACGGGCGGAAAAAGAATGACAGACCGGGACGCGGCGACGCGTCCCGAACTATCTACAGGGAACAGAAAAAAGCGATTACCGGGAGAAAACGATATGTCGGAACAGGAAGAAGTCAATGCCGCATTGAAGCGGTTTACCCCAAGGGCGCGCCAGTCGCTCACTCTGGCGCAGAAGGACGCGGAGAAGTCGAACCACGACTGCATCTCCGTGGAACACCTCCTGCGCGGCATCTGTCTGCTGAAGGAAGGCGTCGCGGTCGAGGTGCTGCGCGCCATGAAAGTCGATTTCCAGAATCTGTTGAACGACCTCGCGCGGAAACTGCCGCAGTCCGGCTTCGAGATACGCCAGATCGGCGCGCCGCCGTTTTCCGCCAGCCTCCGCAAGATCATCATCATGTCAGGAGACGAGGCGCGCGCGATGCGTTGCAACTACATCGGCACGGAGCATCTGCTCCTCGCTATCCTGAATGACGGCGCGACCGCCGCCGCGGGCCTGCTCCGGGCGTCCAAGGTCGATCCGGCCAGGGCGCGCCAGCGGATCCTCGCCACGCTCGACCCGGACTACCTGCCGGATTCCGACGACGAGGACGACGACAGAAACGACGAAGGCGGCGGCGACAACGACGAGTTCGAGGACGGAGACGACAAACTCTTCGCCGACGGCGACGACGACAACGGGGACGATCACTCCGCGCTGAACGCGTTCGGGCGAGACCTGACCGCGCTGGCGAAGAAAAACAAGCTCGACCCGGTCATCGGGCGTCACAACGAGATCGAACGCGTCATCCAGATCCTCTGCCGCCGCACGAAGAACAATCCCGTGCTCATCGGCGAGGCGGGCGTGGGCAAGACCGCGATCGTCGAGGGACTGGCGCGGAAGATCGCCGCGGACGACGTGCCGGAGCTCCTGCACGGCAGACGCCTCGTCGTGCTCGACCTGGCGCTGATGGTCGCCGGAACGAAATACCGCGGCCAGTTCGAGGAACGCATCAAGGCGGTCCTCGACGAGGTGCGCGCCTCCAAAAAGACCATTCTCTTCATCGACGAACTCCACACGCTCGTCGGGGCGGGCGGAGCCGAGGGCGCCATGGACGCCGCGAACATCATCAAGCCCGCGCTGTCCCGCGGCGAACTCCAGTGCATCGGCGCGACCACGCTCGACGAATACCGCAAAGGCATCGAAAAGGACGCCGCGCTCGAACGCAGATTCCAGCCGGTCATGGTCGAGCCGCCCTGCATCGCCGACGCCATCAAGATCCTGTACGGGCTGAAGCCCGCCTACGAGGCGCATCACAAGGTGCGCTACGCCGACGACGCCATCGAGGCCGCCGTGAAGCTCTCCGACCGGTTCATCAACGGGCGGTTCCTGCCCGACAAGGCGATCGACCTCATGGACGAGGCGGGCGCGTGCGTGCGCATCGCCAATGCCCCGAAGCATCCCGACCTCAGGGAGACCGAGGACGCCATCCAGCAGATGGTGCGCGAGAAGGAAAAGGCGATTTCCGACCAGAGGTTCGAGGACGCCGCGAAATTCCGCAACCGCGAACGCGAGCTCCGCGAACAGCTCGAAGCCACGCGCAAAGCCTGGGAGGACGCCCGCAGCGAGACCACGCCGGAAGTCACCCGCGAGGACATCCACCGCGTGCTTTCCAAGCTCACCGGAATCCCGCTGGAACAGCTTCAGGACACCGAGTCCAAACGCCTGCTCCAGATGGAGGCGGAGCTCGAAAAGAGCGTGATCGGGCAGAGCGACGCCGTTCATGCCGTGGCGCGCGCACTCCGCCGCGCCCGCGCCGATCTGAAGGACCCGAACCGCCCCATCGGCTCGTTCATCTTCCTCGGCCCGACCGGCGTCGGCAAGACCCTGCTCGCGAAGTCGCTCGCCGAGTTCATGTTCGGCGACGCCGATTCCCTGATCCAGATCGACATGTCCGAATTCATGGAGAAGTTCAACGTGAGCCGTCTCGTCGGTTCCCCGCCCGGCTATGTCGGGCATGGCGAGGGCGGCGAGCTGACCGAACGCGTCCGCCGCCATCCGTACAGCGTGGTGCTGTTCGACGAGATCGAAAAGGCGCATCCGGACGTGACGCACATGCTGCTTCAGATCATGGAGGAGGGCCGCCTCACCGACACGCTCGGACGCAACATCGACTTCCGCAACACGATCATCATCATGACCGCGAACGTCGGGGCGGAACGCGCCGCGAACGGCGCTCCGCTCGGATTCGCGACCGGGACTGGCGTGAACGACGATTACGACAAGCTTCGCGACACCCTGCTGGAGGCCGCGCGCAAGACGTTCAAGCCCGAGTTCATCAACCGTCTCGACGAGCTGATCGTCTTCCGCAAGCTCGGCTCCGAGGAACTCCGCCGGATCGTCCGTCTGGAGCTCTCCAAGCTCGTCGCGCGCCTCGCCGACCAGGGCCGCAAGCTCGAGATCGATGACGACGTGATCGAATGTCTGGTCAACTCCGGAGCGAACCCGGAACACGGCGCGCGTCCGATCCGCCGCGCCGTCGGCACGCTCATCGAAGACCCGCTCGCCGACGAGATCCTGCGCGGCACGTTCCACGGCTGCACGAAGATCCATGTTTCCATGTCGGACGGCAAACCGGCGTTCTACCCGGAAAACGATTAACCTCAACTGAATATCTCGATGGAACGGCAGGCTGAACAGAACGAACAGGCGAAGGAGCAGGCTCGAGTGTCCGCCGAAGAGGCGGATTCCGCGGCGTACCTGACGCCCGGCCAGCTCATGGTCCGCAGGTTCTTCCGCGAGAAGACCGCGGTCTGCGGCCTCGTCTTCGTGATCCTGCTGATCCTGTCCGCCGTCGCCGCGCCGCTCTTCGTGAACGGCAAACCGCTGCTGATCGTGGCGGCGGACGGCGCGCTGTCGAGTCCGGCGCTGCGCGACTTCTTCGCTCCGGACGCGCAGGAAGTCTTCGTGGAAAAGATGTTCAACTGGCTGTTCCTCGCGATTCCGGCCGCGCTCATTTTGTACGGATGCTTCCGGAAACGCAAACGCATCCTTTATCCCGTGCTCGCCGTCGTATTCGTCCTGCTCGCCGTGCCGTTCTGCGTCTCGAAGGCGCAGATGACGCAGGTCGACTGGCGGAAAGCCGCCGCCGAGGACTCGGCGGCGAAGTATTATTTCGCGGCGGTCCCGTACGGGCCGTTCGAAACTTCGCCCGACACTTACGCGATGCCCTCGAAACAGCATCCGTTCGGCACGGACAACGTGGGACGCGACGTCTTCGCGCGCATGACGTACGGGGCGCGCGTGTCGCTGGCGGTCGGATTCCTCGCGACCGCGATCGAGCTTGTGCTCGGCACGATGATCGGCCTTTTCTCGGGCTATCGCGGCGGCCGCGTCGACCTCGCCGTACAGCGTCTGGTCGAGATCGTGATCTGCTTCCCGACGTTCCTGCTGCTCCTGATCCTGATGTCGATCATGCTGGACTACGGCACGCGCCAGTCGATCCTGCTGGTGATCTTCGTGCTGGGGATGACCGGCTGGCCCGGCCTCTCGCGCCTGGTGCGCGGCGAGGTGCTGAAGGCGCGCCAGATGGCGTACATCCAGAGCTGCGAGAGTCTCGGCGTGCCCCTGCACAGCATCCTGTTCAAGCATCTGCTGCCGAACGTCTCCGGGCCGATCTTCGTCTCGTTCGCGTTCAGCATCGCCGGCGCGATCCTCGCGGAGAACAGCCTGAGCTTCCTCGGATTCGGGGTGCAGGCCCCGTCCGCCAGCTGGGGCGAGCTGCTGAAACAGGCGTTCGCCGATCCCCTGAGCTACTGGAACCTGATGCTGTGGCCCGGCCTCGCCATTTTCCTGTGCGTGACCGCG
Source organism: uncultured bacterium (assembly GCA_902774245.1). Classification (GTDB taxonomy): domain Bacteria; phylum Verrucomicrobiota; class Lentisphaeria; order Victivallales; family UBA1829; genus UBA1732. The sequence goes on from CACYHQ010000036.1 coordinate 6,641, forward strand.
TTCAATTTCATCGCGGACGGCATCCGCCGTTCCATCGACCTGAAGAGCTGACCCATAACCCGGAAGGAGGCTTCCCATGCCGATCACAGTCCGATTCAAAATGCAGGAGGGCGCGGAAGACCTCGCCCCGAAGAAAGCCCACGAGGACGACGCCGCCTGGGACCTGAAAAGCCGCGTGGACGTCGAGGCCGCGCCGGGCAAGGTCACGCTCATCCCGACCGGGCTTTTCCTGGAGCTGCCCGCCGGATACGAGGCGCAGATTCGCCCGCGCAGCGGCCTCGCGCTCAAACACGCCGTGACCCTGCTCAATACGCCCGGCACCATCGACGCCGGATACCGCGGCGAAGTCTGCGTGATCCTGTTCAACGCCGGGGAGAACGTGTTCCCCATGCACCGCGGCGACCGCATCGCCCAGATGGTGATCGCCGAGCTCCCGGATGTCGTCCTGACGCCCGCCGTCGAGCTGAACGAGACCGACCGGAACGCCGGTGGATTCGGTTCGACCGGCATCCACTGAACCGAGCCGTCACGACCGGCGCAAATGTTTTTGCCCTTGTTTTTTCACGAAACATGTGGTATAATAAAATTGTGATTCCTCAAAACCATCCATCAGCAACACCATGAAAGGGTTGCAACGAATAATAAGGGCTATAAACATGCGTTCTTACTACGAAAAAATAATCGTTTTTTGCTTTGCTGGTTTTG
>CACYHQ010000037.1 GCA_902774245.1 uncultured bacterium
AGTTGCCGGTCACATAGGACTGCGTTTCTTCATCCCATTTCTTGGTCCAGACGAACATGACGTCGCTGATGCCGTTGCCGTCGCGGTCGCCCTTCGCGGAGCCCGCCGGAGCGGCCGCGCCGACGGTCACGCTCAGCGTGTCGTCGCCGTCGAGGAAGAGCTTGTAGTTTGTGCCGTTGATGTTCTTCGTCTTGCCGACCGTGAGTGTGCCGAGGTTCGTTCCCTCGGTATTCACCACGGAGATGGTCTTGTTGAATCCTGCCGCGCCGCCTGCCAAGTTGTATGTGCCGTTTGCTTGCGTAGCGGAGACCGTAAGCGTATAGGTCGGCGTTCCCATCAGGATGGAAAGGTCGTTCACGAGGGCGACCGAACCCGCCGAGGTCTGCGTGAGGTCGAAATCAAGGATTGAGCCGACGAATGGGATGACGGTCGCGCCGTTCTCGAACGTCATCCGTCCGGTGAGCCTGGCTCCGTTGTAGATCAGGAGACTGCCGCCGGAGTTGACGATGGTTCCGTCGATCATGCCGCCGCTGGAGACCTCGGCCGAGCCGCCAATATTGACAGTGATACCGTTTGCCGTGCCGCCGGCGGAGACGTTGAGCTTGCCGCCCGCGTTGACCGTGGTGTAGTTCGCCGTGCCCTCGGAGACGATGAGCTCGCCGGCGGCATAGACCGTGGTGCTGTTCGCCGTGGCGAAGACTTTGAGAATGCCGCCTGCGTTGATCCTGGTGTTGTCCGCCGTGCCGCCGGAGTCGACAATCATGCCGCCGTCGGCATTGATCACGGTTCTGTCCGCCGTGCCGCCCTGGACATAGAGCCAGCCGTTTGAGTTGAGTGTGGTGCTGTTCGCCGTTGTTCCGGAGTGGACCGTGGCTGCATAATTGGAGATAACGAGTCCGGAGAAAGTATTGGAGGCAAACGTAACGTCCGCCCCATAGTTGACCTGCACAAATCCGCCGTTTTCCACGATCGCCGCGGCTTTGCCGCCGTAGGAGACACAGAGCAGGCCGCTGGCGTTGACCGTGGTGTTGTTCGCTGTTCCGCCGCTGACATGGAGTGCGCCGTCGGCGTTGATCGTGGTGCTGTTCATCGTGCCGCCGGAGGAGAGATATCCCCAGCCGGAGGAGTTGATCGTGGTGTTGCCTGCCGTGCCGCCGGAGGAGACTGCGAAATTGCCGCCGGAGTTGACCGTGGTGTAGTTTGCCTTGCCGCCGGAGGAGACATCCATTGTGCCGCCGTCGAGCGTGGCGCTGTTCGCCGTGCCGTGGAGGTACATGCTGCCGCCGGAAGAGACCATGACGGCGTTCGCACTGCCATACACTTCGAGTTTTCCCTGGAGCATGACCTTGGCCCCGAACGCCGTAGCACCATTGTCGATCAATCCGGATCCGTAGATGGTGCCGTCGTAGAGGTATCCGCCGCTCTTGACGAACACTTCGCCGCTGGTCTTCACGTCCACGGAGCTCACGCGCGCGCCGCCGTAGGCATAGAGTTTGCCGCCCGCGCTGACGTATGCGACGTCGAGGTAGGTGAAGCTGTTGAAATAGGCCGTGGCGGACTGGATGTGCAGACCGGAGACATAGCCGTAGTCCTCCGTGCCGGATGCGCTCACGTGCATTTCGCCGCCCAGCAGTTTCTCCTTGATGGAGGAGCCGCCGGTCACGATGACCTTCCCGCCGTTGTACGTGCCGGAGTCGCTTTCCCCGTAAATCGTGGCGGTGCCGGCCTGCATGGTCGTTTCGGTCGCGGTGCCGCCGCCGAACACGAGGATCCTGCCGGACGCGACGGTCGTTTTGGCGCACTTGCCGCCCGTGGAGGCCACGAGGATGCCGCCGCTGCCGACCCCCGCGTTGTCGGCGCTGCCGCCGGTCAGGACGGAGAACGAGCCGCCGGCCAGCGCGGATCCCCCGGTGATGAGCCCGCCGCTGGATGCGACGACCGAGCCGCCGGAACTGACGAGCGAGCTGCTCGCGGTGCCGCCGGACAGGATGACTTTGCCGCCCGCGGAAGTCTTATTGAGGATGCCGCCGCCGTACGCGACGAGGGAGCCGCCGGATTGGACCAGGGTCGATGTGGCGGTCCCGGCGCTGCTCACGAGCATGATCCCGTTGGAGCTAACAGTGTTGGAAATACCCACGCCCCAGGGCTTGAGATAGACCTGGCCGGACTTCTCAGTGGCGCCGCCGATGGAGGCATGTTGAAGCAATCCGCCGCTGGAAACGAAAATATAGCCGGACTTCACATCGACAGAGTCTACCTGGGCGTAATACCCCATGAGCATTTGCCCGCCGGCCTGAAACCATACACCGCTTGCGTACGCGGAATAAACGTTACCGCCGCTGGACGTGCCGAAGACGTTAAGCGTGGCGCTCCCGCCGAGTGTGGCTTTGAAGACACTTCCGCCCATGGCGCTGACGAACGCATTTCCAGCTAAATCAACCTCGCTGGCAACGCCGCCCGAATAGACAAACATCGAACCGTTGGACCTGACGCTGGCGGAGCTGACCAGACCGCCGGATGAAACGAACGCTTTGCCGCCGCTCATAATGATTGTTTCGTAGAGCTTGCCGGAACCGTAAACTTTGGCTGCGCCGGAGCTTACAAAGGCATAATCATCTAGATGTCCGCTTGAGACGGTCCTGGTTCCGCTGGAAACGATGGTAACGGCCATGGTACTATCCTTTCGTCATGTTGAGGATATTGATAACAGCTGATTTTGAGCGCAAAGGGCGACCTTGGAAAAGGCGCCTGAATGATTCTTCAAATCATACTATATAACAACTGTGTCGATTTTTCAAATAAATGTTCAGGATATTACCAGGAAAAACCGACTTATACTTATGAAGCAGCGCGACGGGGAGGTCTGTCCCCCGTGTCCGGGCGGAGCCGGACACAGCGCAGGCACACGCGGTGCGGACGTTGTCAGCTTATTTCAGGCGTACGGAGGCCTGGACGGGGAAGAACGGCTTGTCGGCAATCACGAGGAAGTCGGAGCCGCTGTCCTTCGCGTCGATCTGGAACGTGAAGATCTTGCCTGAGACGGAGGAGGTGATGGAGGAACCGGGCGTGAGCGGGAGCAGGTTCATGTTCACGGACTCGGGTTCGAGGTTGTCCGGGAAGACGTATTCGAGCACCCACGGGGCCTTGCTGTATACGCGGAAATAATGCACATAGAGGCCGCCGACGGGGATGGACGCCGTGCGGGAGAAGAGGTCGACGCCGTTGCGGGAAAGCAGCGAGATGTCGGTGAACGGGAAGACTGTGGTCTTCGGGGACATCTGGAACGCGGTGTTGTGGAGCGTTTTCGGGTTGACGCCGAGGGCGACGACGGCGGACGGGGCTTTCTTCGCGGGATCGGAGACGGCGACCTCGGAACGGAAGGTCTTGCGGGAGATGTCCCAGAAGACCGTGGTGGAGGCGGAGAGATTCGCGGCCTTCGCAGCGGTTTCGACGACGGCGGCGAGCGGGTCGACGATGTAACCGGATTCGGCGTCCAGGACGAGTTCTCGCGTGGCGGCGATCCGTGCCGCGAGCGTGGTCTCCGCGGCGGTTTTGAAGGTTTCGGGCGTGGCGTCCTTCACCGAGTCGGCGAGGTCGACGGCCGCGGCGGCGTCGGCGTCGGAACGCGGCGTCTGCTCGAACGTCAGGCCGAGCATCTTCACGTCGCGGGCGGAAATGACCTGGAAACTGCGTCCCATCTCGGAGACAGATTCCTCCAGGATGGCGAGCTTGTCCTGAAGATCTTTCTTTTCCGCCTCAAGACGGGCTGTTTTATCCGCCTGTTCGGCAGCTTCGAGCGCGGCTTTTTTCTCCGTTTGGGCGATTTTCGCGGAGGCGTCCAGGCGTTCCTTTTCCAGTGCCTGTTCGGCGGCGGCGCATTTCTTCGTGAGCTCGTCGATCTCCTTCTGCGAAATCTGTTTGGCGCGCGTGAGGTCGAGCGTGATCAGGAAAAGGACGATCAGAAGTATGACGGAAATGAGGTGGAACACAAAATGTTTCATGTTCAGAAGCCTTTCATGGTTGCTGGAAAAGAAGGGACTGGCCGCAGTCGACCGGGAGGACCGCGCCCGTGACGGACGGGGCCGAGGCGAGGAAGACGACCGCGCGCGCGACGTCTTCGGGCGCGACGGAGCGTTTGAGCGGGAGCGTGGCGGGGATATGCTTCATGCCTGCGCCGCCGAGTTCGCGCGGCGGAAAAACGGGGCCGGGCGCGACGGCGTTGACGCGGACGTGCGGAGCAAGCTCGCGGGCGAGCGCGGGCGTGTCGCGGCGGAGCGCGATTTTCGCGGCTTCGTACGGCGAGGCCGGAACGGAAGGTGAAAGCGTCGCGGCGTCGAGAATGTTGACGACGGAGAATTCTTGCGTCGGCGGACGCATGCCTGCGAAAAGACGGATGAGTTCGCAGGGGGCGAGATGGTTCACGGCCTCCTGACGGTCAAGCTCGGATTGAGGCGCGTCGCCCCGAACCCACATCGCGGCGTTGTTCACGAGGTAATCGACCGGACCGACGGCTTCCGCCATGCGGCGCACGGCGTCCAGGTCGGCGAGATCGCAGGAAACGACTTCGTGTTTGAACGGCGCAGGGCAGGGTGGCAGCGAGGCGACGAGTTTTTCCGCCTCGTCTTTTGACCGGAAACAGTGTACGACCACGGCCGCGCCGCAATCGGCGAACGCGCGTGCGATGGCCGCGCCGAGGCGCTGCGCCGCGCCGGTGATCAGGACTCGTCTGCCTCCGGGGTCGGGCATGGTTACAGGGACCTCTTCCATTCTTCCGCCTGCTGCTGCGCGGCGAGTTCGTCGAGCAGTTCGCGGATGCGCTGTTTGACCTGTTCGAAGGAGTCGTCGTTCTTCGCGCTGATCGGGATGACCTCGAGGCCGTCCTCGGCGTTCAGGATGAAGTCGTCGATCTGATCCTGGTTCTCCACGAGATCGGTCTTGTTCGCGAGTACGATCTTCGCGCGGGAGCTCAGGCCCTCCATGTAGGCTTCCAGTTCGTTTTTGAGGATGCGGATGTCGTCGTTCGGGTCGCGTCCGTCCACGCCGCCGAGGTCGACGAGGTAGATCAGGAGCTTGGTGCGCTCGATGTGGCGGAGGAAATAGTGCCCGAGCCCTTTGTTGAGGTGCGCGCCGTCGATGAGACCGGGGATGTCCGCGACCGTGACCTTGCGGAAGTCGGGGTACTCCATGACGCCGATGACGGGGTGGAGCGTGGTGAAGGGGTAGGCGGCGACCTTCGGGTGCGCGTTGGAAATGCGGCTGAGGAGCGTGGACTTTCCGGCGTTCGGGTAGCCCACGAGCGCGACGTCGGCGATGAGCTTCAGCTCCAGTCCGAGTTCGAGCGGCTCGGTGACTTCGCCGGGTTCGTGCTCGCGCGGGGCGCGGTTCGACGGCGTGGCGAAACGCGCGTTGCCGCGTCCGCCGTGTCCGCCCTTGGCGATGACGACCTCGGCTCCGGCCTCGTCGATGTCGGCCAGGATGTCGCCTGTCTCCTTGTTGCGGATGATGGTGCCGAGCGGGACCTTGATGACGAGGTTCTGTCCGCGGCGTCCGTGCATGTCCTTGCTGCGTCCGTCTCCGCCGTTCTCCGCGGAGAAATGGCGGTTGAAGACGAAATCGGACAGCGTGAGCTCGCCGGTGGACGCGACGAAGATGACGTCTCCGCCGTCTCCGCCGTCTCCGCCGTTGGGGCCTCCCTTCGGGACGAACGCCTCGCGGCGGAAGCTGCAGCAGCCGTTGCCGCCGTTTCCGGCCTTGACAGTGATTTCAGCGCGATCAACAAACATTTACCGTTACCTCATGCGCGGCGCGGCGAGGCGAAAACGACCTCCGCGCCGTTGTTACAAAAATACCCCGGCAAACGACAGCGCATACCGGGGCAGGAGGAACAAAAAGAAGAAGATGGGACGCCGCGGGCATTACGCCTGAGCGGCCTCCGCGGGGATCGTTTCCGCGATGGGGAGGATTTCCACGGATCTCTTCGCGCTTTTGTTGAATTTGACGTGACCGTCGCACAGGGCGAAGATGGTGAAATCGCGGCCGAGGCCGGTGTTCTTGCCCGGATGGATGTGCGTACCGCACTGTCTGACGATGATGCTGCCCGCGGTGACGAACTGCCCGCCGTAGGCTTTCACTCCGCGCATTTTCGGTTTGCTGTCGCGGCCGTTGCGGCTGCTGGACTGGCCTTTTTTATGTGCCATTTTCGTTCTCCAAATTATATAAGGTTGATATTCAGATACAAGA
>CACYHQ010000038.1 GCA_902774245.1 uncultured bacterium
CGCTGTTTCCTGGCACTGATAGCAGAACATTTTGTTTTCCATGATTGAGCTCCTCGTTGTTAAGGTTTGTTCAAGATAATGTCGCAGGTTTATTTATTCCTTGACAGCACCGTTTTCAGGCTCGTCAACAGTTTTCCTCGTTCCCGCCTCAAATCGAATGCTCCATGCAACATCCCCCACTGTTTGATGAGCAACCGCAATGGCCCCAATATCATCCTGAAAAGGGTATCCATCGGAATGTCATCGCGGATTTCGCCCGCCTCGATGGCTTCCTTGAAGTGTTTGAGCATCACCTTGTGATGACGCTGCATCATTCCGAAAAGAATCTGTTCCACCTCGGGATCGCCTTGGAACAATTCTTCCGCAAAGACCACCCTCGCCAGATCGGGCGTGGTAAGCACCAGTTCCGTTCGATGAACAATAGCGGCTTCGATGGCGGTCCATCCGTGCGCTGGTTCAACGTCATCCGCACTCTCCTCGAAACGCCCAACCAGAGCTTGGACAATCTCCACTTTGTCGTGAAAATGATAGTAAAGCGCGGCATCGGTCACGCCGAGAGCCCGACTCAAATGCCGGATCGTCAGATTGCGTATTCCTTTTTCCGCAATCAGATGCAATGCGACGTCGACGATCTCATTCTGCCGTTTGGTCAGTTTTTTCTCCATCTGCCTCTCCATTCTGGTTGGCCATACTTAGTGAACGCTTATTTAATATACTCCCGTTTTATTTCTTGTCAAGAGTTAGGATTAAAAAAAAGAAAAAAAGATGTTCTTCGGCGAAAGTTAATCCCCGCTCTTCTCCCACTTCGCGATGGCTTCATGCCCGTCGCGAAGTTTCTTACGCCTGAGATAATCCAAATTTTCGCTCTGAACCTAAAAAAGAAAAGAATCGCCCCCGGAACCATCGCTGGCTCCGGAGGCTGATTGTAGATAGACTTTTTCTTTGTCTTTTATCTGATTGTCAAATCATTTGAACTGGTACCAGTCGAGCTGGGCAGTGCTTTCCACCGGCTTGGGTCCATCGGCCTGCTGGTTGCCGCCGAAACCGCCGCCGAAACCGCCACCGAAACCGCCCTGCGGGCGCTGGCCGCCGCCGAAACCGCCAAAGCCGCCCTGGCCCCCTTGACCGCCCTGGCCCTGACGACGCGGACGCTGACCGCCCTGGCCCCCTTGACCGCCCTGGCCCTGGCGCTGAGGACGCTGGCCCTGACCAAAACCGCCCTGCGGAGCGCCGCCGGCAGCAGCCACGGTGACAACGTCGGAGTCATTGAAGAGCGCGGTGGTCACGGGTTCCCCCGCGACCTTGAAGACGAAGAACAGGTAATCAACAACTCCGTCGATCGGCTTGTCGAGCTTGAAGTTGAGTTCTTTCCAGGCACCGTCGGTGTTGGCAAGTTTCACGGTCGCGAGCAGATCGCCGTCAGCCGCGCCCTTGCGGATTTCCATGGTGGTGTTGTCGTCCTTGGCGCAGTAACTCAGCGTGCCGCCAGTCGGCTTCTTGGAGAAGTCAACGCCGGAAACGCGGGTCCAGCTGTTGTTCTGCATACCGGCGAGGACGGTTTCCTTGTTGGGGCCCATCGTGCTCTTCAGCGGGGGCAGCTGCTGGACTTTCGCTTCTTCTTCCGTGAGGATTTTGCCAGACTTGCTCATCGTGACGAAGCGGCATTTCTGAGTCGGATCGACGTTCTTGAGCTGCTTCGGACCGTGTTCGGTCTCGACGACCTTCTTGATCGTTCCGTCTTCGTTGTAGAACAGCTCGTCGAGGTTCACGCTGCGGGAGTTGGTCTTATTCCGGAGGTTGTTCGCGATGGCAAGTTTGCGGTCGTGGTAAGCGATGTACCAGTGCCCCTTGTACTCGATGATGGAGGCGTGGTTATTGTTGCCGAGGTTCTGCTTCGGATTGTCGAGAATGTTGCCTTTGTACTCGAACGGCCCGGTCGGGGAGTCGCCCATCAAGTAGCCGATGGCGCCGCTGCCGGGCATCTCCGCAGTCGGGTTGAAATTGGTGCTGTAGGAGAAGTAGTATTTGCCTTTGTATTTGTGCATGTAGGAGGCTTCGAAGAAACGCGGCACGGTGAGGTGAATCGCTTCCGGATGGAGACTGACCATGTCCTTGTTGAGTTCAATGATGCGGGCCTGACTGTCGCCGTTGCCACCGTAATATACGAAAGCGCGACCGTCGTCATCGACGAATCCGGCGGGGTCGAAGAGCCAGGCGGAACGGTAGTTTGAAACATTCCCGGCGATGAGGGTCTTTCCCAGCGGCTCGGTGTAGGGGCCTTCCGGCTTGTCGGCCACGGCAACGCCGATGGAGGAAGCGCCGTCCGGGAAGTAGAGGTAGACCTTGCCATCGCGGATCGCGGTACCGGGGGCATAGCAGCGTCCGGCCCACGGGGCATCCGTCTTATCCTGTCCGTACGGACCTTTGCCTCTGCCGACGGAGAAGACCAGCCCGTGGTCGGTCCAGTTCTGGAGGTCATCAGTGGAGACCAGTTCATAGTCAACAAGGTCATAACCGCCCTGATTTGCTTGGTCATGACTGCAAATGATGTAGATGCGGTCATTGAACACAAACGCGTTCGGGTCAGCCGTGTAGATGTGGCTGATGACGGGCTGATCGGCTTTTACGATGCCAATGCCGCACACGAGTGTGCAGAGAACCGTGAACATCGCTTTCAGAGTTTTGTGGGACATAATAAGGCTCCTTGGTGTGTTTTTGCCGGCGCTTTCGCGGATATCCGGCGGATGATTGAAAATTTCATATCGGTTTTGAGGGCAAATGAGCGGACGAACCGATGACCTGTACGCTATTATACAAGCTAGTTTCGTATTTTTCAAGCATAAATGCATCGAAAAATACTTTTTTCCACGATAGAAACGTTTCTGTTGTTTTTTAAGCGGACAAAGCGCAAAGGAAAAATCGCCGGGGGCAAGGACTTCAGTCTACAAACTGTCCGACCGCGAGAGCGAAATCGCCAGAGGCGCGTTCACGGTTCGTGATCTTGCGGCGGTTGCGGTAGGCCGCACCCTGGGGGTAGAGGTCCTTCTCGGAACGGAACCAGCTGATCGGGAACGTCCTGCGCGGGGCCTGAAGCTCGAAGACATAGGTGTGGTCTTTCTTCAGGATGATCCCGCTTTTCAAATTGTCGCCTTTTCCTAAAAAACTGATTGAGACTACGCCCGGCCCCTGCGGCGTGTAGACGAAATACGGGGACTGGCCGTTGTCGGACGGGATGAGGTTCTCGCCGACGGCATAGGTGTCCGCGTTCGGATCGGTCCCGGTGATGTCGTAGAGGGCGACCTTAATGGCGTGCTGAGGCTGTTCTCGGGTGATCTCGCCGTCGCCGATGTAGATCAGAAACTCATTCAGAGCCATGTCGTACGGGACGACGAAAGTCTGTCCAAGGGTCTCGCAGCCGCCGTTCTCATAGAAACCGGATCGCGCGGTGCAGTCGCGGAACGGAATATCCATGGTGTACACAGCCGGGTCGATGACGCCTTCTTTTTTCTTGGCTAAGGCGCTCATCGTGTTCATCTCGGGGATGGTGCGGAGGACGGGCTGGAAATAATTATTGCGGGAATGGGCAGAGATGCCGGGGAACGGTTCGAGCTTTTTGATCTCGCCCTTCGGGACGGCCGCGGCGATCTGTTCGGCGGTCTTCGGCGGGGCTTCGGTGCCCCTGTCGGTCTGCTCGACCATCTGGATCGTGCCGTCGGGGTTGAAATACATGTAGTCGAGGCAGACGCTGCGATGCTGGGAATCGCCTTTTTCGCCGTTTGCGAGCGTGAGCGCGCCGTTGAGGTAGAAGAAATACCAGTTGCCCTTGAATTCGGCGACGCCGGGATGGATGCAGTTGGAGTTCTTCGTGTCGCGGCACATGATTCCGCGCGGCGTCCACGGACCTTCCATGCTGGTCGCGGTGGCGTAGGACGCCATTTCGTTGAAACCGTTCAGGATGTGGGAGACGTAGATCATGTAGTAGACGCCGTTGCGCTTGAAGAGCCACGGCCCCTCGGTGTAGTTCGGCAGGCGCATCATTCTGATCTCGCCGTCGAGCTCGATCATGTTCGGCTTGAGCTTCGCGACGTAGAGCATGGTGTGCCCCCACGCGAGCCACGGCGTGCCGTCATCGTCGATGAAGATCGTCGGGTCCATGTCGTCCCAACCGACGGGGCCGGGCGTCATGCTGTCCCACACGAGCGGCTTGCCGATGGCGTCCTTGAACGGGCCTTCGGGCTTGTCGGAGACGGCGACGCCGATGGCGCGTCCGCTGTACTGCCCCTTGCCGCAGAGCGTGACGTAGAGCCAGTATTTGCCGTCCTTCCTGATCGTCTGGGCGGCCCAGGCGTCGTGCGTGCCCCATTCGAACGTGTCCTTGCTGGCGACGGGGCCGTGCGCCTTCCAGTTCACCATGTCTTTCGAGGAGTAGCAGAGCCAGTCGTTCATGACGAGCCACTGGCGCGGCGGAGCCTCGTCGTGCGTGGTGTAGAGGTAGACGGTGTCGCCGTCCACGAGCGGGGCGGGGTCTGCGGTGAAGACGTCGGTGAGGAGCGGATTCCCGGCGAGGAGCGCGGAGGATGCGGAGAGCGCGAGCCCCGCGAAAAGAACGGATTTTAATGCGTGATTCATTGCAAATGCCTTTTCATTTGGTGGGAACCTCTATCAATTCATTTTCGCGATAGTGTTCGGTTGTTGACGGATAAGAACCGCCGGATGCGATTCTTCGTTACCATAAAATAAGCCTTTGTTATCGTTTTATCAAGGCTAAAAGACGGGGAAAATAGTTTTTTCTGTGATTTTCTCGATGAAATCCTCCATTTTATGCGGCTTGTAACATCAAAGTGCAGTATCTGTCCATGTTGTATGCGAGGTTCCG
>CACYHQ010000039.1 GCA_902774245.1 uncultured bacterium
GACGGCGATAGCCCGGCGAACGGGGCATGCGACATTCAAATGCCCCGTTCAAGTAGAGCTCGACCTCTACCCGCCCGACAACCGCAGGCGAGACATCGACAACTCCCAGAAGAGTTTACTGGATGCGCTCACCTGCGCGGGCGTGTACGAGGACGACTCCCTTATCCACAAAATCACCGTCACCAAACGCGAACCGATGCCCCCGAATGGAATGGCATTCATCAGGATAACCGAATATGAAGCGAATCAACCGCGAAAAACAGATTAAGGCCGTTCAGGACTTCTGCAAGGCTCTGCCGGATGGAAGGGAATATACCATCTGCGTCATGATCATGAAGGGGGTCCCGGAAAACAAGGTCCGCAAACGCATGCACATGAATAAGAAAGCCTGGGAAGAAATGAAGAAAACCATCAGTCTCTGGTGATCGGACAGATCGCAAAGGACGCCGTGACGCTGTGGAACGGTCGTGTGCTCATCCTTGCTCATGTGAAGGAACTCCTTGAACAGAACGCCGACAAGATTCGGAAGCTCTGCCCGGAAGTCCCCATCGGAATCTTCTCCGCGGGGCTGAACTCGCGGAATACAGAGGAGCCGGTCATCGTGGCCGGAATCCAGAGCGTGTACAATAAAGCCGAGTTGCTTGGCAGCTTTGACTTGATTATCGTCGATGAAGCACATCTTATAGCTCCGGACGGAGACGGGATGTACCGAACGTTCCTGCAGGACATGAAGGGGATCAATCCCCGTGTTCGCCTCATCGGTCTGACGGCCACGCCGTTCCGACTGAAGGGCGGCCTGATCTGCAAGCCGGACAACCTGCTGAATGAAATCTGCTACGAGGCCAACCTCAAAGAGATGATACAGCAGGGATACCTGTCACCGCTTGTGTCTCGTGCCGGACGCGCAGAAGCCGACCTCAGCAACCTCCACATTCGTGGCGGCGAGTTCATCGGGGACGAGATCGAAGCCGCGATGGACACGGAACAGCTCGTTCTGTCCGCTTGCCGGGAGATCGTCGACCTGACACGGGACCGCAAGTCCGTCCTGATTTTTACCTCGTCAGTGAAACACTGTCAGCACGTCGCCGAGGCAATCCGAGGTTACAGCGGGCAGGAATGCGCCGTCGTAACCGGCGATACTCCGGCTGGCGAACGTGCCGAGATTCTCGACCGCTTCAAGGGCAAGGCTGTTCCAGCCGACCTGTTCGGATCACCGAAACCGCCGCTGAAGTTCCTGTGCAACGTGAATGTCTTGACCACGGGCTTCGACGCCGTGAACACGGACTGCATCGTCCTGCTCCGTCCCACAAACTCGGCGGGCCTGCTGATCCAGATGGTCGGACGCGGAACACGGCTTTCACCCGAAACCGGGAAGACCAACTGCCTTGTGCTGGACTACGGCGGGAACATCATGCGCCACGGTCCCGTGGACATGATCCGCGTGAAAGACAAGACATCCGGCAACGGCGAGGCTCCGGCGAAGAAATGCCCGGAATGTTACGCGCTGATCCATGCGGCATACGCGAAGTGCCCTGAATGCGGATACGAGTTTCCACCGTCGCAGCACTCGGACCTCACCGCCCACGCCGCCCACGACGGCATCATCTCCGGCGAGGTATTCTTCGATGAATACGAGGTGCGTCGAACATTCTACGCAGTCCACAGGAAACGGTATGCGCCGGACGATACGCCGAGCACGATGCGGGTCGATTACGAGGTGGCGTTTCAGACGTACAAGTCGGAATGGGTCTGCCCGGAACACTCCGGCTACGCACGAACCAAGTTCGTCAAGTGGTGGAAGGAGCGGGCGCCGGAATGGTGTCCCGTGCCGCACAGTGCCGCTGAGGCTGTCCGACTGGCAAGCTCCGGCATCCTCGCCGAACCGAAGAGAATCACCGTCCGCTCGACTGCGGGCGAGAAGTTCGAAACCATAACCAGATACGAGCTTGGCGAGCGTCCCGAACGCGAGCCGGGCGACGACACAGCGGAGGTCGTGATGTCCGGCGACGACCCGCACATTGAGGACTTTGACCCAACTGACATTCCGTTTTGAGGTGCAGATATGGAGAAAAGGTGCTTCAAATGTGGGCGGATACGTCTTCTTTCCGAGTTCTACACGCATCCAGGCATGGCAGACGGACATCTAAACAAGTGTAAAGAATGTTGTCGTTCTGATACATTGCAAAACAGACGACGTAAGACGGACTATTATCGAGCTTATGACCGTAATCGCTCATGTCAGCCCCATAGGGTTATTCTTCGCAAAGCAACTTGGAGGAGACAAAAAGAAATGGAACCTGAAAAATACAAAGCTCGTACAGCTGCTGGAAATGCTATCCGCGATGGACGACTTCCACGTGGTACGGAGTGTTATTTCTGCGGAAAGACGGATAATTTGGAAATGCATCACCCGGATTATTCTCAGCCGCTGAGAGTGTATTGGCTTTGCCAAATATGCCATCGCAAACTTGACGGAATGCTGAAAGTTGGCATTCGCCAGAATCAAACAATCAACTAAAAACGAAAAGGAGCACCCACATGGGCTGGGGAACTTACTACAAATACGATGGCTATCTCTCCCACATCGGGAAGAGGGACATCGACAGCAAGCGCGAAGAGTGCAACTCCGTCAACGACATGCTCTGGCGCGAAATCCTCGCCTACATGGCCGCTACGCCTCCCGCCTACGCGAAGGATGACGAGGGTCACGAATACCCGTGGCCGGAGTTCATCGCGATGAAACTCCGCGAATTCCGTGAGGAGATCGAAGACAATGCGCAGCTGATCGCCCGTCTTGACGACTGCGATGAAGCCATGCGCGACAACCCTGACAACGTAACCGAGGGATAACATCATGGGAAAAGAAAAAGACTACCGCGAAAACATCGACCGTTCGGTGAAGCGTCTGGCGAAGGCGCTGAACATCATCGAAGCCCTGCACAGCGACCTCGAATTTGTGTTCGAGCACACCGACTGGAACAGCGAAGTCAACTGGCAGATCGAGGAGGCCGCATCGAAGCTCGGATTCGCGCTCGCCACGCTCAACAACTGGTACGACGACCCGGAAGAATAACAAACCAAGAAAGGAACTTCCAATGCCCAATAAACCCGAAACCGTGTTCTACGGTGAAATCCCTGTCCGCGCGTTCGCGGTCAATGGCAGAATCAAGTATGCCGCCCGCGATCTCTGCGGCATCCTTGGCTATCACGCACCGCACGACATGCTGAACCCGTTCGTCAAGTCGAAGCCGGAATACATCGACGCCATCACTCGCGGCGGTACGCAGAAGCTCCGCGTGGCCGAACGCGGCGACATC
>CACYHQ010000040.1 GCA_902774245.1 uncultured bacterium
CCTTTCCGCCTGCCGGGAGATCGTCGACCTGACACGGGACCGCAAGTCCGTCCTGATTTTTACCTCGTCAGTGAAACACTGTCAGCACGTCGCCGAGGCTATCCGGGGTTACAGCGGGCAGGAATGCGCCATCGTGACTGGCGACACTCCGGCTGGCGAGCGCGCCGAGATTCTCGACCGTTTCAAGGGAAAGGCTGTCCCTGCCGATCTGTTCGGGACGCCGAAGCCGCCGCTGAAGTTCCTGTGCAATGTGAACGTCTTGACCACGGGATTCGACGCAGTGAACACGGACTGCATCGTTCTGCTCCGGCCGACGAACTCGGCGGGTCTGCTGATCCAGATGGTCGGACGCGGAACACGGCTCTCGCCCGAAACCGGGAAAAGCAATTGCCTTGTCCTTGACTACGGCGGGAACATCATGCGCCACGGTCCCGTGGACATGATCCGCGTCAAGGACAAGACGCCCGGCAATGGCGAAGCTCCGGCGAAGAAATGCCCGCAGTGCTACGCGCTCATCCATGCGGCGTATGCGAAATGCCCGGAATGCGGATACGAGTTTCCACCATCGCAGCATTCGGACCTCACCGCCCATGCCGCCCACGACGGCATCATCTCCGGCGAGGTGTTCTTTGATGAATACGAGGTGCGCCAGGTGTTCTACGCCGTCCACAGGAAACGGTATGCGCCGGACGATACGCCGAGCACGATGCGCGTCGACTACGAGGTCGCGTTTCAGACGTACAAGTCCGAGTGGGTCTGCCCGGAACACTCCGGGTACGCACGAACCAAGTTCGTCAAGTGGTGGAAGGAGCGTGCGCCGGAATGGTGTCCCGTGCCGCACAGCGCAGCCGAGGCGGTCAGACTGGCAAACTCCGGCATCCTTGCCGAGCCGAAAAAGATCACCGTCCGCTCAACTGCGGGCGAAAAGTTCGAAACCATCACGAAATACGAGCTTGGCCCTCGTCCCGAACGCGAGCCGGGTGATGACACGGCGGAGGTCGCGATGTCCGGCGACGACCCGCACGTCGAGGACTTTGACCCGGACGATATACCATTTTGAACAGAAAGGAAAAGAATCATGAGCTGGGGAACCTACTACCAGTACAACGGTTATCTCTCCCACATCGGGAAGAACGAAATCGACAGCAAGCGCGAGGAATGCAACTCCATCAACGATATGCTCTGGCGCGAAATCCTCGCCTACATGGCCGCCACGCCGCCCGCCTACGCGAAGGACGACGAAGGCAACGAGTATCCGTGGGCCGAGTTCATCGCAATGAAACTCAATGAATTCCGCGAGGAAATCGAAGAGAACAACATGCTCGTCGCCCGTTTGGATGACTGTGACGAAGCTCTGCGCGAGAACCCCGAAAACGTGACGGAGGGCTGACCTATGGCAAAAGAAAAAGACTACCGCGAACAGATCGACCGTTCCGTCAAGCGTCTGGCGAAGGCGCTGAACCTCATCGAAGCAATGCGCGACGAACTTCAGTTTGTCTTCGAGCAGACCGAATGGAACGATGAAGTCAAGTACCAGATCGACGAGGCCGCCGCAAAGCTCGGATTCTCGCTCGCTACGCTCAGCACATGGTACGACGACGCCGAAGAATAATCAATCAACGAAAGGAATATCCAATGCCGAACAAACCCGAAACCGTGTTCTACGGTGAAATCCCTGTTCGCACGTTCACCATGAACGGCCGAATCAAGTATGCCGCCCGCGATCTCTGCGGCATCCTTGGCTATCACGCACCGCACGACATGCTGAACCCGTTCGTCAAATCGAGGCCGGAATACATTGATGCCGTCACCCGCGGTGGTACGCAGAAAATCCGCGTGGCCGAACGCGCTGACATCGAAAAAGTCCTGGATCGCTGCCGCAACCGGAATGCCCCGAAACTCCGTGCGTGGCTCCGCGGAGGCACAGCTCAGACTGCTCCGAAGCCTGCCGAGAAGCCGAAGAAGGACGATAACGTTCTGCTTGTGTTCGTCTTCGACTGATGGGAGGAGGCATGACAAACCGCGAAGAAATCATTCGCGCGCTGCGTCTGCTGTTCTCCGAGGGGGATGTGTTCGAGGTCAGGATATTAAAGGCTGTGTCGGCGAATTACATGAGACCGCACACGGAATCCGGTTACTTCGACTTCGAGCACATCCCCCAGGCTGCCGATGCCATCGCAAAG
>CACYHQ010000041.1 GCA_902774245.1 uncultured bacterium
CCTGTTCGGGACGCCGAAGCCGCCGCTGAAATTCATATGCAATGTGAATGTGCTTACGACCGGATTTGATGCGCCGAACACAGACTGCATCGTCCTGCTTCGCCCGACGAATTCGGCAGGCTTGCTGATCCAGATGGTCGGACGCGGAACACGGCTCTCGCCCGAAACCGGGAAGACCAACTGTCTTGTCCTGGACTACGGCGGGAACATCATGCGCCACGGCCCCGTGGACATGATTCGAGTGAAGGACAAGACATCCGGCAACGGCGATGCTCCGGCGAAGAAGTGCCCGCAGTGCTATGCGCTCATCCATGCGGCATACGCGAAATGCCCGGAATGCGGATACGAGTTTCCACCATCGCAGCATTCGGACCTCACCGCCCACGCCGCCCACGACGGCATCATCTCCGGCGAGGTCTTCTTCGACGAATACGAGGTGCGTCGCACATTCTACGCTGTGCATCGGAAACGGTATGCGCCGGACGACACGCCGAGCACGATGCGCATCGACTACGAGGTGGCGTTTCAGACGTACAAGTCCGAATGGGTCTGCCCGGAACACTCCGGGTACGCACGAACCAAGTTCGTCAAGTGGTGGAAGGAGCGTGCTCCGGAATGGTGTCCCGTACCGCACAGCGCTGCCGAGGCAGTCCGTCTGGCGAACTCCGGCATCCTCGCCGAACCGAAGAGAATCACCGTCCGCTCGACCGCGGGCGAGAAGTTCGAAACGATAACCAGGTACGAACTTGGCGAGCGTCCCGAACGCGAGCCGGGAGACGATTCGGCGGAGGTCGCGATGTCCGGCGACGACCCGCACGTGGAAGACTTTGATCCGGACGACATACCATTTTGAGCTGAAAGGAGCACCTATATGAGCTGGGGAACATACTACAAGTACGACGGCTATCTCTCCCACATCGGGAAGAGGGACATCGACAGCAAACGCGAGGAATGCGAATCCATCAACGATATGATGTGGAGAGAAATTCTGGCCTACATGGCGATGACGCCTCCCGCCTACGCGAAGGATGATGAAGGGCACGAATACCCGTGGCCGGAATTCATCGCGATGAAGCTCCGCGAATTCCGCGACGAAATCGAAGACAATGCACGGCTGATCGCCCGTCTGGATGACTGCGAAGAGGCCATGCGCGACAACCCTGACAACGTAACCGAGGGATAACATCATGGGAAAAGAAAAAGACTACCGCGAACAGATCGACCGTTCCGTGAAGCGTCTGGCGAAGGCGCTGAACATCATCGAAGCAATGCGGTGAAGTCAAATACCAGATCGACGAGGCCGCTGCAAAGCTCGGATTCTCCCTCGCTACGCTGTCGACGTGGTACGACGATCCTGAAGAATAAACCAACCAACAGAAAGGACATCCAATGCCCAACAAACCCGAAACCGTGTTCTACGGTGAAATCCCTGTCCGCACGTTCATCATGAACGGCAGAATCAAGTATGCCGCCCGCGATCTTTGCGGCATCCTTGGCTATCACGCACCGCACGACATGCTGAACCCGTTCGTCAAGTCGAAGCCGGAATACATCGACGCCATCACTCGCGGCGGTACGCAAAAGCTCCGCGTGGCCGAACGCGGCGACATTGAGAAAGTGCTTGACCGCTGCCGCCACCGCAATGCCCCGAAGCTTCGCGCCTGGCTCCGCAGAGGCACGGCGCAGACCGCACCGAAGCCCGCCGACAAGCCGAAGAAGGATGACAACGTCCTGCTCGTGTTCATGTTCGACTGATGGGAGGAGGCATGACAAACCGCGAAGAAATCATTCGCGCGCTGCGTCTGCTGTTCTCCGAGGGGGATGTGTTCGAGGTCCGTATCCTGAAAGCCGTGTCATCCGGGTATCAGCGCCCGCACACGGAATCCGGGTACTTCGACTTCGGGCACATTCCCCAGGCTGCCGACGCAATCGCAAAAATCCGAAGCTTCGCCGGTGCATATGTCACGCTCAATCCCGTCGACCCCGACCTTCTGGCACGGGCGTTCAACCGGCTCGGTCCCGCCGAGCAGAATGCAACCACGGCGGACGATGACATTGTGCGCCGCCGATGGCTTCCCATCGACTGCGACGCAGTGAGGAAAAGCAACATCTCCAGCACGGACGAGGAACACAAAGCAGCTCTCGAATTAGCAGAGCAGATTCGCAACGGGCTTGCCTCGGTCGGGTGGCCGCAGCCAGTAATGCTGGACTCCGGCAACGGCGCACAGCTTCTTTACCGCATCGACCTTCCCGCGAAGGACGATGGCCTTGTCCAAAATGTCATCGCGAGCATCGCCGCCGCATCGACCGACAAGGTGCATGTCGACCTCACCGTGTTCAATCCCGCCCGGATCTGGCGTCTGCCCGGCACGATGAACTGCAAGGGCGACAGCATCCCGAACCGCCCGCACCGCATGGCGAACATCATGTCTGTGCCGGATGAGGTGCGCGAGGTC
The DNA here is from genome assembly GCA_902774245.1 of uncultured bacterium. Classification (GTDB taxonomy): domain Bacteria; phylum Verrucomicrobiota; class Lentisphaeria; order Victivallales; family UBA1829; genus UBA1732. The sequence goes on from CACYHQ010000041.1 coordinate 2,457, forward strand.
AGCAGAGAACTGCTGGTCGCGGCCGCAGGATATGAAAGCCGGGAACCTGTTCCCGTGCAGACTGCATCCAACGGCTTCATCCTCGACGACTGGATTCTCCGACACGGCCTCAACGTCAACAGCCCCGTTCCATACAACGGCGGCCGCAAATGGGTGTTCAAGGTCTGCCCGTTCAATCCGCAGCACACCAACGGCTCTGCCGTCCTCATTGAGGAACCATCTGGTGCCATCGGATTTCGATGCCACCACAACTCGTGTGCCGGCAACGACTGGCGCAAGCTCCGCGAGATGTACGAGCCGGGCTGTTACGACAAACCGAAGGCTCCCGAACCCGTGAACGTGGATATCAGCGGGCTGATGAAACCGAAGCCCGTCGACATCGGCGACCTCGAAAAGAAGGAGAACAGCCTTGAATTCACTGGCGACCCCGGCAAGATCAGCGAAAAGCTCCTGCACATTCCCGGTCTCATCGACGAGATCACGGATTTCTCCATGAGCTGTGCCCCGAAGCCGAACAGGCTCCTGTCGTTCTGTGGCGCTCTGTCCTGTTTGTCGCTCCTGGTCGGTCGAAACGTCGCCGACACGCGGAACAACCGCGCGAACATTTATCTTATCGCGCTCGCGGGATCGGGCGTCGGCAAAGACCACCCGCGACGCATCACCAAGACCATCGCCTGTGCCGCGAAGCCCGCCATGAACCAGTGCATCGCGAACTCGTTCGCATCCGGCGAAGCCCTGGAGGACGCCCTCTTCATCAGCCCGTCA